>CAWJGS010000004.1:0-699176 GCA_963842575.1 uncultured Actinomycetes bacterium | reverse complement strand
ACGACGATCGTGGGGCCGTCCTGGAACTCGAGCACCTGGCGCAGCCGCGTGACGTCGTCGGCGAGCGAGCTCAGCGGGAACTGCGGCGCTCGCACCTGGAAGCCCTCCGCCTGGAGGCGCTCGATGACGCCGCTCCAGCAGGATCCGTCGGCCCAGGCGCCGTGGACGAGAACGATGTTCGGTCGTCCGTTCATTTTCGACTCCCTTCTTCGGAGTTGTGGAAGAGCGAGTGTCGCCTGGCGAGGCGCCGGCGCGCATCACACGGTCGTGCGATTTGAAAGCGCGCCGGGCGCGCTGGGATATGCTCGCCTCGAGGAGCGATGTCGACGAGCCCCGCGCGGGAGTTCCACGGGCGCGACGCGGAACTCGCGCTGATTCGGGCCGAGCTCGAACGCCTCTCCGACGGCGCCGAAGCGGTGCTCATCGTCGAGGGCGCCGCCGGTATGGGAAAGAGCCGCCTGCTCGCAGAGGTCTCGACGATCGCCCGCAGCCTCGGCATCAGAGTCGGTAGCAGCGCAGCCGATCCGAGCGAGACCGTCGTCGAGCTCGCGGTGCTGCTGGCAGCGCTGTTCGACGGGCCCGAGCCGCTGCTCGACGACGGCGGGCTCGACGCTCTCCATGCGCAGCCCGAGCAACGGTTCTGGCTGCTGAGAGACCTGCAGCAGCTGCTCGAGCGCGCAGCCCTCGAGTCGCCGCTCCTGATCTCCATCGACGACGCGCACTGGGCGGACGGCGGAACGGCAGCAGCGATTCGCACGCTGCCGATGCGACTCGTGGGACTGCCGATCGCGTGGGTCATCGCCCTTCGCCCCCCGCGCGAATCGACACCGCTCGTCGCACGCACTCGAAAAGCTGAGACAGAATGGCGCGCGCACGATCGTCCTCGGGCCGCTCGATGAGAACGCGATCGCGCAGCTCGCGACGGACGTGCTCGCCGCGCAGCCCGATCAGTCGATTCTCGAGCAGTTGACGGAGGCCGACGGTAATCCGTTTCTCGTCGTCGAGACCCTGCTCGGACTGCAAGAGGAGAACCGGATCCGTTTCGTCGACGGCCGCGCCGAGCTGATCGACAACCAGCTGCCCCGGCGCGTGCAACAGAAGATGCGCGAGCGGCTCGGCCGGCTCTCCGACGAGGCGAGCGACGCCGTGACCGTCGCGGCCTCGCTCGGTCGCACGTTCTCCTTCGACGAGCTGGCGCGGACGCTGGGGCGGCCCGCGTCGGATCTACTGGCGCCGGTCGGTGAGCTCCTCGAGGCGAACCTGCTCGTCGAGCGCGACGAGAAGCTCGCCTTCTGGCACGACATCACACGTGAGGCAGTCCGGGCCAGCGTGCCGGTAACTGCCCGCCGTGCGCTCGATCGCCAGGCGGCCGGCGTCCTGCTCGAAGCCGGCGCATTGCCGGTCGAAGTCGCGGTGCAGCTCGCCGCGAGCGCCGAGCCGGGAGACGAGGTGGCAATCGACACCCTGCTCGAGGCCGCGGAGGCGCTGGTCACGACCGACCCCGATACCGCCGCGACGTTCGGCCAGCGCGCACTCGAGATCGCACCGGCTCACCACCCGCGACGGGGGGAGATCGTCGGCACGACGGCGATCGCGCTGCACATCGCGGGCAACAGCGAGGAAGCGATCGCGTTCGCCGACCGGGCGCTCCGCGAGACACTGCCGGCGACCCAGGAGGCAGAAGTCCGCCTCAGCATCGCCGGGATGTTCGCGATCTCGCCGGAGATCCGGATCAGCGCAGGGCGACTGGCCCTGAGCCTCCCCGACCTCTCGCAGACGCTCCGCGCCCGCCACCTCGCCTGCCTCTTCCACAACCTCGTCACCGCCGGTCGCGTGGACGAGGCGCGCGCGATGCTCGAGGAGGCGCGAGCCGCTGTCGCGTCGGCCGACGATGCTCGCGCGTCGTTCACGCTCCGGGTCGCCGAGAGCGCGCTCGAGTACACCGACGACCGATTCGACCCGTCGCTCGAACTGATCACCTCCGCCTACCGCGACGGGATCTTCGCCGGCGACGACCAGCGCCTCCGGCTCGCGCACATGTGGCACGGCGAGCTGCTGAGCGTCACCGACCGCGACGACGAGGCGCTCGCGATCGCAGCCGACGGCCTCGCCGCCGCGCAGCGCGACCGGCAAGGCTGGGCCTACCAGATGTTCGAGACCTGGCACGGCCGCATGCTGCTCCGGACCGGGCGGCTCACCGAGGCGCTCGCGGTGCTCGAGGGACGCTACGCGCTCGAAGACGGAACACACGCGGCCGCCGTGCTCGACGCCGCCGGCATCGTCGCGCTCGGACGACTGGCGATCCACACCGGCGACACGCGCCAGGCTCGCCGGCTCGCCGACATCGCCGAGGTCATGCTCGAACGGGGCACACCCGCGGTGCGGCGCCACGCAGGCTGGCTGCTCGCGCTCTTCGCGATGGCCGAAGGCGACGCCGAAGCGGCACGAGGCTGGCTCCGCGCTCCGACCGAACCGGACGGCCGAGCGATCCTCCCGCGGTTCCCGCTCGACATCGCCGACGAGGTGCTGCTCGCGCGCATCGGACTCGCCACACACGACGACGAGCTCGCGCAGCTTGCGCTCTCCAACAGCCGACGGCGAGCGGAGCTGAACCCCGGCGTCGCCTCGATCGCGGCAACCGCGGCCCATGTCCGCGGTCTGCTCGAGCGAAGCGCCACGGATCTCCGCGAGGCGGTCGATCTCTTCGAGCGCACGCCGCGGCGACTCGAGCTGGCAGCCGCACTCGAAGACTTGGGCGTCGAGCTGATCGCGACCGACCGCGAAGCCGCCATCGACGCTCTCGGCCGTACCCTCGCCCTCTACACGGAGCTCGGCGCGACCTGGGACGCCCGCCGCGTCCGCAGCCGCCTCCGCGAGCTCGGCGTGCGGCGGCGCCTGGTCGCCGCCGAACCCGAGACGAACGGTTGGGCGGCGCTGACGACGTCGGAGCTCGCCGTCGCGCGCCTCGTCGCCGAAGGGCTGACGAATCGAGAGGTCGCCGAACGCCTCTTCGTCTCGCCGCACACCGTCAACAGCCATCTCCGCCACGTGTTCGCGAAGCTCGGCATCACCTCGCGCGTCGAGCTGGCGCGGCTTGCGCGCGACTACGAGATCGCCTGATCGTGCGATGCCGCGGGCGCGGCGTCGTGACAGTCTCGACGCGGACTGGGGATGAGCAGCGACGTGATCATCGGGCACGACGGGAAGCCACGCTGCGCCTGGGCCGGCGCCGGCGATACCGCCTTCGGCCGCTACCACGACGAGGTCTGGGGCACCCGCACCTACGACGAGTCCGCGATGTTCGAGGCGCTCACCCTCGGCGTGTTCGAGGTCGGGCTGAGCTGGTCGATCGTGTTCGGGAAGCGAGACGCGTTCCGGAAGGCATTCCGCGGCTTCGACGTCGCCAAGGTTGCCGCGCATGACCGCGCGCGACGTCGACCGGCTGGTACAGGACGCCTCGATCATCCGCAACCGCGGCAAGATCCAGGCGACTGTCGACAACGCCCGCGCGATGATGTCCGCGTCGCCGAGCCTCGTGGCGCTCGCGAAGTCCTACGAGATCACCCGCAAGCGGGCACCGCGGTCCGCTGCCGACCTACCCAAGTCGACCCCGCAGGCGGAGGCGTTCGCGAAGCAGTTGAAGTCGCAGGGGTACCGCTTCGTCGGACCGACGAGCGTGTACGCGTTCATGCAGAACGTCGGCGTGGTCAACGACCACGTCCACGGATGCTTCCGCGCAACCGACTATCCCGGGTAACTGCGACCGAGCTCGTCCGCCCTGCGCGCGTACGCGCTCGAGTTGCTCGCTAGAGTCGCAGCCGATATGCCGACCATTCAAAAGAAAGGCGCCATGACCCGACGTTCCTCAGCCACACTCGCGGCCGGGGCGACCGTGGCTGCCGCGGTTGCTCTCGTGAGCGTCAGCGCGATCACAACAAGCGCTGACGCCGGCGGCACCGCGTCGTGCAAGACCCGGCTGATCAATCGCGCCGTCCACTATTGCGGACCCGCTACAGCCCGTCTCAGCGTCTTTGCTGGAGTCACGTTCAGGCATGGCAAGTGCAGGCATCAGACTTTGAAGAGCGGGCCGCTGCTCTCGGTCGGCCTCGGCGTACGGACACAGAACACCAGGACGAACAAGGGCCAGGCGTATTTTGGCTTGACGATCTCGGGCAAGCTGTCGAAGCCGACCGGGGGCGGGGTGATCGCGTACGCGAACGGAAAGCGCTGGGGTGGTCGTGGCGTTTCCTTCAACGGAACGGCGAGAGGCGGCACGTTCGTCGTGCGCGGAATCAGTGGCAGCAGGGGTACCGCGACCGGACGCTTCCAGTGCTGAGTGTCTTGGCGCGCGCCTGATGGTCGCATTGCCATGCAGGTCACGTATGCGAGGCATGCCGCGAATACTCGTGGCCTTCCAACCTTGCTATTTGCAGGGAAAAGATGGTTCCGGTGGCCCGTTTGCGCCAGTGCCCGCGCCAGTTAACGCAGATGTCGTGGCGTCGACCCACTGATCCCCGAGCATCCGCGCCAGCCGCGTCGAGCCATCAATGTCGGTGAAGAGGAAGGTGACCGTTCCGAAGGGAAGATCGGCCGATGTCACGACGCCATGATCGTACGCCTGTGAACGCCAACGCTTAGCCTCCAACCGGTTCAAAGTCCCAGTCGGCAGGGTTGCCGGAGGTGGCTCTAGCTTGCTAAAGACGCCGTTTCGAGGACACGACATTGACAGCAGGCCGTGGGCGAAGGAAGATGCGCGAGTGTTTCGCTCGGGGGGAGCGTCGATTCTGAAGCGGTCTCTGTTCGCGGTCGCGTGCCTCTGCGTGCTGGTACTCGTTCCGGTTGCGGGCGGGTCGCACACGCCTGCTCCGGCGTCGGTCGGCCTGCCCGGCAGCTTCGGCGACGAGCTCGGTTGTCCAGGCGACTGGCAGCCGGATTGCAGCGTGACGCAGCTTGCCTTTGACGCGGAGGACGGCGTTTGGCAGGGCGCCTTTGACGTTCCGGCCGGGAGCTGGGAGTACAAGGCCGCGCTGAACGGCTCGTGGGACGAGAACTACGGCGCGCACGCGCAGCAGGACGGCGCCAACATCGCGCTCACGCTGAACAACCCAACGAGCGTCAAGTTCTACTACGACCACGCCACGCACTGGATCACCGACAACCACAGCTCCGTGATCGCGACGGCGCCGGGCAGCTACCAGAGCGAGCTTGGATGTCCGGGCGACTGGCAGCCGGACTGCCTGCGCTCCTGGCTGGAAGATCCCGACGGCGACGGAATCTACGAGTTCAGGACGAGCGCGATCCCGCCGGGTGACTACGAGGTGAAGGCCGCGATCAACGAGAGCTGGGATGTGAACTACGGTGCCGGCGGCGTCCAGAACGGCCCGAACATCCCGTTCACGGTCGCGCCGGGCGGCGATCCGGTTCTGTTCCGCTACGACTCGTCAACGCACGTGCTGACGGTGTCGCAGTCGGCGCCGCCGCAGCCGAACTCCGTCGGGATTCCCGGCAGCTTTGGCGACGAGCTCGGGTGCCCGAGCGACTGGCAGCCCGACTGCCCCGCCACCCAGCTGTCGTTCGACGCGAGCGACCGTGTCTGGCAGGGCACGTTCAACGTTCCCGCGGGCGACTGGGAGTACAAGGCCGCGCTGAACGGCACCTGGGACGTGAACTACGGGGCGAACGCGCAGCTGAATGGGCCAAATATTGGGCTCTCGCTCGCCGCGCCGACGGCCGTCAAGTTCTACTACGACCACGCCACGCACTGGATCACGGACAACCACAACTCCGTGATCGCGACGGCGCCGGGCAGCTATCAGAGCGAGATCGGGTGTCCGGGCGACTGGCAGCCGGACTGCCTGCGCTCGTGGCTCGAGGATCCGGACGGCGACGGGATCTACCGGTTTTCCACCGCTGCGATCCCGCCCGGCGACTATGAGGCCAAGGCCGCGATCAACGAGAGCTGGGACGTGAACTACGGCGACGGCGGCATCCAGAACGGCGCGAACATCCCGTTCACCGTCGCCCCCGGCGGCATGCCGGTCGTCTTCTCCTACGACTCGCAGTCGCACGTCCTGACGATCTCGCAGGGGCGAAGCGCCGACGTCAACCTCAAGCGCGAGAAGGCGCACTGGCTGACGCGCGACACGCTCGTCTGGGATCCCGGCTCCGTCGGCCCAGGGGCGACGTACCACCTCCACTACGCGAGCGACGGCGGCCTCACCGCGGACGCAAACGGCATTACTGGGGGCGAGACGATCGACCTCACGCCGGAGGAGCTGAGCCCGGCGCTGAAGGCGAAGTACCCACACCTGTCCGCTCTGCCCGCGTTCGGGATCGGCTCGTCCGACCTCGCGCGCGTTCCCGCTGCGCTGCGGGGCCAGTTGGCCGTGTCGGCCGACGATGCTGACGGCAACCTCGTCACAGCCACCGGCGTGCAGATCCCAGGCGTGCTCGACGACCTGTATGCAAACGATGCGCGGCTTGGGCCGACGTTCAGCGGCGGCGTTCCGACGCTCCGCGTGTGGGCGCCGACGGCTCACTCCGTGAGGGTCCGCCTGTACGACAGCTCGACCGCGGCCGCGTACGACACCGTCCCAATGACCCGCGACGACGCAACGGGCGTCTGGAGCGTCGTCGGCACGCCGGCGTGGAAGGGTCGCTACTACCTCTACGAGGTCGAGGTGTGGCAGCCGGCGACGATGAAGGTTGAGACGAACCTCGTCACAGACCCGTACTCGCTCTCGCTGTCGACGAACTCGCAGCGGAGCCAGATCGTTGACCTCGCCGACCCCGCGCTGGCGCCCGCGGGGTGGAGCTCGCTGGTCAAGCCGCCGCTCGCCGCGCCCGAGGACATCGTCCTGTACGAGCTGCACATCCGCGACTTCTCGGCGAACGACATGACCGTCCCCGCTGGCCTGCGCGGCACCTACAAGGCGTTCACGGTCGCGTCGTCGAACGGGATGAAGCACCTGAAGTCGCTTGCGAGTGCCGGACTCACGCACGTCCATCTGCTCCCGGCGTTCGACTTCGCCACCATCGACGAGGACAAGTCGAGCTGGCAGCAGCCGCCGTGCAACTTGTCGAGCTTCCCCCCCGACTCCGAAAGTCAGCAGTCGTGCGTGATGTCGGTCGCGGGGAGCGACGGGTTCAACTGGGGCTACGACCCGTGGCACTACACCGTCCCCGAGGGCAGCTATGCGACGAATCCAGAGGGGAGCGCCCGCAACGTCGAGTTCCGACAGATGGTCCAGTCGCTGAACAACATCGGCCTGCGCACGGTGATGGACGTCGTCTACAACCACACCAACGCGTCCGGCCAAAGCGACAAGTCGGTGCTCGACCGGACCGTCCCCGGCTACTACCACCGCCTCGACGCCAACGGCAGCGTCGAGCACTCGACGTGCTGCGAGAACACCGCGCCCGAGCACGCGATGATGGGCAAGCTGGTCGTCGACTCCGTCGTGACCTGGGCGAAGTACTACAAGGTCGACGGGTTCCGCTTCGACATCATGGGCCACCACCCAAAGGCGAACCTGCTCGCCGTTCGCCACGCACTCGACGACCTCACGCTCGCAAAGGACGGCGTGGACGGAAAGTCGATCTACCTCTACGGCGAGGGCTGGAACTTCGGTGAGGTCGCGAACGACGCGCAGTTCGAGCAGGCGCGCCAGGTGAACATGGCCGGTACGGGCATCGGGACGTTCAACGACCGCCTGCGCGACGGGGCACGCGGAGGCGGACCGTTCGACGATCCTCGAGTGCAGGGCTTCGTGACCGGGCTGGGCTACGACCCGAACGGCATGCCCGGGAGCGATTCGCGCACCGACCTCCTCGAGCGCACCGACTGGGTCAAGGTCGGTCTCGCCGGCGGCCTCAAGGACTTCAGCTTCGTCGACCGCTCAGGGAACCTCGTGCGCGCAGATCAAGTGGCCTATCACGACCAGCAGGCCGGCTACACCGCCGATCCGCAGGAGCTGATCAACTACGTGGACGCGCACGACAACGAGACGCTGTTCGACGCGATCCAGCTGAAGGCGCCGGTTGCGACGACGATGGCCGACCGCGTGCGGATGCAGGTCGTCGGTTTGTCGCTTGTCCTCTTGGGAGAGGGCGTCCCCTTCGTCCACGCCGGGAGCGAGATTCTTCGCTCGAAGTCTCTCGACAGCAACTCCTACGACTCGGGCGACTGGTTCAACCGCCTTGACTTCACCTACTCGTCGAACAACTGGGGCGTGGGACTGCCGCCCGCGAGCGGCAACCAGAGCAAGTGGCCGTTCATGCAGCCCTTGCTCGCGAACCCCGCCCTTCGCCCGACGTCGAACGACATTCTCCGCTCACTGCGGCGCTTCCGCGACCTCCTTCAGATCCGCAAGAGCTCTCCCTTGTTCCGCCTGCGCACGGCGGCTCAGGTCGATGCACGGCTGTCGTTCGCGAACGGAGGCCCGAGTCAGGTCCCGGGACTGATCGTGATGCGGCTCTCGGACCGCCTCGCGCCCGATCTTGACCCAAATGCCGAAGAGATCATCGTCTTCTTCAACGCAAATGACGAGGGCGAGGCGCTCAAGCTCGACGATACCCGTGGCCGGCATTTCAAGCTGACCAAGGTGCAGCGGACATCCGACGATGAGATCGTCACCGAGTCGAGGTTCTCGTCCGGCAACGGGACGTTCTTCGTCCCCGGACGCACGACCGCGGTCTTCGTGGACCAGTAGCGGTTCGCAATCGGGCGGCGGCGAGTCCGGCCGAGCTCGTCCTGCCCTTCCGAATCCCGATCATCTCGGCTATCCGCTCACGACGGACGTGGCGAGTGAGTAGGTCGCAACTATTCGCTAGCCACTTCAAATGGATCAGCGGCCGAGTGGTCGGAGGTGTTTCATTCGTGGAAGGCGAAGGTGGAGGTTCGTACGCTACGCCACAGGCTCTATCCCGGCTGCACCACCGCCTGAGCCGCGAAAACGCAGTCCGCGCCGCTGGTTAGGCCCGCGCCTCGCGGAACGTCACGAGCCGGCCTCGCCGCTCGTCCCACAGCTTCAACCTCGTCGCGCGCAGCCCTTGCAGCAGCGTGAGTTGCGGCACCGCCTGGAGACGGTCGGTTCCCTGGTGCGCGGCTTGCAGGTTGTAGTTCGGGATCCCGACGCTCAGGTGATGCACGTGGTGGAAGCCGATGTTGCCGGTGAAGAACCGCAGCACGCCCGGCAGCTTCAGATACGAGCTTCCCGCGAGCGCGGCGTGGTCGTAGCGCCAGTCGGTGTGCGTCTGCCAGTAGGTGTCTTCGAACTGGTGCTGCACATAGAACAGCCAGATCCCGACTGCGCCGCTGACGACGAACACGGGCCCCTGCACGAGCAGATAGACGCGCCAGCCGACGGTCAGGCAGAGCGCGGCGACGATCAGTGCGAGCATGAGGTTCGTCGCCAGCACGCTGTTACGAACGCGCCGCCGTGCCCCGCGGGGCACGAAGCGCGGCTTCAGCATGAACACGAGGAGCCAACCGAGGCCGAACATGACGAGCGGGTTGCGGACGAGCCGGTACGAGAACTGCCGCCGCGCAGGAAGCGCCCGGTACTCGGTGACCGTCAGCGTCGCGACGTCGCCCACTCCACGCCGGTCGAGGTCACCTGCGGTCGCATGGTGCACCGCATGCTCGTGCTGCCAGCCGCGGTACGGCAGCCACACGAGCAAGCCCAACACGGCACCCAACATGTCATTCGCGCGCCGCGAGCGCATGAACGAGCCATGCGTGCAGTCGTGGAACACGATGAACGTGCGGAGCAGAAACGCCGAGGTAGGCAAGACGAGCACGAGCGACAACAACACCGAGACGCGCAGCGCAACCGTCATCGCGACGAGCAACGCGAGATACGGGACCACCGAGGTCGCGAGGTCGAGCACGCTCCGACCGAGCCGGGGCTCCGCGTAGGCGTCGAGGACACCCCGCCACGAGCGCGGCGAATCCGAGCCGGCCAAACCATCTGACGAGGACATCCCACCCGTTGTATCGGAATCTCCGTAAGCGGTTGCCATTCGGGCACTGCTTCAGCCTGACCTCGATGGGGGTGAACCGCGGGTTCGAATCCCGTCGTCCCCGTCAAATGAAAGCCTGCACGGCCGCGGGCTCTGGGCGGCCGGCGCGTTCGGCGTGCGCGCGATCACGCAGGCGGCGGCGCTCGAGCTGCGCGACCGCGGCATCCACGTGGCGCTGCTGATCGTTGACGCGGGCATCGAGCCGTACGCCGGCGGCGGCCGGCCGGGAGTCGATCCCGCGGCGCTGGCCGACCCGCGGCAGGTGGCCGACGCAGTCGTGTTCCTCGCCGAGCAGGGACCGCGCGCGGCGACACACGAGCTGCAGGTGACGCCGCTGGTGGAGACCTGGGTGCCGTAGCCGTAGGCTGTGCTGATGGCGCGCCTCTACGCCGCTACCGGGGACGGGATCGTTCGGCTCGACGAGGCGGGCGACGCGTGGACGGTCGAGCTGGCGCTGTCAGGAAGCGGGGCGCAGTGCCTCGCCGTCGACTCGGCCGACCCCGACACCGTCTATGCCGGTCTGCGCAAGGGCGGTGTGTGCCGTAGCGTCGACGGCGGCCGAAGCTGGGTCGAGTGCGGACTGCCCGAGCCCGGGGTCTTCTCGCTCGCAGTGAGCGCTGCCGATGGGGCGGTGTATGCGGGCACCGAGCCGAGCCGGCTGTTCCGAAGCGAGGACCGGGGCGAGAGCTGGCGCGAGCTCGAGGCGCTGCTCGAGCTGCCGTCGCGGCCGAGCTGGAGTTTCCCGCCGCGGCCGTGGACGTCGCACGTGCGCTGGATCGCGCCCAGCCCGCTCGACTCCGACCTGCTCTTGGTCGGGATCGAGCTCGGCGGGCTGATGCGCTCGACCGACGGTGGGCAGAGCTGGCAGGACCATCGTCCCGGCGCGCAGCCCGACGTGCACTCGCTCGCTTGGCACCCACACACACCGGGACGCGCATATGAGGCCGGCGGTGGCGGCACCGCTTTGAGCACCGACGCGGGCGAGACCTGGCAGCGGGTCGACGAGGGCCGCGATCGCCACTACGCCTGGTCGGTCACGGTCGATCCCGACGACGCCGACTGCTGGTACGTCTCGGCGAGCACCGGCCCGTTGGCTGCCCACGGTCGCCGCGATCCCGCAGGCGCGCATCTACCGGCGGCGCGACGGCCAACCCTGGCAGTCGCTCGCGGGCGGGCTCCCGGACCCGCTGCCGGCGATGCCCTACGCACTCCTCGCCACCGACGGTCGCCTCTTCGCCGGCCTCGCCGACGGCCAACTCTGGGAGAGCCGCGACCGCGGCGACACCTGGACTCCGCTTCAACTCGAAGGCGACAGCGTCGCTGCGGTACTCGCGCTCTCGCTAGCGGCTGACCGAGAGCGCATCGTCTGAGGCTGGACAAATTGTCGCGGTCATTGGGAGGGTCCCTCCGCTTTCGTTTCGACAAGCCAGATGCCCCCGGCAAGAATCGAACTTGCGCACGCGGTTTAGGAAACCGCGAGCCAATGGCACGAGTTGCAGCGAAGATGTGGTTTCGGCGGCGCTCATGCGCCAGGTGTCGCGCCAGTGACGCCAGAAGGCTGTCGAACGCTAGCGGCTACGCTCGCAGCCCCAGCCTTCGGGTTGGCGATTGTATGCCGCGGGACGTTTAGCGAGTGTGCGGCAGGGTGCGGACGAGCACGTCGGCCGGTGAGAGCCTCACCTGCAGGCTGGCGCCGGTCCCGGTTGGGCCGGGGTTGCTGTTCCGCGTACAGGAGATCGAGCTCGTGTAGTCGGACAGAGTCGTCCCTGCCGCTGCTTCCTCTCGGATCGTCCACGTGCCTGGAGCGACTTGGGTTGATCCGGAGTCGCCGTCGCCAGCGCTCGTTCTCACGACTTTGCGTCCGGGTCGGAGGATGGCACAAGGTCCTTCGGGGTGACCGTCGCCTTTGGGTCAACAAATGCGGCACGTTGGGCGATGCGCGCTCAGACCCTCGCAGATGCGTTTGGGCTCGGGCGCGCCATCTCGCTGAGTGACGCGGTGGCGCGAGGTGAGCTCGGCGAGATCCGCCGGCTCGAGACCGACCACGGCACGTTCGCGGTCAAGCAGGAGTTCGAGAGCTGGTGGGATTCGCAGGCCGACTTCGAGGCGTAGTTCGAGGCGCATGTCAAGCCTGCGCTGGCAAGCGCTTGTGCCTCGTCAAGACGGAGGGCCGGCTCGTGCCGGCCCTCCGTCGGTTACTGCTCCTCCGCCCGCGTTAGCTGGCCGAGCGGTAGGTCAGAACGGAATACGGCCACGCGAGGCAGTCGGTTCCGATCTTCAGGCTGTTCGAGATCGAGGTCGTCCCGGCCGGCAGGTGAACCGGAGAGAGGTAGAGGCTGTACGCATCCGCGAATGTCCCGAGCCCACCGTAGAAGGCGTCGGCACCGGTCACAGCCGTCGCGCCGAGCTTCATCGGATCCTCCGTGAAGTCCTGACCGTCGGCCATGCCGACGTGCAGGCGCACCTTGGACGGAGCGCTCGGGACGCTGATCCCGCTGAACGAATGCGTCATCGTGCCGCCGAACGTGCACATGCCGAGCGCGCCCAGCTTCGTGTACACGCGGCCGACCTGCGATACGGCCGGGTTCGTGTAGTACACGAGGAGCCACGCGCCCTGTCCGTCTGCCCCACCGACACCACCGACGCCGCTGATCGAGTAGTTCCCGTTCCCGGGCACGACGGAAGCGGCGATGTCGCGGTAGTACGTGCGGTTCGGATTGCCCTGGTTGATGTTCCAGGCCGTGTCACGGGAGGCACCGATCAGGGTGCCGCCGGTGGCCGTGCCCTTGAACACGACCGATGCATCGGGTCCGCCGATGGTCATCCACACGAGCCTTGCCAACACCACGCTCGATCCCGCGGGGATGCCGCTGATCGCGATCGTCCCGGAGGCCGGACCGCCTGTGCGGGTCGCCAGCCCGATGCCGTTCGAGGCGACGTCGAGGCCCGCGGTCGGCGAGAACGCGGCGTAGAAGCGGAACCCGGTGTCCGCGAGCCGCACGCTGCCGGACAGAACACGGATCCGCGGTTTGACGACGCCGTTGCGTGAATCGGTGATGGGCTTGCCGGTCGCCTGGAGCGCCGAAAGCACAGTGGGGACGGTCGCGGTCGGGGTGATCTGCTTCAGCACCGCCCACGCGCCTGCGACGTGCGGTGTCGCCATCGACGTTCCGCTGAAGATCGCGAAGCCGCCGCCGGGGACGGAAGAGGAGATGCTCGATCCCGGTGCCAGCAGCTCGACCAGGGGCGACGAGTTCGAGAACGACGAGACGACGTCGCTGGTGGTGGTCGAGCCGACGGTGATGGCGGTCGAGATGCAGGCCGGGAAGGACACACCGTCCGTGAAGCCGTCGTTCCCGGACGCGATCGCCGTGGCGATGTTGGCCGAACGCAGGTTGTCGATGGACGCCTTGCGTGAGTCGGTGTCGCAGTCGGTGGTCGACTTGCTTCCGCCCAGGCTCATGTTCACCGATGCGATCGAGTACGTGGTGCGGAGCGCGTACACGCGGTCGAGGCCCGCGATCTGGTCGCTCGTGTACGAGAGAGCGCAGGGATCCTCGCCGCCGCCGCAGTTCGCGCCCGTGAACCTCGAGAACACCTGGATGGAGATCAGCTTCGCGTCCGGGGCGACGCCGTCGTACTGCGGCGCGGGCATGGCCGCGTAGCGCTTGCCTGCTGCGATTCCCGCCACGTGCGTCGCATGCCTACATCCGCTCACGGCGTACGTGCACGGCACTCCTGCACCGGAACCGATCTGGCTCGTCGATCCGTTCGGACAGTTGCTGTTCCCCGAGTAGCAGGCCTCGGAGACGACCTTGCCGGCAAGGAAGGGATGGGTCTTGTCCACACCCGTGTCGAGGATGGCGATGACTCTGCCGGAACCGGTGCGGCCGAGCGTCTTCGCCTCCTCGCCTTCGACGAGCGGCGTGCTCACCGAGTCGAGTGGACTCGCAAGCTCGTCGACCTGTAGCGACGCGGCCCTGCCGCTCGCCAGCAGCCCGTTGAGCGCACCCTGCGACAGGCTCAGCGCGACATAGGGCACGTGTTCGTAGGTCCTGTTCACCTTCGCCCCGCTGGCCGGCAAGGCCGCAACCAGCTCCTGCCGGGCTGTCGCAATCGAGGCGACCTGATCGGCCGCCGCAGGAGCCGACAGCACACCCTCGGGCGTGAACCGCACCCGCAGCCCGACGATCACCCTCACGCTGCCGTCCGCCCTCGCGATCGACTGCGCTGCCGCCATGTCGGCGGCGGACGGGTTCGTCGTTCGAAAATCGGTCGACGGCAGCTGCTCAGGCGCGGTCGAGACGGCCGGCGGCGCAGGGCCTGCGGTCGAACCGTCGTCGGGCCCGCCTGCAGCCATGCCTCCGACTGCGGCTACCGCGGCAACGATCAGCCCCGCTGCGGCAGCACTCGCAAAACGTTTCGTGTGGATCTTCCTCATGCTCCCTCCCTTTCCGCGTGCACGATTGCCCGCAAGGCGTCTGCTTGTACCACCTTGCGGGAGAAATTACAAGTAGGTCAGGAGCGCTGAAATTGATGAAACCTGCGCGACTCTAGCCTCGAACTTCGCGGCGATAGCACGGCGCGGCTGAGGCCCCACTGCAGCGCCAGTTGCCTAACTACTGACGCTCGACCTTGTCCTGCTGACTTGTGTTTCCGCAGCCAACACAGGACTACCACGTGGTTCGCGCACGCTGAGGGCGGCTATCGCGGAGCGTGCGCGCCGCTTTCGCCGGTCGCTACGGCCACACGGGCTGCCGTGTCGAGGATGGCGATCACCCTGCCGGACCCGGTTCTCCCCAGCGTCTTCTCCGCCTCGCCCTCGACGATCGGCGTGCTCACCGAGTCGAGTGGACTCGCGACCTCGTCGACCTGTAGCGACGCGGCCCTGCCGCTCGCCAGCAGCGCGTTGAGCGCACCTTGCGACAGGCTCAGCGCGACATAAGGCACGTGGTCGTAGGTGCTGTTCACCTTCACCCCGCTGGCCGGCAACGCCGCAAGCAGCTCCTGGCGCGCTGTCGCAATCGCAGCGACCTGCTCGGCCGCCGCAGCAGGTGAGAGCAAACCCTCGGGCGTGAACCGCACCCGCAGCCCGACGATCACCCTCACGCTGCCCTCCGAACTCGCGATCGACTTCGCTGCCGCCACGTCGGCGGCCGACGGGTTCGTCGTTCGAAAATCGGTCGACGGCAGCAGCTCAGGCGCGGTCGAGACGGCCGGCGGCACCGGGCCTGCGGTCGAACCGTCGTCGGGTCCGCTTGCAGCCATGCCTCCGACTGCGGCTACCGCGGCAACGATCAGCCCCGCTGCGGCAGCACCCGCAAAACGTTTCGTATAGACCCCCCTCATGCTCCCTCCCTTTCCGCGTGCACCATTGCCCGAAAGGCCTCTGCTTGTACCACCTTGCGGGAAAGATTACAAGCAGGTATGTCAGGAGCTCCTGGAAATTGACGAAGCTGCGCTGGCGCGCCAGTCGCGCGCCAGTGAGCACCTCTTTCGGGCGGTTTTGAGCGGTCTTGAGCGGACGAACGTTCGTGCTACAAGGTTCGGCCGCTCATGGCTCAACCATGCGCGATTCGGCTTAGTCAAGCGGATGCCCCCGGCAAGAATCGAACTTGCGCACGCGGTTTAGGAAACCGCTGCTCTTCCACTGAGCTACGGGGGCCGACGGAATCACGATAGCCCAGCTTCTGGCGGTTGCTGGTGTCCCGCGCCCGCGCACCTGCTGTGTTGACAGGCTCCAGCCGGCGAGAGATCCTGCGGCCAGAAACCCCTAAGTGGCGACTGACTTTCAGACCGGGACAATCACCTTCCTCTTCACCGACGTCGAAGGCTCGACGCGCTTGTTGAAGGGGCTCGGTAGGCGGCCGTACGCGGAGGTCCTGGAGGTCCACAAGGAGGCGCTCGAGGCCGCGATCGCCGAGGCGGGTGGGGAGGTGATCGACCGCCAGAGCGAGGCGTACTTCGTCGCGTTCCGCTCGGCCTCCGATTGCGTCTCGGCAGCCGTCGGAGCCCAACGCAGGCTGCATTCGTACGACTGGCCCCCTGAGTCTGCGCTTCTCGTCCGCATGGGCATCCACACGGGAGAGGCGGAGCTCGCCGGCGAGCAGTACCTCGGGTTGTCCGTTCACCGTGCCGCCCGCATAGGCAACGCCGGTCACGGGGGGCAGGTGCTCGTCTCGGAGGTGACGCGGGCGCTCGTCGAGGACGACCTTCCCGACGGGGTCTCGCTTCGCGACCTCGGCGAGCAGCAGCTGAAGGATCTCGATCGTCCCGAGCGGCTCTACCAGCTGGACATCGAGGGTCTCCCGACCGAGTTTCCACCGCTCAGGACGGCAGAGCCCGAGACCGCTTTCGCCGGCCGCGAGGGCGAGCTGGCGGAGGCGGCCAAGGAGGCCGTCGCAGGACGGCGCCTCTACCGCAGAAGCTCGCTCCTCTGGGGCGGTCTCGCCGGCGTGATCGCGGCGGCGGTCGCAATCCCGATCTTCGCGTTCGCCGGCGGTTCCGGCGGCGCCGGCGCCGCCACAGTTCCCGCCGATGCCGTCGGAGTGATCGATTCGGCGAGCGCCAAGCTCAGCTCGACCGTCGAGACCGGAGGGATCCATCCGACCTCCGTCGCCTACGGCGAGGGCGCCATCTGGGTCGCAAACGGCGGAAGCAACACCGTCACGAAGATCGACGCGGAGACGCATCAGGCGATCGACACGATTCCGGTCGGCCAGGCGCCGAGCGCCGTCGCCGTGAGCCCCGGTGCCGTATGGGTCGCGAACAACTTCGACGGCACCGTCTGGCGAATCGATCCCGTGACTGACCAGAGGGTCGACACGATCGACGTCGGGAACGGTCCATCGGCACTCGCCTATGGAGCGGGCGCCGTATGGGTGGCGAACGCGGGCGATGCCACGCTCGTCCGGATCGATGCGCAGACGGACAAGGT
The DNA here is from genome assembly GCA_963842575.1 of uncultured Actinomycetes bacterium. GTDB lineage: Bacteria > Actinomycetota > Thermoleophilia > Gaiellales > Gaiellaceae > JACDER01. Next base: position 682,216 of record CAWJGS010000004.1, on the reverse strand, counting down.
CGGAGAGCCGATCGCGGTTGGGGCGGACCCGAGCGGCGTCGCGTTCAGCAGCGTGCCCCCCACGGTCTGGGTGACGAGCCGGTCGGGGAACAGCGTCTCGGCCATCGACCCGCAGGCGAATCGCGTCATTCAGCCGGTCCCGGCCGGGAGCGGCCCCACCGCCGTCACGGCCGCGTTCGGGAGCGTATGGGTGGCAAACAGCCTCGACAACACGGTCGATCAGATCGACGCGCGCACATACCGGCCGATCGGCCTCGTGCGCGTCGGCCCCGAGCCGACGAGCCTCGCCGTCGACGAGCGCGGGTTCGTATGGGTGGGAAACGAGTCCGGCGACAGCGTGTGGCGCATCGACGGCGAGGGTGACGGAGCTGTGACGGCTCGCATCCGCGTCGGAAGCGCACCCGCCGCGATCGCCGCCGGGCAGTCGAACGTCTACGTCGCATCCGGTCCCTCCCGATTGGCGCATCGGGGCGGCACGTTGACGTATCTGCTCGGTCACGGACAATTGACGCTCGACCCGGCTGTCGTCAGCAACACGACAACGGCGGCGTCCGCCGAGCTCTACGACGGCCTGGTGGGGTTCAGGCGCGTTGGAGGCAGCGAGGGCACTCAGCTCGTACCGGACCTCGCCACCCAGCTTCCCGTAGCAACAGACCGAGGCCTGACGTACACGTTTCGGCTCCGGTCCGGGATCCGTTACTCGAACGGGCGCGAGGTGCAGCCGGAAGACATCCGCTACGCGCTCGAGCGCTCCCTCAGCCTCGGATCGACGGGCGGCTACTACGAGACGATCGTCGGCGCCGCTGCCTGCCGGACCGGGCCGCACAGGTGCGACCTGCACCGTGGGATCGAGGTCGACAGGCCGACGAACACCGTCACCTTTCACCTCACGCGCCCGGACCCCGACTTCCTGTACAAGCTTGCGTTGCGCGCCGCCGCCGCGGTTCCGACGGGCACTCCGATCCGCATCCTGCGCCGTCATCCCCCGCCGGGCACGGGCCCCTACATGGTCGATCGCGTCGGCCCTGACCGATTCGAATTCGTCCCGAACCCGCACTTCCAGGAGTGGTCACGCGCTGCGAAACCGGCGGGCTACATCCACAAGCTCGTCTTTGAGGTACCGCAGAACCCGGCCGCTGCGGTCAGGGCCGTCGTTCAGGGCCGCGCCGACATCGCTGACATCGATCAGCCCGGCACGATCCCGAGGGCACTACTGAACGAGATCCTCACGCGCTATCGCAGCCGCGTCCACTTCAGCCCACTGCTCAGCACGATTTTCCTCTTCATGAACACGCGATTGGCCCCGTTCGACGACGTCCGCGTCCGACAGGCCCTGAACTACGCCGTCGATCGGAGAAAAGTGGTGCAACTCTTCGGGCAACACCCAGACAGCATCACCTGCCAGATCCTGCCGCCGGGCTTTCTTGGCTACCACAAGTTCTGTCCGTACACCCGCGACCCCAGCGACCGCGGCAACTGGACCGCGCCCGATCTCGCCAAGGCTCGCAAGCTCGTCCGCGCGTCGGGCACGCGTGGAATGCCGGTGACTGTTTGGGAGGTGAGCAGCCTCGCCGGACCTCGCGTGGCCCGCCTCCTCGCCGGTGTTCTTCAGAGCCTCGGCTACCGCCCCCGCATCCGGTTCCTCAAGGACCTGGATACGTTCGCTGCGTATATCAGCGACTCGAAGAACAGGGTTCAGATCGGCGGCTGGGGCTGGGGCGCCGACTACCCCGCTCCCTCGACCTTCTTCAGCGCGTTGCTCACGTGCAAGTCGTTCGTCCCGAACAGTCCGGCGAACGACAACCAGAGCGAGTTCTGCGATCCGCGCATCGACCGGGACGTGCGGAAGGCCATCGCCCTCCAGGTCACCGACCTTTCAGCGTCGGGACCTCGGTGGGCAAAAATCGATCGCAAGGTCATGCAACAGGCGCCGTGGGTCCCTCTCCTCGGCATCCGGCACGTCAACTTCGTCTCGAAACGGGTGGGCAACTACCAGTTCAACCCCGTCTTGTTCGCGCTGCTCGATCAGATGTGGGTGCGATAGGGGCTGCTGGAGCGTCTCAGCGCGGCGGAGGCGGCCACTCCATCTCGACGAACAGCTTGGTGAAAGCGTGGCCCGAGTGCGTCATCCCCTCGCGCACGTAGAACGCGTGCGCTCGCTCGCGCCAGACGGCCGACTCGAGCTCGAGCGCGAAGCAGCCGCGCTCGCGGGCACGCTCCAGCGCCTCCGCCAGCAGCGCGCGTCCCGCGCCGCGGCTGCGTGAGGCTTCCGCGACGACAAGGTCGGGAACCCACGCCTCCTCCTCGGCGAAGTTCAGCCGCTGCCGGAACTCCAGGTCGATGAACCCGACGACCTCACCGTCGTCGACCGCGACCAGGCCCATCGCGTCGGTCCGCGCGAGGTAGTCCTCGAAGCGGCCGCGGTGATCCTCCTCGTCGTCGCGTCCGCGCACGTCCGGGCGGCCGAGCTCGGCGAGCAAGGCCGAGACCGCCGGCCAGTCCGACGCGCGCGCCTCCCGAACTTCCACCCGCGCAGTTCTACACGTCGACGTGGCGGGACGCGGCGCAGTCGACCGCCCAGCGCTCGGCCGCCTCGACCAGCGCCCGCTCGAGCGAGTCGAGCTCGGCGGGGTCGTCGTCGACCACGTACTGCAGCTCGATCCGGACCTGGTGGAGCGAGGCTTCAACGTGGCGGCTGATCTCGTGCCGCTGCTCCGAGATGATCGACACCTGCGGCGCGGCCTTCAGGAGGATGGCGGCGAGATCGTCGATCTCGGCCGGCGTGGCCTCACGGCCCGCGAGCATCCCGAAGTTGACCCGGACTTCGACTACGGGCTCGTCATGCACGTGTGACGCAAAAGCGATGAGGGGATCGACCACGTTTGCCGTCCTACCCAGAGCTCCCAGGGACTAACCGTGCTCGGTCGGCTCCCAGCGGAAGTACCTGAGGGCGAGCACGAGGCCGAGCAGCCCCCAGCCCGCCACGACGCCGATCGCGGTCGGGTAGTGCCAGAAAGGCTGGCCGAAGACGATCGCTCCGCGGACGAGCCTGATCAGGTACGTGAGCGGTAGGACGTCGGCGATCGCGCGGAGGAACTGCGGGTAGTGCCGCGTCGGGCCGAAGGCTCCGGAGAGGAAGGCCATCGGCAGCACGATGATGTTGACGATCGCCGAGGCGCCCTCGGCCGACCGGATCGCGGCGGTCAGTGCGATGCCGAGCGCGGTGAAGGCGGCGGCGCCGAGGAGCAGGGAGAACACGAGCGATCCAATCCGGTCCGGGACTCCGACGTGGTAGACGACGCGGGCGAGGAGGATCATCGCGGCCGCTTCGAGCGCGAAGACGAGCAGGGTGGATGCGAGCAGCGCCGCGATATAGACCCGGGGCGGCAGCGGCGTCGCACGCAGCCGCTTGAGCACCCCGTTCTCGCGCCTCACGACCAGGAAGATCGAGATCCCGGCGAAGGTCGTCGTCGCTGCCGCATACCCGAGCAGCCCGGCGAGCAGGACGCGTCCCGCCGGCTCCCCGTCGATCTTTCCCGTATAGAACGCGCTGACCAGCACGTACAGCAGCAACGGGAAGATGAAGGTGAAGAAGGCGGCTTCCCGGCTGCGCCAGTACAGGCGCTGCTCGGCCGTCAGCTCATGCAGGAAGAGACTCATCTTCCCTTTCGGTCAGCGACAGGTACACGTCCTCGAGCGTCGGCCGGCGCACCTCCAGGCCCTCGAGCTCGACTCCTTCGCGCACCGCCGCCTCGGTCAGCTCGTGCAGCACGCGGGTCGGCTCATCCGTGCGGACGACGACCTCCTCTCCGTCCCGCAGATAGCGGATCTCGGCCTCGCGGCTCCGCCCCATGAGCTCGGCGGGCCGCCCCGCCGCCACGATCCGTCCCTCGCGCAGAACCGCGACACGGTCTGAGAGGTGCTCGGCTTCCTCGAGATAGTGGGTCGTAAGCAGGATCGTCTTGCCGAGGGACCGCAGCGAGCGGATCGTCTCCCACGCGGCCCGGCGCGCGCCGGGATCGAAGCCCGTAGTGGGCTCATCGAGGAAGACGAGCTCGGGATCGCCCACGAGCGCGAGCCCAAGATCGAGGCGTCGCGCCTGGCCACCGGAGAGGCTCTTGACGCGCGCGTCGCGCTTCTCTACGAGGCCGATGAGCTCGACGACCTCGTCCACCGGCAACGGGTCGCTGTAGTAGCCCGCGAAGAGGGCGAGCATCTCACGCACGGAGAGGGTGGGATAGACGGCGGAGGACTGGAGAACGACACCGATGCGCTGCCGCCACTCGGTGCCGCTGCGCTCGGGGTCCTCTCCCAGCACCGTCACCTCGCCGCCGTCGCGCTTCCGGTAGCCCTCGAGGATCTCGACCGTCGTCGTCTTGCCCGCGCCGTTCGGGCCGAGGAGGCCGAAGACCTCGCCCACGAGAATCTCGAAGTCGATTCCGCGAACCGCCTCGACGCCACGGTATGCCTTCGTCAGGCCGGCGACCGATACCGCTGCCGTCACAGCTCGATGACGGCCATGCCCGCCGGCGGGAAGCGTGGTTCCTCCTCGCCGCTCAGCGTGGCCGCGATGCGCCCGCAGTCCGGCTGGTGGCCGACCACGACGACGTGCTCGCCGCGGCCGGCGATCGCCTCGCGCAACGTCTCCGCCGTCGCGCCGGGAGCGAGTCGCTCATCCGCCTCCGAGGTTGCTCCGGTCGCGCGCGCGAGCGCGTCGCCCGTCTCCCGTGCGCGCAAGAGCGGGCTCGTCAGCACGACGTCGGGCACGACGCCGTCGTCGCGCATCCGCTCGCCGAGCTCGCGCGCCTGCTCGCGCCCTTCGTCGCTCAGCGGACGGAGCTCGTCCGGGTCGCCGGGCGTCGCATCCGCGTGCCGCACCAGGTAGAGCTGCATGCGCTGGCAGGATAGACGGCGCCGTGCAGGTCTCCTTCCGCACTCGCGACCTCGTCGTCGTGAGCTGGCCGATCGTGCGGGAGGACGCCGAGCGCCTGCTCCCGCCCGGGCTCGAGCCTTCCGCCGTCGACGGGCGGTACCTGATCTCGGTGGTGGCGCTGTGCCACGAAGGCGCGCTTCGCTACGGCCAGCTCAACATCCGCACCTACGTCGAGCACCTGGGCGAGCAGGCGGTCTACTTCCTCGTGACTCGGGTCAGCCTGCCGGGGCTGATTGGGGTGTTGATGGGTGCGCCGTTCGCGCCGTCGCGGATCACGGTGAAGCGCGGAAGCGTCGAAGCGCGTGGCCTTGGAGTCTCGCTTCGCTACGACGTGGGGGACGAGACCGATCCCGGCGCGATCGGTGGCCACACGCTCGGGATCTACGGGCGCGCGCGCCTGAAGACCTTCCGCATTCGCCGCAGTCCCGCTGAGTGGCGCAGTGGCGGCCTGCACGCGCCGGTCCGGGCCGATCCTTTGGTCGTCTACGGGTTCTCGCCGGACGAGCAGGCGGAGGTTCTGTACGCCGAGCGAGCGCTGCTCGAGCTCGAGAGCGGGCCAAACAAATTGCGTCTTCCCACACAACGTGGGAAGATCGAGACGCCCCGACCCGTCTAGGGGTTGTGCGTCGCATCGAGCGGCGCGACGGAAGGAGGTGCCAATGACGGCACTAACAGCAAAGGCGGCGCTGGTCGACCCGGCGGCGCTCGGCGACGGCGAAGGCGTGATCGCCACCAGCGTCCCTCGCTCGGAAGTCGAGGAGGCGCTGCAGACCGGCACGACCTCGGAGCTCTTCATCGACGTCGCCCGTGAGCGTGACGGCGAGCGCGATGCAGAGCACCGCATCACCGTCTCATGGGAACCGGCCGACCTGGAGAAGCTGCTCGGCTCGACCACCGGCGACGAGGTGACGTTCGCCTTCAAGCCGGACGAGCTCGCTCGGATGTTCGACGAGCCGGACGTCGAGGCGCAGGGACTGCGGGAGCGGATGGCCATCCTCACGGTCGCCGCCACCACCGCGGCCGGCATCGCCGCCGGAGCCGCGGGGGCCATGCCCGCCAATCTGCTGGGAGAAAGCGGCGGAGGCGGCGGCGCGACTGCCGCGTTCATCACCGACACGACCAGCAGCGGGCCCGCAGAGGCCGCTGCGGCCGAAACCGCCAGCGGCGGAGCCGGCGTGTCGCACGGCGGCGCAGCTGCGGACTCGGGCACGGTGTCGAACCTCGTCACCGACTCGACGAGCAGCGGGCCGCGGGCTCTGACCCCAGAGGGAACGGTCCTCGTCACCGACACGACGAGTAGCGCCGGTTCGTCCCTCGAAGGGCTGACGCCTGCGCAGCAGCTGAATGCCATCGAGGCCACCGGCGACACGGGGAGTGTCTCCGACCTCGTCACGGACTCGACGAGCAGCGGGCCGCGGGCCGTGACCGAAGAGGGAACGGTCTCCAACCTGGTCACCGACACGACTAGCAGCGCCGGTTCGGCCCTCGAAGGGCTGACGCCTGCGCAGCAGCTGTCGGCCATCGAGGCCACCGGCGAGACGGGCGGTGTCTCCAAGCTCGTCACGGACGCGAACAGCAGCGGTCCGCAGCAGACGACCGAGGCTGCGTCCGGCGGGGGAGGCCAGAGCTTCATCGAGAGCCGGGGCGGAGAGGCCGCCTTGGCAGGCGGGCTCGTGCTCCTGATCCTCGGAGCCGGGTTCGTCGGTTCCCGCCAGCGGCGCGGACCGCAGCCGGCGTAACGCGTCGCAACGAAGTAGGAAGGCGCGGACGGGAAGCCGTCCGCCGCGTCGTCCTGCGTAGAGTTGGACCATGGACCTCCGATACGTCATCGCGGACGTCTTCACCGACACGCCGCTCGCCGGCAACGCCGTCGCCGTGTTCACCGACGGCAGCGGCGTCGAGACCGACCGCATGCAGAAGCTGGCGCGCGAGACGAACCTGTCCGAGACGGTCTTCGTCCTCCGACCCGAGAGCGGAGGGCACGCGCGCATTCGCATCTTCACGCCCGTGCAGGAGATCCCGTTCGCGGGCCATCCGACGCTGGGAACCGCCTTCGTACTCGCCGCGCCGCTGCAGCTGATCGAGATTCGGCTCGAGACGGGCCGCGGCATCGTGCCGGTCGCGCTCGAGCGCGAGGGGGCGCGGATCATCTTCGGCTGGATGGAGCAGCCGATCCCGACCGTCGAGCCGTACGCCGGGGAGAGCGAGTTGCTCGAGGCGCTCGGCATCTCCGGGTCCGAGCTGCCGGTCGAGGTCTACGACAACGGGCTGCAGCACGTCTACGTGACGCTTGGCTCGGAGGACGAGGTGGCCGCTCTGCGTCCGGACATGAGCCGGCTGGCCGACCTGCCCGGGGTGATGGGAATCAACTGCATCGCCGGCGAGGGAGCCCGGTGGAAGACGCGGATGTTCGCGCCGGCCGGCGGCGTCCCCGAGGATCCCGCCACGGGCTCCGCGGCCGGGCCGCTTGCGCTCCACGTCGCCCGGCACGGCCGGATCGAGTTCGGTCAGGAGATCCAGATCTCGCAGGGCACCGAGATCGCGCGGCCCTCCACGCTGCACGCCCGGGTGGACGGATCGGCCGAGAACGTCGAGCGCGTCGCGGTCGGCGGCTCGGCCGTGATCGTCGCCCGCGGCGAGTTCAGGCTGCCGTAAAGGACAGAGCCCGGATCTCCGGGAGCTCAGGCGCGAGGCTCGCCCAGAACCGGCCGCCGTCGCGGGAGAGGTACAGCCGGTTGCGCGCGGCGAAGAGGACGAGGTCGGGATTGCCCTCTGCTACCGCCACCGCGCAGCCCGCAGGGAGCCCGCCGCCCGTCTCCGTCCACGTGAGCCCCGCGTCGTAGGAGACGACGAGCGGCGGCCGGCGGTCGACGACCGCGACCATGGTGGAGCCGTGGGCATCCGCGTCGACGACGCCCGGCAGCGGCAGCTCGAGCGGCTCGAGGCGCGGCAGCGACCCGCCCGGCTCGAAGTCGAGCACCTCTTCCTCCTCGATGTCCACCTCGAAGACGCCGTCCACCGTCTCGACGAACGCCCTCATCGTCTGGAGAGCAGCTCGGAGACGAGTCGCGAGGCACTGGAGGCGGCGGCGGGCGGCGGCTCGCCCGCGTGGCGTGCGGCCAGGTAGCCGATGAGCGAAGGCGTCGCCGGCTCCGGTGGGGTCTGCTTCACGGACCGGTTCGATCTCGATCCGGAGCTCCTCCTCGCCCGCGTACAGGATCGAGCCGCGGGAGCCGAGCGTGACCACGACCTCGGGCACGGGAACATCGCCGAGGACGTCCGCCTCCTCCTCGGACAGGGTCAGGATCTGCGCGGCGGCGAGGATGCGCGGGTCGACGTCGCCGTCCAGGCGGAGCGGGCCGGTCCGGCCGGGCCGCACGAGCGCCTGCCCGTCGAGCGACAGATGGCGGCCGTGCGCGAGCGCCTCGATCGTCTCGAACGGGAAATCCGAGCGGAGGAGGCCGCCTGCGTGCACCCACTCCACGCCGTCGAGACGGTCCGCGACCTCCCCGGGACGCCAGGGATCGCCGACCTCCAGGACCGACATCGTCCGGTGGTCGCCCTCGTACGAGAATGCAAACGCCGTGGTCGTCTCCGCCGGCAGCCACTCGACGTCCACCCCCAGGTCGACGCGGTCCGCGGGGGCCGACTTGGCCACGATCCGTGCCGGAATGCCGAGCAGGCGCAGCGCTTCCGCGGCGTAGAACACCGCGCCTCCAGGACGGGGCGGCCCGCCGTCCACCAGGTCGAGCGACAGGCTGCCCACGACGCCGAGCACGGTGCCAAACTATCTCCGCTTGGCCACCGTTGCCGCAGCGGGCTACCCGGTCGTCCTCCCGTCGATCAAGGACCCGCGTCTGCATCTGGCGGCCGTCATCATCGAGCGGGGACACAGGTGACGATCCGCGTCGTCCTGGCCGAGGACAACTACCTCGTGCGCGAGGGCGTTCTGCGGCTGCTCCAGGAGGAGGACGACCTCGAAGTCGTCGCAGCCTGTGAGGATCTCCCGTCGCTCGAGCGCGCGATCGATGAGCACGAGCCGGACGTGGTGGTGACGGACATCCGCATGCCCCCGGACAACTCGGACGAGGGAATCCAGGTCGCCAACCGTCTGCGTGCCGCGAGCCCCGAGACCGGCGTCGTCGCCCTCAGCCAGTTCGCCGAGCCCGAGTACGCGCTCGCGCTCCTGGCCGAAGGAGCGGAACGGCGTGGCTACCTGCTCAAGGACCGGGTGAGCGATGCGGGCGAGATCCCGGCCGCGATCCGCGAGGTGGCGCGTGGCGGCTCGGTGGTGGACTCGAGGGTCGTGGAGGCGCTCGTCGGCGCGCGCACGGCCAGGAGCTCACCGCTCGACGAGCTGACGGCACGCGAGCGCGAGACGCTCGAGCAGATGGCGCAGGGGAAGACGAACGCGGCGATCGCGGCCTCGTTCGTGATCACCGAGCGCTCGGTGGAGAAGATCGTCCATTCCATCTTCCAGAAGCTCGGGCTGACCTGGCAGGAGGACATCAACCGCCGCGTCAAGGCGGTGCTGCTCTACCTGGCGGAGGGCTGAACCGGGATCGAGCCGACCACGGAAGTGCCGCCGTTTGCGGGAGCGAGCTCGAGTGTCCCCCCGATCGCGCCCACCCGGTCGCGCATGTTGGTGAGCCCCGCGCCCGCCGCGACCCGCGCCGGATCGATGCCCGGCCCGTCGTCGGCGACCTCGAAGCGCAGGTCGCCGTTCTGCTCCCACAGGCGCACAGTCGCACTTCCGCCCCCGTGCTTGGCGGCGTTCTGGAGCGCCTCGACGCAGCAGAAGTAGACCGTCGCCTCCACCTCGGGGCCGTAGCGGCCGATCCCGCCGGGATCGACCTTCGCGGGAATCGGAAGCCCGCGCGCCGCGTTCGAGAGCGCTTCCCCGAGCCCGCGATCCTGAAGGAGGGGCGGGTAGATCCCGTGGGAGAGAGCACGGAACTCCTGCATGGCCTGGCCGACCGTGCCGGAGAGCTCCTCCAGGATCGCGCGGGCTCTTTCGGGGTCCGAGGAGATCAGGTCCTGGGCCGCGCGCAGGTTCGCGGCGAGCCCGACGAGATATTGCTGCGCGCCGTCGTGCAGATCGCGCTCGATCCGCCGCCGCTCGGCGTCCGCCGCGGCAACGACCCGGGCACGCGAGGCCCGTAGCTCGTCGGCCTGCCGCTCGAGCGCCTCGACCTGGGTCTGCACGCGCTGCTCGAGCGTGCGGTTCAGCTCCTTGATCTCGTCCTGGTAGCGCTTGATGCGCAGGAGCGAGCGGACGCGCGTGAGCAACTCGCCGTGGTTGAACGGTTTTGGGATGAAGTCGTCGGCGCCCGCTTCGATCGCCTCGGTCTTCTCCGGCCCGATGCTCGACGTGACCATGATCACGGGCAGGAGCGCGGTCGCCTCGTTCGCGCGCAGGCTGCGACACACGGCGTAGCCGTCCATGCCGGGCATGACGACGTCGAGCAGCACGAGGTCGGGGTCGTGCTCCTCGACAAGCCGCATTGCCTCCTCACCCGACATTGCGGTGAGGACCTCGTATCCGCGCGGAACGAGCACCGCCTCGAGGAGCCGCACGTTCTCCGGGATGTCGTCGACAACGAGGATCTTGGCTCCGGGCTCCATGTCCTCTGACTATGAAGGCGGCCGACCCCCGCGCGCAAGCGTGCCAGCCAGGGCTTGCACAGGGCGGTTATCCGCCCCTCGACCTGCTCGGTACCCGGCTAGACACGATCCGCACGCGGTGAGAGGATCGCTCGCAATCGAGTGAGAGGAGCTGCGGTCTCTATCCGAAATCTGCTGATCGGAGCCGGGATGGCCATCGAGCCCAGCCCGGAAGTCGAGCTGGTCGAAGGCGACGAGCGCCGCACCCGCCAGGTCGTGTTCAACCTGCTCTCGAACGCGGTCAAGCTCACTCCTGAGGCCAGCAGCGTGGACGTGTGTTCGTTCACCTTCACCTTGCCCGCGGAGGAGAACGCGTGAAGGATCGCATCGGGAGCTGGCTCAACTCGCTGACCGCCAAGTACGTGGCCGTGTTCGTCCTGCTTGTGGCCGTGCCCGTCGATCGGGATCAGCTGGTACCTGCTCGAGTCCTCCTACAACGACAACAAGCAGGCGCTTATCCGGCTGCAACAGCAAAAGGCGCAGGCGCTTGCTACCGCAATCGGGCGAGGCCTCCAGGAGCACGCTCACCGGCTCGCTTCGCTCCATGCCGAAGGCGTGCCATTCGATGTGCTCGAGAGAGACGTCATGCTGCCCTTCCGGGTCGACGACCCGACGATCGTCTCGATCTCGTACATCGATGCGAACGGTCGACAGCGTGCTCAGACGGCGGGCGACGCCGGCGCCGGCCGGCTGAAGCAGTCGACGGGGCTCAACAAGGAACGGTTCTTCAAGAAGGCGAAGCAGAACGGCGTCTATTTCGGACCGCTGAAACTCGGTCCACTGCAGGGCGGCACGCAGGGAGGCTTCCTCCAGGATTGTGATTGCGAGATTCTGATCGCCGCCGTGGACAGCTTCGGTGGGGGCGGCGTCTTTCGCGAGATCTACCGGATCGGCGATGCGTTCCCCAACTTCGTTGCGAGTGAGTTGGGCACCAGCGGCTACGCGTATGCCGTCACGGCCGACGCAACGCCGATCTCGTATCCAAATCGCGACGTGTTTGTGCGCTTCAGGGAACATCCCAAGCTGTTCAAGACGCTGCCGCAGGTAGAGAAGGCCCTGTCCTCGCGCTCGGCAGCGGGCTCGGCCACCGGACAAAACTTCGGTGGAGAGAAGGTCCTTTCAGCATGGGCGACCGTCGACCCCGGGACTGGAAAGTCTTCGTCGAGCAGCCCGAGTCCGCCGCCTTCGCTCCCCTGCGCGGGAAGATCTGGAAGACCGCGCTTCTGATCGCGGCCTTCGTCTTGGCCGCGGTCGCGCTCTCCGATCCTGCTCGCGCGCCGGCTGGTGCGCCCGATCAAGCGCCTGCAGGTGGCGGCGGAGGCGATCGGCGCAGGCGCCTACGACGAGCGCATCGAGCTGAACCGCAAGGACGAGTTGGGCGCGCTCGCCTCGGCGTTCAACCAGATGGCAGGTCACGTGCAGGAGCTGATCACCGGCCTGGAGAAGCGCGTGGCCGAGCGCACAAAGGCGCTCGAGGTCGCCTCCCAGCACAAGTCCGACTTCCTGGCCAACATGAGCCACGAGCTGCGCACGCCGTTGAACGCGATCGTCGGCTTCTCCCAGGTGCTGAAGCAGAAGCTGTTCGGCGAGGTGAACGACAAGCAGGACGAGTACCTGGACGACATCCTCTCCTCGGCCGACCACCTGCTCGCCCTGATCAACGACATCCTCGACCTGTCCAAGGTCGAAGCGGGCCAGGTCGAGCTCGAGGTCGGGCCTGTTCTCCCTGCGCGAGGCGCTCGAGCGCGGCGTGGTCATGGTCCGGGAGCGCGCCGCGCAAGAACGGCGTGCGCCTGTCGCTCGAGCTCGACCCGCAGGTCGACCTCGTCGAAGGAGACGAGCGCCGCATCCGCCAGGTCGTCTTCAACCTGCTCTCGAACGCGGTCAAGTTCACTCCCGCAGGGAGGCCAGGTCGACGTCTCCGCCGCGCGCGTCGAACGGCGAGGTGCTGGTGGCGGTCGCGGACACCGGCCCGGGCATCGCCGCTGCACGATCAGGAGCGCATCTTCGAGGAGTTCCAGCAGGCCCGTGACACCAACGGCGAGCGCCCCGAGGGCACCGGCCTCGGCCTCGCCCTGTCCAGGAGCCTGGTCGAGCTGCACGGCGGCCGCATCTGGGTCGAGTCCGAGCCGGGCAAGGGCTCGACGTTCACCTTCACCCTGCCGGTCGGAGGCGCAGTCGTGAAGGAGCGCCTCGTCCGCTGTGCTCAACTCGCTGACCGCGAAGTACGTGGCCGTGTTCGTCCTGCTCGTGGCCGTGCCCGTCGATCGGGATCAGCTGGTACCTGCTCGACTCGTCCTACAACGACAACAAGCAGCGCCTTGATCCGGCTCGCAACAGGACAAGGCGAAGGCGCTCGCCGCCGCGGTCGCCCAAGCGCCTGGATACGACGGTCGAGCGAGCTCGCAGCGCGTACTGCGCGCACGGCCAGGGTCGTCGATCGGCGGACGAGCAGTCTACGCCTCGAGCTGCAGCCGCTCGAGCGCCGACTACGCCGATCCTCGCGTTCGTACGTCGACAACCACGGGCACAGACGGTCGCTGAGGCTGGGATCCCGGTCGCGGCGCTCCGTAGCGAGGCGAGCGACTCAACAGGACGATCGTCGACGGCGTCCGGGACAACGAGCGTCTACTACGGACCGACGCAGCCAGTCGACTGCGGCTCGGCAGGCGGAGGGCTCTGGGTCGCGACCACGCACGTACGGCGCCGGACCGGCGTCGCGGGCGTCGAGGTCGGCATTGCGCTACCTCCAGGACCTGCTCGACAACGCGCAGATCGGCGCGAACGGCTATGCCTGGGCCGTCAGCTCCGGCGGCAACGGTTCTCTTCGTATCCGAGCCGGCTGAGCCGACATCTTCTCAGGTCGGCGCGCCGCAAGCCCGGCAAGCTGCCGCAGGCGCGACAAGGCCGTTGCCTCGCGGGCGCAGACAGGATCGACGATCGGCCGAGGACTTGAACGGGACGAAGCTCCTGAGCGCCTGGGCGACCGTCCCGGACACCGACTGGCGCGTCATCGTCGAGCAGCCCGCGAGCGCGATCTTCGCTCCCCTCAGCGGCGAAGATCTGGAAGACCGCCCTTCTGATCGCCGCCTTCGTCCTGGCCGCGGTCGCGCTCTCGATCCTGCTCGCCCGCCGGCTCGTGCGCCCGATCAAGCGCCTGCAGGTGGCGGCGGAGGCGATCGGCGCGGGCGCCTACGACGAGCGCATCGAGCTGGACCGGAAGGACGAGCTGGGCGCGCTCGCCTCGGCGTTCAACCAGATGGCCGAGCACGTGCAGGAGCTGATCGCCGGCCTCGAGCGCAAGGTGGCCGAGCGCACGCAGGCGCTCGAGGTCGCCAGCAAGCACAAGTCCGAGTTCCTGGCCAACATGAGCCACGAGCTGCGCACGCCGCTGAACGCGATCGTCGGCTTCTCCCAGGTCCTGAAGCAGAAGCTGTTCGGCGAGGTGAACGACAAGCAGGACGAGTACCTGGACGACATCCTCTCCTCGGCCGACCACCTGCTCGCCCTGATCAACGACATCCTCGACCTGTCCAAGGTCGAAGCCGGCCAGGTCGAGCTCGAGGTCGGGCTGTTCTCCCTGCGCGAGGCGCTCGAGCGCGGGGTGGTCATGGTCCGGGAGCGGGCGAGCAAGAACGGTGTGCGCTCTCAGCTCGAGCTCGACCCGCCGGTCGACCTCGTCGAAGGAGACGAGCGCCGCATCCGCCAGGTCGTCTTCAACCTGCTCAGAACGCGGTCAAGTTCACTCCGCAGGGAGGCCGAGGTCGACGTCTCGGCCGCGCGCGTCGACGGCGAGGTGCAGGTCGCCGTCGCGCGACACCGGCCCCGGCATCGCCGTCGAGGACCAGGCGCGCATCTTCGAGGAGTTCCAGCAGGCGCAAAGCCACCAACGGCGAGCGTCCCGAGGGCACCGGCCTCGGCCTCGCCCTGTCCAGGAGCCTGGTCGAGCTGCACGGCGGCCGCATCTGGGTCGAGTCCGAGCCGGGCAAGGGCTCGACCTTCACCTTCACCCTGCCGGTGGAGGCGCACTCGTGAAGGAGCGCCTCTTCCACCTGCTGAACTCGCTGACGGCCAAGTACGTGGCGGTGTTCACGCTGCTCGTGGCCGTGCCCGCGATCGGGATCAGCTGGTACCTGCTCGACTCCTCCTACAACGACAACAAGGCGGCGCTCATCCGTGAGCAGCAGGAGAGGGCAGGCCAACTCGCGCGCGAGATCGACGGGAAGCTCGAGGACGAGGCCAAAAACCTGGCCTCTGTCGACGGAACGGGCCCTGTGCTCCGCACCGAGTCGTTTCTGATCCAGCTGCGCGCCGCCGATGCGGACAGGGGATACCTCGAGTTCCGCGACAGCCACGGTCGCCTGCACGGGCAGACCGGAGTGGCGCAGGGGCCTCCGGGGCGCGGAGCCGACCGACGAGGACTATCGGAAGGCAAGAGATCTCGGCGTCTTCTTCGGGGAGGTTCAGCCTCAAGGTGGCGGCAGCGAAGGCGTCGCCCCGGCCCAACAGGGGTTCTCGACGATGGACATCCTCGCCGCCAGCAACTATGGCGGAGGAATCGTGCGCGAGCAGTACGTGTTCTCGGACGACTTCAGGGAACAGGTCGCGGGAGAGCGGTTCGGCCACGGCGGATACGCGTACGTCGTCGACTCCAAGGCACTGCCGCTCCTCTACCCGCCGAAACCCGACGTGATGCACCGTGTCGTATTCGACGGCAGACGGGCGATCCTGGCGAACTTGCCTCAGATCCACGCTGCCGCCGAACGGGATGCAGGGTCGACGATCGGACGTAACTACAACGGGACGAAGGTCCTTGCGGCCTGGGCCACCGTCCCCAACACCGAGTGGAAGGTGTTCGTCGAGCAGCCGGAGTCGGCGGCGTTTGCTCCGTTGCGCGGGAAGATCTGGAAGACGGCGCTTCTGATTGCGGCGTTCGTCCTGGCCGCGGTCGCGCTCTCGATTCTGCTCGCCCGGAGGTTGGTGCGTCCGATCAAGCGTCTGCAGGTGGCGGCGGAGGCGATCGGCGCGGGCGCCTACGACGAGCGGATCGAGCTTGATCGCAAGGACGAGCTGGGCGCGCTCGCGCAGGCGTTCAACGTGATGGCCGAGCGTGTGCAGGACCTCATCGGAGGCCTGGAGCGCAAGGTGGCCGAGCGCACGCAGGCGCTCGAGGTGGCGACCAAGCACAAGTCCGAGTTCCTGGCGAACATGAGCCACGAGCTGAGGACTCCGCTGAACGCGATTGTCGGCTTCTCCCAGGTGTTGAAGCAGAAGCTGTTCGGCGAGGTGAACGACAAGCAGGACGAGTACCTGGACGACATCCTCTCCTCGGCCGACCATCTGCTCGCCCTGATCAACGACATCCTCGACCTGTCCAAGGTGGAGGCCGGCCAGGTGGAGCTCGAGATGGGCAGTCTTCTCGCTGCGCGAGGCGCTGGAGCGCGGAGTCGTGATGGTCCGCGAGCGTGCGACCAAGAACGGCGTTCGGCTCTCGCTCGAGCTCGACCCGCAGGTCGACCTGGTGGAAGGGGACGAGCGCCGCATCCGCCAGGTCGTGTTCAACCTGCTCTCGAACGCCGTCAAGTTCACCCCGCAGGGAGGCAGGGTGGACGTCTCCGCCGCGAAGGAGAACGGCGAGGTCGTGGTCGCCGTCACCGACACCGGCCCGGGCATCTCCAGCGACGACCAGGCGCGCATCTTCGAGGAGTTCCAGCAGGCGAAAGCCACCAACGGCGAGCGCCCCGAGGGCACCGGCCTCGGCCTCGCCCTGTCCAGGAGCCTGGTCGAGCTGCACGGCGGCCGCATCTGGGTCGAGTCCGAGCCGGGCAAGGGCTCGACGTTCACCTTCACCCTGCCGGTGGAGGCGAACTCGTGAAGGAGCGCCTCGTCCACCTGCTGAACTCGCTGACCGCCAAGTACGTGGCGCGTGTTCGTGCTGCTCGTGGTCGTGCCGGTCGATCGGGATCAGCCGCCTACCTGCTCCACTCCTCCTACAACGACAACAAGAAGGCCTCGATCCGGCTCGCAGCAGGAGAAGGCGAAGTCGCTTGCCGCCGCTGATCGCCGAGATGTTTCTGGGCGCGACGCTCGGCGAGCTCCAGCGACTGGGCTCGGCCCCGATCAGTTCGACGGACGAAGATCTGAGCTACTACCTCGGGCTGCGATTCCTTGACGGCTCCGGCTGCGCTGTCCGCCGCGTTCGTACGTCGAGCGCACCACGTGCGCGCCGAGGTGCCGTGGCGGATGGCCCCCGCGATCGCGCGCTGCGGACGGCAGTACGCCAGCGTCTGTGGCCCGGAGGGCCCAGGCGGTGGCGATCGCGAGTCAGCCCCGTTGGTTCGACTGTGGGCATCTTCGCGACGACATCACGCTCGCTGCACGGGGAAGCGTCGGCGTGTGGGAGGACAGATCGACGCCGGCGTCACTTCGCACGACTGCTCGAGGGCACGCGGCGAGATCGGTCGGGCCAGGGTTACGTCTACGCGGTCGAGATCCAGCGGCAAGCGGATCGCCGTATCCGACCGAGCTGTCGGGTCGATCGCCGGTCGGTTCCGACACGGCCAACCTCGCCGCAAGTCCAGGTCGTCAGATCCCGCCGGCCGGACGGGATCAACGACAGGCCGCGACTTCGACGGGAACAAGGTTCTTAGCGCCTGGGCCACGGTCCCAGCCACCGGCTGGCGGGTCTCGTCGAGCGGCCCGAGAGCGCGGCCTTCGCCCCTCTCCGCGGAAAGATCTGGCGACGGCGCTTCTGATCGCCGCCTTCGTCGCGGCCGCGGTCGCGCTCTCGATCCTGCTCGCCCGCCGGCTGGTGCGTCCGATCAAGCGTATGCAGGTGGCGGCGGAGGCGATCGGCGCGGGCGCCTACGACGAGCGGATCGAGCTCGACCGCAAGGACGAGCTGGGTGCGCTGGCGTCGGCTTTCAACCGATGGCCGAGCAGGTGCAGGACCTGATCGAACGGGCTGGAGCGGAGAGTGGCCGAGCGCACGCAGGCGCTCGAGGTCGCCTCCAAGCACAAGTCCGAGTTCCTGGCGAACATGTCGCACGAGCTTCAGGACGCCGTTGAACGCGATCGTCGGCTTCTCCCAGGTGTTGAAGCAGAAGCTGTTCGGCGAGGTGAACGAGAAGCAGGACGAGTACCTGGACGACATCCTCGGCTCGGCCGACCATCTGCTCGCCCTGATCAACGACATCCTCGACCTGTCCAAGGTGGAGGCCGGTCAGGTCGAGCTCGAGATCGGGCTCTTCTCGCTGCGCGAGGCGCTGGAGCGCGGAGTGGTCATGGTCAGGGAGCGTGCGACCAAGAACGGTGTGCAGCTCTAGCTCGAGCTCGACCCGCGGGTCGACCTGGTGGAAGGAGACGAGCGCCGCATCCGCCAGGTCGTGTTCAACCTGCTCTCCAACGCGGTCAAGTTCACTCCCGCCGGCGGGCGGGTGGACGTCTCCGCCGCGAGAGAGAACGGCGAGGTCGTGGTCGCCGTCGCCGACACCGGTCCCGGGATCGCCCCCGACGACCAGGCGCGCATCTTCGAGGAGTTCCAGCAGGCGCAAAGCCACCAACGGCGAGCGCCCCGAGGGCACCGGCCTCGGCCTTGCCCTGTCCAGGAGCCTGGTCGAGCTGCACGGCGGCCGCATCTGGGTCGAGTCGCGAGCCGGGCGAGGGCTCGACCTTCACCTTCACCCTGCCGGTGGAGGCACGCTCGTGAGCGCACGGCCGGACGGGTACTACGAGTCGCTGCTGGAGAGGAGCCCTTCCGCGATCGCGATCGTCGACATGGACGACGTCGTCACGTCCTGGAACCCGGCCGCAGAGCGCCTGTTCGGTTACAGCCGGGACGAAGCCATGGGCCGGAAGATCGATTCCCTGGTCGCGTCTCACCCGGACCTCCATAGTGAGGCCGTCGAGGTCGGTAGCCGGGCGCGCGCGGGAGAAGACGTCCACGTCGTCGCGCGGCGGACGCGCAAGGACGGGACGCTCGTCGACGTCGACGTCGTTGGCTGCGCGATCTTCGTCGACGGGGAGCAGGTCGGGTACTACGGGATCTTCACCGACATCGGAGAGCTGCAGCGGCAGAGGCGCTACTACGAGGCGCTGTTCGATTCGAGCCCGACCGCGATCGTTGCCATCGACATGAGCGGAACCGTTACCGGGTGGAATCCCGCCGCCGAGCGCCTCTTCGGCTACACGCGGGTCGAGGCGGTTCGCCGGGACATCGACGACATGGTCGCCGCGCATCCGGACATTCATCGCGAGGCCAAGGAGCGCTCGGCGATCGCGGCCGGAGGCCGGGAGCCCGGTCGAGTGCTGACGCGGCGGACGCGCAAGGACGGGACGCTCGTCGACGTCGACGTCGTCTCGGCACCGGTCTTCGTCGCCGGGGAGCAGGTCGGATACTTCGCGATCTACAGCGACGTCAGCGAACTGCAGGCGCGGACGCGCGAGCTGGCCGAGAAGAGCGCTGAGCTCGAGGTCGCCTCCAAGCACAAGTCCGAGTTCCTGGCCAGCATGTCGCACGAGTTGCGGACGCCGCTCAACGCGATCGTCGGCTTCTCCCAGGTGCTCAAGGAGAAGCTCTTCGGTCAGGTCAACGAGAAGCAGGAGGAGTACCTGGACGACATCCTCTCCTCGTCCAACCACCTGCTCGCATTGATCAACGACATCCTCGATCTGTCCAAGGTCGAGGCCGGTCAGGTGGAGCTCGAGCGCCGGCTCTTCTCGCTGCGCGAAGCGCTGGAGCGTGGGGTCGTGATGGTCAGGGAGCGGGCAGTGCAGAACGGCGTCGAGCTCTCGCTCGAGCTCGACCCGCAGGTCGACCTGGTGGAAGGGGACGAACGCCGCATTCAGCAGGTGGTCTTCAACCTGCTCTCCAACGCGGTCAAGTTCACTCCCTCCGGCGGGAGGGTGGACGTCTCCACCGCCAAGGAGGACGGGGAGGTGAGGATCGCCGTGCGCGACACCGGCCCCGGCATCTCCCCCGACGACCAGGCGCGCATCTTCGAGGAGTTTCAGCAGGCGCGCGACACGAACGGCGAGCGCCCCGAAGGCACCGGCCTCGGCCTTGCCCTGTCCAGGAGCCTGGTCGAGCTGCACGGCGGCCGCATCTGGGTCGAGTCGGAGCCGGGCAAGGGCTCCACCTTCACCTTCACCCTGCCCGTGGGAGCGCCGAAGTGAAGGAGCGCGTCATCAGCGTTCTCACCTCCCTCACCGGCAAGTACGTGGCCGTGTTCGTCCTGCTCGTCGCCGTGCCCGCCATCGGGATCAGCTGGTACCTGCTCGACTCCTCCTACAACGACAGCAAGGCGGCGCTCATTCGCGAGCAGCAGGCAAGGGCCGACGCGCTTGCCGGGAAGGTCGAAGATGACCTCAGCGGCATGGTCAGGCGATTGAAGTCGGTCCATCTGGACGGCTTGTCCAACGAGAAAATCGACGCGGTGCTAGACGGCATGAACAGGATCGAGCCGGGCATCGCCTTCTACGTCGACGCCAGCGGCCAGGTCAGCTCCGCCGATCTGGTGGGAGTATCCATCGAAAACCCCGGAGAGTCATTCAAGATCGCGCGGCACAAAGGCGTCTACCGTGGCGATGTCTCCACCGACGGGCTGATGTCCATTCTCGCCGCCGAGAATGCCGGCCCGGGACTCGTGGGCACCAATCTGTTTCCGGCGGACAGGTTCAAGAAGCTGATCGGCGGAGCACGGTTTGGCCGGTCCGGCTACGCCTACGCAGCCACGGGAAGTGGTGTGCCAATAGCTCATCCGGACCGGAACTATTTCCACCGCTACCAGATCGGACAGGCGAAGGGTCTCGACGCGCTCCCGCAGGTCCGGAGTGCGCTCAAGTCGGATGGCCTGACGGGTTCCGGGCAAGGGCGCGACGTTCGCGGACGTAAGGTTCTCTCCGCCTGGGCGACAGTCGACCCCGTCGGCTGGAAGGTGTTCGTCGAGCAGCCCGAGTCAGCCGCCTTCGCCCCCCTGCGCGGAAAGATCTGGGGAACGGCGCTGATCATCGCCGCCTTCGTCCTGGCCGCGATCGCGCTCTCGATCCTGCTTGCCCGCAGGCTGGTGCGCCCGATCAAGCGCCTGCAGGTGGCCGCCGAGGCGATCGGCGCGGGCGCCTATGACGAGCGCATCGAGCTCGAGCGCCGCGACGAGCTGGGCGCCCTTGCCTCTGCCTTCAACCACGATGGCCGCTCATCTGCAGGAGCTGATCGGCGGGCTCGAGCGCAAGGTGGCCGAGCGCACGCGGGCACTCGAGGTGGCCTCCAAGCACAAGTCCGAGTTCCTGGCCAACATGTCGCACGAGCTGCGCACGCCGCTGAACGCGATCATCGGGTTCACCCAGGTGCTGCAGCAGAAGCTGTTCGGCGACGTGAACGAGAAGCAGGAGGAGTACCTGGAGGACGTCAACTCCTCCGCCGACCACCTGCTCGCGCTGATCAACGACATCCTCGACCTCTCCAAGGTGGAAGCCGGCCAGGTGGAGCTCGACGTCGAACGCTTCTCGCTGCGCGAGGCGCTCGAACGCGGGATGGTGATGATCCGCGAACGCGCCACAAAGAACGGTGTCGCGCTCGCAGCTCGAGCTCGACCCACAGGTCGACTTCGTCGACGGCGACGAGCGCCGCATCCGCCAGGTCGTGTTCAACCTGCTCTCGAACGCGGTCAAGTTCACCTCGCAGGGAGGCGCGTGGACGTTTCCGCCACCCGTCAGAACGGCGAAGTCATGGTCGCCGTCACCGACACCGGTCCCGGCATCGCGCCGGAGGATCAGGACAGGATCTTCGAGGAGTTCCAGCAAGCCAACTCGGACGGCAACGGCGAGCGCCACGAGGGCACCGGCCTCGGCCTCGCCCTGTCCAAGAGCCTCGTCGAGCTGCACGGAGGCCGGATCTGGGTCGAGTCGGAGCCGGGCAAGGGCAGCACGTTCACCTTCACGATTCCCGTAGGGTCAGCCTCATGAGCGGACAACGCATCCTCGTAGTCGAGGACAACGAGAAAAACATGAAGCTCTTCCGCGACGTCCTCCAGGCCAAGGGGTACGAGACGCTCGAGGCAACGAGCGGGGAGCAGGCGGTCGAACTGGCGACCGAGCACCTCCCCGACCTCATCCTCATGGACGTCCAGCTGCCCGGGATCGACGGGATCGAGGCGCTTGGGCGAATCCAAGCGGATGAGCGAACGAGGGCGATTCCGGTGGTCGCGCTGACCGCGCAGGCGATGTCAGGTGACCGCGAACGCTTCCTCGAGTCCGGGTTCGACGGGTACATCTCCAAGCCGGTCGACGTGCTCGAGTTCATCCAGACGGTGGCCGGCTACTTCGAGGAAGACCGTGGATAGCCAAAACGGCGTTGCGAAGATCCTCGTCGTCGACGACGTGCCCGAGAACGTGCGTCTGATGGAGGCAGTGCTCGTCCCGCGCGGCTACCAGGTCGTCTCGGCGAGCAACGGCCGCGAGGCGCTGGGGGTCGTCGAGGCCGAGAGCCCCGACCTCATCCTTCTCGACGTGATGATGCCGGAGATGGACGGCTACGCCGTCTGCACGCACCTGCGCGAACACGAGGAGACGGCCGTGCTGCCGGTGATCATGGTCACGTCCAGCATCGGCCAGGAGAAGACCCGGGCGATCGAGGCCGGCGCCGACGACTTCATCCCCAAGCCGTTCAACCACGACGAGCTGCTTGACCCGCGTCCGCTCGCTGCTGCGCATCAAGCGCTACCACGACGAAATCAAGGACCTGAACCGGACACTCGAGCAGCGGGTCCACGACCAGGTCGAGGAGCTGGAGCGGCTCCGGCGCCTGCAGCGGTTCCTTTCGCCGCAGCTCGCGGACGCGATCGTCGTCTCGGGCGACGATTCCGTCCTGCGCAGCCACCGGCGGCAGGTGACCGTGCTGTTCTGCGATCTGCGCGGCTACACCAATTTCGCGGATGCGGTCGAGCCGGAGGAGCTGATGGGCGTCCTCGGCGAGTTCCACGCGACGATCGGCCGGCTGGTCGAGCGTTACGAGGCGACGGTCGGCTCGCTCCAGGGAGACGGCGTCGAGCTCTTCTTCAACGACCCGATCGAGATTCCCGACGCGCCGCTCCGCTCCGTGCAGCTCGCGTGCTCGCTGCGCGCGGAGATGGCCGGCTTGCTCGAGCGCTGGCGCAAGCGCGGCTATGAGCTCGACTTCGGTGTCGGGATCGCGCTGGGATACGCAACCTGCGGCGAGATCGGTTTCGAGGGCCGTTCCGACTACGCCGCGATCGGCTCCGTTACCAACCTGTCGGCGCGGCTGTCGGACGAGGCGACCGGCGGGCAGATCCTGATCGCGCAGCGGCTGCTGGCCGAGGTCGAGGATGCGGTGGAGGCCGAGCCCGTCGGCGAGTTCACCCTCAAGGGGTTCCCCCGCCCGGTGCCGGCGTTCAACGTCCTGTCAGTGCGTCTTCCCTGACGCCCGAGACCTTCGGCGCGACCTCCTCGGCGTAGAAACGGAGGAACCCCTCCTGCTCCGGGCCGATCTGGTGGAGGTACACGTGGTCGTAGCCGGCGTCGATGTACTCCTGGATTCCGTCTGCGTACGGCTGCGGGTCCGGCCCTAGAGGGATGGCCTCGGCGACGTCCTCCTTGCGTACGGTTGCCGACGCCTGCTCGAAGTGCTCGGGGAGCGGCAGCTCCTGGGTGAGATCGCCCTCCAGCCCGACATTCGGCCACCACTCGTAGGCGGTCTCGAGTGCCTCTTTCTCATCCTCGGCCCAACAGACGGTGAGCTGGCCGTAGCGCGGCTTTCCTTCGCCGCCTCCCTGCTCGAACTTCCCGATCAAGTCGGAGTCAGGAGCGACGCCGACGAAGGCGTCTCCCACGCGTCCCGCCAGCTCGGCCGCCTTCGGCGCGGCGGCGGCTACGGCGATCGGCGGTGGTTCGTCCGGGAGCGTGTAGATGCGGGCGCCCTCGACCGTGTAGTGCTTGCCGCGGAAGGTCGTCTTCTCACCCTTCCAGAGCTCACGCATGAGCTCGATTGCCTCCTCCAGCATCTCGAGCCGCTCGTCCGGGCGCAGGCCAGCGGTCGCCCAGGATGTGCTCGTTCAGGTTCTCTCCCGTGCCGACGCCGAGGAAGAAACGGCCCGGCATGAGCGCGGCCGAGGTGGCGGCTGCCTGCGCGACGATCGCCGGATGGATGCGGATCAGTGGACACGTCACGCCGGTGCCGAGCCGGAGGCTCTCCGTCTCGCGTGCAATCGCTCCGACCACGCTCCACACGAAGGGGCTGTGCCCCTGTTTGTCGATCCACGGGTGGAAGTGGTCGGACACGAGCGCAAAGGTGAACCCGGCCTCTTCGGCCGCCCGAGCGTTCGCGACGAGCGTGGCGGCGTCGTGTTCTTCGCTCGAGAGTGAGTAGCCGAGCTCGATCATCGAACGGGACCTACCGCGCTCGCCGCGGCCGAAACGCGTTAACGGAGCCTTAACCCAACTGAACAAAGGGTTAAGGGCAGGACGGTTATAAGACGGACGGATGTCTGACGGGGGATCCACAACGGTGCTCAAAGGCGCCGGGCTACTGGGTGTCGCGGCCGCTGGAGGAGCCGCCGCGCTCCTGGGTGCCTGGCTCGTCGGCGGCCTTGGCAACGGGACGACGACCGTGCCTCAGTACGTGCTCCAGCGTGCGACGCCGCCCCCGTCCAGCGTTGCAGAGAGCCACGCGATGTCGATCGGCCAGATCTACGAGCGCGACGCACCCGGCGTCGTGCAGATCACGGCCAAGATCTTCACGGAGGATCGTGATCCCATCTTCGGGACCCCGAACGGCTTCCTGTCCGAGGAGAAGGCGCTCGGGTCGGGCTTCGTATTCTCGAAAGCGGGACTGATCGTGACCAACTACCACGTGGTCGAGCACGCATCCTCGATCCGCGTGAGCTTTTCCAACAACGACAGCCTCGTGGCCCGGGTCGTCGGGTCGGATCCCTCGACCGACGTAGCCGTGCTCAAGGTCGGGACGAAGTCGCGCGCTCTCAGGCCGCTTCCGATCGGCAACTCCGACGCCGTTCACGTCGGAGACGCCGTCGTCGCACTCGGCAATCCGTTCGGCTACTCGCGGACGGCCACCTCCGGGATCGTGAGCGCGCTGCAGCGCCGCATCCAGGCACCGAACGCGCAAACGATCGACCACATCATCCAGACCGACGCCGCGATCAACCCAGGCAACTCCGGCGGCCCGCTCATCGACGCCAGCGGCGCGGTGATCGGCGTCAACGCCGCGATCTCGACGGGTAACACAGGCGAGTCGGGGTCCGTCGGGATCGGCTTCGCCATCCCGATCAACACCGTCACGAACGTCGCCAACCAACTGATCCGCACCGGAAAGGTCGTGCATCCGTACATCGGTGTCTCAGTCGCCGCGATCACACCCGAGCTGTACAACCTGTACGGCCTCGCGGTGTCGCACGGGCTGCTCGTGCAGAACGTCTACGAGGGCTCCCCCGCCGCTCATGCCGGGATCAGGGGCGGTACGGTCGACCAGATCGTCGAGGGGGAGAGCTACATGGTCGGCGGCGACATCATCACGAGCTTCGACGGCGTTCCGGTGAACTCCGAGACCCGCTTTCGCGACCTCATCGCATCGAAGAAACCCGGTGACACCGTTGTTGTCGAAATCCATCGAGGCAAGACCACGTCGAGCGTCGAGCTCAAGCTTGGGCGGCTTCCCGTGACGACTCCCCCTTCCCTCGGGTAGCCGCTTGACCGCTCAGCCGGGCCACTCCGGCTCGGCTGAGCATCTCACCGGGGAACCTCCCGGGTTCCCCAGGCCCCCTCCACCGGTCCGCCGGCTCGGACGGGCGCTGCCGGCCTCCCTACACTCTCGGCGTGGAGTCGATCCTCGAAGAGACGCTGTGGATCGAGGAGGAGGGGGAGGACCACAGCGGCTGGTTCTGTGTCAGCACCGATCCGTTCCCGTGCCCCGCGGCCGGCTGCGACTTCGTCGCGCTCTTCATGACGGCCGTGCACTTGATCCTCGTGTGGGAAGAGCGGGACGACCCGAACCTGCTGCGCCACGCGCAGCGTGCGAAGGAGGTCGGGCGTAACCCGTCCGTCGTCGACTATCGAAGCTCGTACGGCCCGAGCGCGTCCTACTACGCCTGGGAGGCGGCGGGACGTCCGGTGCACGGGATCCGGCGGTGATCGAGCACCGCTTCGGCCAGAGCTATCCGCTCTCGCTGGGGGTCGAGGAGGAGATCATGATCCTCGACGGCGAAACGCTCATGCCGGCGCCGCAGGTCGCGACCCTCGTCGAGGGCACCGCCGAGACGGCGCTGCCCGGCGTCCTCAAGACGGAGCTGCACGCCTCGGTGGTCGAGCTGAACACCGCGGTCGCGAGCGACGGAATGGAAGTGCTCGCGTCGGTACAGGCGCTGCGCGCGGCGGCCGAGGAGGTCGCGCGCGAGAACGGGCTCCGCATCGCCGCGGCCGGGGCGCATCCGCTGGCGCACGCCGAGGATCTCGTCATCGTCCAGGAGCAGCGCTACCTCGATTTCGTCGAATACGCCGGCGTCTCCGCGATCCGGCAGGGCGTGAACGGGCTGCACGTCCACGTCGGGATGCCGGGTGCGGAGGAGAGCCTGCACGTGCTGGACGGCATCCTTCCCTGGCTCCCGCTCGTGCTGGCTCTGTCGGCGAATTCGCCCTACTCCGGCGGCGAGGAGACGGGAATGGCCTCGTACCGCGCGGAGATCCTCGGGCTCCTGCCGCGGCGCGGCGCGCCGCCTACGCTGGCGTCCTGGGAGGAGTGGCAGGAGCTGATGGACCGCCTCGTCGCCACGGGCCTCGTCTCCGACTACACCGCGATCTGGTGGGACGCGCGCATCCATCCGAAGTTCGGGACGCTCGAGATCCGCAGCCCCGACCAGCCCACCGCCGTAGCCCTCACCGGCGCGTTCGTCGCGCTGTTCCAGGCGCTGTGCGCCCACGCGCTCGCAGAGCCCCGCCGCGTGCGTGACTTCGGCTTCCGTGTCGTCTACGACCAGAACCGCTGGGCCGCTTCGCGCTTCGGGCCGCGCGCGACCTTCATCCATCCCGACGACGGCCGGGCCGTCGAGGTCCCCGAGCTCGCGGCCGAGCTGCTCGAGCGCATCCGTCCCTACGCGCGCGAGCTCGGCACCGAGGAGCTGCTCGACGCGATTCCACTCGATCGCTGCGAGGGCGACCGCCTGCTCGAGGTCGGTCGCCATGAGGGGCTCGAAGCCGCCTGCCGGGACCTGGTCGAGCGGACCGTAGACTTTCGGTAGTGCCTGTCCAGACGGAGACCATCCAGGTCAGCGGGATCCGCTGCGAGCGCTGCGTGATGCGGCTCGGAGCCGCCTTGCAGGGGCACGAAGGGCTGGAGTACGCCAACGCGACGCTGATGGGGGACGTGACCCTTCAGTGGGACGACGAGCGCACCGATCGCGACGCGCTCGTCACCGCGATGCAGCAGGCCGGGTTCGCGCCTATTCCTTAGAGCTCCACTCGTCCTGGTGGATGCCGACGGAGCCCTTTCGGGGGCTCGTGAGCTCCTGCTCCGGGCCGGCGAGCGACTCGCGCATCTCCGCCCGCTGCTGGTCGGCCTGCGGGATGTCGGCCGCGGCCTGCCCCTCCAGCTCCGCGCTTCGCCCGTAGTAGTCGTCCACGGCCTGCCAGCCGCCGTCCTCGACGGCCGGCCCTTCGGTGACCATCTCCTTGCTCACCGTCAGCCGGACGACCCTCACGTCATCGTCGGTTCGGGCCATGTCGAGCGGCACCGCATGCTTCGACTTCCGCAACATGCCGCTCTCGACGATCAGGTATCCGTTTTCCGTTCCGACTACGTGTCCGATCTTGTGGTCGTCGTTCGCGACGACGTCGTAACCCTCCATGGAGGCCTCCTTGTTTGCCGTTCACGGGCCCGTACCCCGCAAAGTGCGGGAATACACCGCCGCGTCCGGGCGTTCTTACCATCGACGTAGGAAAGGCCGCTAGGGTGGCCCGGATGGGGGAATCGCCGGACACCCAGGCACGTGAACTTGCGACGGAGGCACGCGATCGCGTGCGCTTCGAGGAGGAGGCGCTCCAATTAGCCGATCAGGTCTATCGGGTGGCTCGAAGGCTCGTCCATTCGAAGGAGGAGGCGGAGGACCTCGTGCAGGAGACGTACGCGCGAGCGTTCCGCAGCTGGCGGTCGTACACGCCGGGGACGAACCTGCGCGCCTGGATGTTGCGCATCCTCACCAACCTGAACATCGACCGCGGCCGACGCCAGCAGCGCGCTCCGGACACGACACATCTCGAGGAAAGTGACTACTTCCTGTACAACCGGCTCGAGGACGACTCGGCCGACGACGAAGAGCGGCTTCTCCAGCGGCTGTCCCAGAACGACATCGTGGACGCGCTCGCCGCGGTGCCACACGACTTCCGTGACGTGATCGTGCTCGTGGACATCGGAGATTTCTCGTACCAGGAGGCGGCGCAGATCCTGGACATCCCGGTAGGCACCGTCATGTCCAGGCTTCATCGTGGCCGGCGGATCCTGAAGCGGCATCTGGCGGAAGCGACGGTAGGAGGGGAATGAGCGCGACCTTCGACCCGTGCGCGTGGTGCGAGGAGGTGCTGCAGCCCTACCTCGACCGGCACCTCACCGAGCGCGAGCGGGCGGAGGCGCAGACGCACCTCGACGAATGCGGCTACTGCGCCAAGCGGTACCGGTTCGAGGAGAACCTCCGGCAGTTCGTGCAGCAGGCGGCGAGCGAGGAGATGGATCCCGAGCTCAAGGAACGGCTCGCCTCGCTGCGGACCCCGCTGCTCTGATTCGTCACACAGTCGGCACTGATATCACTCAGTCCAAGTGATATCATCGTGCCAATGAAACAACTGCTCCTCCGAGTGCCAGAGAGCCTGCATCAGCGGCTCGCTGCACGGGCTGCACGCGAGGGCCGCAGCATGAATGCGCTCGCCACGGAGATCCTCGACGCCGCGACGAACGGCGAACCTGATGACCGTCGCGCACGCCTTCGCGCGAAGGCGGCCGCTCTTGGCATGCTCGTGACCATCGACGCGCCTCCGGTGAGCGACGAGCGGCGTAAGCGCGCGCTTGCGTCGACGCGCGGGCTCGGTCCGATCGCCGACGAGTTGATCCGCGAAGGGCGCGAGCGGCTCTGATCGTCTATCTCGACTCATCGCTCTTGGTCCGCGCGTACCTCGAAGACGAGCCGGGCCATGACGAGATGCGCGCACTTCTGGCCGCGGAGGACGAGGACCTCATTACCGGTTCATGGACACGAATCGAGGTTACGGGGGCACTCGTGAGAGCCGGCCGGCGGGGTCGCGTGGCCGCCGCGACGCTTCTCGCTTCACTCGAGGCAGATCTGTCGCCCGAAGGGCCGATCACGCTCGTGGAGGCGCCACCCGGCGACGTCGAGGCAGCTGCCCTTTCACTTGTCCGCGAGCACGGACTTCGCACGCTCGATGCCTGGCATCTTTCGACCGCGCGTCTCACGGTTCCAAGCCTGGCCGAGCCCGGCGAGCCGGTTGCGTTTGCGACGCGGGACGAAGAGCAAGGCGCGGTGGCCGAGTCGCTCGGCTTCGCTCGGGTGTAGGTCAAACAGCAGCGGCCCGGGGTCGCCTCCTAACGGGTCGTCGGGAGCTACCGTCTGGTCGTGGGACTCGTCCCCTCGTACGGGTTGCTGGTCGCGATTCAGGCCGCGCTCGTGCTCGTGCCGGGGCGACCTCGGCGGCTCGCTTCGTCCCGCGCTCTCGGCCTTCTCATCCCGGCTGCGGCCATGGCAATCGGGGTCGCGCTCGCCAGCTCGACCGGCGGCGCGGACTTTCTTACCGCGCTCGCGGCCGTCGTCACACCGATCCTGGCCGCCGGTGCAGGCTGGGCGCGCGGCTGGCCGCGGCCATGGCTGCCGGCGCTCGCCGTGCCCGGCGTGTACGCCGTCGCGTGGCTCACGCCCGACAGCTACGCCGGCCAGGTGGCGGGGGTCGCGCTCATCTGCGGCGCCTGCCTCGCCGTGACCGGGGTCGTCGCCGCGCTCGCGCCGCGCTCGTGGCTCGTCGTCGGCCTCGTTCTGCTCGTCGTGCTGGACTGCATCCTGGTCTGGGGCGACCGCTCGGTCGGGCCCGCGATGAACACGCTGCTCAATACGGCGCCGCCCAGCATCGGCCGCCCGCTGCCGTCCCTGCAGCAGGCCGTCCTGGGCGACGCCACGATGGGCTGGCTCGACTTCGCCGCTCCGGCCCTGCTCGGCCTCCTTGTCTACCGGAGGATCCCGGCTGCGGGCGCGACCGCCGTCGCCGGCTGGGCTTGGGGCCTCCTCCTGATCGCGACCTCGCCGATCGCGGCAACTCCGCCGGTGCTGGCCGGGCTGCTCGCGGGCTACCGCAGGTCTGCGGGCGTGTCGACGTCGCCGGGCTCGCCCAGGTCGCCGCACTCGACCAGGTCGGCCGGGACGTCGCGCAGCCCCTCGTCGGGAACATCGTCCCAGGAGGAACGGTCGATCAGCACCGGATGGAGCCGCTGACCGCCGTAGGTGGCGGCCACGATCGGCCCAGCACCGTCCTCCCAGGCCGAGATCACGCGGTCGATTGCGCGCGGATGGAGGTCGGGTCCGTCGGCGAGGACGACAATCGCGGCCTCGACATCCTCTCCCAGCTCCACGAGCCCGCAGCGCAGCGACGCGCCGGGGCCGCGCTCCCATTCGAAGCACTTGACCGTCCGCGCTTCCGTCTCGACCTGGTAGGCGCCGATGACCACGAGCACGTCGTCCACCTCGCTGGCGCGGACGCGTTGCAGCACGGGCGCCAGCAGCAGCTGCTGTTTGGGAGAACCGAACCGAGTGGCGGCGCCGGCGGCGAGGACGACTGCGGTGATCAGGACGTCTCGACAGACATCTTCTGGATGACGACCGTGCGCGTCGGCGCCTCGGTGTTCGGATCCCCCAGCTTCCCGATCCGGTCGACGACAGCCTGCCCATCCGTCACCTTCCCGAGCAGGGCGTACTCCGCCGGAAGCTGCGCGTCCGGTCCCGTTACGACGAAGAACTGGCTCCCGGCCGCGCCCGGCGGCTCCGACGGCGCCTTTGCCATCGCCACCACGTAGTGGACGTACGCCGTGCTGGGCGGCGGTGGCTCGACGGTCGTGTACCCGGGCCCGCCGGTTCCTTTGCCGGTCGGGTCGCCGCCCTGGATGACGAATCCCGGCACGATGCGGTGGAAGGTCGTGTCGTCGAAGTAGCCGTCGTCGGCCAGCGATACGAACGAGGCCGTCGTCTTCGGCGAGGCCTTGGTGTCGAGCGTGATCGTGAACGTCCCGCAATTCGTCTCGACGGCGACGCGGTAGGTCTTGCCGGCGTCGAGCTCGGACGTGGGCGCCTGGTGATTCGACTCGTCCTTCGGCGACGGCGCGGATACGTCGGTGCAGCCGCCGCTTTGCTTGGTGCTTCCCCCGCCGCCGCCACCGCACGCGCTCGCCGCCAGGACAGCGAGCAGGACGGCGGCGGCGCTAGCGAACCGCTTCGACCGCACGCTTGATCAAGGCTCTGGCGATCTCGAGCTTGTACGCCGTTCCGTCGAGGGGCGTCGCCGACATCGAGATCGTCTGCAGAGTCCAGGGCCCAGGGGATCGGCGCCACGCCGGCGAGCCCGAGCCGCACGTCCTCGCCGAAACGCGCCGCGGCGACGCCGACGAGGGGGAATGCCCACTTCTGCCGGTCGGCGGCCTTCAGGTAGGTGCTCGCGTCCGGTCGAGGTACGTCGAGGTCGAGGATGACCTCGTCGTAGTCGAGGGTGACGATGTCGCGGTTGTCGTCGCTCGGGAGCCGGTAGAGCTCCGCGATCGGCATTTCGCGCCGGTTCGTCCGCAGGCGCGCGCCGAGCGCGAGGAGCGCCGCCGCCGGGTCCGAGGGATGTGCCGAGGCCGTGCGGTCGTTGGCGAACACCGAGTGCTCGCGGTGCATCCCCGTCTGCGCATAGCAGCGGTCGCCCCCGTGCAGGTAGCACGGGAACTTCATCCGCCAGTACCAGCAGCGGGTCGCCTGGCGCAGGTTGCCGCCGATCGAGCCCATCGCCCGCAGCTGCGGGGACGCGGCGGACGCGCACGCCTCGCGCAGCGCGGCCGGGATCTCCGGGTCGACCTCCAGTTCGGCCAGAGTCGTGCCCGCGCCGATCGTCGTCCCGTCGATCCCGCGCGGGACGACCGAGCGGATGTCCACGAGCGTGTCGATGTCGATCAGCCGGTTGCGGATGATCGGGACCACGTCCGTCCCTCCCGCGAGCAGGAGGCCGGGGCCGGCCGTGTCCAGCTCGTCGAGGCTAGACGGCTGCAGGAGCTCCACGCTGCTTCTCCTTTTCCTTCGCCTCCGCCAGCGCGCGCAGCATCTCCTCGCGCGTGATCGGCAGCTCGCGGACGTCGGCGCCCGTCGCGTCGCGGATCGCGTTCGCGATGGCGGCGGACGTCGGGATGATCGGCGGCTCGCCGAGCCCCTTGGCGCCGAGGTTGGTGAGGTGCTCGTCGGGGATGTCGACCAGCTCGGTGACGAGCTCCGGCACGTCGGCGATCGTCGGCATCTTGTACGCGTCGAGCGTCTGGTTGAGAACGGCGCCGGTGTTGGGATCCAGCAGGCGGTTCTCCGAGAACGTGTGCCCGAGGCCCTGGATGATCCCGCCCTCGACCTGGCTGGACGCGCCCAGCGGGTTGATGACCCGCCCGACGTCGTGGATGGCTGCGATCTTGTCCACGCGCACCTCGCCCGTCTCCACGTCCACGGCCACTTCCGCGACCTGGACGCCGAAGGTGAGGACGCGCATCCCGGTCGGGTTCGGCCCGCGGGCGCCCTTGCCGAGGATCTGCGCGTCCGCGAGCAGGCCCGTCACCTCCTCGACCGGCCAGGAGCCACCGTCCGTGGAGACGACGTTGCCGTTCTTGAGCGAGAGGACGCGCTCCTCCAGGTGGTAGCGCTGCGCCGCGATCTCGATGATCTGCCGCGCCGCGTCATGGGCGGCCGCGCGCACCGCCGGGCCCATGCTCGGGATCGTGGACGAGCCTGCGGAGATCGCCGCGTACGGGCCGCGGGCCGAGTCGCCCAAAGAAACCTGGACTCGTTCAACCGGGAGGCCGAGCTCCTCGGCGGCGATCTGGGCCATCGCCGTGCGGGAGCCGGTGCCGATGTCCTGCATCGCGGTGACGACGACCGCGCGGCCGTCCGATCCGACCCGCACCCACGCGTACGACGGGGGGCCGCCGGCGCCGAACCAGATCTGGCTCGCCATGCCGATGCCGTGCCTCCACGGGCCTTCCGAGCGCGCCCGCACTTCCTCACGCTTCGCCCAGTGCGGCTCGGCGCGCGCGTAGCACTCCATCAGGTTCTTGGAAGAGAACGGCCGGTCCTCGACTACGTCACTGTCGGCGTGGTTGAGGCGCCGGACCTCGAGCGGATCCATCTCCAGCTTGGCGGCGAGCTCGTCCAGCAGGCACTCGAGGCCGAACGTCCCCTCGACGAATCCGGGGGCGCGGAAGGCCGCGTTCGGGCCGGTGTTGAGCTTCGCGCCGTACTCGACCGTGGAGACATTCGGGCACGCGTACAGCATCTTCATCGGCCCCGCCGTCCAGCTCTTGAAGCCGCGGAAGCCGACGGCCATGACGAAGTCGCCCGTGAGCGCCGTCAGCGTCCCGTCCGCCTTCGCGCCTGCGCGCAGCCGCTGGACGGTCGCGTGACGGTTGCCGCTCGCGAGGTTCTCCTCCTTGCGCGTGAGCGCGCAGCGGACGGGTCGGCCGGTGCGCTTCGCCAGCTCGGCGGCGATGAACGTGTACTCGCCGGGATGGTTCTTCGCCCCGAAGCCGCCGCCCATGTAGTTGCAGATGACCCGCACGTTGTCCTGCGGGATCCCGAGCTTCTCGGCGGTCTCCTCGCGCACGCCCCAGATGAACTGCGTGGAGGTGTACAGGTTGAGGACGTCCCCTTCCCACTGGCAGACCGACTGGTGCGTCTCCATCGAGTTGTGCAGGACGGTCTGCGTCCGGTACTCGGCCTCGACCACGATGTCGGCCTCGGCGAGTCCCTTCTCGACGTCTCCGCGCTCGTAGCGCTCCGGCTCGTCGATCAGCGACCCCTTCTCGACCGCCTCCTCCGGGTCGAGGAGCGGCTGCAGGACGTCCCACTCGACGTCGACCAGCTCGCGCGCGGCCTCCGCCTGGTCGAGCGTGTCGGCTGCGATCGCGGCGACCGCGGCGCCGGGATACCCGGGCTCGCGCGTCAGCACGTCGAGGTCGTCGGGGGTGAGAGCGGCGCGCACGCCGGGCGCCTCGAGGGCGCGCGAGAGGTCGAGCTTGGTCACGCGCGCATTCGCATGCGGGCTGCGCAGGACGGCCGTGTGGAGCATTCCCGGGAGCTGGACGTCGGCCGTGTAGACGGCCTCGCCGCGTGCGCGCTCGCGTCCGTCCACGCGCGCGAGCGGGCGACCGACGATCTCCAGCGGGCCGGCCGGCCACTGTGGGACGGGGTCCTCGTCGACCACGATCCACTGCTCGGTGTAGTTGCCTTCGACCTCCTTCTCGGTGCGGATCAGCCTTGCCACGTCAGAACAGCCTCCTCGATCTTGGGATAGGCGCCGCAGCGGCAGATGTTCCCCGACATCGCGTGCCGGATCTCCTCGCGGCTGGGACTCGGATTGGCCTGGACGAGCGCCGCGGCCGAGACGATCTGCCCGGGTGTGCAGAAGCCGCACTGCAGCGCATCCGTCCGGACGAAGGCGTCGACCAGCGGATGGTCGCGCAGGCCTTCGATCGTCGTCACCTCGCGGTCGTCGACCGTATGGACGAGCGTGATGCAGGAGAGCGTGGGCACGCCGTCGAGCAGGACGGTGCAGGCGCCGCAGTGGCCCTCGTTGCAGCCGATCTTCGTCCCGGTCAGGCCGAGGTCGTCGCGCAGGACGGATGCGAGCGAGCGCCCGACGTCCGCCGTGAGCGGGTAGCGCTGCCCGTTGATGGTGAGGTCAGACATCGGCGGTCACCGCCCAGATGTCGGCCAGGTGGATGAGGCGGAACGTCATCCTGCTGAGCCGGCGCTTCTCCTGCTCGTCCTCGATTTCCGGCGCGGCGCGCCACAGGTCGTGCGCGGTCGTGAGCAGCTCCTTGATGCGGTCGAGGTCCTCCGGCACCTTGCCGTTTCGCTCGTTCGTCGCGTTCAGGGCCAGGCCGAGGACGCCGATCGTGTCCGGCTGGCGCGTCCACAGAAGCGGAGTCGCCATGGACAGGTACTGGTGGATGCGGGCAAAGACCATCGGCTGCGTGAAGACGTCGCCGCCGCGCGGCTTGGTCGTTTCGAGCGGCGGCTCGCCGTCGGCGATGCGCGCGGCGCTCCGGCCGAGCATGTTGCGGACATCGTCCTCGTCCAGGCCGGATGCGCGTGCGGTTCGGAGCGCGATCAGCATCGACGCCGGCTCCTGGCCGTAGGGAGAGTCGGAGGCGAACAGCACCTGCTCGGCCGAGACGTGCCGGAACATGTCCAGCAGGTCGACCGGGCTCCACACGGAGGTGTCGAAGAAGACGCCGGCCTTGCCGCTGAAACGCTCGGCCAGCGCGGCCAGGTCGGCGATCCCGCCGTGGGCGATGATCAGCTGCGCGTCCGGGTTCGCTTCGACGAGGCGCGCGAGATTGTCGGCGATCGGCGGCAGCCCCCGACCCCCGTGGATGAGGATCGGCACGCGGCGGTCGGCCGCGAGCTCGAAGATCGGCGCGAGCCGCTGGTCGTTCAGGAGGAAGCGCTGCGCTCGCGGGTGGAGCTTGATCCCCCGCGCGCCGAGGTCGAGGCAGCGCGTGGCCTCCTCGACCGGGTCCTCGCTCAGGTCGAGCCGGACGAAGGGGATGAAGCGACCGTTCGAGCGCTTCGCGTACTCGAGCGACCGGTCGTTCGGCGCGCGGAAGGCCGGATGCCGGTCCGGCTCGTCCATGCAGAACATGAAACAGCGAGAGATGCCGTAGCGGTCGGTGATGCCCATGAGCTCGTCGAACGTCCCGCTCATGCCGTCGATGTCGTTGCCCAGGTGGACGTGGGCGTCGAAGATCTCGGCGTCCGCGGGCAGCTCGCGACGAAGCTCCTCGTCGTACGACGCGAACAGCTTTTGCGCTCGATCGAGCACGTCGTCCATCGCTCTGGAGTCTACGTAGAGCGACTAGGATGGCCGTCATGGCCGACCAGGTCCTGATTTACGCCGACACCGAGCGCTCGGCGGAGCTTCGGCACGAGCTTCCCGTCGCGATCGGCGACGCCTTCCTGTACGCCGAGAACAACGGGTCGCGCTACGTCCTGACCAACGTGCTCGAGATCGAGAAGATGAGGAAGCTGGGCGTCGAGACGCGGATGCCGGACGACTACGGGATCGACGAGCTGCTCAAGTCCGGGAAGAAGCCGCGGGAGATTCGCAACGAGCTGCTTCTGCGCGCCTGCCGCGATCTGGGCATCTCGGACGCGGCCGTCCCATATTGGTTTCCCGTCGATCTTGCCGACTTCCTACGCGACAACGGAATCGAGCTGCGCGCCGACGAGGAGCTCTTCGACGAGCGCCGCCGCTCCAAGAACGAGGCCGAGATCGCGGGCATCCGGCGCGCGCAGAAGGCG
Source organism: uncultured Actinomycetes bacterium (assembly GCA_963842575.1). Taxonomy (GTDB): domain Bacteria; phylum Actinomycetota; class Thermoleophilia; order Gaiellales; family Gaiellaceae; genus JACDER01. The sequence goes on along the minus strand of CAWJGS010000004.1, from coordinate 646,015 downwards.
ACCGAAGCGGGGATGCACGTGGTCGCGGACATGCTCCGCGCCTCCGAGCCGGGGGACGGCGGCCTCGTGCTGGACGGCGAGCCGCTGACGGTAGAGCGCGTCAAGGTCGCAGTCAGCCAGGCTTTCATGGACGGCGGCGCGACCAGCGACGACTTCATCGTGGCCTGGGGCGAACAAGGTGCGCGCGGCCACGACACGGGGTCGGGACAGATCCAGCCCGGTTCCCCGGTCGTCGTCGACCTCTTCCCCAAGGACAAGGAATCAGCGTGCTACGCGGACATGACAAGGACCTTCGTCGTCGGCGAGCCCGACGAGGAGATCGTGGAGTGGCACCGGCTGGTCAAGGAGGCCGTCGACCGCACGATCGAGCCGATCAAGCCGGGCGTCACCGGCAAGGAGCTCTTCGACATCGCGTGCGACATCTTCGAGGAGGCCGGCCAGAAGACGCAGCGGACGAAGGAACCGGGCAAGCCGCTCGACGAGGGGTTCTTCCACAGTCTCGGGCACGGCGTGGGCCTGGAGGTACACGAGGCGCCCGGGCTCGGGCTGCTCGCCGACAAGCCGTTCGTGGCCGGCGACGTCGTCACGATCGAGCCCGGCCTGTACCGGCAGGGCTACGGCGGCGTCCGCCTCGAGGATCTCATCCTCGTTACCAAGGACGGCTACGAGAACCTGACCAAGTTCCCGTACGACCTCGCTCCTTGAGCGACCAGGCGATCGAGACGCTCTTCCTCGAGGAGCGCACGTACGACCCTCCGCCCGAGTTCGCCGCGCAGGCGAACGCGCAGCCCGAAATCTACGAGCGCGACTGGCGGGAGTTCTGGGAGACGGAGGGACGCGAACGCGTCACGTGGTTCGAGCCGTTCCAGGAGCTCCTCGAGTGGGAGCTTCCGCACGCGAAGTGGTACGTCGGCGGGAAGCTGAACGTCGCGTACAACTGCGTCGACCGGCACGTCGAGGCCGGCCTCGGCGACAAGGTCGCCTACCACTGGGAGGGCGAGCCCGAGGGTGAGCGGCGCACGCTCACCTTCGCCGACCTCCAGCGCGAGGTCGTCCGCTTCGCGAACGCGCTGAAGAGCCTCGGCGTCAGCAAAGGGACGCCGGTGGGGATCTACATGGGGATGGTTCCCGAGCTGCCGGTCGCGATGCTCGCGTGCGCGCGCATCGGCGCGCCGCACACCGTCGTCTTCGGCGGCTTCTCGGCCGACTCGCTGTCGGAGCGCCTGAACGACATGGCGTGCGAGCTGCTGATCACGCAGGACGAGGGGCTGCGCGGCGGCAAGACCGTCCCACTCAAGCGCAACGCGGACGAGGCGCTCGCGAACTCACCCACCGTCAAGCAGGCGGTCGTCCTCCGTCGCACCGGCGGCGACATCGACTGGGCTCAGGGCCGTGACGTCTGGTGGCACGACATCGCGACCGACGACGCCGAGTGCCCGTGCGAGCCGATGGACGCCGAGGACATCCTCTACCTGCTGTACACGAGCGGAACGACCGCCGCGCCGAAGGGCATCGTCCACACGACCGCGGGCTACCTGGTCGGCACCGCGACGACGCACTACTACATCTTCGACGTCAAGCCCGACTCCGTGTACTGGTGCGCGGCCGACATCGGCTGGGTCACCGGCCACAGCTACATCGTCTACGGGCCGCTGTGCAACGGCACTACCGGCGTGATCTACGAGGGGACGCCCGACTTTCCGGATCGCGACCGGTGGTGGGACATCGTCGAGCGCTACGACGTGGACATTTTGTACACGGCGCCGACTGCGATCCGCACGCACATGAAGTGGGGGTCTGAGCACGCGCAGAAGCACGACCTTTCTTCGCTGCGCCTCCTCGGGACGGTCGGCGAGCCGATCAATCCCGAGGCCTGGGTGTGGTACCGCGAGAACATCGGCGGCGGACGCTGCCCGGTCGTGGACACGTGGTGGCAGACCGAGACGGGGATGATCCTCATCGCCCCGCTGCCGGGCGTAACCCGAACAAAGCCCGGGTCGGCGACCAAGCCGTTCCCCGGGATCGAGGTGGCGGTGTACAGCGAGCAGGGCGAGGAGGTCGGGCCGGGCGGGGGCGGCTACCTCGTGCTCAAGCGCCCGTGGCCGGCGATGCTGCGAGGGATCTACGGGGACGACAAGCGCTACCGCGAGACGTACTGGTCGCGCTTCGGCGACGTCTACTTCGCGGGCGACGGCGCGCGGATCGACGAGGACGGCGACTTCTGGCTGCTCGGCCGGGTCGACGACGTGATGAACGTCTCGGGCCACCGCATCTCGACGATCGAGGTGGAGAGCGCGCTCGTGGACCACCCCGAGGTCGCCGAAGCCGCCGTGTGCGGCCGCTCCGATCCGCGTACGGGACAGGCGATCGTCGCCTACGTGACGCTCAAGGGAGGCGCGGAAGGATCGGTGGAAACGCTCGAAGAGCTCCGCGACCACGTGGGCAAGAAGATCGGGCCGATCGCCAAGCCGGCGAACATCGTCTTCACGCCGGAGCTGCCGAAGACGCGGAGCGGAAAAATCATGCGCCGCCTACTGCGCGACGTCGCGGAGCAACGGGAGCTGGGCGACACGACGACGCTCGCCGACCCGACCGTGGTCGAGGAGCTCGAGAAGCGCGCATCGTCAGAGCGCTGACCGTCGCCGAACGGCCCGACCTGGCCGAGCCCGCGTGGGAGGCGGTCAAAGACCAGCTCCCCGAGTACAACAACCACGGAGACGTCCTCAACCGCTACTGGGGCCGCCTGACCGAGGAGCGGCCCGAGTTCCAGTTCCATCTCGTGGACGGCGAAGAGATCCTCGCCCGGGCGCGCTGCGTTCCCGTCCGCTGGGACGGCACCGTCGAGGACCTTCCCGCCGGCATCGACGGCGCGATCGCACGCGGCTTCGACGAGGAGGGCGCCGACGTCCTGTGCGCGCTTCTCATCGTCGTGCCCGGCCGCCTGCAGGGCCGCGGGCTGAGCGCCGAGGCGCTGCGCGCGATGGTCGAGATTGCGCGGTCGAACGATCTCGGTGGGCTCATCGCACCGGTGCGGCCGAACTGGAAGGACCGCTATCCGCTCGTTCCGATCGAGCGCTACGCGGCGTGGCGGCGCGAGGACGGGCTGCTGTTCGACCCGTGGATGCGCGTGCACGAGCGTGCCGGGGGAACGGTGCTCAAGCCGGAGCCGCAGTCGCTGCGCATCACCGGCACCGTCGCCGAGTGGGAGGAGTGGACGCAGATGCCGTTCCCCGAGAGCGGGGAATACGTCTTCCCGGGCGGGCTGGCTACGCTCGAGATCGACCGAGAGCGGGACGCCGGCCGCTACTGGGAGCCGAACGTGTGGATGGTTCACGAGGCCTGACCGCACCGCGGCAGCGAGACAGGATCAGGAGTCCGGCGACGACCAAGGCCAGCCCGAGGAGCGATACGACCGTCTCGGCGGAGCTCTGGTCGAGGCGCTCGTTGAGCACAGTGATGCCGACGACCACGCCGGCGAGGGCTTCCAGCACCGTCTCGCTCGTCATCGCCGGCGCCAGCGCGCCGGTCTGCAGGGAGGCTTGCGCGAGCAGGAAGCCGGTCAGCGCCACGCCCGCGAGCGCGTACACGTGCCAGTCGGCGAGCACGGCCGCGAAGCCGTCGTCGAAGCGGTCGACGGTCGACTTCGTCAGCGCGGCGACGAGGCCGCCGAGGATCATTCCCGCGGCGATTCCCAGGAAGGTCGCGCGCACGCTCGGCCTTCGGCCGATGCTCGCGAGGACGAGCAGGGCGGCGAGTCCCCCGATGACCGCCGCGCCGATCAGCCAGCTGGCGGCGGTCGCGTCGGACGATCCACCGTAGGGCGTCGCCACGAGGCGGAAGACGATCAACCCCGCGCACACGGCCGATGCGCCGAGGATCTCGCGCCGGCCGATGTGCTGGTGCGTGATCTTCGCCCCGAGCGGGAGCGCGAAGACGACGCTCGCGACGAGCAGCGGCTGCACGGACAAGAGCCGCCCGAAGCCGAGCGCCGCCGCCTGCGCCCCGTAGCCGAGCGCGTCCGCGCCGAGCCCGGCGAGCCACACCGGCTTGCGCACGAGCCGTGCGAGGAACCCGGGATGCAGCGCGCCGTCCTCCGGCTCCTCCATCGCGCCCTTCTGCTCGAGAACGGTGGCGAGCGCGAAGAAAAGGGCGGCAAGGAGCGCGAGCGGAGTGGCGAGGGTGTCCATGCTCCCTCTTTCCGCTATAGCCTCTTCGTTATGCATGCCCAGGACGAGCGGCAGACGGCGGTCGACCTCTTCAACCGCACCTGGTCGCTCATGGAGCTGCCCGAGCGGACGCCCGAGCAGGACGACGAGATGATCAACGCCGCGCACGCGTCCCGGCACCACTGGGCCGCGGTCGGGACGGGCGCGAACCTCGCGCGCGGCGAGTGGCAGATCTCCCGCGTCTACGTCACGCTGGGCCGCGCCGAGCCCGCTCTCTACCACGCCGGACGCTGCCTGGCGTACTGCGAGGCGAGCCAGGATGACATCGCCGACTGGGACATTCCGTATGCGTACGAGGCGCTCGCCCGCGCTCACCTGACTGCGGGCAACGAGGACGAGGCGAAGCGCTGTGCCGCGCGTGCCCGCGAGCTGGCCGCGCAGGTTGCCGACGCCGAGGACCGGGAACACCTCGAAGAGGATCTCGCCACGCTCCCGTGACGAGCCCTGCTCCCCCTCGGGAGAGGCCGTACGCTCGCGGCGATGACACTCTCCACGGCGCAGCTCCTCTCGATCGGCCGCTTCGCCCGCACGACCGGCCTGACCATCCGCACGCTCCGGCGTTATGACGCGATCGGCCTGCTCGTCCCCGCGCACGTGGACGAGGACACCGGCTACCGCTGGTACACGCTCGAGCAGGCGCGCGACGGCGAGGCGATCCGGAGGCTGCGCGAGCTCGACGTTCCGCTCGAGGAGGTGCGTGAGCTTCTGCACGCGCCGCCCGAGACCCTGCGCGAAGGGCTCGAGGCGCACCGCGCGCGGCTCGAGGGCCGCGCGGTCGAGTTGCGGCACACGCTGGAGGAGTTGTCCCGACTGATCGACGGAAAGGAGCAACTCGTGCCCGAGAAGGAGATGGTCAAGTTCGAAATCGGAATCCAGGACGTGGACGAGGTGAAGGCGCTCGTGGTACGCGAGCACGTCCACCAGGACGAGATGTCCGAGGTCGTGCCGAGGGACATCGCGGAGGTGCACGCGTACGTGCAGGAGCTCGGACTCGGCTTCCACGGACCGCCGATCTGCGTCTGTCCCTTCCCGAACGAGGACGGGACTCTCGACACGCAGATCGGCTGGCCGGTCGCAGAGGACGTTCCCGGCCGCGGACGCATCGAGCCGACGACACTCCCGGCGACGCGGGCGCTCGTGATGAAGCACGTCGGCCCCTACACCGCCCTCGGCAAGTCCTATCGCCTGATGAGCGAAGTGATGGAGGAGAACGGCCTGACGCCGACGGATGCGCCGCGCGAGATCTACGTCACCGATCCGGAGGAGGTCAGCGACCCCAACGAGTACGAGACCGTGATCATGTGGCCGATCGGCCCCGAGGGTGAGTTGAAGCCGGGCGGGTTCTTCAAGCGCCGCGTAGAAGCGGAGTAGCTCCGGGTCTCCGCAGAGGTGTCGCCCCGTTCTCAGGGACGACTCCTCGCTGTGTCGGGTCGGCTACGGCTTCCGGCAGATCGTCTTGCCTGGGCAGAGCGTGTTCGGCTTGCTCGCCGGCTTGACGGGCTTGATCTTGACGCTGCGGCTCTTCGTGTACTTCACGTACCAGGCGTGTCCTTCGGCCTGGGACTGCGCGGTGGACGGATCGTCGCCGATGACGGGATAGGCCATCGCTCCGGCCGGCGCAACCAGCGCTGCTACCGAAACCAGGAGGACGACGGAGTTGCGAATGTGGTGGGTGCGCTTCATCTTCTGCCCCTTCCGATCGTGTGACCGCAAGACGGCAGAACCCGCGCGAATCTTCCGTTTAGCTCAGGAGCTTTAGTTCAGGAGCTTCGCGAAGCGCTCCTCGTCGTCGAACGGGCCGACGACGGCGAGCGTGAACGCGTTGCGCCCGATCACGTCCTGAGCGACGCGCTGGACGTCCTCGGCCGTGACCGCGTCCAACCCGTCCAGCACGTCCTGCGGCTCGACGGCTCCACCTTCGAGCACCTCGCGCCGAAGCCCGAACTGGAGGAGACCCTGCGGGCTCTCGGTCTGCAGGGTGAAGCGTCCTTTCGCGAACGAGCGCGCCTTCTCGAGCTCGTCCGCCGGCACCGTCTCGTCCGCCATCTTCTTCAGCTCCCCGGCCACCGTCGAGATCGCGTCGTCGATCCGGTTCAGGTCGACGCCTGCCTGCGAGTAGAGCGTCCCCGTGTCCGTGTAGCTGTAGTTGGTGCCGAAGACGTAGTACGCGAGGCCGCGGCGCTCGCGCACCTCGGTGAAGAGCCGCGAGGACATGCCGCCCCCGAGCACGACCGCGAGCAGCTGGAGCGCGTAGCGGTCGGGATGCTTGAGCGGGTAGCTGATCGTGCCGAGGCAGAGGTGCGCCTGGTCGGAGTCCTTCGTGTGGAGCTTGATCCGCGTGTGCTCCGCGTCGACCGGCTGGAGTGGCGCGGGCCCGTCGGCTCCATTCCCCGACAGGTCTCCGAGCAGCTCTTCGATCTGGCCGAGGAAGTCGCCCTCGATGAGACCGCCGAGCCCGACCACGACCCGCCCCGGCTTGTACCAGTGGCCGAGGTAGTCGAGGAACGTCTCGCGATTGGCGGCGCGGATCGCCTCCTTGCGGCCGAGCACCATCCAGCCGAGCGGCTGGTCGCCGTACAGCACCTCCTCGTACACGTTGTCGACGAGGTCTCGCGGCGTGTCGAGATACATGTTCATCTCCTCGATGATCACGCCCTTCTCGCGTTCGATCTCGTCCGGCTCGAACTTCGAGTTGCGGAGCATGTCCACGAGGACGTCCATGGCAATCTCGCGCGACTCGCCCGCGCAGCGGACGTAGTAGCCCGTGTACTCCTTGCTCGTGAAGGCGTTGAACTCCCCGCCGATCGCGTCGACCTCGGCCGCGATGTCGCGCGCGGTCGGGCGCCGCTCCGTGCCCTTGAAGACCATGTGCTCGGTGAAATGGGCGATCCCGTTCGTGTCCTTGGTCTCGTAGCGGGAGCCGGACGCGACCATGATGAAGCAGGTGATGGACTTCGCCTGGGGCAGCGGCGCGGTCAGGACGCGCAGGCCGTTCGCGAGGGTGTGGCGCTCGTAGGTGCTCATTCCGAGAGCAGCTTACGCCAATCATCCCGGAGCGGAACCGACTCCCCCCGCTCGTAGTCGAAGGCGACGAGCACGGTCTTTGCCTCCGCCACGAGCCGGTCGCCGACCTTGAGCTCGTAGGCGAGGTCGAAGCTCTTGTTCCCCACACGCGTCGGCCACACGGTCACCTCCACCACCTCGCCGACCGAGACCTGGTCGCGGAAGTCGATCTCGCAGCGGGCCAGGATCATCTGCGTCCAGTCGAAGCCGAACTCGTTGCGCAGGTCGACGCGCGCCTCCTCGAGGTACGTGAGGTACACCGCGTTGTTCACGTGGCCGAGCGAGTCGCAGTCGCGGAAGCGGACTCGCTCACGGTGGACGATCCGCAGGCTCATGCCAGGCCCATGAACTCCATCAGCGAGACGAACGGTTGGACGAGCTCGTTGGTCACGAGGTCGACGGTGGCGACGCCGGGCAGCGGGATCGCGGCCCACTCCTCCAGGTTCGGTGCGTCCATGCCGCGCAGGTTCGCGAGGTAGTGGCTGAGGACGAGGCCGTGCGAGACGACGCAGACGTCGCCTTCCGCGCTGTTCGTCAAGCGGTCGATGCAGGCGACGACGCGGGCGCGAGCGTCGGCTCCCGTCTCCCACTCGGACACACTCTCGTTCGGAGAGGCGAAGTGTGCGGCGACGAGCGCGTGGTACTCGCCCTGGCTCACGAGCGGCGTCGTGCCGCGGTCGACCTCGTGCAAGTCGGGGTCGATGCGCAGGTCGAGCCCGGTCGTCCCGGCGATCGGCTGCGCGGTCGCGACCGCTTTCGCCTCCGGGCTGGACGCGATCAGGGTCAAGTCGCGCCACACCGGCGAGCGCGCGAGGTCGCGTGCCTGCTGCTCGCCGGTCGGCGACAGGTGCCAGGAGGGCATCGGCTGGTCGCCGCGCAGGAGCACCTGCGCGTGACGGACGAGGTACAAGAGGCTCACGCGGGCAGTATCGTCGCTGGGCGATGCCGAACGGAGAATTCACGCGGCAGGGGATCCAGGCGCAGCCGGAATGGCTGACGCAGGTGCCGACCGACCGCCGCTTCCCGGACGCGCGCGTGCTGCTCACCGGCTGCGGGACGTCCTTCCACGCAGCCCAGACCGGCGGCGAGGCCGTGCAGGCGCTCGAGCTCGTGCTCGCGCCGCGCCGGGACGCCGAGCTCCTCGTCCTGCTCAGCCACGAGGGGGAGACGCCGTTGACGCTCGAGGCGGCACGCGCGTTCCCGGGACCCAAGTGGTGCGTGACCGCCGTCGCGGAGAGCCCAATCGCGGAGCTGTGCGAGGAGGTGTTCGTCTCGACGCCCGAGGTGGAGAAGAGCTACTGCCACACCGCGAGCTACACGTGCGCGGTGGCGGCACTTGCGGCGCTCCGAGGCGAGGATGTCGCGTGGCTTTCCGGCGCGGTTGCGGCGGCCATCGCCGACCCATTTCCCGTCTCCGACCACGAACGCTGGCTCGTCGCGGGTGCCGGCCGCGACTGGCCGACGGCGCAGGAGGCCGTGCTCAAGCTGCGCGAAGGTGCGTTCGTCGCGGCCGAGGTACACGAGACGGAGCAGCTACTGCACGGCTACCTCGCGGCGATCGACGAGTCGGTTCGCTGCTTCGTCCTCGAGGGCGAGGGCCGCGCCGCCGAGCGTGCGCACGGCGCGGTCGCAGCGCTCGAGGCGCTCGGGTGCGACGCAACGCTCGTTCCAACCGTCCACCCGGTCGTGGACATCGTGCGATTCCAGGTCCTCACCGTCGAGCTCGCCGCGGCGCGCGGCGTCGACCCGGACCTCATCCGGCGCGACGACGAGCGCTGGGCCCGCGCCCGCGCCGCCTACGAGTAGAGCTCGGCGGCGAGCTCGTCCGTCTCCGCGCGCACGAGTTCCACTTCCTCCGGCGTCAGACGCGTCTTCCAGCTCTCGAGGTTCGCCTCGCTGTTCACCAGGACCGACCCGGGAACCGAGAGGTCGGTTTCGGGCGGGTTGCTCGCGCTGGTCGTCCGCTCGACGGCATTTCTCGAACGCTCGCCGAAGGTGAGGCCAAGCGATCCATACAGGCGCCGGAAGCCGTCGAGCGGCTCCCGCGAGAGGTCTTCGTGCCGGACGAGCGTGATCTGCGGGAGCTCGCGCGCGTCCTCGCGAACGGTGCCGTACACGATCTTCCAGAGGAGAGCGGACTGGCCCACGAGAGTGTCAGGCTGGGCCTCGAGCTCGGCTCTGTACGGCTCCAGACGGTCCCGCATGAGGAGCGGCTGGCCCAGCACCCAGCGCGTATCGAACCCCCAGCCGAGCCGCTTCGCGCTGCCCGCGACGGCTTCGGGCCGGCGCACGACGACGACGACCTGCGCGCCGAGCCGGCGCGCGAACCACGGGATGGAGAAGACGGCGAAAGGATCCTTCAGCAGGGCGCGTGCGCCGGTCACCCGAGCATGCGCGAGCCGCACCGCGCGACGCAGCTGCTGCGCAGCGTTGCGCTCGGCGCGGGCTGCGCCGAGCGGGAAGCCCAGGAGGCGCCGGTACGCCTCGGGAAAGCCGTTCTCGTCCTCTTCCGTGATGTACACGTACTGCCGCTCGATTCGTAGGCCGAGAAGCTGCGGCGCGGAGAGCGGGTTGAGCGGCTCGTGCAGGTAGACGGCCTCGCGTGAGGCGGTCAAGATGCGCCCGACCCAGGTCGTCCCGGATCGGTGCATCCCCGTTACGAGGATGGGCGTTCGCGCCACGCGGCGATCAACTCGGCCTCCCGCTCCGCGTTCATGCCGGCGTTCAGCTCCGCGTCGATCCCTCGCCAGGCGAGCGTGTCGCGCGACGTCTCGGCGTGCGGGCGGAACGTGAGGCCGGCGGCGACTGCCCTGGACACGTTCGCCTCGTGCAGCGCGGCAAAGCGAGCGTCCGCGGACCAGAGGGGCAGCTCCTGCTCGTCCACGCCCTGCTCGACCAGCCACTCGTCGTGCGCCCAGACCACATCCGAGTCGGCCTCGGCGAGCACGTCCCCGAGGGGCACGCCCTCGTTGGTCGCGTTGAAGACGCCGTTCCGGCCCTCCTCGACCATCGTCAGAATCCACGCGGCGAGATCGCGTACGTCGACGAACTGGAACGGTCGCTCGGGCGGCCCCGGCGCGATCATCGTCCCGCCGCGCGCGGCGCGCACCGGCCAGTGGGTGAAGCGGTCGGTCGGGTCGTGCGGCCCGACGATGAAGCCGGGGCGGATGATCAGCGCTCGCTCGCCGTATACGTCCTGCACCGCCTGCTCGCAGAGCGCCTTGAGCGGGCCGTAGTTCTCGAACTCGGGGCCGAACTCCTCGACGGTCTCGTCCTCGATCGTCCCCAGCGGGCTCGACTCGTCGACCGGCTCGGACAGGTCGGCGTAGACCGAGATGGTGGAGATGAAGACGTAGGTCCCGACGGCGTCGCTGAGCGCTTCCGCAGAGGCGCGGACGATGCGCGGGAAGTAGCCGCACGTGTCGACGACCGCGTCCCAGTCGCGCCCGGCGAGCGCGTCGAGCCCGCCGTCGCGGTCACCGGTGATCCGCTCGGCCTCGGGGAAGAGCTCGGGGTTCGTCTGGCCGCGGTTGAAGAGCGTGACGTCGTGGCCGCGCGCGAGCGCGTCCTCGATCAGTGCCCGTCCGAGGAACCTCGTCCCGCCTATGACCAGCAGCCGCACGCTTCGATGCTACTCGGACCTAACCGGACAGCTTTCAAGCCCTTTTGACCCCGATAAGGGAGCTACTTGAGATGATGCCCTGATCGCGCTCTAAGGTTTGCCGATCGAGTGCGGAGCTCAGCTGCGCCAGGTCGAGTTCCTTCAGCAGCAGCTCGATGACCGCGCGACCCAAGTTGCGATGGGCGCTGGCGCGTCACCCGAGGCCGCCGAGGAAGTCGAAGCCAGCCTCGGCATAACTCAGCTAGGGCGTTCGTGGCGCAGCCCGCATCGCCATGCTGAAGCGTCGATCCTTGCCCGAACCGGACTCGACTCAGGCGTCGCTCCGTTACAGAGCAGCTGTCACGGCTCGAAGGAGGCACCCTTCTCGGCGGAGCGAGTATAGGATCGGCCCAGCCCTGCGGGCCTGCGTCCACGCCGAAAGGAGTCGCCATGCCGACTGTCATCGCTCACCACGACGTCAAGGACACGGATCACTGGCTTGCGTCGCCGAAGCGCGAAGAGTTCTTCGGCCCGCTGGGAGTGACCAACATCCGAACCTTTGTCGACCCGACGAACCGGACTCGAGTCGCCCTGCTAATGGACGTGCCCGACATGGATGTGGTCATGGCCGCGATGGAAACGCCTGAGGCCGCAGAGGCGATGGCTCACGACGGCGTTCTCCCCGAAACGCTCGTGATTCTCGTCGAGTCGTAGCTCCTGCCGCGTCGAGGTCTAATCGGGCATTGGGATTGTGCACGAGGCGGTTACTTCGAATTCGCCAAGCCGACCTCGTAGAATCGCAAGCAGCCGCAGTTCGTACAGGCGATTGCGACGGCGTGAATTACCATTGGTTCCATCTGCGGCGGTTCCGTCGTTCTGCTGATTCCGGGAACGGTGAGTGATGCTTCCATCTGCTGCGGCTGCGTCGTCATTTTGGTTCCGGGAATGGTGAGTGATGCATCCGCGGCGCACGGTGCGAATTGCTCGCCGCCGCAGGTCGGACACGGCTGCATCTTCCCGGCCGCCTTCCGATCAATGTTGTCGTATACCGACACGAGGACTCCTTCCTACTCTGACCCAGCTTCCAAGCAACCGTATCGGCACCCGAGGACGACACTCCGCATGAGCTCAATCATCACTACCGGAAGGTCGCCGCGAGTGAACCGTCCGCGCCGCCGAGGATCCGTGGCGTTCCGAAATTCCGCTTTCGCGCTGTTCACATAGCCGCAGCTCGAGCAGATCGTCACTGCCGAAGGCTAACGCCACTGTTCGGCTGCTATAAACACGGTCGCGCTGCGAAGACGCGAGAGGGCATCCGCTCAGACCCGCCCGGAAATCAAGAAGGGAGCCCGAATGGTTCGCTTGTTTGTCCGACATACCGTTGCCGACTACGAAGCATGGCGGAGGGCGTACGACGATTTCGACGCTGTGCGCCGCCCCATGGGAGTCACTGATGACGCCGTGTTCCAGGCGATCGATAATCCGAACGAGGTCACCGTGTGGCACGACTTCACGTCGGCTGAGGCGGCTCGCGCGTTCGCCTCGTCCGAGGAACTGAAGGACGTGATGCAGCAGGCGGGCGTTCAGGGGCGGCCCCAGGTCTGGTTCGTTACCCCAACGTAAACCCCGCGTCCTGATCGCGGAGGATGTCCCGCCGGTAACCGATGTGCAAGCGGGCATTCACTCCCATTCCTGCGCGCGGCAGGCTTCACGATCGAGCGCAACCGCCTCGTTCCACCGCACGGGTCGTAACGCTCGCGACCTCATCCTGCCTAGCGGGCGGTCAAACGGCGGGATTGCAAGCGACTGCGCGCACGGCCTGTCCTAGCGTAGAGCTGCCGTCTCAGACCGGGAAGCTGGCGCATGACACAATGTTGTGCGTGGAGCGACACGCGGAGCAAGCGCCCTACCGAGTGAGCGACGTCTTCGAACTCGCCGGGGATGGCTGCTGGATGTCCCGTTCGCTGCGAAACCTCTACGACGCACCGCCTTGAGGTCGCTGGCCGCTCCAATGCCCTCCGACATGCGAGTGCACGTGGTCGGCGCGGGACCCGTCGGCCTGATGCTCACAGCACTCCTCCAGTCTCTGGAGGGGTTCTCTGTGCACCTGTATGAGAAGCGGCGCGAGTACACACGCACGCGCATGGTCCAGCTTGCGCAGTACCTCGTGGCGGATTCCGTCGAGAGCTACCGCGTCGATTCCATCGACGGAGATAGCGTCGGGGCCATCTTCGATCCGCAAGAGCTCGACCAGGGCCTCGCGTTCAGACAGTCCATTTCTTCGGACCTAAGTGCGCTCCTGAACAACTGGGTGCTGGGGTTCTGCCCGCTTAACTCCATCGAGCGCTCCCTCAGCGATCTGATCGATGCGGGTGGGCTGAATGGGGTTAGGCGCACCACGGCCGTTGTGAACGCGGAGAGTGCGATGGCGATGCTCCACCCGGGGGACGTCCTCATCGACACCACGGGCTGCAACTCCCTGCTTCGAGATCACCTGGTGCCCAGCTCGGGCGAGGTGCATGAGGACGCGAACACGGTCAGGGTCCGGCTCGAATACGCGCTCGTCATCACCTTCTTGTATGGGCAGCAATACGACTGCAACGAATACTGCAAGTACTACAAGAACATCGAGAACGCGCACTACAAGTTCATACCGATGGTGCACCGCACCCACTACGACGGCAACATCAGCCACGTCACAGGCATTGTCAGCGTCAGCGCCGAAGAGTACGAGGCGATGCCGGCCCGCGTCGACGGCGAGTGGCTTCGCAGCAACCTACCCAGTGCCGCGGAGTCGATGGACAGATTCATTGACAACGTCAAGCAGGAAACGAACGGGGAAATACTCGGCGACCTGGAGATTCTCCGGATACCACTGGATCTGTACCGCGCGCGTAATGCGACCAGTAGGCAGTTCGTTACAGCAGGGCCAATTGACCATCCGTTCGCAAGGTCGCCAGTCTTCCTCGCCGGCGACTCCGCGATCGGCTCGCCCTACTTTCAGTCGATTTCGCTTGGCTTCGAGTGTGCGATGTTTCTAGCGGGGCTCATCGCGCAACGGGACCTGCCCGTAAGAGACATGCTCGATCGCTACGAGCTGTACATCTACAAGCAGTGGCTTCGCGTGTACATGCGCAGCAAGATGATCAAGCACAACAAGGATTTGTTCGAATCGCTCGATGAGCCGCTCGCACTCCTTGAGAAGTTGCACATCTACTAGCGGAATTCTTTCGCAATCGTCCTTGGCGGTCGAACGGCGGCGTTTACGGTGAACAACCGCTCGACGCTCGTCGCGCCTCCGCCGGAAGGCGCCACCCCCAGCGGGGGATTGCCGGGTTGTGATTATCGCAACAGAGGATGGAGTTAGCCGGACTCAAACTTGCCCGCACGGCCGTCCCCGTGACGAGCTAAAACCGACCCAGCGCCTCGACCAGCCGGTCGACCTCCTCGGCCGTGTTGTAGTGGACGATGCCTGCGCGGACCGCGCCTTCCGGCTCCAGATCGAGCCGGCGCATGACCTCCACCGCGTAGTAGTTCCCGTGCCAGACGGCGATGTTGTCCTCGCCCAACCGCTCGGCGACTTCACGCGCCCCTCGGCCCTGTACGTTGAAGGCGAAGGTCGTCACGCGGCCTTCCAGCGTGCGCGGCCCGTACAGCTCGACCTTCTCCGGCAGGCCGGTGAGGAAGCGTTCGCCGAGCTCGTTCTCATGCGACTGGATGGCCTCCCAGCCGATCGAGCTCATGTACTCGACGGCCGCGACGTATCCGGCGAGCAGCTCGTGCGGAAGCGTCCCGGTCTCGAAGCGGTGGCCGGGCGGCTCCTCCGGCGCCGGGCGCACCTTGTACGGACGCCAGCGCTCGAGCAGCTCGCGCCGCGCGAACGCGGTCCCGAGGTGCGGGCCGTAGAACTTGTACGGCGAGCAGATGAGGACGTCCACGCCGTACGCGGCCACGTCGATCGGGCCGTGCGGCGCGTAGTGGACGGCGTCCGCCCAGGCGAGCGCGCCCACCGAATGCGCGAGCTCGGCGACGCGTGGGACGTCAACCAGCGTCCCGACCGCGTTCGACGCGACCGGGAAGGCGACCACCTTCGTCCGATCCGTCAGCTGCCGCTCGAGGTCGTCGAGGTCGAGCCGGCATTCGTCGTCGATGTCCACGAACCCGATCTCGATCCCGAGGTCGTGCTCCAGCTCGAGCCACGGCGAGACGTTCGCGTCGTGGTCGAGGCGCGTCACGAGCACCTGGTCGCCGCGCGAGAGCTCGCGCCCAGCGGTGCGCGTCAGCGCGAAGTTGAGCGTCGTCATGTTCGCGCCGAAGATCGTCTCCTCCGGCGTGCAGCCGAGGAAGTCGGCCGCCGTCAGCCGAGCCTGCGTGATCAGCGCCTCGGTCGCGCGGCTCGTCCCGTACGGGCCGCCGACGTTCGCGTTCGACTCGCGGAGGTAGCGCGCGATCGCGTCGATCACCTCGTCCGGCACCTGCGTGCCGCCGGGGCCGTCGAAGAAGGCGAGCGGCGAGTCGAGCGCCGAGAAGCGGCGGCGCACCGCGTCGATGTCGAGCCGGGCTTCGACCGTCACGAGATCTCCTTTCCGTTCACGACCCATGAGTATCGCGGGTGCGGGCTCAGCGAGTTGCCGATGAAGCAGCCGCGCTCGGCCCGCGTGAGCAACGGACGGAGCTTGCCGTCCTCGGGCTCCGGCGTCAGCTCGACCTCGAGCCGGCACTGGATGTCGACGAACGCGTTGCGCGCGTCGTCCCGTCGCGCGACCACGCCGGTCGCCGTCGCCGAAGCCTGAACCTCGATCTCGTCCTTGCGCGCGAACCAGGTCAGCGAGTTGACGCCGCAGCGCGCGACGGCTGCCAGCAGCAGGTGCTCGGGCGTCCAGCCGGCGCCCGCGGGGAGCTCGTCCCCGTCCGCCGCGATGACGCCGGAGCGGTCCAGAGCGACCGCGTAGTGCCTTCGGCTTCACCCGGATCGGCATCGCCGAACCGTATCTTTGCGTCCGTGCTCGCCGTTCTCGGCGCGACCGGATACACGGGAGGGCTCGTCTGCGACGAGGCGCGCGCGCTCGGGATCCCGCTCCGGCTCGTCGGCCGCCGCCGCGAGGCGCTCGAGGCAATGGCGCGCGGAGAGGAGATCCGCGTCGCGGACGCGCAGGACGAGGAAGCGCTGGCCGCGGCGTTCGATGGTGCAACCGTGGTCGCGTCCTGCGCCGGGCCGTTTTTGGAGCTCGGCCACGCGCCGGTGGCCGCGGCGATCCGCGCCGGCGCGCACTACCTGGACACGAGCGGTGAGCAGGCCTACGCGCGCATCGTGTACGAGCAGTACGGGCCGGAGGCCGAGCGACGCGGGGTGGTGCTGCTCACGTCGTTCGGGTTCGACTACGTCCCCGGCGACCTGGCGGCGCGGCTCGCCGCCGACGGCCTCGAGCCGCTGCACGAGATCACGGTCGCCTACTCCGTCTCCGGCACGAAGTCGAGTCGCGGCACGCGCCGCTCGATGGCGCAGATCATGCGCCAGCCCCTCGTCGCCTGGAGCGGAGGGCAGCTCGTCCCCTCCCGCTTCGCCGCCACGTCGCGCAAGATGACGTTTCCGTTCGGCGAGCGCGAGGTGGTCGAGTGGAGCGGGACGGAGCCGCTGTCCGTGCCGAGACACACGGACGTCCAAGACGTGCGCTCCTACGTCAGAGCTCCCCGGGTGGCCGTTCGGCTCGCGCCGGCCGCGGGAATCGTCGCCCCGCTCTTCCGACTGAGCGCCGCAGTGGGTCGCAAGGATCCGGACGAGGAGAAGCGGCAGAAAGCCACGTTCACCGTAGTTGCGGAAGCGCGCGGCGCGCAGGGCACACGACGCACGACCCTGACAGGAACCGATGTCTACCGGCTCACCGGGCTGCTGATCGCACGCGGTGCCGAGGCGCTCATGGCCGGGGAAGGGCGCGGCGCGGGCGCACTCGCTCCCGCCGAGGCTTTCGACGCGCGGGCCCTCGTCGCACGGCTCGCGCCGCTGCTCGTTCCGGGTGACGTCCGGGAGTGGACCTAGGCTTCGGACCCGTGCGGTGGGGGCGGAAGCCGATGACCGAGGCGGAGTGCTACGAGCGCTGCTACGGAGGGCCGCGCCGGGTCGTGGTGATCAAGAGGCGTCCGCGGCTGGTCAGCAGGCTGTCGGGCGAGCAGATCCGCCGGCTGTTCGAGGGGCGGCTCGACCGGCGGGACCGGGAAGCCGCATAGTGCGGAAGACATGCATCCGACTCCGTCGGCGCACTCCAAGCGTGCCGAAGCTGCGGCTCGGCCCGCGTCCGCGCCTGCGCTGCGGCCCCGTCGCCCGCGGTGAGCGCCACCGGCGCTGCCAGTGACGTCCCGGACGTCCTCGCTCCCGGCCTGAAGGCGATCTTCTGCGGCATCAACCCGGGTCGCGTCTCGGCCGCGGCCCGCGCGCACTTCGCCAATCCGCGCAACGACTTCTGGCGCCTCCTCCACGACGCCGGCCTGACCCCGCGCCTCCTCGCCCCCGAGGAGCAGTTCGACCTCCCCCGCTACGGCTACGGGCTCACGAACGCGGCCTACCGGACGACGCCGGGATCCGGCGACCTCCGCCGCGGCGACTTCGCCGGCTCGGCCGAGCGGCTGGAAGGCATCGCCCGCGAGCTCGAGCCGGGCGTGATCGCCTTCGTCGGCAAGGAGGCCTACCGCGGCGCCTTCAACGAGCGCCCCGAGCTCGGCGTGCAGAAACGGAAGCTCGGCGAGACGCGCCTGTATGTCCTTCCCTCCACTTCGCCCGCCAACGCCGCCGTTCCGTACGCCGAGCGGCTGCGCTGGTTCCGGCGGCTCGCACGACTCCTCGGCTGACGAGCCTTTACGCTCGCGCTATGGGCACCGAGCCCCAGCTGCGCGTCGCCGCGCGCGCGATCGTCCTCGACCCGGACGACCGCATCCTGCTGGTCCTCTTCCGCAGTCCCACCTCGCGCCAGAGCTGGTGGGCCACGCCGGGCGGCGCGCTCGACGAGGGCGAGACGCACGAGGAGGCGCTCCGCCGCGAGCTGCTCGAGGAGGCGGGGATCGCCGCGCGAGCACGGCCCGTGCGTGTGGACGCGCGAGCACGTCGTTCCACTGGGCGGAGCACTACATCCGCCAGGTCGAGCGCTACTACGTCGTGCGGGTGGACTCTCCGGTGGTCGCGCCGCAGATCGATCTCGCGGCCGAGGACGTGCACGAGCTGCGCTGGTGGACGCTCGCCGAGATCGCGGCCTCACAGGAGCAGTTCGCGCCTAGCCGGCTCGGCGCCCTCGTCCGCGAGCTGCTCGCGGACGGGCCGCCGGCGGAGCCGATCGACGTGGGCGTCTAGTGAAGGAAGCGCCCCACGACCCCGCGGATCACGCCCGGTCTCTCCAGCCAGGGGAAGTGGCCGGCATCCAGAAGCTCGACAAGCACAGCGCCGCGAATGAGCTCGAACGTGTTGTGCGAGACGTAGGCGGGGAAGGGATCAGCCTCGCCGTGGATGAACAGCGCGGGCAACTCCAGCTTCGGCAGGCCGGTCGCGAGCGTTCCCGCCTCGAAGTGGGCGTGGATCGAGGTGAACGTGTCGGCGTTGGCTTCCGAGCCCATCTCCCACTCGGGCATCTCCGGCGCGTTCGAGGGATCGGCGAAGTAGCCGGGCCAGAGCAGGGCAAGGCGCTCAGTCCCTTCGAGACTGTCCGCCCGCTCGGCGTCCTCGGCCGGGATGCGGTTCCGCAGGTTGACGCCAAACTCCGCCAGCCCGTCCTCGTGGGCGCCCAGCGTGTTGATGCAGATCAGCCCGCTGATTCGGTCCGGATGCGCGACCGCGAGGTGGAGAGCCAGGTGCCCGCCCCACGAGTGGCCGATCGCCCACGCCTGCTCGAGCTCGAAGTGGTCGAGGACGGCGATCGCGTCCTCGACGTGCGATCTCGACCGTGTAAGGCGGACCTGACGTCGACAGGCGGCGTCCCGCGCTGCGTGTAGCGGATCGTCTCGAAGAGGCCGTCCAGCTCCTCGGCCAGCGGCCCCATGTAGTCGCGACAGGCCCGGCCCGCCGTGCAGCAGCAGCGCGGGTCGCCCGGACCCACTCCGGTGCCCAGGCAGTCCCGCGACCTCGAACGTACGCATCTGTGGAAGCCTAAGCCCGTGCGCGAGCTGATCCCGCCCGATCCGCCGCTCCAGGACGATGTCGTCCTGCTGCGGCCGCCCGAGCCGCGCCGACGCAGACGCGCTCCTCCCGATCCGCTCCGAGGAGGACACGCGCCGCTGGATGCTCTGGGACGACGAGCCGCCGCCCGACCACGGCGAGATCCTCGCCAACATCGAGCGCGCGCGGCAGTCGTGGGCCGAGGGGACGTGGGCCGTCTTCGTGATCACCGTCGACGGCGAGATCGTCGGCGGCGCCAACCTCGGGTTCTACGACCACGACATCGCGGAGGGCTCGTACTTCCTCGCCGGCGCCGAGCGCGGCAAGGGCTACGCGACGCGGACGCTTCGGCTTCTGGCGCAGTGGGCCTTCGAGGAGAACGGGATCGAGCGGCTCGAGCTGCGCGTCGACCCGCGGAACGAGGCATCGATCCGTCTGGCCGGACGCGTCGGATTCACGCGCGAGGGCATCGAGCGCGCCTCGCGCCGCGCGACCGACGGCTCGCGGTTCGACTCGGTCGTGTTCTCGCTGCTCTCGGGCGAGCTCGCTTAGCGGGGCCTACGCGCCGCCGAGCAGACCGAAGGTGAGACGGCGCAACCGCCGCCGCCGCCGCTCCTCATGCTCCAGCCTCGCCTGCCGCTTTGCATCGAGACGCTCGATCGCCTGCTCGAGCTCGCGGCGCGCTTCCGCCCATCGCGCCCTGGTTTCGGGGTCAATCGGGTTCTTCGGCATCGTCGCCTCAATGCTGCCTCGCATCGCCGCCGACCGCAAGACGTCCGAAACGGACGATGCCGGCCGAGCCTAGTCGCGCCAGCGGTTCGTGATCGGCGTCCGCCGGTCGCGCCCGAAGGCCTTCGGGCGCAGCTTCACGCCGGGCGGCGCCTGGCGGCGCTTGTACTCCGCGCGGTCGATCAACGCCAGCGCGCGCTCGACGACGTCCGGGTCGAACCCATCCGACGTGAGCTCGTCGCGCGAGCGATCCTCCTCCACGTAGGCCTCCAGCACCTTGTCGAGCTCGGGGTAGGGCGGGAGCGAGTCCTCGTCCAGCTGGTCATCGCGCAGCTCCGCGCTCGGCGCGCGCTCGATGATCGAGGCCGGGATGACCTCCCGCCCGGCGTGCTCGTTCAGGTAGCGCGAGAGCCGCCAGACGTCGGTCTTGTACACGTCCTTCAGCAGCGCGAAGCCGCCGGCCATGTCCCCGTACAGCGTCGCGTAGCCGACCGAGAGCTCCGACTTGTTCCCGGTCGCGACCACGAGCCAGCCGAACTTGTTCGACAGCGCCATGAGGATCACGCCGCGCGCCCGCGCCTGCAGGTTCTCCTCGGTCAGGTCGTGCTCGAGCCCCTCGAACGGCCCGGCCAGCACCTCGGAGTACGCGTCAACGACGGGCCCGATCGGCAGCTCACGGAAGTCGCAGCCGAGATCCTCCGCGAGCCGCCGCGCGTCCGAGCGCGTCCCTTCGGACGAGTAGCGGGACGGCATCGACACGCAGTGGACGCGCTCCGGCCCGAGCGCCTCTGCGGCCAGCGCCGCGGTCAGGGCCGAGTCGATCCCACCCGACACGCCGAGCACGACCTCGCGGAACCCGTTCTTCTCCACGTAGTCGAGCAGCCCGAGCTCGAGCGCGCGGCGCATCTGCTCGAGGTCGTCCGGGATCGGCACGATCACAGGCTCGACCGGTGGCGCCGGGCGTGGCGACGACGACACCTCGACCACGCGCGCGGGCAGCTCCTCCCGCTCGCGCGCGAGCGAGCGCCGGCGCACGTCCCGCAGCCTCCGCCCGACCACCGCGTGCGGGTCGACGTCGCACACCAGCAGCGCCTCCTCGAAGCCGGGCGCGCGCGCCAGGACCTCCCCCTCGTCGTCGAGGACGAGCGAGTGCCCGTCGAAGATCAGCTCGTCCTGCCCGCCGACCGCGTTGCAGAAGGCGACGAAGCAGAGGTTGTCGCGTGCGCGCTGGACGAACATCTCCTCGCGGTCGCGCTCCTTGCCGACGTGGAAGGGCGAGGCGGAGAGGTTGACGAGCAGCTCCGCCCCCGCGAGCGCGAGGTCGGTGGCCGGCGGGCCGGGCTGCCACATGTCCTCGCACACCGTCACGCCGATCTGGCAGTCGCCGAGCCGGACGAGCACGAGGTCGCGCCCGGACGCGAAATAGCGGTCCTCGTCGAAGACGCCGTAGTTGGGGAGGAAACGCTTGCGCACGATCGCCTTCACCTCGCCGCCCGAGCACACGGCGGCGGCGTTGAAGAGGTCGCCGTCGTAGTGCGGCGTCCCGACGAGCGCGACCACGTCGCGCGTCTCGGCCGCGATCTCGCTCGAGCGTGCGCTCGGCCGCGCGGATGAAGCCCGGGCGGAGGAGGAGGTCCTCCGGCGGGTAGCCGGTGACCGCGAGCTCCGGATAGATCACGACGTCCGCGCCCAGCCCGCGCGCCTCTTCGAGGCGCGAGAGGATCCTGTCGCGGTTTCCCTCCAGGTCGCCGACGACCGAGTTGATCTGCGCGAGGGCGAGCCGCACGCGGCCTAGCCTACCAGTTTTCGCCTATCAGGCGAAAACGTGCCGGTCAGGCCTGCTGGAGCTGCTGCATGTTCTCCATGATCACCGCCGAGGTCTGCTCCAGCTCGTGCGAGCGGGCTGAACTGCACGTACCGGGTGCCCGCCTCGTGGACCGGAACATGGCCCGCGGGAACGTAGAACGCATCGCCCGCTTCGAACACCGCTTCCTCGTCGGGGAACTGGAAGGTCAGCGTGCCCTCGAGCACGTATCCCCAGTGCGGGCATTGGCAGCTGTCGTCGGGAAGGCCCTTGAACAGGGGCCGGTGATCGACCTTCTCCGCGAAGGTGACGACGTTCGCGGTGTATCCGTCGCCCTCGGCGGTCTGGACCTGGACGATGCCGTGGTCCTCTACCGGCGCGTCCTTCGAAAGCTTGAGCATCGTTGCCTCCTTGGTCGTGTCCACGGAGGCTAGGCGGGCGGAGCGCGCGCCGCAATCGGGCGAACGCCCGATCTTCGCGTCAGGCCGGCGCGAACGACTCCTCGGGGAGGAGGCCGTGCTGGACGGCGAACAGGCTCGCGGTGGCGCGGCTCGAGGCGTTGATCTTGTCGTAGATGTGCTCGACGTGACTCCCGACCGTCTTCGGCGAGATCACCAGCCGACGCGCGATCTCCCGGTTCGACAGTCCGCGGGCAACGAGCTGCAGCACCTCGACCTCGCGGGCGGTCAGCCCGCCCGGCCCCTCGCGCCTCCGCGCCACCCGGTGTCCCGCCGCCCCGAGCACCGCTTCGACTGCATCCGCGTCCAGGCGCCCGGCCGCCGCTTCGGCGCGCAGGTTCGCCGCGGCCTCGTCCGCCTCGAGCGCGGGACGGTGCGGTCGGGGCTCACGCGACGACTGGTAGGCATCGGCGGCTCCGAGGATGCGCGCGAGCCGTGAGATCGCGGGCCCGGCAAGCCCGCGCGGATAGCCGGAGCCGTCGAGGCGCTCGTGATGCTGCACGGCGAGCGCGCCGAGCGACGCGAGCGCGGCCGACTGCTCGAGCATGCGCTCCGTGAGATAGGGGTGCATGCGAACGCGCTCCCACTCGCCTGGACCGAGCGATCCCGGCTTGTCCCAGATCGCGTTCGAGACACCGAGCCTGCCCAGGTCTTCGACAAGCGCCGCGCGGCGGAGGGTGCGGATCTCCTCCGCGTCGAGCCGGAGCCGGCGTCCGGCTTCGGCGGCCAGGTCCGCAACCGCGCGCGAATGTCCGAGCGTGAACGGCGACTTGAGGTCGACGAAGTTGGCGATCGCTTCGAGCGCGCGGTCGAACTCGTCGTCGCTGAGGGTGATCGCGAGCGCGGGCTCGGCGCCGATCACGGCCTCCCAGGTCGAGATCGAATCGAGCCCGGCGAGCAGCAGCTCGCCTTCCTCGCAGACCAGCGCCGCCAGCCCCGGGTCGAACTGCTTGCCGCTTCGCTCCTGCGCGAGCCTGCCCGCCGACTCGACCCCGCCGACGCGATGCGCGACCTCGACGTATTCCGCGAGCTGTGCGACTCTCGCCGGGAGCGGGATGTCCTCTCCGGCCAAGCCGCCCGGCCAGCCGTGACCGTCCCACTGCTCGTACGCCGACTCGAGCGACTCCAGAACCGCAGTCGGCAGCCCGAGCTGCTCCGCGAGGAGCCGGGCGATCGCGGCGTGGTGCTCCATCATCCCGTTCACCTCGCGGTGACCGGAGAGGGCGAACTCGAGCCCGACGCGGAAGCGGTGAAGCGGCGGGTTGCCCGCGCCGATCATCAGCATCGAGGCGACGCGCGGGCTGCGGTCGAAGTCGTACTTGATCGCCTTCAGGGCGATGTCGTCGCCGAACCACTTGGCCTGCTCGTGCGCATCGGTGTGACAGCCGACCGTGATCAGCAGCGCCGTGTAGTAGACGGTCGCTCGTTCCTCGTCGTCGAGCCCGATCCGCTCGGCGAGCCGAAGTGCAATCAGGCACTGGCGCAGGACGTGCTCCATCGGCTGGCCGAACCCGAGGTCGACGCCGAGCGAGAGCGCCGCAACCAGCTCGGCAAGCCGGACCCGGGGGCGGCTGGACGTTTCCATGACCTGGAGTTAAGCCGATTGCGTGACTTCCGCCCCGGACTGTTCTATCGTCCGACCCGGGGAGGGAGCGCCGACGACAATCAGGATCCTCAACCCGCTTCGCGTGCGCGATTTCAGGCTCCTCTGGGCGGGGATGACCATCTCTGCCCTGGGCGACGGGATCTTCACGGTGGCCCTCGCCTGGGGCGTCTACGACATCTCCAACACGCCCACAGCACTCTCGGTCGTCGGCGTCGCCTGGTTCCTGCCCGAGATCGCCGCCGTCCTCCTCGCGGGCGTGCTCGCCGACCGCGTCGACCGCCGGCTGCTCATGATCGGAGCGGACGTCCTGCGCGCGGCCGCGATCGGCGTGCTGGGCATCCTCTCCGTCGCGGGCCAGCTCGAGCTCTGGCACGTCTGGGTGCTGGTTGCGCTGTACGGGATCGGCAACTCGTTCTTCTATCCCGCCTACACGGCGCTCGTTCCGCAGGTGCTGTCGAGGGACCAGCTCGTGCAGGCGGCGGCACTGCGGCAGTTCATGCGACCGCTGACCATGCGCGTGATCGGGCCGGCGCTCGGCGGCGCGATCGTGGCCGTGGCCGGCGCGGGCGCCGGCTTCCTGATCGACGCGGCCACGTTCGGCGCCTCGATCGCCGCGCTCGCGCTCATGGCCTCGCGTCCTGTTCCTCGTGCGGTCGGGAAGACTGTCGGGACGGTCTTCGGGGACATGGCGCGACGGCCTGCGCTACGTCCTCTCCCAGCGCTGGCTCGCGCTCACGCTGCTGGGCGTCACCATCTCGATGGTGTTCTTCCTCGGCCCGGTGTTCGTGCTGATGCCGTTCGTGGTCAAGAACCACCTGAACGGGGGCGCCGGCGGTCTCGGGCTCGTGCTCTCCGCCGGCGGAATCGGTGCGCTGATCGCATCGCTCGCGATGGCGCAGCGCGGGCTGCCGCGGAGGCCGCTCTTCGTCGTCTACGTCGCCTGGGCGATCGCGGCCTTCTGCCTCGTCGGCTACGCGGAGTCGGACGCCGTCTGGGAGGCCGCGCTCGTCTCCGCGCTGTCGGTCGGCTCCCTCATCACCGGCCAGATCCTGTGGGAGTCGCTCCTCCAGCGCTCCGTGCCGGGCGAGTACCTGGGGCGCGTGGCAAGCGTCGACTCGTTCGTCTCGTCGGGGCTCGTGCCACTCTCGCTCGCGATCACCGGGCCGATCGCAGGCGCGCTCGGGACGCTGGTGACGCTTCGCTGGGCCGGCGTCATCGCCGGCGGCGTGTTACTCGGCTTCCTCGCCATCGTCTCGTCCGCTACCGCGCTGCAGCCTCGTCCCGATCCGGGACGAGCCTGAGCGTTCGCGTTCCGACGCCGAGAGCCGCCGGCAGCTGCTCGAGCGGATCCTGGCCGGTGACGAGCCGGTATGCCGCTGGGATCTGCCGCTTCTTCGCGACACCGAGCTTCCTGCGGAGCGCGTCCGAGTGGGCCTTGGCCGTGCGTGGCGAGAGGCCGAGCCGCTTTCCGATCTCTTCGTTCGAGCAGCCGGCAGCGATCAGCTCGATCACCTGAAGCTGCCGCTTCGTGAAAGTTCTGCGCCGTCCTTCCATTTCGGCTCCTTTCCTGTTTAGATCAGAAGCCAAGGTGCGGAGCGGCACTTACGGCTTGCTTACGGTTAGCTGACGGTCGACTGACGGTGGCTCTCCACTCGATTCGAGCAGCAGTGGAGTTTGCTCTGCTCGGACCGCTCGTCGTCCATCACAGCGGACACGTGCTGTCGCTCGCGGGGGCCAAGGAGCGCGGCGTACTCGCTTTTCTGCTGCTCCGCGCAAATGAGACCGTTCCGGCCGATCGGCTGATCGACGCGCTCTGGCCCACGGACCCGCCGGCAAGCGCTCGCAACTCGTTGCAGGTCCGTGTCTCGTACCTCCGGAAGGTGCTCGGCGCCGATCGAATCGAGACGCTCAGGAATGGTTACCGGCTCAGTGTCTCTCCGGATGAGCTCGATCTCTTGCGCTTTCGCGGGCTCGTCGCAAGCGCCGGTCGCGCGCGCGAGGAGGGAAACCTCCTCGTGGCGGCCGAGCAGTTCGCAGATGCTCTGGCGCTGTGGCGCGGTGACGTTCTGCCGGAGTTCGCAAGCAACACATCCTTCCGCGGAGAGCTTGCGCCGCTCGAGGAGGAACGGCTTCGTGCGTTCGAGGCGTGGGCAGACGCGGAGCTCGAGCTCGGCCGTGGCGACGAGCTCGTATCCGAATTGCAAGCTGCAGCCGATGCCAATCCGCTCCGCGAGCGGTTGATGAGCCAGCTGATGCTTGCGCTCTACCAGGCGGGCCGTCAGGTCGAGGCACTCGAGGCATACGGACATGCTCGTCGCCGGCTCGTCCACGAGCTCGGGCTCGAACCGAGCCCCTTGCTGGCCGATCTCCACCAGCGGATCCTCGAGCACGATCCGGATCTGCGTCCCGCGCCGCGGAGGCGCGCGCATGACAGCTCTCCGTCGCGCAGGAATGTGACCGTCGTGCTCGCCGCACCGGTCGTGTCCTCCGATTCCGATCCCGAGGTCGCGGAACGGTCAGCCGGTGCCGGGCGGCAGTTCGCGCACACGGTGCTGGAGGAGCGCGGAGCGGTCGTCTCCGGTTCGGCCGGCAGCGTCATCGGAGTATTCGGATTGCCCGCAGCCGCCGAAGACGATCCGCACCGAGCGGTTCGTGCAGCACAGGAGCTCGCCCGCGCGAATCTGCGTGTCGGCCTCGACACCGGAGTAGCGCTCGTGTTCGGTCGGGAATTCAGTGACGCACGCTTCATCAGCCGCGTGCTCCGGCTGGCGGACGCGGCCGGTCCCCGGAGACGTCATCCTCGGCGCGGAAAGCCGGCAGGCCCTCGGAAGCGCCGTAGAGGTCAGCGGCTCCCGTCTTCTCTCGTTCGACCCGAC
This sequence comes from uncultured Actinomycetes bacterium, assembly GCA_963842575.1. Lineage (GTDB taxonomy): Bacteria > Actinomycetota > Thermoleophilia > Gaiellales > Gaiellaceae > JACDER01. The sequence continues at coordinate 619,515 of CAWJGS010000004.1, read as the reverse complement.
AGCTGAACCGATCGCGAGGCGCTTCGACGCTCCTCTCATCGGTCGCGCGACGGAGTTCAAGCGTCTACGCGATGCGTTCGACTGGGCAGCGACCACGAGCACGAGTCACTTGGTGACGATTCTCGGCCCGGCAGGGATTGGGAAGTCCCGCCTGGCTCGGGAGTTGATTGGGGCCGTGGAAAGCGACGCAACGGTTCTGACGGGGCGCTGTCTTGCGTACGGCAGCGGCGCGTTCTGGCCGTTGGCTGAGATGGTGAAGCAGGCGGCCGGCGACACGACGCCGGAGGCACTCCTCCAGCTGCTCGCGGATCTCGAAGATCGGCAGTCGGTCGTCGATCAGCTGGCGGCGGCGCTCGGGACGGGCTCGGGGATGCGCGCGGAGGATGCGTTCTGGGCCTTTCGCAAGCTCTTTGGCGCGCTCGCGGTCAATCGGCCGCTCGTCCTGGTGTTCGAGGATCTGCATTGGGCCGAGGACCGGCTGCTCGACTTCGTGGAGGAACTGGTGGAACGGACAGAGGGCGTGGCCCTCCTTGTTGTCTGTCTGGCTCGCCCCGATCTGCTCGAGCAGAGGCCTGGTTGGGGAGGCGGAAAGCTGGATGCGGAGGCAATTCAGCTTGCGCCGCTATCCGACTCGAGCAGCGAGGAGTTGATCCGGGCACTGGGAGCAGCGGAAGAGACGCGGGGACAAATCGTCGCCCGTGCCGAGGGCAATCCGCTCTTCGCCGAGCAGCTCGTGGCCTTGGCAGCGGAGGAGCCGGACGCGTTGTCGGACGCGATCCCGTTCTCCATCAACGCGGTGCTGGCTGCGCGGATCGACCGACTTTCGGTGGACGAGCGCTCGCTACTCGAGAGTGCTTCGATCGTGGGCCTGGAATTCTCGTTGAGCGCCGTTGCGGCGCTCGCAGCGTCTGACGAAGACCTGGCCGCCGTCGCCCGGCGGCTGGCTCGCAAGGACCTGCTTCGCCCCGCCGGTCCAGATATCCGCGGGCGGGACGACTACCGGTTCGGTCACATCCTGATACGGGACGTGGTCTATGCCTCGGTGCTGAAGGCGACACGAGCTGAGCTGCACGAGAAGTTCGCGCGCTGGCTGGAAGGTGATCCTCAGGAACGCGCGAGCGAGCTCGAAGAGATCGTCGGCTACCACCTCGAGCGGTCATACGCAGTTGCGGAAGGAGCTTGATCCGGATGACAGAGAGCTTGACAAGCTGGCAAACGAGGCGGGTGAACGCCTCGCGGCTGGCGGACGGCGGCAGTTCGATCAATCGAACGTCCCCGGAGCGATCGAGTTGCTCGCACGCGCGAAGCTCTTAACGGCAGATGAGCATCCCCAAAGAGGGTACGCGCTGGCGGCACTTGCATCGGCGTACCGGGAAACGGCTCGATGGAGTGAAGCGAGGGATCACCTTGATGAGGCGTCGCGTGTCGCGCGACTGCTTGGTGACACGGACCTTGCAAGCTACATACGAGTAAATGAGCTTCAGCTGCGGATTGAGACAGACGAGAGCCTCTCGATACGAGAACTTGTTGCTCTGGTCTCTCGAGTTCGCAGTAGTCCGTCACGCAGCCGCGAGGGCAAAGTCGATATTGGCCTGGGCCTATGCGCTGGCCGGGCGATACCACCTCGCAGAACGTCTCATCGAGGAGGTGGTCACCATCACGACCTATGCCCGCGAACCGCGAAAGCTCCTCCCGAGTGTTTGGCTTGAATGGCCCACGGCCAGTTCGCGATGTGATCGCGCGCTGCGAGCGCCTCCTGCAGTCGAAACCCGCGCCTCGAACCATTGCTAGCTGTTACCGCAGCTCTGGCTGTGGCCCGTGCGATGGAGGGCGAATTCAAGCTCGCTCGGGCAGCTTTCGCGATCAATCGGCGAATCCTGACGGAGCTGGGTCTCCCGGTTATCGATGCGGGCTGCGCGTCTGCATCGACGGAATCATCGAACTTCTCGCAGGTAATCCCGAGAGAGCGGACGCGAAGTCCTGCGGATGGCCTGGAACAGCTCGAGGGGCTCGATGAATCAATGAATGCGGCCTTGCATGTCGCGGGGCTACTGGCCCGCTGGCGCTGTTGTCGACGAAGGGCTTCGAGAGGCGGAACGAATGTTGGCGATCCTGAGCGCCGCGAGCGCGGTGAAGACATCGCCAGTCGCGTAGACACTATCGGCGTGCGTGCCAGGCTCGATTCCTTGCGCGCCAGAGCCAAGCTGAACGGCGCCTGCCTCGCAGCCGGTGAAGCGGTCACTCTCGCGGATCGAGACCGACTCTCCCGACCTGCGAGGCTCCTGCGAGGTTCGCCCTTGGGCTTGTCTTGCATGATTGCGGGTCGCGACGATCCGAGCCGCAGAAGCTGCGGCTCGGAAGGCTCTTGACTTTTACAAGCAGAAGGGCAATCAGGTCGAGGCTCGCGAGGACTGAGGCGCTTCCTGAAGTCCTACGCCAAGTAGCGTGCACTGCAGCGATGAGCTCGGATCGACCGACACCGAGCCTTCGAACTTTGCTTGATCCTTGCCGTCTCGCCCGACGAGGAAGACCCAAGGTTCCGTCGGCAGGTGCCACTCGCCTACCCAGCGGTTGAACCCTTTCGCTGGATCGTTGTCCTTGTAGATCTCGACGTGAATGAAGCGGATATCGCTCCGCGCGAACTCGCCTTCGCACGGAATCGACGCACATCCACGACAGGGCCGCAGGTTCTGCTCGTGCAGAACTTCGGGGTGGCGAAGACGACGACGAACGGCTTGTGCGCGGCAAGGCTCTCCGCGATCGAGTATCGAGGAGTTGCGCGATCAGGTGGGACTACGCGTTGTAACGAGCGATGCGTCCCCGTGGGCGCTTCGTAGCGTGGGCGTTCGCGACGGATACGCCTTGGAGCCGATCGCGGGAGAGAAAGTGTGTCGCCGAACGATCAGGTTGCCGAGTCCGCTGATTGGACTGGCCACCAACGGTTTAGCAAGCACCCAGTACTTCCCCGGTCTGGGGATAGTTGCAGTGCACGACATAGAGATGGGATACGTCTCGCTTTGGCCTCACCCGGGACGCCAACCGGCTCGAGATCGCGCGATCGCGCCGTTCGAATGGTCGCTTGTCTAGGCCGCGGGAGAGCCACACGCGAGCCGACGGGTCGCTCGATCGAGGCGCCATTGTTGTCGACTGACGAGAAACGGATAGCGAACCTCGCCTGGCGCGAAGTCGGACGCTCCAGGTACAAGCGCCACCTGAGGGCCGGCAGCCTTCGCGAGGGCCCGCAAGTGAGTCGCACCTCGACTTGTAGTCGACCGCGTGCTGTCAGAAGAAGAGTGAGACGCCGCGCAACCGCTGGTTAGCAGAAGTACTGCCACGAAGACCAGCAGGCCGCGCACATGGCGCAGCCTAGCCGTTGCCGTCGTGGAAGCCGCGACTCTTGAGAAACGGGAAGTAAGGTGCAACAGCTGCAGCGAACGCGGCAAGCGTTACCGAGAAGATCATCAATCGCGCCCGCAGATTCTTCATCTTGCTTCACCTCCTTCGCTGTAGTTTCGCAAATGTTTTAGCAACTCTGCACGGAGTTATCCGCTGCCGTCGTGCATGCCGAGCGTCGGGCGTCATCAGCCCGACGATCGTCCACGCGAACATGACGACCGGCACTATCGCTACGAGAACGGCGCTCAGTCGGATTAGGCGGCTTCTCACGACTCTCACCTCCAATCAGAACCGGACGTCCTGGAGCAGCTCAGCAGCGACCTTGTACAGCCGCGCGGCCTTGGCGTGCTCCTCCTTCTTCAGGGCCAGGTCACCGCGGGCGACGAGCGCCGCGGAGCGGTGTCCAGGCGAGCCGATCTGCTCGAAGCTCGCCTCCGATGCCCGCAGCCACTCGTCGGCCTCGGCCAGTCGATCTTGCTCCATGAGTGACCGCCCGAGCACGAGTTGGGCGTTGCCGATTTCAGCAAGGTGGTCCTCGCGTCCGTCGAGCAGTTCCAGCGCCTTGCGCGCCTGCTCCTCGCCCTGTTCCGGTTTGCCGGTCTCGAGATGCACTCGGGCAAGCGAGTTGATGGCGTAGCCGGCGTCGATCGGATCGTCGTTGTCGAGGGCGACGTGGAAGGCGTCCTTGAGGAACTGTGCGGCTTCGTCCGGCTTCCCCAGCAGGAAGTTGAGGCCGCCGAGGTTGTTCATGAGCCGGCCGTAGTTGAGCTTGTCGGCTAGCCGCTCGTACTGGTCCTTTGCGCGCTCGGCGTAGGTGCGCGCGAGCACCCAGTGCCCGTTTCGCTCCGCTACGAGCGAGGCCTGGAAGAGGTTGTCGGCGAGAGCGCGGGGATCGCCGACGCTCTGGGCGAGCTCCAGCGCCAGCTCGACGTCCTCGCGAGCGGCTTCCCAGTCCCGCTGCCGCCGATAGCAGCGTGCGCGCCAGCCATGGATATCGGCCTTGAGGCGGTCGGCGGGCAACTGCGAGCTCGTCGCTAGCTCAAGTGCCTCGCCGAACAAGGAGATAGCGGTATGGAGGCTCGACAGCTTGTAGCGCCCGACTCCCATGCGGTACAGGACGTCCGCGCGGTCGATGTCGGAGAATCGCGGACGCTCGGCCAGGTCACGGGCGCGGACGAGGATCTCGAGTGCGGGCTTGACCTCGCCCGTCCACATCCGTGCCCACGCCTCTCCCGTGAGCGCGCGCAGGTCGAGCTCGGGGATCCATTCGTCGGTGACGAGGGCTTTGGCCCGGACGTACTGCTCGACCGCGTCGGCGTAGTGCTTGTCCTCGATCAGCGCTTCGCCGCGCGCCAGCGTTGCCTCGATCCGGCTGCGCTCGTCGGAGGAGACACCTGTCTCCAGGAAGAGCGGGTCTACGTCGAGCTGGGACGCCAGGTGGTCGATCGCCTCGGCCGACGGCTTCGTCTTGCCGAGCTCGATCTGGCTGACGTACTCCTTCGAGAAGCGTTCGCCGGCCAGTTCGCCCTGCGTCAGGCCGGCGTGCTTGCGGAGCGTGCGCAGGCGTTCAGCTACGCCCAAAGGGGCAGGGTCTACCGCGCGGCGCAGATTCACATTCGCCATCGACGTGTAGTCAATCAGGCCCGTAGGAACAATGCAAGTAGTGGAATGAAGCTCTCACTTGATTCTTCCACTTGACAAGTCGACCGAGGGTCCGTATAGTGGCCGCCAGACAAGCTTGCGACCCAATAGGGAAGCAAGGGAGGTGCGCCACATAGTCCGCGCCGGTCACTTGTCCGGGAGCTGGGTGGGCCGCAGACCCAGAGCCGGACGACAGGCGCCTCGGGAGTGGCAGCAAGCCTCACCAGGAGTGCCCCGGGGCCGCAGCCGGGGCCTCCGTCTTTAACGGGCCGTTTCGCCTGGGGAGAGACCTAGGCGGATCGGCCTGTCATCCAGCTGCGCCGCGCGGCGACGATGCGGCCGAGCTCGCCGTTCAGCATGCCTAGGCGCCGGTCGATCGTCCCGAGCAGGCCGATGGAGATGAAGACCCAGGCCTCGGCGGAGGGATCACGGTCGCGGACGAAGCCGCCCGCTGCTTGCGAGCGGGAGATCACGTCCTCGACGTAGTCGTGCACCTCGCGGATCTGCCGGCGCAGATAGCGGCGGATCTGCGGATCGTCGCTCGCCTCGCTGAGCGCCTGGATCCACAGGTCGACGAGACGGGTGCGCTTGTCCTTGGCGGTCAGGTAGGCAACGCCCATCGCCTGCAGCCAACTTCCCGGGTCGGGCTCGCCTGCGAGCGCCTTCTCCCACAGCGCCTGCACACGTGCCCAGGCCGCGTTCAGGCAGGCCAGGTACAGGTCGCGCTTGGAGGGGAAGTGGCGATAGAGGATCGGCTCGGTCACGCCGGCCTCGGCCGCGATCGCCTTGGTCGTCGTCCCCCGGTAGCTCGAGCGGGCGAACACGCCGCACGCGGTATCGATCAGGGCGTCCCGGCGCGCCGGTGCGGCCATGCGCGCGCTCATGCGGCCGCTTCGACAGCTTCGGGCTCGTGCCGGTACTGGCGGATGGTGGAGATGGCGATGAGCGCCCCCGCGAAGGCGATCGCCGCGGCCACCTCGAGCGCATGCTGGAAGCCCGTAACGAATTGCGTCTTCGCCTCCGGGTGCGTCGGCGGCACGTGCAGAGCAGCGGCGACGATAGCGCCCATGATCGCGATCCCGAGCGCGCCGCCCACCTGGCGGAAGCTGTTCAGCACGGCCGATCCCACGCCGGCCTTGTCCACCGAGACCGATCCCATCGCCGCCGCGGTCGTCGGCGTCATCGTCAGCCCCATCCCGACCCCGCCGAGGAGCAGGCCGGGGAGGAGGTCCCACCACGTCCCGTCCACGGTCAGGCGGGAGAAGCTCACCAGCGACCCGGCGACGAGCAGCATCCCGATTCCCACCAGCCAGCGCGAGCCGATCCGGTCCGACCACTTGCCGGCCACGGGCGCTATGAGGATGATCAGGACCGTCATCGGCAGGAAGCTCGCGCCCGCCTTCGTCGGGGAGTAGCCGAGGATGTTCTGCAGGTACAGCGAGACGTAGAAGAAGACGCCGAACATGGCCAGCGCGACGAGCAGGATGGTCACGTTCGCGCCGGCGAAGGTCGTGTTCTTGAACAGGCTCAGGTCGAGCATCGGGACGCGCTGGCGCAGCTCGAGGGCGATGAACGCACCGAGCCCGACCACCGCAATCGCGAAGCAGGCGAGGATCCGCGGGGACGTCCAGCCGTACTGATTCGCCTCGATGAGGCCGTAGGTGAGGCCGAAGAGGCCGACCGCGGACGTGACGAGGCCGGGAAGGTCCAGTCGTTGCTCGTGGGAGGTGTCCCGCGATTCGTCGATCACGAGGCGTGCGACGATGATCGCGGCGATGCCGACGGGCACGTTGATGAAGAAGATCCAGCTCCAGTCGATGTACTGGGTGATCAGCCCTCCGACCAGCGGGCCGATCGCCAGCGCCATGGCGGACACGCCGGCCCAGATCCCGATCGCCATCCCACGCTGCCGCGGCGGGAAGGTCGCCGTGATGATCGACAGCGTTGCGGGGTTCATGAGCGCGGCGCCCACGCCCTGGACGACGCGTGCGCCGATCAGGAAGTGCGCGTTGGGCGCCAGGCCGCAGGCGAGCGAGGAGAGGGTGAAGATCGCCAGCCCGACGATGAACATCCTCCGCCGGCCGAGCATGTCGGCGAGCTTTCCGCCGGTCAGCATGAGGACGGCGAACGTCAGCGCGTAGCCGTTCACGATCCACTCGAGCTCGGAGAGGCCGATGTGCAGGCTGCGCTGAATCGACGGCAGCGCGACGTTCACGATCGTGTTGTCGAGCATGATCATGAACAGGCCGAACGAGACCGCCGCGAGCGTCCACCACTTGCGATTCTCGGGAGCGAGAAGCCGCGCTCTCACTTAGATAAGTTAGCAGAGGCTAACTTTGGCCATGCCGAGCGTTGATCACGCCGATCAACACAAAGGGGGCGAACCAGCACGCTTCCGCCAGGCGCAGGCTGACGAAAGAGAGCGGGATCGAGACGAGAAACGAGATGGGGGTGACCAGCGACCTGCGCGTCAAGTAACGCACGATCCTGGGATCTGCCCGCTCGTTCAGGTGCCCCGCGTGGATCAGGTACTGCCAGATCGAGGCCAGCACCGCTCCCGTCAGGCCGATCGCGGCGGCGTAGAAGACGATCGCGCCGCGGCTGCCGTCGTGGTCGCCGAGCACGCCGGTCGGGAACGGGATGAAGGCGACGCACATGAGGAAGAGCAGGTTCAGCCAGATCAGGCGCTGATCGATGCTTCGCGACGTAGCGGAAGATCCGGTGGTGCGCCATCCAGAAGACCCCGATGACGAGGAAGCTGAGGACGTAGCTGAGCATCTGCGGCCAGCGGTCGAGCAGCGCGTCGCCGACGTTCTCGGTCGCTTCGGGAATGGCAAGCGTGACGACGAGCAGCGTGATCGCGATCGCAATGACGGCGTCGCTGAAGAAGACGAGGCGCTCGAGCTCCACGGCGCGACGATAATTGCACCGTGGCGGAGGTGATCTGGAAACCGACTGCGGAGGTGCTCGAGCGGGCGAACGTCGTCCGGCTGATGCGCCGGCTCGGCGTGGACGACTACTGGGAGCTGGTGCGGCGCTCGGCCGAGGAGCCGGACTGGTTCTGGCCGGCCGCGATCGAGGACATGGGGATCGAGTTCTCCCAGCCGTGGGAGCGCGTGTTCGACGACTCGCGCGGCCCCGAGTGGACGACGTGGTTCGTCGGCGGGAAGGTGAACATCGCGCGCGTCTGCGTCCACGACTGGGCGCGGCGGACGCCGGACGCGGTGGCGGCCGTGCTGCGCGGCGAGAACGGCGACCGGCGCGAGTGGACGTACGCGGAGTTCTCGCAGAAGGTGACCCGCTTCGCAGAGGCGCTCGTCGGTCTGGGGGTCGAGCCGGGCGACCGGGTCGGGATCTTCATGCCGATGGCGCCGGCGATGGCCGTGGCGTCCCATGCGTGCGCGCACGTCGGGGCCGTCCAGCTGCCGATCTTCTCCGGCTTCGCCGCCCCGGCGATCGCCCAGCGGCTGCAGGACGCCGAGGCAAAGGTGCTGGTGACCGCGAGCCACTCCTTCCGCCGTGGGCGCGAGATGCCGATGCGTGCGATCGCCGACGAGGCCGTGGCGGAGTCGCCGTCGGTCGAGCGGGTGGTGGAGTGGGACCGCTCGACGGGCGAGTGGGACGTCGAGCTCGGGCCGGGTGAGCTGCCGCCGCTCGAGGTCGACTCGGAGCACCCTTATCTCCTGACGTACACCTCCGGGACGACCGGCAAGCCCAAGGGCGTGCTCCACGTCCAGGGCGGTTTCCTGGTCTCGATTGCGCGCGAGGTCGCCTATCAGGCGGACGGCCATCCCGGCGACGTCATCCTCTTCGCCACCGACATGGGCTGGATCATGGGCCCGTGGACGGTGGTGGGTGGCGGCGCCATGGGCTGCTCGCTCGTGTTGATGGAGGGCGCGCCGGACTGGCCGGACGACCGGCTCTGGTCGCTGATCGACGAGGAGCAGGTCAACATCCTCGGCTGCTCGCCGACGCTCATCCGCGCGCTCATCCCGAAGGGCGAGCCCGCCGCCGATCTGTCCTCGCTGCGGACCATCGTCACCACTGGAGAGCCCTGGAATCCGGGGCCGTACCGGTGGTTGTTCGAGCACGTCGGCGGTGGTCGCTGCCCGATCATCAACTGCTCCGGGGGCACGGAGGTCGGAGCGTGCTTCCTCTCGCCCACGCCGGCCATCCCGATCAAGGAGGTCTCGCTCGGCGGGCCCGCGCTCGGCATGGCCATGGACGTCGTCGACGCCGAGGGACGCTCGGTGCGCGGCGAGGTCGGCGAGCTCGTCTGCCGCAAGCCGTTCCCCGGGATGACGCGCGGCTTCTGGCGCGATCCCGAGCGCTACCTCGACGCGTACTGGCGGCGCCTGCCCGGGATCTGGGTCCACGGCGACTGGGCATCGGTCGACGAGGACGGGTACTGGTTCCTGCACGGCCGTTCCGACGACACGATGAACATTGCCGGCAAGCGCATCGGCCCGGCTGAGCTGGAGTCGGCCGCGGTCGGCCATCCGGCCGTTCAGGAAGCGGCAGCTGTCGGCGTTCCCCACCCCGTCAAGGGCGAGGTCGCATGGATCTTCTGCGTGCTCGCGCCCGGCTTCGAAGCTTCGGATGAGCTCGCGGGCGAGGTCTCAGTCGCTGTGGGCGAGGATCTCGGGAAGGCGTTCCGGCCCGATCGCGTCCTGTTCGTTCCAGCGCTGCCGAAGACGCGGAGCGCGAAGATCGTGCGCCGCGCTGTGCGCGCTCGGGCGCTCGGTGAGGATCCCGGTGATTTGTCCTCGGTGGAGAATCCGGAATCGCTCGACGATATTGCGCGTGCGGTCGCGCGCAGGGAAGCCGGGGCCGCGGTCGAATAGCGCCGCGTAGTCCCTTCCTCTCCTGAGAGCGGCGGCGGCCCTGAATTGGGGCCGCCGTCGCCGTTTCTGGGAATGCTGAGGAAGGAGGGTTCGTTGAAACGTTGACCCTCGTCTGGCTACATTCCCACGACCTTATGGATACCGAGACCGGAAAAGTGCGCCTCACCGACCTCGCCTCGTGCGGGGGATGCGCCGCGAAGTACTCGGCCGCGCGGCTCGAGCAGCTGCTGCAGGGGTTCGTCCCCGTCGAGGCCGAGAACCTCCTGGTCGGGCTTGCACCCGCCGACGACGCGGCCGTGTACCGGCTCGACGACGAGCGCGCGCTCATCTTCACGCTCGACTTCTTCCCGCCGGTCGTCGACGACCCGGGGGACTACGGCGCGATCGCGGCGACGAACGCCCTGAACGACGTCTTCGCCATGGGTGGCACGCCGCTTCTCGCTCTCTCGATCGCGGCTTTCCCGGAAGAGCTCCCGATGGAGATGCTGGCTGCGATCTTCGCCGCCGCTGACGCGCAGGTGCGGGCGTCCGGCGGGCTGCTCGCGGGCGGCCACACGATTCGCGACCAGGAGCCGAAGTACGGGCTCGCCGTGATCGGCACCGTCCATCCGAGTGGCATCTGGCCGAAGAACGGCGCTCGCCCCGGCGATGCGCTCTTCCTGACGAAGCCGCTCGGGACGGGACTGGTCATGACCGGATACAAGAAGGGGCTGGCGGGCGAGCAGCAGCTGACCCGCGCGATCCGGTGGATGCGCACGCTGAACAAGGACGCGGCGGACGTGCTCCGGTCGTCCTCGGGGCCGAACGCAGTGACCGACGTGACCGGGTTCGGGCTCTTCGGGCACGCGCACGAGATGGCCGATCGCAGTGGTGCGCAGATCATCCTCGAGTCGGAGCGCTTCCCCGCCATGGACGGCGCGCTCGATCTGGCGCGCAAGGGCGTGCGCACGAGCGGGGATCCGCGGAACCGCGACTTTGCCGCCTCCCATGTCTCGATGGACGGGCTGCCGGACTCGCTGGTCGCGCTCGGCTACGACCCGCAGACCGCGGGCGGCCTGCTGGTGTCCGTCCCGGCAGAGCGCGGGCCGGCGCTCGAGGCGGAGTTCGAGGCGCGGAAGCTCTTCATCCGGCGGATCGGCCGGGTCGAGGACGGCGCCGGCGTCGTCGTCCGGTAGCGTCGCTCGTGGGCATGCGCGGGATGATCCACGGGCGGTTCCAGCCGTTCCACAACGGGCATCTCGAGTACCTGCGCGGGGCCGCTGCTCGTTCGGACGAGATCTTCGTGGGCATCACGAATCCCGATCCGTCGCGGGTGCTGCCCGAACCGAGTGACCCGGCGCGGCACCTGCCGGAGTCGAATCCGTGGTCGTACGCGGAGCGCATGCTGATGGTGAAGGCTGCCGCTGTAGACCTCGGGCTCGATCTGGCGTGCGTCCACGTGATTCCGTTCCCGGTGAACGAGCCGGAGCTGTGGCCCGCGTACGTGCCGGCGGGGGTGACGCAGTACATCCGGCTGTTCTCGGACTGGGGCGGGACGAAGCTCGACCGGCTGCGGGAGGCCGGGTTCGAGGTCGTGGTGTTGGACGAGGGCGCTGAGAAGGGCGTTTCGGGTGTGGATGTCCGCTCGGCGCTGCGCGAGGGAGGCGACTGGGAGTCGCTCGTCCCGCCGGGGGTCGCCCGCGTCATCAAGTCGGCCGAGCGCGTGCCTGCCTGAGCGGCGCTTTCGCCGGCGGCGCCCCACATTTAAATCGAGGGTCCGCCGTAGCCCGCCACCCGCCGCGATCGTAATCCCGAAAGTCGTACGGATGGGAAACGGCTTCATGCCTGAAGCGTGACGGCCCTTCTCGGTTAGCGTGTCCGCGTGTACCCGATCCTCGTGATCCTCCTGGACGGGCTCGCCGACCGGGCCCACCCTGAGCTCGGCGGCCGCACCGGGAACGAGGCCGCCACCACGCCCAACCTCGACCGGCTCGCTCTCGACGGATCCTGCGGCGTCATCTACGCCGTCGGCCCCGGCCGCGCTCCCTCCAGCGAGGTCGCGCACTGGGCGATGCTCGGCTATCGCCCCGACGAGTTCCCCGGCCGCGCGGTCTTCGAGGCTCTCGGGCACGGCCAGGAGGTGAACGCCGGATACGCGTTCGCCTTCGCTGCCCTCCGGCCGGCCGAACAGCGTGAGGACGGCCTCTGGCTGACCGGCCGCCCGCGCTACGGCGAGGACGAGGAGGACGCCGCAAAGCTCGTCGACGCCTGTGCCCACCTCGAAGTCGACGGCCTCACCTTCTCGCTCGAGCACTTCCGCCGCGGCGAGGCCATCCTCCGCGTCCCCGACCCGGCCGACGAGCGGGTCACCGACTCGGATGTGTTCTTCCGCGATCGCTATCCCGTCCTCCAACCGCAGGCACTCGCTCCGGACGCGGAGCCAACCGCCGCGGCCGCCGCCAAATGGACGCGCCGGACGCACGAGATCCTCGAGGAGCACCCGGTCAACGCCGAACGGGTCGAGCGTGGCCTGCCGAAGCTGAACGTGATCACTCTCAAGTGGTGGGGCCGCCTACACGATGTCCCGTCGTTTCCGGAGCGGCACGGCCTGCACGGCACGTTCATCGCCGAGTCGGCGTTTCTGCGCGGACTCGCCACCGCCGTCGGCCTCGACACGATCGCCGCTCCCGAGACGCCGGACTCGGCGGCCGACCTCCGCAGCCGTCTCACCCTCGCGAACGAGCGGCTCGACGCCGGCGACACCTTCGTCTTCGTGCACCTGAAGGCCACCGACGAGGCGGGCCACACCAAGGACCCGCGCGTGAAGCAGCGGACGATCGAGGAGTTGGACGCGGAGCTGGCCGACCTCCCCACCGACCGCGCGATCGTCTGCGTGACCGGCGACCATTGCACGCCGGCCTCCCCGGAGGTCATCCACTCGGGGGACCCGGTGCCGTTCGTCCTCGCCGGGCCCGGCGTTCGCGCAGATTCCGCCCGCGCTTTCGGTGAGCTCGACTGCGCCGCCGGGATCCTCGGCCACCTACGAGGCCCCGACATGATGCCCGTACTCCTGAACGCCGCGGACCGCCCGCTCTATCTCGGCTCCCGGCCGACGCCGTTCGACGGCGCGGACGGCTATCCCGATGTTCTAAAGCCGCTGTAGATGGTCACGAACGCCGCCGCGCGTATCCGCAGCTTCGAGATATCGCCGTCGGTCTTCCGCACGCTCGCGATCACCGCGGCCACCGGGCTCTGGCTGATCGTCGTGACCGGCGCCACCGTCCGGCTCACCGGGTCGGGCCTCGGCTGTGAGTCCTGGCCAGGCTGTGAAGCCGGCCGGCCGTTCCCGGAGAACGGCATTCACTCTTTCATCGAGTTCGGCAACCGTCTGGTCGGTGGGCTCGTGATCGTCGCGACGCTCGTGACCGCGCTCGCGGCCTTTCGCGTGCACGCGCTCCCGCGCTGGGCGCGCTGGACGGCCGTGGGCGTGTTCGCGGGGACGCTTCTGCAGGCTCCGCTCGGCTATCTGACCGTCCGGTTCGACCTCAACCCGTACCTGGTCATGACGCACTTCCTGCTTTCCGCGGTCGTGCTCGGGGGCGCGGTCGTGCTTGTCCTGGGCGCGCTCGGGACGGAGCGAGGAACCGTTCCGTCGCCCGTGCCGAAGGAGCTGCGGCTCGCCGCGATCGTCGCGGCCGCAGGCTGCCTCATCCTCCTCGTCACCGGCACGGTCGCGACCGCCGCCGGCCCGCACCCGGGCGACTCGCGGAAGTACCACCGGCTCTGGCGACTTCAGGACGCCGTGTTCGCGCATGCGGTGGGAACGGCGATCTTCGGGATCTGCTTCGCGTTCATGCTCGGCTACCTCGTTTCGCGCCGCTCGTCGGCACCGCGGCTCCTCTGGCTCGCCCTCGGTGTGCTCGGGCTCGTCGGCGTCCAGATCCTGATCGGCGCGGTCCAGTACCACACGCATCTGCCCTGGTGGCTCGTGCTTATCCACGTCGCCACAGCCGCGTCCGTGTGGGTGGGAGTTGTCGCCCTGGCCGCGCTCTTCCAGCGGCCGCTTGCCTCGCTCGCCCGCGCATAGACTCTTTGAATGGCCGACGAGCTCCGCGTTCTCGAGCGGCCGGCGCTCCGGCGGCCGGTGCTCGTCGCCGCATTCCGCGGCTGGAACGACGGAGGTCAGGGCGCCTCACTTGCGGGCGGATACCTGGCGAAGACGTGGGGCGCCGAGCGCTTCGCCGAGATCGATCCCGAGGGCTTCTTCGACTTCCAGTCGACCCGGCCGCACGTCTCGCTCGTCGACGGGCTGACGCGGAGAGTCGACTGGCCCGAGAACGCCTTCTACCACGCGCAGCTCGAGGGAGCCGATCGCGACGCGATCCTCCTGCTCGGGATCGAGCCCAACCTGCGCTGGCGCGCCTTCGCGGAGCTGATCGTCGGGCTGGCCAAGGATCTCGGCGTTGAGATGATGATCTCCCTCGGGGCGCTGCTCGCGGACGTCCCGCACACGCGCGACGCGCCCGTCACCGGGAGCGCGACCGACCCCGCGCTGATCGAGCAGCTCGGGCTCTCGACCTCGCGTTACGAAGGCCCGACCGGGATCGTCGGGGTGCTCCACGACGGCTGCCGCGAGGCCGGCATCCAGTCCGTCAGCCTGTGGGCGGCGGTTCCGCACTACGTCTCGCTCACGCCCAGCCCGCGCGCGGCGAAGGCGCTGTGCGAGCGGCTCGGGGAGTTGCTCGAGGCAGAGGTGGACGTGTCCGATCTGGACGAAGCGGCCGAGGCCTACGCCGAGCAGGTGAGCGAGGCGGTCGCCGCCGACTCGGAGACGGCCGCGTACGTCGAGGAGCTGGAGCGCCGCGCCGACGAGGCCGAAGAGGAGTCGGAAATGCAGATCCCCTCGGGCGACACGCTGGCGGCGGAGCTCACCCGGTACCTCCAGGAGCACGAGGCGCGGAAGCGCGAGGAAGAGGAAGAGCAGCCCGAGTAGACCTGGGTAGTCGCCACTGTCGCGGCCTTACCCGAAGGTGAAGGCGTAGCCCGAGATCCCAGGCGTGAAGCGCAGCTCGAGGATGCCGTGCCGCGTCTTCGCGCCGGAGATCAACGTGTACAGCCGGCTCAGTCCCGACACCTGAACGACACGTTCCGGCTTTCCGTTCACGAGCACCTGCACGCGGCCCTGCCCGCCGAGCACGAGATAGACGTTCTTGGCGACGAAGTTGAACCGCAGCGCGGCGCCCTTCCCGCTGACGATGTTCTCCGCGTTCACGCGCCAGCGGCCTCCGTACGCGAGCTCGTTCTGGCCGAGTGACTTCGGGAAGGTGTACGAGCTCTCTGCGCCGGGCGTGATCTTCGACCCGGAGTAGCGCTCGAGCCGCTGGTAGCCGAGGTAGGTCTCCGGGCTGATCAGCTCGGTCGGGGTCGGATCGCTCAGCCGCGAGGCGACCGGCAGCGCGTTGCCCTGCTCGTTCAGCAGCCGCCGGATCAGCTGTTCGGTCTTCCCGTACTCGCCCTCGCCGAAATGCGCGTGCCGGACATGGCCGTTTCGGTCGATCAGGTACTCGGCCGGCCAATACTGGTTCGACCAGGCATTCCACGTTCCGTAGTCGCCGTCCAGTGCGACCGGGTACTTCACGTCGAGCCGCTGCACGGCCTCGCGCACGTTTCCCGGATCGTGCTCGAACGCGAACTCGGGCGTGTGCACGCCGACGATCACGAGCCCCTTCGGGTGGTAGGTCGCCCACCACGCGCGCAGGTGCGGGAGTGTGCGCAGGCAGTTGATGCAGGAGTAGGTCCAGAAGTCGATGAGGACGACGTGGCCGCGCAGCCCGGCCAGTGTCAGCGGCTTCGAGTTGATCCAGTCCTGGATGCCGTGGAACTCGGGCGCGGGGCCGTAGTCGGGAATGCCGCTTGCCGAGGCCGTCGACACCTTCCGCGCGGTCAGGTTCTGGCCGCGCGAGAACGCGTCCCGGCCCGACGTGCTCGCCTCGGTCTGCCGCTGGAGCGCGTCCGTGTACCCCGGCAGCCAGGTCTGCAGCTTCGTGTCGAGATTGAAGACGAGCGCGAACGCGGCTGCCGCGATCAGGATGCCGAAGGCGACCCTGAACCGCTCGACGCCCGCGCGGATGCGGCGCGACGCACGCTGTCCGCCGAGCGCGATGGCGAGGAGGACGACGGCTGCCCCGAGCGTGTACGCGATCGCGACGGCGAAGGTCTTGAAGCCGAAGTCGAGGCTCGCGGCCGAGCTCGTCACGAACGCGATCGCCGGCCCGCCGCAGGGCACGAACACGAAGCCGAGCGCGCACCCGAGCAGGAAGCCGCCACCGAGATCGCTCGAAGGTCGCCGCGAGAGGCGCGAGAGCGGCCGCTCGATGAGAACGCCGAACTGCGGGAAGATCAGCGTCGCCGCGATCACGAAGAGCAGCGCGATGGAGATGTTGCGCAGCAGGTCGTCCGGGAGCCCGAGCTGGTCGAGGATCCACGTCGCGAACAGGATCGAGACGAGGAAGGTGACGACCAGGCCGGCGATGATCGCGTAGGGCCTGCGCCGCCTCCCGCTCGCCCCTCCGGCGAGCAGGATCGGAAGCACCGGCAGTACGCACGGCGAGACCGCCGTGATGAGCCCTGCCACGAAGGCCAACCCGATCGCTACACCCATGTGCTGTCTATTCGGTCTCGGAAGGCGCTTCGGTTGTTACAGCCGCGTTGTCTTCCGGTTGTGCGTCGCCGTTCTGCACGACCTGCGTCCCCTGGTCCTTGCGCGCGCGGGCGCGGCGGCGACGGCGTCTCCGGCGGGAGCGGCCGGAAGAGATCTTCGGCGCGGGGAGATTGTCCGCAAGCGCGTTCGCAACCTCCGGGAGGGGCGCGATCCGCTCGCGCGCTGCGTCGATCAGCTGATTCGCGCGCGGCGTGTACCCCTCGGCCGAGGCCAGCAATGCGACGCCGACGTTGAGAGGTTGCTCGAGCGAGGCGGAGACGAGCTTGGCGGCGTTCTCCTCGTGACGGTGACCCCGCGAGTTGGCCAGGGCGCCGAGAAGCCGCTTGGCCTCCGGGAACTCGGAGCTGGCGCGGCGGTCCTGCACTTTGCGCGAAGCGTGCGCGAGCTTCCAGGTCCAGCGGGAGAGGATCTGCTCCGGCGCGTCCGCCTTCTCCTCGCCGAGCGCGCGGAGGAGGATGCGGATGCCGGCGAGCCGGTCCTTCTCCCACGTCGGCGCCGAGGTCACGAGCGTCACCAGGTCGTCGAAGTCCGCGCGCTCGACCTTCATCGATCGCGCGGTCCTGCAGCGCGGTCAGCCGCAGGCGCCGGTTCGGGTTCTCAGCCGCACACGTGTAGAGGAACTGCTCCAGGCACACCTTGCTCGCGCGACCCTCCGCCAGCTTCTTGGCGAACTCGACCCGCTCGTCGAAGCCGATCTGGCGTCCCGCGATCGTCGCCCAGTACCGCTGCTCGTCCTCGTCCAGGAACTTGGGGTCGATCCGCTGCCACTCGCGGGTGATGACGCCGAGCCGGCGCCGCACGTCGGGAGTGACGGGGACGAGCCAGGTTGCCGGCGTGAGCTTGCGGCGGGCGCGGCGCTGGTAGCGGCGGCGCGGGGAGGGGAGGACGCGGGCGCCCTCGCGGTAGAAGTCGGCGTCGAGCAGCGAGTGGAGCGTGATCACGCGCTCGTTGTGGGTCGCGCTCTTGGGGACGAAGTCGACGACGACGCCCGCCTCCTTGCGCGGATGGATGCGCATGATCCGCCCGATCCGCTGCTGGTAGACGCGGCGGGAGGCGGTCGGCGCGAGATGCATGACGACGGTCGCGCGAGGCGAGTTCCAGCCCTCGGCGAGCAGCATCGCGTTGATGAGGACGTTGATCTCGCCGCGCTCGTAGGCGGCGAGCGTCTCGGCCAGCTTCACGGGCGGGGTCCGTCCGCTCACCGCCTCGGCCTTGAGGCCGGCGGCGCGGAACTCCTGCGCCAGGTTGTACGCGTGCTCGACGCCTGCGGCGTAGACGATTCCGGGCGTGTTCTCGAAGCGGTCGCGGTACAGGCTCGCCGCTGCCTGGTTCAGTGCCTGGTGGTCGAGGGCCTGGGCCAGGGCTCCCTCGTCGAAGTCGCCTCCGACGATCGGCACGGAATGGATGGCCGCCACCGGCGGGACGCGCAGGTTGCGCAACGGCGCGACGAGCCCGCGCCGGGTCGCGTCGGCCAGCGGAAGGTCGTCGACCGAGGCCGGGAAGACGTCCGAGACCTGCTTGGCGATCAGCTGCTCGGTTGCCGTCATCCCGATGAAAATCGGCTCTGGGAAGCTGCGGATCGCGGCGCTCGTCTTCTCGCCGAGCGCGGTGTGCGCCTCGTCGCAGATGACGAGCTGGTACGCGTCTCGGCTCAGGTCGCCGACGTGGCGCGCGAACCACGCGTAGGTCTGGATCGTGACGGGGTTGTCGCGCGGCGGCTTCTGGCCGCCCTCGATCGCCGGGACGATCCGGTCGCCGTAGCCCTCCTCGCCGAGCTCGCGGTTGAACTGGGAGACGAGCAGGCGGCGGTGCGTGAGGATGAGGACGCCGACGGTGCGCGCGGCCTCGACGAAGCCCGCGGCGGCGATCGTCTTGCCCGACGCGGTCGGATGGCGAAAGCGGAAGCGCCGAACGGCGCCCGGATCGGGCTTCTGGGCGACGCCGTTCTCGGACTCGGGCTCGACGTCGAGCTCGGCCTCGATCGCCTCGCCGTTCTCCTCCACCTCGACCTCGGTGAGCTCCTCGGCCGTGACGGTGCCGTTGCCGTTCAAGGCCTCCAGGAAGCCTTTCTGGTTGGCGGCGATCAGCTCGGTGAGCATTCCCGCCAGCGCGTCGATCTGGTGGCGGCGAAGCTCCGTTCCGGAGGCCAGCCGCGGCGGACGCTCGCTGAGCACGCGCTCGAGCCCGAGCATGAGCCCGAACCGCGTTCTCCACTCCGAGGACGGGCTGCGCTGGCCCTCCTCGATCTCTTTCAGCGCCGCGTCGAGCGCGATGCGCCGCGCGGTTTGCGGCGCGAGAACCCGTGCGGGATCTTCGCCTTCGCGCAGGAACGGCTCGCCCGCCCACGCTTCCGCTCGGAGCGCGGACTCGGCCAAGCCGTCCGCGGTCTCCGGCGCAGTGGTCGGATGATCGCTGGTCCTCTGCATGTCTGCAACGCTTCTCCGGCGCTGCATCGTGAGGGTGATTCGTACGCCACACCTTCCCGGTGGGCGACGCTGGATTAAGCATAGCCGATCCGGGGGAGAGCGCTAAGGGCCGCTCACGACGCCGACCGCGGCAGGAGCTCTCTCCACGGACGCCGCGGGTTCGGGCCGGCGGCGCAGGATGAGCTTGCGCACCTCGGAGACGGCGACGATGGTGAGGGCGACGCCGATGCAGAGCAGCCACTGCTCGAGCGACAGCCCGGTCGTGTCGAGGAAGCGCTGGAAGAGGCTGAACTCCGTGCCGAAGACGATGGCCGCGACCGACAGCCCGCTCGCCAGCATGAACTTGCTGTCCTCGAAGGTCTCGAGGCTGAAGATCGAGCGCCGCTCGTCGCGGCAGGTGAAGGAGAAGAACAGGTTGAAGAGCGCGAAGGTCGTAAAGCCCATCGTCCGGCCGAAGGTCGTCCCATGCTCGTCGTCTCCCCACCAGGCGACAGCGAGCGTGCCGAGAGCCATCACGAGCCCGGCCGTGCCGAGCCAGAGCATCAGGTTGCGCGGGAGGAGCGGCTCGTCCGAGGGCCGCGGCTTGCGCTTCATCAGCCCCTCGCTCGTCTTGCCGTAGCCGAGGCCGACGGCCTGGAAGACCTGGGTGGTGAAGTTGAGCCACAGGGTCTGGAGCGGGAGGAACGGGATGCCGCCGACGATGTTGAAGATGCTGGCGGCCAGGAACGTGAGCACCATCCCCGCCAGGACGCCCATCTGGAAGCGGATGTACTTGGTCAGGTTGTCGTACAGGCCGCGGCCCATCTCGACCGCCTTGACGATGGTCGAGAAGTTGTCGTCGGTGAGGATCATCGCCGCCGCTTCCTTCGAGACCTCGGTGCCGGTGATGCCCATGGCGATGCCGATGTCCGCGCGCTTGAGCGCGGGAGCGTCGTTCACGCCGTCGCCGGTCATGGCGACGATCAGGTTCTTCTTCTTCAGGTTGTCGACCAGGCGGACCTTGTCCTCCGGCGTGACGCGCGCGATCACCCCGATGCCGCCGATCTCGTTCTGCACCTCCTCGTCGCTCATCGCGGCGAACTCGGCCCCGGTGATCGCCCGGCCCTCGATCCCGAGCTTCTTCGCGATCGCCTCGGCGGTGATCGCGTGGTCGCCGGTGATCATCCGCACCTGGATCCCCGCGTCCTTGGCAATCTCGATCGATGCCTTCGCGGTGGGCCGCGGCGGATCGACGATGCCGACCAGCGTCAGCACGGTGAGGCCGTTCATCAGCTCCAGCAGGTCGGCGTTCGGCTCGAAGTGGTCCGGCTCGAAGTCCTTGCGCGCGGTCGCGAGCACGCGCAGGCCCTGCTCGGCCAGCCGCTGGTTCTCGTCGTTGTAGCGCTGCCGCAGCTCGTCGTTCAGGTCGAGTGGGGCGAGGTTCCAGTCGAGCGTCGCGGTGCTGCGGTCGAGCAGCTGGTCGGGCGCGCCCTTCACGAAGGCACGGACGATGTCCTTGCCCGACTCGTCCTGCATGCGATGGAAGGTGGCCATCAGCTTGTACGCGGTGTCGAACGGGAGCTCCGCGATGCGCGGGAACGCGGCTCGGGTCGACTCCGCATCGAGCCCGCCCTTCTCGGCGAGCACCACGAGCGCGCCCTCGGTCGGGTCGCCGATCATCTCGCCCGCGTCGGTGACCACCGCGTCCGCGGCCAGCACCATCGGCATGAGGAACTGGTCGAGCGGGACTTCCTCCTCGCCGGCGACGTGCCTGATCGTCCCCTCGGTCGAGTAGCCGGTACCCGAGATCGTGTACTTGCGGCCGGGGATGGCCATCTCCACGGCCGTCATCTGATTGAGCGTGAGCGTTCCGGTCTTGTCGGAGTTGATCGCCGAGGTCGAGCCCAGCGTCTCGGTCGAGCGCAACCGCTTCACGATCGCGTTCGCCTTCGCGAGCATCTGCGTGCCGTACGAGAGGATCGTCGTGACGACGGCCGGTAGGCCGGTGGGGATCGCGGCGATGGCGAACGCGACCGCCGCGGTGAAGACGCTCGTGAACTCGTGACCGCGCCACAGGTTGAGCGCGATCGAGGCCACCAACGCGAAGCCGGCGAGGAAGAGGATCTGCTTGGTCAGCGTTTCCAGCTGGCGGGTGAGGGGCGTCTTCGCGTCCTCCTGGGTCGAGAGGAGGTCCGAGATGTGGCCCACCTCGGTCTGCATGCCGGTGGCGGTGACGACGAATGCGCCCGAGCCCCTGGTCACATTCGTGTTCATGTAGACCATGTCCGTCCGGTCCCCGAGCGGCGCATCGGCGTTCTCGACCGTCCCGGCGCCCTTCGAGACCGGCACGCTCTCGCCGGTCAGCGCCGACTCGGCGATCTCGAGCGAAGCGCTCGAGAGCAGGCGGCCGTCTGCGGGGACGACGTCTCCGGCTTCGAGCGAGACGACGTCGCCGGGGGCGAGCTCCTCGGCGGGTAGCTCGGCCAGGCTCCCGTCCCGGCGCACGCGCGCCTTGACGATCATCATCTTCTGCAGTGCCGCGACGGCCGCCGCCGCCTTCCCCTCCTGGCGTAGCCCGAGGACGGCGTTGAAGAGCGTGAGGAAGATGATCAGGATCCCGGTGCCGTACTCCTTGATCGGGTAGAGGCTCCCGATGCCGGCCGCCAGGAGGACGATCTGCATCGGATCCCTGTACTGCCGGATGAACGCCCGCCAGCGCGGCTCGGCCTTGGCCTCCGCGAACTTGTTCGGCCCGTACTGCTGGAGCCGCTTCGCCGCCTCGTCCGCCGTGAGCCCGCGCTCGGGATCGACGCCGAGCCGTTGCGCGACGTCGTCGCCGCTGAGGGTGAACCAGGTGGGCGCCTCGGTTGCCGCCACTCCGGCAGGGTCCTTCACGGCGCCGGACGGAAGCATCGCCCGATCCTAGTCGAGGGCGCTGATCGCGAAAGCGACCCCGAAGCCGACTGTCGTCGCCACGCCGGAGCGCACATCATCCGATCAGGGGGATGACCGCTCCTCCTCCTAAGCTTCACGGTGACGTTTCGCGAAAGGAGCTGCTACATGGACAACGACGGGTCACTCGGTGGAAGGTTCTGGGCTTCGGTCCTCGGCATATGCCTTCTCGTCGGCGTCGGCGGGTTCCTCCTCTTCTGGTTCGTCGGTGCCGCGTGGGCAAGGTGGGGTTTCTTCGGAATGATCATCGTCCTCGGAGGCGCGCTCCTCCTGGTCGCGTGGATCTTCGACCGCCGGGCGACCCGCACGTACGACGAGGTTTAGTTCAGTCCGGAGGTACGGGCGTGAAGTCGTGCATCTCGTCCTGCCCGTACTGCACGACCCCGTAGCTCGACTCGGGCACCTCGTTCCACGCGCCCGGTAGGTCGCCCAGCGGCTCTGACACCACCAGCCTCGTGTCCTCGTCCACCTGCTGGAAGAGCATGTTGTCCGGATAGAGCTCGCGCAGCGCGTCGATCGCAGTGCTGAAGAAGAGCGTCCGCGAGTCGTGCTCGCTCGAGTAGCGGAACGCCCAGAGCTTGTCGCCGTTCGAGGTTGCGATCGTCCCCTGCATCGGGTGCTCGACGCCGTGCTCGTGCCCGACCGCCTCGACGAGGCCGATCGCGCGCGCGACCGCCTGTGGCGGGTCCTCCTCGAGGCCGAAGGTCCGCGCCAGGAAGAAGAGCGTCTCCGAGTCGGTCGACCCCTCGATGAACGGGTAGAGCTCGGGATCGATCGCCAGGACCAGGTCGCGCTTGATCTTCTGGAAGTCGCGGATCACGCCGTTGTGCATCCACAGCCAGCGGCCGTGGCGGAAGGGATGGCAGTTCGTCTGCTGGACCGGGCTGCCGCTCGATGCGCGGATGTGGGCGAAGACGATGTGCGAGCGGATGTGCCGCGCGAGCTCCCGCAGGTTGCGGTCGTTCCAGGCCGGCTCGATGCTGTGGAAGACGCCGGGTGTGTGGGTCTGGTCGTACCAGCCCACGCCGAAGCCGTCGCCGTTCGTCGTTTCGGCGCCCATCGTCGAGTGCAGGCTCTGGTCGATGAGCGAGTGC
The DNA here is from genome assembly GCA_963842575.1 of uncultured Actinomycetes bacterium. Taxonomy (GTDB): domain Bacteria; phylum Actinomycetota; class Thermoleophilia; order Gaiellales; family Gaiellaceae; genus JACDER01. The sequence continues at coordinate 596,483 of CAWJGS010000004.1, read as the reverse complement.
TTCGGCTTGTACAGGAGCATCTCGATCAGAACGGGCGAGCCGGAGTATGCGAGCCAGCGGCACATGCTCAGCCCTCGATCCGCCGGCCGCCGTACACGGCGAGCCCGTAGACCACGAGCACGTCGAGCGCGAAGATGCACAGTGACCAGAATGGATAGGCCTGGATGCTCAGCAGCTGCACCAGCGCCTGCAGGGAAGCGATCCCGATCCCGAAGAAGCGGGCCCACTGCGCGCCGCGAAAGATGCCGAACGAGGCGAAGATCGTGATGACGCCGACGATGATCATGATCCAGCCCCAGGTCGACGGGCCGCTGAAGACGTACCGCGAGCCCGAGACGTAGAACGACGACTTGGTGGCCGTGACGATCCCGTGGATCACGCCGATGATCCCTGCCAGGCCGAGCATGGAGGCGGCAAAGAACACCCAGCCGGCTCCCTTGTCCTCCAGGTCGTAGCGCGATCCTCTGGGCGACTCAGTGCTGCTCATCCGCTCTCCTTTCGCATCGGGGAGCGCGAGCATTGCCGCCGTCGGGGCGGCTGCGCATCATCCGATCCGGGTTACGTCCCCAGGCCGCCGAAGATGACGAACGGGTTGTCCGGCTGGACCTCGTAGACGAGCTCGCCGCCCGGCTCGACCTCGCCGTGAAGACGCGCGGCGAGGGCCTCGGCATCCTCCTTGGTGGCCGTCCCCGCGATCACGTAGTGCGCGCGGCGGACGACCCCATAGCCGTCCTTCTCCAGCTCGTCGGCCAGCTTGTGCGCCTCGTCCACCGACTCGCGCTCGATGCGCACTTCCCAGGGCGCGTATCCCTCCTTGAGGAGCTCCTCATCGGTGTCGGGCGCCGGCGCTTCGTCGTCCCAGCGCTCCTCGTCGGCGAGCCAGTGCTCGATCGCAATCTCCTCTGCTTGCAGGTCGTGCTCCTTCAGCTCCGCCTCGACGATCGCGCGCGCCTTGCGGACAGCGTCCCGGGTGGCCGCGTAGACGAAGACGGTGTCCTCGTCGTTCGAGACGGCCAGGCGATGCTCTTCCAGATCCTTCGCGAGCTCGCGCGCCTCGGAGCCGAGATCGAGCCCGAGCCGGGCGAGGAAGTCGGTTGCATGCCGCTCCTCCTCCATCTCGATGCGCACGCGCCAGTCATCCTGTGCCATGTCCGGGAACCTATAGGGAGGTGTCAGGATCGTGCAGCGGGGGATCATTCAAAGAATGTCCGGGAAGAACGAGATCGTCGCGGAACAGCTGGCCAAGGTTCGGCAGGACATCCGCGAACTCTGGGACGCGCTTCGCGACGATCCGAAGAAGCACGCCGGCAACAAACGGGCGTGGTCGCTTCTGTCCGGCGCGCTGACGGCGGTGACGGCCATGGTGGCGCGCAAGGCGGCGATCAAGATCTGGACGCGGCTGACGGGTGAGCTTCCTCCTACCGTCCTGGAGGCGGAGAAGGAGGCGGCCAAGCTGCGCAAGGAGATGTCTGCTTGAGCGTCGAGGCGGCCGAACGGGAGGCGCCGCAGCCCCAGCCCGAGCATCAGGAGCCGCGGCTCGAGGATCCGACGCTCCGGAAGCTGAGCAAGCGGGACTACCTCGCGATCGTCAAGCGCGCGGGGAAAGAGACCATGAACGACAACATCCCGGCGCTCGCGGCCGCGCTCGCGTACTACGCGTTCCTCGCCATCCCCTCCGCGCTGCTCCTCGCCGCGGGAACGTTCAGCCTCGTGGCCGGGCCCGACGCGGTCAACTCGATCGTGACCACGCTCGACAAGGTGTTGCCGGCCCAGGCGGTCGAACTGGTCAGCCAGAGCCTGACCAACCTGACCAAGAATCAGGCCACCGGGGTCACGCTTCTCGGCGTCGGCGCACTGCTGGCGGTGTGGTCGCTCGGCGGTGCGATGCAGAACGTCATGTGGGCGCTGAACGTCGCCTACGAGCGCAAGGAAACCCGGGGTTTCGTCCGCCGCCGGCTCACCGCGTGGGGGATGCTCCTCTTCGCGCTCCTCGGCTTCACGCTCACGTTCGGGCTCCTCGTCCTCGGCCCGCATCTGGCGACCTGGGTCGGGAACGCGAGCGGCCAGCAGGGCCTGGTGAACGACCTGTGGTGGGCCGCGGAGTGGCCGATCTTGATCGGCGGACTGCTCGTAGCGTTCGCCGGCATTCTCTATCTCGGGCCGAACGTCGATCACCCGCGCTGGCAGTTCCTCACCCCGGGGTCGGTCGTCGCGGTGCTCATCTGGCTCGCCGCATCCGGCCTGTTCTCGCTCTACGTCAGCTACTTCGGCGCGTACAACAAGGCGTGGGGGTCGCTCGCCGCGGTCGTGGTGATGCTCATGTGGCTGTGGCTGACCGGGCTCGCGCTGCTGTTCGGCGGGGAGATCAACGCCGAGACGGAGCGCAGCCGCGAGCTGCGCAAGGGCGACCGCCGGCGCGGAGGTCGATGCTCGCAGGCGCCCGCCAACGGGCAGAGACAGCAACCGTAGCCGAAGGAGCTACGGCGGGCGCGGCAGCCGCTACTCGGCCAGCGGCCGCCCGGCGACGCGCTCGCTGACGCCCGTCTGGTCGAGGAACTTCGTCACCCCGCCCATCCAGAACGGCCAGCCCGCGCCGAGGATGAGCGCCGTGTCGACGTCGGCCGCTTCGGCGACGACGCCCTCGTCCAGCATGTGCCGCACCTCGTCCGCGATCGCCTCCAGCACCGCGTCGGTTATCTCCTCGACCGTGCGCGGCTGCTCCGCGGCGACGACGATCTCGTCGTTGCCGTCCGCGTAGTTCGCGAGCGTCGGCGAGAGCGGGTAACGGTCCGGATACGCCTCGTGCATCGTCTCGAGCACGTGGTTTGCGACGCGGGGGCCGACCATCTGCAGCAAAACCGACGGCGCCATCGGCAGGCCGAGCCGCAGGACGGCCTCGTCCGTCTCCTCGACCGAGTTGCCGTGCTCGAGCGCGTCCATGAGCACGCTCGTCATCCGCGTCAGCACGCGGTTGACGATGAAGCCCGGTGCGTCCTTGGAGAGGACGGGCCGCTTGCCCAGGTCGGTGGCGACCTTGTACGTGGTCGCGACGGTGACGTCGTCGGTCTCATCCGTTCGGATCAGCTCGACCAGCGGCAGCACCTTCACCGGGTTGAAGAAGTGCAGGCCGACGTCGGCGCCCATCTCTTCGACCGAGAGCGATGACGTGTTCGTCGCCAGGATGCACTCGGCCGGAACGGCCTCGCGCAACTCGCGGAAGACCTGCTTCTTTACATCCAGATCCTCGAAAACCGCCTCGAGAACGAAGTCACAGTCCTCGAACCCCTCGTAGGCGGTGGTTCCGGAGACGATCGAGTGCAGGAAGCGCGCCTTGTCCTCGGTGATGCGTCCGCGCGCTGCGGCGTCGTCCAGTTCCTCCCCGATCGAGGCGATCGCCTCGTCGACGACCTTCTGGTCGAGGTCGCGGATCACGAGCGGAAGCTCGAGGCGGCGAACGAAGAGGGCTGCCAGCTGGCGCGCCATCAGGCCGGCGCCGACGATCCCGACCTTGCGCACCTTGCGCGGCTCGACGTCCGGGATGCCCGGCTTCCGCTTCGCGCGCCGCTCGACCAGGCCAAACGCGTAGAGCGAGGCCTGCGCCTGACGGCTGAGGATGAGGTCGGCGACCGCCGTCCTCCTCCTGGCGGTAGCCCTCCTCGACCGACCAGCGCGTCGTTCCCTCGATCAGGTCGAGCGCGCGGTACGGAGCGATCGCGGCGCCGTGGACGGCGTCGTCCAGCTGGGAGCGTGCGCGGCGAATCGACTCCGCCATCCCCGACGTGTCCGGTGCCTGCCGCTCGAGCGGCGTGCGGACGAGCTCGAGCGCGTACGCGATCGACTCGTCCACGAACTCGACCGGCTCGAGCAGCTTGTCGGCGAGGCCGTGCTCGACCGCTTCGGGCCCGCTCAGCATCTTGTTCTGGCGCAGCGGGTTCTGGACGACGAAGCGGACGGCCGTCTTCGGGTCGACGAGCCGCGGGACGAGCTGCGTCCCGCCCCATCCGGGGATGATCCCCAGGAAGCACTCCGGCAGCGCGAAGTGACGGACCGAGGATGCGATCGTGCGCGCGTCGCAGTGAAGCGCGATCTCGACGCCGCCGCCGAGGCACGCGCCGTTGATCGCGGCGACCGTCGGGAACGGGAGCGCGCGGATGCGGCCGAAGAGGTCGTGCCCCGCGCGGCTGCCCTCGATCGCCTCCTCGCGCGAGGAGATCTTCGGGAACTCGTCGATGTCCGCGCCCGCGCAGAAGACGAAGGGCTTTCCGGTCAGCACCATCGCGACCCAGCCGCCGGACTCGAGCTCGCCGACAACGCCGGCGGCGGACTCGAAAGCGCTGCGGCCGAGGACCGTCGGTTTCGTCCAGTCCTCGCCGTTGTCCATCGTCACGAGCGCGAGCGGGCCTGCCTCGGTCTCGATGCGGTTCAGGAAGAAGGTCGTGTCAGGCACGCGTGTTCTCCCACACCAGCGCGGCCCCCATCCCCATGCCGACGCAGAGCGCGGTCAGCCCGTAGCGGACGTCGCGCTCCTTCATTCCGTAGGCGAGCTGAGCCATCAGGCGCACCCCCGTGGCGGCCAGCGGATGGCCGCAGGCGATCGCGCCGCCGTAGGGGTTGAGTCGCTCGTCCTCGGGCGAGACGCCCATACCGTCGCACCAGCTCAGCACCTGCACGGCGAAGGGCTCGTTCAGCTCGAAGAGGCCGATGTCGTCGAGCGACAGGCCGGTGCGCTCGAGCACCGCTTTCGTCGCCGGGACGGGGCCGATTCCCATCAGCTCCGGCTCGACGCCCGCATAGGCGAAGCCGACCAGCCGCATCTTCGGCTCGAGCCCGAGCTCCTCGACAGCCTGGTCCGACGCGAGGATGCACGCCGTCGCGCCGTCCGTCAGCCCCGCGGAGTTGCCCGCGGTCACGCGGCCGCCCGGGCGGAAGGGCGTGGGGAAGGTCGGCGAGGCCTTCCAGCGACGTGTCCGGCCGCAGGAACTCGTCGCGGTCGGCGCGCTTCCACCCCTCGTCCGTGAAGACGGCCATCGGGACGACCGTCTCGCGCATCACGCCGTTCTGCCAGGCCGCGGCCGCGCGCTGCTGGGAGCGGACGGCGAATGCGTCCGCGTCTTCCTTGGTCAGTTGCGGGAAGCGGTCGTGCAGGTTCTCGGCGGTGGCGCCCATCGTCACCGCGGAGGTGTCGACGAGCCGCTCGGCGACGAAGCGGGGGTTGAAGTCGACGTCCTCGCCCATCGGGTGGTGGCCCATGTGCTCGACGCCGCCCGCGAGCACGACGTCCGCGGCGCCCATCCCGATCTCGCCCGCGCCCGCCGTCACAGCGGTGAGCGCGCCCGCGCACATGCGGTCGACCGCGAAGCCGGGGACGGTGTGCGGGATGCCGGCGAGCAGCGCGACGTCCCGTCCCATCGTCAGTCCCTGGTCGCCCACCTGCGCGGTGGCGGCGAAGACGACGTCGCCGATCCGCTCCGGCGGCAGCTGCGGGTTCCGGCGGAGGACCTCCCGGACGACCTTGACGGCCATGTCGTCGGCCCGCGTTCGCCAGAAGACTCCCTTCGGGCCGGCGCGGCCGAACGCTGTGCGGACACCGTCCACGAAGTAGACGTCCATGAAGTTGAGTCTAGGCTTGCGGCGTGGACTGGACGGAGCATTTCGCGCGCGAGGAGGAGCGCTATCGCGACGGCCAGGCCCGCCTGCCGGATGTGGACGATCCGGATGCCCGTCAGAAGCAGCTGACGCGGATGGGGAACGCCGCGGGTGGCGCCGGCCTCGCGCTTCTGATGCAGGGGCGCGACGGCGAGGCGACCGAGTGGTTCTCGCTCGCGGCCGAGCGCTATCGCGAGAGCTTCGCCGACGCACCGCCGGGAAGTTGGGGACGCCCGATCGGCGCGATCAAGAGCCTGCTCATGGGCGGCGACTGGGAGGGAGCGGAAGCCGCGGCCGAATGGGCCCTCCAGGTTGGTGCAGCCGACGCCGAGTCGCAGATCGGCAAGTACGCGGCCTGCCTGGCGCTGCTCGTGCTGGAGCGCGACCGCGAGGCACGCGCGCTCGCCGACGACCTACGCACGCACGACGGGTTTCCCACTGACGTCGCGGACTCGCTCGCGATGATCTCCGCCCAGGACGTCGCCGGCTATCAGCTGGCGGTCGAGTCGGTGCTCGACTCGTTCGAGTCGCGGGACGAGTACCTCGAGGACATCCCCGTCGCGGACACGGTCATCGTCCTGCAGACGCTGGCCCTGCAGCGCGACATGGCCGCCGATCTGGAGTCTCAGTTGTTGCCATGATCTCGCGTGCGGTGATCAGCCGAGCTGCGACACGAGGATGACGGCGACATTGCCGACGTCTCGGTACGTCGCGGGCTTGTGCACGCGCTCGTACACGTTGTACGCGTAGGCAATCGCGCGGTTGGACACTGCGACGGCGACGATGTTCTTGCGCGCCGTTCCCACGACCGAGTCCTTCCCGGTCGTCAGCCGTATGACGTGGAGCGCGGTCCCCGATGCGTACGCGGCGATGTTGCCCGCCGCAGCGAGGCTGCCTGCGACGCGCGGGACGGGGTAGGCGGCGCCCGGCCGCCCCGTCTGCGTGCTGTACACCTGAATGCGACGCGTCTTCGTGAGGACGAGGAGGCGGCTCCCGGCAAGCGCGATCTCCTTTGCGGAATCGACTCCGATCGTCTGCAGCGGCTTGCCGGCCGCCGAGAAGAGCTCGACCGTCCCGTCCGCGCGCAGAACCGCGACGCGCCCGCCGTCGGCGTCCTGCGCGACGAGCGTGTCCGTGCCGGCGCGAAGCGGTGACGTCCCGGCCGCGGTGATGCGCCGCAGCGACCCGCTCGTGATCTTGGTGGCGCACGATTGCTCGTCGCCGGGGCTCGCCGCGGCGGTCGCCCAGATGTTGTAGGCGAGCAGGTCTCCGCTTCCAACGAGCCCTCCGAGCGCGCGGCCGGTCAGCACGCAGTCCACGTCGCCCGTCCGCATCGTCGAAGCCAGCTTCCGCTCGCGAGGCCTGGGGAGCGTGGCGGTGAAGAGACGGTCGTTGCTCTCGCTGAGTCCGCCCGTGTTCGCGATCCACGCGATCCGGGAGCCCGCGACCGCGAGCTCGAAGACGCCCGCGCCGGTGCTGCTGTCGTCAGCGCCGCACGTCCCCGCTCCGCTCACCTTCGCGACGCTCCTGGTGGCGATGTTCCATGCGTACACCCGGTTGCACACCGGCCCGTGCGGTTGGTCGCCCTGAACGTCGTACGCGACGACGGAGCCGTCCAGCGCGAGGGACTCGATGAACCCGACCGTGTGCTTGACCTGCGGTGCCGGACGAGACGGTGCCGCTACGACGACCGCAGCAACGGCGAGCCACACACCGGCCGAAGCCGTAAGAAGCGCGAGACACTTGACCATCCTCGTCCTCCTGTGTTCGAGGACTTCAATGTACGGCGCCGGTACGTGGAGATTGTTAGGACGGCGGGAGCTGTGCGGCCGCCTCGCGGTCGAGCACGACCACCGTGTCCCCAAGCGAGGAGCGGACGAGGCTCGCCGGCGTGCTCGGGCTCGGCGGCTCGCCGAACGCGTGGTGGACGGCATCCGCCTTGCTGTCACCCGTGGTCAGGTAGAGCATCGTCCGGCAGTTCTCGAGGGCGGGGATCGTCATCGTGATCCGCTCGACGAACGGGTCGAGGCCGGGATCGGCAGGGACGACAAGGCGGTCGCGGATCTCCAGCGTCGGCGCGTTGGGGAAGAGCGAGGCGGTGTGCCCGTCCGACCCGAGCCCGTTCAGGATCAGGTCGAACGTGACGCCGCGCATTTCCGCTTCGTATGCCGCAGCGGCCTCTTCGGGGTCGTCCTCGCCCCGGATCCGGTGCACGGCTGCGGGGCCGATCTCCAGCCGGTCGAGCAGCCCATCCTTTGCCAGCAGGTAGTTCGACCACGGGTTGTCGGGCGGGACGCAACGCTCGTCGCCCCACCAGATCTCGGTTCTGCTCCAGTCGGGCTGGAGCTCGGCGGCGATCTCGTACGCGGGCCGCGGTGTCTCTCCCCCTGTCAGGACGACATGCCCGCCGGTTCGCGCGGCTTCGGCGAGCCGCTCCGCGACGAAGCGAGCCGCGGCCTCACCGTCGGCGACGACTTCCAGCCGGACGCTCACAGCTCGCCTCCCGCCAGCTCGCGCGAACGCTCCATCGCCGCCTGGATGGCGTTGAACATCGCGGCGCGCACGCCCGCGCGCTCGAGCTCGCGCACCGCGCGAATCGTCGTCCCGCCGGGGGAGGTGACCGCCTCGCGCAGCTCCACCGGGTGCATCTTCTCGTCCCGGAGGAGCATGGCCGTGCCGAGCATCGTCTGGATCACGAGGTCGGTCGAGATCTGGCGGGAGAGCCCGAGCAGGATCCCCGCCTCGATCATCGCCTCGGACAGGAGGGCGAAGTAGGCCGGGCCGGAGCCCGAGACGGCCGTCACGGCGTCCATGTAGCTCTCGGGGACGCGGACGACGGCGCCGAGGTGGGAGAGCACCTCCTCCGCCAGCTCCAGGTGGCTGTCGTCGGCGTGCGCGCCGGCGCATACGCCCGCGATTCCCTCGTGCACTACAGCTGGTGCGTTCGGCATCGCGCGCACGACCGGCACCCCGGGTGCGACGCGGCTCTCGATCAGGGCCGTCGGGATCGCGGCCGCGACCGACAGGACGGTCTGGTCGGACGAGAGCGCGGGCCCGATCTCACCCAGGAGAACTGCAAAGTCCTGCGGCTTCACCGAGATGACGACCATCGCGGCGCCGGCGACCGCCTCGGTGTTGGACAGCGTCGTGTCTATCCCGTGCCGCTCCGCCAGCTCGGCAAGCCGCTCCTTCCGGCGCCCGGTCGCCACGATCTCGCCAGGCTCGCGCCAGCCCGAGCTGAGCAGTCCGGAGATCAGGGACTCGCCGATCGTCCCCGCGCCGAGCACGGCGATGCGCCGCTCGTCCATGGACCCAGTCTAGGCAGCAGCCGGAAGCGAGATCAGCCCGCGCCCGAGGCCGGCGAGCATGTACACGCTCGCGAGCCCCGCCCACTCGCCGTAGGGCTCGAGCAGAGCTGCCGTCTCGGACGTCTCGACCCTGCGTCCGTTGCGCGGTGAGAGGAGCTTGACCAAGCCGAGGTCGCCGACGAGCCCGTGCTCGGCCCGCCCGAGCCCCTGCAGGCAGACGACGCCGGCCGACCATGGACCCATCCCTGGCTCCCGGGCGAGCCGCTTGACGACCGAGTAGGTCGGAAGCGTGTGCAGCCGCTCGAGGTCGACCGAGCGGCACAACCGGACGAGAACGGCCGCGCGGCGGGCGTGGAGGCCGAGCTTGCGCAGATCGGCCGTCCCCACGCGGCCGAGGCTCTCACCCGTAGGCGGCTCATGCAGGCCGCAGGCGTGCCGGGCCGTAGTCCGGCGGATCACATCCCGCTCGATCTCCTTGGCGTGCTGCCAGGTGACGAGTTGTCCCGCGAGGGCGCGCAGGAGAGAGTGCGCGACGGTGGCCAGCCGCAGCGGTCTGAGGCCCTTGAGCACACACGTCGTGCGCCCGATGACCGGATCGTCCGCGAAGCGCTCGAGGAACTCGGAGTGGTCGTCTTCCAGGCCGAGGACGAAGCGCATCCGTTCGATGCCCGCTTCGCTCTCCGCCCGGACGACGACCACTCCGTCGGGGTTCTGCCACGCACAGGCGAGCTCTCCGCCAGGGAGGACGGCACTAAGCCGCCCGCTGCGAAACGTCCGCGTCGCATCGGTGGCCAGGCGTGCCGAAAGCCGGAGCGAGTAGGGGCCGCACGGCCGTGTCGCCGTCTCGATCATCGGTCGAACGATAGGGAACGCGTCCGGCGGCATAGCTCTTGCGCAGGCCGGCGACGTGCTCTCGCGTAGTGATGGCGGCAAACTGGGTGTCGTAGCCAAGCATTCGACGTCTCCCTTCTCGAGGTAAAGTATCTTGATGTCGAGATACTATCAGTCGAATGATTTGACGTCAAGACAATTTATGTCAAGATATGCGCGCATGGCCGAGCAGGACCACATCGACCGGTTCCTCGAGCACTTCGGTTCCCGCCTCTCCGGCGTGGATCTCGTCGTCGAAGGAATCGTCGACCGGATCGGCGGGCTGAACAGGCGCCTGCACCGGGAGATGGACGAGACGCTCGAGGGCTTCGGGCTCAACCACGGGGAGTGGAAGGTTCTCGGGACGCTCTGGCGCGCGGGCGAGCCGCATCGGCTCTCGCCGGGGACGCTCGCCAAGATCGAGGAGCTCTCGACCGGGGCGATGACGAACCGCCTCGACGGGCTCGAGGAAGCGAAGCTCGTCCGCCGCGAACCGGATCCGAACGACCGCCGCGGCGTCCAGGTCGTGCTCACCGACAAGGGGCGGCAGACATGGGAGGACGCGGTCGCGGCGCAGGCGAAGAAGGAGGCGGTGATCGCCTCCACCCTGAACGACCGCGAGAAGCAGCAGCTGACGAACCTGCTGCGCAAGCTCATGCTCGGCTTCGAGAAGCGCGAGCGCGAGAGGGGCTAGGTCAATCTCGATCGCGCCCCCGAGCCGTAGACTTTCTCGATGGCAGGAGCGATCGATCCCGGCGCCGACATCGGCCATGTCCACCTCAAGGTCTCGGATCTCGAGCGCTCTGTGCAGTTCTACCGCGACGTTCTCGGCTTCGAGGTCATGCACCGCTACGGCGACGAGGCGGCCTTCCTCGCCGCCGGCGGCTACCACCACCACATCGGCCTGAACACGTGGGAGAGCAGGGGCGGCTCACCGCCGCCGGCGGGGACGACCGGCCTCTTCCACGTCGCGATCCGCTACCCCTCACGGAAGTCGCTCGCGACGGCGGTGAAGGGCGTCATGGACGCCGGCTTCTCGCTGACCGGCGCCTCCGACCACGGCGTGAGTGAGGCGGTCTACCTGCGCGATCCCGACCAGAACGGGATCGAGCTGTACCGCGACCGGCCGCGCGAGGAGTGGCCCGAGGAGATGTACACGGCACCGCTCGACGTCCGTGCGCTGCTAGCCGAGGCTCGGTAATGGCCGAGGGACCCGTCGAGGCCGTGCGCAGGCGGATCGCCGAGGTGGCCCAGGAGCTGAAGCGTGAAACGGTCGGCGAGGTCGAGCGGCTTTCCGAGCTGTTCGCGCCGCGCGGTCGCGATCGATTCGCGCCCGAGCCACCGCCGCGCACACTCGAGGAGCTGCAGGTCGAGCTCGACGGCCTGATCGGGCTCGGAACGGTGAAGGAACAGGTCCGAGCGCTGGTCGCGTTTCTGGAGGTGCAGGCGTTGCGCAAGCAGAGCGGCCTTCGCGAGGTCGCGATGAGCCAACACCTGGTCTTCCTCGGCAACCCCGGAACTGGGAAGACGACGATCGCGCGCCTGCTCGCCCAGATGTATCGCGCGATGGGCCTCCTGCGGAGCGGCCACCTCGTCGAGGTCGACCGCGCCGGCCTGGTCGGCCAGTATGTCGGGACGACGGCGATCAAGACCGACCGGGTCGTCCGCAGGGCGCTCGACGGCGTGCTGTTCGTCGACGAGGCGTACTCGCTTGCGTCGCGTGACTCGCGCTGGGACTTCGGCCCCGAGGCGGTGGAGACGCTGCTCAAGCGGATGGAGGACTATCGCGAGCGGCTGATCGTCATCGTCGCCGGCTACCCGCGCCTTATGCACGACTTCCTCGAGTCGAACCCCGGCCTGCGCTCGCGCTTCTCGCGCGAGATCGACTTCCCCGACTACACGACCGAGGAGCTCGTCGCGATCACGCGCCGGTTCGTCTCCGAGCACGAGTACACCCTCGGCGAGGGTGCCGAGCAGGCGCTCCGGGAGATCTTCGACGGCGCGCGCCGCGGCGAGGGCTTCGGTAACGCTCGATTCGCGCGGACGCTGTTCGAGCAGGCGCTGAACGCGCACGCGCTGCGGCTCGCCGACGGTGAGGCCGCCCTCGAGTCGACGCCGACGGAGGAGCTGATGTTGCTCGTGCCTGACGACCTGCGGGCGGCCGGCGATGCCCTGGGCGAAGGCGTCGATGTCTCGAACCCACAGGCGGCCTGGGCCTTCTTCCGCCGACGACGGAAGGCTAGTTGAGGCGCCAAGAGACGGCGGCGAGAGGCCGGAGCGTCCAATCGGCCGTCCCACGCACTGGACCCTCCGTCCGGACGTTCTTCTACGACGAGAGCCAGAGCCCGCCAGAGCGCTGGTGCGACTCACGGACGTGCGGCCCGCGCGCGTGTCCGGCGATACCGCCGCAACACCAGACGTTCGTGAAAGTCGATCGGTGGGGTCGCGCGTTTCAGGCGCGCGCGTAGCCGCTTCGAGAGGTGGATGTTGTCCCACTCGTCCGTCGTCTCGAAGAGCTGCTCCAGGGTGTCGAACCGCTCGATCACGTCCAGCTCGGTCTCGGCCTCGAGCGCGAAGAGGCCCTCGTCGACCGTCCTCCGCAGCTCGGCCTCGGTCGCACGCACGACGCGGAAGAACTCGCGCTCGTCGACGACGCCGAGATCGCGGCCGTGGCTGAAGGCATGCATGCTCGGCGGGATGGGGTGGAGGTCGAGCAGGATTCCGTCCTGGTCGAGCATCCGGTGGCAGTTGCGCAGAGCGTCCACGACGCTCTCCGGCTCGAGTCATCACAACGACCAGGTGAAGAACACGAGGTCGAAGCGCGCCGGAGGCTCGTCGAGCTCGACCACGCTCGACTCGCGAAACTCGACCTTTCCGCGCAGCTTGGGCAGGCGTCTCGCGCGCCGCGGTCTCGATCAGCTCGCCGTCGACATCGATTCCGAGCACGGATTCGGACGCCGGAGCGATCCGCCACACGAGCCGGCCGTCTCCGCAGCCGACGTCGAGCACGCGGAGTCCTTCCAGGTCGACGACGCGGGCCAGTGCCTCGAGCTCGCGGCCGTCCGGGTCGATCACGACCGCCACGGCCGGATCATAGGAGGGGGTGCTATACCTAGCCGAGTAGCGATGGCGAAGCCAGTAGAGCAGCTCGACCAGGTGGTCATCCGCTTCGCCGGCGACTCCGGCGACGGTATGCAGCTGACCGGCGGCCGCTTCACAAGCGAGACGGCGATGCTGGGCAACGACCTCTCGACGCTCCCCGACTTTCCCGCCGAGATCCGCGCGCCCGCCGGCTCGCTCCCCGGTGTCTCCGGTTTCCAGATCCACTTCTCCGACCACGACATCCTCACTCCGGGCGACAACCCACACGTGCTCGTGGCGATGAACCCGGCCGCGCTGCGCACCAACATCAGGGATCTCGCGCGCGGCGGAACGCTCATCGTGAACGTGGACGCGTTCACGGAGCGCAACCTCGAGAAGGCGGGCTACACGGTCAGTCCGCTCGAGGATGGCTCGGTGGACGAGTACCAGGTGCATGCCGTCCCGCTCACCTCGCTGACGATCGAGGCGCTCAAGGAGTTCGAGGTCACCAAGCGCGAGGCGGAGCGTTCGAAGAACATGTTCGCGTTGGGGCTCATGTCCTGGCTGTTTACGCGCCCGACCGAGGGGACGATCTCCTTCCTCGAGAAGAAGTTCGCGACGAAGCCGGAGATCGCCAAGGCGAACATCCGCGCCTTCCAGGCCGGGCTATGCGTTCGGCGAGACCTCCGAGGCGTTCACCGCGCAGTACGAGGTCAAGCCGGCCAAGCTCGCGCCAGGCACGTACCGCAACGTGACCGGGAACCAGGCGCTCGCGATGGGTCTCGTCGCCGCGAGTGTCCAGAGCGGCCTCCCGCTCTTCCTCGGCGCGTATCCGATCACGCCGGCCTCGGGAATCCTGGAGGAGCTCTCGCGCTACAAGAACTTCGGCATCCGCACCTTCCAGGCCGAGGACGAGATCGCCGCGGTCGGCGCATCACTCGGCGCGTCCTTCGGCGGCTCGCTCGGCGTGTCCACCTCGAGCGGCCCGGGCGTCGTCCTGAAGATGGAGACGATCGGGCTCGCGGTCGCGCTCGAGCTGCCGTTGCTGATCCTGGACATCCAGCGCGCAGGCCCGGCCACGGGGATGCCGACGAAGCCGGAGCAGGCCGACCTGATGCTCGTGCTGTACGGCCGCCATGCCGAGTCGCCCGTTCCGGTTGTCGCGGCCGCGACTCCGGGCGGCTGCTTCGACGCCGCGCTCGAGGCGGCGCGCATCGCGCTCAAGTACCGCACGCCGGTGTTCCTCCTCTCCGACGCGTACCTCGCGAACGGCTCGGAGCCGTGGCTCATCCCGGACGCGTCCGACCTGCCCGACATCTCCACCGCGTTCGCCGATGCGGCAAACCACGAAGGCCAGTTCCTTCCCTACCTGCGGGACGCCGAGACGCTTGCGCGGCCCTGGGCGATTCCCGGTACCCCGGGGCTCGAGCACCGGATCGGCGGCCTGGAGAAGGCGGACGGCACCGGCAACGTCTCGTACGACCCGGACAACCACGACCACATGGTTCGGATCCGCGCGCGCAAGGTCGCCGGGATCGTTGCGGACATTCCCGAGCTCGAGGTCGAAGGGGACGAGGACGCGGACGTGCTGGTCGCGGGGTGGGGAGGGACCTACGGCCCGATCGCGGCCGCGGTCCGGCGGATCCGCAGAGGACGGCCGCAAGGTCGCGCACGCGCACTTCACGCACCTCAATCCGCTCCCGCGGAACACCGAAGAGGTGCTGAAGCGGTTCGACCGGGTGCTCGTGCCGGAGATGAATCTCGGCCAGCTCTCGAAGGTGCTGCGCGCGGAGTTCCTCGTGGACGCAGTCAGCTACAACAAGGTGCGCGGGCTGCCGTTCACGTCCGGGGAGCTCGCCGAGGCGATCGAGGGACTGCTGTGAGCGAGAACGGCCAGAACGGCGACGGGCTGATCCAGCTCACCGCCAAGGATTTCAAGACGGACCAGGAAGTGCGCTGGTGCCCCGGCTGCGGCGACTACGCCATTCTCGCCGCCGTCCAGGGCTTCATGCCCGAGCTCGGGATCCCGCGCGAGCGCATCGTCTTCATCTCCGGGATCGGCTGTGCCGCGCGCTTCCCGTACTACATGGAGACGTACGGGATGCACTCGATCCACGGGCGCGCGCCGGCGATCGCGACCGGCCTCTCCTCGTCGCGGCCCGACCTTTCCGTGTGGGTCGTGACCGGGGACGGAGACGCGCTCTCGATCGGCGGCAACCACCTGATCCACGCGCTCCGGCGCAACGTCGACATCACGATTCTGATGTTCAACAACCAGGTCTACGGGCTGACCAAGGGGCAGTACTCGCCCACCAGCCCCGTCGGCCAGCGCACGGGATCGACGCCGATGGGCTCGATCGACAATCCCTTCAACCCGCTGTCGGTTGCGCTCGGCGCGGAGGCGACCTTCGTGGCACGCTCGATCGACACCGACCGCAAGCACCTGACCGAGGTGCTGCGCGCGGCCGCCGCGCACAAGGGTGCCGCCTTCGTCGAGGTGTACCAGAACTGCAACGTCTACAACGACGGCGCGTTCGACTTCGTGCGCGAGGACAAGGAGAACCGGATCCGCCTCGAGCACGGCCAGCCGATCCGCTTCGGCGCCGAGGACGAGAAGGGCGTCAGGCTGCGCGCGGATGGCTCCGCCGAGATCGTGGAGGTCGCCGAAGCGGGCGAGGAAGCGCTGCTCGTCCACGACGCGCACGCGCACGAGCCCTCGATCGCGTTCGCGCTGAGCCGGCTCACGAAGGACACAGTCGGCGCGGCTCCCATCGGCGTCTTCCGTGACGTCGAGCGGCCCGTCTACGACGAGCTGCTCGCGGCTCAGATCGACGCCGCGACGGAGAAGTCGGGGCCGGGCGACCTCGCCGCCCTGCTCCACGCGGGCGACACCTGGACGATCGACTGACGATCCGCGACGCGCGGCCGGAGGATGCCGAGCCGCCGCCTCTCTGACGACAGCGAGCCGGCGCGCGGACGCCCACGCTTCTACGGGCGCGTGGGCTTTGAGCAGACGGGCCGGCGGTACGCCAAGACTCTGGGTTAGCCGAGTTCGCGCTGCACGCGCGGGTGAAACTCCGCCGCCGGAACGGCCCGTGCGCGGCGCTCGGCCGCGGCGCTCACGTCAGGCCGCGAGGCGCTCCGTGCCCGGCTCGCCGGTCTGCTCCTCGACGTCCGGACGCGGCCACGCGAAGGCCGTATACGCCGTCATCGCCATGCAGGCGATTCCGGCGACGAAGAAGGCGAGCTCCGTCCCGCCCACGTCCGCAGCCAGCCGGCGAGCAGCCCGCCGACCGGCGCGAACCCGCCGAAGGCGAAGAGGTAGATCGACAGCACGCGCCCGCGCAGGTGATCCGGGCGCGGTCAGCTGGACGATCGACTGGCTGTTGGCCGTCCACGTCGTGAAGAAGACGCCGGTCAGGAAGAGGAGCACCGCGATCGGGCCAGACCGAGTTCGCGGGCGCGAGCGCGAGCAGTGTCGTGCTGAAGCCCGGCGGAGCCGAGAACGAGAGCCCTCCAGCTCGCCTTGGCGAAGGTGGCCGCGAGCAGCGCACCCGCGAGAGCGCCGAGCCCGAAGGCGGCGCCGAGCGCGCCGAAGACCTCGGCGCCGACGTGCAGCGTCTTCGACGCGAGGACCGGCACGAGCACGTGGAAGTTGAACCCCACTGTCGAGACGACGTCGTCATCAGCAGGACGAGCCGAATCGAGGCGTCCGCCACACGTAGCCGAGCCCGTGGCGGACTCCCCTTGATCATCCGCGGCGCTTCCGCGGCGGGCGAGCGGGAACAGCTCGCGGCTGTCGCATGAGTGCCAGAGCTGCCAGGACGGCGAGGAAGCTGACGCGCGTTGAGGGCGAAGCAGGCGCCGACCCCGGCCGTCGCGATCACGACGCCGCCGATCGCCGGTCCGACCACACGCGAGGCGTTGAAGAGGCTGGCGTTGAGCGCGATCGCGTTCGGGAGCTCGTCGCGTCCGACCAGCTGGAACGTCAGCGCGTGACGGTTCGGCGCGTCGAAGACCGCGGTGGCGCCGCCCGCCAGAGCCAGGACGTAGATCACCCAGACTCGGCGGCTGGCCGAGCAGGACGAAGGCAGCCAGCACGGCGGAGACCACCATCGAAATCGCCTGCGTCAGCATCATCGTCCTGCGGTTGTCGAAGCGATCCGCGAGGACGCCTGCCGGCAGCGAGAACATCGCGAACGGCGCGAAGCGGACGAACGCGAGCAGACCGACCGCGACCGGTGAGTGCGTCAGCTCGACGACGAGCCAGGCGAGCGCGATGTTCTGCATCCAGGTCCCGCTCAGCGAGATCGACCTGGCCGACGAAGTACAGCCGGTAGTTGCGATGGCGGCGGAGGCTGGTGAACGTGCGGGCGTTGAGCAGCGCGTGCCTCACTTCGCCTCCAGCAGGCGGGAGAGCGGCTCCAGCGCCGCTTCGATGGCCGCGCGCTCTTTCGGCTCCAGCCGATCGAGCCGCTCGGCCAGCCAGGCGGTGCGGCGTGACCGGACCGAGCGAAGCACGCTTTCGGCCTCCTCGGTCAGGGCGAGCACCTGCCGGCGCCGGTCCTTTTCATCCGGCACGCGCGTCACGAGCCCGGCCTTCTGCAGGCGCGCGATGTACCCGGACATCGCGGCCGGCGAGATCCGCTCCAGCTCGGCGAGCTCGCGCGCGCCGATCCCCTGGTGCTTGCGGATCTGGATCAGCAGCGCGACCTGGCCCCCGGTCACCCCGAGCGCGTGCACCTCGCGCCGCAGCTCGCGGGCGAGCTTGAGGAGGACGGGCCGCAGACGGTGCGCGAGCTCCGCGGTCTCCGGTGCTTTCGCATGGCCGTTAACCACGTTAACGACCACTATACCCGGTTTCTTCCACCTGAATCCGGGATACGAAGGCTCTCAATGGCTTTTCGCCGTCGCTACCGCACACCGCTGCCTCCGGACGAGCAGCCGACGACCGTGATCCGCGAGGAAGGCCCGGTCGCGCCTCCGGGGCCGCCTCCACCTCCGCCCGGCCCGCCGGTCGAGCCGGACCGCGAGTGGTGGCCCTGGCTCGTCGTCGCTCTGGTCGTCCTCGCGATCATCGCCGGCCTCGCCGCCTACTTCGCCACGCGGGGCAGCGACAAGAAGGTGACCGTGCCGGCCGTCGTCGGGCTGCCGGAGGCGCAGGCGAAGGCGAAGCTCGCCGATGTGGGGCTCGCGAACAAGACGGGCCGGCAGTTCAGCTCGAGACAGGCCGGGGTCGTGATTGCGCAGTCGCCCGGCGGCGGCACGCAGGTCGGAACGAAGGACGTCGTGGCGCTGACCGTCTCCAAGGGCGCGAACGCGGTCCAGGTGCCGAACACGGTGAGCCTGAGCGAGGCCGACGCCGTGTCCCAGTTGACGAGCGCAGGGTTGAAGGCGGATGTGGTCCAGGTGCCATCGAACCAGGCCGTCGGCACCGTCGTCGCCCAGAGCCCGAGTCCCGGCACGAGCGTCGATCCGGGCTCCACCGTTCGCCTCAACGTCTCCAAGGGCAAGACGCAGACCACGACGGTCACGACCACGACGCAGACGACGGCGACGGCCACGACGCACACGACCACGACGACCACCACCACGCACACCACGACCACGACGCCGACCACGACGCAGACCACAACGACCACTGCGTCGGCCACGGTGCCGGACGTAGTCGGCTCGACGCTCTCAGGCGCGGTGGCGCGGACTCGCGCGGCGCGTCTTCTCGCCGACTCCTACCCGGTGGCCTCCGATCAGTCCGGAGGCACGGTCGTCTCGCAGAGCCCGGATGCGGAGTCGAGCGTGGACGCGGGCTCGATCGTCCGGCTGAACGTCGCCACCGGAACCGATCGCCCGTTGCTCGCGGTTCCCGACGTCACCGGGGCGAACCAGGCTGCCGCGCGGCGGGCTCTCTCGAAGACGTTCACCGTCCGCACCGTGTACCGCAGCGGCGAGCAGCCCGGAATCGTGGTCGGCCAGCTGCCCGATGCCGGCTCCCAGGCCAAGCGCTGGGCGCAGGTCATCATCTACGTGGGACGCTGATCTCCTCGGCTCCGACGAACTTCGCCAGGCTCTTCAGCGCACGCTGCAGCCCGGTTTGCGGGAACCGCACGCCGTCCTCGGGATAGACCTCGTTGACCGTCAGGACGCGCGACTTGCGGTCGAAGACCGGGTCGATCCGGCCGACGATGCGGTCGCCGTGCAGCACCGGGAGGACGTAGTAGCCGTACTGGCGCTTGGCCTTCGGCACGTACATCTCCAGCCGGTAGAAGAAGCCCCACAGGGCCTCGGCACGGTCGCGATTGTGGATGAGGCGGTCGAAGGGGGACAGAACGGTCGTGCGCTTCGGCACAGGCCCGTCCTGCGCGTCGGGATGGGCGCGCCAGCCATCCTTCTCCCGCCACACGCCGAGCGCGCGTCGCTTTCTCTCCTCCAACAGCTCGCGGGCCTCTCGCAACGGGACGGTTTCGCTGGGCGGGTAGACGCGCTCGGCCAGATCCCACAGCCGCTGTCCTTGCCTGCGTCCCGCGACCGCGATCTTCCCCCGCTTTGCGAGCAGCTCCAGCATCCACGTCAGCTGGGCGCGCGTCCCCCACCAGACGGTCCGGTGGTCGGCGCGCGCGGCATCGTGCTCGAGCTCGCGCGACAGCGTCGGCCCGTTGCGCTCGAGCTCCCGGAGCACGTACGTTCGCAGTCGCGACTGCTCCTGCAGGAACTGCTTCTGCCATTGCTGCCACTTCTGCGGCCCCCACGGCTCGCGCATGCGCGCCCGGATGAGCGGCAAGTCCTCGATCGGGTAGATGAACGCCTGCCACTCGAAGAGCTTCTTCTCCTCCCAGAGCAGCCGGTCGAGCTCGGAGCGGTCGTAGGCACCGAGCCTGCTCCAGAGGACGAGCTCCTGCGGCGTGGCGACCGTGGAGATCGGGTCCATCTGCAGGAAGCCGAGCTTGCGCACCGTGTCGCGCACGGACGTGGCCGATCCGTCCAGCAGCTGGGCCCGGACGGCGATCCGGCGGGCCTCTTCGAGGGAGACGGTGGGAAAAGTCAGACGTCGAGCACGTCGACGACGCGCTCTTCGGGCTGCGGCTGCCGGTAGTCCGGGCCGAGCGCCTCCTCGAGCTTCTGCTCCAGCTCGCCGCTCGAAGCCAGCTCCTCGACGATGTCGGCGCCGCCGACCAGCTCGCCGCCGATGAACACCTGCGGGACCGTCGGCCAGCCGGAGATGTCCGACAGCTCCTGGCGGATGCGCGGGTCGGGGAGGATGTTCACCGCGGTCACGGGCGCGCCCGCGCCGCGCAGCGCGCGCAGCGCGCGGTCGGAGTTGCCGCACATGATGAGGCCCGGCGTCCCCTTCATGAAGAGGGCCACGGGCTCGTCGGAGACAACTGTCTGGATGCGGTCGCGAAGCTCGGTCATGCGAGTCCTTTCGTCTTGATTCGTAGTTCGTGAATGGTGCCGTCCGCGAGCGGCTCGGCGAGCGCGTCGTACACCAGCCGGTGCTGGTCGACGAGGGACAGCCCATCGAAGCGCCCGCTCTCGACGATCACCTGGAAGTGGTCGCCGCCGCCCGTCCGGTCGGCCACAGACAGCTCTTGCGCGTCCGGAAACGCGCCGCGCAAAAGGTCTTCCAGCCGTTGCCGCCCCACGTGGCCATCGTAGTCTTTGGGGGATGGCCGAGATCGGACTCTTTCCGCTCGAGCTCGTCCTCCTGCCGACGGAGCGCGTGCCGCTGCATATCTTCGAGGACCGGTACAAGGAGCTGATCGCCGAGTGCCTCGCCCACGACGGGGAGTTCGGGCTCGTGTTCGCGGACGAGCGGGGGCTGCGCGAGATCGGCACGCTCGCGGCGGTCTCCGACGTGCTCGAACGGTTCGAGGACGGCCGGTTGAACATCCTCGTGGAAGGGCGCGAGCGGTTCCGGTTGCTGGAGCTGACGCGCGGGCGCGCGTTCCACACGGCCGAGGTCGAGCACGTCGGTGACGACGAGGATCCGCCCGAAGACGACGATGTCGAACGAGCTATCGAGCAGTTCGCCCAGCTGAAAGAGCTCACCGAGTCGGAGGTGGACGATCCCGATCCCGAGGCCGGATTCCTGTCCTTCCAACTCGCCGCCCGTGTCGACTTCGGCGCGGAGGTCAAGCAGCAGCTGCTCGAGCAGCGCTCGGAGGCGCGGCGGATGCACGTCGTCGCCGAGCTGCTGGAGAACGCCGTCAGCACCGTCGCGCTGGAGCAGGAAGTCCGCGAGCGGGCCTCCCAGAACGGCAAGGTCTCGACGGATTAGTCCCTGGCGTATATGAGCGAACGCGTCAGCTCGCGGAAGCCGATCGCCTCGTACAGCAGGCTCGGGACTGGGTAGGCGGCGTCCCCGCGGCTCCCGACCAGCGCTTTCGTCGCGCCGGTCGCGCGCAGCTGGCGCAGGGCAAGGAGGCAGGCGGCGCGGGCCAGGCCGCGGCGCCGGTGATCGGGATGCGTCCCGACCGGCTCGAGCAGGCCGGTGCGGTTCGCCTCGTCGATCCAGCCGAGCGCGTACGACGCGAACGAGCCGTCGGGCGCGACCACCACGCAGTCGAGGTCCGGCCGGTACGGCCACTCGGCCATCACCCGCGCGTAGCTCTCCTCGGTGACGCGCGAGGGATCGAACGCGGCCCGGTGGACGGCGACGCGCGCCGCAACGTCCCGAGCCTCGGACATCGTGGCGAGCCGGTAGCCGTCGGGCACGGCCGGCTCGGGGACGTGCTCGAGACCGCGCGCGTTCAGCCGGATCCAGGGAACCTCCGGATCGTGGACGAAACCGCGCGTCTCGAGCGCCGCGACGGCGGCCCCGTTCGGCGCCCGGACCGCCACCGCCAGAGGGCGCTCCTCCGCCGTCGCCTCGAACCAGCCGAAGACCTCGTCCAGCAGCTCAGACCGGCGCGGATCGACCTCCCAGAAGAGACGCGCGCCGGGCGGCTTGATCCAGCCCCAGGCGACGATCTCGCCGTCCTCGAGCCACACCTGTCGCTTCCATTCGTGCTCGCGGCCCGCGTGCTGACGCGTCATCCAGGCGAGGTCGCCGACCGTCTCCTGCGCGGTCGCCGGATCCACGCGCCAGGTTCGCTCCGCAAGCCGCTGCATCGCCCGCAGGTCGCCCGGCTCGCGGTAGGCGCGAGCTTCTACGGGCGTAGGCCGTCGCCCCGGTGGTGGGCGAGATATTCGAGCAGGTCGGCGCGCGTCAGCATCCCGGCCGGCCGGCCCGCGCGCGCGACCACGACGGCCGCGCTCCCGCCGCTGAGGTCCGTGAATACCTGGTCGATGGACTCGGCGGCGTCCACGGCGGTGAGCGGCGGGCCCATCGCCGCGGCGACCTCCTCGTTCAGCGCGTCGGGATTGCGGAAGACTCGATCGAGCAGCCCGCGCTCCTGCAGGGAGCCGATCACGTCCGCGAGCGACTCGATCGGAGCATTGCGGACGACCGGGAGCTGGGAGATCGAGTACTGCTGCATGAGGTCGATCGCCTCCCCGACCTTCTGGTGCGACTCGATGGTGATGAGGTCGGGGATGCCGGGCACTTCGACCTTCTTGAAGCGCAGTACCTCTTCAACGGTCGGCACCTGTCCCTTCCGCTCGAGGAAGCCGAGATCGATCATGTAGTTGTCGTCGTAGAACTTCGAGAGGTAGGCGCGGCCGGTGTCCGGGACGAGGGTGACGACCGTCTTCCCTTCGCCGAGCCGTTTCGCCACCTCGACCGCGGCATGCACGGCAGTGCCGCCCGAGCCTCCGATCAGCAGCCCTTCCTCGCGCGCCATGCGCCGCGCCGTCAAGAACGAGTCGCGGTCGGAGACCGTCTCCCACTGGTCGACCACGGAGGGGTCGAACGTCTTCGGCCAGAAGTCCTCGCCCACGCCTTCCACCAGGTAGGGGTGCATCCTGTCGCCGGAGGTGTAGATCGAGCCTTCCGGATCGGCGCCGACGACGAGCAGGTCCGGCTTCTGCTCCTTCAGGTAGCGCGCGACTCCAGTGATCGTTCCGCCCGTCCCCACTGCGATCACCAGTGCATCGAGCTCACCGCCGGTTTGCTCCCAGATCTCAGGGCCGGTCGTCTCGTAGTGCGCGTCCGGGTTGGCGGGGTTCGTGTACTGGTCGGGCTTGTACGCGCCAGGGATCTCCTCGGCCAGCCGGTCGGAGACCGAGTAGTAGCTCTCCGGCGACTCCGGCGCGACCGCGTAGGGGCAGATGACCACCTCGGCGCCGTACGCGCGCAGGAGCGAAATCTTCTCCTGGCTCATCTTGTCGGGCATGACGAAAATGCAGCGGTACCCCTTGAGCGCGGCCGCGATCGCGAGACCGGTGCCGGTGTTGCCGGAGGTCGGCTCGACGATCGTCCCGCCAGGCTTGAGCTTCCCCTCGCGCTCGGCGGCTTCGATCATCGTGATCCCGATCCGGTCCTTTATCGACCCGCCGGGGTTCAGGTACTCGAGCTTGACCACGACGGTGGCGGATCCCGAGGGGACGATCCGCTGGAGCCGCACCAGCGGCGTGTGGCCGACGAGCTCGAGGACGGTCGGGTACTCCCGGGCCATGTGCGCGAAGAGTAATGTGCCGTCGGATGAAGGTCACCGTAGTGGGGAGAGGGAACGTCGGCGGAGGTCTCGCGAAGCGTTGGCGCAAGACTGGCCACGACGTGCAGGAGCTCGGCCGCGACGGTGGCGACGCGTCGGATTCCGACGCCGTCCTGGTCGCGCTTCCGTCGAACGCGATCGCGGATGCGCTCGGGAAGGTGAGCGGACTCGAGGGGAAGCTCGCGATCGATGCGACCAACGCCCTCGACGGTCGCAACGAGGAGTTCGAGTCGCTCGCCCACGAGGTCAAGTCGATCACCGGCGGTCCGACCGCGAAGGCGTTCAACCTCAACTTCGCCGCCGCCTACGACAAGCTGGACGAGCAGCAGGAGCGGCCGTCGATGCCCTGGGCGGGCGAGGACGAGGCGCGCGAGACGACAGAGCAGCTGATCCGCGACGCGGGATACGAGCCCGCGCCGGCAGGCGGGCTCGAGAACGCGCGCAAGCTCGAGGACGCGCTCCCGTTCGTTTTCGCCGATCCGCCAGCAGCAGCCCGGGCCGGTCTTCTACCGCTTCTGGACGGCCTGAGCCCCGCGCGACGACTGGTCTTCGTTCACGTCCCGAAGACGGGTGGGACGGCAGTGAGAGCGGTTCTCGCCGCCGCCGACCCGGTCGGGCAACGCAACACCGGTAACGTCTTCAAGGGCGGCGGGCGGCGTCGACGCGACCCGGATTCGACGCTGTCGCGAGGCTCTCTCCGACCCCGGCGCACGCGTGCTGACCGGACACACGCCCTTCGGGGTGTACGTGTCGAGCCCGTCGGTGGAGGCCGACTTCATCACGTTCCTCCGCGAGCCGGTCGAGCGGGCACTGTCGCACTACTACGGCCAGCTCTACCCACCTTCGAAACGGGCACGGGTGGTGCGTACGGGGTCCAAGCCCCGATCGGTATGCCTCGACCCAAACGGGGGCAGGCCGACGCAGTTCGATCCGCTGAGCCAGGAGACTCCGCCCGAGCTCGTCTTTTCCCACCTCGCCTACGTGCCGGACAACCTCCACACTCGCTTCCTCTGTAACTCACCCGTGCCGTTCTCGCCCGTCACCGCCGCAATGCTGGAGGAGGCGAAGCAGAATCTGCGAACCCGCTTCGCCTTTGTGGGTCTGACTGAGCGGCTGGACGAGTCGCTGGCGCTCCTCGGCCGCCGCTTCGGCATCGACTCCATCCTCACCGATTGGTCCCGCGTGAATGACCGGCGTCCGCGCGGCGGCGACGTGCCTTCCGAGGTGCGGCGCGCGGCGGAGGAGGCGAACCGCTACGACGCCGAGCTCTATCGCGTCGCGGTCGAGCTGCTCGACGAGGCCAGGGCGCAGAGCTCGAAGGTCGCAGTCGCCCTCGATCTCGAGGCCCTCGGACTGGCGCGCACCGATTCCGGCGAGGCAGGTCCGGCCCCTTCCGGTTTCGACGGTGGACCGCGCGAGTGGGCCAGGCTCGTGCGGACGCGCGCGCGGACTCTGAGGGAGGCCCGGGTTGCCGGCCGCGTCGGTTATGTCCTGGGGCACGGCGCTGAACACGTCGAGCGGTGGATCGGGCGCCTCGACCAGCGGATCGGACGCGTCACGGCTCGAGCGGAAGGAAGGGGCAGCGAACCCGAGGGGCTGGAGGCCCTCCAGGCGCGTCGCGACGAGCTCGCGGAGCTGCTGGATCTGCTTCGCCGGCGGCAGGCGAGTCTCTCGTAGCTACTCGACACCGGGCATGAGGTTCGCCGCGGGCTCAACGCCGGTGAAGACGCGCTGCGCGGTCTCGATGCCGTACTCCCGTCCGCGGCAGCTGATCGCCGAGGCGGGCGTCGCACCGGCGCGGAGCGCGTCGAGCGACTCCTGCTCGATCCGCGTCAGCTGCCCGCGCGTGCAGAGCGCGCCGGACTCGCCCCCACCGCCGGCCGCGTCGACCGTCTTCTCGTGCAGCAGGAATGCGTCGTAGCGGTCCATTCCCGCGTCGTGCTCGACCATGAAGGTCGACGACCACCGTCCTGCAGGTTCCGCGCGTGCACGAACGCTCCCTTGCCGCCGTCGACAGAACCCCCGCTCAGGATCTCCCACCTGGTGGGATCGAGGCCGAGGTCGTCGGCGACGCCGGAGGCGTAGGCAGCCCCGCCGAAGGCGAGCAGGCCGCAGGTCGCGACGGTGGCGAGGCGGAGCCGGCGCCGCCGGCGCAGGCGGGCCGTGTAGGCGAGGCGGAGTTGGCGTCCGATCGTCTCGAGCTCGGGGGCAAGCTGGGTCATGCGGAAACTCCTTTCAGGCGTTCGGAGAGCGATCCGAGGGCGCGCGTCACGCGAATGCGGGCCGCGCCCTCCGAGCAGCAAAGGGACGAGGCCACCTGTTCGTACGGAAGCTCCTCGATCACGCGAAGCTCCAGCGCCCGACGCTGACCTGGAGGAAGGGTGGCCAAGGCGGCGACCAGGCTGGGCGTCATGCGCTCGGCGCGGTCGCGCTCCTCGACGCGCGCGAGGTTCGGATCGTGCGCGCTCCCCGGCATCCCCAGCCGCCGGCGCGCCCGGCGATCGACGCGCTCGTGCTCGTAGTAGCGTCGAAGGAGGTTCTTGGCGATCCCGAAGAGCCACGGCGACGCCGAGCCCCCGCCAGGATCCGTGAAGCGCCGGAGCGAGAGCGCCGCCTGGGCGAACGTCTCGGCCGTGAGCTCGCAGGCAATCTGCGGGGCAACCTGCGCCCGGAGCCAGGAATGGAGACGCTCCGCGTGACGGCGATAGAGCTCGGCCAGCGCCTCCGGGTCTCGGCGGGCCTCTCTGACGAGCTCGGCGTCGGTCTTCATGCCCGTATATCCGGCGACGGCCGAAAAACGTTTCAGTGCCTGAAGTGCCGGTGGTGCGTGAGCACCATGGCGGCGCCGGCGGCCTCGACCGCCTCGACCACCTCTGAGTCGCGCTTGGACCCGCCAGGCTGGATCACCGCCTCGCACTCCAGCGTCGAGGGCGAGCTGCGGCCCGTCGGCGAACGGGAAGAACGCATCCGACGCGAGCACCGCGCCTGTCAGGTCGTGCCCCCGGTCGCGCGCCTTCTCGACCGCGAGCCGCACCGCGTCCACCCTGCTCTGCTGCCCCGCGCCGATCCCCAGGGCCTGACGGTCGCGCGCGATCACGATCGCGTTGGACGTGACGTGCTTGCACACCGTCCAGGCGAAGAGGAGATCGCGCCAGCCTGCCTCGTCCACCGCGCCGCAGACGAGCTCCATCTCTTCCCGGGTCTCCAGCAAGAGGTCCGGCTCCTGCGCGAGGATTCCGCCCGGGACACGCTTGAAGTCGAGACCACCGCAGTCGACGACAGGCCCGCGCAGGATCCGCGTTGCCGGCTTGCGCTGCAGTGCCTCGAGTGCCGCCTCGTCGTACGCGGGCGCGTAGAGGACGTCGACGAACCGCTGGGCGAGCTCCTCGCCGAGCGCGCCCGTCACGGGACGGTTGACGACGCAGACCATCCCGAAGGCCGAGAGCGGGTCGCCGGCATAGGCGAGCTCGTACGCGCGCTCGATCGTGTCCGCGACCGCCGCTCCGCACGGGTTGGCGTGCTTGACGATCACGCACGCTGGCTCGTCCCCGAGCTCCACGAGCAACCCGACCGCGGCTGCGAGGTCGTACAGGTTGATGAAGGAGAGGTCGCGGCCGTGGAGCTTCTCGACGTCGGACAGGAGATGCTGCCCCGGGCCGCGATAGTAGGCGGCCCGCTGATGCGGGTTCTCGCCGTACGCGAGGTCGAGCTCCTTCACGAAGGATGCGCTGAGCCGCTCTGGGAGCGGCTCGTCTGCCGTGAGCCAGCGCGTGACCGCCGCGTCGTACGCGGAGGTGTGCGCGAAAACCTTGGCCGCGAGCGTGCGCCGCGTCTCGGACGAGATCTCGCCGGTTTCGCGGACTTCCTCCAGCACCGTCTCGTAGTCGGCGGGATCGCAGACCGCCGCGACGTACGCGAAGTTCTTGGCGGCGCCGCGGAGCATTGCCGGCCCGCCGACGTCGATCAGCTCGACGCCCGGCTCGCTCGTAAACGGGTAGAGGTTGACGACGACGAGGTCGAACGGGTCGATCTTGTTCTCGTTCAGGGTGGCGATGTCCTCCTCCCGGTCGCGCCGCGCAAGGATCGCGGCGTGGACGCGCGGATGGAGCGTCTTGACGCGGCCGCCGAGCATCTGCGGAACCTCGATCGAGGTCGGATCGAGGCCGAGCTCGCGCAGGAAGGTCTCGGTCGAGCCGCCGGTCGTGACGAGCTCGACACCGAGGTCGGCCAGCTCTCGTGCGAAGACCTCGAGGCCGCTCCGGTCGTAGACCGAGATCAGCGCTCGCACAGCTCTCTCACCACCTTCGGCAGCAGGCGGTGCTCGGCCGCCTGAACGCGTGCCCGCAGCGTGTCGGCCGTGTCGCCCGGCAGGACGGGGACGCGCTCGGCTGCGATCACGGGGCCGGTGTCGACGCCCTCGTCGACGTAGTGGACGGTGGCGGCCGTCTCGGGCGCGCCCGCGGCGAGGACGTCCTCGATCGGATGGGCGCCGGGAAAGTCCGGGAGCGGCGCGGAGTGCGTGTTGACGATGCGGCCGGCGTAGCGGTCGAGGAAGGGCGGGCGGAGTAGCCACATGAAGCCGGCGCACACGACCAGCTGCACGCCCCGTTCCTCGAACCAGTCCGCCATCGACGCGTCGCGCTCCTCCCGGGTCGCGTACTCCTCCAGGGGGAACACCGCGGTCTCGATCCCCGCCTCCTCGGCGCGGGCGAGCGCACGCGCCCCCGCCCGGCTGGAGATCACGCCTGCGACCGGGAGCCCAGCGTCGATCAGCGCCTGCAGATTCGTCCCCTCGCCGGAGACAAGCACTCCGATCAAACGATTCTCCCGATCACGAGGTCGTCGCCGGCCTCCGGCAGGACGGCGCAGAAGCCGATCCCGAGGTTGAAGACGCGGCGCAGCTCTTCCTCCTCGACGTGGCGCGCGAGCCACTGGAACACCGGCGGGCGCTCCCAGGCGTCCCAGTCGATCTCGGCGCGCAGGCCCGTCGGGGACGACGCGCGAGAGGTTTCCGAGAATGCCGCCGCCGGTCACGTGCGCGAAGGCGTGCGCGCGGTCGCGCAGCCGGCGTACGTCGTCCAGGTAAAGGCGCGTGGACGCGAGCAGATCGTCGCCGTCGTAGTCCTCCTCCTCGAGCACTCGCCGGACGAGGGTGAAGCCGTTCGCGTGCACCCCCGCCGAGGGGAAGCCGACCACGACGTCGCCTGCCCGCACCGCCGAGCCGTCGATCAGCCGGTCGCGCTCGACCACGCCGACGCACGTCGCGGCGAAGTCGAGCTCGTCCTCGCGGTAGACGTCCGGCATCTCCGCCGTCTCGCCTCCGATCAGGGCGACGCCCGCCGCGCGGCACACCTCGGCCGCTCCCTCGACGAGCTCGGCGACCTGCTCGGGATCGACCGACGCGGCCGCGGCATAGTCGAGGAGGACGAGCGGGTCGGCGCCGCAGGTGATGACGTCGTTGATGCAATGCGCGGCCATGTCGGCACCGCAATTGCGGAGCTTTCCGCGCGGGCGCGCGACGATCGGTTTCGTCCCGATCGAGTCGATCGTCGCCGCGAGAAGCCGCCCGTCGTCGAGTGGATGCAGGCCCGCGAAGGCCCCGAACCCGGTCGTGCCGGTGGACTCCACGGCCGCGCGGATGCGACCGACGACCGCTTCGCCGCGCTCGATCGAGACCCCGGCCTCCTCGTAGGTCGCCACAACGCTGATCCTAGACTTGGGATCGGTGCCCTCGCTCCTGACGAGCTGGAACTTCGAGCCGCTCCAGGTCATCCCCACGCTGCTGATCGGGCTGCTCTACGCGCGTCGCGTCCGGACGCTGCGCGAGGCGGGGACGCCGGTCGCGGCCTGGCGGCTCTGGTGCTTCGGCTCGAGCCTCTTCCTCGTCCTCGTCGCGCTCGTCTCGCCGATCGACGCGTTCGGGGAGGAGCAGTTCCTGTTCATGCACATGGTCCAGCACATCCTGCTCGGCGACCTCGCGCCGCTCCTCTTCGTGCTCGGCCTGACCGGCCCGATCCTGCGGCCGGTCCTCTCGCTCCCGGGCGTGCTCCGCCTGCGCTTCCTGCTCCATCCGCTCGTCGCGCTGCCGGTCTGGGCGGCCAGCCTCTACCTCTGGCACATCCCGTTCCTGTACCAGGCGGCGCTCCATCACAGCGCCGTCCACGCGCTCGAGCACTTCTGCTTCTTCGCCTTCGGCGCGGTCATGTGGGCGCCGGTCGTCGAAGTGCTCCCCGGCCCCGAATGGTTCGGCACGGGCGCGAAGCTCGGCTACGTCCTCCTCGTCCGGCTGGTCGAGACGGTCCTCGGGAACGTCTTCATCTGGTCGGGGAAGGTCTTCTACCCCTTCTACGAGCATCCCGTGAACCAGTGGGGGATCTCGGCGCTCTCCGACCAGCAGATCGCCGGGGCGGCGATGATGGTCGAGGGGTCGATCGTCACGCTCGGGGTCCTAGCGTGGCTCTTCCTCAAGATGGCGCAGGAGAGCGAGCTGCGCCAGCGGCTCCTCGAACAGGGACTGGACGAGCGCGCCGTCAAGCGCGCGGTCAGATACGGGCGCGCAGGCGTGCTCGAAACCGAGTGATCTTCAACCCCGACCGGCACGAGCCGACCACCTCGAAGCCGTGGAACGAGCGGCTTGCGCGCTTCGCGATCCGCGACATCGTCGATGAGGTGGTCGCGGCCGGGCCGCCCGAGGAGGGCGAGTTCGCCGCGTGCGTGTACGAGGGCGCAGCAGGCGAGCTCTATGCGCTCCGAACCCTCGGTAGCGATGTCGACTGGCCGCTCGGAGCAGGGAAAGGTGCCGGAATGATGGACGGGGAAGTGGGGATCGCGCTCGTCTCCGGCGACCGCGAGCGCTTCCGCGTTGCCGCCCGGGAAGCCATCGTCGATCCCTGGAACGAATGGGGCTTCGGTGCGGCGGGCGTCCTCGTAGCCGCACGCCTCCTCGGCGAGGACGACATCGCGCGCGCCGCAATCGGCCGCCTCTGGGCGACCTGGTCGTTCGATTCGAAGGCGCGCGCGTGCCTCTGGACGCAGAAGTGGGACGGCCGCAGCGAGCAGTTTCTCGGGTTCGCGCACGGGCTCGTGGGGAACGCGTACGCGCTGCTGAGCACGATTCGCCTGCAGGGTCTCGCGCACCAGGCCGAGCTGTTGCAACGCGTGGTCGAGGCGCTCGAGCGAACGGCCATCCGCGAGGGGAAGCTCGTCAACTGGTTGCCAACGATCGGCTCTGACGGGAGCGACGTCAGGGTGCAGTGGTGCCACGGCGCGCCCGGGGTGGTCTGCGCGCTCGCGGGTGCGCCGTCCCAGCCTAGGCTCGACGCTCTCCTGCTCGCGGCCGGGGCGCTCGTCTGGGAAGCCGGGCCCGTGCGCGGCGGGGCCGGCCTCTGCCACGCGACGGCCGGCAACGGCTGGGCCTTTCTCAAGCTGAACCGCCGTACCCGGGATCCGAAGTGGCTTGCACGAGCTCGCCGCTTTGCCATGCACGCGATCGAGCAGAGGACCGGCGAGCGTGGGCTGTGGAGCGGCGACCTCGGCCTCGCGCTCTATCTGCGGGCCTGCATCGACGGCGACGATCGCTGGCCGCTCCTGGACGTGCTGTAGCAGGCAGGACCTGAGCGCCTCGCGCGGAATCCCTTAGCCGGTCACCCATGCGCTCGTGTGGAGTTCACCACGTCGACCTGGTCGTATCGTCGATCGAGCGCAGCCTCCCGTTTTACCGTGATCTCCTCGGCCCGCTCGGCTGGCACGGGGTGACCGAGGTGAAGGGCGAGCGCGGGGAGACCATTTGGTACCTCTGGGGGCAGGGGAGCTCGATCGGGCTCCGTGAGGCGCAGACGGAGGGTGAGTACGACCGGTATCAGGTCGGCCTCCACCATCTCGCGCTCGAAGCTTCGTCCCGGGGAGTTGTCGACGAGCGCAGCGATTGGCTCGCAGCCCAGGGCGCCGAGATCGAGAGCGGCCCAGAGGAGTACTGGTACATGCCGGGGTACTACGCGGTCTTCTTCTACGACCCGGACGGGTTGAAGCTGGAAGTCGTGCACGTCCCGGCGCAGGCGGCATAAAGGAAAGGAGCAGCATGTCGACGACGCCTCCCGAGCAGCCCGGCGGCGGGCCCTCCCGCCCGGCGTATGGGTACAACGCACCGAACGTGGCCCGGATGCCGATTCCGGGCAACGCCGAGTTCCTCCTCTACGCGGTCATCGAGATCGTCTTCGTCCTGATCTGGATCATCGCGGACTCCGTCAACACCCTCACCTGGGTGACGATGACGACGGCGCTCACCTTCGGCTACATCATCAGCCGCGGAATCGCCAAGGCGGGGAAGGTCCTCGAGCAGTAGCGGGTGTCGGGCCCAGCCGCTCTAGGCGCGGCTGGGCTCGAACCTCATCTTTGCCAGCGTGCGTCCCTCGGGGATGCGCGTCGGATACTCGCGCGTCAGGCAGGCGCGGCAGAAGGCCTGCTCCGGCCGCTGCGTCGATTCCTGCAATCCCTCGAGCGAGAGGTAGGCGAGAGAGGTGGCGCCGATCTCGTCCCGCACTTCCTCCACCGAGGAATCGGACGCGATCAGCTGGTCGGCCGTCCCGAAGTCGATGCCGTAGAAGCACGGCGAGACGATGGGCGGAGATGAGATGCGGACGTGCACCTCGGTCGCACCCGCGTCGTGCAGCATCGAGACGAGCTGGCGCATGGTGTTCCCGCGGACGATGGAGTCGTCGACGATGACGACGCGCTTGCCGGCGACGTCCGTCAGCGGGTTGTACTTGACGCGGATGCCCTGCTCGCGCATGCCCTGCTCCGGCTGGATGAAGGTCCGGCCGACGTAGCGGTTCTTGATCAGGCCCTCGTGGAAGGGGATGCCGCTCTCGCGTGAGTAGCCGATGGCGGCCGGCGTGCCCGAGTCGGGGATCGGCATGACCAGGTCGGCCTCGACCGGAGCTTCGCGCGCGAGCCGCTCGCCCATGCGCACGCGCGCGCCGTGGATCTCGACGCCGTCGATCGTCGAGTCGGGCCGCGCGAGATAGAAGAACTCGAAGATGCAGAACTTGCCCGGGCCTTCCTGCGGCACGGCCTGCTGTGCATGCACGCCCTCCTCGTCGATGACGACCAGCTCTCCCGGCGCGATCTCCCTGCACCACTTCCGCGCCCACGAGATCGAGCGCGCAGCTTTCGGACGCGACGACCGGGTCGCCGTCGATGGAGCCGAGCGTGAGCGGCCGGAACCCGTGTCGGTCGCGGAAAGCGACCAGCTTGCCCTCCGCGATCGCCGTGACCGTGAACGCTCCCTCGAGCTTGGCCATCGCGTTCGCGACCGCCTGCGCGAGCGGCGCCTCGTCGTTCGCGATCAGGGCCGCGATGACCTCGGTGTCGGACGTGGAGCGCAGGGTCACGCCGATCTCGGCCAGCTCCGCGCGTATCTCCTCCGCGTTGGTGAGGTTCCCGTTGTGGCCGAGCGCGACCGTACGCGAGAGGCCGTGGACGACGATCGGCTGCGCATTCACCCAGTGCGTGGACCCTGTCGTGGAGTAGCGCGTGTGCCCGATCGCGATCTCCCCGCGCAGGCCGCGCAGCGTCTGCTCGTCGAAGACCTGGGAGACCAGTCCGAGCTCGCGGACGGCCGTCAGCCGTCCGTTCTCGGCGACCGCGATCCCCGCCGACTCCTGGCCGCGGTGCTGGAGCGCGAACAGGCCGAAGTACGCGAGACGGGAAACGTCACGCTCGTCGGACCGGATTCCGAACACGCCACACATTGCTAGGTCTCCCAGGCCTCGCGCAACGCAGCCACAGGGAGCCCTCCAAGTGTAGCTCCGCCGACCGTCCCGATTCGCTGCAGCGGCACGCCGGTGAGCGTTTCCGCCTCCTCCGGCGCGCACGCGACCACCGCCTGCCCCCCGCCCTCGCCGAACAGCGAGACGCGGTCGTCCGGCACGTCGAGCTCCGCGCCCATCCCGCTCGCGATCGCCGCCTCCGCCAGGCAGACGGCCAGTCCGCCTTCGGAGACGTCGTGCGCGAAGGAGAGGAGCGGCGCGCTGCGCCAGAGAAACTCGATCAGCGCCGCCTCCGCCGGCAGGTCGAGCGGCGCGGGCTGTCCGCCCACCTCGCCGAAGAGCGCCTGGTACTCGGAGCCGGCGAGTGAGAGCGCGGGATGGCCGGCGAGGAAGACCGCGTCGCCCTCGCGCCAGTGGCCGGGGACGAGCCGTACGTCGGCCACCAGCCCGACGCAGCCGACCTCAGGCGTCGGGTAGATCGGCCGTCCCTCCGTTTCGTTGTAGAGCGAGACGTTGCCGGACACGATCGGCAGGCCGAGCGCCTCGCAGGCCTCGGCGATCCCCTCGATCGCCTCCGCGAGCTCCCAGCCGATCTCGCCCCGCTCGGGGTTGCCGAAGTTGAGGCAGTCGGTGAACGCGAGCGGCTCGCCGCCGGCGCAGGCGACGTTCCGTGCCGCCTCGAGCACGGCGGCCGCGCCTCCGGTACGAGGGTCGAGCCGGCACATCCGTCCGGTCCCGTCGAGCGAGACGGCGAGGCCGCGCAGCGAGGGCCGTAGCCGCAGGACAGCTGCGTCGAGCCCGGGCCGCCGTACCGTGCGCGAGCCGACCAGGTGGTCGTACCGGTGGTAGATCCAGGCGCGGCTGCGGACGTTCGGCGAACGCAGCAGCTGGAGGAGCGCCTCGTCGTTCTCGGGGCCTTTCGGCGCGCGCACGTCCTTCGCCGGCGGCCGGGGTGTGCGCGGTACCTCGTAGCGGGGCGCCTCGTCCGTCAGGTACTCGGCCGGAATCGCGCCGACGACCTCTCCCTCGAAGGTGCAGCGGAGCTCGCCGGTGCCGGTCACCTGCCCGATCTCCGCGAACGCGAGCTCCCAGCGCTCGCAGACCTCCCTGACCTGTTCGACGAGCGCCGGCCGCACGACGGCGACCATCCGCTCCTGGCTCTCGGAGATCATGATCTCCCACGGCTCCATGCCCTCCTCGCGCAGGGGGACGCGGTCGAGGTGGACGTCGATGCCGGTGCCGTCGCGCGCCATCTCCGAGAGCGAGGAAGCGAGCCCGGCCGCGCCGAGATCCTGCAGCGACTCGACCAGTCCACCCTCGACGAGCTCCAGGCTCGTCTCGATCAGCTTCTTCCCGGTGAAGGGGTCGCCGACCTGCACGGACGGCCGCTTCTCGTGCGACTCCTCGCCCAGCTCCTGGCTGGCGAGCACGCTCGCGCCGCCGATGCCGTCGCGGCCGGTGGTCGACCCGAAGAGGACGACCGTCTGGCCCGTGGTGCGCGCGCGGGCGCGGGTGACGCGGTCGGATGGGACGAGCCCGACGCACATGGCGTTGACGAGGCAGTTGTCCCGGTACGCGTCGGCGAACACCGTGTCTCCGCCCACCGTGGGAATGCCGACTGCGTTCCCGTAGTGGCCGATCCCCTCCACGGCGCGTTCGAAGTGCCAGTCCGGCTCGCCGAAGCAGAGCCCGTCCAGCAGCGCAACCGGCCGCGCTCCCATGGCGACGATGTCGCGGATGATCCCGCCCACGCCGGTGGCCGCCCCCTGAAAGGGCTCGACGGCTGACGGATGGTTGTGGCTCTCGACCTTGAACGCGACCGCCTCGCCTTCGCCGAGGTCGATCACGCCGGCGTTCTCGCCCGGCCCCTGGAGCACGCGCGGGCCTGACGAGGGCAGCCGGCGGAGCAGAAGGGCTGAATGCTTGTACGCGCAATGCTCGGACCAGAGGAGCGAGAAGACGGCGAGCTCGAAGTGGTTCGGGTCTCTGCCCAGGAGCCCGCGGATCCTCTCCAGCTCCCCATCGGTGAGCCCGAGTGCTCGATGGAGTGGCTGTTCGACGACCTGCGTCAGATGAATGATTCTAGGTGCCCCTAATGACAAAGGAGGTTCCGATGAGGATTCGCCGTGTTTCTGTTCTCGTCGTCACGCTCGCGGTTCTCGCCGCACTTTCGGTCGCGCTGCTGTCGTCTGCTCGTGCAACTCCGGCCCGCTCGGCCGCCACTCCTGCCGCCATCGCGAAGAAGCTCGTCGGCCACTGGCAGGGCGCCAAGTTCGCCGCGGAGGCGCAGCAGTTCCGCTCGGATCGCTGGGACCTGGTGTTCCAGCGTGCGTCCGGACCCGCGCTCATCGGCAAGAAGCGCCACCAGGAGAACGGGAAGTGGAGCGCCTACGAGCAAATCGATGCCGTCGTCGATTCGGGCGGCCACATCTGGGCCGTGGACACTGACGGGACGATCAACGGAGCGCTGCGCGGGAAGGCGCTCGAGCTCATCTATCTCGAGCCCGGCACGTCCGACGCCGCGGCCGCGAGGGTGCGCTTGACTCGCAGATAGCCTCAGGGAGTGACGCGCGCCTACCTTCCGCTCCTGCTGATCCTGGGAGCGATCTGGGGCGCGTCGTTCCTCTTCATCGAGGAGGCCGAGAGGGGGCTCGAGCCGACGACGATCATGGCCGGGCGGCTGCTCCTCGCCGCCGCGATCCTCGTCCCGGTGCTGATCGCGGCGACCGGGCTGCGCGAGTCCTGGCAGGCGCTCCGGCGCGTGTGGCTCATCGGCCTCGTCTCGGGAATCGTCAACGCAGCTCTCCCGTTCACCCTCATCGCCTGGGGCCAGGAGCACATCGACTCGGGGACGGCGGCGATCGCGAACGCCTCGATGCCGATCTTCGTCGTGCTCCTCGCACTTGCGCGTCGGACGCAGCGAGAGCGCACGCGGCTCGCGGCTGGCCGGGGTCCTTCTCGGCTTCGTCGGCGTCGGCGTGCTGGCGGGCGCGAACCCACCGGGCGGCTGGTGGGGAGTCGCCGGGACGATCGCCGTCGTGGTCGCAGCGTTCTGCTACGCGGTCGGCGCGCTCTACGCGCAGCACCACATAGAAGCCGTGCCCGTCCTCATCTTCTCCGCCGCGCAGTCGCTGGCCGGCGCTCTCGTCCTGCTGCCGTTCGGGGTCGCGCAGCTCCCCTCCGCGGCTCCCGGATGGAAGGCGATCGCCTCCGTCCTCGCGCTCGGGATCGCCGGGACGGCGGTGGGCACGCTCCTCTACTACCGGCTGGTCAACCTGCACGGCTCGGCGCGCGCCAGCCTCGTCGTCTACCTGCTGCCTCCGTTCGCCCTCGTATACGGAGCGACTCTCCTCGACGAGTCCCTCACGCCCCAAAAGCTGGTCGGGCTCGGACTCATTCTCGGGGGAGTCGCTCTCGGCTCCGGGCTGGTCGCCTGGACGCGCCGGCCGGCCCCGGTGCCCGAATGAACGTCCGCATCCGCCGGGCGACGGTTGACGATCTCGATTTCCTCGTCGAGCTTGCGAACCACGAGGACATCGAGCCGTTCATGTCCGCGCGCCGGCCGCGCGACCGTGAGTCGCTGCTGGAGGAGATCGAGCGTTCCGAGCGCGAGCCGCTCGAGACCGGCAGGTTCGTGATCGAAGCGGCGGAGGGAGAGGACTGGAAACGCGCGGGCTCCATGGGATTCGACGTCCGGAACCAGCGCAGCAAGATCGCGAATCTCGGAGGCCTCGCAACGCACCCGGATTTCCGCGGACGCCGGCTTGCGGACGAGGCCGCGCGGCAGTTCCAACGGCACCTGCTGTACGACCTCGGCTTCCATCGTCTTCAGCTCGAGTGCTACGGCTTCAACGATCGCGCCATTCGGCACGCGGAGCGCGTGGGCTTCGTCCGCGAAGGAGTCAAAAGGAAGGCGTATCTCCGCCACGGCGAGTGGGTGGACGGGATCATGTTCGGACTTCTGAAAGAAGATCTTGACGCGCACGAATCCGAGCGCTCGTAGCGGGCGTCGCAAAGGCGATTTCTGCAGAAATCCTGCACAGAGAGTTTTTCGCGTCAGTCCGGCCGTGCAATTCCCTCCAGAGCCCCGAGGCAGAGCGGGATTTCGGCCCTCCGCCGCGCTGAAATCGGGCTTGACTAACCCGAACATCCTTGTAGGATTCTCGCTACCGGTGTCTAACAACACCCGACAGCCGCATGGCGCAACCATCAATCACTCCCAAGGAGGGGTCTCTTATGGACGTCGGCAGACGCCTTAAGCTCGGACTCCTGGCAATGGTGGCGTTGATCGGCGCGACAATGGCTTTGACGACCGTCGCGCAGGCACGCACCGTCCCGGATCCGATGCTTGCAGATATTCCGTATCTCGCCTGGAGGGGCGAGGCGGTGCGCTTGGTTAAGTGCGCACCGCCCTCGGTCTTCCCGGAGGGGTACAACCCTGACAATCTGGACGCGGGCTTCACGCTCGTGGACTGGAGTGGTGACCCGCATCTGGCTACGCCGCAGACGGTCACCGCGGCACCTGGCTTCAACAGCGCGATCTTCTCTGTTCGCGCTTTTGACGGTGCTTATTGCTGGGGGATGAGCTTCATCTCACAGAAGGCTGGTATCGCGGACATCAAGATGACCGTGCGTGACGGCACTGCCGGCCCGGTCCTTCTTGTCCACGACTTCCTGGTCGGCTGGATGAACCTCAACTCGATCGTCCTGTGCAACAACCCGGCGGCGGGCCCGTGCACCGGCCCGACGACGTCGGTGATCAGTGACACGGCCGGCCAGACGACGCCGAACGTTT
This sequence comes from uncultured Actinomycetes bacterium, assembly GCA_963842575.1. Classification (GTDB taxonomy): domain Bacteria; phylum Actinomycetota; class Thermoleophilia; order Gaiellales; family Gaiellaceae; genus JACDER01. Next base: position 558,424 of record CAWJGS010000004.1, on the reverse strand, counting down.
TGGAGGCGAACGTCACCGGGAACATCCCGTTGCTGCAGGACTTCAATGAGCTCGGGATCGGTCATCCGATCACGTTGCCGGACGGTTCGTCCGTCACCGGCGTTGTGATGCCCGATGACTGGGCGACTCTGGCCACTTCACGGTTGGCCACTGTCCAGGGGCCGCTGAGCGATCCGAGTTCGTTCTGGGACACGCACGACGACACGGCTGCGACCGAGGGTCATGCCCAGGAGTCGCCGGCCGCGGTCTGTTTGCCGCGCGTGACCACCGGAATCGACGCGGTCGACCAGTGCACTGACACGGGCTCGCTCAACCTCGCGAACGAGGTCGGCGAGCTTCAGCGCGATCTGGACGTTCTCGGCCGCTCCAGGCGGTTCGCTGTCGGATCCGCCGACGGTGGCCCGTTCGATCCGACCCGGCCTGGCCAGCACGTACCTGTCCGACGGCAAGATCGACGCGGGTGACGCGCCGATGCCTTCCGCTCGGATCGACTTCACGATCGCTCCGAACACCGGTGCTCCTACGGACATCTCCGGTGTGGGGACGTTCACGAAGGTCGACAAGGGTCTGTGCCCGGGCCAGTCGACTGCGAACGACGCCCTCAGGCTGCAGGCGGAGAGCCGGGTGCTCCGTACGGTTGCACGAACTCGCTGTATGTGCGGCCGGGCGCGACCACGCCTCACCACCTGTACGCGCCGTTCTATCGTGAGTACCTGCCGGCGACGAAGGCTCCCGCCGATCCGTTCTCGAGCGGCATCGACGGCGGCTTCGCGAATAACTTCAACGGGTTCCTGAACCTGAACGGCAACGCGCTGGCGGACCCGTCCGGCCTGTACGACTACTGGGATATCGCCGAGGTGCTGCGCACCGCGGTCGCGGCTCCGACGCACTGTCTGTTCCGCAACGTGTCCGGTGAAGGCGGCAACATCCCGGTGTTCCTGACCACCCCGGGAACCGGGCCTCAGTCCGTGGCCGTCTATTCGGACGAGCACGGCGAGGCACGCACGGGCTTCCTGCCCGGCACCGGGTTCTTCTTCGACAACTTCGGCCTCATCAACGCCAACAATGGCTGCGATCTGGCCGGGATCTCGGAGCTGGGGACTGCCGGCATCACCGCGACCGCTCGCTATCCGTATGAGCCGGTCACGGCGGCCCCGCTCGTGTCGAACACGGTGGCCAAGTCGGTCTCCTCGCTGTTCGTGAAGCTGATCCAGTGCTTCCCGAAGGGCCCGTCGGCGTTCGACCATCAGGTCGCCGTCTGCGTCGCCCACGCGCAGGACATCACCGGCCACGCGATCACGGGCGAGCGTGTCTGCTTCGTCTCCGGCGGCGAGGGTCTGTTCCTGCCGGCGATCTCGCCGATCGTGATCCCCGGCCAGACCACCTGGCCTGCGATCTCGATCCTGCCCGCTCCGCCGCTCAGCGGCCCGAACAATGTCTGTGCGTTCACGGACATCAACGGGAACACCGCGGTGGAGGTGGCCGAGTCCGATGCGGTAACGGTGAACGTCATGGCGTTCTTCGTCGACGAGGGTCTGTTCCGCTCCGTCCACGTGACCTTCCCGATCACGGCCCCGACGGCCGCGGTCACCGGCCCCGTGGCGGCCTCGACGACGAACCCGAGCGTGACCAACCCGACCGCATCCGGTCACGGTGAACACGGGTACGCACAACACGACCCCGACGACCGTGCCGAGCTCGAATGTGGACCGGACGGTCAAGATCCGCTACCGGGTCACCCTTGCCCGCCTCAACGGCAAGGTGCTCAAGGTCAGGCTGTCCGGGCCTAAGCGGCAACGCGAACCTGGCCATCGGCTACCTGAGCAAGGCCAAGACGGTCGGGACGCTCATCCGAGTCGTCCCCGCCAACAAGGTCGTGAAGCTCAAGCTGAACGTCCCCAAGGGCATTCAGAAGCTGCGCCTGTCGGTGATGCCGAGCTAGACACCACCCTCTACGAGGGAGTGACTGAGAGGGGCCCCCACAAGGGGGCCCCTCTTCTTTGTGGGCAAATCCGCACGCCACGCTCGTACATCCGGGATGCGGATGGCCGCCGAGGCTTGTAGGGTTCGTGGCCTCGGTGTCTAACAACACCCGACAGCCGCATGGCGCAACCATCAATCACTCCCAAGGAGGGGTCTCTTATGGACGTCGGCAGACGCCTTAAGCTCGGACTCCTGGCAATGGTGGCGTTGATCGGCGCGACAATGGCTTTGACGACCGTCGCGCAGGCACGCACCGTCCCGGATCCGATGCTTGCAGATATTCCGTATCTCGCCTGGAGGGGCGAGGCGGTGCGCTTGGTTAAGTGCGCACCGCCCTCGGTCTTCCCGGAGGGGTACAACCCTGACAATCTGGACGCGGGCTTCACGCTCGTGGACTGGAGTGGTGACCCGCATCTGGCTACGCCGCAGACGGTCACCGCGGCACCTGGCTTCAACAGCGCGATCTTCTCTGTTCGCGCTTTTGACGGTGCTTATTGCTGGGGGATGAGCTTCATCTCACAGAAGGCTGGTATCGCGGACATCAAGATGACCGTGCGTGACGGCACTGCCGGCCCGGTCCTTCTTGTCCACGACTTCCTGGTCGGCTGGATGAACCTCAACTCGATCGTCCTGTGCAACAACCCGGCGGCTGGCCCGTGCACCGGCCCGACGACGTCGGTGATCAGTGACACGGCCGGCCAGACGACGCCGAACGTTTTGGAGGCGAACGTCACCGGGAACATCCCGTTGCTGCAGGACTTCAATGAGCTCGGGATCGGTCATCCGATCACGTTGCCGGACGGTTCGTCCGTCACCGGCGTTGTGCTGCCCGATGACTGGGCGACTCTGGCCACTTCACGGTTGGCCACGGTCCAGGGGCCGCTGAGCGATCCGACGTCGTTCTGGGACACGCACGACGACACGGCTGCGACCGAGGGTGCATGCCCAGGAGTCGCCGGGTCCCCGCGACCGACTCGACCCGGCGACGCGGATTTGTTTGCCGCGCGTGACCACCGGAATCGACGCGGTCGACCAGTGCTCTGACACCGGCTCGCTCGCCTCAGGCGAACGAGGTCGGCGGCTTCAGCGCGATCTGGACGTTCTCGGTCGCTCACGGGCGGTTCAGCTTCCTGAATCAGCTACGGTCCCGTTCGATCCGACCCGGCCTGGCCAGACCTACCTGTCCGACGGCAAGATCGACGCGGGTGACGCGCCGATGCCTTCCGCTCGGATCGACTTCACGATCGCTCCGAACACCGGTGGTCCTACGGACATCTCCGGTGTGGGGACGTTCACGAAGGTCGACAAGGGTCTGTGCCCCGGCCAGTCGGCTGCTGAACGACGCCGGCGGTGAGCCCGCGGCTCACGAGCCGTGCCCGTACGGTTGCACGAACTCGCTGTATGTGCGGCCGGGCGCGACCACGCCTCACCACCTGTACGCGCCGTTCTACCGTGAGTACCTGCCCGCGACGAAGGCGCCCGCCGATCCGTTCTCGAGCGGCATCGACGGCGGCTTCGCGAATAACTTCAACGGGTTCCTGAACCTGGGCGGCAACGCGCTGGCGGACCCGTCCGGCCTGTACGACTACTGGGATATCGCCGAGGTGCTGCGCACCGCGGTCGCGGCTCCGACGCACTGTCTGTTCCGCGTCGTGACCGGTGACGGCGGCAACATCCGGTGTTCCTGACCACCCCGGGAACCGGGCCTCAGTCCGTGGCCGTCTATTCGGACGAGCACGGCGAGGCACGCACGGGCTTCCTGCCCGGCACCGGGTTCTTCTTCGACAACTTCGGCCTCATCAACGCCAACAATGGCTGCGATCTGGCCGGGATCTCGGAGCTGGGGACTGCCGGCATCACCGCGACCGCTCGCTATCCGTATGAGCCGGTCACGGCGGCCCCGCTCGTGTCGAACACGGTGGCCAAGTCGGTCTCCTCGCTGTTCGTGAAGCTGATCCAGTGCTTCCCGAAGGGCCCGTCGGCGTTCGACCATCAGGTCGCCGTCTGCGTCGCCCACGCGCAGGACATCACCGGCCACGCGATCACGGGCGAGCGTGTCTGCTTCGTCTCCGGCGGCGAGGGTCTGTTCCTGCCGGCGATCTCGCCGATCGTGATCCCCGGCCAGACCACCTGGCCTGCGATCTCGATCCTGCCCGCTCCGCCGCTCAGCGGCCCGAACAATGTCTGTGCGTTCACGGACATCAACGGGAACACCGCGGTGGAGGTGGCCGAGTCCGATGCGGTAACGGTGAACGTCATGGCGTTCTTCGTCGACGAGGGTCTGTTCCGCTCCGTCCACGTGACCTTCCCGATCACGGCCCCGACGGCCGCGGTCACCGGCCCCGTGGCGGCCTCGACGACGAACCCAACTACGCCCGACCGCTCCGGTCACGGTGACGACACGACCACGACCCCGACGACCGTCCCGAGCTCGAATGTGGACCGGACGGTCAAGATCCGCTACCGGGTCACCCTTGCCCGCCTCAACGGCAAGGTGCTCAAGGTCAGGCTGTCCGGGCCCAAGGGCAACGCGAACCTGGTCATCGGCTACCTGAGCAAGGCCAAGACGGTCGGGACTCTCATCCGAGTCGTCCCCGCCAACAAGGTCGTGAAGCTCAAGCTGAACGTCCCCAAGGGCGTTCAGAAGCTGCGCCTGTCGGTGATGCCGAGCTAGACACCACCCTCTACAGGGAGTGACGAGGAAGAGGCCCCGCAAGGGGCCTCTTCCACGTTCAGACGAGCTCGAGCTGGCGGTGGGCCTGGAGACCGGAGACGGCGACGCCCACGAGCCGGAGCGCACCGGGACGGTCGTCCAGGGCGCGGTCCAGGTTCTCCGCCGCGAGCGCGCCAATCCGCTCGGCGTCGTCGGTGGCGGCGGGCAGCGTCGTCGAGCGGCTGCGGATGGAGAAGTCGGGGTAGCGGAGCTTGGTGGTGACGGTGCGCGCGAAGAGGCCGGAGTCGGCGAGGTGTCTCGAGAGGCTGGCGGCCATCCGCCGCAGCTCGGCCTTCAGCCGTGAGCGGTCGACGACGTCCTGGTCGAAGGTTTCCTCGTGGCTGATCGAGACGGTCTCGGAGGACGTCTCGAGCGGCCGCGGGTCGATCCCGCGCGCGCGGTCGTGGAGCAGCGCTCCGACCTTGCCCGGCAGAAGCCGCCGTACCCCGTCCTCGTCCAGGGCGGCGAGCGCGCCGACGGTTTCGATCCCGGCTGCGTGGAGCTTCTCCTCCGCGCGCGGCCCGATACCCGGCAGCCGCCGGATGGGGAACGGTGCGAGGAAGGCCGCCTCCCGTCCGGGCGGCACCACCGTGAGCCCTCCCGGCTTGCGCCGGTCGCTCGCGACCTTGGCCACCACCTTGCACGTCGCGACTCCGAGGGACGCGGACAGGCTCGTCCCGCCGCGCACGGACGCCTGCACGGCCTCGGCGACTGCCCGCGCGGCCAGGAAGTCGTCCGCGAGCCGGCCGAGGTCGAGATAGCCCTCGTCCATCCCCGTCCGCTCGACGGTCGGAACGACTTCGCGGATCGACGCCCAGACCGCGTCCGAGTACTCGCGGTACAGGCCCTTGCGCGGCCGCATGAAGACCGCCTGCGGACAGCGGCGCAGCGCCTCGGCGCAGCTCATGGCGGAGTGGATTCCGAACTGCCGCGCGACATAGTTCGCGGTCGCGACAACGCCGCGGCCGCGGGGATCTCCGCCCACAACCAGCGGCTTGGAGCGGAGGCTCGGCTCCTCCAGCTCCTCGACCGCGGCGAAGAATGCGTCCAGGTCGAGGTGCGCGAGAATCATCACACTCTCGTATCACACCCGTGTGCCGGTGCCCGCTAGCGTGGCTCGCATGACCAATCCGAAGACATCCACGCCCTGGGGCCCGGCTTCCCTGGTCGAAGAGGTGAGCGTCGCTCAGCGGGCGGGCGACAAGCGCTTCGCGTCGAGCGTGGAGCTGCTCGAGGCCAAGGGAGGCGAGCGCCTCGTGCGCTTCTCCTACTCGACGAGCGGCTCCAAGCGCCGCGGCCCGGTCACGCTACGCGCGCGCGACCTCGAACGTCTGAGGGAGGCGCTGGGACAGCACCCGGAGCTCTCCGCGGCGCTCGGCTTGTAGTGCGCTACGCCGGGACGGCAGCGCGTTCGCGAACGGCGTCGAGCATCGACTCGAGTATGAGGGCGCCGTCCGGCGAGCCGAGCAGCGGGTCGACTGCGTGCTCGGGGTGAGGCATGAGGCCCATCACGTTGCCCTCGCGGTTGATCACGCCGGCCACGTCGCGCAGCGAGCCGTTCGGGTTCTCCTCGTAGCGGAGGAGGATCTGGCCGTTCTCCTCGAGCTCGGAGACGAGCTCCTCGTCGGCGTACCAGCAGCCTTCGCCGTGCTTGACCGGGATGACCAGCCGCTGGCCGGAAGCGCAGCGGGAGGTGAAGGCGGTGTCCGCGCGCTCGACGCGTACGGGGACGTCGCGGCACACGAAATCCAGCGAGACGTTGCCGCGCAGGATCCCCGGAAGGAGCCCTGCCTCGCAGAGGATCTGGAAGCCGTTGCAGATACCGAGCACGAGCCCTCCGCCCGCGGCGAACCGCGCGACGGCCTCCATCGCCGGCGAGAAGCGCGCGAGCGCGCCTGCGCGCAGGTAGTCGCCGTAGGAGAAGCCTCCGGGGAGCACGACTGCGCCCACGTCCGGCAACTCCTCGTCCGCGTGCCAGACGGGAACGGCCTGCGCGCCGAGGTTGTTCAAGGCGAGGACGGCGTCCCGGTCGTCCTGCGATCCGGGGAAGGTGATGACGGCAACCCGGGCGGGCGCGGCGCTAGGCGTCATGGAGCTCGATCTCGTAGCTTTCGATCAGCGGGTTGGCAAGGAGCTTGTGGCACATCTCGTCGACCTTCGTCCGCGCCTCGTCCGGGCTGCCCTCGACCTCCAGGTCGATCAGGCGTCCCACGCGGGCGCCGCTGACCTCGAAGCCGAGCTTGCGCAGCGATCCCTCCACGGCCTCCCCCTGCGGGTCGAGGATTCCGGCCTTCGGCCGGACGAGGACGGAGACCTTCACTTGAGCACGACCTGCGGGTCGGCCGCGTACGCCGAGAACGGGATGCCGGTCAGCCGCTCGAATGCCTCGAGGTAGCGACGGCGCGTGCCGGTGACCACCTTGTCCGGGAGCTCGGGGCCGGGCTCCGTCTTGTCCCAGCCGAGGGACTCGGCGTAGTCGCGCACGTACTGCTTGTCGAATGACGGCTGACCGCGGCCGGCCTGGAAGCCCTGGGCCGGCCAGAAGCGAGACGAGTCGGGCGTGAACACCTCGTCCGCCAGCACGACCTGTCCGCCGTCGTCCAGCCCGAATTCGAGCTTCGTGTCGGCCAGGATGATCCCGCGCTGCGTCGCGTAGTCCGAGGCGAAGCGGTAGAGGCGGATCGACGCGTCCTTCAGCTCCTCGAAGCGCTCCTCACCGACCAGCGCGACAGCTCCCTCGCGGTCGAGCGGCTCGTCGTGGCCGGTGTGGGCCTTCGTCGTCGGCGTGAAGATCGGCTCGGGGAGCTTCTCCGACTCTTTGAGGCCCTCGGGAAGCTGGATGCCGCAGACCTGGCCCGTCGCCTTGTAGTCCTTCCAGCCCGAGCCGGTGATGTAGCCACGCACGACGCATTCGATCGGCAGCATCTCGAGCTTGCGGCACTCGGTCGAGCGCCCGTCCTCACGGAGCGCGAGCAGGTGGTTGGGGACGATGTCCTCCGTCCGCGCGAACCAGAAGCCGGAGAGTCCCGTGAGCACCCGGCCCTTGTCCGGGATCTCGGTCGGAAGGACGACGTCGAACACCGAGATGCGGTCGCTCGCCACGAGCAGCAGGCGTTCGTCATCGAGGGCGAACAGCTCGCGGACCTTGCCGCTTCCAACGTGGAGCGTGGCTTCAGACATGGACGGGCGCCTCCTTTGGCTCGAGGTCACGGAGCCGCTCGAAGACGGCGTCCACGTGACGGACGGTGGAATCGAGGTCGAAGACCGCGTCGAGGTCGACGCGGCCGGAGATAGTGCTGTCGGAGCGGACGAGCTCCTCGAAGTTCTGCTCCTCCTCCCAGGCGCGCATGGCGTGACCCTGGACGAGTCGGTAGGCCTCGTCGCGCGCCATGCCCGACTCGATCAGCGCAAGCAGCAGCTGGTGGCTGAAGACGAGGCCGTGGCTCGCCTCGAGGTTGCGGCGCATGCGCTCGGGATAGACGACGAGGCCCTCGACGATCCAGCAGAAACGGTCGAGCATGTAGTCGAGAGCGAGGAACGCGTCCGGAATGACCACTCGCTCGGCGGAGGACTGGGAGATGTCGCGCTCGTGCCAGAGCGGGACGTTCTCGAATCCGACGACGGCGGCGGCCCGTACGACGCGGGCGAGCCCGCAGATCCGCTCGGCGACCTTGGGGTTCCGCTTGTGCGGCATCGCAGACGAGCCTTTCATCCCCTTGCCGAACGGCTCCTCCACCTCGCGGACCTCGGTGCGGGCCAGGTGGCGGATCTCCAGCGCGAAGCGCTCGAGCGACGTGGCGGCCAGCGCGAGCGCGGCAAGCAGGGCCGCGTGGCGGTCGCGGGCGATCACCTGGGTCGAGAGCGGATCGGGCTCGAGGCCGAGCTGCTCGCAGGCGATGCGCTCCACCTCCGGCTCGAGCTGCGCATACGTGCCGACGGTTCCGGAGAGCTGTCCGACGCGGTTCTCCTCGAGCGCGCGCGCGACGCGCGCTCGCGTCCGGTCGAGCTCGAAGGCCCAGCCGGCCAGCTTCCAGCCGAACGTGATCGGCTCGGCGTGGACCCCGTGCGTGCGCCCGATCATGACGGTGTGCCGGTGCTCCTCGGCCCGCTCGAGCACGGCGGCGAGCGCGCGCCCGATACCTTCGAGGACGAGCGCGCCGGCGTCCTGGATCTGCAGCGCGAGGCCGGTGTCGACGACGTCCGAGGACGTGAGCCCGAAGTGCACCCACCGTCCCTCCGGGCCGAGCTGCTCGGCCACCGCGTCGACGAAGGCGGCTGTGTCGTGGTCGGTGATCTTCTCTATCTCGGCCACGCGCTCGGGCGTGGGCACGGTGACGTCCCCGCGGATCGCGCGCACGTCGTCCTCGGGGATCTGGCCGATGCGAGCCCAGCCCTCGAGCGCCGCGAGCTCGACGTCGAGCCAGCGCTGGAGCTTGTTTTCCTCCGACCAGATCCTCGCCATGGCCGGTCGGGAGTAGCGAGGAATCACTGGACCGATTCTAGATTCAGGACCTGCCGCCGCGGGTAGAGGCTAGTCGTGGCGAAAGTCGAGGAGAAAATCCAGCACGAGGTCGAGGAGGTCGCCGAGGGGCGGGACGAGTTCACGCCGTTCAAGGCGCTGTTCGGGGTGTGGCTCGTCGTCGCCGTCGTCGCGGGGTTCCTGATCGTGGTCGGCGTCCTCATCTGGGCGCTGGTGAGCTAGCCACAGAAGTCCACGGCGACTGCGAGCAACACCTCGGCGCAGCGCTCGACCGAGGCCACGTCGACCCACTCGACCGCGGCGTGCGCGCCCTCGCCGTGCGGGCCGAAGACGACGGTGGGGACACCCGAGGCGGCGACGAGCGCCGCATCCGTCCAGAAAGGAACGCCGATCAGGTCGGTGCCCGCGTGACCGTGCACGAGCCGGACGATCTCTTCCTCCTCGGCCACCTCGAACGGCCGGCGCGAGACGCCGAGCCTGTGCGTCGAGTCCCCTGCGATCGCCACCAGCTCGCGCTCGACGTCTTCGAGCGAATCGTCCGGAAGCGTGCGCCGCTCGCCTGTGAGCAGGCAACGCTCCGGATAGCTGGAGAACTCCTGCCCGCCGACGATCAGCGAGGCGTGGACAGAGCCGCTGCCGAGCAGCTGGTGCGTCGGGCTCGCGAGCAGACGCGAAGCCAGCTCGTCCAGCCGCGTTAGGACAGGCGCCATGCGTACGATCGCGTCCTCGCCGAGGTCGGGACGGGAACCGTGCGCGGCGCGGCCGCGCGTCTCGATCTCGAAGCCGGCGAAGCCCTTGTGCGCGATCGCGACGTCGAGCTCGGTCGGCTCGGCCACCACGGCGGCGTCGAACCGGCGGCCCGACGCGACGAGCGACTCGGTGCCGACGCTCGCGACCTCCTCGTCCGCGACCGCCGCGACGACCACGTCGCCGCGCAACCCGAGCCGCTTCGCCTCGGCCGCGACCACCAGGATCGCCGCCAGGCTCCCCTTCATGTCGTACGAGCCGCGGCCGTACAGGCGCCCGTCCTCGACGCGGGCGTCGAACGGCGCCTCCATCGTGTCGACGCCGACGGTGTCCATGTGCGCGTTCAGGAGGAGGGTCCGCCCGCCGCCGGACCCGCGCGCGGTCGCGATCACGTTCGGACGGCCGGGTGCCGCTTCCTCGACCTCCACCTCGAGCCCGGCCCGCTCCGCCCACTCGGCGACGTAGCCCGCGAGCTCGGCCTCTCCGGCTGCGCCGGGAATCAGATCCGGGTTGATGGAGTCGATCTCGACGAGCCCTTTGGCGAGCTCGACGAGATCGCTCATGCCGCGAGAATCCGTGCCGCGAGCGCGGCCGCGTTCTTTGCGTTGTCGACACCGACGCAGGCGACGGGGACGCCGGGCGGCATCTGCACGATCGAGAGGAGCGCGTCGAGCCCGTCGAGAACGCTCTTGGACGAGCGCAGCGGCACACCGATGACCGGCAGGTCCGTGTGCGCGGCCGCGACGCCCGGCAGCGCGGCGGCAAGCCCGGCGCCGGCGATGATCACCCGCACGCCCCTGTCGCGTGCGCCGCGGCAGTACTCGGCGACCGCGTCCGGCGTCCGGTGCGCCGAGCGAACTTCGAGCTCGTGCGCGATCCCGCGCGACTCGAGCTCGTCCAGCGCGGGTTGCATCCGCTCGATGTCCGATTCCGATCCGACCAGGATTCCTACGACAGCATCAGCCAACGTGCGCCCCCTCCTCGACTTTCCGTGCGATGTCCGTACGGTACCGCGCCCCTTCGAAATGAATCCGCTCGACGCCGGCGTAGGCGCGCTCGCGCGCCTCGGCGACCGTGGGGCCGGTGCCGGTGACGCTCAGGATGCGGCCGCCGTTCGTGACCAGGCGGCCGTCACGCAGGGCCGTGCCGGCGTGAAAGACGAGTGCGCCGTCGGCTTCGGCGTCCTCGATTCCGTCGATCGGCGTGCCGCTGTCGCCCTTCTCCGGGTACGTGCCCGCGGCCAGCGCCACCGCCACCGCGGCGTCGCTTCCCTCGGACAGAGTGACGCCGCCGAGGTCTCCGCTCGCCGCGGCGACGAGCGCGGGGAGGAGGTCCCCGTCGAGCCGCGGGAGGATCACCTGCGCCTCGGGGTCGCCGAAGCGACAGTTGTACTCGAGGATGCGCGGCCCCTCGTCGGTGAGGATGGCCCCGCCGTACAGGCAGCCGACGAACGGCGCGCCCCGCCGGGCGAGCTCCTCCACCACGGGCCGCAGCAGCGAATCGACGAGATCGGGCGCACCGGGAACGGGCGAGAAGCAGCCCATGCCGCCTGTATTCGGCCCGGTGTCGCCGTCGCCGACTCGGCTGTAGTCGCGCGCGCTCGGAAGGGGGAGGAGGTCGGCGCCGGCGACGAGGGCGAATACCGAGAGCTCGGGGCCGCTCAGGAGCTCCTCGATGACCGTGTGGTCGCCCAGCGCGGCGGCAGCCCGGAGCGCGCTGTCGAGCTCTTCCTGCGTCTCGCAGATCCACACGCCTTTGCCGGCCGCGAGGCCGTCCGCCTTGACGACGCACGGGGTGCGGGCGACGGCGAGGACGCCGGCGTGCGGGACGCCCGCGGCGGCCATGACCTCCTTGGCGAACGACTTGGATCCTTCGATTTGCGCCGCCTCCTTGCCGGGGCCGAAGACCTTGATGCCGGCGTGGCGCAGATGGTCGGCAAGGCCCGCGACGAGCGGCGCCTCCGGACCGACGACGACGAGGTCGATCTCCAGCTCGCGGGCGAGGGCCAGGAGCCCTTCGGCGTCCTCCGGCCGCACCGGATGGCAGTCCGCAAGAGCGGCCATTCCGGGGTTTCCGGGCGCGCAATGCAGCGCCTCCAGCTCGGGGCTACGGGCGATCTTCCAGGTGAGCGCGTGCTCGCGACCGCCCGATCCGACGACGAGAACCCTCACGCGCCTGACTTTAACGTGGTTTGAGCGGCCGTCCTTTCGCGCATAGATGCCCCATGGTCATGGAGACGCCCGACCCCGGTCTGGACCGCCACGAGTGGGAGAGCGAGCTCGCATCGCTGGACGACGGCCTGCGCGATTCGCCGGCCGAAGCGCTGCCCGAGCTGGCAGATCTCGTCGGACGGATGCTCCACGAGCGCGGCTACGACCTCGACGACCCCGTCGCCCGCGAGGGCGAGGAGCGCGAGGTCGTGGCGCAGTTCCAGGCCTCGCGCGCGGTGGCGGACAGGGTGGACAGGGACGAGGACGTCGACCCCGGCGACATCGCCGACGCGATCAACGGCCTGCGCGAGCTCTTCGACTCCGTGATCGCCGAGCGCGAGTCGCCCTAGAGGCTCTAGCTGGCCACTGCTTCGACATCGCGCGCGGACAGCACGCGTGCCCGCTCCGCACCGGTCCCGATCAGCGAGACCTCGACACCGAGCTGCTCCTCGACGAACGCGACGTAGTCGCGCGCGGCGCCGGGCAGGTCGGCGAGGCTGGCAACGCCGTCCAGCGGCTCCTGCCAGCCCGGCAGCGTCTCGTACACCGGCCGGCAGTGGTGAAAGTCGCTCTGGTGCGCCGGGAACTCCTCGGTCTCGGTGCCGTCCGGGAGCAGGTAGCGCACGCAGACGGGAAGCGCGGAGAAGGCGGAGAGGACGTCGAGCTTCGTGAGGGCCAGCGACGTGATGCCGTTCAGGCGGACGGCGTAGCGCAGCCCGACCAGGTCGAGCCAGCCGCAGCGGCGGGTCCGGCCCGTGACGGTGCCGACCTCGCCGCCGAGCTCCTGGAGCCTGTCCTGGTCAGGCCCTTCGATCTCCGTCGGGAACGGCCCCGCGCCGACGCGGGTCACATACGCCTTCGCAACGCCGATGACCGAGTCGATGCGCGTCGGTCCGATTCCCGTCCCCACGGCAGCACCGCCCGCGACGGTGGGGGACGAGGTGACGAAGGGATACGTGCCGTGATCGAGGTCGAGGAGCGTGCCGTGAGCCCCGTCGAAGATGACGCGCTTGCCGTCCTTCAGCGCGCGGTCGATTATCAGCGACGTGTCGGCGATCATCGGGCGCAGCCGCTCGGCGTAGCCCTCGTAGCGCTCGAGCACGCCTGCCAGCTCGAGTGGCTCCATACCGTAGACACGCTCGAGCCAGATGTTCTTCTCTGCGAGCGCGACCTCGATCTTCTGCGTGAGGATCTTCGGGTCGAGCAGGTCCTGGACGCGGATCCCGAGCCGGTGCGCCTTGTCCGCGTACGTCGGGCCGATCCCGCGGTGGGTTGTCCCGATCTTCAGCTTCCCCAGGCGGCGCTCACCCGCCTGGTCGATGAGCGGATGCCACGGCATGACCAGGTGCGCGTTCCCCGAGAGCCGGACGAGCTCGGTGGAGACGCCACGCGACTCGAGGTCGTTCAGCTCATCGATCATGACCTGCGGGTCGACCACGCAGCCGGCGCCGATGACGCACTCCTTGCCGCGGATGATCCCGGAGGGGATGTGCTTGAGCTTGTAGGTCTCGCCGTCGGCCACGATGGTGTGGCCGGCGTTGGGACCGCCGTTGTAGCGGCAGACGAGGTCGGAGTGCTGCGCCAGCAGGTCGACGATCTTCCCCTTCCCTTCGTCGCCCCACTGCGCGCCGACGATCACGGTCGCTGGCACGTGCCCCAGTGTGCCTTATGCGGAGGTCATGCTGCAGTGCGGCTAGGCCGGCCAACGCGGCGCACGGAGATGCGGTGGCCGCGGTGGCAGCGCGTGAAGCCGACGTCGGCCTCGCTGCGCAGGTGTCCCTCGACCTTGGCCGCGCGGTAGGCATAGGTTCCGACCTGCGGCTCCGGCGACGAGAGGCATTCCTCGCAGAGACAGGTGAAGCTGGTCGCTTCGGCGCGTACCCAGATCACCTGCCGGTCGTTCACGGCATCGCCGCCAGGTCGGTGAACTTGGTGTAGCGGCGGAGCCACGAGAGCTTGACCGAGTCCGTGGGACCGTTTCGGTGCTTGGCCAGATGGATCTCAGCGAGGCCCTGCTGGTCGGATTCGTCGTTGTAGTACTCGTCGCGGTAGATGAAGATCACGAGGTCCGCGTCCTGCTCCAGCGATCCACTTTCACGTAGATCAGAGAGGATCGGCCGCTTGTCATGGCGCTGCTCCACCGCGCGCGACAGCTGCGAAAGGGCCAGCACCGGCACGTCGAGGTCGCGCGCGAGGATCTTCAGCGAGCGTGAGATCTGCGACACCTCCTGCACGCGGTTCTCGACCGACCCGCCCGACGTCATGAGCTGCAGGTAGTCGACGATGACCAGCCCGAGGTTCGGCTCCTTCGACTTCAGGCGCCGCGCCTTCGAGCGGATCTCCATCATCGTGATCGACGCGGCGTCGTCCACGTAGATCGGCGCCTTCATCAACGTGTCGCAAGCGGTGGTCAGCCGCGGCCAGTCGTCGGCGGCGAGCTTCCCCGAGCGAAGGCGGTTGGACTCGACCTTCGCCTCGCTGCACATCAGCCGCTGCGTGACCTCCGCCTTCGACATCTCCAGCGTGAAGAGCGCCACCGGGCGCTCGTGCCGGACGGCGAGGTTCGCGGCGATCCCGAGCGCGAACGCGGACTTCCCCATGCTCGGCCGCGCCGCGACGATGATCAGGTTGCCCTCCTGGAAGCCCGACGTCATCTTGTCCAGCTCGCGGAAGCCGGAGGGGACGCCGGTGACATCCTCGCCCGCCTCGTACAGCTTGGTAATCCGCTCGAAGCTCTCCTTCAGCAGCGCCTCGATGTGGCTGAACTCGGTCGTGACGCGCTGCTGCGAGAGGTCGAAGATGATCTGCTCGGCGCGGTCGACAAGGTCCTGCGTCTCACCCGGGCGGTCCCAGCCGAGCTGCGCGATCTGGCCCCCTGCGCGGATCAGCCCGCGCAGCGTGGCGAGCTCGTGGACGATCCGGGCGTAGTGGCCCGCGTTCGCCGTCGCGGGGACGAGAGACGCGAGCTCCTGGATGCGCTGCCGCCCGCCGACCTCCTCCAGCTGGCTCCGCTCCTCGAGAGCGTCGACGAGCGTGATTGCGTCGACCGGCTCGCTCTGCCCGTACAGCTCGAGCGCCGCGCGGTAGATCTTCGCGTGGCTCTCGCGGTAGAAGTCACCTGCGTCGAGGATCTCGCTCACGGCGCCGATCGCGCCGGGCGAGAGCATCATCGCGCCCAGGACGGACTCCTCTGCCTCCAGGTTCTGGGGAGGGACGGGTGCGGCATCACGGAGGGGGGCGACCTGCGCCACGCGGCCACTCAACTCGATTGCGGCACGAGCGTCAACGACACGCTGGGCGTCCGCCGTTTGCAGGGCAAAGGAAACATATGTTCGTGCAAGTATCCACAGGCGGGCGGACGACTGTCCCCAGGGTCCGCGACGCGAACCTCGCAAAGTGCGGAAACTTCGTGCCTGCTCTCCACAGACCTGTGGAGAGCGCTGTGGAGAGCCCTATTCGGGCTCGGCGGCGACCGGCTCTGCCTCGGCAGCCGGCTCTGCGTCGGCGACAGGCTCTGCCTCGGCGACCGGCTCTGCCTCGGCGACCGGCTCGGCCTCGGCGACCGGCTCGGCCTCGGTAGCCGGCTGCTCATCCGCTACCGGCTCGGGAGCGGATTCCTCGGACGGTGCGGCTGCCTCCTCGGCGACAGGCTCGGTTTCGGGCTCCGGCTCGGGCGGAAGCTCGCCTCCCTCGGGAACGACCAGCACCTGGAGCGGAACGATCACGTCGGTGAAGAGCTCCACGGGGACCTCGTGCCGGCCGATCCGCTTGATCGGGTCGTGCAGGTCGATCTTGCGGCGGTCGACACGGATGCGCTTGCCGTTCCAGAGCTCTTCCGCGATGTCCGTCGCGGTCACCGAGCCGAAGAGCGTCCCCGCGGGGCCTGCCTTCATCTCGAACCGCAGCTCGGCGTCCTCGAGCGTCTGCGCGGTCTCCTGCGCTTGCTCGACCGACTGCGCTTCGTGGCGCGCCCGCAGCTCCTGGTGGCGCTGCAGCTCGGCCAGACGGCCGGCCGTGGCCGGCTCGGCCAGACGCCGGGGGAGCAGGTAGTTACGCGCGTACCCGCGCGCGACGTTCACCACCTCGCCCTTGAGGCCGACCTTGTCGACGTCCTGGAGGAGGATTACGTCCATCTATCCAGAGACGTAGGGCAGGAGAGCCATCTCGCGCGCCCGCTTGATCGCGACCGCGACCTGACGCTGATGCCGGCGGCAGGCGCCGGTGGTCCTGCGCGAGCGGATCTTTCCCTTCTCGGAGAGGTAGCGGCGGAGCTGGTTGTAGTTCTTGTAGTCCACTTCCTCGACGCCCTCACGGCAGAAGAAGCAGTTCCGGCGCCGGCCGGCGAACTCTCTCGCCTGGCTTCCGCGCCTCCCTCGCTGCTGCCGCTGTTCTCCTCGCTTCTCGGCCATCAGAACGGGATGTCGTCGTCGGCGGGACCGCTGCCGAAGTCGCTCTTGTCGGAGGCCGCGCCCGCGGGCACGAACTGCGGCTCGTCGCCGCCCGTCTCGCCTCGGCCGCCCAGGAACTGGACGGAGTCGGCCACGATCTCGACTGCCTGGCGCTTGGTGCCGTCCTGCGCCTCCCACTCACGCCACTCGAGGCGCCCGTCGACGGCCACGGGGCGGCCCTTGGAGAGGTACTGCGCGCAGTTCTCGCCCTGGTTCCCCCAGACCGTGATGTCGAAGTAGTTCGGCTTCTCGCCCCACTCGCCGGTGGCCGAGTCCTTGCGGCGCGTGTTCACCGCGATGCGCAGGCTGCAAACCGCGGTTCCGCTCGGCGTGTGCCGCAGCTCGGGGTCGCGCGTCAGATTGCCGACGAGGACGACGCGGTTGATGTTGGCTGCCATGGGTGCTCCCTTCCTAGAACGTGTGTTCGTGCAATGCTAGCCGGCTTCCTGGACGACTTCGGGCTCCGGCTCGGGCTCCGCCGGGGCGCTGCTCTGCACCTCGGGCGGGGCCTCCGGCTGCGCCGCGCTCTCCTGCTCCTCGGGAGCGGCTGCCTCGGGCTCGGCCTGCGCCTGTGGTGCCGCCGCGCTGCTCTTCGGACGGCGCACGGCCATGTGCCGTAGGACGCCGTCGGTGATACGCAGGATGCGCGTGATCTCGTCCAGCACCTCCGGCGCGCTCGAGAACAGAAGCAGGTGGTAGAAGCCCTCCGGCTTGTGGTCGATCTCGTAGGCGAGCTTGCGCCGGCCCCAGACATCGTGACGGTCCCAGCCGCCTTCGCCGCGCTCGACGGTCTCGCGGATGCGCGTGACGATCTCGTTCTGCCGGTCCTCGGACGCGTCCGGGTCGAGCAGCAGCAGGATTTCGTACTCGGTCACGGTTCCCGATCAGCTCCCTTCGGTCTGGTCGGCTCCGCCGGGTCGTCGCCGCTCGGGTGGCACGGCGAACAGGCAGAGCAGGAAGTCGGGCCATAGTAGCATC
The DNA here is from genome assembly GCA_963842575.1 of uncultured Actinomycetes bacterium. Taxonomy (GTDB): domain Bacteria; phylum Actinomycetota; class Thermoleophilia; order Gaiellales; family Gaiellaceae; genus JACDER01. Next base: position 540,865 of record CAWJGS010000004.1, on the reverse strand, counting down.
GGCTTCATGCGACGCCGGAAGCTCCTGATCGGCGGTGGGATCGCCGTTGCGGGCGGTGCTCTCTACCGCAAGTTGCGCCGAAGGAAGCCGCCTGCGGAGCCCGATCCCGCGTCGGAATTGCGCCAAAAGCTGGACGAATCGCGCGCGATCACGCAGGAACGAGACGAGTTCGAGGCGGGGGAGGTGCCGGTCGACCAGGCCGAGCCGGGAGTCGGCGAGCGCAGGCGCGAGGTGCACGAGCAAGCGAAGGCGTCGATCGAGGAGATGCAGGAGCCAAAGGACCTCTAGGCCCGACCGCGGCGGACGGTTTAGTCCCGTTGGAGGATTCCCTCCGCGTTGTTAGAACGAGGTGGGGGTCTGTTTTGACGATTTCTCACCGCCTGCGCTTGCTCGTCCTTGCATTCGCCACGGCCTGTGGCGCGATCGCCTGGGCGGGGCCGGCCGCGGCGAAGACCCAGCGAGTGACCCTGCAGGGAACGGTTCTCGTCAAGCACGCGGACGTCTTCCGCAAGGACCTGGCCGAGTACTGGTACACGCTGAAGACGAAGAAAGGCCCCGTGAAGCTCTCCTTCTGGGGGCAGGGCCCGACGTATCTCGGCGGCTCTCGGGTGATCGTGCACGGCACGCGTGCGAAGAAGGGCGGGATGGTGCACGTTCCTGCGGGCGGCGTCCGCGTCCTGGCCTCCCATCGGAAGGTCGAAGCGAGGGAGGCCCTGGGGACGCAGAGGCTGGCGGTCTTCCTCCTCAACTTCCAGAACGACAGGAGTCAGCCCTGGACGACCGATTTCGTCCGCGCGAAGTACTTCACCTCGCCGGACTCGATGGCCGCCTACTACCACGAGCAGTCGTTCGGGAAGACCACGATCACCGGAGACGTGCTCGGCTGGTACACGCTCCCGACCACGAACGAGAGCTGTGACCCGAACGGCTTCACGACGATGGCCAATGCCATGGCGCGGGCCGCCGGCGTCAATCTCAGCCAGTACACCCAGTACCAGTACGTGATCGGGCCGGGCGCTCCGTGCGGCTGGGCCGGCCTCGCCTACGTGCCGGGAACCGTCTCGTGGGTGAACGGGACGATTCAGCTGCGCGTCATCTCCCACGAGTACGGGCACAACCTGGGCGTCCACCACGCGAGCTCGCTCGACTGCCGCAACCCCGCCGGCCAGCGCGTCGCCTTGTCGGTGAACAACCTCTGCGGCGCCAGCGAGTACGGCGACCCCTACGACGTGATGGGCATCGGCCAGACGAACCACATGAACAACTTCCACAAGGGGCAGCTCGAATGGTTCGCCCCGGGGAACATGCTCACGGTCACGCAGCCCGGCACCTACTCGCTCGCGCCGATGGAGCAGCCGAGCTCGGGCGTCCAGCTGATCCGGGTCCTGCGCAACGCCGCACCGTTCCCGTACTACTTCTATCTCGAGTACAGGCAGTCGTTCTCGATCTTCGACACGTTCGCGCCGGCGGATCCCGAGGTCAACGGCGTCGGAGTGCGCGTCGCCCCCGATCTGGGGGTCATCAGCCAGTCGTACCTGATCGACACCACGCCGTGGACGTTCTCATACGCCGATTCCGCGCTTGGTCTCGGGGAGACCGTGATCGACCCGGTCAGCGGAATCTCGATCAAGACCATGAGCGTGTCGCCGACGGGCGCCACGGTGAACGTCCAGTTCGGCGGCACGCCTCCGCCTCCGCCGCCGCCGCCTCCGCCGCCTCCGCCGCCTCCGCCGCCTCCGCCGCCTCCGCCTCCGCCGCCTCCGCCGCCTCCGCCGCCTCCGCCGCCTCCGCCTCCGCCGCCTCCGCCGCCTCCGCCTCCGCCGCCGCCGCCGCCTCCACCGCCTCCGCCTCCGCCTCCGCCGGGGAGCCCGCCGACGGCTCCCGGAAACCTCACCGGCACGGCACTCACCAACCCGCTCCGCGCGTACCTGACCTGGAACGCGTCCACCGGCAACACCGCCATCGCGGGCTACCGGATCTACAAGGACGGCGTCCTGCAGGGCACGGTCGGGACGCTGAACTACACGGACATCGCCGTCGGCAACGGCAGGTACCAGTACTTCCTGCGCGCGGTCGACACCGCGGGCCGCCAGTCGGTGGAGTCGAACACGGTCACGGTCACCTTCGGCGCGCCGCCTCCCGCCTCCGCCTCCGCCGCCGCCTCCTCCGCCGCCTCCGCCTCCTCCGCCGCCTCCGCCCCGCCTCCGCCTCCGCCTCCGCCGCCTCCGCCGCCTCCGCCGCCTCCGCCGCCCCTCCGCCGCCCCCGCCTCCGCCTCCCCCGCCTCCTCCGCCCCCACACACCGCCACGCCCTCGTCGGTGAGCGTTCTGACCGGCGCGGCCAAGTCCGGGAACGTGGGCAGCCTGGCCGCGGACGACGGGAGCTATTACGTGGTGTCCGCGCTCAGCTCGAGCGCGCAGTGGTCGGCGAGCTTCACCGGCCTGCCCTCCAGCGTGGGCAGCCTGACCGTCACGTACGACGGCCACGCGACTACGCCGTGTACGCAGAACGTGAGCCTCTGGAACTGGTACTACAACGCCTGGGTCCCGATCTCCCACACGACGGCAGGGACGTCGGACACGACGCTCACGCTGCCGTCGGGCGGCCTGCTCGCCGACTATCTCTTCCTGGGCGAGCTACGCGTGAGCGTCCAGTGCTTCCGCTCGGACTCGGCCGCATTCGATCTCGCCGGCGACCTGGCGAGGGTCGCCTGGTCCTGACCTAGGCCCTGACGGGCTCGTCGAAGGTCATCATCCGCTTGAACTCCGCGAAGCGCGCGGCGACCTCCTCGTCGGTGAGCCGCTGGACGCGCTCGGTGCCGAAGTCCTCCACCGCGAACGACGCCAGGACCGAGCCGTACACGGCAGCTGCGCGAAAAGCGTTGTCGGACATGTCCGGCTCGGCCAGCGAATCGAGGTAGCCGAAGCAGCCGCCGGCAAAGGAGTCGCCGGCCCCGGTGGGGTCGATGACCGTCTCGAGGGGGTAGGCCGGGATGGAGAAGTAGCCCTCGTCGGTGAACATGCACGCGCCGTACGGCCCCTGCTTCACCAGCGCGACGCGCGGCCCGAGGTCGCGGAGCTCGCGTGCCGCGCGGGCCAGGTTCGGCTCTCCGGTCAGCATGCGGAGCTCGGCGTCGTTCAGCGTCACGACGTCGACCTCGCGCATCGTCTCGACGAGGGAGTCGCGGGCGGACTCGATCCAGAAGTTCATCGAGTCGAGGCCGACGAGCGTCGCGTCGGGGCACTGGCGCCGCACGCGGCGCTGCAGGTCGGGCTGGATGTTCGCCAGGAAGAGGGTTGAGGCCGCGGCGGCCTGCTCGGACAGCTGCGGATCGAAGTCGGCGAAGACGTTGAGCTGCGTGTCGAGCGTGTGCGCGACCGTCATGTCGTCCTCGTAGCGGCCCGACCAGTGGAACGAGCGTGCGCCGGACGACGCGCTCGAGATCGTCGACGTTGATCCGGCGCGCCGCGAACACGGCCAGCTCGTCCTCGCCGAAGTCGTCGCCGACGACGCCGACCACGGAGACGTCGGTGAAGAAGCTCGCGGCGAGCGAGAAGTGGGTCGCCGCCCCGCCGAGCACCCGTTCGCGCTTGCCGAACGGGGTCTCGAGCGAGTCGAAGGCGACCGATCCGACGACCGTGACGGACATTGCGGACGGGGATACTACGGGCTATGTCGCAGACCTGGCACTACGGCGTGATCGCCCGTTACTGGGCCGAGTTCAACACCGAGGGCCCCGAGATCGAGTACTTCGGGCACTTCGTGGAGCGCGGCCAGCCCGCGCTCGACGCCGCCTGCGGAACCGGCCGGCTCCTCGTCCCGTGGCTGAAGGCCGGCTTGGACGTCGACGGCGTGGACGTATCCGAGGACATGCTCGCCCTCGCGCGCGAGCGCGCCGAGAGCGAGGGACTGTCGCCGACGCTGTACGCCCAGTCGCTGCACGAGCTCGACCTTCCTCGCCGCTACCGGACGATCGTCGTCTGCGGCGGGCTCGGCGTCGGCAGCTCGCGCGAGCGGGACCAGCAGGCGCTCGAACGCTTCCACCATCACCTCGAGGGCGGCGGGACGCTCGTCTTCGACAACGAAGTTCCCTATGCGAGCAAGCGCCTCTGGCACTACTGGGCCGATCTCTCGGAGCTGCCCGAGGAGTGGCGGCCGCCCGGTGAGCGGCAGCGAGGGGCGGACGGAGCCGAATACGAGCTGCGCTCGCGCGCGCTGGCGGTCGATCCGCTCGCGCAGTCGGCCACGCTCGAGATGGAGGCCCGCATGTGGCGCGACGGCGAGCTGGTCGCCGAGGAGACGCACTCGATCGATCTGATGTTCTACTTCCGGGACGAGCTCGTCCTGATGCTCGAGCGGGCCGGGTTTCGAGACGTGACCGTCCGCGCCGGCTACGACGACGCGGAGGCGACGCCGGAGAGCGACTTCCTCGTCTTCAGCGCGACGAAGTAGCTGCGGCGGCGACCTCGTCGAAGTCCGCCCCCCGCCCGACCGCGACCCCCGCCAGATAGGTCAGAAGCGGCGCGTTCGTTCGCTCGCCGCTCTCGTGCGCCGCGACGCGGGCGAGGTCGAGGAGCTCGCGCGCGTCCGCCTCGTCGATTTCGAGCTCTGAGGCCGGGATTCCGGTGGCCGCGGCAATCGTGTCCCGCACCTGCGTCAACCACGCGTCCATGGACGGCGAATAGTACGGGTGAGATACTCACAGGCCTTGCGGCGTCTCCTGCTCTTGCTCGCGGTCGTCGTGGTCGCGACGGCATCGCTCGGCGGCGTGGCAGCGCTCGGTCGCGAACGCTCGACCAACGTCTGGTGGGTTCGCGCGACGGGGACGAACCACAACATCGAGCTGGCTCCGCCTGAGGGCAACCCGCCGATCGTGGTCGAGGCCATCCGGCAGGTCGTGCTCGCGCTCCGCGCCGGCGGGACGCTGCCGGCCTGCGCGTCCAGCCCGATCGTCGCCGCGGGCGGCGAATGCCTCACGCCCTGACGTAGAATCGAGCCGAACCGGGGGGCCCCTGCCGAGGGGCTGAGAGAGCGCTTCCTAGCGCGTACCCGTCGAACCTGATCCGGGTCATGCCGGCGAAGGGAGGGCAGTGGAAGCAGTCGCAGAACGCAGGGCCGTAACCACCGGCGGGATCTCGCTGGCCGGCGTCGTTCGCATCCTCGGCGGCAAGTCGGTGCTGGACGGAGTCGACCTGGACGTCGCGCCGAACGAGCGGCTCGGGATCGTCGGCCGCAGCGGAACCGGCAAGTCCACGCTGCTCTCGCTCGTCGCCGGGCTGGACGAGCCCGACCGTGGCGTCGTCCGGGTGGCGGGCCGGGAGACGGCGCCGGGTCGCCTCGAGCACTGCGCGCTCATGCCGCAGGGCGAGTCGCTGCTCCCGTGGCGCACGGCGCTGGACAACGCCGCCATCGCCCTCGAGAACGCGGGAATGAGCCGCGCCGACGCACGCGCGGAGGCGCGCCCGCTCTTCGCCCGCTTCGGCCTGGAGGGGGCGGAGGGCCTGCGCCCCTCCCGTCTCTCCGCCGGCATGTGCCAGCGCGTCGCCTTCCTGCGCACGCTCCTCGCCCGCAAGGACGTGCTCCTGCTCGACGAGCCCTTCGGCGCGTTGGATGCGATCACGCGCGCGGAGCTGCAGGAGTGGCTGGCGGGCGCACTGGCGGACGAGCCGCAGACCGTGCTCCTGGTGACGCACGACATCGAGGAGGCGCTACTCCTTTGCGACCGCCTCGCCGTCCTGGCGCACGGCCGGATCGCGACGGTGCTCGACGTGGACGTGGAACGGGACGTCGCGGATCCCGCCTTCGTCGAGCTGCGCAAGCGGGCGCTGGAGGCGATCGAGTGAGGAAGTGGCTCCCGCCCCTCCTGCTGCTGCTCGCGCTCATCGGCCTGTGGGAGCTCGTCGTGCGCGCGGCGGACGTGCAGGACTACCTCTTTCCCGCGCCGTCGGCCGTCGCCGCCGCCTTGCGCGACGACTCCGGGGTGCTCTGGGACGCGACGCTCGTCACAGCGCGGGAGATGCTGCTCGGGTACCTGCTGGCAGTGGCCGTGGGGCTCGGCTTCGCAGTCGCGCTCCACTTCTCGACCGTCCTGCGCCGCGCGCTGCTGCCGCTCCTCGTGGTCTCCCAGACCGTCCCGACCGTCGTGCTCGCGCCGATCCTCGCCATCCTGCTCGGCTACGGCATCGGTCCGAAGCTGGTCGTGGTCGCGATCGTGTGCTTCTTCCCGATCGTCGTGAACGCGGTGGACGGGCTGCGCGCGACCGACCCGGAGCTGATCCGGATGATGAAGACGCTGCACGGGACGCGCTGGGGAATCTTCCGCCGTGTCGAGTTTCCGGGGGCGCTCCCGATGATCTTCTCCGGCGCGCGCATCGCGGCCACCTATGCCGCGGTCGGAGCGGTCTTCGGCGAGTGGGCGGGATCCTCGGAAGGGCTCGGCTTCGTCATGCTGCAGTCGCAGCCGTCCCTCGACACCGCGCTGATCTTCGCGTGCGTCGTGATCCTCTCGCTGCTCGCCCTCGCGCTGTACGGCGCGGTCACGCTGCTCGAGCGGTTGGTCGTGCCCTGGAAGTGGGAGCCCGCGCATGCGTAAGGCGGGGTTCGTCGTTCTCGTCCTCGCCCTGGCCGCATGCGGCGGGAGCGGCGGCGACCGGCGCGCCACGCTGACGCTCGACTGGACGCCGAACCCCGATCACGTCGGCTTCTACTACGCGCGCGACTCGGATCTCTTCGGCAAGGCCGGCCTGACCGTTGCCATTCATGCGCCGTCCGACCCCTCCTCGCCGCTCAAGCTGGTCGGCGCGGGTCGAAGCGATCTCGCCGTCTCGTACGAGCAAGAGGTCTTTCTCGCTGCGCAGAAGAAGCTGCCGGTGGTCGCGGTCGCCTCGGTGATCGGGCAGCCGCTGAACTCCTTCATGTCCATCGATCCCGCGATCCACACGCTGGCCGACCTGAAGGGCCGCTCGGTTGGCATTACCGGCGTTCCCGCCGACTACGCGGCGCTCGAGAGCGCCGGCCTCCGGGACGACGTGAAAATCGTCAACGTCGGGTACAGCCTGCTACCGGCGCTGCTCTCGCACAAGGTGGACGCCGTGCTCGGCGTGTACCGCAACGTCGAGGGGGTCGAGCTGAAGCAGCGCGGCTACAACCCGACGATCATCCCGCTCCACCGCGCGGGCGTCCCCTGGTACGACGAGCTCGTCCTCGTGGCGAATTCCGACCGCCTGCGCTCGAGCAAGTCGTACGCGGACATGGTCGGCAAGTTCGTGGACGCGTTCCAGACGGGGCAGCGCGAGGCGTACATCCACCCGGACCGCTCGATCGAGATCCTCGGGAAGGTCACCGCTTCGAAGCGCTCGTTCCTGGAGGCGTCCACGCGCGCGACCCTCCCGTTGCTCGGGCAGGGATGCCTGGAGACGAGCCGACTGGGTGCGGTTCGGCGCCTGGATGTACGCGCACGACCTTCTCAAGCAGCGCGTCCCCGCCTCCGAAGTGATGACGAGGCGCTACCTAGGGCCGCACTGCAAGAAGCACGCCGCTGCTCTAGGGTGATCCGCGCTTCCGGCGTCGGTAAAGACGTTCGAGAGGCCGCGGCTGGAGCCGGGCACGAGCGTCTCGCCGCGCAGGGGGTAGAGCAGTCCGTCGGTCGTGATTCCACGCGCCGGGCCGTTCAGGGCGAAGAGGGAGATCAAGCTCCCCTTCAGTCCCGGTCAGCACGCGCTCGCCGCGGACGACGTGGACGAGCGCGTCGCCGAGGACCGCGTCCACCTCGACGCCGGCGAGCCAGTCGGCTCCGAGGATCAGCAGCTCGCCCAGCAGATGGTCGAGTCGGCCCTCGATCCCGCCGACGACGAGGATGCGTCTCGGCTCGTAGGCGAGCGCTGCGCGGAGCGCGAGCTCGAGGTCGGTCGCGTCCTTGTCGACCGCGTGGCGCTCGACCGTCCGCGCGGCCTCGACCGCCGCCGCTGTCGCCGAGTCGAAGTCGCCGATCGCGAGGTCGATCTCGAGCCCCAGCGCGAGGGCGTGATCGGCGCCTCTGTCGGCCGCGACGACGCGAGCGCCCGGCGGGATCGCCTCGACGGCGCGCCTGGTAGGGGCTGAGCCCCCGGCGACGACGAGGACCGTGTCGGTCACGCCCGGAGTCTTACTTCACGCGCAGCTTTCCCGTCTGCCGGCGGCCGTCGCTGCCGTAGCGGTACGTCCCCTTTGCCAGACGCAGGCTCCACCTGGCCGACCCGCGGAACGTCATGCCGGTGCGCTTGTTCACGCCCTTCCCGGTCAGGTGGAAGTTGGCCTTCTTCGAGTGATCGCTGACCGTCAGGCGCACACGGCCGGCAGGCACCGACGACCGGCTCAGATGAACGCTTCCGCCCGCAGAGACCGATGCGGCCAGCTTCGCGACCGGCGGCGCGGGAGGAGGCGGCGGCGGAGGCGGGGGCCGGCGGGGCATCGGTGACGAGGAACGAGCCGTTCATCGTCTGCCAGTGCGGCTCGCACGCGTAGGCGTAGGTCGTGTTGTTCTGGAACGTGACCGTGAACGACTGCGTCCCGATGAACTCGAGCCCGGTCTTGAAGTCGACCGTGGGGTCGCCGTTGCTGGCCAGGTGAAAGTTGTGGATGGCCGAGTGGTCCTCGACCACGATCGTGTACGTCCCCGGGAGGATGCGCGAGACCTTCTTGCCGCTGGCGTCGTTCAGCGTGATGTTGAAGCCGTCGTTCACGCCGACGACTCCCGTCAGCGTCGGATTGTCGCCGAGCGCGGAGCCGGGGAGAGCGGCGACCGCAAGGGTGGCGAGGGCGAGGGCAAACCGCATTTGACGACAGAGTGGAGCACCGCCACACTGATGGTCAACTCTTTAGCCAAAAAGTGAACCAGTGATCACCTTCCGCTTCGCCGCCGATCCCGCCGAGTCGATCGCCTTCTCGTACTCGCCCGTGGTCGAGGCAGTGCTCAGCCTGCACGTGCTCACCGAGCCCAAGCACCACCCGCTTCAGCATCCGTGGGTACGGAGGGCGCGCGACTTCCCGGCGGCGCTCAAACGCGAGATCGCCGCCTTCGGCTTCGCGTACCGCGGCTTCATTCCCGAGTTCCTCGTGCCGTCGCCGGACACGGTGTACGCGACGTTCGAAGACGAGCTCGGCAACCTCGAGCGGCTGGACGACCCGACCGTCGCCCTCGGGTTCTTGCGTCCGCTGTGGGACCACCGCGGTGAGCGCGACGAAGGGCTGCTCGAGGACCCGGGCGTGCGCGAGCACGCCGCCGCCCGGGCCGCGTACTACGGGGCCGATGCCTCGCTGGCCGATCTCATCTTCGAGGAGCCCCGCGAGCTGCTCCGCCGTTTCGTCCGTCTACTGAGGCACTACTGGGCGTCGGGCTTCGAGCAGGAGTGGGCAACGCTCGATCCACGGCTGGCCGCAACTGTCTCCGAAGCCGGCCAACGCATCGCAGGCGAGGACGTCTACTCCTACCTGACCGGCCTTTCGCCCCAGCTGCTGATCGATCCGGCCCGGCACGAGATCCGCCGGGACCTTCCGCACGAACACACGGTCGAAATCGGCCCGGCAGCGAAGCTCGTCCTCGTCCCGAGCGCTTTCGTGTGGCCGCACGTCCGGTTGAACTGCGACCCGCCCTGGCCGGCGACGATCGTGTACCCGGCGCCCTTCTCGCTTGTCGAAGGGAAGGCCAGACTGCCCTCGGAGGAGGTGCTCCACGTCCTCCGCGCGCTCGCCGACGACACACGCCTGCGCGCGCTGAAGCTGATCGCCACCGGCGATCGTTCGACGCAGGAGCTTGCGCCGCTGATCGGAATCAGCGAGGCCGGCCTCTCCAAGCACCTCGGCCTGCTTGCCCGGGCGGGCCTGGTCGAGCGGCGCCGGCAGGGCTACTACGTGCTGTACACGCTCTCCTCGGAACGCATCGCGAACCTCTCGCAGGCCGTGCTCGCGTTCCTCGGGCGCGCTGCTTGACTAGCCGACGGTGAAGTTGGCTTCGCTTCTGGCCGTCTTTCCGCCGGAGGTGACGATGACCGGCCCCGTGGTTGCGCCTGCAGGGACGGTCGCCTGAATCGAGGTATCCGACAGCACCGAAAACGCTGCGGTCTTGTTGTTGAACTTCACGATGGTCGTCCCCGTGAAGCCCGCGCCGGAGATGGTGACCGGCGTGCCCGCCGGCCCGCTTGCCGGCGTCATGCCGGTGACCGTCAGCGTCACCGTGAAGTCCCCGGTCGTCGCAGTGCCCGCGCCGGTCGTGATCGCGATCGGCCCCGTCGTCGCGCCCTTGGGGACCGTGGTCACGAGCGTTGTGTCCGAGATGACCGTGAAGGATGCGGTCTTGCCGTTGAACTTCACCGCGCTCGTCCCGGCCAGATACGTCCCGGTGACCTTGACCGTCGCCTGGCCCGCGACGCCGCTCGAGGGCGCGAAGGCGGTTGCCGTCGGCGGGGCCGAGAAGCTGATCCGCCGCACCGACTTCAGCTCGCGCGCGAGGTAGTACAGGCTCCCGTCCTTGCCGACCTGCAGGTCGACGGGATGTGCGATGCCCGTCTCGAAGATCGGAGCAGTCCCGTCGGCCGGGTCTTCCGCCGGGTCGTACACGCTGATCCAGTCGCTGCAGAAGTCGGCGAAGAAGTAGTCGCCGACGTAGCTCGACGGGAAGTAGGAAACGGGCGGGTTGTAGAAGGTGCCGCCCGTGATCGCGCAGGGCGGCGTGTCGTTCGGGCCGTGCGGATACGTGTACACCGGGCTGCGGAAGCGCGGGTCCGTCGTCACGCCCTCGGTGACCGGCCAGCCGTAGTTCGCACCCGCGATGCCGTCGTCGATCTCCTCCCACTTGTGCTGGCCCACGTCGTTGATGAAGATCCGGCCCGTTCCGGGCTGCACCGAGAACGTGAACGGGTTGCGCAGGCCCCAGGCCCACACCGCGCGGTTGTCGCCGGTGTTCTGGGTGTAGAAGGGATTGTCGGTCGGGATCGTCCCGTCCTTGTTCAGTCGCAGCATCTTCCCGAACAGACCGTCGAGCTGTTGCGAGCCTGTGGGCCCACTGCGGTTGTTGTCCCCGACGGCGACGTACAGCTTCCCGTCGCGCCCGAAGTGCATGGCTCCGCCGTTGTGGTTGGTGGCCGTTGTGCTGAGCGGAGGCAGGTCGAGGAGAACCACCTCACTTCCCGGAGCGGCGACGTCACGCTCGGCCGTGAAACGGCTGATTCGATTGTGCGAGGGCGAGCCCGGAACCGTGTAGTAGAGGTACACGTAGTGGTTGCTGTTGAAGCTGGGATCGAACGCGATCCCCAGCAGCCCCCGCTCGTTCACGGAGTCGACGGACAGCGTCACGAACGGCGTGGGAAGGAGCTGGCCGTCCCTGATCACGCGAACGCTCCCCTCCTGCAGCGTCACGAAGAGTCGGCCGCTCGGGTCGAACGCCATCGCTGTCCCCTGCTCGAGGCCGGACGCGACGAGGGTGTCGATGAAGCCCGGCGGCGGTGTCGGCACCGCCAGCGAGCTCGCCGGCAGAGCGAGCACCACGGCCGCGACAGCGGCCACGAGCGCTGCGTATCGGCGCGGGCCTGCGTGCATCTCCTCCCTGACTGTCATCAGATCGTACGCGGCGAGGCCTCGTCCGGTTTGTCGGCGTCCCTTGTGCTTTACTTGCGGCCACTAGCGCCAGCGACCAAGGAGCGATCCGTGCGCGCAACTGCACACCCAACGACTAGGGCCTGTTTGACCGAATCGGGAGGTATGCAGCTTGCTTCGACGTACGCTCAACTTGGGAATCCTGGCGCATGTAGACGCCGGTAAGACAACGCTCACCGAGCGGCTGCTGCATGCCGCCGGCGTGATCGACGAGCTCGGCCGCGTCGACGACGGCACCACGCAGACCGACACGCTCGCGCTCGAGCAGCAGCGCGGCATCACGATCAAGACCGCGGTAGCGACGTTCGCGATCGACGACGTCACCGTCAATCTCATCGACACGCCGGGGCACCCGGACTTCATCGCCGAGGTCGAGCGCGTGCTCGCCGTGCTCGACGGCGCCGTTCTCGTCGTCTCGGCGGTCGAAGGGGTGCAGGCACAGACGCCGCTCCTCTGGCGCGCGCTCGACCGCCTGCGCGTGCCGACGCTCTTCTTCGTCAACAAGACCGACCGCCGCGGGGCCGACCCCGACCGGGTGGTTGCCGCGATCGCGGAGCGACTGACGCCCGGCGTCGTTCCGATGGACGGCGACGAGGAGACGCTGCTGTGGGCGCTCGCCGAGAACGACGAGTCGCTCCTGGACGGCGCCGATCCGGAGCGGTTGCGCGAGGAGCTCGCGGCACAGACGCGGCGCGCGCTCGTTCATCCCGCCTTCTTCGGCTCGGCGCTCAAGGGCGAGGGCGTGGAGGAGCTGATGGCCGGGGTCGCCGAGCTGCTGCCGGGCAAGGCTGCGGACGAGGAGGCGCCGCTCTCGGGCACGGTGTTCAAGGTCGAGCGCGGCGACGACGGCCAGAAGATCGCCTACGTCCGGCTCTTCTCGGGAACCTTGAGAGCACGGGACCGGCTCGGGGAGGAAAAGGTCACGGCGCTTGCCGGCTTCGTCGGCGGACGCGCCGTCCAGCGCGACGCGGTAAGGGCGGGCGAGATCGCGAAGGTGTGGGGACTGCGCGGGGCGCGGATCGGCGATGCGCTCGGTGTTGTGCACCCGTCCGCGCGGACGCAGTTTCCTCCCCCGACGCTGGAGACCGTGGTACAGCCCGCACTGGAGGCGGACAAGGCGGCGCTCCACCTGGCGCTGACCCAGCTGGCCGAGCAGGACCCCCTGATCGACGTTCGCCAGGACGACGCCCGCCAGGAGTTCGCGCTCTCGCTGTACGGCGAGGTGCAGAAGGAAGTGATTGCGGCGACGCTCGCGGCGGACTACGGCGTCGTCGTCACGTTCAGCGAGACGACGCCGCTGTGCGTCGAGCGGCCGCTGCGCACGGGCGAGGCGGTGGAGCGGCTGAACACGCCCCCGAATCCCTTCCCGGCCACGCTCGCGTTTCGCATCGAGCCGGCGGCCGACGGGGCCGGCGAGACGTTCCGGCGTGAGACGGAGGCGCGGGCGCTTCCGCTGTACGTGTACAAGACCGCGGACGCATTCGACGAGGACATGGCGGACTACGTCCGGCTGGCGACGCAGAAGGGGCCGTCCGGCTGGCGCGTGGTCGACTGGGTCGTGACGCTGACGGAGCTCGAGTACGCGGGCAGCGACGGGCCGCCGGCGAAGCGCGGGCCGCTGGCCAAGCCGTCCGAGTGGCGCGACCTGACCGCTCTCGTGCTCGGGCAGGCCCTCGAGCGGGCCGGCACGGTGGTGTGCGAGCCCGTCCACCGCTTCGAGCTCGGTTTCCCCGCCGACACTCTCAGCACCGTCTACTCCGCACTCTCTCGCCTGGGTGCGGTGGTGGAGACGCCGGACGTGCACGGATCCTGGGGTACGGCGACCGGCGAGATCCTCGCCTCCCGGATGCTCCAGCTCCAGCAGCAGCTTCGCGGCCTCACGCGCGGCGAGGGAGTGCTCGAAGCTGCGTTCGACCACTACGCGCCTGTCGGAGACGGTCGTGCGCGTACCTAAGCGTCACGCCGACGAGGTCGAGACGGACGTCGCGCTCGTCCGTCGCCTGCTGCGGGAGCAGTTCCCGGAGTGGGCGAAGCTTCCGTTGAGCGCCGTCGCCGAGTCGGGGACCGTGAACGCCCTCTACCGGCTGGGGGACGAGCTCGTCGTTCGGATCCCCCGCAACCGGCCGAGCCTCTGGTCTGACCTCGACGACGAGTTCACGTGGCTGCCGCGGCTGGCGCCGCTCCTTCCCGTCGCCGTCCCGATCCCCGTCGCGCGCGGCCGTCCGAGCGGCGACTACCCGCACGAGTGGGGCATCTTCGAATGGCTGCCGGGCGAGAATCCGACGCCGGGGGAGGTGCGCCAATCGTTGGCCGGCGAGCTGGCGGAACTGGTGACCGGCATTCACGCGATCGAGCTCGAAGGCGGGCCGCAGTCGGTCCGCGGCGACGACCTGGCCCGCTTCGACGAGTTCACGCGCGAAAACCTGCAGGCACTCGAGGGCGAGCTGGACACGGATACGGCGGAGCGGCTGTGGGACGAGGCGCTCGGGGTGCCGCCGTGGCCGCACGACCAGGTCTGGATCCACGCGGATCTCATGCCGGGGAACCTCCTCCTCCGTGACGGCCGCCTGAGCGCCGTCATCGACTGGGGCGGCTCGGGCATGGGCGATCCTGCGGTGGACCTCATGGTTGCGTGGAACCTGCTCGATGCGGCGGGACGCAGGCGGTTCCGCGCGGCGCTCCCCTATGACGACGACACCTGGGCGCGCGGCCGCGGCTGGGCGCTCTGGAGCGGCCTGGGTGGGATCCCGTACTACCGTGCGACATTTCCCGAGTTCGCGGCAAATGCGCGGCATACCGTGCAGGAGATTTTGAGGGAGGCCGCATGAAGATGATTCTCGTCGAGGGCGAAAGCGACCGGCTCGCGCTCGAGGCGCTCGCGCGGCGCCGCGGCCGCGATCTGGAGGCGGAGGGCGTGTCGATCCACGCGATCGGCGGCGCGCAGGCGATCCGTCGGGAGGTCGAGCGGCTCCATCGGCATGCTCGGCTCGCCGGCCTCTGCGACCTGCAGGAGGAACGGCACTTCCGGAAGGCTTTCGACGCGGTTGGTCTCGCACGCTGCGTCTTCGTGTGCGATAGAGATCTCGAAGACGAGCTGATCCGCGCGCTCGGCGTCGACACCGTCGAGGACGTGCTCGCTGCGCGGCACGAGCTCGGGCTGTTCCGCAGCTTCCAGCAGCAGCCGGCCTGGCGGGGACGGCGGCCGCAGGAGCAGCTGCACCGCTTCTTCGGCACGTACAGCGGCCGCAAGATAGAAATTGGCGCGATGCTCGTGGACGCGCTCCATCTCGACCGGGTTCCGCCGCCGCTCGACGGGGTACTCGCGGCGGTATGAGGCCGCTGATCGGGATCACGACCTACGCCGAGCCGCTCGCGAGCTGGGGGCACTGGACGCTGCCGGCCGCGTTGATACCGCTGGCGTACGTTCGCGCTGTCGAACGCGCCGGGGGAAGGCCGCTCCTCGTTCCTCCCTCGGACGACGGCGTCGCCGAGACGCTCGACGTGCTGGACGGAATCGTGTTCTCCGGCGGCTCCGACATCGATCCCGAGACGTACGGCGAGGACCCGCATCCCGAGACGAACGACCTGCGCCCCGAGCGCGACGACGCCGAGCTGAAGCTCCTACAGGCCGCTCTCGAGCGCGACATGCCCGTCCTCGCCATCTGCCGCGGCTCGCAGCTCCTGAACGTCGCGCGCGGGGGAGACCTCGTCCAGCACCTCCCCGAGATCGTCGGCGACGACAAGCACAAGGTGACGCCGGGCGTGTTCGCCGCGCACGACGTCGCGGTCGAGCCCGAGAGCCGCCTCGGGTCGCTCATCGGCCCCGCCGCGCACGTCGACTCGCACCACCACCAGGGCATCGGGCGCGTCGGCGACGGGCTCGAGGTCGTGGCCTACGCGGACGACGGCACGGCCGAGGCGGTCGAGGACCGCGAGCGGCGCTTCACCATGGGCGTGCTCTGGCACCCGGAGGAGGGGGAGGACCTGCGCCTCTTCGAGGCGCTCGTCGAGGAGGCGAAGGGCTACCGGGAGGGCCGCGCGTGAGCCGCCTCGAGGGCAAGGTGTGCGTCATCACCGGCGCCGGCGGCGGGATGGGCCGCGTTGCCGCCGAGGTGTTCACGGGCGAAGGCGCGCAAGTCTGCGTCGCCGACGTCGATGCCGCGGCCGCGGAGGAGACCGTCGGGCTCTGCCCCGAGGGGACGGCGTTCGCCTTGGAGGTGGACGTGGCCGACGAAGCGCAGGTGGCCGCGATGATGGGCGCGGCGGCGGAGCGCTTCGGGGGCATCGACGTCCTCTACAACAACGCAGGCATCTCGCCGGGGGAGGACGCGTCCGTGCTCGACACGTCGGTCGAGGTCTGGCAGCGCGTGCAGGACGTGAACACGAAGGGCGTCTTCCTCTGCTGCAAGCACGGGATCCCGTACCTGCTCGAGCGTGGCGGAGGGTCGGTCATCAACGTCTCCTCGCTGGTTGCGCTCGTCGGCGCCGCCACCTCGCAGATCTCCTACACCGCCTCGAAGGGGGCGGTGCTGTCGATGAGTCGCGAGCTGGCGACGCAGTTCGCGCGGCAGGGCGTCCGCGTGAACGCTCTCTGCCCGGGGCCGGTGGAGACGCCGCTCCTTCTGAACCTGTACGGGAACGATCCAGCCGAGCTGGAACGCCGGCGGGTGCACTGGCCGATGGGGAGGCTCGCCCAGCCGCGCGAGGTCGTGAACGCCGCGCTCTTTCTGGCGAGCGACGAGTCGAGCCACGTGACCGGGGCGACCTTCACGGTGGACGGCGGCATCACCGCCGCCTACGTGACGCCGGAATAAGGGCGGGGACGAGCCCCGCCCTTCCGGCTACGCCTGCGGTCGCTGCTGCTGCTCGAGGTCGACGTCGGGCTCGAAGACGATCTCCGGCCCCTCCTCCTCGGAGGAGGTGACGTCCCGCGCCTTCTCCTGGAGGCTCGCCGTGAGCTCCTGCGCGTGCGACTGCCCTTCCTCCTGCACGGTCTCGCGTGCGCTCTGCGCGGCCGCCTGGGCGACCTCCTTGCCGTGCTCGACCGCCTCCTGCGCCGTCTCCTTCACGGAGTCCTTCACCTGGTCGGCCGTCTCGCCCAGACGCTCGTCCTCGACGCGGGTCGAGGGGACGAAGAGGCCCGCGACGAATCCGACCGCGGCGGCTCCGATGACGAGGCCGATGGGATTCCTCTCGGCCACGCCCTTGGCGCGCCCGGCGCCCTGCTTGAGCTGGCCGGGGTCCGGCGCCTTGTCCGCCACGGTGGAAGCCGCGCCGGTGACGGCGTCCTTCGCGTCCCCGACCTTCCCGACGACGGCGTCCTTCTTGTCGCCGACCCAGCCCTTCACGCGACCCGGGACGTCGGCCTTGTAGCCGAGGGCGTCGACGGTCTCGCCCATCTCCTCCCGGGTCTGCTCGATGTCGTGCTTTATGTCCTGTTGCCTTTCAGCCATTCGACGTCCTCCTTGACGCTCTCTGCTGTCTCTTCGGGTACGGGTGTGCCTACTTCCTTGACCTTCTCGCGACCCTGCAGGGCGAGCACGCCTGCGACGGCCGCCCAGATCACGCCGACGATCAGCGCGGCGGCCCACGCGGGCATCGCCAGGTCGAGGACGAGGATCAGGAAGGCGGTCAGCGCGCCGAGACCGAGCAGCGCGGCGACGCCTGCGCCGCCGAACATGCCGATCCCGATTCCGGCCTTCTTCCCCTTGTCCGCCATCTCGACCTTTGCAAGCTCGACCTCCTGGCGGACCAGGGTCGAGACCTGCTGCGTGAGCTGCTTGACGAGATCGCCCGTCGACTGCTCGCGCAGCTCATGCTGTGCGTCCGACGGTTGCTGCTCCCGGGTAGCCATTACATCGCTCCCGGCGGCGTTCCGGTCGTCAGCGCTTGTGGGCTGCTCCCGTTGCCGCTGCTCAGCTGGTCGTAGCGCCGGCTGCTCGAGGCCTTGAGGAAGCGTGACGCGGCGAAGCCGACGAGGACGCCCGCGGCTGCGGCGATCCAGGGGCGGCTGCGCGCCCAGGATTCGGCATCGCCGAGGATGCGGTTGGAGTCGGAGTCGCGCAGGTAGGAGCCGATCCGGTCGACGCGTTGCGCGGCTCCGTCGATCAGCTTGGCGGGCGTCTCGTTCCCCTCGCTGCGGAGCTGCTCCCCGCTCGAGCGGAGCGCCTTGCTCACCGCGGTGACCTGCTCGCCGGCCTCGGTCGAGCGCTGGTCGACCTGCTCCCGCAGCTTGTCTCCCACCTGCGACTTCACCTCGCCGGCCTTTTCCTGCACCTGCTGTCCTGCTTGCGAGACGACAGACGTCTCCTGTTGTTCGGTCGTCATAGGGCTACCTCCGAGATGTGAGTGGAGGAACGTGCTACCCGGCGCTACGGCGGCGAAACAACGTCGTCGGATCGCCCGGAAACGCGCTGCGCCCAGCGACGGACGAGCCAGAAGCAAAGGATCGCGAGCGGGAGCTCGATGAGCGCGGCGGCGAGGATCGCCCAGTCCAGCTCGTCACCCGGGCGGGCCGTGAAGATGTCGAACCAGGCGTCCGTGACGAGCAGCGTCGCGGCGGCCGTCGCCGTGAACGGAGCGAGCGCGGACCGCTTCCACAGCGCGATCCCGGTCGTCGCGATCAACGCCGTCAGGAGGACGTCGAAGCCAACCCACGCGACGTCCCAGTGCGGGGAAACGTGGCGCGAAGGGAGCCGGATCGCGAGCCACGTCGTCCAGGGAATGAGAACGACTGCAGAAACTGCGAGAAACAGCCCGGCTCTTCTGGGCCAAACGGGACCTTTCAGCGTTCTGCCGCTACCCTTCGCCGGCTTGCGTACAGCGGTCGTCACACCTCACAAAGTACTCGCCGTCGCCACGGCCCTGGTCGGCGCGATCAGCATCGTCTCTGCGCTCACCCCGGATCTCGCCTCCCGCTCGGAGGTCATCCGCGGGGCCCTTCCGGAGGGCGCGATGCAGTTCGCGGGCGCGATCACGATCGCCTTCGGTGTCGCGCTGCTCTGGCTGTCGCTCGCGCTGGCGCGCCGCAAGAGGCGCGCATGGCAGCTCGCCCTCGTCCTCATGGCCGGGACGGCCGTCTCGCATCTGGTCAAGGGGCTCGACGTCGAAGAGGCGACGGCGAGCCTGGTCGTACTGGCCGGCCTGCTCGCCTACCGGCGGTCGTTCACCGTCCGCGGCTGTCCGCACTCGGTCCGGCCCCTCCTGTTCGAGGTGGTCGCGGTCGGAGCCCTCGTGGGCGCCCTCTCGGCCGACGCGGCCGGCCTGATCTCCCTGCCGGAGAAGATCGGCGACGCGTTCGCGATCCTCATCGGGATTCTCCTCTTCGGCGCGCTCTACCTCTGGTTCCGTCCTATCGCCGCGCAACTGCAGGAGGGCGCGATTGCACGGGCTGCGGCCGAGCGCATAGTCGGCGAGACCGGCTGCGACACGCTGTGCTTCTTCGCCCTGCGCGGTGACAAGCGCTACTTCTTCTCGCCCAGCGGCCGCACGTTCCTCGCGTACCGGGTCGTGAACGGCGTCGCGCTCGTGAGCGGTGACCCGATCGGCGACGAGGCCGAATCTGGCGAGCTCGTCGCGGAGTTTCGCCGGATCGCGCAGGCGCGCGGCTGGAGGATGGCGATCCTCGCCTCGCGGGAAGGGCTTCTTCCCGTGTACCAGTCCATGGGGCTCAAGCCCGTCTACCTCGGTGACGAAGCCGTCGTGGTGCCGCGGAACTTCTCGCTCGAGGGCCGGCCCATCCGCAAGGTCCGCCAGTCGGTAACCCGCCTGGAAAAGGCTGGGTACCGGGCGCGCGTCCTGGAGGTGCGCGAGATCGGTCCTGCCCTCGCGGAGGAGCTGCTCGCCGTCTCGGCGGAGTGGCGCGGCCGCTGGCCCGAGCGCGGTTTCACGATGGCGATGGACCGCCTGTTCGCCTACCCGGAGGCGCTCATCGCGGTCGCCGAGCGCGCGGACGGACACGTCGGCGGCTTCATCCATCTCGTCCCGGTGCCCGCCACGGGCGGTCTCTCGCTCGCGTCGATGCGGCGCCGCGAGGAGGTTCCGAACGGCCTGATGGAGTTCCTGCTGGCACGGACGATCGAATGGGCGCGCGAGCGCGACGTGCCTGAGTTCTCGCTGAACTTCTCCGTCTTCGCGCAGCTCATCCTCAACCCGAGCTCCCGCTCGCACTCGGCCCTCCGCTTCGCGATCCTCAAGCTCGACCGCCTCTTCCAGATCGACCGCTTGCTGCGCTTCAACCGGAAATTCTTCCCGGAGTGGCGGCCGCGCTACGTCTGCCTCGAGAGCAGGCTCGACTTCCCGCGCGTCGGGCTCGCGTACCTCCGCGCCGAATCGCTGCTGGTCCCGCCGGGGCCGTGGGTGCGCGCTCCGGATCTCGCCGCTCGCTGACGTTCCCTTTCCTACGGACAGACGTCGCGGTAGGTCCGTCCCCCGAGGAACTGAGCCCATTCGGCGCGCGTGAGGTTGCGGCGGGCGACGTGACAGGCCTGCGCCGCCCAGGCGGCGGGGTCGACATTCCAGACGACCCCTGATCCTGAGTGAAACACGCCGAGGAGGTGCTTTCCGTCCGGGAAGAAGTGCACGATTCCGCCAGCGGTCGATCCTGGGAAGCGGAGCTCCGATGAGTCGTCGCGTGGTGACGTCCCAGAGACGAAGATACCCGTCGTCGCGCTTGCGGTCACGAGTCGATCTTCCCGTCGGGTCGAAATCGACGGAGAGCACGCCGCCGCCATGGCCGATGAGCGGCTGTCCGTCATGCTCGCCGGCGGCGACGTCCCAGAAGACGACGCTCCCGGAGCTGTCGCCGACGGCGAGGAGTTTCCCGTCCGGCGAGAACCGAACGGCAAAAGCGGCGAGCGGGCCGGCCAGCGCGGCCACGCGCCGCCCAGTCGCAACGTCCCAGACGCTCGCGACACCGCTCAGGCTCACCGATGCGAGCAGCTTTCCGTCCGCGCTGAAGTCGACGTCCTGAACGCTTCCGCTGGCCAACAAATAAACAGGTGTTTGCGTCCGTTTCCTGAGGTCGTAGAGAGCGACACCTCCGCCGCTGACGTCGATCGCGACCGTCTGGCTGTCCGGACTGAACGCGACCGCTGCGGTGGTGATGCCGGTGTACAGAATCCTCACGACCTTCGCGCTTTTCGTGTCCCAGAGCACGGCTTGCCCGTCACCGCCCACCGCCGCGACGAGCCGCCCGTCGGCGCTGAAGGCGACCCCGTAGACGCGGCCGACAGGGCCGCGAAGCTCGGAACCGATCGGTCTGCGGCCGGCGAAACGCCAGAGCGTGACGCGATTGGGCCCAGGCGAGACGGCGAAGACCGAACCGTCCGGGCTAACAGCGGATGCTGCGATCCCAGGCCCGGACCTGTACCGGAATCCCTGCCCCAGCCGCCGCGCACCGCTCAAATCCCAGGCGATGAGAGCACCGTCGTAGCCGATGGTGTACAGCGTCCGTCCATCAGGGCTGAACACCACTCCCCGCACAGAGGCCGAGTGACCGTGGAACGTCTTGCGCAGCGCCCCCGGACGCACGCCCCACAGTTCGATGCTCCCGTCCGCCGCGCCGCTTGCGAGCATCATGCCGCTGCGGCTGAAGCTCAACGCCTGGATGCTCGCGCTCGACTGTCCGGAGAGAGCCCTCGTCCTGCCGGAATCAAGGTCGAGGAGAGTGATGGTGCCGTCGGCGTGACCGAATGCGGCTTCGTCCGCTGCCGGCGAAAGCGCGGCTGTTCCGCCGACGGGAAACGTCCGAACGCGCCTCAGCGAGCGTGCATCGAGGAGCATCGATCTGCGCCTGCCGGAGACGACGAGCAGAGAGCGACCGTCGCGCGTATAGCCGGCGAGACGACCCCCGGCGATCCATCCGGTCTGACCGCGAGGGTTGCCCGTGCGAGCATTCCAGACGGCGACCACCGCGGGGGGAGGATGCATCCTTCCGTTGACCGGCTGGCCGGTGGCGAAGGTGCGACCGTCCGGAGCGAAGGCGACGTCGGCGGTGAAGGACGTGTCCGGGTCGATTGCGTACGGCCCCAGAGGCGCATGTGTCTGGGCGTCGAAGAGCTCCGTGGTCGCGGAGTCGGAGCCGCTGCTGCCTGCGGCGAGGGCCTTGCCATCGCCGCTGAACGCGAGAGCGCGGGAGCGGCAGCGCGCCGAACGAGCCAATCTCCGCGTCCGTCGGAATCGGCGGTCCAACTCGGCGCAGCGTGTCAGTGTCGATGAAGACCACTCTGCCGTCGTCGCCGCGGACGGCGAGCGTATGTCCGTCGGGGCTCAGCGCCTCGTCGAGCAGGCGGTCACTGCCTACGCGTGCGACGCCGATGGCCGCGGGACTGCGCAGCAGCGCGCTGAGCAGGTTGCTGCGCGTCTCCAGCGAGTCGTCGAGGCTCACGGCCTCACGTGCGAGCAGCAGCGACCGGTCGAGGCTCGGATCGGAGAGCGCCTGGGCTCCGAGGCGTTGCGCGTCCGCAACGGTCGCCTGTCTCTGTGATTCGTTCCGCTGCTCCAACGCGACGACACCCGCCGCGATCGAGAGTGCGAGGAACGCAAGAGCGACCACGAGCACGGTCCGCAGCCGCCGGTTGGCGCGACGTTGGCGCGCCGCTTCGCGCTCGGAGGCAGTCCGGCTCGCCGTCAGGAACTCGCGCTCCAACCGATTCAGCTCCGGCGCGTGCTCGTCCGCCCACTCGACCGCGCCCGAGAGGCGCGCGCCCCGGTAGAGCTCGCCCGCGTCCCTCCCGCTCCGATCCCATTCGCGCGCCGCCTGGGTCAGGCGCCGATGAAGGACCCGGCCCTGAGCGTCTTCCTCGATCCAGGCGACGAGTCGCGGCCACCGCTCGAGCAGCGCCTCGTGTACCAGCTCGACGGTGCCGTTGTCGGCGACGAGCAAACGGTGGTCGACGAGTGCGGCCAGGACCCGGGAAACCCGCTCGTCGTCGTCCGCGTCCAGCTCGGCTCGAGTGACCCTCCGTCGCGTAAGGGCCTCGGAGTCGCCACCCGCGACGAGCCTCAGCAGGATGCTCCGCGCGACGTCCCGCTCGTCCTCGGCGAGCGACCGGAAGGCCGTCTCCGCATGGCGGCCGACCGCGCCCTGGACCCCACCCAGGCGTGCGTAGGCGGCGAGCGTGAGCGAATCGTCGTCGCGCTCACGCCAGAGATCGAGCAGTGCGGTCGAGAGCAGTGGAAGTCCACCGGCCTCTCCCGCTACCTCGTCCACGAGCGTGTCCACAAGCGGCGGTTCGACGAGGAGGCCCGTGCGCGCCGCGGGCCCTTCGATCGCCCGCCGCAGCTCGCTCGCGCTCATGGGCCCGAGCAGGACGTGGTCCTGCCCGACGAGATCGGAGAGCTCGACGTAGGGAGCGAGGCGGGCGAAGAAGTCCGCCCGCAGTGCGAGCAGGATCACTGCGCGCCGCTCGGGGTTCCACGCCTCGTCGACGAGGACACCGATGAACGCGCGCCGCTCGTCTTCGGAAACGCCGGAGCCGAACAGCTCCTCGAACTGGTCGACCGCGAGCACGAAGCGATGCCCTGTCGCCTTTTGCGCGATCGCCTCCGCCAGCTCGGCGGCCGACCACTCGCTCGGTCTGACGACCAGCGCCTCGCGCTGGAGCGCCGGCAGGACGCCGGCTCGGAGCAGCGACGACTTGCCGCTGCCCGACGGCCCGATGATCGCGAGCAGCGGTGAGTCTGCGAGCCGCGCTACCAGCTCGTCGACGAGCCGCTCGCGTCCGAAGAAGATGCCGGCGTCGCCGGTTTCGAACGGCTCGAGCCCCTTGAACGGGCAGACGCCTTGCAGGGGCTTCCTCCTGTCCCGATGACCGTCAGTGCTCACGTCCAGCGCCGGGTCCTGCACGAGGATCGCACGCTCGACGCGCTGGAGCTCTACGCCCGGCTCGAGCCCGAGCTCGTCGATCAAGAGCTCCCTCGTCCGGCGATAGACATCGAGGCTCTCGGCCTGTCGTCCGCTCCGGTACAGCGCGAGCATGAGCTGCGCACGGAAGCGCTCGCGGTACGGATGCTCGAGAGCGAGCGCCTCCAGCTCGGCGACGAGCCCGAGCTGCCTGCCGAGCGCGAGCTCGGCGTCGATGCGCGCCTCTACCGCCTCCAGCCGCAGCTCCTCGAGCCGTTCCGCGTCGACGCGCGTGAACGCCTCGAACTCGATGTCGGCGAGCGGCCGCCCGGTCCAGATCGCCTCGGCGGCGCGCAATGACTCGGCGGCGGCGGCGGCATCACCGGCCGCGAGCGCCTCGCGGCCCTCGGCCACGAGCCACTCGAAGCGCTCGAGGTCGAGCTCTCCGGGCTCGACTCGCAAGAGATAGCCGGGAGCCCGCGCCACCAGTCGCGGCGCGTCGGCCGTGACCGGACCGAGCACCTTGCGCAGGCGGGACACGTGGTTGCGCAGCGCGTGGTCGGCCGAGTTGATGCTCTGGCCCGCGAACAGTTCTTCGATCAGATCCTTGCGCGAGACCACCCGGTTCGCGCTGAGCAGGAGCAACGCCAGGAGCGCACGCTGCTTCGGGCCCCCGATCGGGACCGCGACACCGTCCACTCGTACGGCGAGCGGGCCCAGGATCTCGAATTCGAGGCGAGTCGCAGCCATCGCTCCTCACAGAGTCTCGCTCTCTCGACCTGCGAGCACAACCCGGCAAGAGCGCTTTGGGACAGCTTTGGGACATGCCCGACGGACGATCGGAGGCGATGAAAGGAGGCTGCATGCAACGACTCGATATCGCCCGGCTGGGCCTCGCGCCGCTTGCAACGATCTTGGTGATCGCCGTCGCAGCCGGAGCAGCGCGTGCAGACCGCGGAATCCGACCGGTAGAGCCGGCCGGCACGTACATGACCACGATCGTCAAGCAGAAGCTCGCGAACGAGTACGGACTCGCCTGGCAGTCCCTCTATCCGGCCCATCAGCGGGTCGCGACGCTCGAGGCGTACGTCGGCTGCGAGAGCCTCGTGCCGCGGCCGGGCACGCTGATGTCGGTCAAGGTGCTGCGCGTGTTCGACGAACGGATCGCCGTCGCCGGCCAGCGCCGCAAGCGGAATACGCGCGCCGTCCGCGTGCGCGTCGCCATCGCTTCACCCGAGTTCACGCTCTTCCCCGTCACGATCGTGCAGACGTTCCATGCCATCGCCGTAGACGGGCGCTGGACGTGGATTCTCAGCCGCGAGCAGTATGCGTACTACAGCGCCGGCTCTTGCCCCTACAGCTGAGTTAGCGGCCCCGCTTCTTCTCCTCTCGCTTGCGCTTCCGCTCCGCGCGCATCTCAGCGCTCTTCTCCTTGGCCTGCACGTAGGACTCGCTGACGAGCTGCTTGCCGCCGACCCAGCCGAAGACGACCACGACGAGGACGATCGCGACGACCTGGTTCCAGGCAGTGACGATGAGTTGCTGCGCGGTCGAGTAGTCCACCGCCTGGCTCTTGGCAACATCGCAGCAGGTCTTGAGCGCGAGCGCGTTCGTCGCCTGCGTCACGCCGATCGCGCCGGGCGTGAATGACGCCACGTTCGCGAGCGAGCCGGAGCCCGTCACCCACATCACCGACTCGAACGTCACGGGCAGCGCGAACGCGGCGAGGAAGATCGCGGTGACGATCCGGCCGCAGGTCCAGCTGAGGAAGGACGGGAGGAAGGCGCGCGACATGTACCTCCGCGGCTGCGAGAGGATCGCGCCGCCCTGCTTGGCCTTCGCCCAGAGCTTCTTCACCTCCCGCCAGAAGATCCGGGCGAGGACGACGAGGAGGCCGATCCCGCCGAGGACGATCGCGGTCGTCAGCGCCGGGTGGGACGTCACGTTGCCGAAGCTGAGGTCGAACGCGCCGGGAACGCTGAGGAACATGTACAGGTAGACGAAGGTCCCGGCGATCGTGAAGAAGATCTTCTGCACGAGGTAGGCCGCGAGCGAGCCGGCGAACGTGCAGGCCGGGATGACGGCGACGAACATCAGCAGGGTCACGAACGTTCCGATGTTCGCGGGGAGGAAGTTGTTGATCGCCACGCCGACTGCATAGGCGGCGACGACGGGCCACAGCGCGACGCCACGCGGATACGCGGCCTTGAGGATTCCGTAGTAGGACAAGCCTGCGAAGAAGGTCGCGCCGGTTTGCGCTGCGAGCGCTGCGATGAGGTAGCCGGGCGGGATTTCCGTGATCTGGTCCCACAGGTGGCGGAGCCACCCCTTGACGTCCACGCCGAGCAGCTGCAGCACGAACCAGAAGAGCGCGAGCCCGCCGAGCCAGAGGACGATCTTCATCATCCGCCGCCGGCGCGAGGGGCCTAGCTCAGCCGGGGGCTCGGCCGCGACCGTCATACGGGCAGGCTAACCCCCTTCAGCCGCGCGTGGACCTGAGCACGGAACTCGCGGCGGGCCGGCGGGCGGGCCGCCGCCCGGGCTGCCGAAAGTGGCAGACTCCACGGCATGGCGAAGGTGAAGACAATCGTCGTCGGATACGACGACAGGGATCCCGCGAAGCGCGCGCTTCAATATGCGCTCGACGAGGCGAAGCGCACGCGGGCGCGTCTCATCGTGCTCGTCGTCGACGCGATGCCGCTCAATCCGCAAGGCATCCAGAACTATGGGACGCTCGACGACAGCCCGCCTGTTCTGCAGCCCCTCGATCCGCCCGACGACGTGCAGGCCATCCTCGAGCATGCGCGGGAAATGGCCGAGACCTCGGGCGTCGAGGCCGAGCTCGCCTGGTCGGCGGGCGATCCCAGCAGCGAGATCGTCGCGACGGCGCGCGACGAGCAAGCCGACCTGGTCGTGCTGGGCAAGCATCACCACAGTGGGTTGGCGAAGTTCTTCTCTCTGGATACCGCCGACGCGGTCGAGCGCGAGCTGCCGTCGGAACTCGTCGTCGTCGATTAGACCTAGCTCTAGATCACCCTTCTAGGACGATGTTTACTCGCCCCTCGGGGCCCGATCGTGTGGGCCGTGCTGGCCTACGAGTGGACATTTCTGAGCGTGTTCTGGGGCATGTTCGTCTTCTTCGCCTGGGTGCTCTTCATCTGGCTGGCGGTCATGATCCTGTACGACAACTTCGCGAGGCACGACCACTCCGGGTGGGCGAAAGCCGGGTGGACGATTCTCGTCCTCTTCCTGCCTTTCATCGGGGTGCTGATCTACATGATCGCCCGGCCGTCCACGGCCGACCGCGACTTTTCCGGGGGCGGCGTCTGACGGTTCAGGCTTCCTCTTCGAGGAGGCGGCTACACGGCGAACGGATAAGCCGCCTGCGCGCGAGTCACAGCTACCGGTGGGTCCTGTTGATGATCGTCATCGTCTTCGCCTTCACGGCGACGGCGCCGGAGACGGACTGGACACGCAGCATCATCGTCTTCCTCCAGTCCGCGACGCTCGTGGTCGCGCTCTGGACATCGGGGCTGACGAAGTACGCGCGAATGAGTCTCATCGTCGTCGGCGTCGCGGTCGCGCTGGCCGTCCTCCTGGCCGTCGCTCCGAGCGACGCGCTCACGGGAGCAGTGGGCATCTTCGAGCTGGTGCTCACCCTCGGCATCGTTGTGATCGTCGCGTTCGGGATCATCGACCAGGGCGAGGTCAACGCCCAGTCGGTCACCGGCGCGATCTGCGTCTACCTCCTGCTCGGGCTTGCGTTCACGTTCGTGTACGGCGCGCTCGCAGCACTCGACTCCGGCCCGTTCTTCGCCCAGGGAACGGACGGGACACTTGCCACCCGCCTCTACTTCAGCTACGTGACGCTGACGACCGTCGGGTACGGCGACTACACGGCCAGGACAAACGCTGGGCATATGCTGGGCATCATCGAGGCGTTGATGGGACAGCTCTACCTCGTCACCGTGGTCGCGCTGCTCGTCTCGCGCATTGGATTTCGACGCGGAGGAGAGACATGACGGATTCGACCGCGGAGTTCTTCGCCGAGCTGGGGCGGCGAGGTCACGAACAGCTCCTGGAGAAGGTCAAGTCGACGCATTCGCTTCGACATCGTCGCAGGGAAAGAAGACCGGCCGGTGGCTGGTGACCATCGACCGCGGCGATATCACCGTGTCGCGCAGAAACGCGTCTCGCAGACTCGATCATCCGCGTCGAGCGGGCGTTGTTCGACCGGCTGGTGACCGGCCACGCCAACGCGACGGCCGAGGTGCTGCGTGGCAGGATCGGCGTCGAGGGTGAGCTCGAGCCCTTGATCCTGCTGCAGCGCATCTTTCCCGGCCCTCCAGTTGCGGAGGCGAAGCAATGAGCGACGAGATCAAGATCCTCGACGGCAACACGTTCGTCGTCAGCGACTGCGAGCCGGAGACATCGAGGCCTCGGCGACCGACCCCACCGGGCTGTTCTCCTTTGACACGCGCTATCTCTCGAAGTGGGTGCTGACGATCAACGGCGAGCGGCTGACAGCGCTCTCGACCGACGACCTCCAGTACTTCGAAACCCGGTTCTTCCTCATTCCGGGAGCGAGTGCCGTCTACCAGAACTCGAAGCAGTCGGTCATCCGCACCCGGGCCGTCGCTGACGGGTTCCACGAGCGGATCACGGTCCTGAACCACGACGACAAGCCGGTCGACCTGACGATTCGGATCGAGGCTGCCAACGACTTCGCCGATCTGTTCGAGGTCAAGGACGCGCTCGAGAAGAAGGGGATGTACGGGGCTCAAGTAAAGGGCAAGTCGCCTCATGCTCGGGTACCGGCGCGAGACGTATTCGCCCGTGCAACCGTGATCACTGCGACCGGCCCGGCGAAGTTCGACCGGAAGGGCCTGACGTTCAAGGTCCAGGTTCAGCCGCAAGGGGCAGTGGTCGACTGACGTGCAGGTCACGATCTCGCTCCTCGGCGAAGTCGGCGGGGAGTCGCGGCGGGCGAAGCGCAACCTTTCGGTCGGGCTCGACCGCTGGGTCCGCGATGCGCCGCGTCTCGAATGCGACTGGCAGCCGCTCAGGAACACCTATCGCCGCAGCCTCGTCGATCTCGCCGCGCTGCGCTTCTCGCCCGATGACGGCCGGTCGGAGCAGCCTCCCGGCCGCGGGGCTGCCCTGGTTCATGACCATGTTCGGACGCGACAGCATCTTCACCAGCCTGCAGGCGCTTCCGTTCGCGCCCGAGCTGGCGGCGACCACGCTGCGCGAGCTCGGCTCCCGGCAGGGGACGCGGATCGACGACTTCCGCGACGAGGACCCGGACGGATCCTGCACGAGATGCGCTACGGCGAGCTGACGGCGTTCGAGGAGCGGCCACACTCGCCCTACTACGGCTGCGCCGATGCGACGCCGCTGTATGTCGTCCTGCTGGACGAGTACGAGCGCTGGACCGGCGACCGGAAGCTCGTCCGCGACTTCGAGATGGAGGCGCTCGGCGGCGCTGAGCTGGATCGACGAGTACGCCGACCTCCAGGGCAACGGGTACATCGCGTACAAGCGGCGGAACGAGGAGACCGGCCTCGAGAACCAGTGCTGGAAGGACTCGTGGGATTCGATCTCGTACCGGGACGGGCGGTTGCCCGGGTTCCCGCGCGCAACCGCGAGCTCCAGGGCTACGCGTACGACGCGAAGGTGCGCGGGGCTCGACTGGCGCGCGAGGTGTGGAAGGACTCCTCAGGTACGCGAACGAGCTCGAGAAGCAGGCCGCCGATCTCAAGCGGCGCTTCAACCGCGACTTCTGGCTCGCCGACCGAGGGTACTTCGCCATCGCCCTGGACGTCGACGGCGCGCAAGGTCGACACCCTCACCTCGAACAACGGGCATCTGCTCTGGAGCGGCATCGTGGACAAGTCGAAGGCGAAGTCGGTCGTCAAGCCACCTCATGGGCCAGCGCCTCTTCTCCGGCTGGGGCGTGCGGACGATGGCGACGGGCGAGGCGCGCTACAACCCGATCGGCTACCACACGGGGACGATCTGGCCGTTCGACAACTCCTTCGTGGCGTGGGGCCTGCGCCGATACGGGTTACAAAGAAGAGGCGGCGCGCATCGCGGCCGGCATCCTCGACGCGGCCGAGTTCTTCGACGGCCGTCTGCCGGAGGCATTCGGCGGGTATCCGCGTTCGGCGACGAAGTACCCAGTGCAGTACCCCACCGCATGCAGCCCGCAGGCATGGTCGACCGGAGCGCCCCTCCTGCTCCTGCGCACGATGCTCGGGCTCGAGCCGCTCGGCGACCATCTCGTCGTCGACCCGGCGCTTCCGGCCGGGATCGGCCTCCTGGCGCTGCTCGACATCCCAGGGCGGTGGGGCCGCATCGATGCCTTCGGCCGCGGCCGTGTGGCGATGCCCGACGAGCAGGGCCTTGCGGCCCCAGCTCGGGTGAGCGCGCACGAGGAAGCGCCCCCTCCGCGCGGCGGCAGGGTTGCACGGCTTGCCCTGGGTCACGGCCACGACGTCGCCGGCGTCGTCTACGGAACGGTCGTCGCGATGGCGACCCTCACC
The DNA here is from genome assembly GCA_963842575.1 of uncultured Actinomycetes bacterium. Taxonomy (GTDB): domain Bacteria; phylum Actinomycetota; class Thermoleophilia; order Gaiellales; family Gaiellaceae; genus JACDER01. Next base: position 510,848 of record CAWJGS010000004.1, on the reverse strand, counting down.
GCCGCCTACGCGAACGTCAAGGATCCCTGGAAGCTCGCGGAGATCGTCTGGGCCACCCTGTTCGTCCTCTGGATCGCCCATGTGTACTCCCACGGATTGGCGGAGAGCATCGCGCGGGGCAAACGTCTCGACAGGGCGGAGCTGAAGGCGATCTCGCGCCGCGAGCTGGGCATCCTGCTCGCCGCCGCCGGGCCAAGCGCGGCGCTGCTTCTCGGCGCGGCGGGGGTGCTCAAGGAGAGCACATCCGTCTGGCTTGCCCTCGGTGTCGGCCTGGCGATCCTGGGGATCGAGGGGCTGCGCTATGCGCGTGTGGAGAAGCTCAGCGGGGTGGGAACGCTCGCCGTCACCGCTGCCAACCTCGCCCTCGGTGCGTTCGTCATCGTCCTCAAGGTCGCCGTCGCCCACTGATCAGAGCGCGGCGATGATCCCGCGCGTGATCAGGTAGGTCCCCAGGGCGACACCAATCCAGCCGCCGAGATGACGGCCGTTGCGGTGCAGCCAGGCGTTGAACCTGTCGACCTGCGCCTTTGTCCACTCCGGCGCGACCAGATAGCCGACCAGCGGGAATTCGACGAACGAGAACATCACGAGGTTGAACCCTATGAGGAGGAGGACCTTCTCGACGTCGCTGTAATCGGAGAGCCCGATGTCCTTGAGACCGATCAGGTACCAGAGACCGGGCATGTTGAGGAAGATTCCGAGGACGAAGACCAGCCAGGTCGAGTCCTTCGACATCACCCGCTGGGTCATCGACGGGCCGGAGTCCTTCTTCTTTTCCTTCTGCTTCGGCTGGGTCCGAAGGAAGTGCGCACCGACGACGACGGCAACGATGCCGAGCCCCAGGTAGATCCCAGCGCCCACTGAAACTTTCGTCGACGAGCTGAGGCCGGCTCCCTCCAACGCAAACACGGCGATGAGGCCGATGCTGAGGCTGGTCAGCCAGGCTCCGGCGAGGAAGAAGGCGAGCAACTTCTTCGGGTGCGGGCCGGCCGAGAAAGATGATTACGACCGCAAGCAGCGCGGGATAGAACGCCGCTGCGATTGCAAGCAGCAGGAGCTCGAGGAGCATTCAGGCGATCCGCTCTCGGTCGTCTGATCCGATGTGAGTGAGCATTTCAGGTTCCGATGCGGTTTGCTCCTTGGCGCGCAAGAATCCTCCAGATGGGATGAGGTACAACGTAATGGTGTTGGTCAAGCTTGACATTGCCCGTAGGCCGGTTGTCGCTCGCAGCGGCTCGGGGGTCAAACTAGACCGATGAGCGAGATCGACCAAAGGCGCAAATTCGACAAGACCCGCCGCGTGGGCGAGTCGGCATGGCGACGTGGCGATTCGGCGCTGAAGCGCTTCGAGTCGAGCACCGCCGGCGACGTCTGGGACCGTCTCGGGAGCGTCGACTTCATGAACCAGGCTCTGCTGCTGGCGGCGGTCATGCTTCTCTGGCTCTTTCCGAACCTCATCTTCCTCGCGGCGGTCGCCGGACGGAACTTCGCCGACACCGTCAGCGAGCACATGGGGCTGAACTCGGAGGCCACCCAGAGCGTCGAGCAGCTTTTCAAGGCCTCCTCGGTGTCGACGGCGGCCACTGTCGGCGCGATCCTCTTCCTGGTCATGGCCCTGCTCGCGACCATTGCGATCATCCAGAAGGTCTGGCAGACGATCTGGGGTCTCGACAAGCTCGGCTACTGGCACGAGTCCTGGCAGCAGTTCGTGTTCGGATTCTCCGTGCTCGGCGTCTCGGCGGCGGTGAGCTACATCCAGCACGACCTGAACAAGGTGTCCCCCGCCCTGGCCGCCATTGCGAGCTTCGCGTTGCTCGCCGGTTTCTTCTGGTTGGGGATGTACCTGCTGCTGTCGAATCGAGTGCCGTTCAGGCGTCTCATCGTGCCGGCTGTCGTCACGTCTCTGTTCTTCATTGGTCTCGGCGCGTTCTCGGCCGCGTTCCTCTCGGATGCGATCATCGCCAACGACAAGGAGTACGGCCCGATCGGAGTGATCTTCATCATCATGACCTGGCTGCTCGCGACCGGAGTGGTGTTCATCCTCGGCCCGGTCGTCGGACTCTCGATCGAGGAGCGCCTGGAGGAGCGCCGCCGCAAGCGCGCCCAGGCGTAAGCGACCAGCCGTCGATGCGCAAGCCACCCGAAAAACGCTCCGGTCTCGGCGACGCTGCCGGCCGGGCCGCCCTGTACCCGGCTCGTGTTGCGGCCCGAGCGTGGCGAGGCCGGCTCGAGTCGGCTGCGGACGACGTTCTGGCGGCGCCGGAGACTGCGCGGGTCGTCGATCAGGCCCTGGCGGGGCAACTCCCGGAGAAGCTGGCCCAGTCGCTCGTTCAGCATCGGGTGCTCGAGCGCATTGCCGGGGAGCTGGCCGAGAGCGGTGAGCTCGAGAAGCTGGTGAAACAGGCGCTCGACAGCCCGCACACGCGGGACATTCTCGACGAGGTCATGAAGAGCGACGAGATGCAGCGGGCGCTGCGGGATGTCATGTCGAGCCCGGAGGTGCGCCATGCGATCTCCCGCCAGACCGCGGGTCTCGTCGAGGAGGTCGTCGCAGGTGTCCGGCATGCCGCCGTTCGAGCGGACGGACGGGTGGGGCGTACTCTCGACCGTGCCGACGCCCACAAGTACGCGGGGATCGGCAGCCGGGCGGTCGCGCTCGCGATCGATGCCTTCGTCGCCGTTCTGATCTTCACCTCCGGGAGCGCCATCGTCGGGCTGATCGGGTCGCTGGTCGGCGGCATCCGTCCTCACTGGCTGGTGGGAACCCTCCTCGGCATCGGCTTGCTGGTCGTGGCCTTCGTCTACTTCGCGCTCTTCTGGAGCTCGGCGGGCCAGACGCCGGGGATGCGCCTGATGCGCCTGAGAGTGCAAAGCGCCGACGGAGGGGGGCTCTCCGTCCTCCGCGCTGTCGTCCGTGTGATCGGGCTCGGGCTGGCGATCATCCCACTCTTTGCCGGCTTCATCCCGGTCCTGTTCGACCACCGGCGCCGGGGACTTCCCGACTACCTGGCGGGAACCGTGGTCGTGTACGACGCGGTACGCGAGCCATGAACGCCCTATCCATCGGCCTGGCGCTCTTCGGCGGCTTTCTGTTCGGGATCGGGTCGGTGCTTCAGCAAAAGGGGACGCTGGAGGAGCCGGACACGTCTGCGCTTCAGGTCGGCTTCTTCATGCGCCTGCTGAAGCGGCCCGTGTGGCTTGCCGGCTTCGTTGCGGACGCGGCGGGGTACGTCGCCCAGGCGGCCGCGCTGGGCGTCGGGAAGCTCGTCGTCGTCCAGCCGCTCATGGTCTCGAGCGTGGTGTTCGCGCTCCCGCTCGGGGTCTGGCTCACCCATCAGCACGTCGGACGGCGAGAGATCGTCGGTGCCGGAGCAGTCGTCGTCGGCCTGGCCGCGTTCATGATCGTGGCCAACCCGAGCGGGGGGGGTGCGGACGCGCGTGGTCTCGACTGGGCGATCACTGGAGGCGTCGTCGGAGGGGCTGCGGCGGTGCTCACCGCGATCGCCTGGCGCCGCCGTCCGGCCATGAAGGCGGCGCTCATCGGGACGGCTGCCGGCGTGCTCTTCGGCTTCGTCGCCGCGTTGACGAAGTCCACGGTCGTTCGCTTCGACGACGGGGCGGCCGCTGTCTTCCTGGACTGGCACATCTACGCGCTCGCCGTGGCGGGACTGGCGGGGTTCGTGCTCGTGCAGGCCTCGCTCCAGACGGGCGCGCTCGCACCGGCGATCACGACGACCATGGTGGCCGAGACGGTCGTGGGAGTCGTCGTGGGCCTGACCCTGCTGGGCGAGGAGCTGCATGCGGAGCACTGGGGGCTGGCCGTGGCCGCGTTCGGGCTCTTGCTGATGGTGCTCGGGCTCATCCTGCTCGCCAGCTCCGAGGCTGCGCCCAGGTTTCGTCCGCCCGAGCCCGAGGGCCGGGTCATACTCCAGGAGTGATCGCCCAGCTGCGAGGCTCGGGCGCCTAGCGCTCCGAGCGGCTTTCGCCCTCCACCCGGCGGACCTCGACGAGCTCGAGCCCGAGCGACTCGATCTGTCCCAGGATGCCGTGGAGCGCGGACTGGTCCCGCACGGGGCCGCGGAGAACGGTCTCGGCGGGCTCGACCTCCATGTCGAAGCCCTCGAATCTGGCGGCGACGTTCTCCCCGAGCCGGCCCCTCACCCTGATCTCGTAGCGACTCGGGCTCATCATTGGGCCATCTTGGTCGCGTCCGGGGTGACCGGACCTCACCCCGAACGAATGGAAACCGACCTATGAGCCTTCGTTGACAGAGCGTGACCGCAGTGACTAGGTTGTCCATGACCCGAAGGGAGTACCTTGGTTACCTCGACGAAGGCCAGCCGCCAGGCCGCCTCGCGGCGTGCACCCAGCTCCCGGCTTGTCGCGACGCCGGACCTGCTGGTGCCGCGCCCGCCGCGTCCCGCCATGAGCCGGCCACGCCTGTTCGAGGCGCTCGACGACGGCGTCGAGGGCCGCCTCGTCCTCATCTCGGCGCCGGCGGGGGCGGGCAAGACGGCCCTCCTCTCCACCTGGCTCGCCGAGCGGCCGCGGAAGAGCGTGGCGTGGATGTCCCTCCGGCCCAGGAGAGGCGAGAACGCCTTCTGGGCGGAGTTCCTCGAAGCGCTGCGCGGGGTCGTGCCCGCCTCGACGGCTCTTGCCCATCTCGCGGCTCCGCGCGCGGGGACGCCGCCCGGCTTCGTCGACCGCCTCCTCAGCGCCGTGGCACGCCTGCACGCGCCCGTGACGCTGGTCATCGACGACTTCCACAACGTTCCCCGCACAGGGGTGTCAGCCGGGATCGAGCAGCTCCTGCGCTCGTCCTCGCCCCATCTGCGCCTCGTCCTCTCCACGCGCCACGACCCCGACCTCCCGATGCATGTCTTCCGCGCGAACGGCGAGCTGGTCGAGCTGCGTGCCGCGGACCTCGCCTTCACCGAGGACGAAGCGCGGGAGTTTCTCGCCGCGCTCGCGGTGGAACTGCAACCCGGGCTCTTCCAGGCGCTGCTCGCGCGCACCGAGGGCTGGGCCGCCGGGCTGCGCCTGTTCACGCTGTCTCTCCAGGGTGGCGGAGTCGTGGATGCGCTCCTCGACGAGAGCGCCGCCGTCGACTACCTGGTACAGGAAGCCTTGAAGTCGCAACCGGAGGAAACCCGGCGGTTCCTCCTCCAGACCTCGATCGTCGACAGGCTGACCCCCGATCTGGCCGAGGCTCTCACGGGGACGGATTGCACCGGAACGCTCGAGGAGCTCGTCAACAAGAACCTCTTCATCGAGCGCGTGGGCTCGAACCCGGCGTGGTACCGGTACCACCATCTCTTCGCGGAGATCCTGCGCACTGAGCTCTTCCAGGAAGGCCCCGCGGAAGTGGCCGAGCTCCACACCCGCGCCGCCGGCTGGTACCTCGCGCACGGCGAGCATGTGGACGCGCTCCAGCACGCCTTTGCGGCAGGCGACCTCGACCTCGCCTCTTCGTGCCTGGTCGAGTCGTGGTTCGACCTCCTGGTCGACGCGGACCTGACCATGCAGACGACGTTGACGGACGCGCTTCCCGCCGACCGTGTACGAGATTCGGTACCGCTGACCGCGGTCGCGGCGACGCTCGCGCTCATGAGCGGCGACGTCCGCCGGGGCGGGAAGCTGCTCGATGCGGTCCCCCGCGCAGAGGTCGCGGCGTGCGACCTGCGGGCCCAGGCGATGTTCGCGTTCGCCTGCCTGTTCCGCCACCGGCTCGAAGGCGAATGCTCCAAGGCGGCGAAGCTCGCGGAAAGGCTGCTGGAGCTGGCCGAGGCCGGCTTCACGGCCGGGCGCACGGCGGATCGCATCAGGGCGCTCGCACTGGGTTTCCTGGGGATCTGCGAGATCTGGCTCCGGCGCCCGGCCGCCCAGAGCAATCTCCACGAGGCTCTGCACCTGGCGCGGGCGGCGGACGTGGCGCACACCGAGATCGCGAGCCTCGGAGGCCTCGCCCTCATCGAGCTCGGACAGGGCAGGCTCCGGCGCGCATCCGAGCTCGCACGTACCGCCGTCGATGCGGCCGAGAGCGGCGGCCTCGACCGTAGCGCCCAGGCCGTGCACGGCTACACCATCCTCGCCCTCGCCGACTACGAGTGGAACGACCTCGACGCCGCGGAGGAGAAGGCGCGGGCGCTCTTCGAAGTCGCGCTCACGTCCGGCGACCGGATCGCGCGCGTCCTGTCGGCGATCGTCGACGCGTCCATCTGCCTGGCACACGGCGGTGGCGCGATCGAGGTCGGCATCCAGCGGCTGAAGGGAATCGAGCACGACTGGAGGACAGTCGACGCGCCGGCGCTTCGAGCCGCGTGCGCGACCCAGTATTCGCGCCTCGCCGCCGCCGCCGGCGACCTCGACTCGGCGCACGAGATCCTCGAGCAGGCCTCCGCCGACTCCCCCGAATCGCGGGTGCCTATCGCCCTCGCCCGGCTACGCCTCAGTGCCGGAGAGCCGGCTGACGCGCTGGCGTTGCTCGCGGCCGACGGCGAGGGCGACACCGCGGTCGGAACGATCGAGCGCGCGGTTCTCACCGCGGTCGCGCACCGGACGCTCGGTCAGCACGAGGAGTCGCGAGAGGCCACCGCCCGCGCGCTCGCGCTCGGCGAAGGCGAGAGCATCCGCCGGCCGTTGCTCGACGCCGGGCCGTCGCTGCGGGAGCTGCTCTCGGACCACCTGCGGCACTCGACGTCACACCGCTGGTTCGCCTCCGACCTCCTGTCGTCCCTGAACGGGAACGGCGACGGCGCGGCGGGGCCGGCCGAGCTGCTCGAGCCGCTGACCGCGCGGGAGGCGGACGTGCTGCACTACCTGCCGACGAACATGTCGAACGCAGACATCGCCGGGGAGCTCTTCGTCTCGGTGAACACGATCAAGTCCCACGTGAAGAGCATCTACCGCAAGCTCGACGCGACCCAGCGCCGGGACGCGGTACGGCGCGCGCGGCAACTCCACTTGCTCTAGGAGCCTCACCCCCGGGGAGTGAGGAACACTCACCTTTCCGGGCAGAAGAATCGTCGTTGGTGAGCGTCAAGCGCAAGATCCTCGTCTGGAGTCTCGTCGCGCTCGCGACGCTGCTCCTGTTGATCTCGTCGCTGACCGTCTGGACGAAGCGCCAGGTGCTGAATACCGACAACTGGACGGATCTCTCCGGCCAGCTGCTCGCGAGCGACACCATCCGCTCGGCCGTCTCGGCAAAGATGGTCAACGCGCTCTTCCAGCGGGTAGACGTCGCGGGCGAGCTGCGGCAGCGGCTTCCGGACCAGCTCCAGGCCGCTGCGCCCGTGCTCGCCGGCGCTCTCGAAAACGTGGCGCCGCGGGCCGCGAATGCGGTTCTCGGCACCGACGCGGCGCAGGCGCTGTGGAAGGAGGCAAACCGGCGGATGCACACGCAGTTGATCGCCGTGCTCAAGGGCGAGAAGGTGAGGAACGTCTCGACCGAGGGCGGGGACGTGACGCTCGACCTGCGGCCGCTCATCGACCGGCTTGCGGGCCGCCTGCACATCTCCGACGCGCTGAAGGCGAACGCCGATCCGAATACCGGGTTGATCCTCATCCTCCGTTCGAACCAGCTCGAGGCTGTTCAGAAGGCCGTGCGTGTGATCAAGGTGGTGTCGATCTTCGTCGTCATCGCGGTGCTCCTGCTCTTCGGGCTCGCGCTGTTGGCTGGCCCGCCCGAGCCGGCGCAAGGTCCTCGGAGGGATCGGCGGCTGCATCTTCGGGGTCGGCTTGCTCCTCCTCGTTCTCCAGCGGTTGCTCGGAACCACCATCATCGACTCGGTGGTCAAGGTCGAGCAGAACAAGTCGGCGGGCAACGAGATCTGGCAACTCGCGACCGGCATGCTGCGGGAAATCGCCATCGCGCTCATCGTCTACGGCCTGGTCGCGATCGTGGGCAGCGTGCTCGCCGGGCCGAGTCGCGTCGGCGTGACCGTGCGTCGCTGGCTCGCGCCCGCTTTCCGCCAGTCCGTGGTCATCGTCTACGCCGTCGTGATCGCGATCTTCCTGATCCTGCTCGCCTGGTCTCCGCTCGGGTCAGACCGTGGAGTGATCGGGACGATCGTCCTCGCGGCGCTCGTCCTGTGGGGAATCGAGCTGTTACGGCGCCAGACACTGCGCGAGTTTCCGGCGGAGGCTCCCGTCGAGGTCCCGCCGGCCCCGGGGCCCCCCGCCGCGCGCCCTTCGTAGGCCCGACCCGTGCTCATCATCGTTGCCGTCGTTCTGCTGCTCCTCCTCGACGGACCCTGGAACTGGATCGCCTTCGTCGTCGTGACGCTGCTGTGGTTCGTCGAGCTGTACGGCTGGAACCGGACCGTCAAGAACCGGCGTCGCGTGGTCGGAGCCGAGACGCTGATCGGGAAGACGGCCGTCGTGACGGAGGCCTGCCGTCCGGTCGGGCAGGTCCGCCTGGACGGAGAGATCTGGGAGGCCCGCTGCGAGGCCGGCGCGAGCCCCGGTGATCAGGTGCGCGTGATCGGACGGGACAAGCTCGCCCTGCTCGTCGAGCCGGTCTAGCTGTTGAACGACTGACAGGCGGTCGCGTTGGTGATCGCGCTCTTCAGCGAGTCGCCCGCGTTCGCGCTGATCGTCTTCAGCTGCGTGAGCGCGTCCGCGACCTGACTCTGCAGGGTCAGGAGCGTGTTCGTCACGACGCCGGCCGCGGCCACGAGATCGCTCGTGGTCGACAGGTTGTCGAGTGCGCCGGCGATCTGGTCGGAGTCGGACTTGATCTGGTCGGCGAGCTGGTCGACGACGTCCTTTGCCTGGCCGCCCCCGGAGACGTCGGGCTTGCCGAGGCCCTTGAGGTCGTCGGCGAGCGTCTTGTTCGCGTCCTTGATGTCGCCGACGGAGGATTGGAGGTTCTCCTTCGTCGGCGTGCTCTGCAGGCTCTGGGCGATCGGCTTGAGCGCCGAGGTCCAGTCCTTGAACGCCGAGCAGAACCCGTTGGCCCAGTCGCCCGCGGCCGCCGTGGTCTGAGTGCTGGTCGTCGTAGTGGTCGAGCTCGTCGTCGAGCTCGTGGTCGAGCCTCCTCCTCCACCACCGCCGCAGCCCGCGGCGAGCGGCAGGGCCACGGCCAGGACGGCGACGGGAACGGCGAAGCGACGCATCGAGTGGAGCCTAACGTTTCGGCGCCGGCTCAGGATCACCCGGTGCAGGTGGTCACAGTGCTCGCGATCGTTGCGTATCTTTGGTGTTCACGCTCAACAAGGAGGCATCGATGGCCGCAGGCCCTGTGGACGTTTACATCATCGGTTTTCCCGGCAACAAGTTCAGCGGGCGTATCGCCCCGGCGATCCTGGAGCTCGTGGAGACCGGCACGATTCGAGTGCTCGATCTGCTCTTCGTGATGAAGGATGCGGACGGCACCGTGACGACAATCGAGGCAGCTGACCTGGACGAGGACGGCGCGGCCTTCCTCTCCATCGACACCGCACAGCCGGGTGCGTTGGGGGACGAGGATGCCGACGAGGTCAGCGAGGACCTCCCGCCCGACAGCTCGGCCCTGCTGATCGCATTCGAGAATCTCTGGGCCGTGAAGGTCGTCGACGCCCTGCAGGCCGCGGACGCCGTGTTGATCGACTCGATCCGCATTCCCGCCGAGGTCGTGGCGGCCGCGCTCGACCCAGCCTAGACCCGTCCACTTCGAGATCGAAAGGAAACGATATGGGACTTCTACGTATGGCAGCCCGCACGGCCGTCGTTGCCGGAACCGCCACGGCCGTGTCCGGCCGCGTGCAGCGTCGCCAGGCCGCGAGGTATGACCAGCAGGACGCGGAGCAGTACGCGCAGCAGGCACCGCCGCCGCAGGCACCAGCAGAGGAGGACGAGACCGCACAGCTCCAGAAGCTGGCGGCGCTTCATACCCAGGGTGTGCTCACGGATGAGGAGTTCGCGGCCGCCAAGGCCAAGGTTCTCGGACTCTGACGGACCACATCCGCGGCCTCCGTGAGGAACGTCGCGGCGTACTCGCGGCTGGCAGGGGTCTACGACGAGATCGTCGTCGACCCCTGTCATGACCGCTGGGCATCGTTCCTCGACGAGCTCTGGAGCGCCGATCCTGGGGGCGTGCGCTCCGTGCTCGATCTCTGCTGCGGCACAGGCCTTCTGGCGGCCGAGCTGATAGCCCGGGGTTACCGGGTCGTCGGCGTCGACGCATCCGACGCAATGCTGGCCCGCGCTCGCGAGCGCCTCGGTTCCGAGGTGGTGCTGGCCCGGATGACGCTCCCGGATCTGAATGTGGAAGGCGTCTTCGACGCCGCGGTCTGCACGTTCGACGGCTTCAACTACCTGACTCCGGACGAGTTGAGACTGACGATGGCCGCGGTCGCCCGGCACCTTCGGCCTGCGGGGTGGCTCGTCTTCGACCTCCACACCGACGGGATGATGGACTTCACCATCTCAAACCCAGTCGTGGCGGGCGAATCGGCCGGGAATGACTTCGTGATCAGCAGCGTCGTGGATCCTGCCCTCCGCACATGCGACACGAGGATCGAGCTCACGAAGCCACGTGAGGGCGATCCCTTCTGCGAGCAGCATCGGCAGTACTTCCACACGGATGCCGAGGTCCGTGCCTCCCTGGAAGACGCCGGCTACACGGTGACCGCGGTCGGCGAGGAGTACACGCACCAGCCGATAGGCGCCTCGACCCTGCGCGCGACCTGGTCGGCACGGCTTCTACCAATGTGAATCAGCAGAGTCGCGGCCGGCCGCCAGCGGCTACTTCCGCTGGTTCGTGATCGTGCAGACGAGCACGTCGCCCCATGTGACGTTCACGTTCAGGTTCGCGCCGTTGCCGAGAGGGCGCCGGGCGAGCCGGCGTTCAGCCGTCCAGGCGATCGCGCTTCGCGTAGTCGGCCTGCTCGTCCTCGCAGCCGCCAGCTCCGCCACCGCATCTCCAGCGTGACGCGAAACTGCTCGCCGATGTGGGGCCTAAATGTCTGCGCAGTGAAGGCCGCGGTCACTCCACGATCGTAAGGCGTCCGAAGCTTAGGACTGCCTCGTTGGCGGACAGGCCGCCGTCGGCCGGCACCGGTGAGATGTCCCACTCGACCTCGACGCCGTCGCGACGGCCGCGCATGAACGCGGCGAATCCCCCGTCGGGGGCGTGGATCGTGAGCGAATGGGCGTCGCGCTCGCCGTCGTTGCGAAGCGAATGGGCCACACCCGGCGGGACGGCGACGAATCCGCCCGCAGGAACCGCGATGACCTCGCGCTCGCGCCCGATCTCGAACGTCAGCTCACCGTCGAGGACGTAGAAGGCGTCGGTGTGTCCATCGTGGACGTGCGGCCCGGCTATCTGCTCACCCGGTGCGCACCGTCCCTGGATGAGCGAGATCTCGTCGCGCGCGACCAGAATGCTGATGTCGCCCTCGGGCCGCCGAAGGATCGGCTCGGCCTCGGCGACCGCGGCACTCAGCGGACGGTCGTCGAGCGCGTTCGCGGCTCCGCTGCTCGGGGATGCGGGAGTGAGCCCGTGGCGGCGCATCACTGCTCCGACGGCTTCGAGGTCGGGCGGCCCTCCGGCGGAGGCATCGAGCACTGCACCGACCTCACGGAAGTAATCGGAGCCGAGCATGCCCGGCGTGACGATCGCGAGCGCGACGGCGTCGACGTCGCCGGTGTTGTCGAAGCCGTGGACGGCGCCACGAGGGATGCAGATGGCCTCGCCGGGGCCGACGTCGATCGGAGCACCTTCGATCGTCCAGGTCAGGACGCCCCTCGAGACCATAGATCGTCTCCTCGTAGCCGTCGTGGCTGTGTGGGGCCGGAACCTTGCTGCCGGCCGGGACATCGAATTCGAACACCGCGACCGAACCGGCCGACTGCTCGCCCTCGACCAGAAACCGAATCGCCACCGCCCCAACCCTGATCTCCTCGCGTACAACCATTCTTATCCTGTCCTTTCGGAGACCCAGCTTTCAGGGCTTGTACGTGACGAAGCCGAAGGCGGACTGAACGGCAGTACCGCTCAGGTTGAAGATCTTGATCAGCAGGTGTCCCCCGCTCGACTGCGTGGTGGCGAGAAGAGGAATGCCGCCGGTGGTCGTCGTCACCGTGGTGACGTAGTTGTTCAGGTTGTAATTCTCGCCGGCGATCGTGATCTCGTAGCGCTTGTTGACGGAGTCGTACGTGGACGTCACGTTCGGCGTACTCGCGCTCGCGCCGAGCTGCCTCCGCCGTTGATGAAGGCGTAAGCGATCGGGGTGGCCTGGCTGCGTCGTCCCGGCCGTATACGCGCGCGTGACCTTGCCCGGTCACGTGCATGTTGCCCTCGAACCTTCCGGCGAGCCCGCTCGTGCTCGATCCAAGCACACCGACTGCGTTCGTCCCCGTGTTCGCGATGCCCTTGACGCCGACCCCGTCTGATGCGGCCGCCTCGCCCGACACACCGATCGAGGCCGTGGCTGACCTCGCGTGAAGACTGTTCCTCCGATTGCACCGTCGCCGCTGGCCGTGGCCGACACGCCATGACGCCGATCCGTCGTCCGCCGGTCGCTTGGAAGAAGCCGCCGGCGCCAAAGCCCGTGATGAACGGCGAAGTCGGAGGTCCTGGCGCGCCGACTGGCGCAGCGCACGCGTAGACGCCCGTGCAGCGTTCCCGAGAACTGCCCACCCGTCGTTCTTGCCGCTGAACGGCGGCGCCCCACTGCACGGGGAAGCCGCTCCGCTCGGACTGAGCAGCCGGCCGCGCCGCTATTCCCGGACAGGGGCGAAGGCCATCTGGCCGAAGACGCCGTAGCCGTTCACGGCCGGCGCCACCGTCCCCCTGCACCGCGGCGGAGCCCGATGCCGGGGCCGCCGGCGGTGAGCTCGCCCAGCACGCCGACCGCACCCGTCGCGGTCGAGGCGGTCTGGCCGTCCACACCGGAGTCGGTGCCGCGAAGAGCCGGTGTGCCTGCCGGCGACGCCGGTCCCGGTCGGGGTCCCTCGCCGAGCACTCCGATGCCATTGCTCTGGTGGAAGCCCCACATGCCGAAGCCGTTTCCGTTCGTAGCCGAGTTGATCCCGCGGAGGCCCGCGCTCTGGGTGCCGGGCGCGCCGGCGGTGATCCGGCCGAGGACGCCGAAGGCGTTCTGGGTGGTGGCGGAATTCTCCACCCGCAGCTGCGGGCCGCCGCTCGTGTTGCCGCTGAGCGAGCTCTCCACGTTGACGGTGTTTGCCTGGCCGAGGTTGAAGACGTCGCCGACGCCGGATCCCGCGAGGGCGGTGGCGGTCGTGAGCGCGAGCGCCGCCGCAGCGGCGCCGAGCAGCGGATAGCGGAGCTTGGACGCGAGCGAGCCGAACATGGAGTCCCCTTCCCGGTTAGTGTCGAATCGCCACAGTTTGATCTCTCGGCGGGCGGGATGCCCGAAAGCTCCGACTAGGATCCGCGAGTCGAAGAAGTGTCTAGGGCACGGGCCGGCTATCGAGGAGGATTAGCGTGAGCGAACAACCGACGCCAGATCAGATCATGCAGGTCGGCCTCGGTTTCTGGGCGTCGAAGACGCTCTTGAGCGCTGTGGAGATGGAGTTGTTCACGGAGCTCGCGAGACAACCCGAGGATGCTGAAGCCCTGCGGGACAGACTTGGCCTGCACCCACGGTCCTCACTCGATTTCCTCGACGCTCTTGTCGCGCTTGGGCTTCCTCGAGCGCCGCGACGGGATCTACAGCAACACGCCGAGCACCGATCTCTTCCTGGACAAGCGCAAACCCTCGTACGTCGGCGGGATTCTGGAGATGGCCAATCACCGCCTGTACGGGTTCTGGGGAAACCTCACCAAAGCGTTGCGAACGGGCCGGCTTCAGAACGAGGCGGCGTCCGGGGAGACACCTTTCTTCGAAGCACTCTACGCCGATCCAGCCCGCTTGAAGCAGTTTCTCAGCGCGATGTCCGGCCTCAGCCACGGTGCCAACCTGGCGATCGCGCAGAAGTTCCCCTGGAATGAACACACGACCTTCGTGGATGTTGGGACCGCACAGGGCGACCTCGCCGTGCAGATCGCGCTCGCCAACCCACACCTCACGGGTGTCGGCTTCGACCTGCCCGAGGTCGCGCCTCTGTTCGAGGAGTTCGTCGAGCACAACGGCATGCAGGAAAGACTCCGGTTCGTCGGCGGCGACTTCTTCACAGACGACCTCCCGAACGCTGATGTGGTCATGCTCGGGCACATCCTGCACGACTGGAACCTGGACGAAAAGCGGATGCTGATCGGCAAGGCGCACGATGCATTGCCCACCGGTGGCGCGCTAATCGTCTACGAGGCAATCATCGACGACGACCGCTCGCAAAACGCGTTTGGATTGCTGATGAGCCTGAATATGCTGATCGAGACAGAGGGCGGCTTCGACTACACAGGCGCCGACTGCATGGGCTGGATGACCGAAGCCGGTTTCACGAGCACACGCGTGGAGCACCTGATCGGTCCCGACTCAATGGTGATCGGACTGAAGTAGCCGCAAGGGCGCCGAAGTCAGGCGTGAGCCGCGACCTCGCGAACTTCGACGCCTTCGAGAGTGACGCTGTCCGGAACCATGGAAGGGATGAGCTCACTCGCACGGTTCGCCTCTTCCTCCGAGTCGAAGATGATCATCGAGAGCCCAGTGTCGTCCTTCCGAGTCCAGTAACCGGTGACGAATCCTGGCGCTTGCGAGACGCGCGGCACGACCTCACCACGCAGGTGCGTCGTCGGCGCTATCCGAATCGTTGATGCTGACTCGTACGACTACAGCGTGCATTTCGCCTCCTTTGGGTTCCGAATGAGGCGTCAAGCCTAAACCCGCGAAGGGCAGCGGGCTACCGTACGGTTGAGATGGCTGTGAGCGAACCACTCTCCCCGGAAGCGACGTTGCGCCTGGCCGTGCCTCCGGAGGGGATCCGCGCAGGCGACGTCATCCTGCGCTACCCGTCATTCGACGACGTCGACGCGATCCTGCCGGCGTTCCGCGACCCTGAGCTGCGCGAGGCCGGAAACCTTCCGGCTTTCGATCGCGACGGGCTCGTCGCCTCGATCCACGAGCTACCGATGCTGGCCGAACGAGGACGGCTGTTGGCGCTCGCTGCTCTTGATGCGCGCAGCGGCGAGGTCGTCGGGGGTGGCACGCTGCACCACCTCGACTCCGAGCGGAAGATCGTCGAGATCGGCTACTTCGTGCTGCCGCATGCCCGGCGTCGCGGCGTAGCGACGACGATCGCGCGCCTGCTCTCTCAGCACGCGTTCTCACTCGGGATCGAGCGGGTGGCCGCCTACGTCAACGTCGGAAACACCGCGTCCGAGCGTGTCCTCGAGCGCGCCGGCTTCACACTCGAGGGCGTCGTCCGTTCCATGCCCAAGCCCGACGGCAGACGGATCGACAAGACACTTTTCTCACTCCTTCCCGGCGAAGGAGGATGCTGAGGCGGTTCAGCGCCAGTTCACCAGAGTCACTGCGACGGGCAGCAGGACGAGATCTCAGCCTCCGCCGGTGCAGTCGGGGACGTGGAGCTTGAGCTCGAGGCGTCCGGCAGTCGACTTCAAGGGTCGGGCGCGTGCACGAGCTTCTGGAGGCGTTTGGGGAGAGTGGCCAGCTGTGCCGGGGTGCGGGCGGCGTCGATGGTGTCGTAGATGCGAACCCACAATCGCGCATAGAGCGACGCGAGTCGGCGTTGCGACGAGATCCAACGGCTGCTCCTGTCCTGGAGCTCGGGTGGGACGGAAAGAGCTGTGACGCGCACGAGTCGTCGCGCGGTCGAGGCTCGGATGGCGGCTGCGATCTCGAGCGCGTCGGATCGCGTTCCCATCTCATGTGTACCTTCGAAGAGGAGCGCGCCCGGCGCAGATGCGCGTGACTGCAAGCGAGTACTCAGCCGCGGGGGAGCTGCCCGGCGCTCCAAGCGCCACCCCAGACATCCGCGTCGGAACCGCGCGGCCGGGTGTCGCCGCAAGCGACATCGCAACGAGTGCAGTGCCGACGATGATTGAGATCGTGCGCATGGATCGATCATGCGTCGGGGCCGCTCTACGGACGCTCCATCGGCGCTCTATTGGGGCCTCTCGACACGCGGGCAGGCATGGGACTGCTCGTGCTGGAGACCCCGCGCCGCGGTTGTGCGATCCTGGTTAGACGTGACGAAGGTCACTTTTCGGATTCTTGGACGTCTCGAGGCGCTGGTCGACGGTCGTGAGGTGGATTTGCCGAGTGCCCGCGAGCGAGCGCTGCTCGGCGCCCTCGTGCTGCACGTCGGTGAGGTCGTGTCGGTCGACACGCTCATCGATTCGGTCTGGGGTGAGCGGGCGCCGGCCAGCGCGCGGCACATGGTCCACGAGTACGTGTCACGGCTCCGGGGCGCGCTCGGTGACGCCTCGGTCATCGTCACCCGTGCACCTGGATACATCGTCGAGCGTGACGCGTGCGACTGGACGCGACGCGCTTCACCGAGTGTCTCGACGCGCACGCGCCGCGGTCGCCGCGGACGAGCTCGACGAGGCGCTGAAGGCATTCGACGAGGCGCTCGGCCTTTGGCGCGGGGATGCGCTGTCCGATGTCGCACTCGAGAGCGGACGCCCGCTTCGCAGCGGCGAGGCTCGACGACGAGCGGCGCACCGCGCGGTCCGAGCGCGTCGACGTCGCCCTCGCCCTCGGTCGCCACCACGAGCTCGATTCCCGGCCTCGAGCGCGCCGTCGCGGCCGAGCCGCACGACGAGCGCGTGCTCCGGCAGCTGATGCTTGCGCTCTATCGCGACGGTCGACAGGCCGATGCGCTTGCCCGCTACCGCGACGGCCGGCAGAGGCTGGCGGGCGACCTCGGGATCGAGCCCGGGGTCGAGCTGCGCGCCCTCGAGCAGGCGATCCTGCAACACGACCCGGCACTGGCGGCTCCGCGTCTCGGGAACCGACAGCCGCTGTCCCGGCTCCGCCGCGTCGCCGCCGCGGCGGCGACGGATCGGCCTGGGGAGTGGCGATCGTGATCGTCGTCGAGCGCGGCGGCTGCGATCATCGCAGTGGCCTTTCGTGAAGGCCCATCGCGGGGCAGCCGCGCCGGTCCACGGGAATGCCGTCGCCGTGGTGGACGCGGCATCCGCGCATCTCCTCGGCTCGATGGCCGTTGATTCGCGCCCGGGAGCGATCGCGTACGGCGCCGGATCGATCTGGGTCGCGTCTCCCGACGCTCGCTCCGTCGCACGGATCTCGCCGTCGTCCCGGCGGGTTGTCGCTTCGATCTCTCTCGACAGGCCGGCGCAGGGCCTCGCGGCTACCAATCGGAGCCTCTGGGCCGTCGGCTCGAGCCCTACGGACAGCTCCCTCACGCTCGACCAGATCGACCCGACGTTCGACACCGCCGCCCGAGTCCGGCGGCTGCCGATGGTGGTCCTGGGGGACGGCGGGTCGATCGCCGCGGGGCGGGACTCGGTCGTCGTCGCGCCTCGCGCCGGGTACCTGACGCGGATCGACGCTCGGAGCGGGCGGACGCTGAGCCGGATCGACCCGAATGTCGCGCCGGCTGCGGTGGCGCAGGGCTTCGGCAGCTCGTGGCTCGTCGACCGCGAAGAGAACCTCGTCGTCCGCGTCGATGCGACCGGTGCGCATCACCCCGATCACGGTCGGACGTGGGCCGTCGGCGGTGACGGTCGGCCGGCGCGCGGTCTGGGTCACCGACGAGCTCGACGGGACGGTCAAGTCGATCGACCCGGCGACCGGAACTCCGTCGACGACGACGGTCGACGGTCGGAAGCGCGCCCTCTGCGATCGCCGAAGGCGACGGGAGCGTCTGGGTGGCGAACTCCGGCGACGGGACGCTTACGCGCATCGACGAACGCACGAACCAGCCCAGCGCACCCGTCACGGTGGGCGGAAGCCCGCAGGCGCTCGTCGTGGCGGAGGGCAAGGTGTGGGTGAGCGTCCAGCCGCCGCCGGCCGCGGAGCCGACGGGCGGCACGCTCGTGGTGAGCGTGCCGAGGGACATCACGGTGTTCGACCCCGCGGTCGCGAACACGATCGACGACGGTCCGATCGTGTCTGCGATCTGCTCGACGCTGCTCCGCTATCCGGACGAGCCTGGACTGGCCGGCCTGCGGCTCGCGCCGGACGCTGCCCGCGCCGCGCCCATCGTGAGCGACGGCGGCCGCTCGTTCACGTTCGTGATCCGCCCGGGCTCTGCGCTTCTCGCCGCCGTCGAACGAGCTCGTCACCGCGGAGACCTTCAAGCACACGATCGAGCGCAGTCTCAGCCCGCGCAAGAGCATGGGCCTCGGCGGCTCGGGGCCGGGTCAAATGGAGCTGCCCGACGTGGTCGGCGCCGCGGCCTACATGGCCGGCAAGGCGCCGCACATTGCCGGGATCAGCGCGCGCGGCGACCGGCTCACGATCCGGGTGACGCACCCCGCCCCCGACCTACCCAAGCGTCTCGCCACGTCTCCGTTCTGTGCGGTACCGAGCAACATGCCGCTCAAGCCGGTGAGCGGCCCGTTTCCGTCGGCAGGTCCCGTACTACCTCGCGGCCACGACCCCGGGCCGCAGCCTCGTCCTCCTCCGCAACCCGAACTACCACGGCGACCGGCCCCGGCGGCCGCGCCGCATCGACGTCGTCATCGGCCCGCAGCATCCCATCGAGGCCGTCGAGGCGTCACGTCTCGACTACGCAATCGACGCCGTCCCTGCCGACCGGAGCGCCGGCCTCGAACGTCTCTACGGCGCCGGCAGCCCCGCCGCGCGTCGCGGCGAGCAGCAGTACTTCGTCGTTCCCTCTTCCGAGGTCGACATGATCAGACTGAACACGAGTCGGCCGCTCTTCGCGACCGCGCGCATGCGCCGCGCGGTCAACTACGCCGTCAACCGACGAGCCCTGGCGGCGAACGGCGGCACCTTCTACGCGCATGCGACGGTCGCGCAGATGTACCTCCCGCCCGGCGTCCCGGGCTTCCGCGACGAGCACATCTATCCGCTCACACCGGATGTCGCCGCAGCCAGTCGTCTCGCCGGCCGCGGCCGTCACACCGCGTTGCTCTACTGCTACCGGGATCTGAACCGGTACGGCGGCGGCCCGCGAGCAGCCCAGATCATCGTCAAGAACCTCGCCGCGATCGGCATCGACGTCGAGGTGAAGTGCTTCCCGGGCGACCAGTTCTGGACCCACATGCTGAAACCCGGTGCACCCTGGGATCTGGCCGTCGACGGGTATGGAGGCGATCCCGCCAATCCCGGCGATTTCCTCGACGCGTACGCGCGCCGCACGGTGTACAACGCCTCGCACCTCCACGATCCCCGCGTGGATTCGCTCCTCGCGTCGGCCGCGCGCAAGTCCGGTCTCGCGCGCGCCATCGCCTACGCCCGGGTCGACCATGTCCTCGTTCGCGACGTCGCGCCTCAGATCACCTTTGCCAACGAGAGCACGCACCAGTTCTTCTCCAGCCGCATCGGCTGCCAGCACTTCTGGCCTGCGGCCGGCTAGTGGATCTCGGCGCCCTCTGCATCCGGACCGGCGGGTAGCTCCCGGCGAATGACTCCGGTACCGAGAGGCACGGTTCTCGCGGACTGAGCCCATCCTGGAGAGCCGATGAGTTTTCGGTGGTTTGCCAGTCTCTACCCGCGTACGGATCCGTAACCGCCTAGAAGGTTCTGGCCTGCAGTAATGACTCCGGGAGGCAGCATGAGGTTTCTTCTCACGTCCGCCGGCATCAAGAACACGAGCATCCACGACGCGCTGGTCGGCCTACTCGGCAAACCGATTGCCGAGTGCAGGGCCCTCTGCATCCCCACCGGCGGGTACGGGTCCCCTTACGGCAGTCCTGAGGGGGCATGGCGTTTCATCAGTGGTCACTCCGACCAACCCATGTGCGAGCTGGGGTGGAAGTCCTTGGGAGTACTGGAGCTCACCGCGCTGCCCAGCATCGATGAAGAGCGCTGGGTCCCATGGGTCCGAGAGACAGACGTCCTGCTGGTGAATGGCGGCGATGCCCTGTACCTGGGCCACTGGATGCGGCAGTCCGGGCTGGCGGACCTCTTGCCGTCGCTGAGCGAGACGGTCTACGTAGGGTTCAGCGCGGGGAGCATGGTGCTGACCCCCCGGATCGGGGAGGACTTCGTCGGGTGGAAGCCGCCCGCCGGTGACGACAGCACGCTGGGAGTCGTCGACTTCTCGATCTTCCCGCACGTGGATCACCCAGATTTGCCGGAGAACACCATGGCCGAGGCGGAAAGGTGGGCGGCCGGTCTCGGAGGTCCGGCGTACGCGATCGACGACGACACCGCTATCCAAGTGGTCGACGGCACCGTCGAAGTCGTCTCCGAGGGGCACTGGAAGCTGTTCACTCCCTAACACCGGGATAGGCGCTCGGTGAGCGTGCCACACGTGCGAGGATTGAAACTCATCACACCGGCAGTCATCCCTCGACACCTAGGCCCATGCCCAAACATGCAAAGACCGAGCCGCACGACGCGCTGGGCACGCTGTTCCAGAGACGGTGAGGCCCACGCGAATCGCGGCGAGCGACTGCGATTGTGTTCAGCGGATCGCGGCCACCTGCGGGGAGTCGCCGATGTGGTCCGTACGCGAGCAGGCGCTCTACTGGACCGACAACCTCGGCGGGGTGATCCACCGCCTGGAGCCTGAGAGCGGGAGCGAACGGAACTTTGAGCTAGGCCAGAACGTGATGGCCATCGGCCTACGGAAGAGCGGTGGGCTCGTGCTCGCGCTCGCCAAGCAACTCGCCTTCTACGAGCCTGGAGGCGAGCTCGAGCCGCTCATGGACGTCGAGCACGACAAGCCGCGTAACCGGTTCAACGACGGCAAGGTCGACCGCAGCGGCCGCTGGTGGGCCGGCACGATGAACGACATCGACTGGGACGAGCCCTCCGGCTCGCTGTACCGCCTCGGCGCAGATCTCGAGCTAAGCCGACAACAACATGCGGTGATCTGTGCCAACGGTCTCGGCTGGAGCCCTGACGCCGGCACCTTCTACTTCGGCGAGAGCTTCCGCTACGCGATCTTCGCTTACGACTTCGAACCCGACGCGGGCGCCCTTTCGAATCGGCGAGTGTTCGCGACCGTCGACCAGAGCAGCGGGGCGTTCCCGGACGGGCTGACGGTGGACGCCGAGGGAGGCATCTGGAGCGTGCAGAACGGCGCCGGCCGAGTGGTGCGGTACGCCCCTGACGGCACCGTCACGCATGAGGTCGAGGTGCCGCTTCCCCAGCCGACGAGCTGCATCTTCGGCGGGCGCGACCTGGACGTCCTCTACATCACCACTTCCCGGCAGAACATGACTCCTGAGCAGCTCGAGCGCTATCCGCTGTCGGGCAGCGTGTTCGCCGTGCGACCGGGCGTGAGCGGCGTGCCCGAGCCGCTCTTCGCGGGGTAGCAAGGGGATCTCATCGGAGTCGCGGAGTCGTGCCTCCGCAGCAACTGAGCGGCGCAGGAACTCGCGCCGGTTCGACGCCCAGCCCCTGGGCCGGGCGTCTGTCGAGGCGTCGCTCTTTACTTGCGCTGGTTGGTGATCGTGCAGACGAGCACGTCCGCCGGTGACAGCGTCAGCTGCAGGCTCGAGCCGTTCCCGCTCGGGCCTGGGCTGCCGTTTCGCGTACAGGCGATCGAGCTCCTGTAGTCGGACAGATTCGTTCCCGAGGCGGCGCTCTCCAGCACCGTCCACGTTCCCGGGGCGACCTGAACCGAGCCGGAGTCGCCGTCGCCGGCGCTGGTCTTGACCACCGTGACCTGACTGCCCGAGCTCAGCTTCAGGTCGAAGCGGCCGGGGTCGGATGCCGGCACGAGGTGCTTCGTCAGCGTGACCTGCGCCTTGCGCTTGTTGGTCAGCGTGCACTTGACGACGTCGGCCTCCACCACCGTGACGTCCAGGTGCGTCGTCCCGCTCGCCGACGGGCCGGGGTTGCCGTTCACCGTGCAGGCGATCGAGGTTGCATAGTCGTCCAGGCTCGTCCCGGCCGCCGCGCTCTCGCTCACCCGGTACGTGCCGGCCGGACAGCTGGATCGAGCCGTAGCCGCCGTTCCCGGCGCTCGCCTTCACCACTGTGCCCGCCACCTTCAGGTCGAAGCGGCCGGGATCGGCAGGCCGGGATCAGCAGGTTCGTCAGTCTGACGCGTGCCTTGCGCCGGTTGGTGATCGCGCAGGCGGCATGGTCGCCGTCGCACGGTCACGTCCAGCTGAGTCGTTCCGTTCGCGACCGGGCCGGGTTTCCGTTCAGGGTGCAGGCGATCGAGGTCGAGTAGTCGGACGGGCTCGTCCCCGCCACGCCGCTCTCCGACACCCGGTAGGTGCCGGGCGCGACCACGATCGAGCCGACGTCGTAGTCGCTCGCCGCCGCCTTCACCACCGACTCCCCGACCTTGAGGTCGAAGCGCCCTGAATCGAATGCGGGGACGTAGGTGTTCGTCACCGTGATCGCCACCGGGACCTGCAGACGTACGCCACCGCGCGGCCCGTCTGCAGTGCCGGCGACGATCGTGTCGCCTGCGATCGCGATCGACGTGAAGCTGGCGGGCAACAGGTGGGCCGCCTCCGTCCCGCTCGCCCAGCCGCCGGGTCTTGACGAAGCGGTCAGCTTGGCCCCCTGTACGGCGGCGATCGTGTCGCCCGAGTCCCAGCCGATCACTTGGCCGCTGCCTGCGGTCAGCCCGGCCGTCTGCGTCGCGCTCGCCCACCGCCGGGCGCCTCCAGAACACGTACACGTCGCCCGGCCCCTGGGCGCCGGCGACGATCGTGTCGCCCGGAGCGCGACCGACCGAGCGCCAGATGGTCATACGCGGCGGCCGTTGGACGCGGTCAGCTTCGCCGTCTGCGTCGCGCTCACCCAACCCCCGGCAGGCTTGACGAAGACGTAGGCGTTGCCCTGCTCGGTGACGGCTCGCGAGACTGAGTATCGAGGCACCGGCGACGATCGTGTCGCCGGAGATGGCCGACCGAGAAGCCGAGAGCAGCGGCCGTCGCGACGCGGTCAGCTTGGCCGTCTCGGTCCCGCTCGCCCAGCCGCCCGCCGGCTTCGACGAAGACGTAACGGCCGCCCGCGTCGACGGGACCGGTTGGGGAGGAGCGCCGGCGACGATCGTGTCGCCGGCGATTGCGACCGACCAGCCGAGCCGGTCGGACCGGGCGCCGTCAGAGGCGGTCAGCTTGGCCGTCTGCGTTCCGCTTGCCCACCCGCCGGCGGGTTTGACGAACACGTAGGCGGCGCCCTGCCCGGTGTGGCCGGAGACGTCTGCCGCAGGGCGCCGGCGACGATCGTGTCGCCCGAGATCGCGACCGACCCCGAGCCGCGAACGCCGTCCGAGGCGGTCAGCTTGGCCGTCTGTGTCCCGTTCGCCCAGCCGCCGGCCGGCTTGACGAAGACGTAGGCAGGCCACGCGCCCGAAGTCCGCCGATGGCCGACGTCGATCGTCCGCCAGTCGCGACCGAGCGCCCAGCAAAGTGTTCGCGGCGCCGTCAGTGGTCAGCTTCGCCTGCTGGATGAACGGGATCGATCGTGAGCGGGTAGCGGGCGCCTGCGTCGTTCACCCGGATCAGGAGCGTGTCGTCCGCGCAGCTCGAGCCGGGCGGGCAGCCTGTGCCCGCGCGGCGTCGAAGGCGGTGAGGCCCGTGTAGCGCAGGCTCGAGCCGGCGAAGCTGAGTGAGCGCGCGCCGCGCTCGAGCGCCGGGCTGCAGGCTGCCGGAGAGCGAGAGGGCGAGCGTCAGCGGCCCGGTCCGCGTCACCGGCCGGCGGCGCCTTCAGCGTGAAGCCCTGCTCGAGCCCGAGCGGCCCGTTCGCGTACCACTCCGTCAGCGAGCCGCGCCGGTAGGAGACGCGGTTCGCGTGCGCTGTGGGTGCTGCGGCTACGACCGGCTCCAGCGAGCGCCCGTAGCCGGTCGCGCGCAGGCGCAGGGAAAGGGTGTCTTCGCCCGAGCGCACCTGGACTCCGTGCGCGCCGAAGCGGGCGGAGAGCGCCTGGGGCGCGTTTCGCGCGACGAGGCCGCTTCCGCTTCGGTGAACCCGATACGCGACCTGGTCGCGCCCGAGTGTGCGCGAGACGAGCGACCCGGCCGCGAGGGGCAGGGAACTCAGCGTCGCTGCAGACGCGCGCGTGTGCGTCGGTTGCGGCGTGGGCGAGAGCGCGAGCACGAGCAGGGCGACGAGCGCTCCGGCCAGCGTCGGCGGCAGCGACCGCCGTACATCGATCCGGGGCCAGCTCCGACCAGGGGTGAGGGTCGTCTCGACGATCGACCAACCATACTCCGATTGCGCGCAATCGCACATCCCCGCGGCCGTCGGCGACGTCGCGCCTCCGTTGGCCTCTAGCCCTTAGAGTCGCGCAATGCGCAAGTGGCTCCCGCTGATCATCCTCGCGTCGGCCCAGTTCATCATGGTGCTCGACTCGAGCGTGATGAATGTCTCGATCTCGCAGATCGTCGAAGACCTGAACACGTCGGTCACCGGTGTGCAGAGCGCGATCACGATGTACACGCTCGTGATGGCGGCGTTCATGCTCGTCGGCGCCAAGCTCGGCGACATCCTGGGGCGCGACCGGGCCTTCGGCGTAGGCCTCGCCGTGTACGGACTCGGCTCGCTGATCACGGCGCTCAGCCCGAACCTCACTGTGCTGTTGATCGGCTGGTCGGGGATCGAGGGGCTCGGCGCGGTGCTGGTGATCCCGGCGATCGCCGCGCTGATCGCCGCGAACTACGAGGGCAAGGAGCGCGCGTTCGCCTATGGAATGATCGGCGGTGCCGCGGGTGCGGCGATCGCGGCCGGCCCGTTGATCGGCGGCTACGTGACGACGACCTGGAGCTGGCGATACGTCTTCGTCGGCGAGGTCGTGGTGGTGATCGTGGTGCTGGCCGTCCACCGTTTCATGAAGCGCGCGCCGAAACCTGAGCACCCGCCGAAGCTGGACTACGGTGGCGCGGCGCTCTCGGCGGTCGCGCTCGGCCTGATCGTGTTCGGGATCCTGAAGAGCAGCACCTGGGGCTGGATCAAGCCGGTCGACGCGCCGACGATCAGCGGGCACGAGATCACGCCGCTCGGGTTCTCGCTGGTGCCGTTTCTGATCATCGGCGGCTTCCTCGTCCTCGGCGGCTTCCTGGCGTGGGAGGAGCGCCGCGAGCGGCTCGGCAAGAGCACGCTCCTCAACCGCGCGCTGCTGAAGATCGAGACTTTGCGCGCCGGGCTCTCCTCGCTCTGCGCGCAGCAGCTGATCGTGATGGGCACGTTCTTTGTCCTGCCGGTTTACCTCCAGGTCGTGCTCGGCTTCGACGCGTTCGAGACGGGAAAGCGCCTCTTCCCGATGTCGATCGCGATGCTGGCCGCTGCGCTCGCAGGACCGAAGGTGGCGGTACGGCTCGGGCCGCGCGCCGTCGTCCAAGTCGGCCTCGGCGCGATGGCGATCGCCGCGCTCGTGCTCGTCGGGACGATCGACGTGACCCTGAAGGGGACTGCGTTCGCGGTGTCGCTCGTCTTTTTCGGGATCGGCGCCGGGCTCCTCATGTCGCAGCTCGGCAACGTGATCATGTCCTCGGCCCCTCCGGAGGAGACAAACGAGGCCGGCGGGCTTCAGGGCACGGCGCAAAACCTCGGCGCGTCGCTCGGCACCGCGCTGATCGGCTCGGTGCTGCTGCTCGGGCTGCTGAACGGGTTCAACTCGCGGATCGAGGGGAACCCCGCCGTGCCCGCCGACGTGAAGACGCAGATCTCGGCGGCCACCGAGGAGGGCATCCCGATCGTCACGACCGAGCAGGCACACCAGGCGCTGCTCGACGCCGGGTTGACGCCAACCGTGGCCAACACGGTCACCGAGGACTACGGCAACGCGCAGCTCAACGCATTGAAGACCTCGATGCTCGCCGTCGCGTTCCTGGCGGTGCTCTCGTTCTGGTACACGCGGCGGTTACCCGGAAGGCCCAGGGAAGCGTCCAGCACCGCCGTCGTCTGACGTTCGATCAAGGGGAGGAACGCTCAGGTCTCAGTCCTAGGGCGTGAGCAGTTTCCAGTGCCCCTCGGAGATGACCTCAACGGTACCGTCGACCACTTTGAAGGCGGTCTCGTCGTCGATCGCGTACGCCGGGCCTGACAAGCCGGCCGCCCATTCCTCTGCGGTGGCCATCGTGTTCCACGGCAGGTCAGGGTTATCGAGGTGCGGGAAGATCGAGAAGTCGACGATCCCGAGGGTGCGGTCGTCTGTCGCTGACGGCCACATCACGAAGTCGTCACCGATCCGGGGGGTCATCACCATGCTTCCGGCGCTCACCCCAACCCAGACCGTCTCGGGCAGCGTCGCAAGGAGGTCCGCCAGTCCGCTCTGCCGCATCCAGTGGCACAGGTACGTCGCATCGCCGCCCTCGACGAGCAGGACGTCCGTCTCCCGGACCAGCGGGACCCAGTGTTCCGCGTCGAGGCTCGGCAGGGCGGTGAGCTCGAGCACTCCCATCGACTTCCAGCCCAGTCCGACCGTGGGAGTGCCAGTCTCCTGCCCGCTGATGCACCGCCACGCCTGGCGGGGACCAGCCATAGGGTGCCCGTACAACGCCGTGGGAATGCAGAGTGCGTCGCACTCGGCGGTCGGCTTGCCCAGCAGCTCGACCAGTGCGTCGTGGATGCTCGCGTTCTTGATGCCGGCGGAAGTAAGAAGAAGCTTCAAGTTGCCTCCTGAATTCGTTGGTGTAGGCGAGAACGTTCCCGCCGCTTACGGATCCGTACGCGGTGGAGAGCCAGGGCTATTCCTGCTTGAACCGGTGGCGCGTCTGGCCGAAGGTGCCCTTGGCGAACGCGAGGACCTTGGTCGGCTTCACCGAGAACACGAGGATCGCGTCGGCGTTTGCCTCGTGCCGAAATCCGCCCTCGTGCACTTCGTAGTGCCAGCGGCCGTCCCACTTCGTCTCCCACGCCTCTGCGAGCCGTTTGAGGACGCTCTCGTCGATCACTTGGACGGCCTCGCCCTCGACCACGACGTCGAGCCCTCGCTCCCATTCGTTGCAACCGGTCATCAGGATCACGTTCTGGTTGGTTCTCAGGTTCACGGCCTTCTGCTCGCCGAAGCCGGTCGCGAAATGGATCGCGTCATCGAGCCAGACAGCGACGAGTGGCGTCGCATGCGGCCGACCGTCCGCTCGGACGGTCGTGATCCAGAACAACTCGGCGTCTTCTAGCGTCCGGCGAGTCTGATCCCAGTCGGCCGCGACCGCGGCCGGGTCGCTGAAGCGCGCGTCGAGCTCAGTCACCGGCTGCGTCATTCAGGCCTCCTGTCGGTCCGGGGTGTCAGCGGACCCGCGCTTACGGATCCGTACACAGTAGAGACCGGTAGCGCGCCGAAAATTCATCGGCGCTTTGCGATCCGCGACAATGACCGCTTGGCGCTCCAACGGATGGACAACGTGGGCATCGTGGTGGAGTCGCTTGATGCCGCGATCTCGTTTTTCGCCGAGCTCGGCCTCGAACTCGAGGGGCGGGCGATGATCGAAGGAGACTGGTCAGGGCGCGTCACTGGACTGCGCGACCAGCGCGTCGAAGTCGCCATGATGCGTATGCCGGACGGCCACGGCAGGATCGAACTCTCGCGCTTTCTCACGCCGCCTCCGGTCGCCGATCACCGGAACGCGCCGGTAAACGCCCTCGGCTACCTCCGCGTCATGTTCGCGGTGGACGACCTCGACGACACGCTGGCCCGGCTCCGCGAGCACGGCGCTCAACTCGTCGACGAAGTGGTCCAGTACGAAGACGTGTATCGGCTCTGCTACCTGCGAGGCCCCGAGGGCATACTCATCGGGCTGGCCGAGCAAATCGGCTGACGGCCAAGCGCGCGCTCGGGCTTCATCCAATTTGCGCCGGAGTGGCTAGCCCGTAGGTAAATCGCACCCAGGAGATCGCCGGTTCGAGCCCGCCTAGCTCTTTCCAGGCGTCGCGCGCCGATGAACTCGTCTGGGACTTCATTCTTCATAGCTACTATTTCAGAGATAGCTACCACAGAAGGGTGATTGAACACGTGAGCACGTTGCTACTTATCCCGCTGGACGACACCGTCGTCTTCCCGAACATGAACGTCACGATCCCCGCCGACGTGGGCGACGAAGAGCGCGTGCTGCTCATGCCGCGCCACGAGGGCGAGTACGCGCGGGTCGGCACCGTCGCAGAGGTGGCCGACACGATGCGGCTGCCGGGCGGCGGTTCGGCCGTCACGCTCGTCGGCCTGCACCGTGGCGTGGCCGGCGCGGCCCAGACGGACACGCAGGGTCGCCTTCGCGTCGAGGTGGAGGAGCATCCGGACGTCGAGCCGCCGGGCGTCAAGACCCGCGAGCTCGAGCGCGAGTACCGCGCGATCGTCGAAGAGATTCTCGAGCTCCGCGGCGACGACGGCCGCATCTCGTCCTTCGTGCGCTCGATCCGTGAGATCGGCACGCTCGCCGACACCGCAGGCTACGCCCCGGAGATCACCTTCGAGCAGCGGATCGAGCTCCTCGAGGCAGTGGACGTGTTCGAGCGGCTCGAGCTTGCCGTCCGCCTCCAGCGCGAGCGCCTGGCAGAGCTGCAGATCCGCCGCCGCATTCGAGAAGACGTCGAGGAGGGTACTCAGCGCCAGCAGCGCGAGTACATCCTGCGCCGCCAGATGGAGTCGATCCGGAAGGAGCTGGGCGAGGACGACGGCTCGGTCTCGGACGACTACCGCACCAGGATTGCCGAGGCGGATATGCCCGACGAGGTTCGTGAGCAGGCCGAGCGCGAGGTCGGCCGCCTGGAGCGAATGGGCGACCAGAGCGGAGAGTCGTCGATGATCCGCACCTACCTCGACTGGCTGCTCGCGGTGCCGTGGGGCGAGCGCTCCGAGGAGCGCCTCGACCCGATCAGCGCGCGCGAGGTCCTCGACACCGACCACGCCGGGCTCGAGGATGTCAAGGAGCGCATCGTCGAGTACCTGGCTGTGCGCAAGCTGCGGCAGGAGCGCGGGATCGCGGAGGACAAGCGCTCCGGCGCGATCCTGACGCTGATCGGTCCGCCCGGAACGGGCAAGACCTCGGTCGGCGAGTCAATTGCCCGCGCGCTGAACCGCGAGTTCGTCCGCATGTCGCTCGGCGGCGTGCGGGACGAGGCGGAGATCCGCGGCCACCGTCGCACGTACATCGGCGCGCTGCCGGGGCGGCTCGTCCGAGCGCTGCGAGACGCCGGGACGATGAATCCCGTGATCCTGCTGGACGAGGTCGACAAGGTCGGCGCCGACTGGCGCGGCGACCCGTCGGCCGCCTTGCTCGAGGTGCTCGACCCCGCACAGAACCACTCGTTCCGCGATCACTACCTCGACGTCGAGCTCGACCTGTCCGAGGTCGTCTTCATCGCGACGGCGAACGTCGCGGACACCATCCCGGGCCCGCTGCTCGACCGCATGGAGGTCATCCGCTTCGACGGCTACACGGTCGACGAGAAGGTCGCGATCGCCCGCGGCTATCTCTGGCCGCGCCAGCTGGAGCGGGCGGGGCTGCGCGAGGAAGAGGTCTCGATCGACGACTCGACGCTCGAGTTGATCGTCAGCCAGTACACGCGCGAGGCCGGCGTCCGCCAGCTCGAGCGGGAGCTCGGCAAGCTGTTGCGCAAGACTGCCACGACCGTTGCCTCAGGCACCGCCGAGTCGCCGATCTCGATCGACGAGGCGACCCTGCGCGACGCGCTCGGCCGCCAGCGCTTCTTCCAGGAGTCGGCCGAGCGGACCGCGGTTCCCGGGGTGGCCACGGGCCTCGCCGTTACCGGAACGGGCGGCGACGTGCTGTTCGTCGAGGCGACCAAGATGGCCGGCGGCAAGGACGGGCTCGTCCTGACCGGCCAGCTCGGCGACGTGATGAAGGAGTCGGCGCGGATCGCGCTCTCGTACGTCCGGTCACACGCGGAGGAGCTCGGCCTCGACGAGCACGACTTCGAGGACACGACCTTCCACGTCCACGTGCCCGCCGGCGCGATCCCGAAGGACGGCCCCAGCGCCGGGATCACGATGACGACCGCACTCGCGTCGCTGCTCACGGGCCGGCCCGTGAAGCACACCGTCGGCATGACCGGCGAGGTGACCTTGCAGGGCCGGGTGCTTCCGATCGGCGGCCTGAAGCAGAAGGCGCTCGCCGCGCACGCCGCAGGGCTGACCGACGTGATCATCCCGGAGCGGAACCGCGCCGATCTCGACGACGTCCCCGAAGGCGTCCGCAACGAGATGAGCTTCCATCCGGTAATGAGCCTGGGCGAGGTGCTCGAGCTGTCGCTCGAGGCGCAGCCGGCGCATGCGCTGTCGTAGCTGCCCGCCGCTCCCGGAGGAGGTGCGCCGCGCGGCGCACCTCCTCGAGCGGCGCTGGACGGTCTCGATCCTGTGCGTGTCGCACGAGGGGGCCGTCCGCTTCAACGAGTTCCTCCAAGCGCTCGGCACCATCCCGCCCGCGACCCTGGCGCAGCGGCTCGTCGACCTCGAAGAGGCCGGCGTCCTCGAACGGCGGGTAATCGACGCGCGCCCGCCTCTCGTCGAGTACCGGCTCACGGACCGCGGGGGCAAGCTGAAAGCGCTTGTCGACGCGCTCGCGCGCTTCGCCGAGACCGCCTAGTGCTCGAGCCGAGATACGCGGGGTAAGTCGCGGATTTCCTCGAAACAAATCGTCAAGGATCTATCCGGCTACGCATCGGATACGCGCTCCGTCGCGCCAGTCGTTGCGCCAGTGCGCGCCCGTGAAGGGCGGTTTCGGTGGTGGACTTGAGCGGATGCCGCAACGCTGCCAGTTCGCCGCCTCACGACGGCACCATTCGGCTCAACCACGCGCTGTTTGGCTCAACGGAGCGGCGCAGGAGTCGAACCTACCGAGCCGTGGGTTACACGACCGCACCCGTTTTTGA
Source organism: uncultured Actinomycetes bacterium (assembly GCA_963842575.1). Lineage (GTDB taxonomy): Bacteria > Actinomycetota > Thermoleophilia > Gaiellales > Gaiellaceae > JACDER01. The sequence goes on along the minus strand of CAWJGS010000004.1, from coordinate 480,048 downwards.
AGCTGTCCGTCGTTTGGCTCAACCATGCGCCTGGAGCCGGCCTTGCGCCAGTCATCGCGCCAGTCAGCAGGTGCCGGCTCGTAACGTCCCGCCTGTAGCGGGGAGCAGGTCGTTGGCTCTCCCGGCTCGGGCATGCGAAGATGCTGTGCCCGTGCATGCGATGACTCGGCGGCTGTCGGAGGTGGCCGGGGCGTACGGGACGGTCGTTCGTAACCCGGCGCTGCGGCGTGTGCAGATCGTGTACGGGACGTCGATCGTCGCCGAATGGGGTTTCGTCGTCGCGCTCGCGGTCTTCGCGTACGACATTCGTGGCGCGACCGGCGTCGGGATCGTCGGGGTCGTGCGCATGGTTCCGGCCGCGCTCGCAACTCCCTTCGCCGCGTTCCTCTCGGACCGCTTCCGGCGCGAGCGCGTATTGCTGTGGATCGAGCTCGCTTGCGCGGCCGCTATGGCGGGTGCCGCAGTCGCGTTCTTCGTCGGACCGGCCGAGCTTCTCATCTATGCCCTCGCTGGTTTGCACGCGATCTTCTCGACCGTGATGCGGCCAACGGTTGCGGCGCTCCTGCCGTCCCTGGCGGCGACTCCGGCCGAGCTGGTCGCGGCGAATGCCGCGTCTTTGACAACGGAGAGCCTGGGGACACTCGCCGGGCCGCTGCTCGCGGGCCTCGTCGTCGGGACGACCAACGCCGGGGTCGTGTTCGCCGGGGCGGCTGCCATCTACGCCGTTGCAGCCGTGATCGTCCGGCTCGTCCGGGTCGAGCGGCCGTTGGTGCCGCTCCGGGCTGGGAAGCCCTCCCGCGAGCTGCTCGGGGGTTTTCGCGTCGTCGCGCAGGATCCCGGACCACGCCTGCTCGTCGGGCTCTTCTCAGCTCAGGCCCTTTTGCGGGGCGCGCTCAACGTCCTGATCGTGGTCATTGCCTTCCGCCTGCTCGATGCAGGTGCGACCTGGGTAGGGTTCCTGACCGCCGCGATCGGCGCCGGCGGACTTGTTGGTGCGTTCGCCTCGGTTACGCTCACCGGGCGGCGGCTGGCGGCTCCGTTCGGCATCGGGTTGCTTCTATGGGGAATTCCGATCGCCGCTCTCGGTCTGTGGCCGAACAAGATCTGGGCGCTCGTCATGCTCGCCCTCGTCGGGATCGGCAACTCGCTGGAGGACGTGGGAGGATTCAGCCTGCTGCAGAGGATCATCCACGACGAGGTGCTCGCCCGCGTGCTCGGCGTCGTTTGGGGGCTGGCGATGGCGGGGGTGGCGATCGGGTCGGTGGTCGGGCCGCTGTTGGTCGACGCTGTCGGAATCCGCGGCGCCGCCGCGGCGACCGGCCTGTTCCTCGCTGGAGTCGTCCTGCTCTCGTGGCGTCGGCTCGTCTCGATCGACCGGGCCGTCGCCTTGCCGGAGCAGGAGTTGGCGGCGATCGACGAGGTTCAGATCTTCCGGGGGCTGTCGGTCGTGGCGAAGGAGCGTCTCGCGACGAGCCTCGTCCCGGTCTCGTACCCGGCAGGAAGGGTGATCGTGCGTGAGGGTGAGACCGGTGATCGCTTCTACATCGTGATCGAGGGGCAGCTCGAGGCAACCGAGGGAGGCCGTCCAATCGAGTGGAAGGGCTCGCTGGGCTACTTCGGCGAGATCGCGCTCCTGCGCGACATCCCACGAACGGTGACGATCACTGCGCGCACCGCGGTTCGCCTCTACGCGCTCGAGCGCAACGACTTCCTCGCCGCCGTCACCGGGTACTCCACCGCAATGGAGGCCGGCGAGGCGGTCGTCGCCGAGCGCCTTGCCCCCGCGTAGCCGCAACGAGACCGGCGCGCGTTGTCCCCCGATGTGTCTCACGTGCAAAGCGGCTTGTGTTCTAGCTCGTATAGCGCCACACTGCAGCTAAGAGGAGCGTACAGCTGTCCTAAGAGGTTGGTGAACGCGGGACAGGCGTTCTAGCTTCGGGCCGAGAGGGGGACGCATGAGCATTGGGATACGCGTGGGGTGCCTGGCAGTCGCAGCGGCGTCGCTGTTGCTTGCCTGGACAGCCGCCGGCTCGGGCTCGAGGGTAGGCCCGCTGCTCATCGCCGTCGAGGGGCCGCAGACCGGGGCGCAGGCGGCAAACGGCGTCGATCAGCTCCGTGGCGTCCGCCTGGCTGTGAACCAGCTGAACGCGCGCGGCGGGCTGTGGGACGGCCGCAAGGTGGCGATCTACGCGGCCGACGACAAGGCCGACGCGGCGAAGGCGAAGGCGGTCGCGCGGCGGGTGATCGCGAGACGCATCCGCTTCGTGATCGGCCCGTACAACTCGTCGGTGGGGCTCGCGAATCTCTCCCTCTACCGCAGGAGCCACGTCCTGCCGCTGTGGATGACCTCTCGTGACGAGACCGCAGGCGTCGGCGCCACCGTCCAGCCAATGAACACGCAGATCGCGCCGGTCGAGGAGCGCTACGTGAAGAAGGTCGGGGCCAAGCGAGTCGCGATGCTCGTGGACGACACGGCGAACGGGGCGTTCACGAAGGGGATGGCGAACCGGCTGCGGCGGGCGCTCCTGCGCGGCGGTGCCACCGTGACCTGGACCTCGGTTCTGGAGGCCTCCGATCCTGGGGCGACGGGCAGCTATTACGCCGACCGGGTGGCGGAGGCGCTCAAGTCGGCGCCCGACCTCGTGTACGTCAGCACCTACTTCCCGGCAGGAACCCAGATCGCCAAGGCGCTCGCCGCGTCCGGCACTACTCCACGGTGCCTGATGGGGCTCGCGAACGTCGACAGCGGCTTCCTGGCCAAGGCAACGCTCGCGGAGGCGCAGCGATGCGTCTTCAGCGGCGTGCCGGCGGCGACCGAGATGCCGTCCGCCAAGAGGTACGTGCGTCAGTACCGCGCGTCGTTCCAGAAGACCCCGAGCGTGTGGGGTTCGTTCACGTACGACTCGGCGAGGATTCTCTTTGCAGCGATCAGTAGGGCGAAGAGCTACAACTTCGCGGCCGTCGCGCGCGCTCTCCGAGCGACGAAGGGATACAGCGGCGCAACCGGCGCGATCACCATCGACCGGAACACCGGCTACCGCACCAACGTGCCGGTCAGCATCCTCCGCGTCGACAGCCGCAAGAGGTTCGTCATAGCGAGGTAAGTGCACTCGAACCGCTGCCGGGCCGCCTGAACTGAGACATCGACCACCGCACGGCCTGTTCCCTTACCGCGGACAGGCCGTGCGCGAGTCTCTGGGAAGGACTCCGCCAGAAGCAAGGGTCCGCAGCGTTTGGGCGGACTTGGCCGGATGCCGCAACGACGCCGCTGCGCCAGTTGCGAAGGGTTGGCCGTCGACGTCTGGGGCCGGCCCTCGATTTTGCTTCGCGGGTCGTGAGCGAGGCGGGTGCAGCGTGCAGCGCCGTGCGGTACCGGCTGACGTCGGAGCCGCTCTTCGTCCACTGCTACCACTGCCGCAACTGATACCGAGCCGGACCGAACGTCCACGCCGCGGATTACCGAAGTGCTCTGTTTGAGCGGCGGGGCTTTATTGCAAGCGGCGGGACCCGTCACAGACGCTTGTCTGGAAGAGCCGTGGTCTCACCGGCCGCGCATAGATGCGCCAGGTCTCACCCCGGGAGGCGTTAATGCTCTCGGAGCTTATGACCGTCACTCCGCCTGGAAGACGCTTGCGCCCAGTACTGAGCCGGACCGTCTTTGGCCCCTTCCCCTTGAGATAGCGGATCACGCGGAAGCGCTGGATACCGGTGGCCGTTAGGCCGTCGAGTGCGACTCCCTTGAAGATGATGTGGGCTCGCGCGCGTTGCTGAGCCGCCGTCATAGCACTGCAAGAACCCGCTCGGCCGCCGTGCGACGCGGCAGAGGACGCGAGGACGAGGCTCCCCAACACTGCTCCGAGAATGATGAGCGCACCTGATCGAGGCACAAACCCATTATCGCGTAAAGGTGGGTCGGACCCTCGGGCTTTTGCCGCTCGTATGCGCTCGCGCAGACGCCAGAACTGCCAGCGGCAGACCGAAGCGCGTTCGTGATCAACCTGCTGATCGAGCGCGGTCGCGTGGGGGCCGGTGCGAGCGACCTGCCCCGACGAACGCCGGAGATTCACGCGAGACTGTCGATGAGACCGTCAATCTCCTCCAGCGAGTGAAGATCACGGACACAACCGCGGCGTGTCGATCGACGCGAGAAGTCTGCTGTTGAAGCCGAACTCAGGCGACGGAGCGGCGCAGGAGTCGAACCTACCGAGCCGTGGGTTACACGACCGCACCGGTTTTGAAGACCGGCTGGGCCACCGGGCCCGTGCCGCTCCGGGACGAAGCGTAGACGTCGCTCTTCACTTTTCGGAAGGGTGGTGTTAGGGTCGGCGTCGTGACGCGCTTCGGGGTCCTCGCCGTCGCAGCCGGGTTGGCATCCGCGCTGCTCTTCGCCGGTTCCGCCATGGCCGCGCAGCCGTTCCCGCTCAACTACAAGACCTTCGACCTGAGCGGCGGGACGGCGAGCGGCGTCAGCTACTCGGGCGGCTCGCTGAAGATCGCGGCCGGCTTCGGCTCGTACCAGTACACGGATCCGTTCTCGAGCGTCGCCGTCCTCGGCCAGCCGGTCGACGGCTCCGGGTGGTACGACTCGGGCACCTGGACGTCCGCCTGGACGACGCTCTCGTTCCCCTTCACCGAGCTCGTGTCCTCCTGGAACTCGAAGACGCCGGCCGGGACCTGGATCCAGTCGGAGGTGCAGCCGAAGCTGGACAACGGCACGGTGGCCAAGTGGTACATCCTCGGCCGCTGGTCGTACGGCGACTCGGACTTTCACCGCACCTCGGTGGGCGGCCAGGGCGACGCGAACGGCTTCGTCTCGATCGACACCTTCTTCACCAAGGATCATCCCGCCGTGGCTTACCGGCTCCGCCTGACGCTCTTCCGCAGGGCGGGCTCGTCGGCCACCCCGTCGGTCAGCCGCTACAGCGCGATCGCCTCGGACCTGCGCAACCAGAAGAACCAGTTCCCGAGCGCGACGACGATGGGAGGCATTCCCCCTCGGCATCGACCTCGGCGTCCCGCCGTACTCGCAGGAGACCCACCACGACCACTACCCCGAGTTCGACAACGGCGGCGAGGCGTGGTGCAGCCCGACATCCACCGCGATGGTTGTCAAGTACTGGGGATCTGGCCTACGCACCGACTCCAACGGAGACCGCGTGGGTGAATCCGCCCAACGATCCCGAGGTCGACTACACCGCGCGGTTCGTCTACGACTACCACTACCAGGGCGCCGGGAACTGGCCCTTCAACGCTGCGTACGCCTCCGAGCGTGGGCTCGTCGCCGACGTCACCCAGCTGCACAACCTGGCCGAGGCTGAGGCCTTCATCAAGGACGGAGTTCCACTCGTCGCCTCGGTCGCCTGGAAATCGAACAAGCTGACCGGCGCGATCAAGAGCACGAACGGGCACCTCCTGGTGATCGGCGGGTTCACCGGGCAACGGCAACGTGATCGCCTACGACCCGGCTCACGACACCGACGCCGAAGTCCGGCAGGTCTACGACCGCGAGGAGTTCGAGCGCGCGTGGATTCCGGCCTCGGGCGGCATCGTCTACGTGATCCGCCCCGCCGGTCATGCGCTTCCGTCCCTGACGGCGAACAACTCGTAACACCTGCATCCATCCGCCTTCCTTCCCGGCCCGTAGTACGGGGCAGAGAGAGGGGAGGTGAGATCGTGGCAACACTCCATGAAGAGCCTCAGCGCACGGGCTGGAGCCGCAAGACCTGGCTCGTCCTCATCGGCGCCGGGATTGCCGTCGCGGTTGCCGTCGTGCTCCTCGTCATGCTGACCGGCGGCGGAGGCGGCGGAAACTACTAGACAGCTCGTCGGGCGGGAGCGCACCTGCGATGCTCCCGCCCGACCGATGACTCCCCTTCTGGGATACACGCGGGCCGTCTTCGTGGCGGGGTTCTGCCTGACGATCGGCACCGGGATCGGACTGTCTGCCGTCCCGGACCGCACGGACGACTACTGGGCGTGGACGATCAAGTCGCCGCTGACGGCCGCCTTCTTTGGCGCGGGCTACCTCAGCGCCGCCTTCGCCCTCGGCCTCGCCGCCCGCGCGGCGAGCTGGGAGCGCGCGCGGATCGTCGCGGTCGCGGCCTTCACCCTCACCTCGCTCGCGCTCGTCGCCACGCTGCTCGAGTTGGACACCTTCGCCTTCGGCGAGGGCGGATTGACCGAGGCGGTCGCCTGGATCTGGCTCGCCGTCTACGTCGCGCTCCCGCCGGCCGTGCTGGTGGCGTTCATCCGTCAGGAGCGCCTGGTGCGTGACCCCGCGAAGGACGCCGCCGCGCTGCCTGCATCCCGGCTCGTCTGCGCCCTCGCCGGAGCGGTAATCGCGCTGCTCGGGGTCGGTCTCTTCGTGGATTGGGGCTGGCTCGTCGCCAGGTGGCCGTGGCCGCTCCCGTCGCTTCCGGCACGGGTCGTCGGCGCGTGGCTGTGCACGTACGCCGCGGTGCTGCTGTGGTTCGCGCTGCGGGAGCGAAGCTGGGTGCGAGGGCGCCTCGGCGTCGTTTCCGCAGTGGTCGCCCTCTTTCTCGACATCGGAGCCGCCGCCCGCTACTCGAGCGATCTGGATCACGACGCGTCCACTGTCGTCTACCTCGCCGGAGTCAGCGGCTTGCTCGTGATCCTCCTGGGCATCTGGTGCCTCGAGGAGTGGAGATTGTCCTCGGCGAGGGCGCGCGGGGCTACGGTTAGCGGGTGATCCAGGACGCTCTGGCGCGCCTGCTCGACGGCCGGGACCTGTCCCGGTCAGAGGCACGCGAGGCGATGGGGGAGATCATGCGCGGCGAGGCGACGTCCGCGCAGATCGGCGGGTTCCTCGTCGCGCTCCGGCTCAAGGGAGAGACGGTGGACGAGATCGCCGGCTGCGCCGAGGCCATGCGCGAGCACGTCCTTCCGGTCGAGCCCTCCCGCCCTGACCTCGTGGACACGGCCGGGACGGGCGGCGACGGGGCGCACACGCTCAACATCTCGACCGCGGCCGCGCTCGTGGCCGCAGCCGCGGGTGCCGGCGTGGCCAAGCATGGGAACCGGGCGGTGTCGTCCGCCTCCGGCTCGGCCGACGTCCTCGAGGCGCTCGGCTTCGAGCTCGAGCTCGAGCCGGCGCGGATCGCCCGGTCGATCGACGAGCTCGGCTTCGGCTTCATGTTCGCCCCGACGCACCATCCCGCCATGCGCCACGCCGCTCCGGTGCGGCGCGAGCTCGGCACGCGCACGATTTTCAACGTCCTCGGCCCGCTCACGAATCCCGCCCGCGCCCGGGCGCAGATCGTCGGCGTCTACTCCGCCGACCTCGTGCCGACGATCGCCGGCGTCCTCGTCAGCCTCGGTGCGCATCGCGCCTTCGTCGTGCACGGCGCAGGGGGAATCGACGAGCTCTCGCCGGCGGGCGTGAACCTGGTGTACGAGGTCGTCGACGGGGAGCTGCACAAGCGTGAGATCGACCCGCTGGACCTCGGGATCGAACGCTGCGCGGACGAAGACCTGCGCGGCGGGGCCCCGGCGGAGAACGCGGCGATGATCCGTGCCGTCTTCGCGGGTGAGCCTGGGCCACGACGCGACGCGATCCTCCTCAACGCCGCGGGTGCGATTGCCGCCGCAGGGCACGCTGCCGACCTGGGCGAGGGCCTCGAGAGCGCGCGCGAGGCCGTCGATTCCGGCGCCGCGGCGGACCGTCTGGACGAGCTGGTCGCGTTCTCGCGCGCGGAGAGGGTCGCCTAGGTGGGACGCTTTCGCGACGCACTTGCCGCCCCCGGCTTGAGCGCGATCGCCGAGGTCAAGCGGCGCTCGCCCTCGGCGGGCGATCTCCGCCCGGACGCCGACCCGCTCGCGCTCGCCGCCGGGTTCGAAGGCGCCGGTGCCGCCGCCGTCTCCATCCTCGTGGACGAGCGCTTCGGGGGCTCGGTCGCCGATCTCGTGGACGCGCGGTCGTCCACCGACCTTCCTCTCCTGGCCAAGGGCTTCTTCTCCGCCGAGGAAGAGCTCCGCATGCTGAGGCAGGCCGGGGCGGATGCCGTCCTCCTGCTCCTGCGTGACCTCGACGACGAGGAGGTGACGCGCCTCATGGGTCGAGCTGCCGAGCTCGGGCTCGACACCCTCGTCGAGGCCCACGACTCGGACGAGCTCGAGCGCGCCGTCAGGCTCGGCGCCGACCCGATCGGCCTCAACGCTCGCGATCTGGGGACGTTCGCAATCGACCGGCGGGCGCAGCTGGAGCTGGTCGCCGGCGCGCCGCGCGACCGGGTGGTGGTCGCCGAGAGCGGAATTGCGTCCCGCGCGCAGGGAGCCGCCGCAGAGCTCGCCGGCGCCGACGCGATCCTCGTGGGCTCGACGCTGATGCGCGCCCCCGATCCGTCCGCGAAGCTCGCGGAGCTGATCTCGCGCCCGCTCGTGAAGGTGTGCGGGCTGACGCGCGAGGAGGACGTTGCCGCAGCCGTCGAGGCCGGCGCCGACCTGGCCGGGTTCATCCTGGCGAAGGAGAGCCCGCGCCGCGCGGCCGAGATTCTGCCCGTCCCCGAGACGGTGCTGTCCGTCGCGGTCTACGTGGGCGAGGAGGGGGACGCGCCCGCCGATCTCGTCCAGCTCTACGCGCGCGAGGAGGACCACCGCGGCCGCGACGCCGTCCTCTTGCGCGGCGGCGAGGAAGTGGCGCGGGTCGTCGATCTCCCCTGGCTGCAGCACGATCCGACGCCACTTCGAGCGCGCCCGGAGCAGACCGAGGGTCGCCTGATGCTCGCCGGCGGGCTCGGCCCGGAGAACGTCCGGCGAGCTATCGACGAGATCCACCCGTGGGCAGTCGACGCCAGCTCCAGCCTCGAGACCGCGCCGGGGATCAAGGACCACGAGCGCGTGCGCGCGTACGTGGCCGCGGCGCGATGACCGCTGGGCTGTACGGCCCGTACGGCGGCCGTTACGTTCCGGAGACGCTCGTCCCTGCCCTGGACGAGCTGGAAGCCGGCTGGCGTGAGGCTTGGGCGGACGAAGCGTTCCGTCGCGAGCTGGACGAGCTCGGGAGCGAGTACGCCGGCCGCCCGACGCCGCTGACCCTCGCGGAGCGCTTCGCGCCGGGCAAGCGGCTGTACCTGAAGCGCGAGGACCTCCTTCACACCGGGGCGCACAAGCTGAACAACGCGCTCGGCCAGGCGGTGCTGGCGCGGCGTCTCGGCAAGCGGCGGATCGTGGCCGAGACCGGCGCCGGGCAGCACGGCGTGGCCACGGCGACCGTGTGCGCTCGCTTCGGCTTCGAGTGCGTCGTCTACATGGGCTCCGAGGACATGCGCCGCCAGCATCCGAACGTGGAGCGCATGGGCCTCCTGGGCGCCGAGGTGCGGCCGGTCGAGTTCGGCACGCGCACGCTCAAGGAGGCGACGAGCGAGGCGATCCGCGACTGGATCACGAACGTCGAGACGACGCACTACCTGATCGGCTCCTGCGTGGGGCCGCATCCTTATCCAGAGATCGTCCGTGAATTGCAATCCGTTATAGGACTCGAGGCGCGGGAGCAGTTCCTCGCCGCCGAGAGCCGCCTGCCCGAGGCGGTCGTCGCCTGCGTGGGCGGCGGCTCGAACGCGATCGGGATCTTCTCCGGCTTCCTCGAGGACGAGGACGTGCGTCTCGTGGGCGTGGAGGCGCGCGACGCGGCGAGCCTCGGCACGGGACGGCCGGGCGTCTTGCACGGCGCCCGCTCGTCGCTCCTCGCCGACGAGGACGGGCAGGTGCTGGACGCGCACTCGATCTCGGCCGGGCTCGACTACCCCGGCGTCGGCCCCGAGCACGCGTTCCTGCGCGACTCGGGCCGCGCGACCTACGTGACGGCGACCGACGAGGAAGCGGTAGCCGCCTTCAAGCGCCTCTCGGCGAAGGAGGGAATCGTCCCGGCGCTCGAGCCCGCACATGCGCTCGCGCGCGCGGCCGACCTGGACGCGGAGCTCGTTCTCGTGTGTCTGTCCGGGCGGGGGGACAAGGATCTGGACGAAGTGCTGGCTAGATAAACTGCTATATTATTTTGCATGAGTAGTAATACAGACACTCTCATCGTTCGCCTCGATCCGCAAGTGAAAAGGCGTCTTGCTGTTCGGGCGGCGGGCGACCGGACGAATATGAGCGAGATCGCCCGTCAGGCGATCGAGGCTCGACTCGACGAGCTGGATCGGGCCGATCGAGCACGACGGATGATTGAGCGCGCAGCCGGAAGCGCCGGCCCCGGGATGTCGACGGACGAGATCATGTCCCTCACCCGCGGTGAGTGACGAGTTCGCGCACACGCTCGTCGACTCCAACATCCTGATCGACATACTGACCCGGGACCCCACGTGGTTCACATGGTCCGCCGGGGCCCTTGCAACGGCGGCGGCCGCCGGGGACGCCGGCATCAATCCCATCGTCTACTCCGAGATCGCGGTCCGAATGGAGCAGGCAGAAATGATCGACGAAGCCTTTCCTGTCGAGGACCTGGTCCGCTGGCCTCTTCCCTGGGAGGCTGCGTTCCTCGCCGGACGCACCTTCCTTGCCTACCGGCGGGCGGGAGGCGTTCGCCGGTCGCCTCTTCCGGACTTCTACATCGGAGCCCACGCCTCAGTCGGCGGGATGCGCCTCTTGACCCGGGATACGAAGCGCTACCGGACGTATTTCCCGAAGCTGCAGCTGATCTCGCCGTGAAGCGCCTCGCGATCTACCTGATGGCCGGCCGGGAGACGCCCGAGCTCGCCCAAGCAGCGGTGGAGGGCGGCGCCGACCTGGTCGAGATCGGGTTTCCGTTCTCGGACCCGCTCGCGGACGGGCCGGTCATCCGCGCCGCGGCCGAGCGGGCGCTGGCTGCAGGCATGCGCACCGACGCATGCCTCGAATGCCTGGCCGAGACGCGCCGGCGCGTGGACGTCCCGCTCGTCCCCATGACCTACGCGTCGCTGCTCGAGGCGCACGGGTATGAGCGCTTCCCGAGGACGCGCGGGCCGCGGGCGCGACCAGCCTCATCGTCGCCGACCTGCCCATCGAGGCCGAGCCGGAGCTCCGCCGCGTCCAGCTCGTCGCGCCGACCACTCCGGCCGAGCGGCTCGAGCTCGCGGCGCAGCGAACGGACGGCTGGCTCTACCTCGTGTCGGTCACCGGAACGACAGGGCCGCGCGAGTCGCTCTCGCCGCAGGCTGCCGAGCTCGTCCGCCGCGCCCGCGACGTCACAGACGTCCCGCTGCTCCTCGGATTCGGCATCTCGACGCCCGAGCAGGCGGCCGAGGCCGCGGCGCACGCGGACGGCGTGGTCGTCGGCAGCCGCGCCGTCCAGGTGGCGGAGGAGGGCCCGAAGGCGCTGCACGATTACGTCCGCTCGCTGCGCGCGGCCATCGACGCGCAGTGAAGGACCTCGAGGAGCGGCTGACGCGCGCGTTCCCCGAGCTCGAAGTCGCGCCGCTCGAGGAGCTCGCGACCGGCTTCCATAGCGTCGCCGTCGAGACCGCGGACGGGATCGTCTTCCGCATTCCGCGGCAGGAGGGGACCGCCAACGGCCATACCGCGGAGCAGCGCCTTCTTCCGCTGCTGGCCGAGCGCCTCCCAGCACGGATCCCGCTGCCGGAGTGGAGGATCGAGCCCGGGCATCCAGATTTTCCGTTCGGCGCGATCGGCTACCGCAAGCTGCCGGGTCGTCACCCGGTCACGGGATCGGACCTGCTCGCCGCCGGTCTAGGCGGGTTTCTCACGGCGCTTCACTCCATCTCGCTCGACGTCGAGGTGCCGGCCGCCTGGCCGCTGCAGGATCTTCCGGACCTGGAAGGCGTTCTCGAGCCCTACGAAATCGAGCGCGTCACCCGTTGGTGGGGCTCGGCCCGCAACGAGCTCGAACGCTTCGAGCCGGCGCTGCGCCACGGCGACCCGTGGTACGGGAACCTGCTCGTGGACGAGTCGGGCGAGCTGACAGGCGTCCTCGACTGGGAGGGCCTCTCGCTCGACGACCCCGCGGCCGACTTCGCGGCGCAGGCGTACTTCGGCGTTCAGTTCGTCGACGCGGTGCTCGAGCACTACCCGCCGGTGGACGTGGCGTTTCGGCGGCGCGTGGAGCTGCTCGCCCAGCGCCGCGAGTTCGACGGGATCCGCATCTCGCTCGAGCTTGGCGACGAGGCCGAGCTCGCGGAGTCGGTCGCGAAGCTCCGCGCCGGCCCGATCCTCAGCGGCTGAGCGCGTGCGCAACGACCTCGCCGAGCAGCCGGTAGCCCTCGACGGACGGGTGGTCGCCGTCCGACGTCCACTCCTCGCGCATCCGGCCGGGGCGCTCGGGGTCCTCCAGCGTGTCGTGGAAGGGCAGCACCGGGGCGCCGAGCTCGTGGATCAGCGCGTTCAGCCGCCGGATCGGCTTCTCGGCACGCGGATGGCCGTTGTTCCAGGGAAGGACTTCGGCGACGACCACGCGCAGCCCGAGCTCGAGTCCGCGCTCGACCATCGCGCGCAGGTTCTCCGCCGCCGGCTCGACCGGGTGCCGCTGCGCGATGTCGTTGATCCCGCCCTGGACGATGAGGACGTCGGCGCCGGTCGCGCACTCGTCGAGCCGGAGCGCGATCTCGTCCGTCCGCTGCCCGTAGATCCCGCAGTTGCGGAAGGCCAGGCGCGGATCGCGAAGCGTGGCCCAGTGCTCGTACTGGCTCTCGGGGTCGGGCCGGCGGATGCGTGCCCGCACCGCGGGATCCGGATCCCAGTGCGGCGACCCTGCCGTGATCGAGTCGCCCAGAGCCGCGACGATCATTACGCGAGCGAGGCGCGCAGCTGGGCGGCGACGTACGCGCACTGCTCGGGGAGGAGCGTGTCGACGGCGACGATGAGCGTGTCGTCCCACCGGTGCACGGCGATGCGCGGGTTCGCGTCCCAGAGGGCGCGCTCCACTTCCGGTGCCCGTGCGGTATGCAGCACCAGGCAGTTCACAGGCTCGTCCTCGAGCGTCTCGACCATGGTGAAGAAGCGCCGCTCGGTGCTCACGCCTGGGAGACCCTCCACCGCGCTCGCCAGCTGGTCGACCAGCTCCGCGTACGAGCGCCAGCGCGCTTCGTGGTCCGCGTCGAACCACTCCTCCACGGCAACCGTCGTCCCCACCACCGTGTGCAGGTCGAGCTTGAACGGGCGGCCGTACTTCGCCCAGCGCCCGGTCTCGAAGTTCGTGAAGTCGACGCCGGCGAGCGCGTCCACCAGGTCGGCGCGCCCGACGACGAAGCCGCCCGTGTTAGGGCCGTAGGAGTACTTGGCGCTGAAGCAGACGAGGTCGGCCCCTTCTTCGGTGAAGCGGCGCATCCCCTCGGGCGGGTAGTTGAGGAAGGCCGCATCGGCGATCGTCGGAATCCCGCGCTCGCGGGCGAGCGCCGCGACCTCCCGGAGCGGTAGCGCGCCCGGCAGCTCGTCCAGGTGCGCGGGGACGAACGCCGCAGCGACGTGCTCGGGATCGAGCGCCTGCTCGAGCTCCTGCCGCGAGTCAACCAGGCGGAGCTTGCGCCGGGCATCCGGATGACGCGCGCGTACTTGTACTCCGGCAGCTGGACGCGCTGGAAGACGATCTCGTCCGGCAGCCCGCTCGTCTCGGGCAGGCGCTCCGAGGCCTCGCCGTCGCCGCGCGTCATGCACGCAGCCGTTGCCAGCGCGATCCCGGCGGCTGCGCCCGGCGTGACGCGGCCAGCCTCCGCTCCGAGGAGCGCGGCCAGCCGTTTCCCCGTCGCCTCGAGCAGCTCGCTCATCGATGCAGCGCTCCGGTTCGCCTCGGTCATCGCCGCCCAGACGTTCTCCCCGATGATCGCTCCTCCGAGCTCGCTGTACACGCCCCGGCAGTTGACGACGGGACGCGCGCCGAGGCGGTCGTAGACGCTCATGCGGCGTAGTATCGGGCCTCGTGGCGCACTTGGGCTCGTGGACGAGGACGAGCCCGATTGGGCCGACGACCGAGCTCGCCGGCCCCGGGCGACCTGAAAAGGGCTAGTTCCTCAGCAAACCGCTGGTGCCGGCCAGGTAGCAGTCCCCGGCCTGGTGCTGGGTGAAGAGGACGCGCACGGTTCTCCCGGCGCGGATGCCTGAACGGAAGGTCTTGCCTGAGACGACGGTTCCACTCCCCGAGCCGAGCTCGGTGAGGATGACGCTCTTGACGGTCTTCCAGCCGATCGAGGTCCGCTTCTGGAAGAGCGCGATCTTGCCGCCGAAGGACTGCGCGGCGCTGATGCGCGTGCGGAATCGGTGCCTGCCGACCTTCGCCAGCCTGACCGCGGGTTGCACCTGGACGATCAGGGCGGGGCTGTCCGCGCTCTTCGCCTTCGCCAGATAGGCAGTCCGGGAGGTAGGCATGACGGATGTGCTCCACGCGCCCTGTGCGCTGGACGTCACCGTCAGCGGCTCCTGCCGCGCCTGCGGCTTCATGCAGGCCTGACTCGAGACCTGCACCTTGACCGCCTTCGCGGGCGTCACCATGCCCGAGAGCTTGATGTCCGAGCCGTACGTCACCACCATCGGCTCGGCGGCGATGCTCACCGAAGTCGGTGAGGGTGCCGCGAGGGCCGCGGCGGGCGAAATCGCCAGCCCTACGAGGATGAGCGACTTTCTACGCATGCTGGGGAAGTACCCGGCCGCGCGCCGGACCAAGCCCTCCCGGGGCTTCCTTACGAATTCTTGACAGCGTCCTAGCGCGGTTCGCCCGCGCTCAGGCGGACGGGTGCTTCCTCGGCGGGATCTGGAACCCAGTCGCGCGTCAGAAAGAGCCAGAAGGCCAGGCCCGCGTACGGCCCGTACCCGCGGAAGCGGCGGATGATGGTGGAGTCCGCGACCTTCTTCTTCCCCGTGAGACGGGCGTACTTGGGCCGCGTCCACGAGTCGAGCACCAGGGTCGAGTAGCGCCCGAGCAGCATCATCACGTGGGCGGCCGCGTACGGGCCGACGCCGGGAAGCGCGAGCAGGCGCTCGGCTACGTCCGCGTCGGAAAGGTCCGGGTCGTGGAGCTGCTCCAGGTCGAGCTCGCCTGTGGCGACGGCGGACGCGATGCTCTTGAGATAGGCGCCGCGATACCCCGCGCGCACAACGTCCCGGTAGAAGTCCTCGTGCGCCTCTGCCATGGCCTCGGGCCGGGGAAAGGCGCGGCCGTGAGCGCCCGCCGAAGGGTCGCCCAGGTGCTCGACGAGCGCCGTCGTCATGCGCACGGTCGCCGACCAGGCGCAGTTCGTGGTGCAGATCGTCTTGACCACTTCCTCGAAAACGGTCGGGCTGCGCAGCATCCGACCAGCACCCTGGGCTGCCCACGCTAAATCGGGGTCAGCCAGAGCCACGGAGTAGAACGCGGACAAGTCCTCGTCGAGGTTGAGGACACGACGAAGGACGCTGCGCAGGCGCTCCTCTCCGCGGGCGCTCAGCTTCGGACCGAGGACGTCGACCCGCGCGCCGCGCTTCCCCTCGCGGACGACGACCGTGCGCGGCCGGAAGCCGGCGACCGGCAACGTCGCGGTGAGCGTGCGCGCCTCGTCGTCGACGCTCATCGGCGCGAGGTCGGCGACGCCATGCGAGACGAGCGTGCGCCAGAGATCGACGGGCTCTCCGCCGGGACCTGCGAGCGGGATCGTCAGCACCACGAGGCGTAGTTTCACGCGTCCGAGATCCGTTGGCGCGCAACTCGTTATCGCGCGGGGGTCAGGCATCGGCCAGCTGGGGGGTCGAGGTCCGTCCCTCGCTCCAGGGCCGGCGTGACGCGTTTCGAAAGATCTCGGCCGAAAGGGCTACGGGTGGAGGCCCGATCTCCGAACCTCCACCCGCCAGGGCCGACGCCTCGGCTACGGCTTGTAGGTCAGAAAGCTGAACTGGGCCTGCTGCGCCTGGTTCGCGGCGTCCGTGAGCCTGACGACGAGCTTGCCGGTCAGCGCGGACGTCGAGGCGATCAGTGGCGCCGAGCCAGAGAGCGGCGTGACCACAGTGATGAAGCCCGTGGTCGTATAGCTCGCGCCGGCGATTGTGATCACGTACTGCTTGTTCGTAGAGTCGAGCACGCTGGTCACGTTGGCGGTTCCGCGAGCCTGACTCCGTCCGATCTGATCACACCGTATGCAACGGGAATCGCGGAGCCGGCGACGCCGCTGTAGGTCTTGGCGATGTTGGCGCTCGCCGTCACGCTTCCCTGGATCTTGACGTTGCCGTCGAACTTGCCGGCGAGCCCCGTCGTGCTGACGCCGTGAACCCCGATCGAGTTCGAATCGCTGCTGGCGATTCCCTCGACCCCGACGCCGCCGGATGCGGATGCCGTGCCTTTCACGCCTCGGCCGGCCGCGCCGCTCGAGGAGCCCGAGACTCCGGTCGATCCGCGACCGCTGACGGAGCCGAGAGCTCCGGTGGTCAAGCCAACGAAGCGCCCGCCTATGCCATTCTCGTTGCTCCCGAAGACACCCGCGCCAGAGCCGTTGTCGGAGGTCCCGACGATCGCATCCTTGTCGAGCCCGTGAGTGGTCGCCAGCAGCGCATTGCCGCTGAAGCTCTTGAACGCCCCTCCAAATCCGTCATTGCTCTCCCCTGCGACGCCGATTCCGCTGGAGTCGTTCTCGCCGCGAACTCCGGCAGAGTCGGCAGTGGCCGAGGACGAGCTCATTTTCCCGAGGATTCCGAACGAGTTGGCAGAGGTGGCTGCGTTCTCGACTCGCAGCTCGGGGTTGCCGCCTACGTTCCCGATCAGCTGCGACTGCGCATCGACGGTGTTCGTCTGACCGAGGTTGAAGACGCCTCCGACCCCCGACCCGCCCAGAGCTGTCGCGGTCATGAATACGAGCGAGATAGCTGCCGCGCCGGCGAGCGGCCCCCGTAACCGCCGGAAGAGGCCGATTGACGTGGAACCCATCTTCTGTCGTGAACTCTTGCGGTTGGCGGTCATGAACGTTCTCCCTTCGGATCGATGATGGTCCTCTAAGGAGACTCCGCCTCCCGGAACCTATTCCCGAGATCAGGCGGCTTCGCGCTGAGGGCCGCGACCGTACTCTTCGATCAGCGCCCGAGAAAGCTGGCGTTGCCGCCCGGCCAAAGCGAGACGGTTCCATTCGAGCTCGTCGCGGCTTGCCCCGCGTTCGCGCATGGCCTGCCGTTCGGCGACGAGCGCACGAATCGCTTCCTGAAGGCAGTCGACGCTAGGCATCGACGGCCGCCGTGCCGCACTCGACCACGCACGGAGTGCTCTCGCCCCCGGCTGCGTAGACGTAAGGGTGGTAGAAGGCGTCGAGTGCGTCACCTGCGGCGACCTCGACGAGGAAGCCTGCGCCGGTGTCGGGGTCGTGGACGAGCAGCTCTACGCGGTTGCCGTCGGCGTACCAGAGAAGGAGGATCTCGTCCCTTCCGCTCTGGCGCCGGGCCAGTTCTCGAGCCGGTGCGCTCATGTCGCCTCGAGGATCATTCGTCTCCGAGGCTCTGCGGGTTTGCTGGGATGGATCAGGCGTGTTCATCGCTCCGTCTCGGTGTGTTTGACCTCTCCTGCTAAAGACACCGGCGAGCGGCGTCTATTCCCAGCGGGTCTTCAGTTCGACCCGGCGAGCGCGCGCGCGAGGTCGCGGCGCGACCCAATCCCGAGCTTGCGGTACGCGTTGGTGAGGTGCACCTCGACCGTCTTCGGCGTCACAAAGAGGCTCTGTGCGATGTCGCGGTTGGTCTGCCCCCCGGCCGCAAGATCGGCGACACGTCGTTCGCTCGTCGTCAAGGAAAGGACCCCGCCGAGCGCAGACGAGCGGGGGCGGGCGCCCGTCGCGTAGATCTCAGCACGAACGTGGTCGGCGAGGGGTTGCGCCCCGCAGACATCCGCGAGCTCGAGCGCGCGACGAAGCGGCTCGCGAGCCTCGGTCGGTTTGCGCGCACGTCGCAGCACGCCGCCGAGCGCGGCGAGAGCCTTCGCGTGCTCGAGGCGTGCGGGAGCATTCTCCAGCAGAGCGCACGCCTCCTCGAGTTGCTCGATGCCGTCCGTGCGCAGGATCGTTCCCAACACACGCAGCGAACGTCCGACGGTGCCGGCGGATCCCCATCCGCGCGCAATCTCGAGCTCGTCGACCGCGAGCTCCACCGCCTCGTCCTGCCGGCCGAGCCGGTCGAGCGCTTGCGCCTTGAGCGATCGCCAGGGCGCGTAGCGCGGCTGACGCATCCAGCCGGCGCGGAGCTCGAACACGTCGGCGTACTCGAGCGCCTCCTCGGCCCGCCCTTCGGCCAGCAAGATGCGCATCCGAGCTCGATCGACGAGGATCGCGTGGTCCGAGCCTGCATGCGGTGAGCCGGCGGCGTCCAAAAGGGCATGGCCCTCGCCGATCGCACCCCGCTCGACCAGCACCTCGGCGAGGAGCGCAGGCGCCCACTGCGCCTCGATTGGCATGCCCCAGAGCGCCACCGTCTCCTGGGACGCGCGCAGCTCGGATTCGGCCTCGGCGAGGTCGCCGCGCAGGTGCTGCGTGTAGCCGTTCCACAACTGGACGCCACCGATCCGGAAGACCGAGCCCTGACGATGAGCTTCCGCCCGCTGGACGTCCCATCCGTCGACCGCTTCGTCGAGATCGGCAAGCGCGAGGGGGACCGTGGCGACGAGCACCATCAGGCCGTCACCAGCGAGCAGGCTGCCGCCTTCGAGCGCCTTCCGAGCGAGCGCGCACACGCGTTCGGCGGGACCTCCGGAGAGGGTCCAGTGCCAGGCGACGACGGCGGCGAGGCCCTTGACACCGAGGCCGCCGGAGGCGTCCATGTCTCGGTAGGCGAGCATTCGCTCTCGCTCGTCTGCATTGGGCTCGGCTCCAAAGCTCAGCGCGAAGAACTCCACCGCCTCGAGGCGCCGAGCGAAGTCGTCGAACTCGGTGGGCAGCTCACGCGCGGCCTCGCCGGCGATCGCACCGCCTTGGTCGGGCGCTCCCAGGAAGATGAGCGTCCGCCCGAGTTGGTCGGCCGCGTCGCCCCGCATGAAGGGATCACGTGCGAGCTCGTATGCCTGCTGCAGATGGTCGGTTGCATCGGGGAGAAAGGTCCTCGCCTCGACTCGCCCGAGCTCGAGCAGAAGCTCCGGGCGCAGCTCGGGTCGCGGAGGCTCGCCGAGCGCACGACGTAGCAGTGAAATCGCCGCGTCGAGGTCGCCCCTGGCGAACGCAGCATCGGCCGCGTCGCGCAACACCTCCACCACCCAGTCCTGGCCGCGCGCCGGCATCGCGAGGACATGTGCCGCGATCTGCTCCTTCGGCGCGTCGAGCCCGGCGAGGAGCTTGGCCGCTTGCTCGTGATACAGCTCGCGCTCCGCGGGAGCGAGATCGTGGTAGACGGCCGCCCGAACCAGCTCGTGCACGAAACCGAGCGGCGGGTCGGGCCGCAGGATCTCCGCATGCACGAGGTCGCGGGTGGCGGCGGCAAACGGAAGAGCATCGAGCTGCGCGAGCGCCGCCGCGACGGTGAACTCGGCTCCGTCGCCGAGCACGGAGATTGCTCGCGCTGCCTGTAGAGCGTCGGGTGAAAGGCGCGCCAGGCGGAACATCACCGCTCTCGAGGCGGCCCTCGGACCAAGTTCGGCGACGACATGGGCGTGGGCCGCGTCCGGCTGGACCCGATCGGCGGCGAGCGTCTTGAGAAGCTCGTTGAGCAGGAGTGGGTTCCCGTCGGTCGAGGAGTGACAGGCGTCGGCGAAGGCGGAGTCGACCTCCTCACCCAACCGGTCACCTACTACCTCAGCCACTGCTGCAGCCGTGAGCGGCCCGGGCATGAGCACCTGCGCGTGCGGCTCGCTGGCCAGCTCCTCCAAGGCAACCTGATCGGCCTCAGGCTCCGAAGACCGCAGGCTGCCCACGAGCGCCACTGGAAGGTCATCCAGCCGCCGCGCCAGATAGCCGAGGAACCGAGCCGAGGCGCTGTCGCACCAGTGCAAATCGTCCACCGCCAGCAACAGCGCGCGCTCGGAGCACAGGTTGACGGTGAGCCAGAAGAGCCCGTGCAGCATGGCAAAGGTTCCTTCGTCGGGAGGCTCGTTACCCGAACGCCCCCCGTCGAGGCCGAACACTGGCGCGGCCGCCGCAGCGGCGCCGGAGAGTAAGCGCGAGCGTTTCCCTTCGCCGAGCACGTGTGACTCGAACAGCTGGCGGACGATCCCGAATGGGAAGTCTCGCTCCATCTCGCCCGCGCGCGCCGAGCAGACGCACAGCTCCTGCTCCTCCGCCAACGCGCGCGCCTCGGCGAGAAGCCGGGACTTCCCGATTCCCGCCGGACCCTCGATGAGCACGACACCCGCCGTTCCGTCGGCGGCCGCCGTCACTGCGGCGGCGAGCGTCTCCAACTCCCACTCGCGCTCGAGGAGACGCCCTGTGCGCGCCCCAGGTCTCGTTCGACCCTCGCGTGCGCTCACGTCGGAATCCTAGGTCTCCGACGCATTTTTGGTCGCAAAGGGCACGGAAGATGTAGGGGTGGTCGGCCCCAAGATTGGGGTCGAGGTCTAGGGGCGTCCGCGATGCGGGCCCGCTAGGTCGCCTCCTAATCTCACTCGCGTCACTCGACGTATGAGTTCCGAAAGGAGACGCACTTCATGACCACTCTCTCGAACCCGTCCCTCATCGCCGATCTCGCCGAGCAGGTCTCGGGCGCGCTGCTCGCACCGGGCGACGCAGGCTATGACGAGGCGCGGGCTGTGCACAACGGCCTCATCGATCGCAAGCCGGCACTGATCGTCCGATGCCGGACGGCGAACGACGTCGTTGCGGCGCTCGCTTTCGCGCGCGACTCCGGGCTCGAGGTCTCGGTCCGAGGCGGCGGCCACAACGTCGCCGGTCGAGCCGTGACCGAGGGTGGGGTAATGATCGACCTCGCCGAGATGAAGGGGATCGCCATCGATCCCGAACGAGCGACCGCCACTGCTCAGGGCGGCGTGATCTGGGCCGAGCTCAACGACGCAGCCGCCAGGCACGGGCTGGCCGTCACCGGTGGACTTGTCTCGACGACAGGGATCGCGGGGTACACGCTCGGCGGCGGCCTGGGCTGGCTCATGGCCAAGTACGGCCTCGCCGCGGACAACCTGCTCGCGGTCGAGCTCGTGACGGCCGACGGCGAGATCCTCCACGTCGACGCCGGCTCGCACCCCGACTTGTTCTGGGCGCTGCGCGGCGGTGGGGGCAACTTCGGCGTCGCGACGTCGCTCACGTATCGCTTGCATCCGTTGCGGTCGATCGTCGGAGGGCTCATCGCCCACTCGATCGACGACGCGCCGGATCTGCTGCGCTTCTACCGCGACGCCGTCGCCGACGCCTCGGACGACCTCACGGTCTTCGCCGGGCTCGTACACGCACCCGACGGCTCGGGCGCGAAGCTCGCGGCTCTCGTCGTCTTCCACGCCGGCGAGTCCGACGAGGCAGAGCGCGACCTCGAGCCGTTCATCGACTGGGGATCGCCGCTGGTTGTCCAGGTCGGGCCGATGCCCTATCCGGTGATGAATACGATCCTCGACGCGGGCTACCCGGCCGGATCGCTCAACTACTGGCTCTCGAGCTTCACGGGCGGCCTCGGTGACGACCTGATCGACGTGGCCGTCGAGCGGTTTGCGACCGTCCCCTCACCGATGTCGGCGATCCTGCTCGAGCGCTTCCACGGCGCAGTGACTCGGATCGGAGCAAGCGACACCGCGGTGCCGCACCGCGAGGAGGGATGGAATCTCCTCATCCCGTCGGTGTGGACCGACCGGGCCGATACCGAGAAGAACATCGCGTGGACGCGCGACACGTTCGCGGCGCTGCGACCGCACCTCCGCAATGGCCGCTGGCTCAACTACCTCGGCGACGACCAGGCCGAGGATGCGATCCGCGCAGCCTACGGTCCGAACTACGACCGCCTCAGAGAGGTCAAGCGCCGTTACGACGCGGCCAACGTCTTCCACCTCAACCACAACATCGGAGTGGGCGAGAGGTAGGTAGGCCGAGATGTCCGATGCGCGCGTATACGCGCCTGCCGCAGCAAGCGATCGCCCACTGGAGCGGCCGCTCGATCCCGCCCGGCTCGGTGACCACCTCGACCGGCTGTACCGGGCCGCGTGGGCGCTGTGCGGCTCGCGCGAGGACGCGGAAGACCTCGTCCAGGAGACATACACGCGAGTGCTAGCGCGCCCGCGCATGCTCCGCCACGAGGACGACCTCGGTTACCTCCTACGCGCGCTTCGAAATACTTTCCTGACGAAGCGGCGGACGGAAAGCCGCCGGCTGCGGCCCGGCCCACTACCCGACGACCTCGGCGTGGTGGCCGATCCGCGGGCGCGGGAGCCGCACGCAGCGCTCGAGGCCGCCCAGCTCTACGCGGCGGTCGCCGACCTCCCGGACGACTTCCGCGACGTCCTCGTCGCCGTCGACATCACCGGCCTCTCCTACAAAGAGGCCGCGCGAGCGCTTCGCATCCGGGAAGGGACGGTCATGAGCCGGCTCTATCGCGCCCGCCGGCAGGTCGTGCAGCGAGTCGACGGCGGCTCCGCCTGAGAGCAGGAGTGGGCGTGCTACCGGATATCCAGGGGATGAAGCTCCCTCTCACAGGTGGCTGTAACTGCGGTGCCGTGCAGTACGAAGTCACGGAGCCGCTCGTCCGCGCCAGCTACTGCCACTGCAGACGCTGCCAGCGGCGGACCGGCGCCGCAGCCTCGCCGCAGGCACACCCGGCGCCGGGAAGCTTCCGGATCGTCGCCGGCGAGCGGGACCTGCGGATGTGGAAGCCGCCAGACGGTGGCGAGAAGTGGTTCTGCGGCACGTGCGGGTCGGCGATCTTCGGTCGGAATACCAGCCACGCGGAATCGGTCGGCATCCGGATGGGGACGTTCGACGCCGGCCCCGGCATCCGTCCGAGCGTGCGCCAGTTCGTTGCCTCCGCTGCCTCGTGGGAGCCGCTGCCCGATGATGGGCTACCAAGGTTCTCCCAGAGCCGCCATGCTCCCGGCGCTCGTCCGACCTGATTTTCCCGGCCGCCTCAGCCTTGCGCGCGCTCGGTAACCGTGCCGACGAGCACCTTCTCGCCCGACGAGGCCTGTCTCCCGTCGGCGCGCTCGCGGGTGACGGTCAGCGTCCTGAACTCCTGGGGCGAAACACCCGCCCACAGAGTGACGTTGCGGCCGTCGTTGAACGTCCCGACCGGGACGAGCGCGCCGGCGCGGTTCCTCAACCATGCCTCGTAGAAGCGTCCGTCGGCGAGGCGTGGAAGCCCCGTGGCTCGCAGCTCGATCCGCCATCCGGACGGTGTCTTGGTCAGCGTCGCCTGGCCATGCACATCGGGGACGAGCTCGGTTGGGGCGAGGGCTGCGGCGAAGCGTGCGCCGTCCTGGCTGCCCGAGTCGATCACCGCAAGCGAGATGCCGGCGGCCAGGGCAGCCGCTGCTGTGGCTCCGGCCAGGACGAAGCGACGCGCCGGTGCCGCCCGGCGCCCGTGCCGTTGCGCCTCGACGCGTGTCCGCAAGCCCGAAGGGGCCTCGACCTCGGCCGCGGCGCCCTGTGCGAGCGCGACGGCCCGCTGTTGCTCGTCGAGGCGGTCGGCGAGCTCCGGCGACGCCGCCACCCGCGCTTCGAGCGCAGCGCGGCGCTCGGGGGCAAGGGTGCCGTCGGCGAGGGCTGCCAGCTCGGCGATCTCTCGACCGTCGTCGACCGGTTCGGGACGTCTCACCACGCCGGGCAAAACAGTAGCTCTCGATTTACGGGATAGACGCAAAAAGCACTCACGCCCTGGAGGACCCCTTTCGAACGACGTTATTCCCGAGCCGCTCGAGGACATTTGCGCGGGAATGGATGCGGATCGCCGGAGTCTCTAGCTGAAGCAAGGGACATCCGCCGGCCTCGTGGTCGGCTTCTCGAAGGAGGAACGATGAAGGCAAGAGGTACAAGCAGCCGGTGGCGCGCGACGCGCCTGTTGGCCGGCATGACGCTCGGCGTCGGCGTGTTCTTCGCGGCGAGCCAAGCGGCGAACGCGGCAGCGACCGCGTCATTCAACAAGGGCATCCTGACGGTCGTCGGCGATGCTGCACCCGACTCGATCGTGATCAGCCGCGACGCAGCGGGAACGATCCTGGTGAACGGCGGCGCGATCCACGTCTCGGGAGGCACGCCGACGGTGGCCAACACAACGCTGATCCAGGTGTCAGGCCAGGGCGGTGACGACTCGCTCAGCCTCGACGAGGCCAACGGCGCGCTGCCGCCGGCGTCGCTGGCCGGTGGCGACGGCAACGACACCGTGGTCGGCGGCTCCGGCAACGACGTGCTCGGGGGCCAAGCCGGAAACGACGTGCTGCTCGGCAAGGGCGGGGATGACCTGCTCCTCGGCGCCGACGGCGACGACGTCCTGACGGGCGGCGACGGCATCGATCAGGTCTTCGGCCGAGACGGAAACGATCGCATGATCTGGAACCCCGGCGACGACACCGACCTGAATGACGGCGGGAAC
Organism: uncultured Actinomycetes bacterium; assembly: GCA_963842575.1. Classification (GTDB taxonomy): domain Bacteria; phylum Actinomycetota; class Thermoleophilia; order Gaiellales; family Gaiellaceae; genus JACDER01. Next base: position 455,664 of record CAWJGS010000004.1, on the reverse strand, counting down.
GGGACAGACACGGTCGAGGTGAACGGCGGCAACGCAGCCGAGCAGTTCACGGCGACCGCGAACGGTACGCGCGTCCGCTTCGATCGCGTCAATCCGCTGCCGTTCTCGATTGACATCGCCGCTTCGGAGAACCTCGTGCTCAACGCCAACGGCGGTGACGACAGCTTCTCCGCGTCCGGGAACCTGGCGGCGCTCATCGCCATCACCGTCGACGGCGGTGCGGGCAACGACACGATCGCCGGTGGCAACGGCGCCGACCGCCTCCTCGGCGGCGACGGCAACGACTTCGTCGACGGCAATCAGGGCGCCGATGTGGCGTTCCTAGGTACCGGCGACGACACGTTCCAGTGGGATCCCGGAGACGGCAGCGACGTCGTCAACGGCCAGGACGGGACCGACACGCTGCTCTTCAACGGCGCGAACATCGCCGAGGCCTTCGACCTCTCGTCCAACGCCGGCAGGCTGCGTCTCAGCCGCGACATCGGCTCCGTCGTCATGGACGTCGGCCGCGTGGAGCACGTGCAGCTTCAGGCATTCGGCGGCGCAGACGCAATTACCGTGCACGACCTCACCGGCTCGAGGGTGGAGAAGCTCGACGCCGATCTCGGCGCGGCGGACGGTGCCGCCGATCACGTGTCGGTCGAAGGCACCGCCGGCGACGACAAGGTCACGATCTCGGGCGGTACCGACGTCTCGGTGAGAGGGCTCCGCGCCGCCGTGGACATCAGCAACTCCGAGGCTGCCAACGACCACCTCGACGTCAACACGCTCGCGGGCAACGACGCGGTCACCGCGGTCGGCAACCTCGCCGGGCTGATCGCCCTCTCGATCAACGGGGACGCGGGCAATGACACGATCCTCGGCGGCAACGGTGCCGACCGCCTCCTCGGCGGTGACGGCAACGACTTCGTCGACGGCAATCAGGGCGCCGATGTGGCGTTCCTCGGCGCCGGCGACGACACGTTCAAGTGGGATCCGGGTGACGGGAGCGACACGGTGGAGGGCGAGAACGGCGCCGATGCAATGGTCTTCAACGGTGCCAATATCGCCGAGAACATCGACCTGTCCGCGAACGGAAACCGGCTCAGGTTCTTCCGGAACATTGGCAGCATCACGATGGACACGGCGGGAGTGGAACGGATCGATGTCGCGACTCTCGGCGGCGCCGATCTCGTCACGGTCAACGATCTGACCGGCACCGACGTGGGCAAGGTCGACCTCGACCTGGCTGGCAGCCCGAACACCGGCGACGGGCAGCCCGATCAGGTCGTGCTCAACGGCACCGAGCACAACGACGTCGTCGGCGTGAGCGGCGACGCAAGCGGTGTCGACGTGGCCGGTCTGGCTGCGTCAGTGAGGATCACCAACAGCGAGCCGGCCGGCGACACGCTGGCGATCAAGACCCTCGGCGGGGACGACGCCGTCAGCGCCTCCATGCTCGCCGCGGGTGCGCTCAAGCTGCTCATCGACGGCGGACAGGGAGCCGACGTCCTCGTCGGCTCCGCAGGGGACGACTCGATCTCCGGCGGCGACGGCGACGACGTGCTGATCGGTGGCCCCGGGAACGACACGCTGGACGGCGGTCCAGGCAGCAACACGATCATCCAGTAACGCGACCCGAAATCAACGTCTCAGGAGGGCCTCGGACGAGGCCCTCCTGGCATCCTGAGGCTAACGGGGCGCTGCGGCCTCGGACGGGAATAACCGACGCCCGTTGGAGTCTTCAGCTGTCGGAGGGCAATCCGACGAAGGAGGAACCACGATGTCTTTCACTGTCCGCACCTTGCTCGGCGCCGTCGCAGGAGGCCTCGCACTAGTGCTCGCCGCAACCGCGTTGACTGCGCCGACCCCGAAGAAGCTCCAGGGAACGGTCGGCCCCGGCTTCACGATCAGCCTCACGCTTGGGGGCAAGACTGTGACCAAGCTCAAGAAGGGCGTGCCGTATCGTCTCGTGGTCAGGGACCGCGCATCGATCCACGACTTCCACCTGGTCGGGCCGGGAATCGACCGCGTCTTGACGAGCGTAGGCTTCACAGGGACGAAGAGCGTGACGCTCAAGCTCAAGAAGGGCGTCTATCGCTACTACTGCGACCCGCACGCCGCCGAGATGAACGGGAGCTTCCGGGTCGCCTGACGCAAATCGAGCCGGCTCGCCGAGCACCGGTGAGCCGGCTTCCTGCTGATGTCTTTCCGAGCCGAGATGCGGGCAGGCATGTCTGCCGCGAAAGTCGCTCGGAATCTCAGCCTCGCCGCGGCGCGCGGGCGAGCGGCCAGTCGACGCTCAGGGGCAAACAAGTGGTCGTGGCTGTGCGCACGACCGGGATGCTGGTTGCGATGGTATAGTCCGTTTTAGATTAGTACATGTTGGAGCATGTCTCGACAAGCCCGCTTCTGTCCACGAACGATGCGGCGGTGCTCGGACTGCTGGCGGTCGGCGAGACTTCTGGGTACGACCTCGACAAGCGGATCCGCCGAAGCGTCGGCCTCATGTGGACGCCCGCCAAGAGCCATGTCTACGGAACACTTGCGCGACTGGTCGAGGGCGGGTATGCCTCCGTGCGCCACGTCGAGCAGTCGCGGCGGCCGGATAAACGCCTCTTCCGGATCACGGAGCAGGGCGAGCGAGCGCTCATTGGGTGGCTGCACGACTCTCCGCTCGAGCCCACCAAGTATCGGAATCAGTTCCTGCTGAAGGTGTTCTTCGGACGGCACATGGACGACCAGGCTCTGATCAGGCACGTCGAGGAGGGCCGGGCCGATGTACAGGAGGAACTCTCCCAACTGGAGGCGCTGGCGAAAGAGGTCGACCCCGACCGAGAGTTCTACAGTTGGCTGACCCTGGCCTACGGGCTCGACCGCGACCGTGCAACGATTCGCTGGGCGGATATGGCGTTGGACGCTTTGCGCGAGCGGAGCCGTCGATGACGCGCCGCCTCGTCGCCGGCGCAGCGGCGTTCGTCTTCCTCGCGGCCTCGGCGTCTTACCTGTCGGCCAGCACCGAGCGGCTCCGTCCGCTGCGTCTGACGGAGCGGTGCGTCAACAAACGCGACCGGGCTCGCATTGTTCGGTTCCGCGCTTCAGATCGCGCGCGGTTGCTTGGCGTCTCGCTCGGCTCGGGCCGGATCGGTGTTGCGCTCGGGCACGAGTCCGACGGGACGCTGTGCAACTGGATGCCCTTCGCTCGAATCCTCAAGCAGAACGGTTACCGAGTGCTCGCCTTCGACTTCCGCGGCTGGGGGTCATCCGCCGGAGTTGGAGGTTCTCGGCGCGCTCGGCTCGATTTGGATTTCGCGGCCGCGGCAACGAGATTGCGCAAGCTCGGGGCCGAGAAGATCGTGTTCGCCGGCGCCTCGATTGGAGCGAACGCTGCCCTTGCTGCGGCCACGGAGGTAACGCCGCGCGCCTCTGCTGTTGTCAGCCTTTCGGCCGCGGACTCGACCTTCTCGTCGAGGCTAGACGGCAGTGTGACCGTCCCGAAGCTCACCGTTCCGGTCCTCTTCATGGTCGCCGAGAGCGACAGCGGTTTCGCCGAAGATGCGAGGAAGCTGTACTCGCGGACGCTCGCGGTCGACAAGCGACTCCTAATCGTGCCGGGGGGTGCACACGGCACCATGATCCTCCGTGGCGCCGCAGGAGCCAGCCCGCGTGAAGCCGTCCTCGACTTCGTCCGCGTTCACACCGGCTGAAGCCCGTCTAGAGGCTGGCGAACAGTCACGTTTGCGGGGCTTCTGCGATTGGAGCTGGCCGAACTCTCCCGGTGGCGCGCGCTCAAGACGCCCCGGCTGCATCCCACCCCGGGGCCCCGCCGCGAGGGCGAGCTCCGGTGGGTCAAAGACTGCTAAAAGGCGAGAACTCGACATACGGAGGCGGACGATGAAGGCGATCGTGGTGACGGACCAGGCTGCAGGAACGGCCGGGATGAAGCTGGTGGAGCGGCCCGAGCCGCAGGCAGCGATAAACGATGTCGTCGTTCGGATTCATGCGTCGGGATTCGTCCCGACTGAGATGGCGTGGCCCTCGACCTGGACCGATCGCCTCGACCGTGACCGAACACCGTCGATCCCTGGGCACGAGCTGGCCGGAGTGGTCACCGCCCTCGGCTATGGCACGACGGGACTCTCGGTGGGACAGCGAGTGTTCGGCCTCACCGACTGGACTCGCGACGGCACCTTGGCCGAGTACGCGGCCGTCGAGGCACGCAACCTCGCGCCCTTGCCGGGCGACGTCGACTTCACGGTGGGCGCGAGCCTGCCGATCTCGGGCCTCACTGCGTGGCAGGGACTGTTCCAGCACGGCCGCCTTCAGGCGGGGCAGAGCGTCCTCGCGCACGGCGCGGCCGGCGCAGTCGGGTCGATGGTGACGCAGCTCGCACGTGAGGCCGGCGCCTACGTCATCGGCACCGGACGCTCTGCCGACCGTCAGACGGCGCTCGACTTCGGCGCGCAGGAGTTCGTCGACCTCGAGAACGACGCCCTGGAGGACGTCGGCGGCGTCGACCTGATCTTCGATGTGATCGGCGGCGACATCGGGAAGCGGTCCGCAGGTCTGATCCGGGCCGGAGGAACAGTGGTGTCCGTCGTCGGACCGCCGGAGACGCGGCCCGCTGACGGCCTGGCGATCGACTTCGTTGTCGAGTCCGATCGTGCCCAACTGGGTGAGGTCGTCCAGCGGGTGCGGGACGGACGGCTGCGGACGAACATCGGCAACGTCGCGACCCTCGACGATGCCGTCCCTGTCCTCAACCCGACCGACCGGGTCACAGGAAAGACGATCATCCGCATTCGTCCTCAAGCACCTGGTACCGGCCTCTGACCCCGGCCGCTTCGACCTGAAGCTGAGTTCGAGCACAAGCAACCTCGTCCGGGTCGCAGAGTCGAGCGCCGGCGACGGCGACTCAGGCTCGATCCAGGTCGCACCCGGCTCGTGGACCGTGCTGGAGAGCGCCGCCTCCGGCACGAGCCTGTCCGACTACACGAGCTCGATCGGCTGCACGCGGAACGGCAATCCCGGCCCGAGCGGGAACGGCACAAGCCTGCAGGTGACGCTCGCGCCGAACGACGTGCTCGTGTGCGCGCTCACCAACCAGCGCAAGTAGGCGCATCGGCGGCAGGTCGGCAACCCGTGCGATACGTGCGCGAGCGCGCGCTCGGCCTCGGTGGGGCGCGACGAGAGGACGCGAAACCCTTGCATGCCGACGAGAGCTCGGCTACCGGCTGCGCCGATCGGCGTGGGGAAAGGGCCTTGCCAACTTCACCTGCGTGGCCCGACTACATCGAGGGCGAGGAGGAGGGCGACGTCGAATACGCGCTCGTCAGATCGGAGTGGGAGCAGAAAGCACACTGAGGCATTTACAGCGAGAGAGGTGATCGGCCACTAAAGGGCAGCCGTTTCCGGCTTGCCTCAGCGAGTACCCTGAAGTCGCACGGCGCCGGCCATCTCACGCGCCCTGACTGGCAGTGTGAAGACGAATGTGCTGCCCTTTCCGGCTTCGCTCTCGACCCAGATCGTCCCGTGATGGAGCTCGATCAGGCGCTTCGAGAGCGCGAGCCCCAACCCGGTTCCCTCCTGTTGGCTCGTGCCCACGGACGTCTGCTGGAACTCCTCGAAGATTCGCTCCCGGTCGTGCGCCGCGATCCCAGGACCGGTATCCGACACGCTGACGCGCACCTGTCCATCGACGCGCGCGCTGGAGACGTCCACACTGCCTCCCTCCGGGGTGAATTTGACGGCGTTCGAGAGGAGGTTGAAGATCACCTGGCGAATTCGGCGCTCGTCACCCTCGATCGTCTCGACTTGCGGGTCGGTGGACAGTCCGACGGCGACGCCGTTCTTGACTGCCTTTTCCCTCAGCATGACGACGCCGCGCTCGAGGGCGTCGCTGAGCGAGAACGGCGTTATGTCGAGCTCGATCTCGCCTGCCTCCACCTTGCTGAGGTCGAGGATGTCGTTGATGAGCGAGAGGAGATGCTCAGACGACGAGACGATGTCGTCGAGGTATTCCTCCTGCTTGTCGTTCAGCCCGCCGTACAGCTTGTGGCTCAGCAGCTGGGAGAAACCGACAATCGCGTTCAGCGGAGTGCGCAGCTCGTGCGACATGTTCGCGAGGAATTCGGATTTGTGCCGGCTCGCCGCCTCGAGCTCGCGACTCTTCTGCGTCGAGCTCGGCCAGTGCCCGCCCCAGCTCTTGCGTTCGATCCTGAACTTTCTGCTCGAGGCTCGTGTACGAGTCCTGAAGCCGCTCCGCCATTTGGTTGAACTCTTCGGCGAGCACCCCCAGCTCATCACGGCTCGGGACGTCGATTCGTTGGTTCAGCGCACCGGAGCCGATCTTCGCGGCCGCACTCTGGATCGACTGGATCGGCCGGACGAGCCTTCGAGCGAGCAGCACGCTGGTGGTGATCGCGATGAGCAGGAACGCGAAGAGGAGGAGCGCGGTACGCCAGATCGCCGACTCGAGAGGTGCGAACGCCTCGCTCGACGGCTCCTCGACGAAGACTCGCCAGTCGAGCGGCTTCACGATCTGAAAGGCGCTCAGCACCTCCGTTCCGTCCGGATCCTTCCCGATTGTCCCTCCGTCGGGATCGGTCGCGGGCCCGCGCAGTGCAGCTCGCACCTGCGGAAGCGCCTTGAAGTTCGTATGCCGAAGGACGAGGTTGGTGTCCGGATGGGTGATGAGCCAGCCAAATTTATCGACGGCGTACGCGTATCCGGCCGATCCGATACGCGCTCGGTCGATGACGTCGCGGACGAAGGTCAGGTCGAGCTCGGCCACGATCACACCCCGTCCCGGCGGTACCTCGGCCACCGAGAACGTCATGTGCGGCCGGGACCCGCGCTGGAAGTAGACGCGACTGTATCGTCCCTGAGCGCGGGCGCGAGTGAACTCGGGGCTCCTGGAGAGATCGATTCTGAGGTCGGTCCGGTCGACCTCGAGCGGATCGATACGGACGCGCATCGCTTCCGGTGGAGTCGAGGTAGGCCAACTGGCTGATCAGCTTCTCGTGGGCGAGGAGCTGGCGAAAATCCTGTTTCCGCTCCACCCGTCCCGCTGCCCCTTTCTCGACCGTCGGCTGCGCCACCGCGACGAGCTCCCCCTCGATCTCCTGGATCCACTGATCGATGGAGGTCGCCGCGGACGAGGCTTTGTCCCGCTCGACCCGGGTGACAGCGCTCTTGCTGTCCTGGTACGTGAAGTAGAGCTCCGTGAGCCCGACCGAGAGGATGCCCGCGGTGACGAGCGTCGCGACGACCGCGGTGTATTTCCAGATGAGACGGCGATGCGGACGTTTGGGCGCTGCCACTGCGGGACCTCTGAGGCTGGTCGGCCTCTACCGCCGATAGACCTTGTCTGCCCGGATGATCATGTCCTGCGGCACTTTGATCCCCAGCCTGTTCGCGGTGGCGAGATTGATCGCGAACTCGACGGTCGGCACCTCCTCGACGGGCAGGTCGCCAGGCGCCGTCCCCCTGAGAATGCTGTCGACGTAGCGTGCCCCGGCTCGGCCGATCGGTCCGAGGTCGGCGCCGTACGAGAACAGCGCGCCCCTCTGGACCCAGTCCTTCCGGTGGGCTTGTACGGGTAGGTGCGCCCGCTTGGCGAGCCTGATCGTCAGCGCCGTGGAGTTGAGCCTGAGCCTCGGCGACAGCAGGAACACACCGTCGACCTCGCCGGGACGCAGGGAGCGGAAGATGCGCTCGAGGTCCTGGGCCGTCGACGCGTTCCGGATGTCGAGCTTCAGCGACTTCGGTAGGAGCGATGCGGCGGCGAGATATTGGCCGAGGAGACGTTTAGTCGCCGGATCGTCCGGGTCGGCGAGCGTGAGCAGCCGGTGGAGCTTCGGCACGAGGAGCTGGTAGAGCTCCAGTTGCTTGGCGACGACGTCGCGCGCACCGAAGACCCCGGTCAAGTTCCCGCCCGGGTGCGCGAGGCTCTGGACGAGACCATCCCGGACCGGATCGGATGGGTGGAGGAAAACGACGGGGATGTGATCCTTCGCCGTCGCGAGCTGGGCGGCCTGGATCGACTGGTCCTCGAAGGCGACGATCAGATCGACGTGATCGTGAACGAACCGATTGGCCTGGGCGGTGGCAGCGTCCGGCTCCAAGTTCCGCCAGATCAGCTTGATATTGCGGCCCTGCGTCCATCCTAGAGCGCGGAGGCGCGCCTCCAGCGAATCCCGTGAAGGAGGGATGTGATCCGTTCCGACATGCATGAGGCCGACCCGCCGGACGGTCTGGCCGGACGACTTCTCATTGCTCGAGCTTCCGCACGCGGTGAGCCCGGCAGCCAGGACGACCGCTGAGGCGAGCGCCAGTGGGAACGCGATTGCCGAGCGCCCCGCACTTCGTCTCCGCGCGGCGAGTGCTATGACGAGCATCCCTAGAAGTGCACCTGTGAACAGGCTTGCCTGCATCGCCCCTTGTCTCCTCTCTGGCCGGGGCTTCGCTGGCAACGCCCGTGGCCTCGTAACTATATTCACGTTCAAGCTTTCAGTGCTCACAGTACGACCCGTGCATCCCCGTGCCAACCGTGCAGGCTTGCCTTTGGTTCGGGGGTTAGCCCTACTGCTCGGCGGGGGGTTTCCCCCTCAGTGCCCGCGAGCCGACGCAGTAGCGGCGGACCTGATCGGGAAGCTTCCGCGTTGCAGTCGACAACAGCGCGGCAGTCGGTAGCTCCCTCTGGGTCGCGGGGATGCCGAGCAGCCCGGTGCGGAAGGTAGCGCGGCAGCATCTGAACCAAAACGAGGTGTCGCCGTCTCATAGGCGTGTCCGAGGGGAGCATGAGCTCCCCTCGGAACGGGACGAATCGGTTCGGCGAGATTCGCTACTCGCCCTTCCGTGGGGTGAGCCTAGAAGCCACAGTAGGGACCAGGCGCGTCAAGATTGGTGCGGAAAGTACCTCCGACCGGCGCCGTGATCACGCTGATGTCCTGGGCGGGTTGGCCGCTCTCGTTTCGTACGACGTGTCCGCCCCCATCGTCGACGAACGCATTATTCGGCGAGTCCGCCGACACGACATGTGGCGTGCAAGTCGGGTCGTCGCGCTCGTAGTACGTGAGCGTTCCTTGCGTGACCGTGATGAACACGGGGCCGGGGTGGCTGTGCCATCCAGTCGTGGAGTTCGCGTCGTAGTCGTGCTGTCGCACGATGATGTCGATCGCGGACTTCGAATGTGCCCTGAAATCAGCGATCGACCCTCGCGGATCCGACCTCACGTTGAAGCTGTCGTAGTGTCCGCGTGCGAGGATCTTGGGCGTTACCCCGCTCGCGTTCTCTGCCTTCGTGATGGCGACAAACGCAGCAAGCGCGACGAGTGCCATCGCGGCCGCGAGAGCCGACAGGTAGGTCAGGCGTCGGTTCATAGCTCCTCTCCTTTTCGATAGGTCTCTGGGGTAGAGGCCTGGATCAGGCGCACGAACGTGCGCCGCCGGCCTGATACGCGAACCGTGATCGAGACGCGGATCGGCTGCTGCTTCGCCCAGGCGGGGATCCTCCAGGCACATGCCCGCGCAGGCGGAAGGCGCCGACTCTCCGCCTGTGCCCGGCAGACGACCGAGTCGGGCTTCAGAGACAGCCCGGTGGAGGTGCCGACCCGGACCGAGCCCCGCTCGAGCTCGAGCATGCGCGGGCGGTGCACGAAGCTCGTGGCCAGCGACTGCAGCTGGCCGATCAGCGAGTAGCTCCAGTAGCCGCTCGCGGGCGCGAAGTCCAGCTCGACCTCGTTACCGTCCACCCAGGGGGTGCCGACGGCGAACCCGAAGCGCACGGGTGAGCCCACGCTGGAACGAGGGATGGCGATGTGCGCGACCCCCGAGCCGTATCCGCCCTCGAGCCCGGCCGGGGCCGGAGCATCCGCCAGGCGCTGACCGTCCCAGCGGAAGAAGCGCACGTCTCCGTTTCCGCCCAGGGCGGCCGCGTAGTCGAGTCCGCCGCCGCCGCTCGAGCGATCGTCGTCGGAGTCGAGCACGACCAGCACGCTGTCGGCGGGACGGAGCGTGGCGCGGCCGGCGATCGAGATCTCGAAGACGAGCGCGTCGGCGTGGTAGGAGACGGCGACGGCGGTGATGTCGGCCGCGCGTCCGTTGTCCCCCGCGGGATCGAGAAACCGCGTAGTCGGTGCATCTCCCGCCCACGACGCGGCGGCGATCGCACCGGCCGCGGCGAGGGCGGCGAGCACTCCGGACAGGCGGAGGGCGGCCATGCAGCCGATTCGCACGCGTGGCGTTCGCATGGTCGAACCTCCTCATCCATCGAAGTGGGGATCGAGAACGCGGATCTGGGTGATCCGGTCGACGGGCAGTCCGTTACGGTCTCTGCCCTACTGAACAACGGTACGACTCGCGCATCCCGGTGGCAACCGTGCAGGCTCGCCCTTGTTCGGGGTTGGGCCTACTGCTCGACGGGGGGCTGACCCCTCAGTGCCCGCCCGGGCCCGCAGTAGCGGCGGACCTGATGGGGAAAATCGGCGATGCTGATCGGCTTCTCGAGATGGCCGTCAAACCCGGCGGCCAGGAACCATTCGTCTGCCGCAGAGAGCGCTGTGAGCGCCACAACTGGAATATCCGCGGTTTTGGCATCTTCCTTGACCCGAACGAGTACTTCCGTCCCGTGCATGTCGGGGAGGGAGAGATCCATGAGGATCACCTCGGGTCGGTGCGCGACCAGAAGTGCGAGCGCCTCCTCGCCGCTCCCTGCCTCGAGCGTGCGGAATCCGGCGGCAGCAAGAACGGCGCGGGTGAGCCTGGCGTTCGCCTCGTCGTCGTCGACGATGAGTACGAGCTCGTCGGCCATTGGGGACATCCTCGCCGACGAGCTTGCTCCCCGCGTGCATCGACGCACAGGGAGGTGGCGTCCTATTCTTGGCTCATGCCGATTCGCATCGTCCTTGCGGATGACGAATACCTCGTCCGCGAGGGCGTCCGGCGCCTACTCGAGACGCACCCCGACCTGGAGGTCGCCGCAGTCTGCAGCGATCTCGACTCACTCCTCGCCGCGGTCGAGGCCGAACGACCGGATGTCGTGCTCACCGACATCCGGATGCCTCCGAGCGGCCTCGACGAAGGGATCCAGGCAGCCGAGCGCCTGCGGGAGACCCATCCGGACATCGGCGTCGTCGTCCTCAGCCAATATGCGGAGCCGCGCTACGCACTGGCCCTGCTCGAGGCCGGGACGGTACGGCGCGCGTACCTGCTGAAGGAACGCGTCGACGACCTCGACCAGCTCGTCGCAGCGATCCGGGCGGTCGCGGGTGGGGGTTCGGTGATCGACCCGAAGGTCGTCGAAGGCCTCGTCGCGGCCAAGGCTCGGGCAAAGGAGTCGGCGCTCCACGACTTGACGCCGCGGGAGCGGGACGTGCTACGCGAGATGGCGGAAGGAGAGAACAACGCGGCGATCGCGGCGGCGCTCTCGATCACGGACCGCTCGGTCGAGAAGGCGATTCACTCGATCTTCGTCAAGCTCGGGATCGCCTGGGAACCGTCGCTTCACAAGCGCGTGAAGGCCGTCATCCTCTACCTCGCGGAGGACGAGTCATAGAGCGGAATCGTCGCGACGATCCGCGCGCCCCGGTTTGCCTCGGACTCGATCGACAGCTCGCCTCCGAGCGCCTCGATCCGATCGCGCATGTGCGTGAGCCCTCCGCCGGGTGGTCGGACCGACGGGTCGAAACCGGTACCGTGATCGAGAACCTCGAATCGCAGCGATCGTCCTTCTTCCTCGATCCGAACCGTCGCGCGCGCGTCGGGCCCTGCATGTGCCGCCACGTTGACGAGCGCGTCACGGCAGCAGAAGTACACGGTTGCCTCGACGTCGGCGGAATATCGCCGAACGCCCTCCGCCTCGACACGCGCTGCCACCGCAGCCGTCGACGCCGCTGCACGGAGCGCCTCTCCTAACCCCCTGGCTGCAAGCAGCGGTGGATAGACCTGCTGCCCAAGCGCCTGCACGCCCTCCAGAGCGGCGTGAACGTCGCACCGCATCTCTTCGAGCAACTCGATTGTTGCGGCGAGATCGGTCTCGACCAGTCGTCGTGCCAGCTGGAGATTGACGGCGAGCGCGACGAGTTGCTGCTGGACTCCGTCGTGAAGATTGCGCTCGATCTCGCGGCGTTCGGCGTCGGCGGTGGAGAGGAGACGGGCGGCTCGCGCGCGGATCTCGTCTTCGGATGGAGTGTCCTCGGAGTGCATGAGCTCCCGTGATTTGTCCGCGATCCGTCGACCCGCGTCAAGACCCACCGCGACTTGGCGTCCAGGCTAAGGCGGGTAACGCTGCTGACAATGAGCGTCCGCCAGAGCTCGAGCCGGCTCTCCGGCGGGGCCCGCAAGCGCCATCGTGAGCTGAGGGGGAGAATCTGCCACGTGGCGATCCTCGGCATCGACGTGGGCGGGACGTTCACCGACGCCGTGCTGCTCGACGGGGACGAGCTGCGGACGGCAAAGGTGCCGACAGCGGGGCGTCAGGAGGAGTCGGTGGTCGCCGCGGCTCGTGCGGTGGGCGTCGTGGAGGTCGAGCGCTTCACGCACGGCACGACTGTGGCGACGAACGCGCTGCTCGAGCGCAAGGGCGCGCGCACCGCGTTCGTCGCGACTGCCGGGTTCGAGCACCTCCTGCATCTGCGCCGGCAGAACCGCGCCCATCTGTACCGGCTCTGCGCCGACCATCCCGAGCCGCTGGTGCCCCTCGAGCGCTGCTTTGGCGTGCGGGAGCGGATCGGGCCGGACGGCGTCATCGAGCCGCTCGACCTGGAGTCGCTGCCGGAGACGGACGCGGAGGCGGTCGCGGTCTGCACGCTGTTCTCGTTCCGGGATCCGTCCCACGAGCGGGCGGTCGCGGACGAGCTGCGGCGGCGGATGCCCGGCGCGCGCGTCGTCGCCTCGCACGAGGTGTCCCCCGAGTTTCGCGAGTACGAGCGCGCGTCCACCACAGCGGTCGACGCCTACCTGGGACCGGTGGTGTCGTCGTACCTGGAGCGGCTGGCCGCGGCGTGCGAGTCGGCGGGACTGCCGGAGCCGCTCGTCATGCGCTCGTCCGGCGGCGTGGCGACGGTCGTGGAGGCGGCGGCGCATCCGTCCTGGGCGCTCGTGTCGGGGCCTGCCGCGGGCGTGGTGGGAGCGGAGCTCGTCGCGCGGCTGGCCGGGCGGCGGGACGCGATCTCGTTCGACATGGGTGGGACATCGACCGACGTGTGCCTCATCGCCGGCGGTTCGACAGTTCGCTCGGCGGAACGGTCGGTGGCGGGCCTACCGGTCCGGCTCCCGACCGTCGACCTGCAGACCGTCGGGGCCGGGGGCGGGTCGATCGTCTGGCGGGACGCGGGCGGCGCGCTCCGCGTCGGGCCCGAGAGCGCGGGCGCCGATCCGGGTCCCGCCTGTTACGGCCGTGGCGGAACGCGACCGACCGTGACCGACGCGAACCTCCTCCTCGGACGGCTGCCAGATCGCCTCGCGGGCGGGCTCGAGCTCGACCGAGCGGCCGCCGAGCGAGCGCTCGAAGGGATCGACCCGAATGCGGTGATCGCGGCGGTGAACGCCGAGATGCTGCGGGCGTTGCGCCTCGTGTCGGTCGAGCGGGGCTACGACCCGCGCGGGTTCGCGCTCGTCGCATTCGGCGGCGCGGGGCCGCTGCATGCGTGCGAGCTCGCGGAGGAGCTCGGGATCGAGACGGTGCTCGTCCCAGATGCGGCGGGCGTGCTGTCGGCGCTCGGACTGGTGGCGAGCGACGAGCGGCGCGACCACGTCCGTTCGTACGTGTGCCCTCTGGCCGACGCGGGGGAGCTGCCCGGCGAGGGCGACGCGGATCTGCGTTATCGCGGGCAGTCGTTCGAGCTCACGGTGCCGCTGGGGCCGGGCCTCGTGGAGCGCTTCCACGGCGCGCACGAGGAGCGGTACGGATACGCCGATTCGGAGCGGGAGATCGAGCTGGTCGCGGTGCGGACGGCGGACGTCCGCCGAGGCCCGGAGATTCGCCTCCCGCCAGGCGAGCCGATCGACGCCGCCGGCCCGCGACTGGTCGAGCTCTCCGGCGCAACGTGCTGGCTCCCCCCCGGGTGGGTGGGGGCTAGGGATGGTCCGCACATTGAGGCTGACCAAACGGTGACGAAAGCGTGAAAATCGAGCTCCAGGTACTAGGCAGCGCCCTGCGTGCCGTCGCCGAGGAGATGGGCGCCGCCCTCATCCGCTCGGCCTTCTCCGCCAACATCAAGGAGCGCCGCGACTGCTCGACCGCGCTCTTCGACGCCCGCGGACGCCTGATCGCCCAGGCCGAGCACATCCCCGTTCACCTCGGAGCCATGCCGGACGCCGTCGCCGCCGTCAGGCTGGAAAGCCCCGGGCCGGACGACACCTTCGTGCTCAACGACCCCTACACCGGCGGCACTCATCTTCCCGACATCACGCTCGTCTCGCGCACCGCGCTCGGATTCGCCGTCACGCGCGCCCACCACGCCGACGTCGGCGGGATCGAGCCCGGCAGCATGCCGGCCTTCTCCCACACGCTCGCGGACGAAGGCGTCGTCATCCCGCCGACCCGGCTCGACGACATGCTCCTCCACGACCTCGTCGCGCGAATGCGGAACCCGGAGGAACGCCTCGGAGACTTCCGGGCCCAGCTCGCTGCGCAGCGACTCGGCCGTGCCCGCGTGGAGGATCTCTGCGCCCGCCACGGCCACGACCGCGTCGCGGCGGCGATGGACGAGCTCCACGACTATTCCGAGCGCGTCGTGCGTGCCGCGATCGCCGCGGCTTCCCGACGGCCGCTACGCGGCGAGCGACGTGCTCGAGCCGGTCGACGGCGAGCTCGAGATCCACGCGGAGGTCACCATCGACGGGGACGCACTGGCTATCGACTTCGCCGGCACCTCGCCGCAGCACGACGGGAACCTCAACTGTCCGATGGCGGTGACCCGCTCGGCCTGCTACTTCGTCGTGCGCGCCCTGACCGACCCCGATATTCCCGCGTCGGGCGGCGCTTTCGCCCCGGTCACGGTGACCGCACCCGAGGGATGTCTGGTCAACGCACGGTCGCCGGCTGCCGTCGCCGCCGGGAACACGGAGACGTCCTCCCGCATCGTCGACGCCGTCTTTCGCGCGTTCGGGCACGCGGTCGACGTTCCGGCGCAGGGGCAGGGGACGATGAACAACCTCACTCTCGGAAACGACCGCTTCACGTACTACGAGACGATCGGCGGCGGCCAGGGCGGATGCCCGGACGGGGACGGCCCGTCCGGCGTTCACGTGGCGATGTCGAACACACTGAACACGCCGGTGGAGGCGCTCGAGCTCTCCTATCCGCTTCGCGTCGAGCGCTACGCGCTGCGCCGGGGCACGGGCGGCTCGGGGCAGCACGAGGGCGGCGACGGCGTCGTGCGCGAGTTGCGCGTACTCGAGGACTGCCGGGTCTCGATCATCTCCGAGCGCCGCCGCCACGCACCCAACGGCGAGCGGGGAGGAGGGGACGCCGCGACAGGCCGCAACCTCGTCAACGGCGAGGAGATACCGGCCAAGGAGACCCGCGACCTCGAGGCGGGCGACGTGGTCACGATCGAAACCCCCGGGGGCGGCGGCTGGGGTCAGTAGGCTCTTCTCGATGGGTGAGGTCGTCGCCATCTACATCGGCCTGGAGCGGCAGCTCCCCCAGCCGGTCGAAAGTGCCGACGCACACGCCGGCAAAGGCCTCGCCGGCAATCGCTACTACTGGTCCGACGGCTCCGCACCCGCGGGGAACGCGCTCACGCTGATCGCCGAGGAAGCCCTCGACGCCTTCCACGACGAGTCCGGCATCGAGCTCACTGCGCAGGCGAGCCGGCGGAACGTCCTCACGCGGGGCATCGACCTGAACGGGCTCGTCGGAAAGCGCTTCCGCGTCGGCGGCGTCGAGTGCGAAGGAGTGGAGCTGTGCGAGCCGTGCGCGCACCTGGCCTCGCTGACTCACCCGGGCGTGCTTCGCGGCATGGTCCACCGCGCCGGACTGAACGCGGACATTCTCACCGACGGGAAGATTGCGGTCGGCGACGCCGTCCTGGCTGTGTAGATGGACACATCTGTCAAGGTCGCGTGCGTTCAGGCCGAGCCGGTCATCTTCGAACGCGATGCGACGATCGGCAAGGTGGCCACGCTGTGCGCCGAGGCCGCGGGCGAGGGCGCCAAGCTCGTCGTCTTCCCCGAGACGTTCATCCCCGTGTACCCCTCGAGCCGGTGGGCGCGCCATTTCGCCGGCTGGGACGACGGCGACGCGAAGGCGCTCTTCGCCCGGCTCGCGCGGGAGTCGCTGGAGATCCCCAGCGAGGCGTCCGAACGGATCGGGTCGATCGCACGCGACAACGGCGTCTGGCTCGCGGTCGGCGCGAACGAGCTGGAGCGCGGGACGATCTACAACGCGCTCCTGCTGTACGGGCCGGACGGGACGCTCGCCCTGCGTCGCCGCAAGCTCATGCCGACGAACCACGAGCGGCTCGTCTGGGGGGTCGGCACCGGTGACGGCCTCACCGTCGTCCCCACCCCGATCGGGAAGCTCGGCGGCCTCATCTGCTGGGAGAACTTCATGCCGCTCGCGCGATTCGCGCTCTACGACGCCGGTGTCGAGATCTACCTCGCGCCGACGGCCGACGACACCGACACGTGGCACGAGACGATCCGCCACATCGCCCGCGAGTCCCGCGCGTTCGTCGTGAGCCCCAGCGTGTACCAGCGCGTCTCCAGCTATCCCGACTACGTTCCGATCGCCGACGGTCCCGACCTCCTGGGGCGCGGCGGGTCTGCGATCGTCGGCCCCGACGGCCAGTACCTGGCGGGTCCACTGTGGGACGAGGAAGGGATCCTGTACGCGGAGCTCGATCCCGCGCAGCTCTACGCGGAACGGCAGCGCTTCGACCCCGCCGGGCACTACCACCGGCCGGACGTGTTCACCTTCGAAGTCCGCTAGGAGATTTCGCGCGCGACGCCGAAGCCCGAGTAGACGTCCTTGCGCTTGATCTTTCCGTTCTCGATCGGGAAGACGTCGATCCCGTCCCACTCCAGCTTCTTGCCGTCCTTCGTCGCGGTCGCCGTCCACTCGCTGACGACCAGCGCCCTCGCTCGCGTAGAGCCGCCTGCCGCGGAACTGGATGTCGGGGTAGGCGGCGAGGATCGCTGCGACGTGCTCACGGACAGCCTCCGCGCCCTCGACACGCTCGCCTGCCGAGTAGTTGTGGAAGACGATGTCGTCGGCGTGCATCGCGGCAGCGGCCTCGACGTCGTGGTCGTTCCAGGCCTGGTTGTACTGCTCGATCAGCTCGCGCTCGTTCATCCTCGTCCCGCCCTTCTTAACACACGCTCGTCGCCGACGCGTCGGGTGAGGCCGTCCGCGTCGAAGCGCTCCAGCAGGAGCTGCGTGATGCGCCGGGAGAGGCCCAGCCGGTCGCGGACGCCGGCGATCGTGATCGGGCTGAGCTCCCGGACCGCTGCGAGAGCGCGCTCGTACAGCTCGGGTGAGACTGCGAAGCCGTCGCCCACGCGGTACAGGCGGCCCGTGCGCTCCAGGTACGTCCCCAGCTCGGCGTCGTCCACCTTTCCGAATCCCTCCACCGCGATCGCATCCTCGAGCGCGGCCGCCTGCTCCTCGCGGCCGTCCAGCGAGGCGCTCGCCCCCGGCCGGTAGAGCTTCGCGCCGCGTCGTTCCAGGCCGAGGAGGGGGACGACGGCCGCCGCCCATGGATCCGCCGGAGGCGGGATGCCGGGATCGAGCGGATCGGCCGCGTCGAGCCTGAGCTCGAGCTCGGCTCGGAGCTCGTCGAGCCACGCGCGCGAATACAGCCAGTCGCCTGCTTGCTCGATCTCCGCGGGCTCGCCGTCCAGCAGGTGGGCGACGCCGGCGCGGAGGACCGGCGCGTGGATCGTCGCCGCCACGTCGCCGCGGTCGACGAGGACCATTCGCTCCGGGTCGGCGTGTCGCGGTGGCAGCGGATCGAGCACCCGCCCGCCGCCGACAGTCGTCGACGCGCGCAGGACGAGGCGGTCGCCGCGTGCCGCGACGACGGGCGCCGAGAGCCGCAGCTGCGCGTAGCCGTCGCCGGCTCGCGCCACCCGCGCGACGACTTGGCTCGTCCCGT
Organism: uncultured Actinomycetes bacterium; assembly: GCA_963842575.1. Classification (GTDB taxonomy): domain Bacteria; phylum Actinomycetota; class Thermoleophilia; order Gaiellales; family Gaiellaceae; genus JACDER01. The sequence goes on along the minus strand of CAWJGS010000004.1, from coordinate 437,582 downwards.
GGTGAAGCTGTACGCGCCCGGGAATCTCCGCGATCGGGTCGAGCGCGACGTCCAAGCGGTAGCTCGGGCGGAACGCGCCCGGGCTCACGAGCGCGTCCCCGCGGCGGAGCTGCGAGCGCTCGATGCCGGGCAGTGCCACGGCGACGCGCTGGCCGGCTTCCGCCCGCTCGACCGAAGCGTCGTGCACCTCGACACTGCGCACTCGTACGTCCAGCCCAGAGGGCTCGGCGCGCAGCTCGTCGCCCGCGCCGATCGTGCCCGACCACAACGTCCCGGTCGCGACCGTCCCGATCCCGCGCAGGGTGAACACGCGATCGACGTACAGCCGCGCAGGCCCGCCGGCCGAAGCCCGCTCACCGGCCGCCTGCGCCAGTGCATCCTTCAGCTCGTCCAGCCCCGCACCGGTCTTCGCGCTGACCGCCACCACGGACGCGCCGGGGACGAGCTCGCGTGCCTCCTCGAGGGCGAGCTCGAGCGTCTCCTCGTCCACGGCGTCGGCCTTGGTGACCGCTACGACGCCGCTCTCGATCCCGAGCAGGCGCAGGATCGCGAGGTGCTCGTACGTCTGCGGCCGGGCGCCCTCGGCCGCGTCCACGACCAGGAGGAAGAGATCGATCCCGCTCGCCCCGGCGACCATGTTGTGGATGAAACGCTCGTGGCCGGGGACGTCGACGATCGAGAGGCGGCGGCCGTCTGGAAGGTCGAGCGGCGCGTACCCGAGGTCGATGGAGATGCCGCGTGCCTTCTCCTCGGGGAGGCGATCCGTGTCCTTGCCGGTGAGCGCGCGGACGAGCCAGGTCTTCCCGTGGTCGATGTGGCCCGCCGTGCCCACCGTGAGCGGCATGGTTCTACGCTACCGCTGGATGGCGCGCGTGCTCTGGTGGATCGTGCCTGCCTTCCTGCTCGGTGCAGGTCTGTTCGAGCTCGTGCTCGTCATTCGCGGCGATACCGAGCCCGACACGCTCGCGTTCGTCGCGATTCTGGTGATGCTTCTCGGCACCGGGCTCGCTGCGCTCTCCATCCCGTTCGCTCGCCCGGTTCGCGCGATCGCGTTCTACGCGCCGAGTGCGGCCTTCTTCGCCCTCGCGCGCTTCTACACCTACGACTCGTACTACTCGCCGACGCTCCGGCGCTTCGCGGACGATGGGGCGGTACAGCCCGCCTGGATGTTCTTGCTCGCCGCGGCGGCCGTCGTCGCCGGAGCGCTTGTCTGGCGGTTTCCACGCGCCGGAGCCGTGGGGACCGCGGTCGTGCTCGCATTCGTTGCCGGCACGACCGCCGTGATGGGCACTCACTGACGGACGTCCCAGCCGTCGGGAAGCTCCGGCAGTTCCCAGGCGGGATCGGGGCGCCATTCCTCCCAGCCGGTCGGCCACGGCGCTCGGGCGAGCACGCTCTCGCCTTCCCCGCGGATCCGCTCCGCCAGCTCGGGCTCGAACACGCCGCGCGCGACCCAGGTCTCGAGCTCGTCCTCGTCCTTCCAGCGCCAGCTGCCGTCCGGGTCGACGATCAAGTCGAGGACGAGGTCCATGGTCTCGAACCCCAGCTCGGTTCGCCGGAACGGGAGCTGGAGGTTCACGTACCAGCCCCAGTGCTCGCCCGACGGCAGCCATGACACCCACAACGCGTGCCAGGGGCCCTCGCGGAGGAGGACGAGTGTGTCCACGTCCCACTCCGCGTCGCGGAAGACCCAACTGCCGCTGAGCGCGCAATCCGCGAGCCGCTCGCCGCGGTCGGCCGCACGGGGCAGGTGCGGTGGCGTCGTCGGCGCCTTCCAGGCGGTTCCGCGCGGGAACCACAAGGCGGCAAAGTCGCCGTCGTCTCGAACGACGCGCATCGGGCGCGCCGCCCATACCCGCTCCCGCCAGACCTCTTGTACGACGCAGGTCTCTATGGGCACCGCGCCTGGATCAGACCGTCTTCGATCGAGCCCACCTCGAGCCCGGCGCGCTCCACCAATGCCAGCCACTCCTCTTCCGTCCGCTCGCGACCTCCGGTGAGGACGAGCATCAGCAGATCGAGCCACTTGCTCCCGTTGGGCGCGTTCCCGCGGGGGATGACCGCCTCGATCAACAGGACACGTGCGCCGGGCCGCGCCGCCGCACGGATGTTTGCGAGCACCAGTGCCGCCTTCACGTCGTCGAGCCCGTGGAGGATGCGCGAGACGACGTAGGCGTCGCCGGCGGGCACACCGGCGAGGAAGTCGCCGGAGACCACCTCGACCGCGGTAGGCGGCTCGACTCCGGCGACCACTTCGGGCAGGTCGAACAGGACCCCGTGCAGTCCGGGGTGGCGGCGGACGAGCTCGGACAGCATCGCGCCGGTGCCGCCGCCGACGTCGACGACCGTCTCGTCGTTCCAGTCGAGGTCTGCGACCCGGCCGATGCGCTCCGACGCGCCGGCGGCCATCGACCGGTTGAAGAGCGCGAGCCGGTCGGGATGCGCGCGCATCCATGACTCGAAATCGGCGCCGAAGACGAGCGGGAACGTTGGCCCGCCCGTCTCGACGGCTTCGGGGAAGCGCGCGAACGACTCGTACCATTCACGGCCGAACTGGAGCGCGAACTCGTGCCACGCCCCGTCGCCGTCGGTGCGCAGCAGCTCGGACGCCGGTGTGTTGCGGAAGACGTCCGGCTCGACCTCCTCGAAGATCCCGTCGGAGGCGAGCGCGCGGAGCACGCGCCGGACGGAGCCGACGTCAGAGTCGCCGGCAAGCTCTTCGATCCGCCGCGGCCCCGCGGCAAGGGCGTCCGCCACTCGCAGCTCGGCGACGACGCGGAGGGCCTGCGCTGCCATGGCGCCACGCTGGAGCGACCAGAGCAGTGCCTCGGGCGGGAGTGAGCTCATTCCCGCGCGGCGGTGACCGCTGCGGCGACCTCCTCGACCTCGGCCTCGGTGAGCGTGCGGCAGTCCAGCAGGAGCCGCCCGTCGCGCACGACGCCGACGACCGGTGGGTTGCCGAGCCGCAGAGGCCCGGCCAGGTCCTCTTCGACGGCGCAGGCGAAGCTCGACAGCTCGGCGAGCGGAAGCGCTCCGCCGCCGGCGCGGCCGACCGTCTCCTCGACCTCGCCGCCCACGAGCGCGGCGAGCCGCTCTGCCCGCGCCCGCACCGCGGCTGCATCCTCTCCGAGCATGCGCAGAACCGGGATCTCGCGTGCCGCCCGCTCGGGGTCGAGGTACAGGCGGAGCGTGCCTTCGAGCGCGGCAAGCGTGAGCTTGTCAGCGCGGAGCGCGCGCTGCAGCGGATGGCGGCGCAGACGTTCGACCAGGTCGGCCCGGCCGACGATGACGCCCGCCTGTGGGCCGCCCAACAGCTTGTCGCCTGAGAAGCAGGCGAGGTCGGCTCCGGCCGTGAGGCTGTCGCGGGCGGAGGGCTCGTCCTCGAACGGGAAGAAGGCACCGGAACCGAGGTCGTCCACGAGCGGGAGGGAGTGCCGCTTCGCGACGGCGGCGAGCTCCTTCACGGCCGGCTGTTCGGTGAAGCCGAGCACGCGGAAGTTGGACTGGTGGACGCGCAGGAGCAGCGCGGTCTCGGGCCCAACGGCACGGTCGTAGTCGGCCGCGCGCGTGCGGTTCGTCGTTCCGACCTCGCGCAGGATCGCGCCCGACCGCGCGAGTACGTCCGGAATGCGGAACCCGTCCCCGATCTCGATCAGCTCTCCGCGCGAGACGAGCACCTCGCGTCCCTCGGCGAGCGCCGCCAAGGCGAGCAGGACCGCCGCCGCGTTGTTGTTCACGACGAGCGCGGCCTCCGCACCGGTCAGGCGGCGGAGGATGCCCGCGACGTGGTCCTGGCGCGAGCCGCGCGCGCCCGACTCGAGGTCGTACTCGAGGTTCGAGTATCCGCCGGCGGTCTGCACGACCTCGTCGAGGGCCTCGCGTGCCAGCGGCGCGCGCCCGAGGTTCGTGTGCACGACGACCCCGGTCGCGTTGATCGCCCGCCGCAACCGCGCCTCCCGCGCCGAGCGCAGCTCCTCGGCCAGGTGCTGCCGAAGGTCGCCCGGCTCGGCTCCGGCGCGGATCGCCGCTCGCGCCTCCTCGACCACCCGCCGCGCCGCGTCCACCGCGAGCGGATCGTCCACCTCGCGGGCGAGCTCGTCCACGGAAGGGAGGTCGCGAAGCTGCATGGCAAAAGTCTAGAGTGGGCCCGATGGCCGTCCAGGAAGCGCTTCCACACTGGGACCTGACCCCCTTCTTCTCCGCGCCCGACTCACCCGAGCTCGAGGCCGCGCTGGAGGAGGTCGCTGCCGAGATCCTCGCGCTGCGGAAGCTGGTGGACGACGGCGCCCTCGCATCGGACTTCGACGGCGTGCTGGAGCGGCTGAATGCACTGCTCGAGCGCGAGCATCTCGTGCACGCCTACCTCGCCGCCGAGGTCTCGGTCGACTCGCGGAATACCGTCGCCCAGGCGCGCCTGAGCCGGCTCATGCAGGAGGCCGTCGGCCTCTCCAACCTGCAGACGCGCATCACTGCCTGGCTGGGAACGGTGGACGCGGACGACCTCCTCGCGGGCTCCGAGCAGGCGCGCGAGCACGAATACGCGATCCGGCGGGCGCAGATCCAGGCGCAGCACCTGATGTCCCAGCCGGAGGAGGATCTCGCCGCCGCGCTCTCGCCGCCGGGGCAGGTCGCATGGGGGAAGCTGCACGGCGACGTCACGTCGCAGCTCACCGCCGAGCTCGAGCTGGACGGCGAACAACGGCGGCTGCCGATGAGCGAAGTGCGCAACCTCGCGACGAATCCCGATCGGGACGTGCGGCGCCGCGCGTACGAGGCGGAGGTCGCCGTCTGGGAGGAGTGGGCCGTCCCGCTCGCTGCAGCGCTCAACTCGGTCAAGGGCGCGACCAACGTCCTGTCCGAGCGCCGGAACTGGGACTCCGCGCTCGACGCGGCGCTCTTCGCGAACGCCATCGACCGGCCCACGCTGGAAGCGATGCTCGAGGCCGTGCGCGGGTCACTCCCCGACTTCCAGCGCTACTTCGCGGCGAAGGCGCAGACGCTCGGAATCGAGCGGCTCGCCTGGTACGACATCTTCGCGCCGTTCCCAGGTGAGGGCCGGGTGTGGGGCTACGAAGACGGGCGGGAGTTCATCGTCGAGCAGTTCGGCACCTACTCCGGCCGGATGCGGGACTACGCGGAGCGCGCCTTCCGCGAGAACTGGATCGACGCGGAGCCGCGGGACGGGAAGCGCGACGGCGCCTTCTGCATGCCGGTCCGCGGGGACGAGTCGCGGATAATGGCCAACTTCACGCCCGCCTACTACGGCGTCTCGACGCTCGCGCACGAGCTCGGGCACGGCTATCACAACATCAACCTGGCGGAACGCACGCAGATCCAGCGGCAGACGCCCATGACGCTGGCCGAGACCGCGAGCATCTTCTGCGAGACGATCTGCCGCGAGGGCGCGCTGCGGGAGGCGGAAGGCTCGCCCACGGAGCAACTCGAGATCCTCGAGGGCTCGCTGCAGGAGTCGGCGGGGGTCGTCGTCGACATCCTCAGCCGCTTCCTCTTCGAGAGCCGCGTGTTCGAGGCGCGCCGCGAGCGCGAGCTCTCAGTGGCGGAGCTCTGCGACCTGATGGAGGCGGCCCAGCGCGAGACGTACGGCGACGGCGTCGATCCGCTCCACCGCTACATGTGGGCGATGAAGCCGCACTATTACTTCAGCGCCTTCTACAACTACCCGTACACGTTCGGCCTGCTCTTCGGGCTCGGGCTGTACGCCCGTTACGAAGAGGACGCGGACGGGTTCCGCTCGGGCTACGACGAGTTGCTGTCCTCCACGGGGATGGCCGACGCGGCGCCGCTCGCAGCGCGCTTCGGGATCGACATCCGGTCTCCGGACTTCTGGCGGGGCAGCATGGACGTGATCCGCGGCGAGATCGACCGCTACTGCGCGTCGGCCTTGACCGGCTCGGCCGGCGAGTCGGCGCACTTGTTGCGGTAACAGTCCACGACCGTCTCCACGGCTTCCGCCGGGTCGTTCGTGATGAAGAGCAGCTCGAGGTCCTCCTCTGAGATCAACCCTTCGTGCAGCGGGCTCCGCCGGATCCACGCGAGCATTCCCTCCCAGTAGCTCTGGCCCACCAGGACGGCCGGGAAATGCTTTACCTCCCCGGTCTGGATCAGGACCAGCGACTCGAAGAGCTCGTCGAGCGTGCCGAATCCGCCCGGGAAGAGGATGAAGCCCTCGGCGGCCTTCACCAGCATCGTCTTGCGCGCATAGAAGTGCTCGAACAGGACGCTGATGTCGAGATACTCGTTCTCGGGCTCGAAGTGGGGAAGCTTGATGCGGAAGCCCACGGAGACGCCGCCGCCGTCGCGCGCACCGCGGTTCGCCGCCTCCATGACGCCCGGGCCGCCGCCGGTGACGACGGCGAACCCCTCCTCCGCCAGGAGCCGTCCGGCCTCGCGTGCCAGCCGGTACACAGGGTGCGTTTCAGAGATGCGCGCCGAGCCGAAGATGGTCGCGGCGGGGCGGCTGATCCGGTCCACGGCCTTGAACCCCATGAGGAACTCAGCGCCGATCTCCGCCGCGTGCCGGAGGAGATGCGGATCGACCCTTTCGAGGACGCTCTGGTCGGGGTGGCGCGCCCCATCAGAAGTCGCGCGGAACGTGTGTCGCGTGCATCGCGAGCACGAGGAACGCTGCGAGGCCCAGGTACACGACGGCGACCACCGCGCGCTGCCACGGCTTGACCTTGTAGTACTCGTGCTTCTCGGGGTCGTTCCGCGTCCGCCAGCGGTTCCACGCCTCCATCCCTCCCAGTACGAGGACGATGAGCAGGATCGGGTTCGGGCGGAAGTACGCGAGCACCGCGAGGCCGGCGAGGCCGGCGATCCAGATCGCCGGATGCAGCGCGGCGACCGCGCGCCCTCCGTCCAGCGGCACGATCGGCAGCAGGTTGAAGAGGTTGAGCAGGAACCCGACGAACGCGATCGCCTTCAGGAAGTTCGAGTCGAAAGCGACGCCCGCGATCCAGACGCCGACCGCTCCGACCGTCCCGAGCAGTGGTCCGGCGAGCGCGACCTGCGCCTCCTTCCACGCGTTCTTCGGCATCTGCTTCATCCCCACGAACGCGCCCACGAACGGGATGAAGAGCGGCGCGGAGGCGGGCACGCCCTGGCGGCGGAGCTCGAGCACGTGGCCGATCTCGTGGACGAAGATCAAGCCGACGAGAGCGACGCCGAACCACCAGCCGCCGAGGAGCGCGTAGGCGCCGACGGAGACGATCATCGAGGCGGCGACCGTGAAGACCTTGAACTTCGCGACGGCGAAGATCAGGAACTTGAACTTGACGAGGAGCGCGCCGACGGCCGCGAGCGGCGCCCACAGCCTGCGCAGCCACGCGCGCCAGGCCGGCTCGGGATGGATCGGCTCGTACTCTCGGTGTGGCTCCGGGATCGGTTCCACGCCGTCAACGGTAGCTGGGCCGAGCCTCTTGCGGTTTCCCTAAAACGCGGGCACTCTACGCGCCGGGAGACGGATGAAGAAGGGGTCGATCATCCTCGCGCTTGCGATTGCCGTGCTGCTCGGCGCCGGTGTCGTCGGCGCGGGCGCGTCCGGCACCGCCACGGCCAAGAAGCGCTGCCACTTCGTCAAGAAGAAGGTGCACGGCAAGATCAAGCGCGTCCGCGTTTGCACGAAGCCGAAGCCGAAGCCGAAGCCCAAGCCGGCACCGAAGGTGCTGAACGTGTCGCTCTCACTCGACTCGACGCACTCCGCGAGCGTCGTCGTCGGGAAGGCGGGCGGAACGGTCACGGCGCACGAAGCCGACGGTTCCGCCCTCACGCTGTCCGTCCCGGCCGGCGCGCTTGCAAGCGATACGACGATCTCGCTGACACCCATCGATTCGCTGCGTGGGTTGCCCAAGGGGTTGAAGCTCGGCGGGGGTGTCCAGTTCGGGCCCGAGGGGCTGGCGCTCGAGCATCCCGCAACCGTCTCCTTCGTTGGCGGCGCCGGCGCGAAGGGGATCGCCTGGTTCGCCGCGGGCAAGGCCCTATCGCGCTATCCGTCCACCCGGTCGGGCTCGACCGTGACCATGCGCGTCACGCATTTCTCGGGCGTCGGCGCGGTGACTGGCCCCGCTTCCGCCTACTCGAGCATCCCTGCCGCAATCGCGGCGCTGAAAGTGCGGTACACGTCCACAGTTCGCCCCCTGCTCCAGCAAGCGGTGACGAACGACGCGGTCGTCGGGGCGGCGCTCAACCAGGCTTTCGGCCTCCTCCGCGAGGTCGAGCTGCTCGGGCTCGGGTCGGACTTCACGGAGGAGCGCGACGAGATCTTCGATTTCCTCCCGAGGATCCTTCAGCACGCGCTGGACGCTGCCTCACAGAAGTGCGCGAACCACGACCTGACGCAGCTGACGCAGCTCACGACGATCGAGCGGACGGCGCAGCTGCTCGGAATCGAGCTGACGGGCGGCTCGGCGGTCGAGCGGATCCTGCGCTGTGCGCGCTTCGAGCTCGACTACGACAGCCACACCGGCGTCCGCGTGACCGGCGCATTCGCGGACAGTCACGTTCGAGCGACCATCCAGCTTGCGCCGAGCGACGATCTCAGCCACATCACGGGCCAGGCGACGCTCGAGCTGATCGGCGGCGGGCACAGTGCCTGTAGTCCTGCCAGCGGTCACGGGACGAATCCGCTCGTCGTCTCGGATCTCGACATCGACGTAGCGCTGCACGAGGTGACGCTCACGATGATGCCCGGCCAAATCGAGTCGACCGTCTCCTGTGCGGGCCAGGCTGCGCCGAATGGCTACACGTACTTCCCGATCTGGTACTACCTCCACACCAACGAGATGGCGACGACGGGCGTGTTCGCGATCAGGGACTGGAACTGGGTGGGCGGCGCCGTCGTGGCCACCAAGAGTTATGACCGCACAGCGCCGGATCCCGGTGGCGCGAACGCGACCTTCGAAGAACAGACGACCTTCACGCTGCGCCATACCCCGCAGGGTTAGCTGCCTCTACCGATCCACTCCTCGCCGCCCTCGTAGACCTCCTTCTTCCACAGCGGCACGGTCTCCTTGAGCGTGTCGATCGCCTCCTTGCAGGCGGCGAGGGCGTCCTGCCGGTGCGGCGCCGAGACGGCGATGACCACGCTCGTCTCGCCGATTCCGACCCGGCCCACGCGGTGATGGATCGCCACGTCGCAGAGCTCGTACTTCGACCGCAGATCCTGCGCGATCCGTTCCATGACCTCCTCGGCCATGCCCGGGTACGCCTCGTATTCCAGGTAGCGCACCGTGCGGCCGCGTGAGTCGATGCGGGTCGTGCCAACGAAGGTGGCGATTGCGCCCGCGCGATCGTCCGCTACTTCGGCCGCGGCCGCGTCGAGCGAGAGCGGCTCGTCGCTCAACCGAAAGGAAGCGCCGCCGGAGACCGGCGGGATGACGGCCACCTCGTCGCCGTCGGCGAGCTCGCGGTCCGGCTCCGCGTATTCCCGGTTGACGGCGTAGAGAAGACCGGGCGGCTCGTCGCCGAGCCCGAGCGCGGGCCAGACGTCCGCGACTCGCTTGACATCCTCGAGCTCTTTCTCCGACCAGCCCGCCCGCTCGCGCAGGCCCGCGAAGACGCGAACACGGATCACCGTTTGAGCGTACTTGACAAAGTGAGGCGAATCCGCCATAAATAGGGCGAGATCGCCCTATCATGATCAAAGCGGTTTCTCTCCTCTTCGTGATCGCCCTCGGTGCCGCTCCCGCGCCGAGGGTGCACGTCGTCTCGCTTCCCCGGACGGCGATCAAGGGCACTCCCTGGCGCGCCGTCGTCACCGTGGCGCCGCCGACTCGCGCGACCCTGCGGGCGACCGGGCCCGACACGTTGAACGTTCGCTTGAAACCGCTGAAGAAACGGGGTCGGTACCAGGCGCAGGTGCGGTTCCCCTTTGCCGGCGAATGGCGGATTGCGGTCAAGGCCGGCAAGCGAACGGCGCGGCTCGGCACGGTCGCCGTCGACGTCCCGAAGGACACGCTCGTCGAAGATCCGATCACCATCGCGGCAGAGCCGGCCGGGTCGCTCGTCGTCGGCCAGCTGCGCGCGGCGCCGCTCCTGCGCATCGCGCATGCCCGCGCCGCGAAGATCGCCGACGGTCCGGGTTTCTTCCACGTCTACGTCGCCGGCGAGACCGTCTATGGCGCCGGGCGCGACGGCGTGGTCTATCGCCTCGACGGGACGGCGCTCACGCCGTTGACGCCGCCGATGGACGCGAGCGCGGTCGCGGTGGACGCGGCGGGGAACCTGTACGTCGCGCAGTACGTGGGCTGGATCAGGAAGGTTGCCCCGAACGGCACGGTGACCACCGTGGCCGGGAACGGCACGGAGGGCTACAGCGGAGACGGAGGCCCCGCGACCGCGGCCCAGATCTTCCACCCGCACTCGATCGCCATCGGCAAGGACGGGGCGCTCTACATCGCCGACACGGAGAACCGTCGCATACGCAGGGTCGACCTCGCCACCGGGCGGATCACGACCTTCGGCGGCGACGTCGGCATCACGGTGTCGCTCGCGGTGGGGCCGGACGGGAGCATCTACTCGGCCGACGTCGTCCGCGACGGGGCCGGCGGCGGCGTCACCCGCACGACTCCCGCCGGCGTGACCACGCGCATCCTCGAGTCCGCAACCGCAAACGGCGTCGCGGTCTCCGCCGACGGCGCGGTGTACGTGAACCAGTGGGAGGACAAGCGGATCGGGCTCCTGGATCCGTCCACGGGCAAGCTCATCCCGGTCGTCCGCGGATAGCGCTCCTATGATCGCGGCGATGGCCGAGACCGAGCCGATCGTCCGCGGAGCCATCGTCAACGAGCTTCTCGTGGCGGCTCGCTATGGGTGGGAGCTCACGCGGCGGGCGCTGACCGCGGAGGGAGTCGATCCCGACGAATACGGGCCGGTCTCCTTCATCGGGACGCTGCAGCCCGTGACGAGAACGCGGCTCACCGAGGCGATGGGCGTGCGGCGGACGACTGTCCGCGACCTGGTCGCGCGCCTGATCGAGCGGGGGCACGTGCGCGAGGAACCGAACCCGCGTGACGGGCGCTCGACGCTCCTCACCCTCACGCCGGCGGGCCAGGACATCTTCGACCGCGGGATCCCCGTCTTCCGGCGGGTGCTCTCGCAGATCGACGAGGCCCTCGGCGGCCGGCTTGACGAGCACGAGCAGGCCGTCCGTCGCGTGCGCGTCGCGCTCCGGGCGCTCGGCGCCGACTGACTGAGGCGTACGATCCCACGCATGGCGACTACCGAAGGCCGTGAGACCGACTCCGGCATAGAGATCGAGCCCGTCTATACCGCGGACGACGTCGAGGTCGAGCCGGAGCTCCCCGGGGAGTTCCCGTTCACGCGCGGGCCGTACCCGGACATGTACCGCGGCCGGCCGTGGACGATCCGCCAGTACGCCGGCTTTGCCTCCGCCGAAGAGACGAACGCGCGCTTTCGCTACCTGCTCGAGCGCGGGCAGACCGGGCTCTCCGTCGCTTTCGACCTGCCGACGCAGCTCGGGTACGACTCGGACGACGCGCGCGCCGCCGGCGAGGTGGGGCGGACCGGCGTCGCGATCGACTCGCTCGCCGACATGGAGCTGCTGTTCGAGGGCATCCCGCTCGACCGCGTCTCGACCTCCATGACGATCAACGCGCCGGCCGCGCTCCTCCTGCTCCTGTACGAGCTCGTCGCGGAGGAGCAGGGCGTTCCCGGCTCGGAGCTGCGCGGAACGGTGCAGAACGACATCCTCAAGGAGTACTGCGCGCGCGGGAACTACATCTTCCCGCCGCGGCCGTCGATGCGGATCACGACCGACGTGTTCGCCTACTGCCACGAGCGGCTGCCGCTCATCAACACGATCTCGATCTCCGGGTACCACATCCGCGAAGCGGGGGCGACCGCCGCGCAGGAGCTCGCCTTCACGCTCGCGAACGGGATCGCGTACTGCCAGGCGGCCGTGGACGCTGGGCTCTCGCCGGACGAGTTCGGTGCGCGCCTCTCCTTCTTCTTCAACGCGCACAACCACTTCTTCCAGGAGATCGCGAAGTTCCGCGCGGCCCGGCGGATGTGGGCGGGAATCATGCGCGACCGTTTCGGCGCGACCAATCCGAAGGCGCAGGCGCTGCGCTTCCACGCGCAGACAGGCGGCTCGACCCTGACCGCGCAGCAGCCGGAGAACAACATCGTGCGGGTCGCGGTGCAGGCGCTGTCCGCGGTGTGCGGCGGCGCGCAGTCCATCCACACGAACGGGTTCGACGAGGCACTGGCGCTTCCGACCGAGCGCTCGGCACGCATCGCGCTGCGGACGCAGCAGATCCTCGCCGCCGAAGCGGGCGGGACGGACACGGCCGACCCGCTCGGCGGCGCGTACTTCATCGAGGCGATGACGAACGAACTGGAGGAGCACGCCCGCGAGCTGATCGAGCGGATCGACGAGCTGGGCGGTGCGGTCGCGGCGATCGAGCAGGGGTTCGTGCAGCGCGAGATCGAGGAGGCGGCTTTCCGCTACCAGGCCGAGGTCGAGTCCGGCGAGCGCGTGCTCGTCGGCGTCAACCGCTTCGCCGAGGACGGGGACGGGCCGATCGAGCTGCACCGGCTCGACCCCGCGGCGGAGGAGCGCCAGCTCGAGCGCACCGCGCGCGTGCGGGCCGAGCGCGACGCCGCGGCGGCCGCGGCCGCGCTGCAGGAGGTGCGGCGCGTTGCCGGGACGGGCGAGAACCTCCTTCACGCCATGCGCGACGCCCTCCGCGTCCGCTGCACCGTCGGCGAGATCTGCGAGGAGCTCCGCGCGGAGTTCTCGACGTACGACGCGCAGCGCGCGTGAGCGCCGCGCTCCGCTACCACCGCGCGACGGACGTTCGCGCCGGCGGCACCGACGAGGACGAGCAGCGTCTCGTCGGCGACCGGCCGCCGCCGTTCAAGGACTACGGTGACGCCGAGCGGCTGCCGCTGGACGTCTCCGTCGCCGGCCCGCTGCTGCAGGACGGTGCCGGGATCGTCCGCTCGCAGAAGGGCCGCGACTACGGTGGCGGGACGATCCACTGGCGCGCCTACTCGAGCGCCGGCGGTCTCTTTCCGGTCGAGGCGTACGTGGCTGCGCGGGACGGCTTGTACTCGTTCGACGCGTTGACCCCGGGGTTCGTCCGTGTCGAGGACGGCGATGCGCGTGCCGTCGTCGCTGCGGCGGCCGGCGCGGACGCGGAGACGTTCCTCGTCCTCACCGGCCTGCACGCGCGCACCGGCTGGAAGTACCTGGAGCGCGGCTACCGGCACGTCTGGTGGGACGCGGGGACGATGCTCGCCAACCTGCTCGCGCTCGCGGCCGCGCGCGGGCTGGAGCCGCGCCTGTACACAGCCTTCGCCGACGGTGAGCTGAACGATCTGCTCGGAGTCGACGGTGTGGGCGAGTACGCGCTCGCGGTGGTTGGGTTGGGGTCGTGACCTATCCGCTGGCAGAGGCGGCACAGGCCGAGTCGGAGCTCCGCGACGCGGCGGCGGCGCGGTCGTGGCGTGCCTCGGAGGGCGGCGCGGAACCGGTGCTTCCGGACGAGGCGCTCGTTGCGGCGATTCGAGCGCGCAGGTCGGTGCGCCGCTTCGGCTCCGATCCGCTCCCGCGCGACGAGGTCGCCGACTTGCTGGCGTGGTCGGAGGGGCCGATCCCCGCGGACGCTCCCTCCGTCGTGACCCAGCTCGTCACCGTGGCCGCGGTCGAGGGTCTCGAGCCCGGCGTGTACGACGCGGATCTGAAGCTCATCGAGGCGCGGGACGAGGGCGAGCTTCGGGCGGCTTCCGGGTTCGCGGCGATGGAGCAGGACCATCCCGCGCAGGCCGCGTTCGATGTGTGGCAGATGGCGGATCTCGAGCAGGTCGTCGCCGACCTCGGCGACCGCGGGTACCGGTGGGCGCAGCTCGAGGCCGGCATCCGCGCGGGCCGGCTGCAGATCGGCGCGTTCATGCACGGCTGGGGCGCGGCCGCCTCGACGTTCTACGACGAGGAGGTCTCGAAGCTGCTGGGGACGGATCTGTCCCCGCTGCTCATGGTCGCAATCGGCCCGCGTGCCGGCCGCCCGGGCTGATCCCCGCACTTCCCCACCCTGGGTGGGGAAGTCGTTCCGCCCGCCACCCGCTGTCAGCGTATCCCCGGCGGCGCCGCGAAACCGTCACCAGGGCGTGCCGGAAGCGTCAGAGTTCTGCGCGTGAGGATCCTCTTCGTCTCGCAGATGTGGCCGGGGCCGGACGATCCCGACCACGGCGCGTTTCTCGTCCCGCTCGTCGACGCTCTCGGGCGCCGCGGCCACGAGCTCGACCTGGCCGTCCTGACCAGCCGCGGAGGGGGACGCGCCAAGTACCTGAAGCTCTTCCGCGAAGCCCGCGCCGTCGCCCGCCGCACGAAGCCGGACGTCGTTTACGCCCACTACCTCGTCCCCACCGGTCTCATCGCCGACCTCGCCTCGCGCGCCCCTCTCGTCGTCACCGCCCACGGCCGCGACGTCCGCAACGTCGGCACGGTCCGCGGCGTCAAGACGGCCACCGAAGCCGTCGTCCGCCGCGCGCACAGCGTGATCGCCGTCTCTCACTACCTGCGCCGCGAGCTCGAGGCGCGCGTCCCGAGCGCGCTCGGCAAGGTGAAGGTGGTCGACTGCGGTGTCGACCTCGAGCGCTTTCGCGGCGGCGACCAGGCCGAGGCGCGCGCCGCGCTCGGCTGGGACGGCGACGGCCCCGCTTATCTGTGCGTCGGCTCGCTCGACGAGCGGAAGAACGTCGTCCGCCTCGCAGAGGCGTTTTCGCAACTGGAAGGAGCGAGGCTCGCGTTCGTCGGCGACGGCCCGCTTCGCGCCGCCCTCGAGGGACGGCCGAGCGTCACGCTTGCCGGCCGCGTCCCGCACGAGGAGGTGCGGCGCTGGATTCAGGCGGCGGACGTCGTCTGTCAGCCAAGTCTCGTGGAACCGTTCGGGCAGGCGCTGCTGGAGGCGATGGCCTCCGAGCGCTCCGTCCTCGCGACGGTCGTCGGCGGGCCGCCCGAATTCGTCATCCCCGCGGCGGGCGTCCTCGTCGACCCCCAGGACGTCGCCGCGATCGCGGACGGCCTTCGCCGAGCCGCCGAGCTTCCGAGCCCGAACCGGGCGGCACGCTCGGCCGCCGCGGCGCATGACGTCAACTTCCAGGCTGCCCGGATCGAGGAGATTCTCGAGCAAGCCGCTCGAGGTCGGCGAGCCTGATCTCGACGAGGGGGCGGACGGCGTCCTCGAGCCCCGCCTCTCGCGCGGCCTCGAGCGCCTGCTCGTAGCTCTGGCGCACCTTCTCCGGCTCGACGCCCTGCTTGAGCCGGTTGTCCCCGGTCACGAGCAGCTTCTGGATCCTCTCCCTCGCCTCCCCGGACACGAACAGAGGCTATCCTGGCTCCATGGCCCTGGCCATCGACTCCGTCTTCCACGTGCTCGTCAGCTTCACGCTCGTGGTGCTCATCCTCATGCACTCCGGCCGCGACACCGGTCTCGGCGGCATGGGCTTCACGCCCGCATCGCAGGGTGGGACGCACATCGTCGAGCGCAACCTGACGCGCCTCACCACCGTTGTCGCGATCGTGTTCTTCATCAACTCGATCATCCTCTTCCACCTGCTGAAGTAAGCGCGCGCTCGAGCAGGGTGTACTCGAGCCCGCGAGTGAGGCGGATCGCCAGCGCGAGGACGGCCAGGCCGCCGAGCCCGACCGCGACCGCGGTCCCGAGGGCGGCGGTGAAGCCGGGGTGCGTCCCGCCGAACGGGAGCCAGACGGCGAGCGCGCCCCCCGTGAACGCGGCAGCGAGCGCGGCCGGTGCGACCACCCACTCGCGCACGACGCGCGCGACACCGACTCCGAGCCGGCGGACGAGCACCGCCGCCAGGACAAGCCCGCCGGCGGTGGAGGCGACGGTGAACGCGGACGCGAGCCCGTTCAGCCCGTAGGCCTCGCGCAGGACGACGGCGGCCACCACGTACAGGACGAGCGCCCCGACGCTGATCACCAGCACCTCGCGCCTCCTCCCGAGCGCGAAGAGCATGCGCGCGCCGCTCGCGGTGAGTGACGCACCGGTGAGCGCTCCGGCGAGGATCGCGACCAGGGTCGCCGTCGTGGCCGCGTCCGTGGACGTGAATGCGTGCCGCTCGAAGGCGACCTGCACGAGCTCCCGACGGCAGATGACGACATACGCGGTGGAAACGAGACCCGCCAGCACGCTCAGTCGCATCCCGTTCACCGCCAGGCGAACGAGCGCATCTCGCTCCGGCGCCTTGAAGCGCTCGGCGGCGGCCGGGAACATGCCGCTTCCGACGGCCTGCGCGAACATCACGGGCAACAAGGCGATCCCGCGCGCGTAGGCGAGCAGCGCAACCGCGCCGACGACCAGGCCGCTGGCGAGGAAGCGCTCGACCACGATCACGAGCTGGCCGCCGAGCAGCGTCGAGGCGAAGACGGCGGAGGAGGACGCGAACAGGCTCGAGGCCGAGATCGACTCGCCCGTGCCGGACGGGGCTCCGCGCGCCTGCACCGCCAGCAAGGCGAGGGTCGCGAGCTGCCCGGCGCTGACGGCGATTGCGAGCGCGGTGGGCGTCTCCCAGAACGGGAGGACGATCGCGGCGACTGCGAGTGCGATCCCGGTGCCCAACGGGACGCGCAGGATCGCGAGGGCGTACCGCCGCTCGGCTGTGAGAAAGGCGGCGTAGACGCCGTTCAGCCCCGTCGCGGCGATCACCGGCGAGAAGGCCAGCCAGACCGAGAGCCGGTCCGGCGAGACGGCGACCAGGATCCCGATGTACACGGCCGTCCCCGCCAGGACGAAAGCGCCGGCGATGCGGAGCGACGCGTGCAGGAGCTCGCGCGGCGGCCGCGTGCGGCTCGTGAACCGGGGGAGGAGCGCGGTGTAGAAGGCCTCGCTGGCTGAGACGCCGAGGGTGATGGGGACGACCAGCGCGAGGAAGTACGTGGAGCTCGCGCCGGTCGCGCCGAAGAGCGCGGCGACGATCGCGACGAGCACGAGCGCGAGCACGCGCTCGAGCGCGAGCGCCGAGAAGGAGAGGACGCTGAGCTTGCCGGGAGGGTGGTCGGCGAGAGGCTGGTCTACCGGCGCTTCGCTAACGGGTGACGCGCCGCCGCCGGAGCGCCGAGACGACCACGACGACTGCGAGCCCGACCATCAGCACGATCAGTCCGATCAGCCGTCCGTCGCTGCCGCCGGTGATGACGCCGACCGATGCCGCGAGCGGATTGGACTGGCTGCGCTTCGCATCGCTGACGACCTTCGTCGGCGTCTGGCCGCCGCGCTTGGTGCCGCTCTTGTGCACCTTCTTCACCTTGACCTTGTGCACCTTGATTTTCGTCTGCGGAGCGCCAGCCGACTCGGAGCTCACGATCTTCGTGATCGTCGCCGCGTCCTCGCCGCCCTGCGAGTCGATCTGCTTCTGGAGGGACTTGGGCACCTTCCTGGTCTTGTTGCCCTGGCCGGTGGCAAGCGTGCCGCACGCGGTCGGCTGCTGCTCGGTGTACTGCGCGACGGACGACGGGACGTTCTGGTTGCCGGAGCAACCCTTGCCGTAAGCGGTGGCGGACGTGCCGAGAACTGCCAGCACGGCGATTCCTCCTGCGAGAACGAATTTCCGCATGTGCGGAACAGCTTCCATCGGGACCCCTCCTCAGGAGCCGTTTTCGCGGTCGCGGCTACCCTAGCAGACCCTATGGGGGCCTCTACCGTTGTGCCCGGGCAAAGCCGCTCGGCTGCACCCATCGCGCCGCTTGCGGTAACCGGCGCGGTGGCTGCGGTCACGTTCCTGCTCGCCTACGACGGCGGCAGCTTCGGGCTCACGAGCCGCGGGACGCTCTCGATCGCGGTCTGGTGGGTGCTCATCCTCGCCGTCGCGGCCGGCCTCTGGCCGCTCCGAAACCTCGACTGGACGACGCTGGCCGTGGGCGGGCTGCTCGTCGCGTTCGCGGGGCTGACGCTCGCGTCCGTCATCTGGTCGGACGACCCAGAGGTCTCCTTCGACGAGTTCAACCGCGCCGCCCTGTACGTCGGGATCTTCGCGATCGCTGCCCTCGGCGCCCGGCGGAGCTTCATCCCGCGCTGGTGCGACGGATTCGCGCTGGGAATCGCGGCCGTGGCGGTGCTCGCCTTCCTCAGCCGCTGCTTCCCCGACCTGATCGCCGGCGAGAACCTGCAGGGCCTTCCGCTCGATCTCACCCGTCTGAGCTACCCGCTCGGCTACTGGAACGGGCTCGCAATCTTCGTCGCCCTCTCCGTCCCGCTCCTGCTGCGGCTCGCCGTCTCCGCGGCTCCGCTGGTCCTGCGCGCCCTCGCGCTCGCGCCGTTCCCCGTTCTGGGCGCCGTCCTCTACCTGACTTCCTCGCGCGGCGGGATCGTGACTGCGGCGCTCGGCGCGCTCGCGCTCTTCGCGCTCGTCCCGCGGACGCGGACGATAGAGGCGATCCTGCTCGCGGCCGCGGGCGCCGCCGGCGGCATCGCCTGCATCGTGAGCCGTGACCTCCTCGTCAACCATCCCGGGCCGGCGGCCGAGGGCGAGGGGCATGTCGCCTTCCCGCTCGTTTTCGGCGTCTGCGTCGTCACGGGCGTGGTCGCCTTTCTCGTCTTCCGCTTCGTCGCCGTCCCACTCGAGCGGCGAACCGCACGGGTCGGACGGGTCGCGAGGATCGTCGCGGTCGGGCTCGTCGTCGCCCTCGTGGCGGCAGGCGTCGCGGCCGCGCACCCAGTCCGCCTCTTCGAGCACTTCAAGGCCGTGCCGGCGTACACGCTGAACACGCTGCCGAAGGACACGCAGAACCCCGTCCAGGGGCACCTGCTCAGCGTGGGCTCGAGCGGCCGCTGGCAGCAGTGGGTGAGCGCGGTGAAGGAGTTTCGAAGCGCGCCTGCCCTGGGGAAGGGCGCGGGCTCCTACGAAGAGTGGTGGGCGCGGTACGGAACGCTGAAGGGCTTCGTCAAGGACGCGCATTCGCTCTATTTGGAGTCGCTCGGCGAGCTCGGAATCGTCGGGTTCGTGTTCATCGCAGGCGCCTTCCTCATCGGCCTCGTCGCGGGGCTGAGACGCGTGCTGGCGCGGGCAGGCGAGGAGCGGCTCGCGCTCGCGGCGGTGTGGGCCGCCTTCCTGGCGTACGCGTTCGCCGCCGGCGTCGACTGGATGTGGGAGATGACGGTCGTCTCCGTCGTGGGCATCGCGCTGCTCGGGCTCCTGGTCTCGCGCGCGAGCGGCGGAACCGACGCGTCCGAAAAGCCGCTTCGCCTCCGGTGGGACGTCGCGGGCCGCGTGGCTCTCGTCGTCGCGGGCGTGTGCGTGATCCTCGCGGCGGCCCTCCCACTGCTCACGAACCGTGAGATCCAGGCCAGCCAGGCCGCCGTCCGTGCCGGCGACCTCGGCGCCGCTTTCAAGCGCGCGGACAATGCGCGCAAGATCGAGCCGTGGGCGACGAGCCCGTACCAGCAGCTCGCCCTCGTCTCGGAGCAGGCCCAAGAATACGGCGATGCGCAGTATTGGGCCCGAAAGGCGATCGAGCATGCGCCGAACGACTGGCGGCCGTGGTTCCTCCTCACGCGCTTCCGCGCCGAGAATGGGCAGATCACCGCGGCCGTGATCACGCTGCAGCACACCCGGGAGCTGAGCCCGCGCTCGGAGCTGCTCGCGAGGGTGAAGCTCGGGCAGTGACGGAGCGGGGCGGAGTTCTGCGCCAGTCTCGGATGCCGCTCGCCGGCTCCGTGCTCACAGGCCTGGTCGGACAGGCCGTCCTGATCGTGAGCGGCGTCCTCGCGGCGCGCATCCTCGGCGTGCAGGACCGCGGATACCTCGCGCTACTCATCCTCTTTCCGGCGGTGCTCGCGCAGATCGGGTCGCTCGGCCTGCCGCTGGCGGCCACCTTCGAGCTGAGCCGCGACCGCTCTCGCTGGGCGGAGGTCATCCGGACGCTTCTGCGCCCGATGGTGCTGCAGGACGTCTCGCTCGTCCTCTTGCACGCCGGGATCCTCCTCGCCGTCTTCTGGAACGACCCGCACGCGGTCAAGGTCTCCGCACTACTGAGCCTGGCCGCCGTGCCGGCAATCCTCGGCCAGAGCTACGGGACGGCGATCCTGCAGGGTCAGCAGCGCTTCCTCGCGTTCAACGTCCTGCGCGCGCTTCCGGCGACCTCGTACGCCGTCGCGGTGCTCGCCATCTTCGTCGTCGGGGGCGGGAACCTCGAGTGGGTCGTCGTCGGCTGGATCGTCGCGTCTCTCGTGTCGGCCGCGGTCACGCTGTTCGTCGCGTTCCGCCCCGTCCGCCTCCGACAGGCGCACCGGTCGCCGGAGCGGCTGCGCTCGATGCTGAGCTTCGGGATCAAGGGTCTGCTCGGGTGGACGTCCCCGGTGGAGACGTTCCGGCTCGACCAGGCGGTCGTCGGGCTCTTTCTGACTCCGGCCGCGCTCGGCCTCTACGTCGTGGGCCTCGCGTTCGCGAACCTCCCGCGCTTCATCGCCCAGAGCGTCGGCTACATCGCGTACCCGCGCATCGCGGGCCGCCGCGGCGACGAGGCGTGGAAGGAGCTCTGGCAGTTCTTCTGGCTCGCGTCCGGTGCGGCCGCCCTCGTCGTCCTCGCGCTCGAGCTCAGCGTCGCCTGGCTCGTCCCCGTTTTCTTCGGGGACGAGTTCTCCGGCGCCGTCCCGCTGACGCGGATCCTGCTCATCGGCGCGCTCTTCCTGAGCGCTCGGCGCGTGCTCACGGACGGTGCGCAGGGCCTGGGGCGGCCCGGACTCGGCACTATCGCCGAGGTGTCCTCCTGGGTCTTCCTCCTCCCGGCGCTCGGGATCTTCACGCCGCTCTGGAACGCGCGCGGTGTCGCGCTTGCGCTCACGGTCTCCGCCGCGCTCAGCTTCGTCGTCCTGCTCGTGCTGCTGGTGCGGAGCCGAACCGCGTCGTCGGACCCGGCCGGCGCGCAGGCGCTGCGCATCGAGAGGGCGGGATGATCGACGCGCTCACCCGCCGCTGGCGCTGGCCCGTCTACGCACTGCTCGTGTACATCCCCGTGTCGGGCATCGCCATCCTCGCCGCCTACCCCGGCCGCACCGACCGCGCGGTCGCGATCCTGGCCAAGGACTTCCTCTTCGTCATCCCCGCGTACATCCTCTTCGCGGGGTACTTCATCCTGCGCCGCAGGCCGTTCTGGTTCAAGGGCGCGCCGATCGTCCTCATGGGGCTGCTCGCCCTCATCGTGGTCGTCCAGGCCTTCAACCCCGACCTGCCGAACCATCTCGTCGGCCTGATCGGCGCGAAGGTCTGGCTCTTCTACATCCCACTGTTCTTCCTCGGGTACTGGCTCGCCGAGAGCCGCGATCACCTCTTCCGCGTCCTGGGCCTCATGAGCCTCGTCGCGATCGTGCCGGCCGTGATCGGGCTCGTGACCGTCGTCCTCTACTACACCGGGCACGCGCAGACCGTCTACGACGCCTACGGGGCGTCGGCAAAGCCGGCGACGCAGGACTTCACCACGTTCGTGCTGTCGAACGGCTGCACGATCCGGCGCGTCCCCAGCACCTTCTCGTTCTTCTACCAGTACTACCTCTTCGGGGCCGCGATGGTGGCCGTCTCGTACGCCTGGTGGCGCGGGTCACGGCCGGCCGGGAAGCAGCTCTGGTCCGCCGGTCTCGTCTTCCTGGTCATCTTCCTCGCTGCCCTGTTCAGCGGCGTCCGCCTCGGCTTCTTCGTCATCCCACTGCTCGTCGCGGCGATCATCCTGCTCACGATCCACTCGCGGAACCGGCTGCCCTGGGCAGCGGTAGCGGCCGGCGCCGCCTGCCTCGCCCTCGCGGGCGGGACAGCAGCGGGGTACTGCGGGCTCGCGGCGCACATCTCCAGCACGACCGCGCAGGAGACGAAAGGCGGCGGCGTGCCCAGCGTGGGCGAGGCCGTGCACAAGACCTGGCTCGGGCTCGGCGCGGGATCGGACTCGACCGCGGCGCGCTACGCATTCCCGACGACGGAGTTGCAGACCTCGGTGGGCTCCGTCCAGGAGTCGTGGTACGTGAAGGCATACCTCGAGCTCGGCGTCTTCGGCCTCGCCGCCGCCCTCGCTCTGCTCGGGGCGATCGTCTACCGCTCGGCACGCGTCCACATTCGCATCCGGGATTCGCGCCTCAAGATGGTCTCCGCCGCGATCCTTGCGTTGATGGGCTGGGTGCTCGTCTACTCGGTGAAGGCGCAGTACTTCGACCTGGACCCGATCAACATCTACTTCTGGCTCTTCGCCGGGATCATGATGGGGTTGCCGCGCCTGGAGCGCCGTGAGGAGCCCGAGCCCGTCGAAGCGGAGCCGGAGCCTGTCCCGGTGGAAGCATGAAGGTCGCTCACCTCGTCTCGTTCCCGATCCACTATCAGGCGCCGCTGTACCGCGAGCTCGCCTGCCGCCCCGAGCTCGACCTGACGGTCTACTTCTACTCCGACGCGTCCGTTCGCGGCTACCAGGACCGGGAGTTCGGGCGGAAGGTGCGGGGGGACACGACGCTGCTGGACGGGTATCGCTCCCGCTTCCTCCCCAGCGCGGTCCGGAGCCCGGAGGTCGGGCCGTACGGGCTGGGGCCGAACTGGGACGTCCTGCGCGAGGTGCTGACCGACGGCTACGACGCACTCTGGATCCATGGCTACGCGCACTCGAACTCGTGGCTCGCCTCGGCAGGCGGCACGCTCCGCGGGACGCGCATCCTGATCCGCGAGGAGCAGACGCTTCTCCACGGTCGCCCGGCGCACAAGGCCGCGCTGAAGGAGATCGCGCTGCGCGCGCTCTTCTCGCGCGTGGACGGCCTGTACATCGGGGAGGAGAACCGGCGCTACTTCCTCCGCTACGGGATGGACGAGCAGCGACTCTTCCCCGCGCGCTACTGCGTCGACAACGCGTATTTCCGCCGGCGCGCGGAGGAGCTCGCGCCGCGGCGCGACGAGCTGCGGGCCGGGTTCGGAATCGAGTCGGACGTCCCCGTGATCCTGTTCGCGGCCAAGCTCATCCCGAAGAAGGCGCCGCTCGTGCTGCTGGAAGCCTTCCGGCGCGTGCGCGAGCGGATTCCGTGCGCGCTGCTCGTCGTCGGCGAGGGGGAGCTGTGGCCGGAGATCGAGGCGGCCGCGGGGCCGGACGTCCATCTGGCCGGCTTCCTCGACCAGAGCGAGCTCCCGGCGGCATACGTGGCGGCGGACGTCTTCTGCCTCCCGTCCGTCCAGCACGAGACCTGGGGGCTCGTCGTAAACGAGGCTCTCAACTTCGGGCTGCCGGTGGTGGTCAGCGACAAGGTCGGGTGCGCGGCGGATCTGGTGCGCGAGGGCTGGAACGGCTTCGTCGTCCCGGCCGGCGACCCGGGCCCGCTCGCGGGCGCGCTCGAGCGCCTCGTCGAGGACGCTGGGCTGCGGCGCCAGCTCGGCGACCGCGGGCGGGAGCTCGTGAGCGGGTACAGCATCGAGGCGTGCGCCGACGGGATCGTCGCCGCTCTCCAGGCATGAAGGTGCTGCACGTGATTCCCTCGCTCGCGGCGCGGACGGGAGGGCCGGCCGTAGCCGCCGTTGAGTTCGCCCGGGTGGCCACGGAGCGGGGAATCGAGTCGTCCATCCTCGCGACCGACGCGGCCTATCCGGCCGGAACGAGCGAGGGCCGCGCCGTGGAGGAGGACGAGCTCGTGCCCGGCGCCGATGCGGTGATGGTCCGCCTCTTCCCCGTCAAGTGGCCGTATCGGCTCGCGCGCTCGCCCCGGCTGCGCGCGGACGTGCGCCGCTCGGTTCGCAGCTACGACGTCGTGCACATCCACTCGCTGTACCTCTATCCGCAGCGCGTCGCGGCCGCGGCGGCCAGGCGGCGCGGCGTGCCGTACGTCGTATCGCCGCACGGCGCCCTCGACCCGTGGCTGCGCCGCCGCGGGCGGCTGCAGAAGGCCGTGGCGAACGTCCTCTGGCAGCGCCGGATGCTGCGTCGCGCGGCCGCGCTGCACGTCACGACGGCGGATGAGGCACGGCTCGCCGGGGGCGTCGCGGACGGCGTCCCGCGGCTGGTCGTGCCGCTCGGGATCGACTGGGACGCGTTCCAGCGGCTGCCGCCGCCCGCCGACTTCGGCGGCACGCCCGTCGTCCTCTCGCTCGGCCGCATCGCGGCGAAGAAGGGACTGGACGTCCTGATTCGCGCCTTCGCCGCCGTTGCCGGCCGCTTCGAGGGCGCGCGCCTCGTTCTCGCGGGACCGGATGACGAGGACCTGCGCCCGGAGCTCGAAGCGCTGGCGGAGCGAGAGGGCGTGGGCGGGCGAGTCGTCTTCCCCGGGATGCTGCACGGCCCCGAGAAGCTCGCGGCGCTCGCGGCCGCCGACGTCTGGGCGCTGCCCTCGCATACCGAGAACTTCGGCATCGCGGTGATGGAGGCACTGGCCGCAGGCGTCGCCACGGTCGTCTCGCCCGCCGTCAACCTCGCCGGCGAGATCGAGCGCGCAGGCGCGGGATTGGTCGCCGAGGCCACGCCGGAGGCATTCGCCGGCGCTCTCATGTACCTGCTCGAGGACGCGGCGCGCCGCGGCAAGTACGCGGAGCGGGCGCGCGCGTTCGCGCGCGCGTACGACTGGGGCGCGATCGCCCCGCAGGTGGTCGAAATGTACGAGCAGGTCGCCCTGTGAGCGTTCCGGTCACGGTTGTCCTGCCGGTGAAGGACGAGGAGGAGAACCTCCCCGACGCGCTGGCGAGCGTCGCGTGGGCGGACGAGGTGATCGTCGTCGACTCGCACTCGAGCGACCGCACTGCCGAGCTCGCGCGCGCGGCCGGCGCCGAGGTCGTCCAGTTCGACTACGTCTCCGGGGGCCCGAAGAAGAAGGCGTGGGCGCTTACCACCCTCGCGCCCCGCAACGACTGGCTGCTCCTCCTCGACGCGGACGAGCGCGTGCCCGACGGCCTGCGCGCCGAGATCGAGCGGGCGATCGCGGACGGCGACAGGGCGGGCTGGTACGTCGACCGGGAGCTCGTCTTCATGGGAAGGAAGCTCCGCTGCTTCAACCCGAACTGGAACATGCGGCTGTTCCGCGCGGGCCGCGGGCGGATCGAGGACCTCGAGCTCCACGATGTGCCCGGCACGGGAGACAACGAGATCCACGAGCACGTGCGTGTCGACGGCCCCACGGGTTTCCTGCGCACGCCGCTCCACCACGACGACTACCGGGGATTGACCGCCTGGCTCGACCGGCACAACCGCTACGCGACGTGGGAGGCCCACCTGTACCGCAAGTTCCGGCGCGAGCCGATCGGCGTCGGCCCGGTCGGGTTCCTCCGGCTCGATCCGTTTCAGCGCAAGCGCGTGCTGCGCCGGATCTGGGTGCGCCTTCCGCTGCGCTCGCCGATCCGCTTCTTCGTCTGGTACGTCGGTCGCGGCGGTTTCCTCGACGGGCGCCCAGGGTTCGTCTTCTGCGCGCTGATGAGCTGGTACGAGTTCATCATCGGCGCCAAGCTTCGCGAGCTCGATCCGTGATGGACCTTCGGGGCGGCGTGTCGTTCGAGGAGGAGGACGGCATCGCCGTCTTTCCCGTCGAGAGCGAGCACGCACGCGCGCAGGCGGCGCACTTCGACGAGGAGGACGACGAGTTCGAGACCGAGCGCCCGCGCGGGACGACGCCGCTGTACGCGTGGCTGATCGAGGAGAAGTTCCGGCGTTCGATTCGAGGCATCGCCGAGGTCGTGTCCGGCTGCACGGCTCTGGCGGTGTGCGCGGGCTCGGGGATGGACGCGGAGCTACTCGCCCGTGCAGGCGCCCATGTCGTATCCGCGGACATCTCCCTCGGCGCCGCGCGCCGCGCGCGGGAGCGCGCGCGGCGGCACGGGCTCGACCTGACCCCGGTTGTCGCCGACGCCGAGGACCTCCCGTTCGCCGACCGCTCGTTCGACCTGGTCTACGTGCACGACGGGCTGCACCATCTCGAGCATCCCGAGGCCGGCCTGGCGGAGATGGCACGTGTCGCCCGCCGCGCCGTGTCGATCACCGAGCCTGCGCGGGCGGCGTTGACGCGCGCGGCTGTCCGCGGCGGCCTCGCGCTCGAGCGTGAGGACGCGGGAAACCGGGTCGCGCGACTCGACCCGTCAGAGGTGGCCGCGTTCCTGCGCGGGCAGGGCTTCGAGGTAGTGGTCTCGGAGCGGTACGGGATGCTCTACCGGCACCGTCCTGGGGCGCCCTCGCGGTTCCTCTCGCGCCGCCGCGTCTTCCCGGTCACCGTGGCGGCACTGCGCGGCGCGAACGCCGTCGCCGGGCGGCTCGGCAACAAGCTGACCGTTCAGGCTTTACGCAGCAACCAGTGATTGCCGTCCAGGTGCTCGAACCGGTAGCCCGGTAGCAGCACGCGCGCCTGCTCGACCAGCTCCGTGGTCGTGAACTCGACCAGGAGCGCGGGACGGACGCCGCTCAGGAGCTCTTTCCCGCCGCGCAGCACGTCCAGCTCGACGCCTTCCGCGTCGATCTTGACCAGATCCGGGGCGGGCAGCCGGAGGGAGTCGAGCGTCTCGGTCTGCACCGGGACGCCTTCGCCCTCGCCGGCCAGGCTCCACATCGCGGAGGCCTCGTGCGCGTGGATGAACGCCTCGCCCGCGGCGGCGGAGAGCGCAACTGGATGGACGACCACGTTCGCGCAGCCGTTCCGCTCGACCGCGGCTTCCAGGCGCCGGCGGTTTTCGTCGACCGGCTCGAAGGCGTGCACCGAGCCCTGCTCGCCCACCAGGCGGGCGCCGAGCACGGTGAAGAAGCCGACGTGCGCGCCCACGTCCCAGAAGGTCATCCCCGGGCCGAGCAGCTCCGTCAGCGCCCGCTGGACGGCCGGCTCGTGCAGCCCCGTCCACAGGTATTTCTCCGTCCGCGCGTCGATCAGCAGGCTGATTCCCTGCGCGGGGCCGGAGCGGACGTCGACCCAGGTCGGTCCGGACGGCGCTAGGCGGTTGACGAGCGGGCGCAGGAGCCGCGAGGCGCGCGAGTCGGTGGAGAAGAGCCGCGCGACCGGCGCCGGGACGTGGTTCAGGAGCGAGACGAGACCGATACCAGCACCTCCTCGAAGCGGTCGCCGATCGCGGCGATGTCGAACGTGCGCTCGGCGTAGGCGCGGCCGGTTTCGCCCAGTTGTGCGCGCAACGCGTCATCCTCCAACAGGCGTCGCGCCCCCGCGATCAGCCCCTCCGCGTCGTCCGGTTCCACCAGGACGCCGGCGCCGCTGGACTCGACCACCTTGGCCGCCAGGTTGTCCGGCGGCAGTGCCGCCAGCAGCGGCCGCCCGGCGCACAGGTAGCTCAGCACCTTCGACGGCACGGCGAACCTGCCCGCCTCGCGCTCGAGGATCACCACGAGGATGTCGCCGGCGCCGAGCACGTCCGGAAGCTCGTCGTACGGCTGGAAGCCGAGCAGCCGCAGGTTTTCGCGTGGCCGCTCGGCCAGCCAGTCGGCGCCGAGGCCCTCGGAGGCGACCACGACCCGGGCCTGAGGGAGCGAGTCCGCCAGCTGGAGCAGCAAGCCGGCGTCGTGCTTCAGCCCGAGCGTCCCCGAGTAGAGCAGGACGGGTTCTCCATCCAGGCCGTGCCGGCGGGCCCAGGCGTTGTCGCGCGGCCGCACCGGCAGCTCGTCCACCGGGGCCCAGTTCTCGATCACGTGGATCCGCTCCTCGGGGATGCGCCACGCCAGCAGCGTCGTGCGGAAGTCCTCCGAGATCGCCACCACCGCGGAGCTCGACATGAGGGCCTTGCGCTCGAGGCCCACGAGCGCCTTTCCGAACGGGCGGCCGCCGAACGGGAGCCGCCGCTCGACCTCGAGCTGCATGGCGATGCTGTAGAAGTCCTGCAGCCAGAAGACGAACGGGATGCGCTTCCGGCGGCAGGAGCGGACGAGCGCGCTCTGGGCGAAGAGCGGCGTATCCGCCGAGAGCACCACGTCCGGCCGAGCCTCCCGGATCCTGCGGCCGGCCCGGTCTCCGTAGGTGAGCTCCTGTCGCAGCCGGGTGGCGGGGGAGTACTTGGCGAACTGCGCGCCCATGCTGATCGGCTCGATCTCGAGGGTCTCGGGGTCGTCGTCGTGCAGCTCCAGGTCGCCCTTGCCCGCGCGGTAGCTCGGGCAGTGCAGGTGCAGGACCTGGTGGCCGCGGCGGGCAAGCTCGCGGCTCAGCTGGACGGGAAACGGGAAGCCCGAATAGTCGTGGACGACCATGCGGAGCGGCACCGGCTGAGCCTACCCAGGCTTACCGATCCTTAATAGGGGCGCTGGTACCCTCGCCACGTGGTCGGGCGCCTGATTGCTGTCGCGGCTCCACTCGTCCTCGCTGCGTCGCTGGTGGCTTCGGCCAGCGGCGGCGGGCCTCTCCGGACGGCTGTCGTCGAGCCTCCCGAGTTCGACCTGGCCGGCGAGAACGTCGTGTTCGAGCGCATGCACGGGGCGGGCGCGACCGCCGTTCGCATGGACCTATCCTGGTTCACGATCGCCCCGAAGACGCTGCCGGCGAGCTTCGACCCGGAGAATCCGGCCGACCCGGCCTACGACTGGTCGGCCCTCGACGCGCGGATCCAGGCGGCCTTCGCGCACGGCCTCGAGCCGTACCTCGTGGTGAACGACGCTCCCGTGTGGGCACGGCTCGACAACAAGGAGGCGGGCTCGCCGCCGAACGCGGCGGACCTCGGAAAGTTCATGCACGCCGCCGCGGAGCGCTACAGCGGCAGCGACAGGGCTCCCGCGAATCCGCTACTGGCAGATCTGGATCGAGCCGAACGTGAACAAGTTCTTCCGCCACCAGTTCGAGGGCGGGAAGCTGATCGCGCCGATCCGCTACGCCGCGATGGTCGACGCCGCCGCTGACGCGATCCACGCCGTCCGGCCCGACAACAAGGTGATCGCCGGCGGCTTGTCGCCCGTTCACGGTCACCCGCGGCGACACCCGCGCCATTACGCCCATGGTCTTCATGGCGGACATGCTGTGCATGACCCTGAACGGGAAGCCGAAGGCGGGCTGCAGCCGGCGCATCCACTTCGACATCTGGTCGCACCACCCCTTCACGAGCGGCGGCCCGACGCATCACGCGTTCCACAAGGGCGACATCTCCCTGGGTGATCTCGGCGAGATGAAGGCGCTGCTCACGGCGTCCTACAAGTTCAAGCACATCGTCACCGGCGCGCCGCCGGCGTTCTGGGTGACGGAGTTCTCGTGGGACACGAGCCCGCCCGACCCGAAGGCGCTGCCGATCAAGCTCCAGGCCCGCTGGACGGCCGAGGCCCTGTACGTCATGTGGAAGGCCGGCATCACGATGGTCACGTGGCTCGACATCCGCGACCACCCGTATCCCCAGAACGCCGTCCAGTCCGGCCTGTACTTCGCCGGCGCGACCCTTCAGCAGGACCGGCCGAAGCCGACGCTGTCCGCCTTCCGCTTCCCGTTCGTCGCCTACGCGCGCAAGGGCGGGATCTTCGTCTGGGGCCGCACGCCGTGGGGAAAGCCCGGACGCGTCGTCGTCTACCAGAGCTCGACGGGGCGCTGGAAGCAGCGCGCCTTCCTGACCGCGAACGCGAACGGCATCTTCAGCGGGACGGTCAAGGGTACGAAGACGGGCTTCGTGCGGGCACAGCTCGCCGTGGGGGGCAAGGCGGCGAACGGGAGGAGCCTCGGGTTCTCGCTCAAGCAGCCGCCGGACCGTCTGATCCCGATCTTCGGAAGCGGCGGATAGCTTCGCCGTAGATGCCGAGGGCCGCCTCGGCGATGCGCGGCCAGGCGAAGTGCCGCGCCGCCGTGTGGGCGCCCTCGCGCAGCCGCGTCCGCGCCGCCTCGTCCTCCAGCAGCCGCGCGAGCGTGCGGGCGAGGCCCGCCGGGTCTTCGGGCTCGACGAGGGCGACGTCGCGGCCGTCGCGCAGCGGCTCGATCCGCTCCGGCGTGCCCGCGAGCACGGTGGGGACGCCGAGCGTGAGCGCGGCGGCGAGCGCGCTTCTTCCCAGGCTGTTCCGCCGGTACGGCAGGACGCACAGGTCCACAGAGGCGAGCAGCTCGGCGGCCTCGGCGGCGCCGAGCCAGGGCGTCCAGACGACTGCGTCGGCGAGGCCGAGCCGGTCCGCCTGCGCGAGGTAGATCTCGTAGCGGGCGCTGTCGGCGGCGCCGATCATCGCGAGGCGCGCGGCGGAGCCGTCGCGCCGGAGCCGCGCGAGCGCCTCGAGGAGGTCCTCCACGCCCCGGGTGAAGTCGAGCTGGCCGAAGTAGCCGAGGAGTGGCGTGTCGCGCAGCCCCAGCTCGCGGCGGACGGCGTTCGGCGCGCGCCGCGTTTCGGCGGCGATGTTCGTGCCCACGGGGAGCCAGCGCACCGGCTTCGTCCGGCCGGCAACGCGCTGGATCGCGCCCAGGTAGTACGGATCGTGGCTCGTCAGGACGGAGCTCCGGCCGAGGAGCGCGAGCGCCTCGAGCTTGATCGGCAGCGGCGAGCGCCGGCCGAGCCCGAGGTTCCAGAATGTCGTCACCAGGGGCAACCGGCGCAGTCCGAGGGCCGCGGGAAGCTGGTAGCGTCCCTGCAGAACGGAGTCCGGAAAGAGGACGTGGACGACGTCGACACCCTCGCTCCGCAGCAGCTCGTTCGCCTTCCGAAGCGTCCCCCGTCCGTCCTCCGAGAGCGTCCAGTCCTCGACCGCCCGGTGAACCGTCACCCCCTCGCTCACCTCCTCGCGCTCAGGGCCGCGGCCGGCCGAGGTGAGCACGTGCACCTCCGCCTCGCGCTCGGCGAGCGCGGCGGCGAAGCGGGCGACGAAGTCGGCGCCGCCGTTCCGCTCCGGGGGATAGGTGCCGAAGACGACGGCGACGCGCATGGTTGCTGAGTCTAGGACGCGGGTGACCGTCGTCTCGCCCGAGCCTACGCCGTACCGGGCGCCGCTCTTCGACGCGCTCGCGGAGCGGCCGGAGCTCGACCTGACCGTGATCTACGCCGCTGCGACGGTGGCGGGACGGACGTGGAACGTCGATCTCGGCCACCGGGCCGTCTTCCTCCGCGGTGTCGGCGTGCCGGGCGCGACGCGCGTCCTCCGCCACGACTATCCCATCACGCCCGGCGTGCTCCGCGCGCTTGGCCGCGCGCACCCGGAATGTGTCGTCGTCTCGGGCTGGAGCACGTTCGCGTCCCAGGCGGCGCTCGCGTGGTGCCGCGCGCGGCGCGTCCCGTACGTCCTGATCGTGGAGAGCCACGACGAGGGGCCGCGCTCCCGCTGGCGCGAGGCGGTCAAGGGGACGGTGGTGCCGCGGATCGTGCGGGGCGCGGCCGGCGTCCTGGTCACGGGGACGCTCGCGCGCCGCTCGATGCTCGCACGCGGCGCGCGGCCGGAGCACATCCGGGTCTTCGCCAACACGATCGATGTCGACGCGTGGGGGGCGCGCGCGGGGAAGCTGGCGGCGAGGAGGGACGAGTTGCGCGAAGCGCTGGGTCTGAGGCCGGAGCACGTCGCCGTGCTGTGCGTGGCCCGCCGCATTCCGGAAAAGGGGCTCGACACGCTCGAGCAGGCTGTGGACATGGCCGGCGGGAGCCTGCGCCTGCTCGTCGTCAGCGACCTCCCGCACGACCGGGTGATCGAGGCGTACGCGGCCGCCGACGTGTTCGCGCTCCTGTCGAGGCACGAGCCCTGGGGCGTGGTCGTGAACGAGGCGGCTGCCTGTGGGCTGCCGCTCGTCCTCTCCGACCGGGTCGGAGCTGCGCCCGACCTGCTCCGCGAGGGCGAGAACGGCTTCCTCGTCCCCGCCGACGACGTCGCCGCGGCGGCCCGGGCACTCGGCAAGCTCGCCGATCCGGAGACGCGCAGACGGATGGGCGAGCGCTCCGCCGAGATCGCCCGCGACTGGGGCTATGGCCCGAGCATCGAGAACTTCGTCGCGGCGGTGCGCGAGGCGGTCGCGTGATCGGCATCTCGCTGGTGACGCTCCGGCCGGGAAAGATGGGCGGGTCGGAGACGTACGTGCGCGGTCTCCTGCGCGCTCTCGAGGAGCACGGCGAGCTCGAGTACCGGCCGCTCACGCGCGGGGACGCGAACCTGAACGGGCTGGACGCGATCCACTACCCGTTCACGGTCGCGTACCCGCGCGCGAAGCTGCCGGCGGCGGTGACGCTGCACGACGTCCTGCACCGCGAGCCGATGCGCTCGCCGCGCCGGCTCCTGCGGCGCTTCACCTACGACCGCTCGGCGCGGTCGGCACGCATCGCCATCGTCCCGAGCGAATTCATCCGCGAGCGCGCGCAGCGGCTGCTCGGGCTGCCCCGCGAGCGCCTGCGAGTCGTCCACCACGGAATCGACCACGATCGCTTCCGGCCCGGAGGACGAGCCGCGGGAGGGCTTCCTCTTCTATCCGGCCGAGCCCTGGCCGCACAAGAACCATGCGCGGCTGTTCGAGGCGTTCGCGCGGCTGCGCGCCGAGCGGCCGGGCCTCGAGCTGGTGCTGACGGGGACGGGATTCCGCGACCTTCCGCCCGGCGTGCGGACCGCCGGGCGCGTCGGCTGGGACGAGCTCCCGTCGCTCTACCGGCGGGCGGGCGCGCTCGTCTTTCCGAGCCTGTACGAGGGGTTCGGACTTCCCCCGCTCGAGGCGATGGCAAGCGGTTGCCCGGTCGCGTCCTCGAACGCGGCCTCGCTGCCCGAGGTGTGCGGTGACGCCGCCGTGTACTTCGACCCGACCTCGGTGGACGCGATGGCGGCGGCCGTGCGGAAGGCGCTCGAGGGCGAGCTCGTCGAGAAGGGACTGCAGCAGGCGGCGCGCTTCACGTGGGCGAAATGCGCCGCGGGGCACGACGACGTCTACCGCGAGCTGACCGCCTGAGCCACGATGGCGTCTCCGCGGTGGAGGACGTCCGCGAGCCGTCCGGCCGGGGCGACGAGCGCCCGGCGGCCGTAGCGTCCCGTCCATTGCTCCAGCTCGTAGCGACCCCGGCGACGGTTCCGCCGCGCCTCGAGGGACAGGAGGAGCCACTCGCCCGGGGTGACGTTGCTCGTCCGCACGAGCTCGAGCCCGCACTGCGCGCACAGCTTGCGCAGGGCTTCTTCTGTGAAGTGGAAGAGGTGGAACGGCACGTGCCAGTGCAGCCAGTCGGGGCCGAACGCCCGCCGCCAGAGGCTGGACGCGTTCGGGACGACGATGAACACCGTTCCGTCCTCGCGCAGCGCCGGCCGGATCGTGCGCAGCACATGGTGTGGATCGCGGACGTGCTCCAGCACCTGCGAGAGCAGGATGGACCCGAAGCGTCCCTCCGGCAGCTCGGCCTCTTCGATCGGAGCGGAGATCACCTCGATCCCGTAGCCGCGGGCGACTTCTGCCGCTTCCGGGTTCGGCTCGAGGCCCGTGACCTCGAATCCGCGCCGGCGCAGCGCGACCAGCGCCTCGCCCGTGTTCGAGCCCACGTCCAGCACGGGGCCGGTACGGACGATGTCCGTCAGGGGCAGGCTTCCGTTGAGGACGTGCCACGCGTGTGCCAATCGCCCGGTGGCCGGTACGCGCCCTTCTTCGCCCCGGTACTCGCTCGAGTACAGGGATCCGAGGTCTTCCGGCGCGTCGAGCGTCACGCCCAATCCGCACACGGGACACCAGCCGATATGGACGGTGTGGGGGAGGCCCATGCGGTTGTCCCGGTACGACGTCCCGTCGGGCACGAGCGGCCCGCATCCGAGAGGGCAGATCGTCTCGACCGCCACGATGGACGCAATCCTAGGATCTAGTCGTGCGACGCCTCCTCGTTCTCAACCAGTACTACTGGCCCGGCCCCGAGGCGACGGCGCAGCTCCTGACCGAGCTGTGCGAGGGCCTGGCGGACACGTACGACGTGACGGTCGTCGCGGGGACGACGCGCGGCGCGGGGCCTGGCCGGCAGGTGCGGAACGGCGTCGAGGTCGTCCGCGTGCCCTCCACTGCCTTCTCCCGCAGCCGGCTGGCGGCGCGCGCTGCCAACTACCTCACCTACGTCGTGCTCGCCGCGCTGCGCGGAGTCACCGCCCGCCGCCCCGACGCCGTCCTCTGCCAGACCGATCCGCCGTTCCTCGGGGCGGCCGCGTACGCCGTCGCGCGCCGTTTCGGGGCGCCGCTCGTCGTGGTGATCCAGGATCTCTACCCCGAGAGCGCGCGGGGGAAGCTGAGCCCTCCACTGCTGCAGGGGCTCGGGACGGTCGTC
Source organism: uncultured Actinomycetes bacterium (assembly GCA_963842575.1). Taxonomy (GTDB): domain Bacteria; phylum Actinomycetota; class Thermoleophilia; order Gaiellales; family Gaiellaceae; genus JACDER01. Next base: position 403,454 of record CAWJGS010000004.1, on the reverse strand, counting down.
GACTTCTACCTGCGCCGGGCCGATCGCGTGGTCGCGATCAGCGGGACGATGGGGAGGCGCCTGGAGGAGCGGGGCGTCGCGCCCGACCAGATCGTCGTGATCCCCGGCTGGGTGGACACGGACGAGATTCATCCCGTGGACGTGGAGCGCGACGGGCGCTTCGTCGTCATGCATTCCGGCAACATCGGGCACGCCCAGGAGCTGGACACGCTGCTCGAGGCTGCGCGCTCTCTCGCCGACGTCCAGTTCGAGATCGTCGGCAACGGAGCGCGCCGCGAGGAGCTCCAGCGGGCGGCCGCCGGCCTCGCGAATGTCACCTTCCACCCGTACCGCCCCCGCAGCGAGCTGTCCGCGTCGCTCTCATCCGCTTCGCTGCACTTCGTCGGACTTGCCGGCGGGCTTTCCGGGGCCATGGTCCCGAGCCGGCTCTACGGCGTTCTGGCGGCCGGAAGGCCCGTGCTGGTCGCCGCCGACGACGCGAGCGAGGCGGCGCAGCTCGTCCGTGAGGCCGGCGCCGGGATCGTCGTCCCGCCGGGAAAGCCGACGGACGTGGAGGGCGCGATCCGAGCGGCGCGAGACGGCCAGTACGATCTGGACGAGATGGGACGGCGCGGCCGCGACTACGTCGTGTCGCGGCACGGCCGGGAGGCCGGGCTCGCCGCGTACCGCGACCTACTCGGACAGGTGCTCGGAAGTTGACCTTCGTAAAGGGGCTCTTCTGGGGATCGGTCGGCGCTCTCGCGTGGACGCACGCGGGCTACCCGCTCGCCGCCGCCGTGGCGGCGCGGCTGCGTCCCCGGCGCGTGAACGCGCGGGACGAGCTGCCGACGGTCGCCGCAGTGGTCGCCGCGCACGACGAGGAGAGCGTCATCGAGCGCCGGCTCCAGAACCTGCTCGAGCAGGACTATCCGCCCGACCGCGTCGAGATTCTCGTCGCGTCGGATGCGTCCACCGACCGCACGGACGAGGTCGTCGAGGAGATTGCCGCGCGCGAGCCCCGCGTTCGCCTGCTGCGGTGCGAGCGCGGCGGGAAGGTCGCCGCGCAGAATCGCGCGGTCCGCGAGACGGACGCGCACATCCTCGCCTTCACCGACGCTGCAACCGAGTGGGCGCCGGACGCGCTGCGCAAGCTCGTCCGCTCGTTCGCCGATCCCGAGGTCGCCTACGTGACAGGCGGCCACGTCTATCGCGCCGCGGACGGGACGAACCGCGAGGGCACGTACTGGAAGTACGAGCACTGGCTGCGCCAGAGCGAGTCCCGCCTCGGCTCGATCACGGGCGGGATCGGCCCGATCTACGCCGTGCGCCGCGAGGAGTACGTCGACGTCGATCCCCGCTTCGGGCACGACCTCGCCTTCCCGTACCTGATGGTGCAGCGCGGCAAGCGGGCCGTCTACGACCCGGAGGCGCTCGCGTACGAGAAGCCGTCGCGCGACCTCGAGGACGAGTACAAGCGCAAGGTGCGCATGCTCGAGCACTGCTGGCTGATCACGCTGCGCGGCGGGATGCTGCGCCGGCTCGGCCCCGTCTACACCGTCGAGATCGTCTCGCACCGGCACCTGCGCTACGCGAGCGGCGTCCTCCACCTGATCGCGCTGGGGACGAACATCGTCCTCGTGCGCGAAGGGGTCGTCTACCGCGTGATGCTCGGTGGACAGCTCGCCCTCCTCGCCGCGGCGGCCGCGCGCAAGGGGATCGCGCGGTACTACGTCCTGGTGACGTGGGCGACCGTCCAGGCGCTCGCGAACTACCTGCGCCGTGGGGTGCCGACGACCTGGTCTCCGCCCGAAGGCACGCGGTGAAGCGGCTCTTCGATCTCGCCAGCTCCGCCCTAGCGCTTCTTGTCGCGTCGCCGATCCTGGCCGGCTCGGCGGCCGCGATCGTCCTCGAGGACCGAGGCCCCGTCCTGTACCGCCAGCGCCGCGTGGGCAAGGACGGCGTCGAGTTCGAGTTGCTCAAGCTGCGGACGATGGTGGTCGGCGCCGAGACGATTGGAGCCGGGCTCGCGGTGAACGAGGGCGACCCGCGGATCACGAAGGTCGGCGCCGTGCTGCGCCGGCTGTCGCTGGACGAGCTTCCACAGTTCTGGAACGTCCTGCGCGGCGACATGAGCATCATCGGCCCGCGCCCGACGCTCGCGTACCAGGTCGAGCGCTACACGCCGCGCCAGCGCCGGCGGCTCGAGGTGAAACCGGGGATCACCGGCTGGGCGCAGGTGCACGGCCGCGCGAAGCTCCCCTGGGACGAGCGGATCGAGCTGGACGTCTGGTACGTCGAGCACCGCTCGTTCTGGCTCGACCTGAAGATCCTGGCGAAGACGCCGGCAGCACTGTTCGGCGGCACGTACAAGGGCGCGACCGGCGGCTGGAAGGAGAACGCCTGACCGCGCGCCTCACGGCGACCGACGCGGAATCGCTCGAGCGAGTCGCAGGACACATCCATGACGCCTGGTTCGACGTCGAGCGGATCCGGCGCGAGGGTGACGTCGTCTCCATCCCGCTCGCTCTGCGGCCCGTCCATCTGAGGCGTCGCTTCCGGCCGACGCGCATGGAGCTGCCCGAGTTCGAGTCGCGCCTCGTCGTCCGCAACGTGGACGGCCTCGACATCGACGACCCGGCACAGATCCGCACCTACCAGCTGACCGACCTCGAGTACCAGCCCCCGCGGCTCACCCTGGAAGCGGCACAGGAGCTCTCGATCGTCGTCGAGGTCTCGGAGCTGGACGTCGAGTGCGAGCTGAACATGAACCGGTACGAGTGGAGCGCGCCGGGCGCGACCGCGCTCGTCGTTCCCGTGCGCGCGGCCGACCCGGTCATCGGCGAGCACCGCCGGGCGCACACGCCGAGCGGCAAGCAGGGGATGCCTGCGCACGCCACGCTCCTGGCTCCGTTCATCCATGCGAGCCGCCTCGACAGCCTCGACCGGCACCGGTTGAGCGACACGGTCGGCCGCTTTCCCGCGTTCGACCTGCGCCTCAGCGCGTTCGGGACCTTCGAGCACATCGGCTGCCTGTGGCTGGCACCGCAGCCGCGGAAGCAGTTCGTGGAGATGACGAAGGCGCTCCTCGAGATCTACCCCGAAGTGGAGTATCCACCGGAGAGCGCGGCCGAGATCGTCCCGCACGTGACCATAGGCAGCCGCCTGACCGAGGAGCAGCAGGAGGAGATCAAGCGTGAGCTGCAGCCGAAGCTGCCGATCCGCGGAAGAGTCGACCGCGTCGTCCTGTACGAGCGCGACGCGAAGGGTGGATGGCGGGCCCGGCAGACGTTCGCACTATTCTGAGCGCGCCATGACCGCCGTTCTCTTCACGTGCTCGGGCAGACGCGTCGACATCGTGACCGCGTTCGGCCGCGCAGGCGCCACCACGGTCGCGACCGACGTCAACCCGCTCGCGCCGACGCTCTACCACGCCGACCACCACGCGTTCGTGCCGCGCGTAAACGATCCCGGCTACATCCCGAAGCTCAGAGAGGCAATAGCGACTTACAACGTAAGTCTCGTCGTGCCTCTGACCGACCTCGACCAGGAGATCCTCGCGCGCGCCCGCGACCGCGGCGAGCTCGGCACCGAGGCGCTGCTTCCCCGGGCGGACGTGGTCGAGCGCGTGAACGACAAGTACCTCGCGCACGAGTTCTTCGAGGCGAACGGCGTCCATTCGCCGCCGAGCTGGCTCCCGGACGACGTTCCGCGCGACGTCGAGTTCCCGGTGCTCGTGAAGGCCCGTCAGGGCTTCGGGTCGAGCGACATCTACCGCGCCGAGAACCGCGAGCAGCTCGACTTCTTCCTGCGCTACACGAAGGCCGACTCGTTCGTGCAGAAGTGCTGCCGCGGAGAGGAGTTCTCGATCGACGTCTTCTGCGACTTCGACGGTCGCTGCCTGAACGCGATCCCGCGCACGATGATCGAGTCGCGCGGCGGCGAGTCGATCAAGGGCATGACGATCAAGGACTGGGACCTGATCGAGTACGGCGCGCACGTCGCCGAGACGCTGGGGCTCGTCGGGCCGGCGAACATCCAGTGCTTCCGGGAGGACGGCGACCGCCACGAGGTGACCGACGTGAACCCGCGCTTCGGCGGGGCATTCCCCCTCCCGCTGGCGGCGGGCAGCCGCTATCCGGAGCTTGCGATCGCGCTCGCCGAGGGGGAGCGGCCCGAGCCGCGCCTCGGCGATTTTCGCGAGGGCGTGATGATGACGCGCTTCCTCTCACACCTGACCTTGACGACCGCGGAGGACGGTACTCTCGAACCGTTCTCCGAGGACGTCCCAGAGCCGATCGCAAGCGAGCCCGGCGAGGCGTGATCCGCCCCGCGCTCGTGCTCGTGGCCGTAGCCGGCCTCGCCGCAGGCTGCGCCGGCGGCGGCTCGCACGACGCGCAACCGCCCCCGCCTCCACCTCCGCCTCCGCCCCCGAAACCGCAGCCCAACCCGCCGGCGCCTCAGCCGAAGGCGGTCGGCCGCGCCGTCTATGTCTCGGTGATCGACGGCGACACGCACCAGAAGATCCGGACGGCGACCATCGCGATCGCAGGACGGAAGGACCGGGTCAGCACCCGCGCGATCGGCAAGCTCCACGTAAAGCGCGCGCGTCCGCTGCCGGTGACGGCCTGGGCGCCGGGATACCCTTCGCGGACCGTCCGGCTCGGCTTCAACAAGCGCGTGTGGCGGACGCTGTACCTCTACCAGCCCGCGCTGCAGTGGCCGATGTACGGCGTCGTCCCGGCGCGAACCCAGGTGCAGGAGGGGATCAAGCTCCGGCCGCCCTTCCGGATCGCCTGGTCGCGCGGGATGGGGAGCCTCATCGAGTTTCCGGCCGTCGTCTCCGACGGCGTGGCCTTCATCGGCAACGCGCACGGCGTCATCCGGGCCGTCTCGATGAAGACGGGAAAGATCGCCTGGCGGCGCGATACGGGCGACCGCATGGCCGCTTCGCCCGCAATCCTGGGCGACACGATCGTCGCGCACACGATGAGCACGGGACATGTTTTCGTCCTGAACCGCTACAACGGCGCGATCCTGAAGCGGTACACGATCGGCTCGCCGATCGAGTCCTCGCCGGTCGTCCACAACGGCATCGACTACTTCGGCGACTGGAACGGGACGATCTACGCCCTCGACCTGAAGACGGGTCACGCGAAGTGGACGTATTCGTCCGGGTACAAGATCACCTCGAGCGCCGCGCTGTACGGCGGGAAGGTCTTCATCGGCGACTACGGCGGCCGGCTGCTCGCGTTGAACGGGGCAACCGGGAGCCTCCGCTGGTCGGGCTCCGTGAACGGCCGCATCTACGGAACCCCGGCGGTCGCGGAGGGGCGCGTCTTCGTCCCGTCCTCCAGCGGCGGCTCTATCACGGCGTTCTCCGTGAACGGCAGCCGGCTCTGGTCCCGCTCCACCGGCTCCTACGTCTACTCGTCGCCCGCCGCCTGGGACGGGCGCGTGTTCGTCGGGTCGTACGACGGCCTGCTCTACGGTCTCTCCGCGTCCTCGGGATCCACGCTGTGGACGGCGAACGCGGGCGGCCGGATCTCGGGCGCCGCGGTCGTCGTCGCCGGGATCGTCTACGCGGGCACGACGCGCAGGATCATCGGGGTCGACGCGCGGACCGGCCGCGTGCGACTCACGTTCGCGCACGGTGACTACGTGCCGGTGTCCGGGAACGGGCAGCGGCTGCTCTTCCACGGCTCCTCGCGGCTGTACGCGCTGGAGCCGAAGCGTCACCACTCGTGAAGAAACTGCTTCTCGGGCTCGTCGTCGTCGTGCTGCTCGCGGCCGGCGTCGGGGCGGCCTACTACTTCTACAAGCGGGACCAGGCGGGTGACATACGCGGCTCGTCGACGCGCGAGTTCGTCACCACCGACGTCCCGGAGAAGCCGGTCGAGCACGCGAAGGGGATCGACTGGCCGATGTACGGGTACGACGAGCAGCGGACGCGGGTCGCACCCTCGAAGCTCCGCCCGCCCTTCCGGCGCGTCTGGTGGTTCGGCGCGCGCAGCCTGCTCGAGTTCCCACCGGCGATCGGCTTCGGGCGCTTGTACTTCACGAGCAACCAGGGGGTCACGTTCGCCGTCGGCGCGCACAACGGCGGCCGCGCCTGGCGGCGCTTCTCCGGCCGCTGCACCGCGTCCGGGCCGGCCCTTTCCGGGCGCCTCGTCTTCCAGGTCTTCCTGAACAAGAGGCCGTGCAACTCGGAGAAGCCGGGGCTGACCGGCCAGGTCGTCGCGTACTACAACGGCTCGGGGAAAGTGCGCTGGGCGAAGACCATCGGCCCGAGCGAGACGTCCCCGCTCGTGGAAGCCGGCCGCGTCTACGTTGGGGACTGGAACGGCGACGTCTATGCCCTGAGCGGCAACACCGGCAGGATCGACTGGAAGTACCACACGGGCGGCAAGGTCAAGGGAGGCCTCGCGTTCGCGAACGGGAACGTCTACGCGGGCTCGTACGACCATCACGTCTACTGCCTGCGCGCGAAGGACGGGAAGCTCGTCTGGCGCGCGTCCGCGCAGGAGCGGCTCGGCTCCGCCGCGAACTTCTACTCGACGCCGGCCGTCGCCTACGGCCGCGTCTACATCGGCGGCACGGACGGGAAGGTCTACTCCTACGGCGCGACGACCGGAAACCTCCTCTGGTCGCACGACACGGGCGGCTACGTCTACTCCTCACCGGCCGTCTGGAGGCAGCGCGTCTTCGCCGGCTCGTACAGCGGCAAGTTCTTCGCCTTCGACGCCGCGACAGGCGATGTCCGCTGGCAGTTCGACGCGCACGCGCAGATCTCGGGTGCACCGACGGTCCTGGACGGGATCGTCTACTTCGCCACCCTCGACACGCGCACGTATGCGCTGAACGCGCTGACCGGGAAGCAGGTCTGGACGTACCCGGACGGCCAGTACTCGCCGATCGTCGCGGACAAGCAGCGTGTCTACCTCATCGGTCACGCTCGGGTCTACGGGCTCGTTCCGCGGCATAAACGCTAAAGTCGGCGCCCGTGACGACGACCCGGGACGCCCCTGACTTCGTCGACCTGGACGAGGAACGCGAGGTCGACCTGCGCAACTACTGGAGCCGCCTGGTGGCGCGCTGGTGGCTGCCGGTCATCGGCCTCGTCGCCGGCCTGATCGTCGGCTACATCTTCACGCTCGGCGGCAACCAGGTGTACGAGGCGACCGCGACGCTGTACCTGGGCCAGCCGTATTCGGGCACCGCGCCGCTCCAGGGGCTCGCGACGAACCCGACCTACGTCAGCCAGTTGATCCACTCCGAGGCGGCGGCGCGCAAGGCCGCGGCCGCCGCTGGTCTGAGGCCGGGCCAGGTGAAGAACAACGTGTCCACGCAGACGATCGCCGGGGCCAAGGGCGCCCTGAAGGCGGGCCAGACACCGCTCGTGTCGATCACGCTCACCGGCAGCTCGCCGAAGAAGGTCGCCGTGGCGACCACCGTCCTCGGCCAGGACATCATCAACCAGCTCTCCGGCTTCGTCGACCAGAAGATCGAGGGCTTCCGCGACGCTCGACGTGAGCCTCACGCAACAGCTCGCCTCGAACGAGAAGCAGATCGAGATCGCGCAGGCGGCGCTCAAGGCGGCGGGCAACCTCTCACCGCTCGACCTGCTCGTCCTCCACTCGAACCTCAACGCGCGATCCAGCAGAAGGGCCAGCTGCTGCTGCGCAGGCGCACGAACCGGCAGCAGCTCTCGCAGGCTGAGAACGTCGAGAAGCCGCAGTTCGTCGACCGTCCGGTTCCGACGAAGACGACCGCCCGCAGCACGCGCAACTCGATGCTCGTCGGCGGCGCGATCGGGCTGATCATCGGGATCATCGCCGCGCTCGTCTGGAGCCCGGTCGCCCGCCGCTTCAGCAAGGCGTAATGCTGGAAGGCAAGACCCTCGCGGTCGTCGTTCCCGCCTACAACGAGGAGCAGCTGATCGGGACGACGCTGGCCGGCATCCCCGAGTTCGTCGACCGCGTGATCGTCGTCGACGACGCATCGACGGACGGGACGAAGGACGCGGTGCGCGCGCTCGCCGACGGCCGCGTGGAGCTCGTCGAGCACGAGGCCAACCGAGGAGTCGGCGCCGCGATCGTCTCCGGCTACCGGCGCGCGCTGGACGATCAGGTGGACGTCACCTGCGTGATGGCCGCCGACAACCAGATGGATCCCGCCGACCTCCAGTCGATCGCCGAGCCCGTGGCGCGCGGCGAGGCCGAGTACGCGAAGGCGAACCGGCTGTTCACGGGCCGCGCGTGGGAGCTCATCCCGCGACACCGCTACCTGGGGAACGCGGCGCTCTCGTTCCTGACGAAGATCGCGTCCGGGTACTGGCACGTGGCCGACTCTCAGTCGGGGTACACGGCCATCTCGCGCGAGGCGCTCGAGGAGCTCGACCTCGAGCGGATCTACCCGCGCTACGGCTTCCCGAACGACATGCTCGTCCACCTGAACGTGTACGGCGCGCGTGTGCGAGACGTCCCGTCGCGGCCCGTCTACGGCGTCGGCGAGGAGTCGGGGATCAAGCTCCGGAAGGTCATTCCGACGATGTCCTGGATGCTCTGGAAGGCGTTCCTGTGGCGGCTGAAGACGAAGTACGTCATCCGCGACTTCCACCCGCTCGTGCTGTTCTATACGCTCGGGCTGATCCTCACGTTCGTCGGCCTCGCGCTGGGGATCGCGGTGACGATCCTGCGCATCCTCGGGAACGGGATCACGCCGGCGACGGTCGTTCTGATCGCGCTCCTGCTCATCTCCGGCATCCAGTTCCTCCTGTTCGCAATGCTGTTCGACATGGAGAGCAACCGGGACTTGCGCTGATGGACTCGGTCGAGGCGAACCGGCGCTTCTACGAGACGGTCGCCGCCGAGTACGACCAGAAGGAAGAGGCAGTCGTCAACCCGCGGGCGCAGGCGCTGCTCCGCGACTCGCTCCGGAGGGCGCTCGAGCTCGCGGGGCCAGACCCGCAGGTGCTGGACGCGTGCGGGGGCTCGGGCAACGTCTCCGAGCTGCTCGTCGGGATGGGAGTGACACCGGTGCTCGTCGACGTGTCGCCGGAGATGATCGGCCTCTGGCGCGCCAAGGCGGCGAGGCTGGGCCTCGAGCCTGAGACCTCCGAGGCTGAGATCGTGGACTTCCTGCGCGACGACCCGCGCACCTGGGACGTCGTCGTCTTCTCCTCGGCGCTCCATCATCTGGAGAACTACCAGGAGGCCGTGGACGCCGCGGCCGGCCGCCTGAACGCGGGCGGCGTCCTCGTGACCATCTTCGATCCGCCGCTGGCAGGGCCCGGCGACCGGGCGATCCGACGGCTCGACTGGGTGCTCTTCCAGGCGCTGCACGAGCCGCGGGACTTCGCCGACACGGTGCGCGCGCGCCTGCGCCGCAGCTCCGAGGGCGGGCCGGCCATCGGGCGGCTGGCCGAGCGTTACGCACTCGAGGGCGTCGACGACCTCGAGCTCCGCCGGCTGCTCGAGGAGCGCGGCCTCGACATCGTGGTGCACGAGCGCACGCCGGAGGCGCGAATGCGGGCGACCCGGGCGCTTCTGCGGCTCAGCGGCAGGGACGGCGCCTTCCGCCTGATCGCCCGGCGTCCAGGGTGATGCGCGTCTCCTTCCTCGTCCCGGCGTACAACGAGGCCGCGACGATCGGCGAGCTGCTCGACCGCGTCAGGGCGCTCGACCTCGACAAGCAGATCATCGTCATCGACGACGGCTCCGAGGACGGCACGGGAGAGATCGCGGACGGGCGCGCCGACCTGGTTCTCAGGCAGCCGAACCGCGGGAAGGGCGCGGCTGTGCGCGCCGGCATCCCGCACGTGGACGGCGACGTCGTCGTCATCCAGGACGCCGACCTGGAGTACGACCCCGCCGACGTCCCGGCGCTGATCGATCCCATCGCCCGCGGCGTCGCCGACGTCGTGTTCGGCTCCCGGCTGTCCGGCGGCCGTCCCCAGCGCGCGTACCTCTTCTGGCACCTGGTCGGCAATCGCTTCCTCAGCCTGCTCACCAGCCTCCTGTTCAACACGACCCTTTCCGACATGGAGAGTGGCTACAAGGCGTTCCGCACGGACGTCCTGCGCTCCCTCGACCTGCGCGAGGACGATTTCGCGATCGAGCCGGAGATCACCGCCAAGGTCTGCCTGCGCCACCTGCGCGTGTACGAGCTGCCGATCGCGTACTACGGCCGCACGTACGCCGAGGGCAAGAAGATCACCTGGCGGGACGGACTGAAGGCGGCGTGGGTGCTCGTGCGGGTGCGAGCGACCGGCTGACGACCAGGGCCAGGTCCCGCAGGGCCAGGAAGCCCCCGCAGACGAGCAGCGGGACGGCCGGGACCAGGAAGCGAACGTTCAGCTCGACCGTGGCGACCGGGCCGAGCAGGAGCCCGAAGGCCATCCCGCCGAAGAGCAGGTAGGCCCCGCGCGCCGAAGCTCGCGGCCGGCCGAAGAACCGCGTTACCGCCGCCGCGACGATCGCGAGCAGGAAGATCCCCATCAGCCAGCGCGGCGTATGGAAGACGCGCTGGTACGCGAGCAGGAAGCCGTCCGGCGCCCGGATCTGACGGTAGAAGCCGGGGAAGTACTTGTCCCGTATGAGCGCCTCGGGGTAGACGGTCTCCCAGGCAAACGAGCCTCTGCGCGGCATGGTCAGCGTCGAGTCGACGCCGGCGCCTCCTGGCTCGAAGAGGCGCACGAAGTCTCCCGTCACCTCCCCGGCGTAGGCGAGCGGGTGCGCGGCAATGATCCCGAGCGCAAAGTCCTGCAGTTCCCCGGCGACGCGGTTCGGAGGCTGGAACCCGAACGCGCGCCGCGCGGGCGACTCCGGCGAGAAGACGTAGGAAGAGGGTGTGAAGCCGAGGCGCTCGCGCTCGGCCGCGGTCTGGCACAGCGGCTTCGTCTCGGCCGGAATGGAGGCGCCGCGACAGTCCGCGATCGGCGCTACCCGCCCGTACAGTCCCCAGCCTCCGACCTGCTCCGTGAAGCCGAAGCCGTGGCCCTCCACCGCGTGCAACGAGCTGTACGCCGCCAGCGGCAGGACGAGACCGGTGAGCGCTGCGGCCAGCACGCGTGCCGGGCGTGCCTTGATCAGCACGAAGAGGACGAAAGCCGGGACGGCGAACAGCGCGGCGACCCGCAGCGTCACGGCGCCGGCCAGCAGCACTCCGGCCGCTGCCATCGTCCACGGGCTCCGGGAGTACAGGACGGCGAGCGCCGCGGTGAGCAGCAGCGCGAGTGCGAAGAACGTCTCCGCGAGCACGGTCTGCTCGAGCGTCACCACGTAGCTGTCGAAGAGGATGAGCGCGGCCGCGAGTGCGGCGGCCCAGGCCCGGATTCCCAGGCGACGCAGCACCCAGTACGCGATGATTCCCGTCGCGAGCCCGGCGAGGTGCTGGACGATCGAGATCGTCCCCAGGCTCCGTCCCGGCAGCGCCAGGAGGTGCAGGATCAGCGGATAGCCGCTCGGCCGGTCGACGCCGAAGGCGACGATCGGATTCGCGAACGCGAGTTGGATGTACTGCCAGGAATCGGAGAAGGTGAGCGCCGGCCAGTAGGCGATCTCGACCAGGACGCGGAGGACGATCGCCCCCGCCAGGACGATCAGCAGGAGCCGGTGAGCGCGAGCCAGGGCGACGAGCCGGGCCACGGCCCCGAAGTCTTGCTGTTGCCCGGCGACGACCGCGTCAGCCCTCTTCTGCCGGGCGCCCTATTGCTGGGTCCCGCCTTGGCCGAAGGGCAGGACGAAGCGGTCGCGTGGGCGGACGAGAGAGAACGGGAGGGACGTGGTGTTCGAACCGACCTGGAGCGCGCGCAGGAACCCCAGCGGCGTGTCCGGCGCCACGCGCCGCCCGGTCGCCTGGTAGTGGCTCTTGACCTGCGCCGCTGACAGGACGTACGGGTAGACCGCCACCTGGGCGATCTGGCCGCCGAAGTAGGACCGCAGCGACGCGTCGAACGCGATGCTCGCGTCCGCTCCGCCCTCCAGCCGCTGCCAGACGGCGAGCTGCGAGAGCTTTCCGTCCACGTAGATCTTCCCCGTGGACGTGGCCGTGTCGTACGTGTACACGAGGTGGTGCCATTGCCCGTTGCAGACCGTGCGCGCGAAGATGGGGTAGCTGTCCTGCGTGTGCGCCATCCCGCCCACCGCGCCGAAGGCGACGAACTCGTGGTTCTTGTTGCGGTTGCTGAAGGCGACCGCGTCCTTGGTCGTCCGCGTCTTGGTCCAGAGCTCGACCGAGTGGATCCCGGTCATCCGGCCGAGCTTCACCCGCCCCGTCTTCCCGTCGAAGGAGGCCGCGGTCGTGCCGGGCATCGGGCCGGGGACGCCGAGCTTCACGCCCCCCATGTACGTGCCGTCGTTCGTCTTGGTCAGGTCCGAGGCCGTCGTGCCGGCGCGCTCGTCGAGCGGCCAGTACGACATCGGTGACGCCGATACGACCTGGTCGCGGTACGTGCTGCCGCTCGCGGTGGGATGGAACGCCCGCTGCTTCTGCGGTTTCTTGTAGCGCACATGTCCCTGGAAGACCCCGTAGCGGTCGGCGGTCAACGTGCCCGCCCAGCGCCAGCCTGCAGCGGTCTTGCGCTGCACCGCGACCTTGCCCGGGCGCTCGTACGGCGTGCGTCCCCAGACCGAGACGTCTTTGCCCTTGCGGTAGGCCACGAATGGGAAGCGAAAGGCGAAGAAGGCGGGTTTGGGACGAGCGTCCCGGAAATTCTCACCGTTGCGGAAGAAGAGGCCGCTCTGCAAGGGCTCGGTGTACAGCTGGTCCCACAGCTGGAGCCAGGTGAACACGCGGACCTTGTTCTTCCAGGCTTGATGGATCGCCTCCGATACCCAGCGGGCCTGCAGCGCGAGCGGGGCCGTGAGCGGATTGGGGTCGGGGGGTCGCGTGTCCCAGGCGAACTCCGTGATCCATATGTGCGGCGCTGCCTTGGAACGAATCTGACCGGCGCGAAACGCTGCGTCGACCAGTCGCCGCAGCTCGGGAAGGTCGCCCAGCGAGATGTCGTCCTTCTCGGAGGCATGATGGATCGGGCTACCGGAGGTCCAGGGATGGATCGAGACAGCGTCGAGGTCGACCTTCGTCTTGCAGGTGGGCCGCGCAACGCGGCCGGCCGACATGCACAGGAGCTTCCGCAAGAAGACGAGCGGCGCGATCCCGAGCCTTCCGTACGGAGTCAGGAAGCTGAACCCTGACAGCGATCCCGCGACCACCACGTTGTCCTCGTGGACGGCGTGCACCGACCCGGCAAAGGCGTTCAGCAGCCCGCGATAGATATCGCCGACGACCACGGATCCGTGCTCGATCTGCGGGCTCAGATACAGGCTGAGATTCGGCTCGTCCCAGACCTCGAAGTACCGCACTCGCGGTAGACCCGAGAACGTCCCGTCGTAGCGGAGGGCCAGCGCGCGCGCGAATGCCCCGAACTGCGCGGGATCAGGTTTCCACGACGCGATTCGATACGGCCCTATCAAGGTCTGGTGCGGCTCGTCCTTCTGGGCCCACAGCGGCGCGTCCCAGACCGTGAAGTAGGGCGTGAGCCCGTGCCCGACCGCGGAGCGCACTTGCGCGTCGATGCCCGCCCAGTTGTATCCCGGGTCGGCGGGGTTGGCCGGCACGAAACCGGCCGGACGTACGCCGGGCGCGATTTGCGCCCAGGACACGTTTATCCGCGCCAACGTCGCGCCGGCCTCGTGGATGCGTTGGAGCACCAGCGGATCTCCGGTCGGCGTATATATGGACGTACTGATCGGCCCGGAGGCTCGGGCCGCCGGGACGAGACAGACGACGGCCAGAGCCGCCAGGCAGGCCTTCCTCACGCAGCGACGGTAGCAGCGTGTCTCGTAAGGGATCCGTAAGACCGCGAGAGCCGGCGGGGGCCCGCAGCCACCGTCAGTATCATCGACCGCTATGCCGACTACCCTGGTCACGGGCGGTGCGGGCTTCCTCGGCTCACACCTGTGCGAGTACCTGCTCGAGCAGGGTCATCGGGTCATCTGCGTGGACAACCTGATCGTCTCGACGCTCGAGAACATCGAGCACCTCCGAGACGACGGGTTCGAGTTCGTGAATCACGACATGATCGACCCGCTTTTCGTCGACGAAGAGATCGACTACCTGTTCCACCTCGCCGCGCTCGCCAGCCCGATCGACTACATGCGGATGCCGCTCCATTCGCTCAAGACCGGCTCGTACGGCACGCACCACGCGCTCGGGCTCGCCAAGTTCAAGCGCTCGCGGTTCCTGCTGGCGTCGACGAGCGAGGTGTACGGCGATCCGGAAGTGCACCCGCAGCCCGAGAGCTACTGGGGCAACGTGAATCCGATTGGGCCGCGGGGTGTCTACGACGAGGCGAAGCGGTATGCAGAGGCGATGACGATGGCCTACCACCGCCAGCAGGGCGTGGACACGTCGATCGCGCGCATCTTCAACACGTACGGCCCGCGCATGCGGCCCTACGACGGGCGCGCCATCCCGACGTTCATTCGCCAGGCGCTGGAGGACAAGCAGCTGACGGTGTTCGGAGACGGCTCCCAGACGCGGAGCTTCTGCTACGTCGACGACTTGATCCGAGGCCTGTTCGCGCTCGCCGAGAGCGGCGAGCACTTGCCCACGAATCTGGGCAATCCGGGGGAATTCACGATCCTCGAGCTCGCGGAGGCCGTCCTCCGCGTGACGGGATCGAAGAGCGAGATCGTGTACGAAGCGCTTCCAATCGACGACCCGCAGGTCCGCCAGCCGGACATCACGCGGGCCCGCGAGGTGCTCGGCTGGGAGCCGGAGATCGATCTCGAAGGGGGTCTACGAAGAATGTTGGTGTCACTCGGCCGTGAACCGGTCGCTGTTTAGAGTCGCTGCGCTTGTCATCGGTCTTCTCTTCGTCGCAACCGGCGTAGGGGCGGCCACGGGTCCGTTGGGGACGACGGGCGCGACGTCGCGCGCGCTCAGGCTCGGGATCTACGACGACAGCGAGGTCTACGGGCATCCCCTCCGCGCGTTCCCGCTGCTCAAGGCCGCGCACGACCAGATACTGCGCGTGAACCTGCGCTGGGGCGGCGCCCCCCTTGCGGTGGCCAGCCGCCGGCCCGACGACCCCACGGATCCGGCCGATCCCGCCTACCACTTCAGCCCGTTCGACGAGCTGATGAAGCGCGCGGCCGACGCGGACATCAAGGTGATCGCCACCATCGTCGGGACGCCCCGCTGGGCCAACGGGGGCAAGGCCCGCTACTACCCGCCGAAGAAAATGGCCGACCTGAAGGCCTTCGCCACCGCCGCGGCCAAGCGCTACAGCGGCGACTACACGCCGCCGGGCTCCGTGGATCCGCTGCCCGCCATCCGTCTCTGGCTGGCCTGGAACGAGCCGAACAACCCGGTCTTCATCCGCCCGCAGTGGAAGAAGCAGGGAAAGAGGTTCGTGGTCTACAGCCCCGTCGTCTACGCCAAGATGTGCAACGCGATCGTCACCGGCATCCACTCGACGCGGCTCAGCGGCGAGAAGGTGGCCTGCGGCGCGACCGCGCCGCGCGGCAACAACCGCGCGCGCGGCACTCGCCCATCCGTCTCACCGCTCGTCTTCCTCACCGCCCTCAAGAAGGCAGGCGCGCGCTTCGACGTCTACGCGCACCACCCCTACTACAGCGGCCCGAGCGAAACGCCGACCACGCCCCCGCAGGCGCCCACCGCGGTGACGCTCGGGAACATCAACACCCTGCTCAAGCTGCTGCAGAAGCTCTATCCCGGCAAGCACCTCTGGATCACCGAGTACGGCTACCAGACGAAGCCTCCCGATCCGGTGTTCGGCGTCTCGTACGCGAAACAGGCCCAGTACATGGCGCAGGCATACGCCATCGTCCGTAAGAACCCGAAGATCGACATGCTCGTCTGGTTCCTCCTGCGGGACGACCGCCGGGTGAAGCAGGGTTGGCAGTCCGGGCTGATGACCGTGAAAGGAAAGAAGAAGCCCGCGTATACCACCTTCCGTCGCCTGTCCAGACGTCAGTAAGGAAAGTCGCTCCTGCGTACACTGAGTGACGTGAGCAGCCTGGAGACGAAGCCCGCACCGGCTGACTCCGAAGGGCCTGCGGCACTCGCGCCCGACGCGACGCGGGACATCCGTTTCTCCCAGCCGTACCTGCTCGTCCGCAGCCCGGTCCGCGCGTTCCTGCGCCGGCTCGCGAGCATCGCGACCCTCGTGCTGATCGACCTCGCCGGGCTCGCCTTCGGCATCTACGCGGCGCTCGTGCTTCGCGACCTGTACCGCGGCAACAGCCCGCCGCTCTGGGGCGTGCTCTGGCGGCAGGTCACCGACTGGCTTCCCTTCCTCGCCGTCGTGATGGTGCTCGTCTTCTGGCAGGGGGGCCTGTACGCGCCGCGTGAGCGCCGCGCCGGTTTCGGCCGGGTCGTCTCCGCGCTCGCGGCTGTCCTCGTGATCGCGGTGGCCTTCGGAGTGGGGATAGGAAAGCTGGAGTTCAAGACGTTCGGGTTCTTCCCCACCGCGCTCGTCCTCACCGTCGCGCTGGTCGGGCTGCTGCGTGCGAGCTACGACGCGATCTCCGCCGACATCCTGCGCGCCGCCGGCGTCCGCCGGCGCGTCATCCTCGTGGGGACGGAAGACACGCTCCAAGAGCTCCGCAATGCGCTCGGCTCACGCCGTGGCGGGATCGACTACGACTTCCTGGGCGTCGTCTCGCGCTCGAAGGAGCAGGACGAGAGCCCCGGGTCGATGTCCGTGCTCGGTACCTTCACCGACCTGCCGCGCATCCTGGCCGGCAACAGCGTCGGCGAGCTCATCGTCGCCGACCAGGGCCTGGACGAACAGGAGCTGATGGGGATCGCCGAGGCGGCGCACCGGCGCGGGGTGAAGGTGCGCGTCGCGCCGAAGACGACGGAGCTGCTGCTGCAGCGCACCGAATACATCCCGGGACAGGGCGTCCCGCTGTTCGAGCTCCGGCCGCCGATCCTCGTGGGCGCGGATTGGATCGTGAAGCGTACGTTCGACGTGCTCGTGAGCGTCCTGATCGTCGTCTTCGGCCTGCCGGTCTGGCTCGCGATCGCCGCGGCGATCAAACTCAGCTCGCGAGGGCCGGTCTTCTACCACGACTGCCGCGTCGGCCTGCGCCACAACGAGTTCACCATGCTCAAGTTCCGCACGATGATCGCCGGAGCGGACGAGCAGCAGGCCGAGCTCGAATGGGCGAACGAGGCGGACGGCCCTCTGTTCAAGATCCGCGACGACCCCCGTGTCACCACCGTCGGGGCGATGCTGCGGCGCCTCTCGCTGGACGAGGTGCCGCAGGTGCTGAACGTGCTGCGCGGGGAGATGAGCCTCGTCGGGCCGCGGCCGCTCCGCATCCGCGACTACCGCAGGCTCGAGCACTGGCACCGCAAGCGTGACCTGGTCCTGCCGGGGATGACGGGTCTGTGGCAGATCTCGGGCCGATCCTCCCTGGGCTTCGACGATCTCGTGCGGCTCGACTTCTTCTACATCGAGAACTGGTCGCTGTGGCTCGACATCTCGATCCTGGCGAAGACGATCCCGGCGGTGCTAACCCGTCGGGGTGCCTACTAGCACCGCGTCTCGGTACCAGGCGACGGTTCGTTCGATCCCCTCGCGGAGCGGCGTGCTGGCGCGGAAGCCGAACAGCTCGTCCGCGCGGGACGTGTCGAGCTTGCGCCTCGGGTAGCCGTTCGGCCTGGACGTGTCCCACACGATCGAGCCTTCGAATCCGGTGGCCTGCGCGACCAGCGCGGCAAGATCGCGGATGGCGATCTCTTCGCCCGTGCCGACGTTCACCGGCTCGGCGCCGTCGTAGCGCTCGGTCGCGAGCATGAACGCGTCGACGCAATCGTCGACGTAGAGGAACTCCCGTGTCGGCGAGCCGTCTCCCCACAGCACGATCTCGTCGTCGGCCTCCAGCATCTTCCGGACGAGCGCCGCGAGAACGTGCGAAGTCTCGAGGTCGAAGTTGTCGCGCGGCCCGTACAGCCCAGTCGGCATCAGGCAGACGGCGTTGACGCCGTACTGCTCGCGGTAGGCCTGCCCGCCGACGAGCAGCGCGCGCTTCGCGGTGCCGTACGGCGCGTTCGTCTCCTCGGGGAAGCCATTCCAGAGGTCGTCCTCGCGGAAGGGGACCCGTGCGTGCTTCGGGTAGACGCAGACGGTGCCCGCCGCGACCAGCTTGCGGACTCCGTGCAGGCGCGACAGCTCCAGGACGTGCGCGCCCATCATCAGGTTCGCGTACCAGTAGCGCCCGGGATTGGCGCGGTTCGCGCCGATTCCGCCGACCTCGGCGGCGAGATGGAAGACCAGCTCCGGACCGGCGTCGGAGAAGAGCCGCTCGGCGTCGTCCCACTTCGTCAGGTCGTAGTCGCGGCGGCGGGCGACGAACGGGTCGTGGCCTGAGGCGCGGAGGCGCTCGACCAGGTGCGAGCCGAGGAAGCCGCCGCCGCCGGTGACGAGGACGTTCACGACCTGACGCGTTCGGGCTCGAGCCAGTCCACGCGCCCGATCCAGCGGTCGCGGTTGGCCGCATACCAGGCGATCGTCCGGGAGACGCCTTCCTCCCACGAAACCTTCGGCTTCCACCCGGTCTCCTGCTCGAGCTTCTCGTAGCCGACCCGCAGCGCCATGACCTCGCTCACGCCCGGGCGAAAGCGCTCGGCGACGGTGACCACTTCGCGGCCGGTCCAGTAGCCCTCCTCCTCGCCGACGCGGAGGATCATGTCGGCCCAGTCGCGCATCGTGATGTTGGCGCCCTGTCCGTACACGTAGACGTCGCCGGGGACGCCGTGCGCCGTAACGGTCAGGTGGCCGCGGACGCCGTCCGTGCAGAAGCAGAAGTCGCGCATGGGCTCGAGCTGGCCGAGCTCGACGCGCTCGCGTGTGAGGGCCTGGGTGATGATCGTCCCGGTCACGTAGCGCGGGTTCTGACGCGGGCCGTAGTTGTTGAACATGCGCGTGACGAGCGTCGGGAGGCCGAACGCGTCGTGGTAGTTCATCGTGAGGAAGTCGGCGGCGACCTTGCTCGTCGCGTAGATCGACTTCGGGTTGATGGGCGAGCGCTCGTGGAGGATCAGGCTGCCCGCGTCGTCGAAATCGTGGTGGTGCCGGACGGGCTCGCGGACGTTGCCGTACTCCTCCGACGTGCCCGCGGTGTCGAACTTCTCGATCTCCAGGCCGTGGTCGACGATGGACTGGAGGAGGTTGAGCGTGCCGACCGTGTTCGCCATGAGCGTCTCGTACGGCCGGTGCCAGCTCTCGCCGACGTGGGCCTGCGCGCCCAGGTGGAAGATGAACGGACGATCGTCCTCCTTGGCCAGGTCGCGGATCAGGTAGTCGACGGAGGTGCGGTCGGTCAGGTCGGCGAAGTGGACCTTCAGCGAGTGGCGCAGGTGGCCGATGTTGTTCAGCGCGCCGCTCGAGGTCGCGCGCACGAACGCGTGGACGTTGGCGCCGAGCGCGACGAGCGCTTCGGTCAGATGCGAGCCCATGAAGCCGTCCGCGCCGGTGACGAGCACCGTCCGGCCGCCGTACACGGGCTCGAACTCATCCCGGAGCTCGCTCGCGTCCTTTTCGGTCCAGACGCTGTCCTGGTCCGCCATCGCCGGAAGGGTAGCTCCCTGGGGAATACAATGCTCGGATGCCGGCCGGGGCGGACAAAACCTTTACATCTGCAGGGATTTCTTCAGTGGACGCGTCCGAACATGTCGAGCGTCTGACGCGGGCCGTTCGGGGCGAGGACGAACCCGCGCGGCCCTCGACGCGGGCCGAGGCCCGTCGCGACGCGCGCAGTGAGGCGGAAGCTCGCTGGGCGGTCGCGGTCGACCGGCCGATCCACCGCCGGCCGGGCGTGCGGGGGTGGCTCGCCTATCCGGTCAAGCGGGCCCTGCGCAAGCTGATGAGCTGGTACGTCGGCCCGTTCGCCGCCGAGCAGCGGGCGTTCAACGCAGCATTGCTGCGGTTCGCGGACGAGCTGAGCGGCCGCAACGACGAGCTGTCCGCGTCGCTCGCCCGGGAGGCCGACGAGCGCCGCTCCGACCGAGCGGAGCTCCAGGCCGCGCAGGCCGCCGGGCTCGAGGAGGCGGCGGCAGCGCGCGAGTCGGTGACGGCGGAGCTGGCGGAGCGGCGGCGGCTGCTCGCCGAGGTCGAGGAGCGGCTCCTGCGGCTCGAGCGCCGGCGCGCGGAGGCCGCGCCTGCGACCGTCGCGGCTCAGCCCGGCGCGGACGCCGTCCCCGACTACTTCGCCTTCGAGTCGCGGATGCGCGGGGACTCCGGCGAGATCCGGGGGCGCCAGGCGCGGTACGTCGAGGACTTCCGCGACGCGGCGCCGGTGCTCGACCTCGGCTGCGGGCGCGGCGAGTTCCTGGCGCTCCTGGGGGAGGCCGGGATCGAGGCGCGCGGGATCGACGCTGACGCGGACATGGTCGCGTACGCGCGGGGCGAGGGCCTGGACGTCGACCAGGGTGACGCGCTCGCAGCACTCGAGAAGCTGGACGACGGCTCGCTCGGCGGCGTCTTCGCGGCCCAGCTGCTGGAGCACCTGCCGCCGCCGGCGCTCGTCCGCCTGCTCGAGCTCGCCGCGCGGAAGCTCCGCCCCGGCGGCGTCCTCGTCGCCGAGACGATCAACCCGCTCTCGCCGCTCGCCCTCCGCAACTACTTCGCCGACCTGACGCACGCGCAGCCGCTCGTCCCCGAGACGCTGGAGCTGCTCGCGCGCCAGGCCGGGTTCGCCGAGGTCGAGAAGCGGTTCCTGAACGAGCCGGAGGAGCGGCTGACGGTGCCGGATGACCCCGTGCTGGCGCGCAACGTGAGGCGGCTGAACGAGCTCCTCTTCGCCCCGCTCGACTACGCGATCGTCGCGCGGACATGAGGATCGCGGTCTGCTCCGCTCAGGTTCCGTTCGCGCGCGGCGGGACGGAGATCTTCGTCGACGATCTCGTGCAGGAGCTGCGCAAGCGCGGCCACGAAGCCGAGCTCGTCACCGTTCCGTACAAGTGGTACCCGGGCACGCGGGTGCTCACGCAGGCGTTCATGTGGCGCCTGCTCGACCTGACGGAGGCGGAAGGCCGGCCGATCGACCTCGTGATCGCGACGAAGTTCCCGTCGTACGCGGTCCGGCATCCCAACAAGGTCGTGTGGCTGCTGCACCAGTTCCGGCAGGCGTACGAGCTCGACCGGACCGAGCTCGGCCAGTTCTCCGAGTCGGCGGAGGACCGCGCCACACGGCGCGCCGTGCACGCGTTCGACAAGCGCGTCCTGGGCGAGGCGCGCAAGCTGTTCACCACCTCGCGCAACAACCAGCAGCGCCTGGAGAGCTCCACCGGCCTCGTCGCCGAGGTGCTCCCACACCCGCCACAGGAACTGCCGTACCGCTGTGACGACTACGGCGACTTCGTCCTCTCCGTCGGCCGGCTCGACCGCGCCAAGCGCGTCGACCTCCTGATCGAGGCCGCGGCCGCGAGCTCCTTCTCCGTGGTTGTGGCCGGCGACGGGCCCGACCGCACCCGGCTCGAGGCGCTGGCGGGTGAGCGCAGCCTGGACGGCCGCGTCCGCTTCCTCGGCCGCGTGAGCGACGAGGAGCTCGCGGGCCTGTACGCGCGCTGCCTCGCCGTTTACTACGCGCCCGTGGACGAGGACTTCGGGATGGTCCCGTACGAGGCGTTCCTCGCGGACAAGCCGGTCGTGACGACCACCGACGCGGGCGGCCCGCTGGAGGTCGTGAGCGACCGCGAGACCGGCCTCGTGTGCGAGCCGCGCGCGGCCGCGGTCGCCGACGCGTTCGCCTGGCTGCGCGAGCACGTGGACGAGGCCCGCTCGCTCGGCCGTGCCGGCCACGCCCTCGCCGACGAGGTGACGTGGGACAAGGCGATCGAGCGCGTCCTCGGATCGTGAGAGTCGCCTACTACTCGCCGCTGCCGCCCGAGCGCTCCGGCATCGCCGACTACAGCGCGCTCCTCCTGCCCGCGCTCCGGCGGCGCATGGAGGTGGAGGTCGCGCGCCGCCGCCGTCCGGCCCTGCGCAGGACGGACGTGGCGCTCTACCACGTCGGGAACAACCCGCAGGCACACGGCTGGATCGTCGACGCGCTCCGCCGGCGACCCGGCGTCGTCGTCCTGCACGACCTCGTCCTCCACCACCTCGTCGCCGGGCTGACGCTGGCACGCGGGAACCCGTCCGGGTACATCGCCGCGATGGAACGCGACGGCGGCGAGGAAGCGCGGCGGCTGGCCGAGGACGTGTCCCGTGGCGGCGTCCGCCCGCCCTGGGAAACCGAGCCGGAGCGGTACCCGCTTGCCGGTGCGATTCTCGACCACGCCACCGGCCTCGTCGTCCACTCGCGCTACACCGAGCGCGGCGCGCGCGAGGAGGGCTATCGAGGACGGATCTGGCGCATCCCGCTCGCCGCTGCGCCGGTGCCCGGAGTCGAGCCCGCCCGCATCGAGGGGTCGCCTGTCATCGGCTCGTTCGGCCACGTCAACCCCGCGAAGCGGATCCCGCAGCTGCTCAGAGCCTTCGCGAAGCTCCGCGAGAGCTTCCCCCGCGCCAAGCTCGTGCTCGCGGGGGCGATCGCGCCGGGATTCGAGCTCGACCGGCGGATCGAGGGCCTCGGCCTCGAGGACGCTGTTGTCAGTGAAGGCTACGTGGACGACCGGCGGTTGTGGGCGCTGATGGGCGCGTGCGACGTGATCGTCTCGCTGCGGGCGCCGACGATGGGGGAGACCTCTGCGGCCGCGCTGCAGGCGCTCGCGCTCGGCAAGCCGCTCGTCGTCAGCGATCTCGGCTGGTTCGCCGAGCTGCCCGGCGAGGTCGTCCGGCACGTCCCGGTCGGTGGGCCGGAGATCGACGTGCTGGCCGCCGTCCTGGAGGAGCTGGCGGGCGACGAGGGCGCGCGCCGCGCGCTGGGCGAAGCCGCGCGAGAGTACGTGCGGACCGACCACGACCTCGAGCGCGTGGCCGAGCTGTACCTCGGCGCGCTCGAGTGGGCTGTCGGGGGTGAGGCGGTTTCCGTTGCGGTCGTCCGGGAGATCGCCCAGGCTGCCGCCGACGTCGAGATCGGCGCCGACTCTCCCGAGCTCGCCGTCATCGCGCGGGAGCTGCGCGAGAGCGAAATCGTTTGAGAATCGCCTTCGATGTCAGCCCGCTGTCGCATGCGCCGCGCACGGGCGTCCCCAACTACATCCTCGGGTCGCTGCGCGGCCTCGTGGAGATCGCCGGCGACGAGCACGAGATCGTCCCCTTCGCCCCGGTGAGCCTCAAGGGCAAGCGGAACCTGGAGGAGGCGCTGGACGGGATCGGCCTGCGGCGCCGCGTCGGCTGGCTGCCGTTCGCGCACGCCTGGCGCACTGCCTGGAGCAAGGCCGCGCGTCCGCCGGTCGAGCGCTTTCTCGGGCCGGTCGACGTCCTCCATTTCTGGGACTGGATGTATCCGCCGCAACGCGCCGGCGTGCGCGCGACGATGATCCACGACCTCGTCCCGGTGCGCCATCCCGAGTGGACGACGCCGCGCACCCGCGCGATGCACACGGCCAAGTACCGCAATGCGGCCGCGACCTGTGACGTGGTTTTTGTCAATTCGACCTATACCGGGCGAGATGTCGCCGAGCTGCTGCGCGTGCCGGAGGAGCGGATCGAGCTCGCGCCGCCCGGCGTCTCCCCGCGCTTCGGGCCGGAGGGGGAGCGGGCCGATCTGGGACGGCCGTACGTCCTGACCGTGGCCACCCTCGAACCGAGGAAGAACCTGGAGACGCTGCTCGCCGCCTTCCCGCTGCTCGAGCTCGACTTGCTGCTCGCGGTCGCCGGGCCGCCCGGGTGGGGGCCCGAGGTCGAGCTGGCGCGCGACGGCGTCCGCGGGCTGGGCTACGTGGACGACGACGAGCTCGCGCGGCTCTACCGCGGGGCCGAGGCCTTTGTCTTCCCGGCGCGTTTCGAGGGCTTCGGCATTCCGGTCGTCGAGGCGATGGCGAGCGGGACGCCGACGGTGGTCTCGTCTCATCCTTCGCTGGACGATGCGTGCGGGGACGCGGCCGTCCGCGTCGATCCGGACTCGCCGGAGGCGATCGCGGCAGGCATCGCCGAGGCGATCTCGCGCCGCGAGGAGCTCGTCCCGCGCGGGCTCGAGCACGCGCGCCGCTTCACGTGGGAGGGAACGGGCCAGGCCTTCCTGGACGGCTACCTGAAACACTCGAAGCGATGAGGGTCGGGATCGACATCTCCCCGCTCGCGCTCACGCGCGCGGGAACGGCGCGCTACCTGCAGGAGCTGCTGCCGCGCTTGCACCGGCGGGTCGAGCTGGTGCAGCTGGCCTTCGGCGGGCCGGGCCGCGTCCGGGCGGCGGTGAGGGATACGGCGTGGTATCCGCTCGGCCTCCCGCGCCGCGCGCACCGCGCGGGAATCGACGTCCTGCACTGTCCGACCTTCCGCGCGCCGCCGCGCCCGCCCGTCCCCCTCGTCGTCACGGTCTTCGACCTCGCGATCCTGCGCTTTCCGGAGGCCTTCAACCGGTGGACGCGCATCTACAGCCGCCTGTTCGTCCCGCGGGTGGTGCGGGCGGCCGCCCGCGTGATCACGATCTCCGAGTTCACGAAAGGCGAGCTCGTCGAGCTGCTGCACGTGCCGGAGGAGCGCATCCGCGTCATCCCGCTCGCCTCGGGCGACGAGTTCCGCCCGGGCGGGGCCGCCGCGGACGGCGACTACGTCCTCGCCGTCGGCACGCTCGAGCCCCGAAAGAACCTGGATCGCCTGGCCGACGGTGTCCGCCGCGCCGGCCTCGAGCTGCGCGTGGTGGGGGCGCGCGGCTGGGGCGGCGTCCAGGCGGACGGCGACGGCGTTCACTGGCTCGGGCCGGTCCCCGATGAGGAGCTGGCGCGGCTCTACCGCGGAGCGCTCTGCTTCGCGTATCCGTCCCTGTACGAGGGTTTCGGCCTGCCCGTGCTCGAGGCGATGGCCTGCGGCGCGCCTGTGGTGACGAGCCGCGGGAGCGCGACCGAGGAGGTCGCCGGCGGGGCAGCCGTGCTGGTGGATCCGGCCGATCCCGCATCCATCGCGGCCGGGCTCGAGGAGGCGATCTCCCGCCGCGAGGAGCTTGCACGGCTGGGGCGCGAGCGCGCGGCCGGCTACAGCTGGGAGCGCGTGGCCGACGCGACGGCGGCCGTGTACCGGGAGGTCGCGTGACGCTCGCTGGTGCTGATCGACGCCGACGTCCTCGGCCGCCAGCGCACCGGGGACGAGACCTACGTCGCGAACCTCCTGCGCGAGTTGCCCGCGGTGGCGGGCGACTTTCGGTTCGTGGCCGTGACCCGACATCCCGAGCTGATCCCTCCCGGCGTCGAGCCGCTGGAGCTCCCGGCTCGTAGCCAGGAGCTGCGCATGGCCTGGACGCTTCCGCGGCTCATGCGCCGCGTGCGGCCCGACCTCGGCCATTTCCAGCACGCGCTCCCACTGCGCTGCCCGGCCCCGGCGGTCGTCACCATCCACGACCTCTCGTTCGAGCGCGACCCGAAGCTGCTCGGCCGGAAGGACCGTCTCGTCTTCCGGACGGTCGTGCCGCGGGCGGCGCGGAAGGCCGTGCGGGTGATCGCGGTCTCGGAGCGTACGAAGGCCGATCTCGTGGAGCTGTACGGCGTCTCGCCCGAGCGGATCACCGTCACGCACCACGGGATCGACCCCGTCTTCACGCCCGGCGGGCACCCGGACTCGTACGCGCTGTTCGTCGGGACGATCCAGGCGCGCAAGGACCCGCTCGCGGCCGCCGACGCCGCGGCCGCCGCCGGGCTGCGGCTCGTCGTCGCGGGGCCGACGCGCGACCGCGAGCTCGCCCGGGAGCTCGAGCGGCGCGGAGCCGAGCTGCGCGGTTATCTCGAGCGGCCCGCGCTGGCCGACCTGTACCGGGGAGCGGCCTGCCTCGTCCTCCCGTCGCGCTACGAGGGGTTCGGCCTGCCCGTGCTCGAGGCGATGGCGTGCGGAACGCCGGTGGTGGCCGCGCCGGAGCCGGCGCTGCGCGAGGTCGCCGGCGACGCGGCGCTGTACGCCGAGCGAGAGGGGCTGCCGGACGCCCTCCGGCAGGCGGTGCGCGAGCACGACCGGCTCGCCGCCGCCGGCCTGGAGCGGGCGAAGCTGTTCAGCTGGCGGGAAACCGCGCGGCGAACGCTCGAGGTGTACGAAAGCGCCCTCCATGCTCGCTAGGCAACTCTGGACCGCTCAGCGCTTCGGCCTGACCCCGCGCAAGCTGGCCGGGCGCGCCGCTCGCGCCGGCGTTCCTCGCGTCCTCGTCGTCTCCCTCCCCAAGGCCGGCACCCATCTGGTCGAGCGCGCGGTCTGCCTCCATCCGCGCCTGTACCGGCAGTTCCGTCGGACGCTGAACCCCGAGAACGTCGGGCCGGAGGGGCTCGACGGCGTTCTGCGCACGCTGCGGCCCGGACAGGTGGCCGTCGCGCACCTGCCGTTCGATCCCGCGTACGCGTCGCTGCTGGAGGGCGTGAGGACGCTCTTCGTCGTCCGCGATCCACGGGATATGGCCGTCTCGCTCGCGCACTACATCGAGAGTCGCGGCGACCATCCTCTCCACTTCGCCTACGGCGAGCGCCCGGACGAGCGCTCGCGGATCGAGCTCGCCATCCTCGGTGACGCGGAGGCGCGCCCGCCGGCTCCGTCGCTCGAGAGCCTGCTCGCCGGATTCGCGGGCTGGCTGGAAAGCGGCGCGCTCGTCGTACGCTTCGAAGATCTGATCGGCGCGCGCGGCGGCGGCGACGACGACGACCAGGCGCGGACGCTGCGCGAGATCTACGACTACCTCGGCGTGGAGCTCGCGCCGGGGGTGGGAAAGCGGCTCTTCTCGAGCGCGAGCCCGACCTTCCGCAAGGGGCAAATCGGCGGCTGGCGCCAGGCGTTCGACCCGGAGCTGGAGGCCCTCTTCGAGCGCGAGGCCGGCCGGTGGATGGAGGTCTATGGCTACTAGCGGCATAGTCGTCTCGCACGGACATGCGCGGGAGCTCGAGTCGTCGCTGCCGGCGCTGGCGCCGCAGGTGGACGAGCTCCTCGTCGTCGCCAACATCCCCGGCAGCCTCCCCGCCGACCTGCACGGCGCGCGCGTCATCGAGAACGAGCGGCCCCGCTCGTACTCCGCCAACCTGAACGCCGCGTTCGCGCGGACGTCCGGCGAGCTCGTCGTGGTCTGCAACCCGGACGCGGTGGCTGAGCCCGAAGCGGTCCAGGTCCTCGCCGCCTTCGCCGACGCGCATCCGCGCTGCGGCGTCGCCGGCCCGCAGATGCTCGACCCGGACGGGACGTGGCAGCCCTCGCGGCGGCGCTTCCCCACGGTGATGGGAACCCTCGTCCGCCGAACGCCGCTCCGCCGCGCGTTCCCGCCGCTCGAGCGACAGCGCGATCACTACCTGCTCGACGAACGGCCGGCCGAGCCGGTCGAGACGGACTGGATGCTCGGAGGATTCCTCCTCCTGCGGCGGACGATGCTGGACGAAATCGGCGGATACGACTCCGGTTTTCGCATGTACGGAGAGGACATCGACCTGTGCTACCGCGCCGCACGGGCGGGGTGGGAGCGCTGGTACGTGCCCGGCGCGGTCGTCCGCCACCGCTGGGACCGGCTCACCGACCGCCGCATGTTGACGCGCCGGACGCTCTGGCACTGGCGGGGCATGCTGCGCTTCGTCCGCAAGCACCCCGAGCGGCTCAAGGCCCTGTAGGGCTGTACATGTAGGTCACCTGGGCGCCGAGATGGCGCGGGTCCCTCGAGCTGGGGACGAACGTCGGAGTGACGCGGGTACGGACGGCGAAAGGCGGCCGTGGGACGGGGACGGTGACCGTGGTCGATTGGCAGGCCGGAAACGCCACGCGCCGGACGGCGACGCCCCGCTGCCGCGCCAGCTCGACGACGCGTACCTCAGCGCGAGGATGGGCGGCAGGGTCGCACCCGTTCTGCTGCGAGAGGGCGACCCGCACGTGCCCGCTGCGAATCCCGTTGAAGCGCGTATACGCGCTCGTCTCCTCCTGCCAGCCGTCCTGCCAGATGCCGGCCTCGAACGCGTTCGCGCGCACCGGTCCTTCCACGCGCTCCAGGTTCCAGCGCTTCGCCGCTCGCCACGCGCTGCCCCGCGACATCCACCTCCTTGTCCGACACGACGTAGTCGGCGCGCGCGGGATCGCTCAGCCGCCCGTCCGCCGGACTCGACCTTGGTCTCGAAGATCAGCCCGAAGATCGGGCTCGCCACCCAGCGTCACGAGCCGCTGCAGCGGAGTCGTTCCAGAAGGCGAGCGAGAGGATCTCCGGCGCGCGTAGCTTGGCCTGGCCGACGTAGACGGCCGGCGCGCCGTGGGTCGCGCGGTCGATCCAGTCGAGCGGCCGCGGTTGTGCGTCGACGAGCGCGCGGCCGATGTCGAGCGACTTGTTGCTCGCGTTCACCTCGCCGGTCAGGCTCCAGCCGACGATGACGAGCGCGGCTGCGGCGAGCACGATCGTCCGTCGCAGCAGGAGAACGAGAGCGGCGAGGACGGTCGCCACGATCAGCGCCGCACGCACGGTCGGATGTGACAGGCCCGAGACGATGTGCGAGATCGATACGACGGTCGGCGAGTGCGGCGCGCTTGCCTCGGCCCAGACGTACGGGATCGCGGCGAAGATCGCGACTAGCACGGCGGTTGCGCCGGCGAGCGCCCACACGTTGACCCGGCGCCGCTCGGCCCAGATCGCAGTCGCGGCGAACACGAGCGGGCTGAGGTAGATCAGATTTCGCTCACCGAGCAGGTCGTTGGTGTTGGGGTGTCCGGCCGCGAGGCGATGAACGCCTCCTTGGCTGCGACGTAGACGAGGAAGGCGGTCGACCGCCGCGACGAAGACCGGCATGAAGGTGCTGCGGCGGCTCAGGACGGCGGGACCGGCAAGGACGGGGAGGATGGCCACGCCCGCCGCGAACGGGCCGAAGCGCGAGTGCCGCGTAGCGGATCAGGTCGTCCGGGTTCTGCATCGCGACACGCCACGCGACGCTGACCGTGCGCCCAGCGCGGCCGCGGCGAACAGGACGATGACGGAGACGCCCGCCGCGGCGCACCAGTGCCAGCGCGGTCCAGCCGGCGCGCTTGCGCGTGGCCCACTCGCCGAGCCAGATCCAGATGAGCACCGCAAGGACGACGACGATCGGCAGCACGACCAGCTCGGGCCGGATCAGCGGTCCGAGCGAGCGCGAGGACGAACGCGGCAGACGAGCCAGGCCCGGCTGTCCGCGGCGATTCCCCGCGCCAGCACGTACAGGACGAGGGTTGCGAACGGGTACGCGACCGCCTCCTGCATCAGCAAGTTCGAGTAGAACATCCCCGGGATCGCGACCGAAGCGACCGCCGCGGCGAACGCCGGCAGCCTCCCGGTGAACAGCGCGCGCGAGGAGGTACGCGGGCACGATCGTCAGCGGCATCATCAGCGCGCCGATGAGCTTGGCCGTCGTTGTACGAGACGACCGGGTCGTGGAAGAGCCACGCCGGCGAGATCGACCGCCGAGTACAGGACACCGGAGATCGACCTGATCGACCCCGACTCCGCACCCGCGATCGACTTGCGCCGCTTGCGTGCATGCAGCGTCTCGTCCGGGAAGATCCACGGCGTCCCCTGGCTCCACGCCTGCCAGCCGTAGAGCGCAGCCGCACCTGCGTAGGCGAGCGCGAGCGCCGGGACGACCCAGCTGACGCGCTTCACTCGGACGCGTGCCCGAGGACGACCGCGGGGTCGAGGTCGATCTCGCGGCGGACGAACGAGCACGTGATCCCCGCCCGTTCGCAGCCGGCGACGACGAAGTCGAGGCGCTCGCGCGCGGCGTCGGGAATCGTCACGAACACGACGTCCGGCCCGCGTCGCGCGAGCACCGCGTCGATCTCGGCCGCGGATCCCAGGATCTGGACGCCGTGCACGCGCCGGTGGCGCAAGCGCGGATCGTCGTCGATGAAGCCGATCACCTGCTGTCCCGGCGTCTCGCGCAACTCCCGCAGGAGGCTCCGTCCGCCGCGCCCGGCGCCCACGATCAGCGCGCGCCGCCGCTCCTCCGGCCGCGCCAGCGTGCCGAGGGCCGGGGAGATCGCGCGCTCGGCCAGCCGCGACGAGCCGATCAGGAGCGTGCACAGGATCGCGTCGATGACGAAGACGCTGCGCGAGTAGGTCTCGAAGCTGCGGGCCTGCGAGAAGTAGAGGAAGAGCGCGGCGATTCCCTCCGAGACGAAGACGGCGATCGGGATGCGGATCGCGTCCCGGGCGCTCATGAAGCGCCAGACGCTCGAATACATCCCCGTCAGGATGAACACGGCGTAGCGTGCGGCCAGGAGCACCGGAAGCGCCGCCAGGAACAGGTGGCGCTGGTTCGGCGGCCCGGCGCCCTCGAAGCGCAGCAGATACGCGCAGGCGAAGGCGGCGGTGATCAGCGCGCCGTCGACGAGCATCTCCACGAGGCGTCCCCGGTGCAGGCCGGTTGGCCCGAAGTCGCCCAGGAAGCCGGCCAGCTGGATGAGCACCGCGAAGGAGATGAGGACGCCGATCAGCGTCACGTACGAGTTGTTCGCGGCGTTGTACGCGAGGCTCGTGCCCCCGAGCGCGGCGGCCACGAGGGCGAGCAGCACCAGGGTTCGCTTCTCGGACAACCCGGTGTAGACGAGGCGGTGGCTCGTGTGGTCGCGGCCGCCGACGTGGATCGGGCGCCGCTCGAGCAGGCGGACGACCGTGACGAGCGCGGTGTCGAGGATCGGGACGGCGAGCACGAGGATCGGCAGGAGCACGGTTGCGAGCGACGGCGCGGCCGCCTTCCAGCTGGACGCGAGCGCGATCGTGGCCAGCGAGAAGCCGAGGACCTGGCTGCCCGAGTCGCCGAGGAAAACCGCGGCGGGCTTGCGGCGGCGGACGTTGAAGGGGAGAAAGCCGGCGCAGGCGAAGGCGACGCTCAGCGAGAGGACGAGCACGAGGTCGTTCGAGTGCGCCGTGACCGCGTCGATGGCGAAGTAGGCGCACGCGATCCCGGCGAGCGTCGCGGCGATCCCGTCCATGTTGTCCAGCAGGTTGAACGCGTTCGTCATTCCGACAAGCCAGACGACCGCGATGGGCACCGCGATCCAGTCGGTCTTCACCAGCTCGACCGTGAGGCCGTTGGTGAGAACGATCGCCGCCGCGCCTCCCTGAGCCGCCAGCTTCGCCAGCGCCGGCAACCCGAACGCATCGTCGAGCAGGCCGACCGCGAACAGAAGTCCCGCGCCGCCGATGATCGCGAGCAGGGTGTCACTCCCGCCGACCGCGCCCACCGCGATGGCGAGACCGACGCCGGCGAGAATCCCCGCGAACACCCCGATCCCCCCAAGTGCAGGGGTTTCCTGCTTGTGCCAGCGCTCTTTCGAGGGCTTGGCGGTCAGGCGGGAGGCCAGCGGCGTTCGCAGCGCGATCCAGATCACGGCCGCACAGACCGGAAACGCGATCGCTGAGACGAGCGCGCTCATCGCCTGGGTATTACACCTAGAGTCTGTTAGGGATGTCGGTGTACGCGGAGATCCTCCAGCATCGCGAGCTGTTCGCGAACCTGTTCCGCCGCGACTTTCGCGTGAAATACAAGGGGTCGTTTCTCGGCGTCCTCTGGTCGCTGGTCAACCCGCTCGTCCTCGTCGGGATCTACACGCTGGTGTTCTCGGTGCTCTTCCCCGTCTCGAGGATCCACCATTTCCCGCTGTATCTCCTTTCTGGCCTGTCGGTCTGGGTGTTCCTCTCGGGGGCGCTTGCGACCTCGACCCGGTCGCTCGTGGACAACGCCAACCTGATCAAGAAGGTTCGCTTTCCGCGCCAGCTCACGGCCTTCTCGACCGTGGCCGCGCATCTCGTCGCGCTGGTCGCGATCCTGGTCATCCTCATCCCGGTGAACCTGATGGTCATCCCGGAGACCCGGGACACCATCTGGCTGACCATCCCGCTGATGATTCCGATCGTCGCGCTGGTGGCCGGGCTGTCGCTGGTAGTCGCGGCCGGGAACGTCCTCTTCCGCGACGTCGAGCACATCGTCGCGGCGCTCCTCCTGCCGTGGTTCTTCCTCACCCCGATCATGTACTCGTTCGAGGCCGGAGGCTTTCTGAAGGGGTCGCTCGAAGAACACCACCACACGCTGATCCAGTTCCTCCACTACGGCAACCCGATCACCCCGCCGATCGAGACGATTCACGCCGTCCTCTTCTGGGGACAGCTGCCGCACTGGGGGGACGTCGTCTACACGCTCGGCGCCGCCGTGGTCGCGCTCGCGCTCGGTGCGTGGGTCTTCCGCCGCGTGGACGACCGGATCGCGGTCGAGCTCTAGCTACTCGGGCGGCCAGGGAACCCGCGCCGGCGTGAAGTCGCCGGGCCAGTCGCCGTAGGCCTCCTCCGGGTTGCCGGTCTCGTTTGCGGCGGAGGCGCCGTACTTGGCCGCTATTTCGCTCACGGGGTAACGGAGATCGACGTCGGGCCGAGCGCCGAGCATGAGGATCGCGCACGGCCCGCTCCCGGCCCCGACGATCACGTGGCGCGTGTCGGCCGGGCAGTGGAAGTAGTCCCATTGCCGCAGGGGCCGTTCCTCCTCCTCGACGACGAGCGTGCACTCGCCGGAGAGCACGAGGAACCCCTCCTGCACGCCTTCCGAGTGATAGAGCGCGTTCGGCTGGCCGGGCGGGAGGACGACGACGCGGACGCCGACGTTCGCAAACGGATGGTCCCGGTCCTCGAGCGGATAGGTGACGCCGCCCTTCTCCTCGTTTTGGACGGCGAGCGCGTCCGCCACGTTGAGGACGAACCACCCGTCCGACGTGATGTAGCGGCCGTACGGAGTCTCTTCCGAGCTTGCTTCGTTCACCGGCATTCGTTCGTCCTCCTCTGTGTCGCCTAGACGGTCCGGATCAGGTCTAGCGGCATTCAATCCTTCAGCTCGACCATGATCACGCAGAGCTCGGCGTCACCGACGTTCTCGAGGGAGTGCGGCGGGATCGGATCGGACCACATCACGGTCGAGGCGCTCGGCGGTCCGCTCCCGGCGCGAGTGTCGTGAGTCACCTTGCCGTCTCCGTCCCGGCGGACGAAGTCTGCCCCACTGACCACGTACTGGACGTTTGGCCAGCGATGCGTGTGGACCGCCGTCGTCTCGCCTGCAGGGATGAGCGTCTCCAGGACACGCACGTGCTCGTTCTCGAGGAGCAGGTGATGGTGGTCCGGCGCGGCGACGAGCGCATCCAACTCGTCTGGCCACTCCCATTGCCCCACCGTCACGCGCCGGCGCGACTAGGGCAAGCGTTCCTTGTGGAACTTTTCCTTGTCCTTCTCGCGCCATTCATCCTGGTAGGCCTCGGCTTCCGCGAACTCCTGCTCCATCTCCGCTTTCTCGTCGTCACTTTCCAGAACCTCGCCCGCAGCCGTTTTGCGACGCATGGCCACGAAGGCGATGACAACGAGCGGGACAGCGACCACCGCCATGATGATCCACGGGATCATGTATGGCCAGCCTAGCGCTTACTCAACGAAGCTTCGTTCCGGCCAGACTGACGCCCTCGTAGCCGAGGTCCTTGCCGTGCAGGGTGTGCGCGCGGAGCGTCGCGAGCGCGCTCCAGTTCCCGTCCTTGCCCAACACCTTCCCGTTGGCCGGATAGAGCTCCTTCGGGACTACGCGGGCGCGTCCGAACGCGGCGAGGTACGCCCAGACGGTGTGCGTGTGCTCGTTGATGCCGAGCGCCTTCTCGCCCTCCTGGGCGGGGGCCTCGTCGCTCCAGCCGAGCGGGCGCGTCCCCTCGTTCAGCGCGACCACGCCGCCGCCGCGTTTCGTGACGCGGGCCATCTCCGAGACCATCTTCGGGAGGTCGAGCGCGTGGTGGAGCGTGGCGACGCAGAACGTGAGGTCGAAGGAGCCGGCGGCGAAGGGGAGATGCTCGCCGTCGGCCTGGACGCGCTCGTAGTGGCCCACGCGCTCGGCGAAGAACGCGCCACGGCCGATCCCGATGTTCTCGTCGGCCAGGACGTCGGTGGCCACGTACTCGCACCCGCGCGGGACGAGATGCTGCGAGGCCCAGCTCTTGGCCGCGCCGACCTCGAGGACTCGCATCCCCGGCCGTACCCATCGTTCGAGGAACCGCGAGAACGAGTACTCGTTCGAGGCCCAGACGGGATCGTCCCAGCCGAGCTCGCGGCACACGTACGGGAGGTTCGTGTCGACCTCTTCCTCCGGCACGTACCAGTCCTCGCCCTTCGCCTTCTCCACCCAGCCTGCGATCTCGCGTTTCTTGTCGGCGATGCCCGGTAGCCGGTCGCTGAGCATGAGCGGCATCCCGTGGTCGACCGGATAGCTCTCGCCGCAGGAGAGACAGCGGAGGGTTCCCTCCTCGAGCTCTTCGCTGAACTCGTCCGGCTCGATCGCTCCTCCGCAGACCGGGCAGCGCAGGATCGTCAGCAGCGCTTGCTTCATAGCTCGAGCGCTTCGACCAGCACCGGCAGTCGAAGCCGCGCGTCGTAGATCCACGGCCGGGCGGGCGAGCGCAGGGCCGGGAGCCCCGCGACGTCCTCCCACGACGCGCCGTGCTCGCGGACGATCGAGGGGCAGAGGAGCGGGTGGGGGAAGGCCGGGTTTCGTCCTCCGGTGGGCGCCCATGGCGCGAGCGCGGCTGCAGCTTTCCTGCGCGCGCGGAGTCCGCCGACCGGTTCAACAGAGCCGCCGACGTATGCGAAGCCCTCGCTGTGCGCGTCGAGCAGCCGACGCGACCAGTCGGGTGCCGGGAGGCAGCCGGGCACGAGGTGGGCGAACGCCTCCGCCTCGTCGTCCTCGACGAGCGGCTCCTCCTGTGCCTCGAGTGCGGCGAGCGTGCGGGGGAGCAGCTCCTGGTTGCCGTCGCTGATGCGAACCGCGAGCGCGCGGCGCGTCAGGCGGGGAGCGACCTCTGCCTCGAGCTCGAGCGGGCTGTTGCCGAGGTCGGAGAACCAGCTGCGGCCCTCGGAGACGAGGTCCAGAGACAGCCGGTACCGGCCCGGCGGCATTGGCGCCATCACCGCGAACCACACCTCCGTTCGCGCTGTCGGGCGGGACGCGTTCCCGGACGGGGCTGAAGATGCCGCCCCACACGATCGGATTTCCGAGCGGGTCGAGCCAGTGGTACGAGACGCTGACGTGCCCGTCCCCTTCCGGCTCCCATGCGGCGGAGCCGGCGTTCTCGAGCTCGGCACGTGCGTGCACGGTTGCGCCGGCGCGCAGCGGAGGGAGGTCGTACCAGAGCCAGCGCGCGGCCAGCGGGCCGCTCGCGACGGGTCGTGCAGGGACGATCGTGGGAGGCACGAGGCTAGTCTAGAGCCGTGTCTGAGCCGCTCCTCGTGCGCGCTTGCCGGCTCGAGCCGGTGGAGCGCACCCCGGTCTGGTTCATGCGCCAGGCGGGCCGCTCGCTCCCGGAATACCGGGAGTTGCGGAAGCAGTTCAACCTCTTCGAGGTCTGCCGGAGGCCGGAGCTGTGCGCGGAGGTGACGCTCCAGCCGGTGCGCAGGCACGGTGTCGATGCGGCCGTCATGTTCGCCGACATCATGCTGCCGGTGCTGGGGATGGGCATCGACGTCGAGCTCGTCGAGTCGGTCGGGCCGGTGATCGCGGAGCCGGTGCGGACCGCCGCCGACGTCGAGCGTCTGCGCGTGCCCGATCCCGACGAGTCGGTCCCGTTCCTCCTCGAGGCTGTCCGGCTCGTGCGAGCCGAGCTGGAGCCGGAGCGAGGCCTCGTGGGCTTCTGCGGAGGGCCGTTCACAGTCGCCGGCTACGTGATCGAGGGGAAGCCGACGCGTGACTTCGTGCGCGTGAAGACGATGATGTACCGCGAGCCCGCGGTCTGGCACGCCCTGATGGAGAAGCTGACGGAGACGTCCGTCGCGTACGTGCGGGCGAAGGTCGAGGCGGGCGCCGACGTCATCCAGGTCTTCGACTCGTGGGTCGGCGCGCTTTCGCCGGCGGACTACGAGGAGTTCGTCGCGCCGTACTCGGCGCGGATCCTGGCTGCAGTCGACGTGCCGACCATTCACTTCGGCACGGGGACGGCGACGCTGCTTCCCGCGATGGCGGAGGCCGGCGGAGACGTGATCGGCGTCGACTGGCGGATTCCGCTGGACGTCGCGTGGTCGGACGTTGGAGAGTCGCGCGGCGTTCAGGGCAATCTCGACGGCGTCGTCCTGCTCGGGCCCTGGGAGCGCGCGGAGGCCGGGGCGCTCGACGTGCTCGCGCGCGCCGGCGGCCGGCCCGGCCACATCTTCAACCTCGGCCACGGCGTCCATCCCGAGACGGATCCTGCCGTCCTGCGGCGGCTGGTCGAGCTGGTGCATGAGCGCACCGCGGCGGAGGTGGTCGTGTGAAGACGATCGAGACGGAGCGGCTCCTGCTCGAGCCGCTCGACGAAGACCGCCTGGAGGAGTTCGTCGCGCTCACAGCCGACGCGCAGTCGATGCGCTACTGGAGGCCGCTCGGGACGTTCTCCCGCGAACAGGCCGAGGAGCGCTTCGAACGTGCGCTCGCACGCACGCGGGAGCGCGGGTTCGGCCGGCGCTGGATCGTGTTGAAGGACACCGGCGCGGGGATCGGATTCACCGAAACGAAGCTCCTCGGGGAGGGGTACGAGGAGGTCGCGCCCGACGACGTAGAGCTCGGCTGGATGCTCACCCCCTCGGCGTGGGGGAACGGGTATGCGACCGAGGCGGGACAGGCGGCGCGGGACGAGGCCTTCGAGCGCATCGGGCTGCAAGCCGTCATCGCGCTGCACCACCCCGAAAACCCGGCGTCCGGGCGGATCATGGAGAAGCTCGGCATGGAGCACGAGCGGGACCTGGTCGACCACACCGGCTGGCCGTACCGCTTGTATCGCCTGACGCGGGAGCGCTGGGAGCACCTGCGGGTGAGCGGGGCCACCATCCTCCACCCCGCTGCGAGCGTATCGCCGAAACTCGTACGCGTGGGTGGAGACTCTGCGCCGAATGTCTAACCGCGCCGTGATCCTCATGGCGTACGGCTCGCCCGACCGTCTGGAGGACGTCCCCGCCTACTACGAGGACATCCGCGGCGGGCGGCCGGTCCGCCAGGAGCTCGTCGACGAGCTCGTCCAGCGCTACGAACGGCTCGGGATCGGAAGCACCGCCGTCTCGCCGCTCAACGAGGTGACCGAGGAGACCCGCGCCGCGCTCGAACAACAGCTCGGCATCCCCGTCTACACCGGGATGAAGCACTGGCATCCGCGCATCCCCGCGGCGGTCGAGCGTCGCGCTCGCCGAGGGTGCGGCGACTCTCGTCGGCCTCGTCCTCGCCCCGCACTACTCGCGCCTCTCGATCGGCGACTACCGCCGCCGCCTCGAAGAGGCGCTCGACGACCGCGTCCGCCTGGCCTTCGTCGACAGCTGGCACGACGACCCCGGCCTGATCGACTTCCTCGCCGGACGCGTCCGAGGCACCGACGCACACGTCGTCTTCACCGCCCACAGCCTCCCCGCGCGCATCCTCGACGAGGGCGACCCGTACGAGCGGGAGCTGCTCACGACGGCGCGGCTCGTGGCCGACGAGGCGCACCTCGAGCGGTGGTCCTTCTCCTACCAGAGCGAATCCGCGACCGGCGAGCCCTGGCTCGGGCCGGACATCCTCGACCACCTCCAGGCCCTCCATGACGAAGGCGTCCGTAAGGTTCTCGTCTGCCCGATCGGCTTCGTGGCCGACCATCTGGAGATCCGCTGGGATCTCGACGTCGAAGCGGCCGAGAAGGCACGCGAGCTCGGCGTCGAACTCGACAGGGTCGAGATGCCGAACGCCGATCCCGCCTTCGTCGCCATCCTCGCGCGGCTCGTCGCCCGCGCCCTCGCCCAGCAACCCGCACCGGCGTGAAGCCGGGCGAGATCAGCGTCGAGCAAGTGACGCGGATCTTCCGCGTCTATCCCCAGCCGGTCCGCACGCTCAAGGAGATGCTGCTGACGCGCGGCCGGCAGAAGCCGACGGACGTCGTCGCGCTGGAGGACGTGTCGCTCCAGATCCGGCGGGGTGAAGCCGTCGGCCTGGTCGGACGGAACGGCTCGGGCAAGACGACGCTCTTGCGGATCCTGGCGGGGATCATCAAGCCGACCGCGGGAACCGCGCTCACCGGCGGCCGCATCGCGTCGCTCCTCGAGCTCGGAGCCGGCTTCCAGCCCGAGTTCACCGGCCGCGAGAACGTCTACTTGAACGGCTCGATCTACGGCCTCAAGCGCGCGTACATCGACGAGGTGATGGACGAGATCATCGCGTTCGCCGAGCTCGAGCACGCGATCGACCTGCCCGTCCGCACCTACTCGTCCGGCATGTACATGCGCCTCGGCTTCGCCGTGGCCGCGCATCTCGACGCCGACATCCTGCTGCTGGACGAGGTCTTCGCGGTGGGGGACGAGGCCTTCCAGCAGAAGTGCTTCGGAAAGATCTTCGACTTCAAGCGGCGCGGGGGGACGATCGTCTTCGTCTCCCACGACGCCGCCTCCGTCGAGAAGCTGTGCGAGCGGGCGGCCCTGCTGGTCAACGGCCGGCTCGACTTCGACGGGCCGACGCACGACGCCATCACCCGCTACCACCGCCTGCTCTCGCTGGAGCGGGATCCGGACGAGCGCAAGGCCGGCCTGCGGGAGTGGGGGAGCGGCGAGGCACGGATCGACGAGGTCGAGCTGCTGGCCGCGGACGGATCCGAGCGCCGCCAGTTTCTGGCCGGCGAGCCGCTGACCTTGCGCGTGCGCATCCGGACCGACCGTCCCCTGCCTGCGCCCCGCCTGACGTACGAGCTCCGGACCGACGCCGGACTGCTCCTCGCGGCGGGCGTGCAGGACGCTGGAGAGCTCGGTTGGGACGAGTCACCCGGCGAGCGCACGCTGCGCTTCGACGTCGACCGCCTTCCGCTCACCGACGGCCGCTTCCAGCTTCGGTTCGGATTGACCGATCAGGCCGGTGACCATCTCTACCATTGGCTCGATGATGCCTACCGGTTCCTCGTCTATCCCGACGGGCGCGAACGCGGGATTCTCCGCCTCGAAGGAAGCTGGCGCGCGGAGGAAATCGACCACGCTGCGGAAATGAGGACGAGATGAGCGCGCGCACGTGTCCCGACTGGCCCCAGCTGATGGAGCTGGCGCCCGATCTCCAGTTCAAGCACTACTCGGTGGCCGAAGCGCACCTACCGGCCGACGCGCTCTCGAGCTTCTCGGAGGGGATGCTCGGCGAGCTGACGATCTGCTGCGATCTCGAGCACCACGTCTTCTACGCGGCGCACACCGACCCGGCGGTGGGAGAGGCCTTGCGCGGCGGCACGCACTGGTACGAGCTCGCCGAGTGGACGACGAGCGGCCCGGGGACGGCCGCCGCTCTCGGTTAGCGAGGTAGCCAAAGCGTCGCATGCTTCTTGCCGGCTTTCGTCGTGCTCCAGCCGACGACCTGGCCACATCATTGAAGGCGTTCGCCGAAGACTGGTTACCCCCGAGTGTCGGAAGCTTGACGTAGCTGCCGTCGCCGGTCTAGGTGTCTGGCCGTCGCGTCGAGCAACGCAGGGCGATCGGACCCTTTGCGAGCGATGCAACAATCACCAGGCCCGTGTCGACGGACACTCTTGTGACGCCGCACCTGCGAGGCCTCCCGCTCTCGGAGGCGGACTTCGACGACCTCCACACGCTGCACCAGGACGAGCGCGTGCTCGCCGCGTTCGGCGCCGATCCCGACACTCCCGCGGAGACTCGCGCCTTCCTCGACAGGAAGCTCGCGCATTGGCGGGAGCACGGTTTCGGTATCTGGATGTTCCGCGACCCGCACGGCGCGTTCGTCGGCCGCTGCGGGATTCACCGGTGGGAACTCGATGGGCAACACGAGGTCGAGATCGGCTACATCGTGCGATCGGAGTTGTGGTCGCAGGGATACGCGACCGAGATCGGTGCGGCGGTCGTGAAGCATGCATTCTCCGTGCTCCGCCTCCGCGCGCTGGTCGGCTTCACCCAACCGGAGAACGTTCGCTCGCGACGCGTGCTGGAGAAGCTCGGCTTCACCTACGAGCGCACATTCGGCGCGCACGGCGATGAGTCTGTTCTCTACCGCCGTTTGGGCGGCAAGGGGCAGGATCGTCAGTTACCGCCCGCCGCGATGTGACGCCGCTCGATAGACCGACTGTTCCGTAAACACAAACCGGATCTGCCCAGCTCGGGCCTCTGTCGGAGCATAGGCGTACCAGAACACGTTGACCGGCGTTCCCTCATCCACGTGGCTCTGGACTGGCTCGACCGCTACGGGACAGTCCATTGACGAGCCTTCGACGGGGGCGGATACTCGGTTAGTCCCTGACCCCGGAAGAGGCCACCATGCGTGTACACGCTGACGCGGAGGAGTGGATCCGGTCGCGTGCCGACGTGACCGGGGCGATCGAGGAGGAATCCGCGCAGCCGTGGGGGCTCGTCCTGCGCGTGCCTACGAGCGAAGGGACGTTCTTCTACAAGCAACCGGCGGCAGAGTACGCGCACGAAGCTCGGGTCATCAAGCTGCTCGGGCGGCGCCGCCCGCATGCGGTGCCTGAGCTCGTCGCATCGGATGAGTCGGGCAGGATGTTGATGGAAGACGCTGGGGAGCAACTCAGCTCGGTGCTCGACCGCCACCGCGATCTGAGGTACTGGGAAGCGGCATTGCCCGTCTACGCGGAGCTCCAGCTCGCAGTGGCGCCGGATGCCGATCAGCTCCTCGCCGCAGGTGCGCTCGATCGGCGGCTCGCGCTGGTGCCGGACCTGTGTCACTCCTACATTGGACGCGCCAGCCTGGTCAATGAGGTGACGCACGTCTGCGACCGGCTTCGGGCATTGGGGATTCCGGAGACCATTCAGAACGATGATCTGACGAGCGCGAACGTCTTTCTCCGCAGCGGCACTTATCGGTTCATCGACTGGGGCTTTTCATGCGTTTCGCACCCGTTCTTCACTTTCGCGGTGACCCAGCGCGCGATCGAGCGCCGCTTCTCGCTGCCGCTGAAGTCAAGAGAAATCGCGCGTGTGCGCGATACCTATCTGGAGCCTTTCACCTCGTTGGCGCGCCGCTCGGACCTGGAGGACATGATCGAGCCGGCTCGGCGCATCGGGCAGATCTGTCGAGTCGCACTGCGCGCAGAGTCGCGGTGGAAAGACGAGCAGGGAGACCTCTCCGGGACAGTGCAGCTGCTCCTGGATCCGGACGCCTGGCGAGCGCGGGTACCGTCTGGCCGACCGGCCGCGCGGTCCCCGAGTAGCAGTGACGACCGGAGCGTTCACCGGTTAAGCCGCCTGGTTGAGCCAGCGTCTGGGGAGACGCTGTTGTCCATCGCGGCCACGCTCAACGCCAAGGATTTGCCGACTCTTCGGGGTGCGCCCGCGCTGGACAACATCTTCGGCCCCACTCCTTGCCGCTCGCTCCGGCACTGCGTAAGCTGCCGCCAGCCATTCGAACAGTTCAAGACGATCTAGAGCACGTCCTCTGGATCGGCGGGCCGCCGCGGTCTGGCAAGACAACAGTCGCCCGTGCGCTCGCCCGCCGGCACGGACTGCGGCTCGTAAGCGCCGACACGCGCACCTGGGTGCATCGCGACCGCGCACTCGCCGCCGGTCACCCCGGGGCGATCCGCTGGGAGGCGATGTCGATCGAGGAGCGCCAGAAGCTCGCGCCCGAGGAGGTGCTCGACCTCTGGATCCACAGGGAGCGTGGGCCGATGCTCGTGGACGACGTGCAGGCGCTGCCCCGCTCCCCGATGATCGTGGTCGAGGGGACGACGGTGCCCGCCGGCGGCCGGCATGCCCTGTGGCTGAACCGGCCGGCCGCCTGGCCCGACAATCCGGTCTTCGTGCACGTCGCAGAGGCGATCCTC
Source organism: uncultured Actinomycetes bacterium (assembly GCA_963842575.1). Taxonomy (GTDB): domain Bacteria; phylum Actinomycetota; class Thermoleophilia; order Gaiellales; family Gaiellaceae; genus JACDER01. Next base: position 361,606 of record CAWJGS010000004.1, on the reverse strand, counting down.
GAGAACGCGCGGCACCACGACGTGCCGGTCCTGGTCGTAACCGGCTCCATCGACGAGACGATCTCGACCGTCGAGCAGCACTTCGCGGCTGCGCTCGACCGCGCGGCGAGAGCGAAGACGATCGAGGAGCGCCGCGCACTGGTGCGTGAGGCGAACGAAACGCTGGTGTTCCAGATCCACACCTTCACCGCGCGGCCGTGGGCGACCGAGACGCCGGAGACGATCACGCGTGACTTCATCTGCGAGTGCGACGATCCCGAGTGCCGCACGGTCTTGACCGTCCCGGTTGCAGAATTCGAGCGGCTCGCTTCGCGCGGGCCGGTTCTCGCGCATATCGATTGAGCACGTGGGCTAACGCACCGGCTTAAGCGCCCGGTTCAGGCGCGGTGGCTATCGCGGAGCGTGCGCATGCGAAGATCAGATAATCCCGGCGATCGTCGCCGAGCAGGTGTCGTTCGCGATGCTCGCGCAGCATCAAACTGTAGGACTCGCCTTGGGGCTCTTCTACTTGGTGCGCGAGTGGGAAGACGGAACGAGGACGGGCTCGCGGTGTTTCGAGCAGGGGGGCGTCCCTGGGCTCAGAGGCGATCCTGGAGACGGGCGCGATCCGGTGCTGGAAACCTGAGCCAGCTCCACGCGACGAGTCAGGATTAGAGGACGACAACCTCTCCAGCTGCCGTCTCTATGCCCGCAGCGCGGATCCCGGGCTCGCCCTTCACGAAACGGATCGGTAGGTCTACGTCTCCGATCCAGCTTCTCAACTCGGGCTCTCGTCCGCCGACCTCCAGAAACGTGAACGCGCCGGGCACGCTCGAGTGGCCAGCTGCGCGGTACGCGTCGCGCCATCCACGTTCGCGCTCAGCGCGGCCGAGGTTGAACTCGATGAAGAACGGGTGGGCGTGCTCGACTTCGCCGACGATCCTCCACCGGGCGGGTCCGGCGCCGCCTGGCCGTGGGTCGAGGCCGAGACGAGCGGCGACCGCATCGAGGTTTACGGGCTCGATCGCCCAGGTGAAGAGCCTGTCTCCGGTCGCGGCCGCTTCCGCCACCCGGGCGCCGACGTCGCTCGAGCGGTCGGTTGCGCTGATCAGTTCTACGAACTGCGGCGGTTGCAGCGGGACGATGGCGCTGAGGACGCCGGGTATCGGAACGTGTCTCCCCGCCAGCGTGCCGAGACCGAAGTCGGCGCGGAGTCGCTCGGCCGCGCGGTCGATGTCGTCAACCGCCATGAGGACGTGATCGAGCCAGGCTGCCGTTAGCTCAGTCGGGACGCGAGAGCGCTCACACTGCTTTTGGCGCCAGTCCGACATGCGCGGGACTGGATTGTAGAACGATTGCGTGGGTCGGACCCCATTTGGGTCAACGTCTCCGCTCCGCTCGGCACGAAGCTTCCACGGCGAGCGAGGACGCTCGGAAACCTAGTGGTCGAGCCCGGCGGCGACCGGGATGCCCCAGCGCCTCGTAGTACGTGTTGCGGTAGGTCGAGACGCGCGCGGTGATGGGCTCCTTCGGCAGGGAGCTGACGTCACGGGTTTGGGCTTAGGCGCGCGGAACGGCCTGTCTACCGCGGCCGCGACGTAATGCGGAGCGAATGGCGGCCCGTCGCAGCCCCTTTTAGCTGCTCGAGCCCCTGGAGCAGACGCATTTCGAGCGTCTGTGGGCTGCACCGCGAGCCCACCGCGATCCTGTTCGCGATGCCCTGCCCCGGGCTCGTGAAGCTGTGGTCGTGCTGGACGAACGAGACAGCGAACCGCGCCTGCAAGTAGCCGGCCAGCCACGGCTCGATCCGCGGGTCGTTGGACCCGCGCTGGCCGTAGTTGCCGTACGGCACCGCGAAGGTGTCGTGCGAGTTACCGGGGAGGTGGCGCGCGAGCAGCGCCCCGCCGTTCTCGATGTCGCCGGCCACTCGCCGTTTGTAATGGGCGAAACTCTCCTGTCGGCCGTCGATCCAGAGCTCGTTGGCGTAGAAGGGGCCATGCCTGCCCGCTGCGTCGACGGCGACGAGCACGTGGCCGTCACCGGCGTGCTCGTCGACATGCCAGCGTCCGGAGGCATCCATCTGCCGCAGTTGCTGCCACGTGAGGCGCCCGTACTTGCCGACGACGCCCGTCGGCATGTACATGGCGGCACTCCATCCGTAGCGCGCGAGCGGCCGGTCGGCGTTTCTCCAGGAGGCGACGTAGCCGTCATCGAACGTGATCAGGATCGGCCGGTGCGGAAGGGCGATCTTCTCGCCCCGCATGAAAGCGACGTAGCGGTCGAGGGTGATCGCGTCGAAGCCGAGCTCATGGAGCCGCCGCAGATGTGCGTCGAACATAGCCGGCGCGACGCTGTAGTCGCCATGCCCGTTCCCGACCCGGTGGTAGAGCAGCACCGGCACGGCGCCGTGGAAATACGGGAAGCGCGAGAGTCGCTCCGCCTTCGCCACACGAGCAGCCGAACGCCCGTCGGCCGTTGCTCCCGCTCCGATGCCGGCGCCCGCCAGTAGCAGCAGAAGGAACACCAGGCCGACCCCGGTCCGTTTGGTCGTGCGCATGGTCTTCGCGGGCGAAGTGGCGGCCATCGGCAGTCTGCTGCAGTCGGAACCGCGTAGGAAAGCAGTTCGGGGTGACGTCGTGTCCGCATCTGCCCGTGGTACGCGCCGTTATGAACCGGAGCTGGGTCAAACGGCCGAGCGACGCTCAGCGAAGCGACTGCCGGAAGGCCGCACGAAACGCGTTCCCCAGCTGGCCCGAGTAGACGGCCGTGATGTGGTTGTTGTCCCTCCACACGATCGTGTGGCCCACGACGGCCGGGCACTTGCGCTGGAAGCACACGAAGCCGCGCGTCCGGAGAAAACCCACGCCCAGACGCTTCGTGGCCGAGGCGACCTTGTTGTACGCATAGAGCGAGGCGGTGGGCCACGTCGTGGTGCAGCGGGCCATGGACGCTTGCCCAGAGAGCAAGCAGTCGATCGGATCCTGATCGAGCCCTTCCGGGTCACCGATCACGGTGGTTGGTCCAATGCGGTCAAGTGACCGTGCGGCTGCGATGACCTCCGCGGTGGCGGCACTCGTGTAGGGCGAAGGCAGCTCGCCGATGCTGCCTCCGAGAAGCGTGACGGTCGGGTGAAGTCGGCTGATCCGGCTCACGGCCCAGTCGAACCACTCGCGACAGCTGGCGCGTCCTCCACTGGGCACCCAGGAACCCGGCGTGCAGCCGAGCCGCAGCAGCGGAACGACTTGCCAGTGGTCACGCCAGGCCATCTCGAGGAGCGCGGGCAGCCACACATGCGCATGGGAGTCGCCCAGCAGGACGATCAGCTTCCGGCTGGACCTGTCTCCCATGCGGCAGATCTTGGTCGTGACCTCCGAGCGGCTGTCGTAACCGACGCAGCCGTCCGCCGGCACGTACTGGGACGGGATCGTCCTCAGCTGTCCGATGCGAGGGGCCAGGCCAGAGGGGATCGGAGCACCGCGACGTGCGGCCCTGACCGCCGCGACAACGGCCGGAAGCGCCCCGGCCTGGGCCGAGCTCTTGGACGTTCTGAGCTGTCCTGGATCCGCGAAGCCGGCGCCGGAACCCTCGAAGCGTTGCTGCTTCCGATCGATCGCGGCGAGCGCGACCACCGAGGTGAAGAGGACGGCGGTCACGCAAACGCCCACGACGACGACGGTGGCCGCTGGACTTCGCATTCGCCGCCGGATCGGGTTCTCCACCAGCGCGTACGAAACGCACGAAAGGAGGAATGCGCCCGCCAGGAGAGCGAGCTTCGTCGTGCCGGAGAGCTCGTGACCCGCGTACTGCGTCGCGACAATCAGCACGGGCCAGTGCCAGAGGTAGAAGGCATACGACCTGTCACCGACGATACTCATTGGCCGCAGCTCGAGCAGCCGTCCGACCGACAGCCGGGGCGACCGCCCACCCATTCCCGCGGCAATCGCGAGGGCGGTGCCGACGGTGGGCACGAGCGCCGCAGAGCCCGGGAACGGCGTGCTCTCGGAGAACGCGACCGCCGCGTAGACGATCGCCGCGATCCCGACCCATCCCAAAACCGCTCTGGCGAGCGGAGCCACGCGCGCGATGCTCGCGGCGGAGACGGCGAGCGCCGCGCCCATGCCGAGCTCCCATGCGCGCGTGAACGGCGAGTAGTAGGCGGCCTCCGGCGGCGTTGCCGTGGCGTAGACGGACCAGGCGAGCGAGGCTCCCGCGAGCACGACGACGACACCCAGCAGCCGGCGTTCGTGGCGGCGGCTGACCCCACGGTGCCGCCGCGTGACGACGAGGCCGAAGAGCGCGATCGAGAACAGCAGTGGCCAGACGAGGTAGAACTGCTCCTCGACCGAGAGCGACCAGTAGTGGAGAAGCGGTGACGGCGGTTCCGCCCGGGCGAAGTAGTCGACCTGGTTTGCCGCGAATCGAAAGTTGGCGGCGAACGCGGCGGCGTGCAGGCTGTCGTGAACCGCTTCTCCCGCTCGGATGAAGTTCAGGAGGAAGAACGCCGCGATGTCCGTCACCAGCAGCGTCAGCGCTGCGGCCGGCAGGAGGCGGCGCGCACGGCGGAGATAGAACTTGACCAGCGACACCGAGCCGTTGGCGCGGGCCTCCGCGAGCAACAGGCTCGTGATCAGGAAGCCCGAGAGGACGAAGAACACGTCGACTCCGACGAAGCCACCGGGCAGGAACCACACTTGCGCGTGGGCGAGCACGACCAGCAGAACCGCCACCGCACGCAGCCCCTGGATGTCGCGACGATGGGCCGGCGAACGCGGTGGCGCCTCCGCCAGGGATCCGATTCCCGCACCAGCGGCGCGTCCGGCGACGCTGGCCGCGGGGACGCGAACGCGAATGGCGTCTCGCAGCGGCGCGGCCGCGATGCTGAGCTTGAGGATGCCGGTGTGCATCGAGCAGTCCTCACTAGAGAGCGAATGGGCGAGTTGGCTGCATGTCCGCGACAGTCGCAGCCGTCGCTAACAGGTCTCTAACCCGGTGCCACCGGCTCCGAGCTCGAGGGAACTCGGAGCCGTGTTAGCGGCCCGTTAGGCCGGCCTGTGAACCTCCGCTCGATGTCACTCGGAATCCGCCAATCGATAAGGCTCGGCCGTCTCGGAGTCATCCTGGTTCTTGCCGCGACGATCGTCCTCGACACCGTCGGCGCCAGCTCGGGCGCCTCGCTGGCACGCAGGGCCGGCAACGGCCACGATCTGCCCCACTCGCTGGCGATCAGCCCCGATGGAACGAAAGTGTTCGTGACGGGCGACAGTGACGGCGGTCTTCGGACCAACCTGGACTACGCGACCATCGCGTACCAGGCCGCGACCGGGAAGAAGCTGTGGATCGCGCGCTACGACGGTCCGGCAAGCCGGGACGACGGTGGAGAGGCACTCCGGGTCAGCGGCGACGGCACGATGGTCTATGTGACCGGCGGTACCGTCGGCAAGAAGAGCGGTTATGACTTCGGCACGTTCGCGTACAACGCGTCGACCGGAAAGCGGCTGTGGACGGCCCGCTACGACGGCCCGAAGAGTGGAGCCGACGGCGGGGAGAGAATCGTGGTCGGCTGGAAGTCCGGCAAGAGTGTTCGTGACGGGCTCGAGCTGGGGCGGGAAGGCGACCGGCTACGACTACGCCACCATTGCCTACGACGCTGCAACGGGAAAGCGCCTTTGGGTGGCTCGCTACGACGGCGGCCACAACACCGAGGAGTGGGCTTCGCTTGCGGCCAGCCCTGACGGGTCGACGGTGTTCGTGAGCGGCGGTAGCGCAGGGCGCGATACCGAGTTCGATTACGTCGTGATCGCCTACAACGCATCGACCGGCGCGCAGCGATGGGTCACTCGCTACGACGGACGGGCGCACAGCTTCGACGAGGCGACATCACTGGCGGTGAGCGTCGCCGGGACGAAGGTGTTCGTCAGCGGCTACAGCGAGGACGCGACCGGCAATGAGGACGCGGTCGTGATCGCGTATGACGCGGTGACGGGGTCGCAGCTCTGGCTCGACCGCTACAGCGGCGCGGAAGAAACCGATGCCCGTGTTTCCTCCCTCAGGGTAGGTCTCGACGGGACGAAGCTCTTCGCGACCGGCTTCACCGACTCCGGCGAGGCCGGTGGCGACTACGTGACCATCGCTTACAACACGTTGACGGGTGCGAGGCTGTGGGTAGCGCGGTATGACGGACCGGCGAAAGGGTACGAGTGGTCCCATTCGCTGGCCCTGAGCCCGGACGGGACGCGCGTCTTCGTCAACGGCGAGAGCGAGAACCGCCAGCGCGGCTATACCCAGGACTACGCAACCGTCGCTTACGACGCCGAGAGTGGGAAGGAGCTCTGGGTCAGGCGTTATGACGGACCGGCGCGGGACAACGACTGGGGAGGATCGGTCGGTGTGAATCCCGACGGGACCCGCGTCTTCGTCACGGGTTACAGCTTCGGTAAGACGACCCGTACGGACTACGCCACGCTCGCCTACGACAGCGCGACCGGGCAGAGGGCCTGGCTCGCTCGCTACAACGGGCCGGGGATTCTGTGCATCGTCCCCTATGTGCAGGAGCTGCCGCTCCGCACGGCGAAAGCGAGCCTTCGGCAAGAAGACTGCGCTGCCGGAAAGGTGACGCGAGTCCGTTCGAGCGTGAAGAAGGGCTTGGTCGTGGGACAGGATCCCATGCCACGAACCCGACTCCCGTCAAAGTCACCGGTCAGGCTCTACGTCAGCCGAGGCCCGAATTGAGCGAAGAGGCCGCTCTCGCGGCCTCTTCGTGCTGTCGAGCTTCCTCCCTACACTCCCGTCGATGGGAATCTCGCGGAGGGTGGCCGGTTCGGCACTCGCGCTTGGCCTCGTCGCGGCAGGCACGGCGGCCGCGATCCTTCTCCTCAGCGGGACGACTGCCCGCCACGAGTCACAGCCTCCGAGGCGGCCCCACGTGCCGGCGCCGAAGAGCCGAAGCCTCCCGTCCGCGAGCCCACCGAGCCCGGGGTCGACTGGAACACGTATGGCTTCGATTCGAAGCGGACGCATGTTGCCCCGGCGTCGAAGTTGCGTCCGCCGTTCAGACGCTTGTGGGCCGTGCACGACCCGACCTTCTTCGAGTTCCCGCCGGTGGTCGCACGCGGCCGGCTGTACATCGGGACGCACGGCGGTCGTGTCCTCGCGATGGATGCCGAGAACGGACGGATTCTCTGGCAGCGCGGCTTCGGGCGCTGCATCGCTGCGTCTCCGGCGGTCTCGGGCAGGATCGTCTACGTCGCGCTCATGGGCACGCAGCCCTGCACCGGCGGACGGTGGTGGAGGCCGTGGTCGCGCTCGACTCGGCTTCTGGGCGAATTCGCTGGCGTGCCTCGGTCGGCGTCGTCGAATCGTCGCCGCTCGTCGTGCGGCGGACGGTGTACGTCGGCTCGTGGGATCGCCACGTCTATGCGCTCGACGCGCGACGGGGCGCGTTCGCTGGCGCTTCCCGACCGGTGATCGCGTCAAGGCCGGGCCTGCATTGGCGCACGCGACGCTGTACGTGGGCTCGTACGACGACCGGATGTATGCGCTCGACGCGCGGACTGGCGCGCTGCGCTGGTCCTCGGAGGGCGGGAACTTCTACGCAACCCCGGCGGTTGCCTACGGGAAGGTGTACGCCGGTGCGACGAACGGCGTCATCTACGCGTATGACGTCGACGACGGTCGGCTAGCTTGGTCGGCCCCGACCGGCAGCTTCGTCTACGCCGCCGCGGCGGTCTGGGGCAACACCGTCTACGTCGGCTCCTACGACCACAGCTTCTACGCGTTCGACGCCCAGACGGGCTCACGCCGCTGGTCGCGGGACGTCGGCCACCCGATCTCGGGAGCTCCGACCGTTCTGGACGGGCTCGTCTACTTCTCGACCTGCGGCTCGTGCTCGCAGTACGAGTCCGATCCGGAGGCCCGGCACAGCTACGCGGTCGACGCCCGCACCGGCAGGTTCGTCTGGTCGTTCCCGGACGGCGAATACAGCCCCGTCGTCTCGGACGGACGCCGTGTCTACCTGATGGGCTTCACCACGCTGTACGGCCTGGCTGCGAAGAGCTAACGGTCAGTTGTAGACGGTGATGAGCTGCCTCGAGAAGGAGCTGTTTCCCTGCGTATCGCTCACGGTGACCACGACCCAGTACAGGCCGTCGTGGAGACGCCGAGTGTCGAACGCACGTCGGTTGAGCCGAAACAGGTACTTGCCCGGCTGCTGCCAGTAGCGGCGAGTCGTGAACTGCAGCATGTTCTGGTGCGATCCACGCGCGTAGTACGTCCAGAAGGCGTCATTCGACGGGAGCGTCGAGCGCACGTCGAACGCGGTCCGCTCCGAGACGACGACCTTTCCGGTCTTCACGCGCTCGATGCGCCACCGCACCAGTGCGGGAGCGACCGGCAGTCCGCGCCAGCGAGCCGGCGCGAGGACGGGCATCGCGGGCAGGTCGTACGCGTCGGCGATGAAGTGGACGCGGCCGGTCACGAATTCGGGTGGGATCTCTTGACCGGCCGGGTCGCTACGAACCGTGATCGCGGATACTGCGGGCTTCCTGTGGTCGTCGTACGGGGTGAGATGTCCCCGGAGCGAGCGGATTCACAGCTCGGCCGTTCGCGAGCTCGGTCAAGTGGACGTGATGTGCGGCCTTGGTGACGTGGCCGATCACCGTCTGGTAGGCGACGACTGCCCGCCGGTGCGCACGGCGGGACGACATGCCAGTACTGCATCGCCGATCCGTCCTCCGTACGAGACGCCGACGGTCTCGTGGTTGGCGACGTGCGCCGTACCGGAGCGAACCGCGTACACGGCCGTTCCGTCCTCGGCGCAGATGTCGACGCCGAAATGGAAGCTGAACGCGCCGTTGCCGCTGAGCAGGTTGCGGAACGTCGGCCGACCCGTGAAGACCGTTCGCGGGTCGCCGAAGTAGCCCCTGATCGGGTGCTGGCTGTTGAACGGCTTGACCGGCCAGCCGTAGCTGCCGCTCGCGCGCGCCGCGCGCGCCTGTTCGGCGGGGCTTCGCCGCCGTGAGGCAGAGGCCGGCGACGACTGCGAGAAGAATCGAGACGATCGGGCCGCGGCGAATCCGCCGCGTATGTGAGGTTCTGCGTGAAGTAGTCATGGCCTGACCGTCGGCGGCAGCCCCAATAGGCCGGTCACGGCGGCCTAACGAGGCGCTAACCGGAAAGAGCCGTGTTCGGGCGGCGGCCGATCCGGCGTGTGGCGCGCCAAACATCTCGTCACCGCCCCGTCTCGCCGCCGTCCGCCAGCCGGTCCCACAGGTTCGACAGCAAGCGTCCGACGACCGGGCCCTCGGCCATCCCCGCAAGCGTGAAAGCGCCTGCTGCGAACACCCTCGCGCCAGCCGGGGTCTCGTAGTAGGTCATCTGGCCCGTGAATCCGCGCCCGAACAGGTTCGGGAGCTCGGCCAGCACCTTCACGCCCTTGGAGAGCTCGAAGCTGTCTTGTCGATCTCGATCCCGCCCCAGGCGAAGCGGGAACCGTTGCGCAGCCCGGTGCCGTTGTAGAACCAGGGCGTTGCCTCAGCGTGTCGCACGATCCACGGCGCCTGGTGTCTGCCGCCGTCGTTCGCGAGGTACTGCGTGCCGATGAATGCAGCTTCGGGACGCCCGAGGTCACGCCACTGCCGCGTCCGCTCCATGACGTTGCCGTGCTTGACCGTTCGCCAGAAGAAGTTGTTGGCGGACAGGAACGCGAGGTTCCCGCCGAGATCGCGGTAGTGCTGGATTAGGTCGAACTCGTGCGGCGTCACGTACTCGTGATGACCGGGGAAGACGATCAGGTCATATGCACGAGCGAGCGCCGTGGCATTGCGCGTCCGATCGAGGTCGGCGTCCGACAGGTAATCGACGTCCCGCCCCGTCCACGCGAGCCAGTGCAGGAATTGCAGGTCGAATAGCCGGAAGCAGTAGGGCACGCCGCGGTTGAGGAACGGGCGTCCCAGCCGCGCCGTTCGGTATCCCCACGTGGCGTACCAGCTGTCGCCCTTGCCGTCCCCGTCGTCGTCGCGGATGTTGTAGGCCTGCCAGGTCATCGTCGGCAGCACGACGGCGACGTTGTGCTCCCCGAGCCGTCTCGGCCGGAGTACGAACGGCGCGAAGCCCAACAACCCCTTCGCGGACTTCACTCGCGCGAAATACAGGCCGGAGGGCCAGTTCCCGATCCTGACGGAGATTCGGCGGCGACCAAGCGAGTGCCCGATCTGCCGAAGACCGGTCACTGGGACACCCCGCATCTCGTTGTAGCCGTACGTGCTCGTGTGTTCGGGGCCCGCGTGCAGCACCTGCATCCGGAGGTTTCGTGCCTTGCTGGACACGACGAGGATGGCCGAGTCGCCCGGCGCATAGCTCTCGCGGGCAAAGGCGGCCTCGACGCCGGGCTGGAGCTCGATCGGCGTCGGGGCTCGCGCTTCGAGCTCCTCGGGATCGATGGAACGAGGCGCCGGCGCGCCAATGAGGCCGACCACGAGAGCCGAGAGTCCGGCAAGGATGAGGAAGATCGAGCCGCGGCGAATCCGCCGCGTATGTGAGGTACCGCGTGAAGTAGTCATGGCCCGACGGTCGGGCCGAGCTCAAATCACTCGAGTCACCGCGACCTAACCGGCCGCTAACCGGAGCGGGGCGCTACTGGGTTCGGCTAGTCCGCGCGGAAGGTGCTTACTTCCATGGCCGAAGGTGATCGAGCCGCTTCTTGCCGAGAGCGACGAGCCCGGGCAGCTTGACGCAGACCTCGCAACTAAACGTGCGAACGGTCCGATCTTTGCGGTCAGCGCCGGCGGTCAGGATGCGCCAGCCTTTCGGTGAGAAGGCAACGCTTGCAACGCGCCCCACGTGGCCGCGTGGGGAGAAGAGCTGTTTACCCGTCCTGACGTTCCAGACATGAGCCAGAGGAGCGCCGGCCGTGACCAGCCAGCGGCCGTCTGAGCTGAAGTCAGCGTCGGAGACGGCATGATGTTGCTTGAGCGGCTCGTGGAGGAGCTTGAGTTCCTTTGTCCGCGTCCGCCAGATCGACGTCTCGCCGCCCCGGGTCGTGGTCACGAGCAGGCTTCCGGATGTGTTGAAATCGAGCGACGTCATCGGGGTGTTATCCCCCTTGAGGACGGCTCGCTGCTTGCCCGTCGTTGCATCCCAGAACCGGGCCGTCTCATCGCGGCTTGCGGTTGCGACCCAACGGCCGTTCGGACTGAACATCGCTTGCACGATGGCGTCGCTGTGCCCTTCGCGGCCGGTCTTGTCAAGGAAGAGCGTGCGCCAGAGCGTTCCCTCAGGCACTTTCCATATCTTGGCCGTTCCGTCCTCGCCGGCGGTTACGAGCATCGTGTCGCGGCGTCCGAAGTCAACGCTCGTCACCGGACTTCCCTGCGGCAGAGTCACGAGCAGGAGACCATTCCGTGACCAGAGACGTGTTTTATCGTCATCTCCCCCCGTTGCGATCATCTCGACGCCCTTGCTGACCGCCAGCGCGTTGATCGGAGCGCCGTGCCTGAGAGTCCGGAGTGGCTGGCCGTCGCTGGCTCGCCAAATTCCCGCCGTTCCGTCGTCGCTCGCCGTCACCGCCGTGTCTCCGTCGATGACCGCATCGTTCACGGGCCCTTTGTGAGGGAGCGTCGCGACCGCTTGGCCGTTGCGCCGCCAGATCCTCGCCGTTCCATCCTTTCCTGCACTGATCTCGAGTCGCCCGTCGGAGCTATAGGACGCTTTCGATACGCCCTCGTTCCCCGAATGCCGGCCAAGTACCTTGAGGAGAGGTTGCTCGGTGTGAGCGGACCAGAGGCGTGCTTTCCCATCGTCGCCTCCGGTCAGGACCGTCTCGCCGTCGGGAGAGAACTCGGCCGTCGTGAAGGTTATGTCACGCCCGAGCATGATCGCGTCCTGCCTGGCGCTGGTCGTGCCCCAGACCCGCGCCGTGCGGTCTGCACTCGTCGAAACTCACCCAGGCGCCATCCGCATCCGGGCTGAACGACGCGCCCGTAACGACATCGTTGTGGGGGGCGAATTGGGTGATCAGAGTCAGCGCATCGGTGTCCCAGACGCGTGCCTGTCCGTCCTCGCTCGTGAACCGGCGCGTGCTGCTCGGATCGAACGACACCGCCACGACCGGATTTACATGGCCTCCGAACTGTTTGATGAGTTCGGCGGTCGCGACGTTCCATAGGCGAGTGGTGTTGTCGCCGCCGGCGGTGGCGGCGAGCTTGCCGTCCGGACTGAACGCTGCGCTGTTGACGCCTCTGCCGTGCGCGAGTATGTCGACGCGCCCACTCTCGAGATCGATGAGGCGACACACAGGAGCTTTCGTCAAGGTGATCAGGTGGCGGCCATCCCTGCTCAGCCAGGCACCAACGACATTTGCCGGGTATTTGAACAAGGGGCCCCGCCATTCCGGTGATGACGTCCCACAGCCGAACCGTGTGATCGTCGCTCGTGAGGAGTCGGTTGCCGTCGTCGGAGAATGAAACGGTCGTAACGGCGCCCTGATGCACCGGCGGGCCTGGGCGAATCGGTTTGCCGGTCTTGACATTCCATATGCGCGCCGTGCCGTCTACCATGCCGATCGCGAGCAGGCTTCCGTCAGGGCTGAGGTCGGCGGCGACGATCGGCGAACTCGGTTGGATTGTTCGAATCGGCTTACGCGTTCCTACGCTGTACACGCGTGCCTGCTTCTGCCCGGCGACGAGCGCTAGAAGGCGCTTGCCGTCGTCCCTGTACCCGGCAGCCGTGACGCGCCCGCCCCCTGCGTCCAGCACAGCACGCATGTTCATGGCAAGGAGCGCCTTGCGGAGGGCTTCTTCGATTTCGCGTTTCAGATCAGGCGCCCGCGCGAGCTCCGAAGCTCGAATCGCCTGTTGAACGCTGCTCTTCGGATCTGAGTCGAGAGCATTGAGTGCTTCGGCAGTCAATTCGCGAGCTTTCGCGCGGTCACGCTGGCTCCGGGCGAGATGTTCTTCTGCTCGACCGCCGCGTTCTTCTGCTGGGTGGCGATCTTCTTCTGCTCGTTCGCCGCGTTCTTCTGCTGGGTGGCGATCTTCTTCTGCTCGTTCGCCGCGTTCTTCTGCTGGGTGGCGATCTTCTTCTGCTCGTTCGCCGCGTTCTTCTGCTGGGTGGCGATCTTCTTCTGCTCGTTCGCCGCGTTCTTCTGCTGGGTGGCGATCTTCTTCTGCTCGTTCGCCGCGTTCTTCTGCTGGGTGGCGATCTTCTTCTGCTCGTTCGCCGCGTTCTTCTGCTGGGTGGCGATCTTCGTCTCTTTCTTAAGGGCCTTTCTCTGTATCTGCGAATGTTTCAGTAGTACGGCAAAATCGGCCGCCTTCTTCTTGAAATTGTTCGTCGCTTCCTCGGCCTGATGAGCCTTCGCAACCGCCTCATGACGATCGGTTAAGGCATCGATCGTCACCGCCGCCATTGCCGCCAGCGCAACGAGCGAAGCCACAAGCACAGCAAGCATGCGGCGATGGCGCCGCTTCGCAGCCTCACGCTCGGTCGCGAGCTCGCGCTCGGCCTCGTGCCGCGCGCGCCAGGCGACCACGGGCTCGGCCAGAACGTCGTGGAAGATCTCGTACTGCCCCCCGTCCGGCTGCCCGCGTGGCGTGACCGGTCGCACGATCCGCTCGTCCACAAGCGCAGCGAGGACGGGCGCGACCTCGCCTTCGTTCACCGCCGCGTACTTCGCGAGATCGCCGATGCCGTGTGCGATCTTCGTGCCCGAGGGCGTGACGAGATGGTTGAAGAGCTTCGCGGCGAGGTCGCGGTCGCGCGGCGAGAGACTCTCGAGGGCGTCGTCCAGATGAGCCCTGACGATCTCCCCGGCCCCGCCGAGACGTTCGAGCGTGTCGAGCGTGAGCGTCCGCGAGCCACGGCGATGCTCTTCCTCCCAGAGCCGCTGCATGACCAGCTGGAGGTACGGCGCCTCGATCCGACCGTCGGATCCGCTCCCGTCCAGGACTGCCTCGACGAGCTCCGGCTCGGCCGTCACGCGCTCGTCCGGCGGAACGAGCGCGTTGTAACGGTCGAGCGGGCCGACGATGGCCTCCCGGGCGGAGCGCCGGTCGAGATGGTCGAGGCGCAGGTAGTTCGACAGCAGGTTCGGGATCAGCGCCTTGAACCGATCGAGCTGGGAGAGCATGTCGTCGCGGATCGAGAGGAGGACGTTGGCGCGCAGCCCGGGACGCGTCGCCACCTCCGCGAGGTCTGCGGCGAAGCCGTCGTCGTCCTCGTGGTAGAGGAAGTACTCGTCGAGCTGGTCGAGGATGAGGTAGAGATCGCGGTCGAGCGCGGTCGCCCAGGCCGCGAGCGACGCCGCGAGGCCATCCTCCGAGTCGTCGACGACGGCGTCCGGGAACGAGGCACGGAGCGTCTCCCGGACCTCGTCGACGAGGCTCGTGACGGGATCGCCGCTCCACGACCTGAAGACGACGACCGCCTCCCCCTGGCGGCGCAAGCCGTGAGCGACGCCCGCCTGGAGCAGCGAGCTCTTGCCGACCCCGCTCGCGCCGTAGAGGACCGTCAGCCGGTAGGCCAGCAGGTTCGCCGCGACGATCTCCCGCTCCCGCTCCCGGCCGAAGAAGAAGAGCGCGTCGACCGACGAGTCCTCGAATGCCGCCAGGCCCTTGTACGGGCTCGGCGGGGCGGCGACCTGCTGCTCGGTCATGCCGGCACGGCCGCCAGCCGGCCTTCGAGCTGCTTGAGGTATTCGGCGAGCGGCGTGTCGAGCTGATCGACGTCGAGGTGGCGCCAGAGCTCGCGTCCGAAGGGCTCGACGCGCGGCTCGACGGCCCAGGACCGGTACAGCACGCGCTGCCCGCCCCACACCCTGCGCAGGAAGACGCGAAACGGCCATTCGTGCGGCGCATAGCCGAGGAAGAGGAAGTGGCTGCGGCGGAGCTTCGCAGCGACGCGTCACCGGCATGAGGCCTGCGATGTCAGCGTGGGCGAGGTAGTCGATGTGGTCGTCCTCGCTGACGACGAAGCTCTCCCATTCGCGCTCGGGTCGCCGGTCGACCTGCCCGTGGATCTTCAGGATCACCGTGCGGACGTCAGGCGACAACTCGGCATACGTGTTGGCGACCTCGATGATCCGCGGCTCGTCCGTCGGGCGGCAGATGAGAGAACTTGCCGCGGTGCGGCCCGGCCGCGATGTACGAGACGACGTCGAACTCCTCGTCGGCCTCGAGGAAGGCGCGCTCGAGGGCAAGGTCGTAGTTCGTCGTGACGATGAGCAGCTGCGGCGCCCCCTGTTCGCGCAGGTACGCGGGCAGCCGCGCCAGCAGCGCATGTACCGGGCGCGGCTCGAAGTCCGCGTCGAAGAGGGCGTGGAGCTCGTCGTGGAGCGGCCCCACTCCCCGCGTCACCGCGACGTACTGCGACAGCCGCGCAAGCTCGCGCGCATGCTCGCGAGGGCACTCGAAGCACTCGGCAAGATAGGCGGCGACGTCCCCCACGTCGGGCGCAGTCGGATGGCCGCGCTGCCACGGTGCATCCTCCGGCCGCGCGAAGAGGTTGACCCCACTTCCCAGCACGGGGACGAGCCGGCCGGCGACGAGGGCATCGAGCAGCTCCCGGTAGTGGTCGGCGAGAGCGGGAGCGGCCGGAGCGGGCGCAAGCGTCGTCCTCGTGCCGAAGAATCGCGCGCTCCAGCTCTTGCAGTCTCCCGCTCGGTTCGATGCCGAGCTCCTCCACCAGCGTGTGCCGCGCCTCCTGGTAGGCCTGCAACGCCTCGGCCTGGCGGCCGCAGCGGTAGAGCGCGAGCATGAGCTGTCCACGCAGGCGCTCCCGCAGCGGATACTCGGAGACGAGCGACTCGATCTCGCCGATCAGCTCGCTGTGCCGCCCGGCGTCGAGGTCGGCGTCGATCCGGTCTTCCAGGACGGAAGTGCGCAGCTCCTCCAGGCGCGCGATCTCGCCGAGGGCGAAGGACTCGTACTGGAAGTCGGCGAGGGCCGGTCCGCGCCACAGCGCCAGCGCCTCACGCAGTGCCGCGGCCCGCGGCTCGGGGGGGAGCTCGCGCGCGGCTCCGACGAGCCGCTCGAAGCGCGTGAGGTCGAGCTCCTCGGGCTCCAGCCTGACCGCGTAGCCGGGAGGCTTCGTAATCAGCCGGTCCGCGCCGAGCACCTTGCGCAGGCGCGAAACGGTGTTCTGCAGCGACGTCGTGGCGGTTCGGGGAGGCTCTTCGCCCCACAGGCGGTCGATCAGCGTGTCGGTCGGACGACCCTGCCCTCCTCCAGCAACAGGAGGGCGAGCACCGCGCGCTGCTTCTGGCCGCCGAGCGGGAGGGGGCGACCTTCGGCCAGGACTTCGAGCGGGCCGAGGATCCGAAACTCGAGCGCGCGCTCCAGCCCCGGCTTCGGGCGCTTCGCCCGCAGGGGTGGGAACTCCGACTGAAGGCCGTCGATCTCGAGCTGGTAGAGCCGTTCGGGGCCCGCGAAGTCCTTGAGCGGGTACTGGCCGAGATCGCGGAGACGCGTGTTCTGAAGATCGCTGTCGGCGAGCAGTGACGCGGCCACCTGCGAGAGCAGGACCTGTCCACCGTGCGCGAGCTCGCAGATGCGCGCGGCGCGGTTGATGCCGAGCCCGACATAACGGTTGTCGGAGACGAGCGGCTCGGCCGCGTGGATCCCGACGCGGACCCGGACGTCGACGCCGCCGGGCCAGTCGTGGCCTGCGAGCTGCCTGCTGGGCCTGCGTGGCCGCGGCCGCCGCATCCCGCACGCCGGGAAAGACGACGAAGAACGAATCTGCCTGCGAGTCGACGACTCGGCCTCCGTGCGCGTCGAAGACCTCCTGCAGCAGCGCATGATGGGACGTCGATCAGCGCGGAGTAGTCGTCTCCCAACCGGCGCAGAAGCTCTGTCGATCCCTCGAGATCGCTGAAGAGAAACGCGACGGTTCCGCCCAGCTCGGATGGCGCGCCTGGGCTACCAGGCTGTTCGGCCATGGGCAGATGATGACGCGCTTTCGAGGAACCTGCAAGGGGGGTCGAACGAATCTCGGCTGGACCGGTCAACCGATGCCTCCGTGCAGCTCGCCTCGACTCCGGTTTCGTTATCGGGGCCGGCGTTGCTCCTGCGTTCCATCGCGCCCGCAGGGTCGCACTCGGCCCCTAACCGCCGGCTAACCGGCCGGCGGGCCGAGGCGCGCCTCGGCCCGCTAATCGGCGTATGGGCAGGTCCCGGCGCTGCAGTAGTTGTACTGGTCCGCGCTCCAGCATCCAAGTGCCCGATTCATCCTCGACGGCGATTGCGTGGAACGTCTGCGGAACGACGACCGGCACCAGCCAGCCGGTCGGAAGGACGGCCACGCGCACCTTGACCGCCTTCAGGGCGATCTTCCGCGCGCTTCCTGCGACCCGAATCCGCTCCGAGAAGACCCGCGTCGCGCGAACGCTTACGAGGCTTCCGGCAGACGGGACGAGGCTCTCGCAAGCCACGTAGGCGTCGCGTGGTGCGACTCGCTGTGGGCCGGATAGAGACTGTCCCAGGCCCGCGCGTAGTCACCGTCGAGCTTCTGGCGGACGATGTCGGCTCATGAACCGGCCTGCTGCTCGATGCGGCCGCCGCCGGACTGCAGGCGACTGTCGCCACTGCGATCGAGAACGGCTGCAGCAGCCGCTCCACGACTGGCAATTCCGATGTTCATCGCGACCTCCTCGTGCGTGGGATCGCGCAGATCAAGCGATCTGGTCACGCACTTCAGTCGCGCGTGCCAACGTGTCTCTCTCCGGCCCTAACGGCCGGCTAGCGTCCGCCAGCGCCCGAGATGCCTCGCGAATGGTCGACCGCCTGCTCACCGACATCCCCGCGCGTTCGTACAGGCGCGCCGCGCCGGTCGGGTTTTCGCCGTGAACGCCTAGGCCGACGCGCTCGAAGCCGCGGTGGTACAGCTCACCGAACGCGTGGAGCAGGAGTGCCAGACCGACGCCCTGCCGCCTCCACGGTCGGCGGACGCCGACGACCTAGACCCATGCGAGTCCTCGATCCGCTCCGCACTCGGCTCGGCATAGGCAGATGCCGGCCGGCTCGCCGTCCGCCTCTGCGATGAACCAGAGTGATGGGTCGAACGGGCCCCGCTTGCTCTGCCCGAGTAGTGCGCTGACCATCGATCGAAGGACTCGCGTTTGAACGTCCCCTCCTGGTCGGCGATCGTGTCCATGTGCACCGAGTAGGCGAGTCTCTCGTCGACTCCCGACCGGAAGGGTCGGACGGTGCGTGCCCTTGGGCCACGCCGCGCTCTCCGGAGGGCTCTCGAGTAGGCGCTCCATGCGGAACGAGTAGCTCACCGGCGTGTACCCGCGCTCGCTCACGACCGCTTGGAGTCGGGCGTCGGCCTCGGGGAGGTAGAACTTGGCCTCGACCCCGTTCGGCGAAGCTGAGCGCGCGACATCCTCGACCTCGTGCACAAGCCGTTCCGTGATCTCGCGCTGCCTCTCCTGGGGCGGGACGAGCACGTCGAGCCACCACGTCGGATGCAGGTCCCGACCGGCGCTCGCCTCGGCCCAGCCCACGAGCTCCTGATCGGCGACCGCTACGAGGGTGCGTACCTCCAGGTCCCGGATCCATGAAGCGACATCCGCGGATCGAAACTCGTCGGCGCCGTACAGATCGCGATACAGCTCGTTGAGGAGTACCGCGATTTCGGAGGCCTCCCCCTCGTGAGCGTCCCTGACTTCGAGCGGGCTGCAGGTCTCGGTGCACCGCCTTGGCCGCGACCCTTGCTTACCACGAGGCTGACGGGAGCCCCCTCGGCCAATTGCCGGCCCCGACGGCGCGACTGCGCGACGACTCGCCCTTTCTGGAGACGCGAGTAAGCCTTCCTGATGTTCCCCGAGGCGCAGTGCGCTTCGGCGAGCATGCGCTTCGCCGCGGCAAGCCGCTTGCCGACGACGCTCGGGACGACGCACGTGACGGTCGGAGGCGGCGGCGGAGGCGGAGGCGGCGGCGGGCGGTGGGAGGAGGCGGAGCGACGGAGGAGGCGGTGGGGGCGGGGGTGGCGGTGGTGGCGGTGGTGGGGTGGAGGCGTTCCGCCAACGGTCACGGTCGCGGATGAGGAGTCGTTAGCCGGGTTCGAATCGGCGCTCCTCGAGACTTGCCGACACTGAGGCGGTGTTCGTGATCGTTCCATCAACGGTGGGGTTCGCAACGATAGTCACCGTCGTCCCGTCCCGACCTCGAAGTCGCCCAAGTCGCACGCCACGACCGTCCCGCTGGCGCAAATGCCCTCGGTCGTAGTCATCGAGACCCATTCCCAGCCGGGAGCTGATCGGTGAGCCTCACGTCGCCCGCCCGCGAAGGCCCGTGATTCGCGACGCGCAGCGTGTACGTGACCGTCTGGCCGACCTGCAGGACGGAGATCGATGAGATCGTTTCGACGCTCACATCAGCCTGGACCGCCGGAGATCCTCATCGATCTGGGCCGCATTGTTCGAGGGATCAGGATCGGGCGTGGGGTTGCACGAGAACGATGCAAACGTGCACCACACCCCGCCGAAGCACCCCGTGCCGACGACTGCCGAATACGAACGGCTGCCCGGTTGGCCGGGAGTCACCGTGATCATGACGGATGTGCTCTCTCCGGACGCCAGAGGGCCAAACGGCAGATGTGATGGCCGGTCGGCACGAGTGGGTCACACAAAAGCGTGGTCTTGACTGGACGGCAGCGACCTTGTCGTTTGGCGCCGGATACGTGAACGTGAAGAACTCTCGAGGCGCATCCGGTCCGAGGTTTCGAATCACGAAGGTGAAAGTGAGATCGTCTGCCGTCGTAGCAGGAAACGGCGATTGCGTCACCTGGAGGGCGAGATCTGCATAGCCCTGAACGATCGTCGTCGTCTCAGTGGCGGAGTTGTTGTTCGAGTCCGGATCGGCGGTGTCGGAAGAGACTGACGCGCTGTTGGCGACAACCTCGGAGGCGCCGGGGCTCAGCGGCGGATACCGTCTCGCGCCCATCGCGACGATGACGGTGGCGGTCGACCCGCTCGCGAGTGACCCGAGGTCGCAGTCCAGTTCCGTGAATAACAGATTCAGGAAGAGAGGCCTACCGAGCTGACACGTCCCTTGGGTGGTGGTGAACGAACCTAACGCCTGGGGAAATGGCACAGGGTTTCCGTACTGATTTACGTAGCCGAAATCACCGATGAGGAAGCTGACCTTCGCTCCCGCCGCCGCGTCCGGTCCGTTGTTCGTGATCGTGATGGTGTACGTGTATGTCGCCGAGCGGTTGTGCGCGTCGACGTAGCGCGCGGGATCCCCCGAATCGACCATCGAGACCTGCAGGTCGGCGGTCGGGGCTTGCCGCGCCGCTTCCGGCGCAGACGCACGCAGCAACACAACCGCGATTACGCCTGCCAGAACGAGGATCCAACTGGTCGTGCGAGGTCTCATCTCACTCGCCTCCCGAAGCAGCTTGGTCGGGGGCGGCAGTAGCCGCCCCCGACGGTAGCCGATTAGCTCAACTGGATCGTCCGACTGACGCTGTCAAATGCGCAAGTGAACGCGTTGCATCCGGTAATTCCGGCTTCTACGTTCGCCTTCCCCCCGGCGAACTTGCCGTTGCTGGCGGAGACGCTGATGCTCCAAGGATGCGACTGGCCGTCGCACGGGTTGACGTGCGTGCCTCCTGATCCGGGACCGATGACGAAGCGTCCGACCTGCTGAGTCAGACTGCGACGTCGACGATGCGCGACGTCCGCGTTCGAGCAGGTGAAGGTGCCCGTCACGGTCGCTACGCCCGTGTGCTTGTTCACCTTCCCGGTCGGGTCGACCGTCAGCGCCACATGGGGTGGCGGAGGTCGTAGCTGGCCCGTGACGCTGAGCTGGAGCGTGCTGCCGGGCGTCCCTACCTCGAACACCTGCATGTAGTAGGTCTGACCCGCGAGTGCCAGGAAGACCAATCCTCCTTGCGATCCTCCCGACACGCAATTGAGGCTTCCGGGACTGCCGCTCAGGATGTTGAGATCGGGCGAATAATCGGACCCCGAAGTGTCCAACGTGACGTCGGTGTCACTCGTCGGAGTGAACGCGTACCACACGCTTGCCTCCGCGGTGTAGTTCAACCCACAGGCGGCCATCGCCTCGGCGTCTACTGCATCCGTCGTTGCCCCCCTTGGATCGAGCGTGTCGCTGAAGGGCAGCGCCGAGATCGTCGTCGCCCCGGCGAACGTGTCGTTCGGAGGCGGCGGGGCGGAGCCGAGACGTTGATCTGAAGCGTGCCGCCGCCCCCGCTCACCGGATGGGCGTCGAAAACGATGATGTAGTAGGTCTGTCCTGCGTCTGCCATGAAGTTGCCGACCGCCGCCCCACGTCACGAGCGTGAAGCTTCCGGGCTACCGGTCAACACTCCGAACTGGGGGCGTAGCGAGCCACCGGACAGATCAATCGAGATCCGCTCGGGCTGCGTCGGCGTGACGGAATACCAGACGCTGTTATACGTGAGTGCCGCCGCAGGCCGCCGCTACGATGTCGTCCGCGTCCGTCGTTGCCTGCGTCGTATCGACCGTGTCGCTGAAGGGCAGCGACGAGATCGTCGTCGCCCCTGCGAACGTGTCGTTCGACGGCGGGGCGGCTGCCGCTGGCGCTGCCATTGCAAGCGCTGCGATTGCGACTCCCGCGAGGATGGTGAGATAACGAGACATCTGTGTTCCCCCCTTGCTTGGGTAACAGCCCGTAGAGGGCTCCGTTTGCACTGCCTGCTGCATCGCGCTCACGGTCGCACCGACCCCTAACGAGTCGCTAATCCGTCGAGCGGCGCCGACTTTGTTGGCGCGCTGTGGGTCGCGCGTTAGGTCCCCGTTGCCGCCTCCTCCGACCGTCGGGGTCGGAAAGGAGGTGCGCAATGTTCACGCAGACGCATACGGGGAATCTCAGGGCCTCGCACACGCGGCGGTTGCTGACCTCGCTCGTCGCAGTGGCTCTGTTCGCGGGCAGCGCACCGGCGACGCCGGTCCTTGGGGGACCGGAGGCCGGGCTCGCAAGCCAGGAGAGCGGCGGCGGCGGCGGACCGTGACAGAACCGGAGTTACGCCGCACGGAAGGCCCCGTCAGGGGCCTTCCGTCGTGGCCGGGGCCTCGCGTCGCGAAGCTCGGCGAGCAGGTCGCGAGCGCGCGCGGCGTCCGGAACGTTGCCCTTGCGCTCGAACAGCGCGAGTGCGCTCTCGACCACGGGGACGGCCTCACCAGGCCGTTGCGCCACGCGCAGGACGTCGGCGAGATCGAGGAGCGCCATCGCGTGCTGGTTGACGGCATCCGTGCGCTCCGCGAGAGCAACGCCCTCGCGCGCGAGAGCCTCGCCCGCCTCCAGGCTCCCGCGACGGGCCTCGAGCTTCGCGCGCACGCCGCGCCAGGAGAACTGCGCGCCGATGTCGTCGGCTCTCGTGTTGCTCTCCGAGACGCGAGTCCACTCCTCGGCCTCGTCGTGGCGATCGAGCCGGAACAGCGCTTCGGCGAGCTGTGCCGCCCTGGTCGCGAGCGCGGAGAACGCTTGCATCGCCTGAAGCCGCTCGCAGCTCGAGCGGAGAACGGCCTCGGCGCGAGAACGTCGCCCGCGACCAGGTCGATCCCCGCTTGAACCGGGTCGACGATCTCGGCGGCGCGAGCGCGCTGCCCGAGCTCGAGGTAGCGCTCGCGCGCCGTCGCGACGAGCGAACGAGCCTCGTCGAACTCGCCCCTGAGCGCCTCGAGACCGCCCATGCACCACGAGCGCGCTCGCTCCGACTCCCTCGGGGTATTCCTCCACGAACCTCCGGCAGCGCTCGATGCCCTCGTCCACCGGAGTCGGCCCGTAGTAGAGCGCCGCCGTGATCGCCTGGACGCACGAGGCAATGGGCCACCCGGAGCGCTCGTAGTGCTTGAGCGCGCGCCTGGCGGCAGCCTCCCACGCGGCGTTGTCGCAGAACACCCCGCCCGAATCTCACCGACGAGCAGCCAGGCGCGGCCGAGCGAGCGATCGTCGCCCGCCGACTCGAACACAGGTACCGCGTCCTTCGCAAAGTCGAGGAGCCGATCGCGCTCGACGCGGAATCCGTCGACAGGCGCAGGTGGAGGCGCTCGAGCGAGGCGCGCAGCTCGATCCGCCGGTCGGCGGCGTTCTCGATCACGTCGCTCAGAAGCCTCGTCGGCCTCCTCGACATCGCCGCTCCCACGAAGTGCGCCCGCGAGCTCGCAGCGGAGCTCGTGTCGGTGCGCACTCTCGGGCAGGAGCGATGTCGATCGGCCGAGCAGGTTGACGGCCGCCGGGGCGTCGCCGCGCTTCCATGCGCGGATGCCCGCCCGGCCGAGCCGGTCGCCGGCCTCGCCGGCCAGACGGCGAGGTCCTCGTCGCCGACGGGCCCGAGCTCGGCCCGGAGGAGCCAGGCCTGCTCGAGGTGGTACCCGATGAGCTCGTCGAAGTCCGGGACGCGGCGCTTCGAGCCGCGCGGCGAAGCGCCGGTGCAGGTAGGAGCGGCGGGCCTTCGGCGTCGTCCGGTACGCGGCTTCGCGGACCAGAACGTGTCGGAACGCGAATCCCTCCTCGTCCAACAGCGGCCCGCGGAGGGGGCGGATCAGATCCTTCTGAACCAGCCCGCGAAGGTGTCGCTCGACCGAGGTCGACGCTTCCGGTAGCAGCTCCTGGACGCTGGGACCGGAGAACTCGCGGCCGGCAACGGCCGCGGCGTCCATGACCGCGCGCTCGCCCGGGCCGAGACGATCCAGGCGTGCCGCGAGCAGCGCTTCGAGCGTCGGCGGGAGCGTCGCAGCTTCGCCGAGCAGGAAGGCCGTCGCGAGCTGCTCGACGAAGAGTGGATTTCCTTCCGCGGCTTCCACGAGCCCCGCTCGCGTTTTGTCCGGCATCTCGCTCGTCCCGGCAAGGGCATCCAGGAGCTCGTTCGATTCCTCCGGCGACAGAGGGCCGAGCACGAGCGACGTCGAGTTGAGCTTGCCGCCGCCCCAGCTGGCGCGCTCCTCGATGAGATCCAGCCTGGCAACGCAGAGCAAGAGCACCGGCACGTCGTGGAGCCACTCGACGAGGTAGTCGACCAGGTCGAGGAAGGTCGGCTGCGCCCAGTGCAGATCCTCGAGAACGACGACGAGCGGCCGGCCCGCGGCCAGGTCTTCCAGCATCCGTCTCGTAGCGGCGAAGAGCTCATCGGCTCCAGGAGCTCCGGCGATCAGGCTCGCCACCTTCGCGGCCGGCTCGCTGTGTCCGGCCTGGCGAACGATCTCGGTGAGGGGCCAATAGGTCATCCCCTCGCCGAACGGCGGGCATTGTCCCGACACCACGGTCGCCTTCTCGGCCACCTCGCCCGCAAGCTCGAGTGCGAGGCGCGTCTTGCCGACGCCTGCCGGCCCGAGAACGGTGACCAGCTGGCACGAGCTCGTCTCGACGGCGCGCTCGAACGCGTGGCGCAGCTGCCGGAGCTCGCCCCTGCGACCGACCAACGACGATTCGAGCTGACGCGAGAACGGGCGAGTGTCCTCGATCTCGAGCACGCGCCAGGCCGTGTCGCCGTCCGACGGGCCGCCCGCTCGGCCGAGACACCGTCCCGAACGAGGCGCCACGTGTCTTCGCTGATCAGGATCTCTCCCGGCGCCGCCTGCTTCTCGAGCCGCTTCGCGACCGCCAGGGCAGGCCCGCTCAGGAGGGCTTCGGTTCCGCCTTCGATCACCTCGCCGGTCGCAAGCCCGAAGCCCACGTCGAACTCGACGCCCCAGCCCTCCCTGAGCTCCCGGTTCAGGCCGGCCAGCGCCGACTGCGCTGCCGCCGCCGCTCGCACCGCCCGCATCGCGTCGTCTTCGTGCACGCGCGGAACCCCGAAGATGCCGATGACCGCATCGCCGGTGAATCGTTCCACCACCGCTCCGTACCGCTCCAGAGCGCCGCGCAGGACGCCCAGGCACCGTGAGACCGCCGAGCGAAATGCCTCGGGATCGATCTCGGGCCCGCCCATGGGCTCGATGTCGGCGAGCACGACGGTGACCGTCCTGCGCCGCTCGCCGACGAACTCCGCCGGAAGCGCGGGAGCGACAGCTCCTCGCTCGGCGGCCGCAAGCGAGGGGTCGTGCTGGAGGATCGCGCGCTCCAGCTCCTTGAGCGCCGGGCTCGGATCGACCCCCAGCTCGTCGCTGAGCATCCGGCGAGCGTCCTGATACGCGCCGAGCGCATCTGCCTGGCGACCCGCGCGGTACAGCGCGACCATGAGCTGGCGGCGGAGTCGCTCACGGAAAGGATGGTCGATGATGAGCGAGCCGAGCTCGCCGACGAGAACGTCGTGCCGTCCGAGAGCGAGATCGGCCTCGATCCGATCCTCGATCGCGACGATGTGGAGCTCTTCGAGGCGGGCGATCGCGGACTGGGCGAACGGCTCGTACGCGAAGTCCGCCAGCGCCGGCCCACGCCACAGCGCGAGTGCCTCGCGCAGCCGGTCGGCCGCCTGCTCCGGCGGGCCGACCGCTTCCGCCAGCAGCTGCTCGAACCGGGCCGCGTCCAGCTCATCGGCCGAGACCTCCAGGGTGTAGCCCGGCGAGCGCGTCTGCACGACGGTGTCGCCGAGTGCCTTGCGCAGTCTCGAGACCGCGTTGTGCAGGGCGGGGACCGCGGTTTTCGGTGGATCGTCGCCCCAGAGCTCGTGGACGAGGCGGTCCGTGGACACGACCTCGTTCGCGTGCACGAGCAGAATCGCGAGCAGCTTGCGCTCGCGCATCGCTTGCAACGCGACCGGAACTCCATGATTGACCGCCTCGAGCGGCCCCAGAATGCCGAATTCAAGGCTCAGACGAGTCTTTGTAGCACGTGCTACAGGCGCTGCCTATACGACTTCGGCTGCCGCGAATTAGCGGCTCGTTAGCGGCGGGTGCGAGCGTCCGCGCCATGCGGCACCTTGCGATCGCTCATCCTCTGTATGTGCGCAGCGATAGCCGCTGCGATCCTGATCACCGGGCCCGGCGCCAGTGCGGCCTTCCCGACCGCGCTCCTGCGCGGGTCACGCAGCGGCGAAGCGCTTGCCGCCGAAGACCAGCGTCGACCATGCGTTCGCGCTCGCTATCCAGCCCGACGGGAGGATCGTCGTCGCAGGAAACTCATCCTGCCAGCACGACGGTTGCACCTTCTGGTGGTGGGGTTTCGGCCTCGCCCGGTACCTGCCGTGACGGCCGCCTTGACCCGAGCTTCCGGCGCGGCGGCCGAGTTCTGACCGATGTGGGAGGTATCGGGGACGCCTACGCAGTTGTGATTCAGCACGACGGCAAGATCCTCGTCGTCGGCGAGGGCGGTTCCTCGCTCCACACTCGTCCGCTACTGCACCGCGGGACAGCCTTCGACTCGACCTTCGGCCGGGGCGGGAGCGCGGACACGCGACTTCGAGGCGGAATGCCTGCCGGTGCTGCGTGCGCTCGCTCTCCAGTCCGACGGCAGTATCGTCGTCGCCGGCGGACTGCTCGAGCGCCGCAACGCACGACGAGGGCGGCGGCGCTGATGGTTTCGTCGCTCGTCCGCTATTCGCCGAACGGAAGGCTCGATCGGGAGCTTCGGAAACGGTGGCGGCAAGCGTTGATCACCGGCTTCGGCTCCGCGATCAGCTGGACGGGCACGTTCGGCTCGTCCGTTGCTGTCCAACCCGACGGCCGGATCGTGGCCGCTCGGAACGAGACGGATGACGTTAAGGGGTGCGCCCTCGCCCTTGCCGATACACGCCGCACGGAGCAGCTCGATTCGACCTTCGGCACGGGCGGGAAGATGCTGGACGTCGTCGGTGCTGGCCCGTCGCTGGCCAACTACATCGCCGTTCAGCCGGATGGCAAGATCGTCGCAGCCGGAGAAACCATCGTTCGGTATGGGCCCGACGGAAGCCGCGACGCGAGCTTTGGCGACGAGGGACAGGTGCCTACCGCCCTCGGGTTCATCACGGGGATCTTCCTCCGGCACGACAGCACGATCGTCGTTGCCGGCGGGATGGAGAGCGGCGCTCTCGGCGTCGCGCGCTACCTGCCCGACGGCGCGCCCGACCGGAGCTTCGGCAGGGGCGGCTCGGTCGCCACGAACTTCGGCCGAAGGAGCAACGCCTGGGCGTTGGACGTCGCCGCTCAGCGCGACGGGAAGATCGTCGCCGCCGGGACGAAGGAACCGAGCGGAGACTGGCCCGAGTTCGCTCTCGCCCGCTACACCGCGCAACGGACGCCTCGACCGCAGCTTCGGCATGGCGGGGAGGGTCACGACCGATTTCCCGAGCGCCGTTACCGGCTTCGCGTCCTTCACGGCGACGCGAACCGAGCCAACGCGTGCTCATCCGCTGCGGACGAGCTTCGAGATCGAAACGCAGGGCTTTCACGTCTATCGAGAACGGCCGCGGAAGCCGCTGCTCCGCGTCACCCGGGAGCTGATCGTCGCAAGGGGCAACTCCGCCCGCGGCGCGGCCTATAGCTTGCTGGACCGCAGAATCGCGCAGGGCACCGGCCGGCTACTTTCTGCAGAGGTCAAGCGCGACCGCAGGACGATCAACCGTGGCCAGGCGGCGGTCGGAAGGCGGGCTAGCAAAATAGGGCGTGCGTGTCTCCGCGAAGGCCGACTACGCCGTCCGCGCCGCGGTCGAGCTGGCCGTGGCCGGCGAAGGCCCGATCAAGGGCGAGCGGATCGCGCAGGCGCAGGACATCCCGCTCAAGTTCCTGGAGAACATCCTGCTCGAGCTCCGACATGCGGGGCTCGTCCGCAGCCAGCGCGGAGCGGAGGGCGGCTACTGGCTCGCGCGGCCGCCCGAGGAGATCACGCTCGCCGAGGTGATCCGCAGCGTCGAGGGGCCGATCGCGAACGTGCGCGGCGTAGGCCCGCAGGACGTGGAGTACGTGGGCTCGGCGGAGAAGCTGCGGGACGTCTGGATCGCCGTCCGCGCCAACCTGCGGTCGGTGCTCGAGGAGGTCACGCTGGCCGACATCGCCCGCGGAGAGCTTCCGCAGACGGTCGAGAAGCTACGTCCGGACCCCGATGCCTGGACGGCGCGCTAGTCCTCGACGAACGTCCGCTCGTGCAGCGGGCGGATGTAGACGATCTGCCCCCGCTCGAGCTCGAGCTGGTGCGCCTCGTCGCGGCTGATCTGCACCGACAGCTGCTCGCCGTCGCCGCGCACGAGCTCGACGCGTACCTCGAAGCCGAGATGGACGAGCCGCTCGACCATCGCCTCGGTGCAGTGCCCGTTGGGATGGAGCTGCAGCTCGAAGTCGTGCGGCCGGACGTAGGTCTCGCCGATCCGGTTGACCGGGCCGACGAATCCCATGACGAACTTGTTGGCCGGGTTCTCGTACAGCTCGCGCGGATCGCCCGTCTGCTCGACCTTGCCGTGGTTCATCAGCACGATCTGGTCGGCGACATCCATCGCCTCCTCCTGATCGTGCGTGACGATCAGCGTCGTCGTGTGCGTCTCGTCGTGCAGCCTGCGTAGCCAGATGCGCAGCTCCTTGCGCACGCGCGCGTCCAGGGCGCCGAACGGCTCGTCGAGGAGCAGGACGGCCGGATCGACGGCGAGCGCCCGGGCGAGACCCATGCGCTGGCGCTGCCCGCCGGAGAGCTGCGCGGGGTAGCGCTTGCCGAAGGCCTCGAGCTGCACGAGCTTCAGCAGCTCGCCGACGCGCTCCTTGATCTCGGCTTTCGGCCGCTTCCGCACGCGCATGCCGAAGGCGACGTTCTCGTACACCGTCATGTGCCGGAACGCGGCGTAGTGCTGGAAGACGAAGCCGACGCCGCGGCGCTGCGGCGTGAGCGCCGTCACGTCAGCGCCGTCGAGGAGCACGCGTCCCGCGTCCGGCCGCTCGAGTCCCGCGATCACGCGCAGGAGCGTCGACTTGCCGCTTCCGCTCGGACCGAGAAGGGCGGTCAGCGACCCCGCCGGCACGTCGATCGAGACGTCCTCGAGCGCGGCGAACGTCCCGAAGTTCTTCGAGATTCCCTGGACGGCGATTCCCATCTAGATCTCCTCCTTTCGACGGAAAAGCGTCATCGCGACCAGCGTCACGACGGACAGCAGCGCGAGCACGACGGATGCGGCGTACGCGCCCGAGGTGTTGAACCCCTGGTACTGGTTTTCGACGTACAGCGTCATCGTCTCGGTCTTGCCCTCGATGTTCCCGGAGACGACGGAGACGGCGCCGAACTCGCCCAGGCAACGCGCCGTCGTCAGGACGACGCCGTAGACGACGCCCCAGCGGATGGCCGGCAGCGTGACACGGCGGAAGATCTGCAGTACGGAGGCGCCGAGCGTCGACGCGGCCTGCTCCTGCTCCGTGCCGATCTCGCGCAGAACGGGGACGACCTCCCGCACGACGAACGGGAGGGAGACGAATGTCGTCGCCAGCACGAGGCCCGGTAACGCGAACACGACCTGGATCCCGTGGTCGTTGAGCCACGGGCCGAGCCAGCCGCCGCGGCCGTACAGAATCAGCAGCGAGAGGCCGACGACGATGGGAGAGAGCGCGAGCGGGAGGTCGACCAGCGCATTCAGGACGCCCTTCCCGCGCAAGTGCCCGCGCACGATCAGGAGCGCGCAGATGATCCCGAAGACCGTGTTCAGCG
This sequence comes from uncultured Actinomycetes bacterium, assembly GCA_963842575.1. GTDB lineage: Bacteria > Actinomycetota > Thermoleophilia > Gaiellales > Gaiellaceae > JACDER01. Next base: position 332,108 of record CAWJGS010000004.1, on the reverse strand, counting down.
GGACGGCGATGAGCGTGACGAGCACGGTCAGCCACAGCGCGTGCACCGCGTCGGGCGACGTGACGGCGTCCCATGCGGTGGAGAACCCGTGCTCGAAGGCGCGGTAGAAGACCATCCCGAGCGGGATGAGGAGCAGCAGCGCCAGATAGCCGAGCGCGCTGAAGCGGAGGAGGTACCTACTCGCCATCGTGCCTCGTCGCGTAGCGGCGGACGGCGCCGATGGCCAGGAGCGCGATGAAGGAGATCACGAGCAGGAGCACCGAGACTGCGGCTGCTCCCGCGGGGTCGTCGCTCTCGACCTGGCTGAAGATGTAGACCGAGGCGACCTCCGTCTTGAACGGCAGGTTCCCCGAGATGAGCACGATGGAGCCGAACTCGCCGACGGCCCGCGCGAACGCGAGCGCGACGCCGGACAGGATCGCCGGGAGCAGGTTCGGGAAGACAACGCGGCGGAAGATGGCGAAGCGGTTCGCGCCCAGCGACGCCGCTGCCTCCTCCATCTCCCGGTCGAACTCCGTGAGCACCGGCTGCACCGTGCGGACGACGAATGGCAGCGTCACGAACAAGAGCGCCATCACGACCGAGACCCGGGTGAAGGCGACGTTGATCCCGACCGGGCTCCCGGGCCCGTACAGCGCCAGCAGCGTCAACCCGGCCACGATCGTGGGCAGGGCGAACGGGAGGTCGATGAGCGTGTTCACGAAACTCTTGCCCACGAACTTGTCGCGCACGAGCACCCACGCGATCGCGGTTCCGGCGATCGCGTTGATGAGCGCGACGATGACCGAGACCACGAGGGTGAGCTCGATCGCCGCGACCGCCTCGGGCGCGGTGATCGTCTTCCAAAAGCCCGAGAGGCCCCCTTTGTGGGCCTCCCAGACGAGCGCCGCGAGCGGAAGGAGGACGATCACGGACAGGTAGCCCGTGACCACCCCGATTCCTAAGCCGGACCAGCTCCGCCGCCGCGGGGCGACGGCGGAGCCGACTGCGACTGGTTCAGCCACCCTGTGCCTGCTGCTCGACCTTCAGCATCAGACCCTTCTGCCGGTCGAACCACTTCTTCGAGACCGCGTTCCAACCGCCGACGTAGCCGATCTTGAAGAGCTTGGCCGGCTTCGGAAACTTGGCCTGCTTGAGGACGCTCGGCACGACGGGGCGGTAGCCGTTCTCCGCCCAGATCTTCTGTGCCTCCGGCGTCTTCAGCCATTTCACGAACGCCTTCGCCTGCGACGGAGCGTTCTTCGCTGCCGCGAGCGGGTTCTCGATCAGGATCGTCGAGCTCGGGACGACGTACTGGAGCTGAACCCCGTTCTTCTTCGCGAAGATGGCCTCGTTCTCGTAGCCGATGAGGACGTCGCCCTTGCCGCTCGCGAACGTGTTCAGCGATTCGCGCGCGCTCTTGTCCTGGACGGAGACGTTCTTGAACAGCTTCACCATGTAGTCGTACCCCTGCTTCGACGACTTCCCGGCCTTGAGCTGCGCGCCGTAGGCGGCCATGACGTTCCAGCGCGCGCCGCCGGAGGTGAACGGGTTCGGCGTGATGACCTCGACGCCGGGCTTGGTCAGGTCGTTCCAGCTCTTGATGTGCTTCGGGTTTCCGGGCCGGACGGAGAGGACGACGACCGAGTCGGTGACCATGCCGTGGTACTTGTCCTTGTTCCAGTTGGCGGCGACGATCCCCGGCTTCACGAGGCGCTGCATGTCGGGGTAGAGGGAGAACATCGCGACATCGGCCTTCAGGCCGCGCAGGATGAGCTGGCTCTGGGTGCCGGACGCGCCGTAGGACTGTGAGAACGTGACGTCCTTGCCCGCGGCGGTCTTCTGGAAGGCGGGGATGAGCTGCGAGTACGCCGCCTTGGGCGTCGAGTACGCGACGAGCGCGAGGTTCGTCCCGCTCGTGGCAGCCACGGCTGCGCCGGCGAGGGTTCCGCCGACTAAGAGAATCACACCCACTTGTCTAATGCGATGCATTCACCTCTCCTATCTTTCGATCTTGTCCACTGATTTAGTGGTGATCATGCGGAAGACGCTCACGCTTGTCAAGTTGGGAGCAGGGATACCCCCGTCCGAAGCCCGGGATGGCCCCGTCGCCGCCGCTAGTGCCCGGGCGTAGCGTCGGCCAGGTAACCGATCGAGAGGAGGACTCTCATGCAGAGCAGAAGTCGTTACCTACCGTCGCCCGTCCTCGTCGTCGCCTTCCTCATCGTGTCGGCAGGGCTTTCGAGTGCCGCCGTCGCAGGCGGGCTTTCGGGCGCGAAGCAGCACCGACCCTCCGCGTCAGCGGGAGCGGCGGCAGCCGACCCGGTGGCGCGAGGGCCGAGAGGGCCCCGCGGACGTAGGGGCAAGCCGGGACCGGAGGGCCCGCGGGGACAGCAAGGCGCGCAAGGAACGCAAGGGCTCCCCGGGCGGCAGGGGGCGCAGGGGCCGCAGGGGGCGCAAGGGCCGCAAGGCGCGACCGGCATCGAGCACTTGACGCTCGTGCACACGAGGACGACGGTGCCGGGAGACCTTTCCTCCGCATCGGTCGCGTTCGTCGATGCGGTCTGTCCGGCTGGAATGGTTGCGATCGCCGGCAGCTTCGGATTCGATTCGGGGATCGTGTTCGTGAGCGGCATCGGCGACGCGGCGGCAACGAAGTGGACGATCGGCCTGGACAACTTCGGGTTCACGTACACGGCGAACGTCGACGTGTTCGCGCACTGTGCCCCGAACGTCACGGTCGAGATTGCCGCGAAGACGGCTACTCCGGTGAGTCATGAAGAGCTCCGAGAGGCCAGGCTGGCGCAGGACCGTGCAGCAATGGAAGCGCGTTGACGATGGATCGTCGGGCGCCGGCAATCCGAAGCAGGAGAGCCGGCGCCCGCTTCCCGGCTGAGCCGCGTTGACGCGGCGCCGGGTCCCGTGGGAGGTGCCGGCGGTCTGGGCCCTGCTCGGCATCGTGGCGCTCGAGATCTTCGTGACCTACGCGCGGCTCCCCGCGTATCACCTCTATCACGTGAGTCGCAGCGGGCTCGCGGGCGGCGCCGGGACGGGCCCTCGTCGATCTCAACTGGCCGGTCGCGCTCGTAGCGATCGCGATCGTCGCGATCGTTCCGGGGCGAACGGCGCTTCGGATTGCGGCGGCGGCCCTGTGCGCGGTTGTCTTCGTGCCCGGCGTCGTCTCTCAGGGCGACCTCGATCCGAAGCTGATCAATGCTGTTCCCGCAGTCGGAGTCGCACTGGCGCTGGCGGCGAGCTGGGGCCGGCCATTTCGAGGCGGCCCGCGCCTGCGGGGCGATATCGCCAGGATGCTCGCGGCCGCGCTCATCGTGATCGCGGCGGTGCCCTGGCTCGCTGCCGATCTCGGCACGTCGATCCTCGGGTCGGACGGGCTTTGGGCGCCGTTCGGCGATCCCAAGCTGGGCGTGAAGCTCCATCCCGGTCACCACCACGGAATGGCCGGAGCTCTGCTCGCGCTGTCGGCGCTCGCGCTCTCACGTCCGCTCCCCCAGATCGAACGCCGTGCGCTGCGCGCGTTGGCGAGCTTCTACCTCGGGATCATGCTCGCGTACGGGCTCGGGAACGAGCTGCAGGACTTCTGGTTCGAGCAGTTGGTCAAGCGCGACGTCCTGTCCTACGCGCTGCCTCCGGTTCAGCAACCGGCGGCTACGGTCGCGTGGGGCGTCGTCGCCGTGGTCGGCGTGCTGTTCGGCGCGCTCTTCCTGCGAGGGGCGCGCAACCCGTCGGTCGAAGGCCCGCCCCGGCCTGTCGGCGCAGCGTTCTACGGGACGATCGCGGGGCTTGCTGCGGTGGCCGTTGTCGCGATCGCCGCCACGGCGGTGCACGGCGGTGTGCCGTCGACCGGCTCCGAGACACCTCTGACGCGCAAGCCTCGCCGGGACGATTGTCTTCCCGATGAGGGGCGACCTCTTCCAGGTCGATGTGCCCGGCGAGGCACGGCTGCTCCTCGACGACGCCGGCGGAGCACGAACCCGACAGCCTCCCGCAGGGGCGGCCTGGTGTTCCAGAGTGACCGCGCAGGAGGCGTGGAGGTGTGGGAAGCCTCGGCGGACGGGTCGGCGGCGACCCGTCTCACCGCTGCGGACGGCTCGAGCGGCGAGCCCGCGCTATCACCTGACGAACGGTTCGTCGCCTTCTCGAGCACACGCGACGGTGACGCCGACCTCTACGTCCTCCGCGTGCGTGATCGTCGCCTGACGCGGCTCACGAGCGACCACGGTGAGGACGAGTGGCCGAGTTGGTCGCCTGACGGCCGGGGGATCGTCTTCGAGCGCGACGGCGACCTCTTCTTGATCGAGATCGACGGCCGCGATGCTCGACGGCTGACTTCGGGGCCGGGCGACGACCGCGTACCTGCCTGGTCACCTGATGGCCGGAGAATCGCCTACGCGAGCGGGAAGGACGGCAACGAGGACGTGTATGTCGTCGCTCTGGGCGGCGGAGAGCCGCGACGGCTGACGCATGGGAACGCCGGGGACGCTGCTCCCGCGTGGTCTCCGGACGGCCGCCACCTCGCCTTCGTCAGCAACCGGGACGGCCGCGACCAGCTGTACGTCACCGACCTTGCGAGCGGCGGGGTGCGGCGCGTCACCGACGACGAGAGCGACAAGGGCCGCCCGACCTGGCGCTAGTGCTGCTCGCGATCGTCCTGGTCATCGATCCGCCGCCAGGAGAACGAGAGTGCGTCTCGCGCTTCGCCCCTCCTGGTCCGACGGTCTCTCGCCTTGAGCTCGGCCCAGTACCGGCGTCGCTCGGGAGCTTCACGGTGCCAGCGCATCAGTGAGGCCCATCCGAGCGCTGCGAGCCAGATCAGGGCGAGCCCGAGGGGCCACGCGACGATGACGAGGAGCACGATGAGCGCGTTGCCGGCGGCTTGTGCCGCGGCGGCGCCTACATCACCGTAAAAGCTGTCGCTCGTGCTGGCGGGAGATTCGGAGCTCAGCTCGGCTATGAAGGCTGCAATCGTTCCCGTCCACGCAAGCATTGCCCACGCTCGCATGTGCCGGACCACGAATCTCGCCACCGCGGAGACCTTGGTCATCAGAAGCACACACACGGTGTAATCGGCCCCGGCCCCATGGACGCTCCGATGAGCAGGAAGGCGGTGCCGATCGTCAAGAGCACGAACACGGTGATGAGAAGACCGCCGGTCGTGCCGTATCCGATCCGCCTCTTCAGGATTGGTTGCGTCGGCACGTTCTCGTGGATGGCAACGGTCAGGGACTCTGCTGCGTCCTGGGCCGCACGGCTCCAACCGACTGCCGGCTCGGACTCATGGCCTTTTGGGGGGTACGTGTTCATGTCGCCACGATACGAGCCGAGTGCCGTGAATCGCGACGGGGACAGCCCGGCCAGTTGCCAGGGGAATCCCTGGGACCGTTGCATTTGGCATCCGACCGCGGACGCGCGAGGATTGTCGGGGATGGCCTCGCTTCCGACCGGCACCGCCACCTTCCTCTTCAGCGACATCGAGGGATCGACGCAGTTGCTGAAGCAGCTGGGGCAACGCTACGAGGAGGTCCTCGCGGACCACAAACGGCTGCTCCAGAAGGCGTTCGAGGAGTCCTCGGGCCTCGAGATCGATACGCAGGGAGACGCCTTCTTCGTCGTCTTCAACCGGGCCAAGGACGCCGTCGCCGCGGCGCTCGCCGCGCAGCGTGCCCTCGCTGCCAACACCTGGCCGGACGGTGTTGCCGTACGCGTGCGGATGGGCATGCACACCGCCGAGCCATCCGTCACCGCGGATGGGTACGTCGGGCTCGGCGTCCACCGGGCGGCCCGGATCTGCTCGGCGGGGCACGGCGGCCAAGTTCTCCTGTCGCAAGCAACCCAGGCGGTGCTCGCGGACGAGGTGCTGACCGGTATCCGCCTCCGCGACCTCGGCGAACATTTGCTCAAGGACCTCGACCGGCCGGAGCGCCTGTTCCAGCTGGTCGTCCCGGACCTGCCTGAAGACTTTCCGGTTCTCCGCACCGTCGAAGCGGTCGCGCCACCCTTCGCCGGTCGCGAGCGGGAACTGGAAACCGACGCTGCGGCTCTCACGCAGCGCGAGCGGATTCGGGTTGTCGTCGCCGATGACTCGCTGATCGTCCGCGAAGGCCTGTGCAGGCTCGAGTGCGTGATCGACCCGACCATCGTCTCCCGTTTGATGAAGCGTCGACGGTCCGACGGGCCGTTGGCGGTGCTGAGCGAGGAGGAGCAAGAGCTCCTCGCGCTGGTGGCCGAAGGACACACGGACGATGCGATCCGAGAGAAGCTCGGGCTCGACCCAGACGAATTGGCGACCAGGCTTCGGCGCCTCTTCGACAAGCTCGACCTGGATGCTGGTCGAGGCGGAGTTCGCCGCCTCGTGTCCGTGCTGCACTTGCTGCGCGGCTCCTGAGGCGTCACTGGCGACTGCCTAGCTGCGCTCGAGGTACGCCAGGACAGCGAGCACGCGCCGATGAGCGTCGCTCGTAACCTCGAGAGCGAGCTTCCGGAAGATGTGGTGAATGTGCATCTCGATCGTCTTCGGGCTGAGGAAGAGCTTCTGGCCGATGCCCTGATTGGAGCGGCCTTCGGCCATCAGCGCCAGCACGTCCCGCTCGCGCTCGGTCAGGTCCTGGAGCGGATCGTCGGGTCGCCGCCGTCCGACGAGCTGCGCGATGACGTCCGGGTCGATCGCGGTGCCGCCGCGCGCGACGCGTCGCACAGCCTCGAGGAAATCGTCGATCTCCAGGACTCGGTCCTTGAGCAGGTAGCCGAAGCCTTCGGGACGCTCGGAGAACAGTTGCAGCGCACGGCGCGCTTCCACGATCTGCGAGAGCAGCAACACGCCGACATCGGGATACTGAGCGCGAATGGTCTCGGCCGCCTGCGCCCCTTCGTCCGTGTGGGTCGGCGGCATCCGGACGTCGACGACCGCGACGTCCGGCTCGTAGCTACGTACCTTGAGCAGCAGCTCGTCCGCATTTCCGGCCTGGCCGACGACCTCGAACCCTCCGTCCTCGAGGATCTTGGCCAGACCCTCGCGCAGGAGCACGGAGTCCTCTGCGATCACGACGCGCATGGAATCTCCGCTTGGATCCTCGTGCCGTCGCCGAGCGGGCTGTCGATCGTCACGCGTCCGCCCAGCGCTTCGACCCGGTCGATCAGCCCGCGCAGGCCGCTGCTCCCGTCGACGTGCGCTCCGCCCACGCCGTCATCCTCGACTTCGACCACGAATGTCCCGTTCTGCCGCCGGGCCGTGATCCTCGCTCCGGCGGCGTCGGAGTGCTTGGCGATGTTCGTCAGTGCCTCACAGACGACGAAATACGCCGTCGCCTCCACGGGCGGCGGCAGCCGGTCCTCGGAGATGTCGAGCGAGACGGGTGTCTGCCCCCTGTTCGTCAGCGACTCGACCGCGGCGGCAAGCCCTTGCTCGGTCAGGATCGCCGGATGGACGCCGTGGCGAGCTCGCGCAGCTCGTCCATCGCCGCCTGCAGCTCGACGACGGCGGCGTCCACGAGACGATTTACCTCGGGGTCGTCGCGCCCATGGAGCCGATGCTGTTCCGCGCGCAGCTGAAGCGCCAGGCGCGACCAGCCGTTGCTGCGCGCCGTCGTGGAGATCGCGCTCGATCCGGCGCCGCGCCTGGTCGGCCGCAGCGACGATTCGCGTCCGCGACTCCTGAACCTGCAGCAGCTGCGCACGTGTCTCCGCCTGCAAGCGCGCGTTCTCCAGTGCGAAGTGCGCCGCCGCGCCGGCCGCCTGGAGGAGCCGCGGCTCCTCTCGCAGGGACGGATCGTGCACGATCGCGGCGAACGGCTCTCCCTCGTGCTCGAGGGGCGTCACCACGCGCCTTGAGTCGTCAGCCGGGAGGAGTACGACGGATTCCCGCGGAGTCGACGTACGTGTGCCGTTCGGGCAACCAGAAAGAGAGCTCGAGCGTTGGGTCGCCGAGGGCGTGGGCCAGAGCATCCTGCATCCCTGCCGGCGGTGTTCGCTGGAGCTCGAGCACGAGATCGCCCACGCTGGCTCGCGCGAGTCGCGCACGCAAGAGGCCGGCAAGCAGCGCGAGCGGCAGGGCGATGAACGCGCCGATCTGCCACCAGAAGACGTACTCGCGCGCGAAATGCTGGTCGACGAACGTGGACACTCCTTCGAAGACCGCTCGGAGGGCGATGGCGATCGCTGCCAGCAGCAAGGGCGCGAGAATGCGACGCATCCGCGGAGGGGCTCTGACCAGCCGGCGGGCGAGCAGCGCGATGAAGCACGTGCCGAGAACGAGGTAGAAGACGACGACCAGCGTCTTCTGGAGCACCTCGACGACACCGGAATCGCCGGTGATCATGATCAGGCTCTCGGGAGATTGACCGAAGCCGATCAACGGAGCGCCGGCCGCATGAAACATGAGGATCGCCAGCGGGAAGGCGAGGACGACGGCGTAGCCCGCCTTGAGAAGCGCTCGCCCTGCACGATCGCGAACTGCGCCGAATGGATAGGCGAGCGCAGAGTGGCAGACGAGCGCGAAGCCGAGCTCGCCGAGCGCGAAGAAGACCGTGAAGACGAGCGCTTCGTGGCTGTACCGGAGCTGCCGAAGAAGCAGAGCGAGGCCCGCCGCCATCATCAGCAGGCCGAGGCGGTTCCCGGAGCGGCACCACCAGGCGACCGCGCCTGCAGCCACGAACATGCCCGCCGCCGTCACGATCGCCGCCGCGCGGTCCGCCGGCTGGAGTGATGTCGTCGATCTGGATTCGGTACGCGATGATCCCGAGCGGGATCGCCGCGAGGACCGCCGCTGGGGCGATCAGCTTGCTGCCGGTGATCGCCATGAGACGATTGTCACACAGCTGAGAGACCGTCGCGACCGATTGGCACGCAGCTACAAGCCGCCCGCTGGCCGGTCGGGCTAACCCCGCCTAGCATACCTGGCTACGCCCCGTCGCCGTCGGAAGCGGCGGCTTCCTACGGTCGAGGAGGTCAACCAGAGGAGGGACATCATGTTCCACGTATCGAAGGACTTTGCGTCCTGTTCACCGGCTCGCTGCACTGGCCATTGCCTGCACGGCGCTCTTCGTCGCCGTCGACTCCGGCCTGGCAGCGACGCCGCCGGCGAGGCTGCTCGCCACGTACCAGCCCGTCACCCGTTTCGACCCCCAGGAGAGGTTCCTGCCGGCGAGCGTGCAGTCGTTCGTCGCCGACAGTTCCCTGGAACAGTTGGTCGCGCCGGGGATGTGGGCGGTCGTGGATACCGATCCCGAGCCGGGCGAGCTTCCCGGACCGGGGACAGGGATCTGGCGACTGAACCAGGACTCGTGCACCCCGGCTGGCGCTATAGGCGGACTGGACTGCTATGCCGCTGCCGCGGGTGAAGGAAGCGGCGGACCGACTGTTTACGGCCGCGTCGCCCGCCAGGACGACCGGATCGTGCTGCAGTACTGGTACTTCTACTACGACGACGTCTACTCGTACCAGTATCCGCCAAGCGATCTGATCTGGCAGGCGCACGAGGGCGATTGGGAGGTCGTGAACGTCGTTCTCTCGGACGGGGAGCAGCCTCTCTTCGTCGGGTACAGCCAGCACTGCCTCGGCAAACAACGCGCGTGGGATGACACCCAACGGCTCGACGGCGGCACGCATCCGATCGTGAACGTGGCGAGCGGGTCGCACGCGAACTACTTCGAGACCGGAGTGCATCCGATCAACACGGCGTGCATCCCGCGCGCCGGTGCTCGACTTCTTCCGGCGAAACGGGCTTCCGCTGCCGAGGGACTACGCCTTCGGCGGAGGAGCCGTGGCAGGACCGCGTGAAGCTGACGGAACGAGTCGCGCCGATCCACAAGATCGGCGACGTCGGGCCCGCGTGGGTGGCCTTCCCGGGATTCTGGGGCGAGCTGCAGTACTTCCACGCTCCGGGAATCACGGCGCCGCTCGGGACTTCTCCCGTCGGTCCGGCCTACCACACGGTATGGCTCGACCCGCTGGGAGAGCTCGCGAAGTGGTCGTAGCCGAAATGGCTGGGCATCGCTTTTCGGAGCGGTGCCCAGCCGGCTACCGCCGCCGCGTCTTCGGGTTCTGCCGCTGCTGCTTCGAGAACTTCCGCCACTTCTGGCGCTCGAGCGACTGCAGCCGGCCGTCGCGCCTGCGCTCGAGCCGGGCGAGCTCGCGCTGGAGCTTGCGGTAGCTCTCCAGCCGCTCGGCGGGAAGCGCTCCCGAGCCGATGGCAGCGCGCACCGCGCAGCCCGGCTCGGTCTCGTGGGCGCAGTCGTGGAAGCGGCAGGTCGCCGCCAGCGCGGTGACGTCCTGGAACGCCTCTCCGACTCCGCCGTCCGCCTCGCCCCAGAGCTGGAGCTCGCGCAGCCCCGGCGTGTCGATCACGAGACCGCCGCCCGGGACCACGATCAGCTCCCGGTGGGTGGTCGTGTGCCGCCCGCGGCCGTCGCCCTCACGGATCTCCCGCGTCTCCAGCTGCTCCGTGCCGAGCACGCTGTTGATCAGCGTCGACTTGCCGACGCCCGACGAGCCGAGCAGCACGACCGTGCGGCCGGGCCCGAAGTAGGGCGTCAGCTCGTCCAGGCCCTCGCGCGTGACCGCGCTGACGGTGTGCACGGGCACGCCGAAGGCGACCGCCTCGATCTCGGCGATCAGGTCGGCCCGCTCCTCCACGGGGCAGAGGTCGGCCTTGTTGAGGACGATCGCCGGCTCGGCGCCGCTCTCCCACGCCGTCGCCAGGTAGCGCTCGATGCGGCGGACGTTCAGGTCGCGGTTCAGCGAGCTGACCAGGAAGATCGTGTCGATGTTGGCGGCGAGGACCTGCTCCTCGGTCTCGCCCAGGTTCACCTTGCGCGAGATCTTGGTGCGCCGCGGCAGGACGGCATGAATCGTCGCCCGGCCTTCGGGGCGCAGCTGCATGGCGACCCAATCGCCGACCGCGGGCAGCTCGCCCCGGCCGGCGGCCTCGTACCGGAGCTTTCCGGCGAGCTCGGCCCAGGCCTCGCCACCGTCGGCGTAGACGGCATAGGCGCCGCGGTGCTCGACCGCGACTCGACCGAGGACGAGCTCGCCCTCGGGTCGGTGTTGCTCGAAATGTTCGTTCCAACCGAGTTCGGTCAGGGACAACGTAGGTCTCCTTCGTTGAAGGCGCAGACGAACCCGCCCGCGCGGGGATGAGGGACGTAGAGAGGAGTGAGAGGGCGCTAGCGCAGGGCTAGACGCAGAGCCTCTCGGCTCTCGCAAGGGGTGTAGAAGCAGTCTTCGTCATTGTGCGCCTCCCTTGCCGTTGTCGCGAAGCAGGATATCACCCCAGCAACTCGGACAGCGGCCGCGTGTTCACGACGTTCGCCGCCGTCGCCCAGCCGCGGCGCGCGGTGTGGACGGCGAGCTCCATGTTCCCGAGCCCCTGGATCGAGTGCGCGTCCGTGTTGACCACGATCGGCGCGCCGGCCTCGACCGCGAGCCGGACGTACTCGTCTTTGAGGTCGAGCCGGTCCGGCAGTCCGTTGACCTCCAGCGCGACTCCCGTCTCGAGCGACGCCTCGATCGCCCGCTCGATGTCGAGCGCGTTTTCCGGCCGGCGGCCGATGTAGCGGCCGGTCGGATGGCTGAGCCCGCGGACATACGGGTTGTGCATCGCCTCGAGCACCTGCTTCGTCAGCACGTCCCCAGGGCGGCGCTGGCCGGCGTGGAGGCTCACCTGCACCCAGTCGAGCTCGGCCAGGACGTCGTCCGGAAGGTCGAGCGAACCGTCCGGGAGGATGTCGCACTCGATGCCGCGGAGCACGCGGAAGGGCGCGAGCTTCTCGTTTGCCTCGGCGATCTCCTCGGCCTGCGCTCGGACGTCGTCCGCCGCGAGACCGGGCACGACGCGCACGTTCTTCGTGTGGTCGCAGATCGCCAGGTACTCGTAGCCCCGCTCGCGCGCCGCGAGAGCCATCTCGTACACAGATGCGCGGCCGTCCGAGCGCGTGGTGTGGCAGTGGAGGTCGCCGCGGACGTCGGCGAGCTCCAGCAACGGAGGCGGCTCGCCATGGAACGGCTCCTCGCGCAGCTCCGGCGGACAGAAGGGGATGCCGAGCTGCGCGTAGACGTCCTCCTCGCGGGCGGCCACGGGCAGCGGCCCCAGAGCGGCGACGTAGGGCTCGGAGCCGGTGGCGCGCAGGAGCTCGGTGCCGAACGTGCGCTCCGATGAGATCACGAGGCGAACGCCGACGCCCTCCACGGTGACTCCGAGTGCGCTCCGCTCGTCTCGCTCGACCACGGCCACGATCTCGAGGAGGTCGCCAAAGCGGCCCAGCGCGGCCGGATCGGTGGCGACGAGCGCGAGGTCTTGCGGGTGGTCGCTCCAGCGGCGCACGTCCCCGGCCACCGTCGCGCCGAGCGCCGCGGCCAGCGATTCCATCAGCATCCGCGCGCGGCCGAGCAGCAGCCGCGGCGCCTCCGAGCTCGGCTCACGCGCCAGTCGCTCTCGCAGCCGCTGCTCGGTCGACGGTCCGATGCCCGGAACCTCCGTGAGCCGTCCCGCGGCCGCGGCCTCGCGCAGCTCCTCGACCGTGCGCACGCCGAGCGCGCGCCCTATCTCGACGGCGCGGTTGGGGCTCAGTCCCAGGTAACGGCCGATCCCGACCAGCTCCGGGTCGGTTTCCCGCTCCAGCTCCTCGAGCTCGGCGAGCGTGCCCGTCTCGACGAGCTCGCGCAGACGAGCCTCGATCGAGCCGCCGATCCCGCGCAGTTCGCGCACGCGTCCCGCCCGCACGAGCGCTGGGACGTCAGCCGGCGTCGCCCGGATCAGATCGGCCGCCCGCCGGTACGCACGAACGCTGTACGGGCTGGCCCCGGCGAGGTCGAGCGCGGCGGCGAACCGTCCCAGGACGTCGGCGATCGTCGCGTTGTCGAGGTCGGACGGCGCGATCAGCAGTCGGGGCCGATGGTGTCGAAGGCGTCCGTGACGAGCGTGTCACCGGGCCCGCCGCAGGAAAACGTGTCGGCTCCGGCCCCGCCGTTCAGCGTGTCTGTGCCGGGGCCGCCGAAGAGGAAGTCGTCCCCTGCCATCCCGCGGATGATGTCAGCGCCGTCTCCGCCGATCAGCGTGTCGCCGCCGTCTCCACCCGTCAGCGTGTCCGCCGCGAGGCCGCCGTCCAGGGTGAGCTTGGTCAAGGCCGCAAGTCCCGCAGTCCCCGTCAGCGTGTCGTTCCCATCCAGTCCGTCGACCTCGAGCGTGTCGTTCGCCGGCTCGGAGTCCGCGATGAATACCTTCGGTCCGAGTCCCTGCACCTGGACCTCGCTCGCCGCTCGGCGCTATCCCCGCCGTGTCCGCGCCGGTCGTACCCACCACCTTGACCACGTCGGCCGCCCCGTCGCCCGATCCGCCCGCGAGCGTTCCACCGAGGCCGGCGTTGACCCGGGTGACGTCGGTGCCGAGGAGCGGGTCGACGGTGATGGTGTCGGTGCCGCCCAGCGCATGCAGGTCGACCGTCTCGACGTCGTCGGTGTCCATGGTGATGTTGGCGACGTCGCGGGTCAGGCGCAGGCGGCCCCCGTTTGCCGACAACTCGACCTTCTCGCCGATATTGCTCAAGTCCATCGTGAGCGTGTCGGTATTGGCCTGGCCCTCTACGACGTCGCTGCCGTCCCCGGGGTTCCAGATGAAGTTGTCGTCTCCGGTGCCGAGCAGCGCGGTGTCGTCGCCGCGGTTGCCGTCCACCTGGTCGGCGCCGTCGCCACCGATGATCAGGTCGGGGGCATCCGTCCCGGCGATGGCGTCCGCGTCGGGTCCGCCGTCGAGAACGATGCGAGCCCCTGTGCCGGCCACTCCGTTCAAGCCGGTGATCGTGTCCGCGCCCGCGAGCGTCTGCACGTCGACCGTCTCGGCGAGAAGGTGAGCGACGCCGCTGGGCAGCGCCACGTCGACGGCCGGTGGGGTGGAGGCGCTGATCACGACCGTGTCGGGTCCCGCCGTCCCGGTCGGGAAGACGGTGTCGGTGTCGAGCCCTCCGTCCACGCTGAGGATGAGCGCGGCGGTCACGCCGGGGAAGAAAGACACGAGGTCGTTTCCGGCCAGGGTGTTCACCTGCAGCACGTCGTTGGCCGGCTCGGCGTTCGACACGAACACGGAGGTCGGGCCGTTCACGGCCTTTACGACTCCCCCGCTGGCAGTGACGGGCACGGTGTCGGCGAGATCGGTGCCGTTGACGACCACCGTGTCCGCCGCACCGTCACCGGCCGAGCCGCCCAGTGTCCCGGCGAGGTCGGCGTTGACCCGGGTGACGTCGGTGCCGAGGAGGGAGTCGACGGTGATGGTGTCGGTGCCGCCCAGAGCATGCAGGTCGACCGTCTCCACGTCGTCGGTGTCCATGGTGATGCTCGCGATGTCGCGGGTCAGGCGCAGCCGGCCCCCGTTCGCGGCCAACTCGACCTTCTCGGAGGCATTGCTCAAGTCCATCGTGAGCGTGTCGGTATTGGCTTGGCCCTCGACCACGTCGCTGTTGTCGCCGGGGTTCCAGACGAAGGTGTCGTCGCCGTTGCCGAGGAAGGCGATGTCGGTCCCGCGCCCGCCGGTGACGGTGTCGTTGTCGTCGCCGCCGAGCAGGGTGTCGTTGCCGTCGCCGCCGGTGATCGTGTCCGGGCCGGTGCCGCCGTCAAGTACCAGCGGGGTGAGCGTCGACAGGCCGTTCCCGGCCTGGATCGTGTCCGCTCCGCCCAGTGTCTGCACGTTGATTCGGTCGCTCACATCGGAGGCGAGGACGTGGGCGAAGGTGGAGCCGCCGTCCATGGACACGTCCACGGTCGAGGGGGTGACGGACAAAACCAGTTGGACGCTGTCAGGGCCGGCCGTCCCGGTCGGGAAGATCGTGTCCGCGTCGGCGCCGCCGTCCACGTTCAGGCTGAGCAGCGGGCTCACCCCGCGGAAAAACGAGACGCTGTCGCTGCCGGCCAGGGTGTTGACCTGCAGCACGTCGTTGGCCGGCTCGGCGTCCGAGACGAACACCGAGGCCGGGCCCGTGTTCGCCTGCACCACGCCGCCCGCAGCAGACACCGACACGCTGTCTGCGCCCGGTGTCCCGTTCACGAGGACGGTGTCGATCGCGCCGTCGCCCGACCCGCCGGCGAGCGTCGCACCCAGGTCGACGTCGACGCGGGTGACGTCCGTGCCGGCCAGTGAGTCGACGGTGACCGTGTCCGAGCCGCCCAGAACGTGCAGGTCCACCAGTTCGACGTCGTCCGCGTCCATGCACGATGTTGGCCACGTCGCGGGTGAGGCGCAGACGGCCGCCGTTCGGGGACAACTCGATCTTCTCGGCGATGTTGGCGCCGCGGAAGTCGAGCGTGTCCGTTCCGGCCTGGCCCTCGACCACGTCGCTGCTGTCGCCGGGGTTCCACACGAAGGTGTCGTCGCCGTTGCCGAGGAAGGCGGTGTCGGTCCCGCGCCCGCCGGTGACGGTGTCGTTGTCGTCGCCGCCGAGCAGGGTGTCGTTGCCGTCGCCGCCGGTGATCGTGTCCGGCCCGGTGCCGCCGTCCAGCACCAGCGGGGTGAGCGTCGACAGGCCGTTCCCGGCCTGGATCGTGTCCGCCCCGCCCAGTGTCTGCACGTCGATCCTGTCGCTCACATCGGAGGCGAGGACGTGGGCGAAGGTGGAGCCGCCGTCCATGGACACGTCCACGGTCGAAGGGGTGGCGGACAAAACCAGCTGGACGCTGTCAGGGCCGGCCGTCCCGGTCGGGAGGATCGTGTCCGCGTCGGCGCCGCCGTCGATGTTCAGGCTGAGCAGCGGGCTCACCCCGCGGAAAAACGAGACGCTGTCGCTGCCCGCCAGGGTGTTCACCTGCAGCGTGTCGTTGGCCGGCTCGGTGTGCGAGACGAAGACCGACGGCCGGCCCCGTGTTCGCCTGCACCACGCCGCCCGCGGCCGAGAGGGCGATGGTGTCGGCGCTCGCGGTGCCGTTCACGGTCACCGTGTCGGCGGCGCCGTCGCTGCCTCCGAGGTCGGCGTCGACCCGGGTGACGCCGGTGCCGGCCAATGAGTTGACCGTGAGGGTGTCCCTGCCCCCGCCCACGTGCACGCTCACGTGCTCGACCGCGGCGGCGTCCATGACAACGCTGCCGACGTCGCGGGTGAGGCGCAGACGGCTGCGGTTGGCGGACAGGTCGATGTTCTCGTTGGCGCTCGATCCGTGGAAGTCGAGCGTGTCCGTTCCGGCCTGGCCCTCGACGACGTCGCTGTCGTCGCTCGCGTTCCACACGAAGGTGTCGTCGCCGATCCCGAGCAAGGCGGTGTCGTTCCCGCGCCCGCCGGTGACCCGGTCGTTCCCGTCCGCGCCGATGAGCGTCTCGGGCCCACGCCCGCCGGTCAGCGTGTCGTTTCCATCCTGGCCGTTGAGCGTCGTCGCTTCCTGGTCGGTGAACGCCCCATTGGTCTCGACGATCAGCACAGTGTCGTTTCCGGCGCCTGCATTCACGACGATCTTGTTGAAGAGCAGACGGTTCGCGGTGAAGTCGGCGCTTCCGTTGTTGCCGACGTCGAGGATCAGCGTCTGGGGGTCGCCCGGCGCCAGGCGGAGCGCGAGCGTGTCGCTCGCGGCGTCGCCGGTGACGGTGAGCGTGTTGCTCGCGATGTGGACGGAGAACGCGGCGTTGGCCTTCTCCGTGGCCACTCCGAAGGCAACGGCGAGCGCCGCCGCGAGCACGGCACAGCGCCTGATCCTCATTCCCGTCCCAACTCTCGAACCCCTCTCGCGTGGCTGAAGAGGGGTCTTATCACACCGTCGGCCGGGATAGGCTCTCGCCGATGGTGCGGATCGTGGTGCCGTTCCGAGGCCTCGGGGCCAAGACGCGGCTCGGGCTCGGGCCGGAGTTCGCCCAGGCGATGCTCGCCGACGTGGTGGCCGCAGCAGGCGCCGTCGGGGAGGTGCGGGTCGCGACGGGAATGGGCGGGCAGGGCGCGGCGGTCGCCTTCGAGCTCGAGCACGCCGGCCACGGCCCGGTGCTCATCGTCAACGCCGACCTCCCGTGCGTCACGCCGCGCGACCTGCTGGCACTCCTCGGGTCGGCTCAGCCCGGCGGCATCGCGCTGGTGGAGGCCGCCGATGGGACGACAAACGCGCTCGCGCTCTCCGAGCCGGGCCAGTTCGCGGACCTGTACGGACCTGGAAGTGCCGCCCGTTTTCGCCGGCACGCGTACGAGATGGGCGCCGGTTGCGTCATGGCGGCGATTCCGAATATCGTCGACGACGTCGACACGGTGGAGGACCTCGGCCGGGTCGAGTCGCGCCTCGGCCGGCACACGGCAACCGCGCTGACGTCGCTTCGGGACGTCGCGTGAAGCTCGCTCTGCTCGCCGGCGGCTTCGGCGGCGCCCGCTTCGCCCAGGCGCTGGCGGAAACGGCCGGCCCGGAGAGCCTGACCGTGATCGGGAACGTCGGCGACGACGTGGAGATCCTCGGCCTGCACGTGTCGCCCGACCTGGACTCGGTGCTCTACACACTCGCCGGTGTCTTCGACCTCGAACGGGGCTGGGGACGGTCGGGGGAGACATGGAACGTCCTCGAGACCGCAGCGTCGCTCGGAGGCCCGAACTGGTTTAGGATCGGTGACCGCGACACGGGTTTGCACCTGGTTCGTTCGGAGGCTCTGCGGCGCGGTGAGCCGTTGTCAGCGATCACACAACGGCTCACCGCGGCCTTCGGCGTCCGCGCGTCGCTTTTGCCCGCCACCGACGACCGCCTGCGCACCTGGCTCGAGACGCCGGCCGGCGAGCTTCCCTTCCAGGAATGGTTCGTCGCACGTGGCCACCAGGACGAGGTGCACGGCGTCCGCTTCGAGGGCGCCGAGGCGGCCGGCCCCGCGCCCGGCGTGCTCGAAGCCCTGGCCGGGGCCGACATGATCCTCCTTGCGCCCAGCAACCCGTACGTCAGCATCGCGCCGATCCTCGCGGTCGCCGAGATCCGGGCCGCGCTCGAGCAGCGCCGCGTCCCCGCCGTCGCCGTCAGTCCCCTCATCGGGGGAAAGACGGTGAAGGGGCCCGCCGACCGGATGCTCGCTCGGCTGGCGGGCGGCACGTCGCCTGCGCACGTCGCTTCCGTCTACGAGGGCCTCATCGACACCCTGGTGGTCGACGAGGCGGATGCGGGCAGCGCCGAGTCGCCGGTGCCTGTCGTGGTCACGCGGACGCTGATGGACGGCGCGGACGCCCGCCGCCGCCTGGCCGAGGCGGCGCTCTCGGTGCCGGTCGCGTGAGGGTCGCAATCGTCGGCGGGACGGGCGACTTCGGACGAGGGCTGGCGAAGCGGCTGAGCGCGGCGGGGGACGAGGTCGTGATCGGATCGCGCGACGGTGAGCGCGCCAAGGCGGCCGCACGGGAGCTCGGCGTCTCGGGAGGACCGAACCAGGAGGTCGTGCGCGGCGTCGACCTCGCCGTCCTCGCCGTCACGGCCGGCGCGGCCGTCCAGACGGCGAAGTCGCTCGCGCGCGCGATCGGCTCGACGCCGCTGCTGTCGGTCGCAAGCGAGCTGCGCTTCGGCGACGGAACGGTCCGGCCGGGAAGCGAAGGCCCCTCCGTCGCCGAGCAGGTGGCCGCAAACGTCCCCGGCCCGGTCGCGGCCGGGCTCCACTCCCTCGCCGCCAGAACGCTCTCCGGCAACCGCGCTCCCGACGAGGACGCCCTCGTCTGCGGCGACGACGAGCGCGCCAAGGAGCTTTCGCTCGAGCTCGCGTCGCGCCTCGTGGCGGGCCGCGCGCTGGACGCCGGGTCGCTCGCGAATGCCCGGGCGCTCGAGGGGCTCACGGCCGTGATCGTCAGCTTGAACCGCCGCTACAAGGGGCACGCCGGCATCCGCATCACCTGGCTCTCGTGAGCGAGTACCGGGTCATCGGCGTCGAGGGCCTCCCCGAGATCGCCGAGGGGGACGACCTCGCGCCGCTGATCGCCGGTGCGGTCGAGCTCGAGGACGGCGACGTGGTCGTCGTCGCCCAGAAGGCCGTGTCGAAGGCGGAGGGGCGCGTTCGCGCGCTCGACGGGATCGAGCCGTCGCGCTATGCCCGCGAGATCTCCGGGGACCGCGATCCGCGCCAGACCGAGGTCATCCTCGGCGAGACCGCGCGCATCGTCCGGCTGCGGCCGCCCCTGCTCATCGCCGAGACGAGACACGGCTTCGTCTGCGCCTCCGCCGGCGTCGACGCCTCCAACGCACCCGAGGCGGGCACCGTGGTGCTGCTCCCCGAGGACCCTGACTCGTCCGCCGAACGCCTTCGTGCCCGCCTGGAAGAGCTGACCGGCCGCGCCGTGGCCGTCCTCGTCACCGACTCCTTCGGCCGCGCCTGGCGCGAGGGGACGACCGACATCGCGATCGGCGCCGCCGGGCTGCAGGTGCTCCGTAACCTGCACGGCGAGCGCGACCCGGCGGGCTACGAGCTGCACGCGACGACGATTGCCGTCGCGGACGAGATCGCGGGCGCGGCCGAGCTCGTGATGGGGAAGCTCTCGCGTGTGCCGGCGGCCGTCGTCCGCGGCCTGGATCTGGCAGGCTCGGGGAAGGGCAAGGACCTGGTGATGCCGCCCGACCGCGACCTCTTCCGATGAGCGACGACGAGCACCGGAAAGAGAAGGACCTCAACCGTGAGCTGATCGAGCTCCTGAACGAGCTCCGGGTCGTGCCTGCCCGGCGTGCAGGTGCTGTTCGCCTTCCTGCTGATCGTCCCGTTCTCGAACGGCTGGGACAAGGTGACGGAGGTGCAGCGCTACGTCTACTTCGTGGCCTTCCTCTGTGCCGCGATCTCGTCCGCCTTCCTGATCGCGCCCTCGACGTACCACCGGCTGCGCTGGCGCGAAGGGGACAGGGAGCACATGCTCGTGACCGCGAACCGCCTGGCGATCGCGGGCGCCGTCGTTCCTCGCCGCGGGGATGACGGCGACGGTTCTCCTGATCACCGACGTCCTCTTCGACAACGTCTGGGCCGCCGTCGTCGCCGCGGCCGTCGGCGGCACGTTCGTGTGGCTCTGGTTCGGGCTCGCTCTCGTCAGAGAAGCTGGAGATCGAGATCGAGCTCGTCGCCGATCCTGATCCCGTATGAGCCGATGACCGGGATCTCCGGTTTCAGCGTCTCGCGGGCTCGGTCGACGGCACCCGGCCGAACCGCGCAGAGCCGAAACCCGCGGCGCTGATAGAAGCGGAGCGCGTCGAGGTTGTCGTTCGTGGTGGTCAGCCACACGACCCTGTAGCCCTGCTCGCGGGCGGCTCCGACGGCGGCGTCCAGCAGCAGCGACCCGATGCCGCCGTGCTTCGGTTCCGCGTCGATGGAGACGATCTCGCAGCGCTCGCCGTCGCCGCGGTAGGAGACGTGCCCGACGATCTCCCCTTCCCGCACGGCGACGAAGCCGGGATGGCGCGCCGGGTACATGGCCTCGTCGTGCGCGACGACCACTTCCGCGCCCCATGCCTCGATGACGTGCCGCCGCAGCGCCTCCGGGTCGACGTCGGAGGCGGCGCGGATCTCGGTCATGGCGTGTCGCCGGCGAGGATCGTGGACAGCGTCGAGAAGTCGATGTTCCCGCCCGAGACGACGCACACGATCCTTCCCGTGCCCGCGCGGCCGGCGAGCGCGGCGGCCACTCCGAGCGCGCCTGCTCCCTCCGCGATCACGCGCGCCCGCTCCGCGAGCAGGCGGATCGCGCCGGCCGTCTCCTCGAGCGAGGCGGTGAGCGAGCCGTCGACGACCTCGCGCACGCGCGGCCACATCTCAGGCAGCACCATGCGGGCGCCCGCTCCGTCGACGAAGGACGGCGTGTACGAGATCTCCTGGGGCTCGCCCGCGGCAAGCGACGCGGCCAGCGGAGCGCCCGTCTCCGGCTCGACCGGGTAGACCTTCGCGTTCGGTGCGAACGCACGCAGCGCGCTCGCGATCCCCGTCGTGAGCCCACCTCCGCCGAACGGGATGAGGACGACGTCGGGGCTCGGCAGGTCCTCGACGATCTCCATCCCGATCGTCCCGTTGCCCGCCATGACCCGCTCGTCGGCCACCGGGTGGATGAAGACGCCTTCGACGCCGTCCATCCCGTAGTTGGTGAGTGCGTCCCACCACTCGTCCAGCGAGACCTTCACGATGCTCCCGCCGAGCCGCTCGATCGCGTCCAGCTTCGTCTGCGGCGCGTGGTCGGGGACGATCACCGTGCAGGGGACGCCGGCCTCGCGTGCCGCCCATGCCACCCCCTGAGCCATGTTCCCGGCGCTGGCCGTGACGACCCCGGCGCGGAGCTCGTCCGGCGATGTCTGCCGGATCGCGTTCGTCGCGCCGCGGATCTTGAACGAGCCGATCGGCTGCAGGTTCTCGAGCTTGAGGTAGATCTCCGCGTCCGCCTCGGGCGCGTTCAGCCGGAGGAGGGGAGTGCGGACGGCCGCGCCCTCGATCGCGGCCTGGGCTTTGCGAATCTCGGCGGCGGGGATCAAAGCGGGACTTCGATGCCCGCGCCCGTCTCGCGCGCGCGGCGCACCACGTACTCGGCCGCGGCGAGATCCTCGACCGCGAGACCGAGCGAGCGGAAGATCGTCAGCTCCGCGTCGCTCTCCCGGCCCGGCTTCGATCCGATCAGCACCTCTCCGATCTCGGCGCGGATGTGGCCGGGGCCGATCGCGCCTTCCTCCAGCGCCCGCCGGTAGTCGCCCGCCTCGTTCTCGGCCGACTCGCGCCGGTCGACGAAGAGCGCGGCGGCCGCGAGCGTCTCGGGATCGAGCTCTGTCATCTGCGGCGGCCGCCCGCCGACTGCGTTGACGTGCGCGCCCTCTTTCAGCCAGCGGAGCTCGAGGACGGGCGACGTCGCGTTCGTGGCGGTCACGACGACGTCCGCGTCCTGCACGGCCTCCTCCGCCGAGCCGGCCGCCTCCACGCCGAACTCCTCCGCCAGCGCCTGAGCATGCCCGGCCGTCGGGCTGTACAGGACGGTCTGGCCGAAGTCGTGGATCGCACGCATCGAGTCGAGGTGCGAACGCGCCTGCACGCCCGCCCCGAGGATCGCGAGCTTGCGGGCGTCCTTCCGGGCGAGGAGACGCGTCGCGACCGCCGAGACGGCGGCCGTCCGGATCGCGGTGATCGCGGACGCGTTCATCACCGTCTTCACGACGCCGGTCTCCCCGTCGAACAGCGTCACCGTCCCCTGGTGCGCGTCCAGTCCCCGCTTGGGGTTGTCGGGAAAGACGCACACCGTCTTCAGCGAGTACAGCGGGTCGTCGCCGGCCCGGTGCGCGGGCATGAGCCCGATGAGCGTCGACCCGCCGGCCGGGCTGAAGACGTAGCGGAGCGGCATGTCCACCTCGCCTGCGGCAAGCGCCGTCAAGGCGCCGGCCATGGCCTCGATGCAGCCGTCCATGTCGAGGAGCCGCTCGACCTCTTCCTGGTTGAGCACCAGCATCAGTCGAAGAATGACGCGATCTCGTCGCGCTCGCTGGGGGACAGGTCGAGGTCGCGCGCTGCGAGGGCCGGCTGGAGATGCTCGGGGCGGCGCGGCCCGACGACCGCCGCCGAGACGGCGGGGTGTGAGATCACCCACGCAAGCGCGAGCGTCGCCGGATCGCCGCGCTCTCTGAGGCGTTCGACTCCTCTGTGGACGCGCTCCACGTCGAGATGTGCGTACGGGCCTGGCCGGAGCGTCATCCGCGAGCCCTCGGGATGTGCCTCGCCCGGCCGGTACTTCCCGGTGAGCCAGCCGCCCGCGAGCGGGCTGAACGCCTGGTAGTCGAGCCCGTGGTCGGCGCAGAGCGGCAGGACGCCCTCCTCGTCGCCGCGCTCCAGGAGGGAGTACGAGTTCTGGACGAGCGAGGGCCGGCCCACTGCGAGGGCCTCCTCGAGCTGCGCCGCGTCGAAGTTCGAGACGCCGTACGCGCCGATCGTGCCCTCCTCGACGAGCCGCTCGTACGCGCCGACGGACTCGGCGTACGGCGTCTCCGGATCGAACTCGTGCGCGAGATAGACGTCCACGCGGTCGACGCCGAGCCGCTCGAGGCTCGTCTCGATCTGGCGAAGGATGCGGTCGGGAGCGAGGCCGTGGTCTTCGCCCGCGTCCATCGGGTTGTAGGTCTTCGTCGTCAGCCGCGGACGGTTGCCGGTCGCGCGGATCCACTTGCCGATCGCCGTCTCGCTGCGGCCGCCGCCGTAGGCGTCCGCCGTGTCGAACCAGCGAATGCCTTCGTCCCAGGCCGCGTCCATGATCGCGAAGGCCTCGTCCTCCGACTCGCCCTGGCCGAAGAGCTCCGGCGCGGAGCCGATCCCGCCGAAGTTCCCGCAGCCGAGGACGATCCGCGTCATGTGCCGAGTCTAAGGTGGTGCCGTGGAGGAATCGATCTACCTCGGCGACAACCTCGACGTCCTGCCGGGCCTTCCGGACGGCTCCTTCCAGCTCGTCTACGCCGATCCGCCCTTCAACACGGGCCGCCGCCAGACGCGCAGGACGCTCGAGGCCGTGGCGGACGAGGACGGCGACCGCACCGGCTTCAAGGGCCGCCGCTACGCGACGCGCCTCCTCCAGGAGAGCTCATATCGCGACTCGTTCGACGATTACCTCGGCTTCCTCGAGCCGCGCCTGCGCGAGCTCCGCCGCGTCCTGCACGAGACGGGGACGCTCTACCTCCACCTCGACTACCGCGAGGCGCACTACGTCAAGCTCCTCTGCGACGAGATCTTCGGCCGCGAGCAATTCCTCAACGAGATCATCTGGGCCTACGACTACGGCGCGCGCGCCAAGCGCCGCTGGCCGGCCAAGCACGACACGATCCTCGTGTACGTCAAGGACACGGAGAGCTACTACTTCGACTCGGAGGCCGTCGACCGCGAGCCGTACATGGCGCCGGGCCTCGTCACGGCGGAGAAGGCGGCCAGAGGGAAGTTGCCGACCGATGTGTGGTGGCACACCATCGTCTCCCCGACGGGCAAGGAGAAGACCGGCTACCCGACCCAGAAGCCCCTGGGGATCCTGCGCCGCATGCTCCAGGCCTCGACACGCGAGGGCGACTGGTGCCTCGACCCGTTCGCGGGGAGCGGGACGCTGGGCGCCGCCGCCGCCGAGCTGGGACGGCGGTACGTCCTGATCGACTCGAATCCCGAGTCGGTGCGGGTGATGCAGGAGCGGCTCGCCGCCTGATGGACGTCCGCTTCTGCGACGAGCAGGAGTGGGGGATCGGCTGGATCGCGGCCGAGCCCGCCTTCATGCAGCGCTGCTCGCACGCGCTCGTCCTCGACGGGAAGGTCTGGCTCATCGATGCGGTCGAGGGGGACGGGGTGGAGGACCGAATCCGCGCGCTCGGGGAGCCCGCCGGCGTCGTCCAGCTGCTCGACCGCCACCGGCGCGACTGCGCGACGCTCGCGAAGACCTTCGGCGTCCCGCTGCACGTAACGCCCTTCCAGCTCGTCCCCGGCACGCCCTTCCAGCCGCTCCGCATCGTGCGCACGCGGCTGTGGACGGAGATCGCGCTCTGGTGGCCGCAGCGGCGCGTCCTCGTCTGCGGCGACGCGCTCGGGACGGCCCCGTACTACCTCGCGCCGGGCGACCGCCTCGGCGTCCATGCGTTCCTGCGGTTCCTCCCGCCTCAGCGGCTCGGCGGCCTCGAGCCGAGACACATCCTCGTCGGCCACGGGGAGGGGATCCACGAGCAGGCGGGCGACGCGCTGGACGAAGCGCTCGCGACCTCCAGCCGCCGCATCCCCAAGTGGCTCGCCGCCCAGGGCTGGAGAGCCGTCAGGCGCCGAGCTTCCTGAGGAGCGCGTCCGTGGGGTCCCAGTACGCCCTTCGGGCGCCTGGCGAGCTGCCCATCGGTCCCGCGTGGTCAGCGAGGAAGGACACGGTCGAGCGCGCGAAGTGCACCTGTATCTGCGAGCCCGGAAAGCCGGATAGCCTCAGGCGGCGAAGGAGAGCCCGCGCGCCCGTGGCGCCGAGGCTGTCCTTGTCGCTCACGATCAGCGACAGGACGGTGTCATGCCGGAGCGGGCGGATGTCGACCAGCTGCGCCTGGTCACCGGCTGCCACCGTGTTGACGGCCTCGACTGCCCGAGGTACCGGGACTCCCTCCTCACCAGCGACCGCGGCGTACTCGACGGCGAGTCCCCCGCCGCGCGAGTACCCGATCGCGATGACAGGAAGGCCAGGCTCGTCGAGGTGCTCGGAGGCCGTTCTGACGCCGGCGACGGCGGGGCCGATCACCGCGGTGGCGTAGCTCTGCTCGTAGCGGGGGTAGATGACGGCGTTCCCCTCCGCCACCAGGTGGTCTATCC
The DNA here is from genome assembly GCA_963842575.1 of uncultured Actinomycetes bacterium. Taxonomy (GTDB): domain Bacteria; phylum Actinomycetota; class Thermoleophilia; order Gaiellales; family Gaiellaceae; genus JACDER01. The sequence continues at coordinate 306,901 of CAWJGS010000004.1, read as the reverse complement.
ACGGGCGATGGTCGGCCGGCGTTGTTTCTTCGGGCCCTCCCTGACCGTGGAAGAAGATGACGAGCCGCTTTGGCTTCCCCGCAGGGCGGAAGAGCCAGGCGCCGGCGGCCGGGTCAGCGCCCTCGACGAGCGGCCCGGTGACCGTCGCGCGCTTGGGATAGGAACGGCCGCCGCAGCCCGCTACGACGAGAAGTGCGACGAGCGCGACCGGGACCCATGACGCTTTCACTCAGGCGCGGGGCGTCTCAGGCGCCGAGCTTCTTGAGGAGCGCGTCCGTGGGGTCCCAGTACGCGTGCTTCGCGTTCGGGGAGAGCTCGAGCGGGGCGAGATGGTCGGCCTTGAACGAGCCGTGCGAGCGCGCGAAGTTCAGCTCGATGTTCGTGCCAGGGAAACCGGACGCCTTCAGGCGCTTCAGGAGGCCGCCGGCGCCGACCGTTCCGAGCTGGTCCTGGTCGCTGACGAGGAGCGCGACCGTGGTCGAGTGTTTGAGCGGCCGCAGATCGGTGGGGTGCGTCTGCTCGCCGAAGGAGACGGTGTTGATGCTCTCGACGATGTCGGGCACGGGGACGCCCTTGCCGGCGGAGGCCGCCGCGTACTCGACCGCGAGCGCGCCTCCGCGCGAGTAGCCGAGCGCGAGCACCGGCAGCTTCGGGTTTCCCAGCCTCTCGTTCGCCGTCTTCACGCCGGCGATCGCCGGGCCGAGCACGCCGGAGGCGTAGTCCTGCTCGTAGCGCGGATAGATGACCACGGCGCCGCCCTTGACCATGTGGTCGATCCAGGCGCGGTGATTCGCCGGAGTCGCCTCCTCGACTCCGCCCTGGCCGTGGAAGAAGATCACCATTCGCGTCGGCGTCCCGGCAGGTTGGAAGAGCCAGACGCCCTTCGCAGGGTCGGAGCCTTCGACGATCGGCCCTTCAACGGTCGCGCGGGCAGGCTTGGAGGGACCGCCCCCGCCGCAGCCGGCGAGCCCGAGGAGGAGGACGATCGCGACCGGGATCCAGGTCGCCTTCACTACGAGCTAGGACGCGCCGCGCGAGCGCCGGTTAGCGCGAGCGCCGCTTGGCCCGCTCGAGCCGACGCCGCTCGGCGCGGTTCGTCGGCCCAGGGCCCTGCTCGCCGGCGGCCTCGATGTAGGCCTTCCGCTCGGCCGAAGTGAGTTTGCTCATCGCCCGCTGCGCGGCGAGCGGGTCGCTCATCGCTCCCGACCGCTCGATCTTCGAGACCGCGCTCGCCAGCTCGGGGTTCTGCTTCTCGAGGGCGGCACGCGAGGCGCGTTGCATCCATCGCTCCATGAACGGGATCTTCTGGAGCTGCATGAGGAGCGGCTTCAGGTACTTCCCGCCCCGCCAGCGGCCGAGCAGGACGATCACGCCGAACAGCAGCAGGATCCCGCCGAGGATGAAGACGGGCAGAAGGAAAAGGATGTCGAATGCGACCACCATGGCCGCCTGATCGTACCGAGTTACTAAGCCGCTACCGCGACGCGCGGCATGGCCGCTGTGACGAGCCCGTCGAGCACCTCGGCGAGCTGCTCGAGTGCCTCCTCGTCCACGAGCCGTCCTTCGTCGTCGAAGCGCTCCGGCGCGTGCCCGAGCGCGACGTCGCCCTCGATCACGCGAGCGCCGATCGTCGACAGCACCTTGCGCAGCTCGGCCTGGGCCCACACGGCCCCGAACGCTCCGGTGCTCGCCCCGACGACCACAGCCGGCTTGAACCGGAGCACATTCGTCGCGAACGGCCGCGACGCCCAGTCCAGCGCGTTCTTCAGCTGGCCCGGGACGGACCCGTTGTACTCGGGCGTGGCGACGAGGACGGCGTCGGCCGCGGCGATCGCCTCTCGCAGCGCCGCCACCGGAGGGGGAGCCGGATGGCCGTCGTCGTCCTCGTCGTAGGGCGGCACCGCCTTCAGGCCGTCCCAGATCTCGAGCTCCACGTCCTCGGGCAGCAGTTCAGCCGCCGCAAGGAGCAGCTTTCGGTTCCAGGAGTCCTTCCTCAGGCTGCCGGCGATGCCGAGCACACGCATTGGTTCAGCTCCTCACCAGGTACAGCTCGGCGGTCAGCGCGACGTCGTTCGCCAGCGCCGGCTCGCCGTTGGGGAGCGGGTTGTTCCAGTTGATCCCGAAGGCGGTGCGGTCGACGGTGCCCTCGAGGCGGAGCGAGAAACGCGTGCCGCCGTACGGATCCTCGGCGGGCTCGCCCACGGTTCCAACGAGGACGACCGGCAGCGTCGCGCCGCGGATCGTCAGGTCGCCGGTGACCGAGACCTCGTCACCGGAGCGCTCGATCTTCGTCGAGCGGAAGGTGATCTCCGGCGCCAGCTCGGCGTCGAAGAAGTCGGGCGACTGGAGATGGCCGGCGAGGTTCTCGTCCTGGACATGGACGCCGCTGACCGGGGCCGAGCCCTCGATCGTGGCCGTTCCGTCCTCGGCGACTGTCAGGCTCGCCCCGAATGGAGAGAACGTGCCGCGGAAGGTGCCGCCCATGTAGTCGACCGCGAACCCGACCTGGGAGTGCGTCGCATCGACGTTCCAGGTGCCGGTCGGTAGTGTGGTCTTTGAGTCCAAAATCGTGTTCACTGGTGTCCTCCCTCTAGTCGGTATACTTGAGTGCACAAGCAAATATAGCTGAAGAAGATTGACTAGTCAAATATTGACACCGCAACAACTTGGCCCCGCAGTGGAGGCCTTCGTGGGGCTTGTGCGTGCGCACGCATCGGCGACGCGCGGCCTGAGCGCCGATCTGCTGGAAGAGCACGGCCTGACGCTCAACGACTACGAATGCCTGCTCCGCCTGTCGCACGCGGAGGGCGGACAGCTACGGCGCGTCGACCTCTCGCGTGAGCTCCTGCTCACCCCCTCGGGGATCACGCGCCTGCTCGAGGGTCTCGAGTGCGCGGGCTACGTGGAGCGGAAGAACTGCGCCGCGGACGCGCGCGTTACCTACGCCGCCCTGACCCCGGCGGGCCGGGAGAAGCTGAAGCAGGCGCGACGCTCGCACGTCGCCTCGGTCCGCGAGCACTTCGGGGCACGGCTCAGCGACGAGGAGCTCACGACGCTCGCCGACCTGCTCCAGCGTCTGGAGAGCGGCAACGAACCGGAGGGCGCATGCACGATCGAGTGACCGAGCCCGATCCCAAGCGCTGGCAAGCCCTCGCGGTTCTGAGCATCGCCTACCTGATGGTCGTGCTCGACATCGCGATCGTGAACGTCGCGCTCCCGTCGATCCAGAAGGAGCTGAACTTCTCTTCGACCGAGCAGCTGCAGTGGATCGTGAGCGGCTACGCGCTGACGTTCGGCGGCTTCCTGCTGCTGGGCGGACGTATGGGCGACATCCTCGGCCGCCGCCGCATGTTCATGATCGGCCTCGCGCTCTTCTCGGCCACCTCGCTCCTCGCCGGCCTCTCCACCTCGTCCGCGATGCTGATCGGCGCGCGTGTCGCCCAGGGTGCGGCGGGCGCGATCCTGTCCCCGTCGGTCTTCTCGATCACGAGCGTCACCTTCGCGGAGGGCGCGGAGCGGAACAAGGCGCTCGGCGTCCTCGGCGCGATCTCCGGCGCGGGGGCTGCCATCGGCGTCATCCTCGGCGGTGTCCTGACGACCTACGCGGGCTGGGAATGGATCTTCTTCGTCAACGTCCCCATCGGCCTGATCACGCTGCTCGTCGTGCCCCGCGTCGTTCGCGAGAGCCACGCCGAAGGGATGGAGCGGCGCTTCGACTTCACCGGCGCGGTTCTCGTGACCGGCGGACTGATGCTCTTCGTCTACGCGCTGACGCGGACGAACCAGGTGGGCTGGAGCTGCGACGTCGACGATTCTCGAGTTCATCGGCTCGGCGCTGCTGATCGTCGCGTTCATCCTGTGGGAGGGCCGCACCAAGTACGCGCTCGTCCCGCTGCGCATCTTCCGGCGGCGCACGCTCACCGGCGCGAACATCGTGGGCTTCATGCTCGGGACGATGATCTTCGGGATGTTCTTCCTGCTGTCCCTGTACATGCAGCAGGTGCTCGGCTTCACTGCGCTCAAGACCGGCATCGGCTACCTCGCCGTCGCCCTGACGGCCGTAGTCGCGTCCGGTGCGGCACAGGCGCTGGTCACCAAGACCGGCGTCAAACCGGCGCTGCTCGGGGGTCTCGTGCTCGTGGGAGCCGGCCTCGTCCTCTTCACGCAGATCTCGCCGACCGGCTCGTACATGACCGACCTCTTCCCGGGCTTCATCATCCTGGGAATCGGGCTCGGATTCACGTTCGTCCCGATCTCGATCGCCGCGCTCGCGGGCGTCACCGGACGTGACGCCGGCCTCGCCTCGGGGCTGATCAACACGTCGCAGCAGATCGGGGGCGCGCTCGGCCTCGCGCTCCTGACCACGGTCGCGACGTCGCGCATCGACAACCTCGCGCCAAACGGACATCCGACTCCGGCCGACTTGACCTCCGGCTATGCGCTTGCCTTCTGGGTGGCGGCGGGTGTCGCAGCGGCCGCAATCGTCACGACGCTGCTGATCGTGCGGAAGGAGGATCTCGAGCTGGCTGCGGCCGAGTCCGCGGCCGGAGCCGTCGGCTAGCTGCGGTTCTCCTCAAGTCGTAAGAAGAGCGCGTTTTCGCGCGCCGTTTTATGGCAAACTTCACAAACTGTGGTGCGGCACAAACGGGGTCTCGCATTGGCCTCAGCCCTGTTTCTCCTGGTCGGTGCGACGGCGTTCGCTCTGCCGAGTGCGTCCGCGGGCGTGAGCTCGAGCCACCGCGCGCTGGTGGACGCCGACCACGACGGCGTCGACGACTCGACCGACAACTGCGTCGGCTCGTACAACCCTGATCAGCGCGACTACGACCAGAACGGCAGGGGAAATCGCTGCTCGCCGCTTCTGACCAACTACTCCGAAGTCATCTTCTATCCCCGCACGACGTCCAACGGGGCGCTGCCTGCACCCGGCGTTTGTTTTCACTACGAGTGGTCGGCGAATGCGCAACTCGGTGGTAATCCGCACTCAGGAGATGGCTGTACGACGGGTGGGAACGCCGGATTCTTCTGGTACTCGTACACAAGCGCCGAGGGCCCACTACCCGACAGCACGTACACGATCACGCTCACGCAGACGTCCGTTGCGAGCGGTTGTACCGGCGCGATTTCGCCGAACCCGCTGACCTTCACGTTCGGCCCAGGCCGGTACAGCGCGGTCGACATCTTCTACAGCTGCACGTCGCCGCCGCCTCCGCCTCCGCCGCCTCCGCCTCCACCGCCTCCGCCTCCGCCTCCACCGCCTCCGCCTCCGCCTCCGCCTCCGCCGCCTCCTCCGCCTCCGCCTCCACCACCGCCTCCACCACCGCCTCCGCCTCCCTCGCCCGTTGAGGTCCAGCACCCCGCCGTCGAGCCGCCTGCTGATCCGCCACCGGTGCAGACGAACCTGCTCGCGAGCGTCCAGGGGAACGGCAGCATCGTCACGGTCTCGACGAAGCGCGGCCTGAGCGGCGAGCCCGCGCGGCAGCCGATCAGGTGCGGCGTCAAGGGCACTGCCTGCCTCTCCGAGATCCCGCCGGGAGGCGCGATCGAGATGAAGGCGATTGCCGCCCCGGGCTACAAGTTCGCGGGCTGGAGGTCCGGCTGCACGGGCCAAAAACCGGTCTGCACGTTCACCGCCGGGACGTCGCTGGCCGCACCCCCGGTCTCTGCCGCGTTCGTGCCGCTGCGGCCCAACAAGTCGCTCGTCGTGCGGCTGCGGCCGCCCTCGATCAAAGCCACTTTCAAGGCAAGCGTCGGCAAGGGCACGCTGCGCGTCGACGGAAGCATCTCGCAGCGGGCCCGGCTCCGTATCCAGTTGCGCCGCCCGGGAGGGGGGCCCCTCCTGACTCGAAACGTCAAGGCGCTCGGCTCGTTCCGGCTGAAGTCGCTCCTGCAGAAGGGCAAGCTCGCGAAGGGCGCCCAGCTGTTCCCCGGCGCGTTCGTCCTCTCGCTCACCGGCCGGGTGGGCAGCACGCCTGTCCCGCTGCAGATACGGACGGTGTTCCTCAGATCGCCGCTCGAGGGTGTCGTCCGCAGCGCCTACCCGGCGACGCTCGAGGACGGCGTGAAGGTCAATCCGATTCCGCGCGGGTCGAGGCAGCTATGGGCGGTCTTCCGCTTCGCGAGCCAGCCCAACCTCGCACCGATCACGGCGAGCTGGTACGACCTGAACGGGAAGTTCGTCGGGGCGATCAAGAAGACCAACCGCCCAGTGATCTCGACCGGACTCGGCAGCGCAACCAGCGGGCCGATCCCCTCCGGAACGTACAAGGTCGTGCTCACGGCGGGGAAGAAGACGATCAAGACCGTTCGCATCAAAGTCGCCTAGCTTGGGCGCCGAGGGCGTCGCGCCCTTCGACGGCTACTCGCCCGCCACGCTTAGTCCCAGAGATCCCAACCGCACGGCCTCTCTCAATCGGGAGTGACTGTCTACCGAACTTGAAACAACAGGCCGTGCGGCTGGTCCAGGTAAGTGTGAGTCTTCAGCCGTCATGAGGCAATGGGCCGAACGGCTCATTCGTGCGTCCATCCGGGCCTAGGGCCGGGGTTTGGAAAGTCACACGGTTGGGGTAGGGCAAACGTACGGCAGCCCCTCGAGTGAAGAGGGTTGCGCCATAGGCTGAGAGAGGGACGTCCACTGGATGTCCCTCTCTTCGTAAAGGACGACTAGCCCCAGCGGCGGAAGCCGCCCTCAGAGTTGATCGTCTGCCCGGTGATCCAGCCGGCCTCGTCGCTGCAGAGCCACGCGATCAGGCGCGCGGCGTCGTCGGGCTCGCCCCAGCGGCCGAAGGGCATCGGCCCGCTCGGGTCCCAGTCCGCCAGGCCCCAGCCCGTGTCCGTCGGGCCGGGGTTGACCGTGTTCACGGTGATGCCGCGCTCGGCGAGCTCCTCGGCCAGCGTCATCGTCGCCTGCTGGAGCGCGCCCTTCGAGACCGCGTAGGCGACCTCGCGCGCCATCGGGCCGAGGTGCTGGCCGGAGGTCATGAGGATGACGCGGCCACCGTGGCGGGAATCGTCGTGGCGGTCGGCGAACTCCTTGACGAGAAGGAGCGTCGCACGGACGTTCTCGTGCAGGAAGTCGTCCACATGCTCGGCGGTGAGGTCCCCGAGCCGGCCGTGTCCGCTGCGCGCGTGGTTGGCGACGAGAATGTCGAGCGGGCCGAGGGCGTCCTGGGCGGCTTGCACGACGCGGGCGGGCGCCGCCGGATCGGCGAAGTCGGCTTCCACGAACGGAACGCCGAGCTCGTGCGCGACGGCCTCCGTGCCACCCGGCTCGCCGCCCCACGGCTTGGCGTCGTCGTGCGCCGACCAGCCCTGGACGAACACGGCGTGACCGTCCTCGAGCAGGCGCCGCGTGATCGCGTACCCGATCCCGATCCGGCGGCTGACGCCGGTGACGAGGGCGTTCCTCACCTTTGCCGTGCCTCGAAGAGGACGTGCGGCCGGTAGTGGGCCTCGATCGTCTCCAGCCTCGTCATTCCGATCCGCTCGGCGACGCGCTGCGAGGCCACGTTTTCTTCGTCCGCGAGCGCGATGATTCTCGGGGCGCCGAGCAGGGCGAGCCCGAGGGTGAGGCAGGCTTCGGCAGCTTCCGTCGCATAGCCGCGACCCCAGTACGCGCGCGCGAGCGTGTAGCCGAGCTCGATGTCGCGCGTCGGCTCGAAGATCCCGAACCCGGCGTCGCCGAACACACGTCCGCTCTCCCGCTCGGCGACCGCCCAGGAGCTGAACCCGCGGCGCGAGGAGGCGCGCCTGTAGGTCTCCAGCCTTGCCCTCACCGTGGCCAGGCCGCGAAAGTGGCCTCCGGGAATGAACCGCATGACCTCGGGATCCCCGTAGACCGCCAGCATCGCCTCGGCGTCGCCATCAGGGTCGAAGGCGCGAATGGTCAGCCGCTCTGTCTCGATCGGCAGCGGAATGGGCATCGGCGCTAGCCGGTCGAGAACTCGTCCAGCGGGCTCTTGTGCTTCGGCTGGTACAGGCCGATCTCGCCGCCGCCGGGAACCACCATGTGTGTGACCAGGCCGTAGCCGGCGTCGGTGACCGGCATCGTGAACTCGGCGCCCTTCGCCTCGAGCTCCAGCATGGTCGCCTCGATGTCGTGGCACATGAGCGAGAGCGCGTGCGTGCCGCTCGGTCGCCCGTCGTCGGCGGGGTGAACGCCGAGCTCGGTGGGCGGCAGCGCGAAGATCAGCCAGCCGTCGCCGGCGTCGACGTTCTCCCAGCCGAGGATGTCACGGAGGAACGCGCGTGTGGCCGCCGCGTCGTCGGCGTAGATGAGCACGTGCGTCCCCGCGATCATTCGGACGGGGCAAGCACTTGCTTGGCGAGCTCCACGTCCTTCGCCGGAACGAGGATCTCTTGCGGAGCCGACGCCGACCAGCCGTCGAAGGCGCCTGCGCCGAAGTTCGTGATGCGGCGGTCGCATTCGATGCCGGCGCTCTCCAGCAACGCGCACAGGGTCACGGCGTCTGCCTCGTTGAGCGCCGTCTCGACTACTACGAAGTCGTTCATCAGCGAAGTATGCGCAGATCGAGCCCGAGCAGGGAAGAGCTCGGGTCGAGCTCCTCCTGGAGCACTGTCCACCCGCGTGTTAGGTAAAGGCGGCGTGCGGGTACCTCGTCGCGCCAGGTCGAGAGGAGGGCGCGGGCGTGGGGGAGGCCGGCGAGGAGCGCGTCGTGGAGCGCGCCGCCGAGCCCGCGGCCCTGCTGATCGGGATCGACCGCGAGCTCGACGAATTCGAAGTGGCCGTCCAGCCATTCATCCGCGAGTTCCTGCGGGACTCGTTCAGCCACGTAGTCCGTCCACCACTGCCCGCGGCGGCCGGTGTAGCCGTACGCGAAGCCGACGATCTGCTCGTCCTCGCGGGCGACGACGCAGCGGAAACCCTCACGCTGTGCGTGCCGTTCGGGAGCTGCTCGTCGCGAAAGCGAGCGACGGACGACTCGTCCTCGTCGTACGGCGCGACGGTGAAGGCGGCACGGTAGACATCGACGAGCTCGGGCAGGAGGCGGATCGCCTCCGAGCCTGTCACTTCGACGATCACGCGCTGGAGCGCGCTCCCGCGTAGATCGGCGCGCCGAGCTGCTCCATGAGACCGAGGTCGTCCCGGTGGTTCCAGATCTCGACGACCTTTCCGCCTTCGAAGCGGAAGATGTTGACTCCAGAAAACCTCATTGCGCGTCCGGTTGGCTCGAGCGCACCCCACCGCCCGAGATGCGTGCCGGACGCGGTCCAGCGGCCGACGACGAAGTCGTCCTCCGCGACCACGAAATCCACCTCCCAGCGCAGATCCGGAAACGCGCTGCGAAAGTCGGCGGCGATCCGTTTCTGTCCTTCGGGACCCGGCGGAGGGTCGGTCGGCCGCGAGTCGTGGCGGACGTAGTCGGGGGCGAAGACCTCGTCGGCGACGTCGACGTTGCCCTTGTTCCAGACCTCTTCGTAGAAGCGCCTGACGATCGCCTTGTTGTCCGCGGACGACATCGCCTAACCGAAGTCGATCACGGATCGGATTCCGTCCTGCGCCTCCATCAGCTCGAAGCCCTTGTTGACCTCGTCCAGCGTGAGCTTGTGGGAGACGAACGGATCGACGTCGATGTCGCCCGCGAGGTAGCGCTCGATCAGCTGCGGCACCTGGTCGCGTCCCTTGACGCCGCCGAAGGACGAGCCGGCGACGCGGCGGCCGGTGATCAGGAAGCGCGGGACGACGTCCAGCGTCTCGCCCTTGCCGGCGACGCCGCAGACGGTGGCGAGTCCCCAGCCCATGCGCGCGGCCTCGACCGCCTGGCGCATGACGTTCACGTTCCCGGTTGCCTCGAACGTGTAGTCGGCGCCGAAGCCGTCGGTCATGTCGAGGATCTGCTGGACGGCGTCGGGGCCGCCGACGACGTGTCGGTTGCGCCCTGGCCCTTGGCGAGCTCGAGCCGGCCCTCGGAACGGTCGACGGCGACGATCCGTTCCGCCCCCTGCAGCCGGCAGCCCGCGACCGCGCCGAGGCCGACCATCCCGGCGCCGAAGACGACGCAGGTCGAACCGGGCTGCACCTTGGCCGTGTTCATCGCCGCGCCGAGCCCGGTCGAGAGCCCGCAGGCGAAGAGCGCGGCGCGGTCGAGCGGCGCCTCGGGGTTGATCTTCGCGAGCGCGATCTCGGGCATGACCGTGTACTCGGAGAAGGTCGACGTCCCCATGAAGTGCCGGACCGGCTCGCCGTCGCGCGAGAAGCGCGTGGTGCCGTCCGGCAGGTAGCCCTGGCCCTGCTGCTCGCGGATGGCGAGGCAGAGGTTCGTGCGCGGGTCGAGGCAGTGGATGCACTCGCGGCACTGCGGCGAGAAGAGGGTGACGACGTGGTCGCCCTCCCGGACGTCCTTCACGCCCGGCCCGATCTTCTCGACCACGCCCGCGCCCTCGTGGCCGAGGACGGTCGGCTTGTAGCCGGACGGATCGGCGCCGGAGGCCGTGAAGAGGTCGGTGTGGCAGACGCCGCAGGCGACGAGGCGGACGAGGACCTCGCCGTCCTTCGGCTCCGCGAGGTCGAGCTCCTGCACTTCGAGCGGCTGGCCGAACTCCTCGAGGACGGCGGCGCGCGTCTTCATGCCGCCGATCCTATTTGAGGCCGTAGGCCTTCGCAGCGACGATGTCGGCCGCTCGCTCAGCCGCGCCAGATAACCGAGCGTGAGCAATCGTGTTCCATGTTCATGCGCGGTCCTCGACCGCGGCTCGCAGAGCCACAACGCAGTCTGACGTCCCCGTTCATGTTCTCCTCTCATGCGGATGCTTGGAACGCTCGAAGCGCTGCGCGAGTCGCTCCGGTCCGGTCGCCAGGCGACGCGTCGCGGTAGCTCGATCGCGTGGCCCTCGAAGCCTTTCAAGAGCTTCGAGCATCGGCGCCATCGTCGTCCTCTAGCAGCCGAGGAGAGACGTGCACGCGGTAGTCGGGCGAGACGCCGACCAGGTCGGCATCGAATGAGCGGTGGTGGATCGAGCACAGGCTGAGTCCGTTGCTGATCAGCGGCTCGCCGGCTTCCTCTGCGTCCCCAATGATGTGCGTCGCGTCGAGGAGTCGGACCTCGCCAAGCTGACAGATCGCGCACTGATCTCGATACGCCGGGAGAACTGCGACCTCGGAAGCGCGCCTGATGCATCGCGCTGCCTTCATCTCGCGGACGTCACGTACTGGCGAATCGATCTCGATCCGCATGGGAGGACGGTTCCAGCTCCTCGAACGACGCCGACCATCTTGCCCTTGCACGTCGAGCACACGGACGCTCGGCGGGTCATCTTCGGTGATGAAGCGCGGGAAGAAGGGCCGGTACTGGTCCAGGACGCGTGCCGACGAAGTACGACGAGCGGTACCTGCAGGGACATGCGCGGCCCGAAGCGCGACGGTTGTCCGGCTGATCGATCGATCCCGGCTCGGTATCGCGTATCGAGACGCCGTCCTCGGTTTCCTCGTCTCCATAGCGGCGACTTGTACGAGCTGTCGACAATCGAGAGCGCGGCCGGCCCGCGCTGTGCCTGAGCGCGGATAGATGCCCTTCAGGTGCGGCAGGAACGGAACTCGGTTGCCGCGGAAGTTGAAGCCTGCGCAAGACTGCCTTTGTACGGGACGTCGAGCCCGCACTTCGCCTGCAGAACCGCCAAGCGATGCAAAGCACGAGCTCCGAATGTCGTCGTCTCGCTCTGCGGCAGCCACGGGACGATTCTAGGACCGCGCCGTGGTCCCGAGCAAGAGGGAGTTAGCTACAGCCGGTGTTCGTCCCGCAGTCCCGGCACGTGTAGCAGGAACCGGTGCGGACCATCCGGCCGCCGCACTTGGAGCACTCGACCGCGTCCTCCCAGGCATTGAACAGCGCGGTCTGGCCCGGAGGAGCTGCGTCGGCCGGCGCGGCCGCGGCCTCGGCGACAGGTGCGGCGTCCGCCGTTCGCGTACCCCTGCGCCAGCCGCGCCCGCACCTCGGGCGAGAGGATCCCGATCTCCTCCTGCTGGTCGACCGTCAGGAACTTCTTCCCCATCCAGCGGAAGATGTAGTCGACGATCGACTTGGCGGTGCGGATGTCCGCGTCGTTCGTCAGCCCGGCCGGCTCGAAGCGCATGTGGGCGAACTTCGAGACGTACACCTCGAGCGGCACGCCGTACTGCAGGCCCAGCGAGACCGAGATCATCAGCGAGTTCACGAGGCCCTGGAGCGTCGTCCCGACCTTCGCCACGTCGCAGAAGATGTCGCCCGGCGTCCCGTCCTCGTACAGCCCCACGTGGAGGTAGCCCTCGTAGTCGCCGACCTGGAACTTGCGGCCGACCTCGGTGCGGTCCTCCGGTAGCCGGCGCCGCAGCGTCAGCGGGACGGGCGGGACGGCGACGGCCGCGTCCTTGTCCTTGCCGGACAGGGGCTGCGCCACCTTGCAGTTGTCGCGGTAGATCGCGATCGCCTTGACGCCGAGGCGCCACGCGTCCTTGAGCACCTCGGCAACGTCGTCCACCGTCACCGTCTCGGGCAGGTTGACCGTCTTCGAGATCGCGCCCGAGATGAACGGCTGGACGGCGCCCATCATCTTCACGTGGCCCATGTAGTGGATGGCCCGCTCGCCGATCGCGCAGTCGAACACCGGGTAGTGCTCGGCCTTCACGTACGGCGCGCCGATCATCGTGTTCCGCTCGTCCACGAACGCGACGATCTCGCTGCCCTCCGCCGGGGAGTACCCCAGCTTCTCCAGCGCCATCGGCACGGTCTTGTTCACGATCGTGATCTCGCCGCCGCCGACGAGCTTCTTCGACTTCACCAGAGAGAAGTCGGGCTCGACGCCGGTCGTGTCGCAATCCATCATGAAGCTGATCGTCCCGGTCGGTGCCAAAACCGTCGCCTGCGCGTTCCGGTAGCCGTGGACTTCACCGAGATCCAGCGCGTCGTCCCAGGCGCGGCGGCACGCGGACAGGAGATCCGACAGGAACCGAGTCGGAGTGCTCGATGTTCCCGACGGCCGCGCGGTGCTTGGCCATCACGCCGAGCATCGCCGCGGCATTGCGCTGGTACCCCGCGAACGGGCCCATCCGAGCGGCGATCTCCGACGACTTCCGGTACCCGCGCCCGGTCATCAGCGCCGTGATCGCGGCCGCGTAGGCGCGACCCTCGTCCGAGTCGTACGGCAGCCCGCGCGCCATCAGCAGCGCGCCGAGGTTCGCGTAGCCGAGCCCGAGCTGGCGGTACGACTTCGCGTTCGCCTCGATCTCGGGCGTGGGATACGAGGAGTACCCGACGAAGATCTCCTGCGCGAGGAACATCGTGTCGACGGTGTGCTCGAAGGCCTCGACGTCGAACTCGCCGTCCTCGCGGCGGAACTTCATCAGGTTGATCGACGCAAGGTTGCACGCGGAGTCGTCGATCGACATGTACTCCGAGCACGGGTTGGACGCGTTGATCCGCGACGTGTTCGGCAGCGTGTGCCACGCGTTGATCGTCGTGTCGTACTGGACGCCCGGATCGGCGCACTTCCATGCCGCCTCGGCCATCTGCCGCAGCAGGTCGCGCGCGTCGCGCGTCTCGACCACCTGGCCGTCGGTGCGGGCGGTGAGGTTCCAGTCGGCGCCGGCGGCGACGGCCTCCATGAAGGCGTCGGTGACGCGGACGGAGTTGTTCGCGTTCTGGTACTGGATCGACGCCCAGTCCTCGGAGTTCAGGGACATGTCGTAGCCGGCCTGCTCGAGGACGCGTGCCTTCTCCTCCTCGTGGGCCTTGCACCAGATGAACTGCTCGATGTCGGGATGGTCGACGTCGAGGACGACCATCTTGGCCGCGCGCCGCGTCTTCCCGCCGGACTTGATCGTGCCGGCGGACGCGTCGGCGCCGCGCATGAAGGAGACCGGCCCGGAGGCGTAGCCGCCCTTCGAGAGCTGCTCCTTCGAGGAGCGCAGCTTGGAGAGGTTGACGCCCGAGCCCGAGCCGCCGCGGAAGATGACGCCCTCGCGGCGGATCCAGTCGAGGATCGACTCCATCGAGTCCTCGATCGAGAGGATGAAACACGCCGAGCACTGTGGCTTCTCCTCGAAGCCGACGTTGAACCAGACGGGGGAGTTGAAGGAGGCGAGCTGATTGACGAGGATCGCCTTCAGCTCGGCCTCGAAGGTGACGGCCTCGTCTTCGTCGGCGAAGTAGCCGCCCTCACGGCCCCACTGCGCCGGCCGTGGTGACGATCCGGCCGATCATCTGCTTGACGCTCGTCTCGCGCTCGGGAGAGGACATGCGGCCGCGGAAGTACTTCTGCGCGACGATGTTGGTGGCCGTCTGGGACCAGAACTTGGGGAACTCCACGGCTTTCTGCTCGAACGCGGGCTTGTCCTTGCCGGGAATGAAGGCGTCGCGGATCTCCCACTCGATCTCGTCGAACGGGTCGCGGCCGGGAATCGTGAAATACCGCTTCACTGCGACGGTTGCGTCCTCCTGGACGACCGTGTTCTCGACCTGCTCGACGGTCTGAATATCGTGTTCTGCCGACGCCATTTGTCCTCCCAAGTCTAGTTCCGGCCCCCTGCCAGACGGACCGCGCATATTGGGGATGGCGTCGGACGGACAAGGGAGGGTTCGGCGGAATATGGACAGTGCCGCCGGAACGCGCCGCGCGGCCCGTGGCGCATGTCCTCGGACGCGTCCGTATTCCCGATACGAACGCGTCCTGCGTCCGTGGCCACGAACCACGCGGCGCGCCCCGACGACGCGCAATATCCCGCCGAACCCTCCTAGGGCGTGTTCCGGCGGCCGTTGAGCCGTCGAACGATCACGCTGGCGGCGCCGGCCGCGATGAGGAGAAGGGCCACGCCTCCCAAAATCACGAGCGGAATCGGAATCGAATCCGCCTTGTCAGGGCCGAGCTCGCCGAGGACGCGCTGGATCGGCCCGCGATGCCCCGCGGTCGAGCGGGACGGGCGGGTGATCGTCGTCTTCGTGCTGAGCACGCCATGGCGCGTGAGCGCGGTCCGGAGCCCGCGGTCGAGCTGCTCGGGGAGATCGGAGTAGATCTTCGCCTGCTCGGGGACGCGGGTGAGAGCCTCGCGGTAGCACTGCGCCGGGTACTGCTTGTCGATCGTCCCGTCCACGTACCAGTCGTTGATCACGGCCGCGCCGCACGACTTGGCCGAGGCGGAGCCCGCCCCGAGCGCAAGAGCAGCAACGGCCGCGAGCACGGCACTTATGACGATGGTTCTCATCTGTTCGGACTCTCCCCTCCACGCGACTCATGTAAACAGCAGCGTGTGAGCCAAATGTTAAGGCACCGGCACCAACGCCGGTTCGTGTGTCAGCGAACCGTGAAAGGTGGGCTCGCCTTGCGGCTGGCGGGTCCCGGATTGACGGCGGCGACTAGGGAAACCACCACGCGGTAACGACCCTTCTGCAGCGGGCGCGCCGGCATCTTCACCGTCTTCGTCTTCCCGCCGATCGCCTTGCCGAGGACGGCCAGGATGCTCTTGCGGCTGGACAGGTCGATCACGCTGGACGTGTACTGGCAGTCGAGATTGCAGCTGAGCTTGAACCGGATGCCGCCGCGACCGCCTTTCGGAACCTGGAAGGCGACCTTGGCATTCACCCTGAGCTTCATCCCCGGGCAGCGCGCGATCACGCCGCGCTGGATTTCCTGGAAGGCCTGCCGGACGATCGGGAGGCTCGCTTTCGCGGTGTGGTCGACGTAGTAGAGGCCGGACTGCCACTCCGTCATCCCGGGCTCGTCGAAGGCGTGGTAGAGGAACATCGCCTTCACGGTCGGCTGGCAGAACGCGATGCCGAGCGCCTCCTTGTAGCGCTGACCCTGCATGGCCGGGGAGACGGGCTTCGTCGAGGCCTGCTCCCTGCCGGTGTACTTCCTCGCCTTCTTCTTGGGGATGGTCGACTGGATGCCGTACTCGTCGTAGACGATCGGGATCTTCGAGCCGACCTGCTTCGTCCCGTCGAACGCCTGGCCGAGCACCTTCACGAGCTTGGTGTAGTCGGCGAGCGTGATGTTCGTTCCCGTCTCGTGCCGTGTGCTCGGCAGCTCGCTGGAGTTCGAGCCGTAGGGGTGGAAGGCGAGCCAGTCCATGATCGGCCTCTTGCGGCCGCTCGAGCGGTAGAACTTGCCGAGGTCGCGGATGAAGACCGTGGGGGAGTGCGACTTGCTGCTCAGGTGCGGATCGTCGTGCCCGCGCGGCGAGACCGCGCCGCCGATCACGGTGATCTTCTTGTTGAGCGACTTGAGCGCGTCGTAGGTCCTCGCCAGCGTCTTCTCGTAGTTGAGCGCGGCGAGGTCGCCTCCCTTCGAGTCGAACTGCGGCTGCCAGAAGTTGCTCAGGTTGGGCTCGTTGCCGACGATGATCCGGGTGAACGAGGGGAAGTCCCTGGCGACGTTCCTGGCGAACTCGGCGAACTGCGTCCGCTGGTCGTCGTCCTGCGGCGTGTACCGCCCGCGCGTGTTCGTCACCGCGACGAAGACGGGGACGCCGAGCAGGCGCGACGCTGCGGCGAGGTTCCCGAGCGTCTGCTGGTCGTACTCGCGCGGCTCGCGCACGTCCGGCCACCAGAAGGCGTGAAGGTTGACCGCGCGGAAGCCGGCCAGCTTGGCCAGCGCCATGTTCGCCTTCGCCTCGACGAGGCTCGTGCGCAGCATCAGTCCGTCGTTTGCGCCGACGAGCATGCTCGGCCCGCCCGCCTGCGCGGGCGCGGCCAGGAGCAATGCGAACAGGACGATCACAAAGAAGCGCCGCACCGACGCCCAGATTAGCGGCCTGGCAGGCTTCTCCTCCCGTGAACCGTCGCTTCAACGCTTCCGCCCTGGTCCTCGCCGCGGCCGCCGGGCTCATGGTCGCCGCCCTCTTCTTCGGCGGCGGAACGGATGACGTCGACTTCCTGCCGGTCGCCCTGACGGCGCTGTTCGTGGCGGGCGGGCTCGCCGTCGCGGTGCTGGCCGGGTTGCTGCCGCGGCCGGGGCTGGACGGGCCGGGCCTGGCGTTCTTCGCTTTCCTGGGCGGCTTCGTCGCGTGGAGCGGGCTCTCGGTCTGGTGGTCGATCGCGCCCGACCTGTCCTGGAACCTCTTCAACCGCGAGCTGGCCTACATCGGATTCGCCGTCGTCGGCCTGTGCGTCGGGGCGGTCGCATCGCGGCGCACGGTCGCGACGGGGCTCGCGGTCGCGCTCGGCGCCGTGATCGCATGGGCGCTGGCGGGAAAGGTGTTCCCATCGCTCGTCGCGGGAGGGGAGGAGGTCGCGCGCCTCCGCTCGCCGGTCGGCTACTGGAACGCGCTTGCGCTGCTGTGCGCGGCGGCGGCCGTCCTCGGACTCTGGCTCGCCACCGACCGGGCGCGCGGCCGGGTCGCCCGCGCGGCCGGCGCCGTTCTCCTCTTCGGCGCGCTTGTGGCCGTCGTCCTGACGTACTCGCGCAGCGGGATCGCCGTGACGGCGCTGGCCGCGCTCGCGTGGATCGTGCTGAGCGGGACAGCGTTCGAGTCGCTGGCCGTCCTCGGGCTCGCGGTCCTCGCGGCGGTTCCCGTCCTCGTCTACGCCTTTCTCAGCCCGGGGATCACCGACGACGGCCAGGCGTACTCCGTCCGCCGGCACGACGGCGCGATCTTCGCCCCGGTGCTGCTCCTAGCCGCCGCGGCCGTCGGGTGGGCCGCGTACTGGCTGCTCGGGCGGCCGGGGCCGTCCCCGCGGATCCGTCGTACGGCCGTCCGCGTCACGGCGATCGTGCTCGTCGCGGTCGCGTGTGCCGGCCTCATAGCGTCGGTCGCGCGCGCCGGGGGCCCGGAGCCGTGGATCGAGGCGCGCTGGCACGACTTCACCAGCGCCAAAGACGTCCCCTCGCAGTCGTCCGGCCGCATCCCCTCCCTCAGCTCGAACAACCGCTGGATGTGGTGGAACGAGGCGTGGAGCTCGTTCGAGGACGCGCCCGGTAAGGGGAGGGGCGCGAACACGTTCCAGCTCGTGAACTTGCTCGAGCGGACGACGCCGATCTTCGTCACGCAGCCTCACAACCTGTTCCTGCAGGCGCTGAGCGACACCGGGATCGTGGGTTTTCTCCTGCTCCTGGGCGCGGCGGTCGCGGGTGTGCTCGTCGCCATACGGACCGTCCGCCGCGCGACCGGCCCCGAGCGACTCGCGGCGCTCGCCCTCGCGCTGACCGCCGGCGCGTACGTCGTCCAGTCGCTCGTCGACGTGGACTGGGACTTCGTCGCGGTCAGCGGCTTCCTCTTCTTTGTCGTGGGCGTGCTCACGACGCGTCCCGTGCGACAGGAGGAGGCCTCCCCCGGCTGGGCGCTGGGCGCGGCCGCCGTCGTCTGCGTCGCAGTGGCGTCGCTCGTCCTTCCGTGGCTATCGGTGCGGAAGACGGACGACGCGAACGCGGCGATCGGCCGGCTCGACTTCGCGAATGCTGCCGCGGACGCCCGCAGCGCGCACTCGCTCAACCCGCTCGCGCTCGAGCCGCTGTACGCGCTCGGCCTGGCGGAGACGCTCCGCGGCCGTCTCGCCGAGGCGCAGCGCGCCTACGCCCGTGCCGTGCGCGACCAGCCGGACAACCCGGAGCCCTGGTTCAACCTCGGC
Source organism: uncultured Actinomycetes bacterium (assembly GCA_963842575.1). Lineage (GTDB taxonomy): Bacteria > Actinomycetota > Thermoleophilia > Gaiellales > Gaiellaceae > JACDER01. The sequence continues at coordinate 288,347 of CAWJGS010000004.1, read as the reverse complement.
GACTTCGAGCTGCAGGCGGGCGACCGGAAGACCGCCTGCGCCTTCCTCGAGCAGGCCACCGTGCTCGACCCGTTCGACAAGACGGCCGTCGCCGAGCGAACCGAGGCCTGCGCGCCTGAGCCTAAGCCTTGAACGCGTGCGCGGTCAGCCGGCCGTAGCTGACCGCCCGCCGGAATGGATCGAGCCCGCGCCGCTTGCGGCGCAGCCCGCGCCAGACCGAGTACGGAAAGCCGCGTGGCCGCTGGACGATCTCTACACGGGGGAATCCGACCGTGCGGAGCATGGCTTCCACCGCGGCCGGGTTCGGGCCCCACCAGTTCGACGCGTCGCGGTTCAGCTCGTCTCCTGGATAGAACGCGGCCGCCGGCCGGCGCAGGCCGATCAGGTCGACGTGCGTGTCCACGATCAGCTGTTTCCCCGTGACGCTCGCGACCCGCTCCAGGGCGAGCAGCGGATCGCGCATGTGGTAGAGCACGCCGAGGAAGAGGACGAGGTCGAAGACGCCGACCGTCTCGGGAGATAGATCGAGTACGTCGATCGTCCGCGACTCGACGCTCGAGCCCAGAGCTTCGTGCGCAAGCTCGAACCCCGCCTTGCTGCCCCAGCCCCCGCCCTCCCAGGAGAACGAGTCGATCGCCAGCACGCGCGCCGCGCCGCGGCGCTCGGCCTCGAAGGAGAAGTACCCGTCCCAGGCTCCCACGTCGAGCACGCTCATCCCCGTCAGGTCGTCCGGAATCTGCATCCGCGCGAGCCGCGACGCCGAGTCGTCCCGGCCCGGCGTGACGATGCCGTTGCCGAGATCGATCGTGTGGAACCAGTTGACCGCGTCCACGCGGCTGCGGAGGTCGTCCACAGCGACAGTTTCTCAGCGTGCGGTAGGAGGCCGCGGCGGACGGTGCCGTCGGGCAGTCCCTCGGCCTGAGGCGCATGTCCTCGGCGTGCCCGATCCCGATACGGCCCGCGCTGCGTCCGTGGCCTCAGACCGAGCGGAGGCATCGCCCAAGCGGACAGGGCGCTTCTTCACACAAGCGGGGCTAATTCGGACCGTGGGCGTGGAACCCTCGAAGAGTTTTCTCCAGTTTCGGCAAACCGGGGTCTGACCCCGGTTTTCCACGGCGCTCACAGACCCATGGCCCGAACGGACCGCGCCCTCCTACGACGCGCCGACGATGTAGACGAGCTTCGCGCGGCCGAGCTGGCGGAGCTTGATCCCGTCCAGCGGCCCGACCGTGCGCACGTGCATCTTCTTCGCGAACTTGAGCGCCTCCGGGCGGAGGCCCGGCCGGTACATGACCAGGCTGACCGGGTAGTCCGTCCGCGGCGCGTTGCCGATCTCGCCGAGGCGGTAACCGAGGTGCCGGACCTGAGCGGCGCTCGAGGCGGCTGCGCCGGCGCGGCCGTTCCCGTTCAGCACCATCACCGGCGTCTGAGCCGGGGCGAGCTTCGCCCTGCCGGCCGGGGTGTGAGGCCCCGTCGCGCCCTCGGGTACCACCGCGCCCTGCGCCGCCGAGCCTTTCAGGTGGTGCGAGACCTTCGGGACGATCAGGACGACGGCGAGGACGAGCACGAGGACCGCCTCGACCGCGGCCACGGTGCCTAGGACGATCGTGAGCTTGCGCCAGTCGTGTGCGCCGAGCTCGAAGGGAGGGGCGAAGGAGTGATCCAAGTCGGGTCCGGATTCGATCCGTCCGCCGCTACTCCTCCCGCCACGTCTGGCGCAAACCCTCCTCGAGCGACAGCTTCGGTCTCCAGCCGAGCCCTTGCGCGCCGCGGGTGGCATCGAGGACGCTGCGGCGGATCTCTCCCAGCCGCTCCGGCGCGAACACCGGCTCGCCCTCGGTGCCGGACGCACGCCGGCAGAGGTCGTGCAGCTCGACGATGGTCGTCTCCATGCCGCTGCCTACGTTGAAGAGGCCCTCGGTGTCGAGGGCGGCGAGCGTCGCGGCGACGATGTCGAAGACGTGGACGAAGTCCCGCGTCTGCTTCCCGTCGCCGAATATCGTCGCCGGCTCGCCCTCGCGGAACTGCTCGAAGAAGATGGCGACAACGGCTCCCTCCAGCCCGGCCACCTGGCGCGGGCCGTACACGTTCGCGTAGCGCAGGACCGTGTGCTGCCCGCCGTGCAAGCGGTTCCACATCGAGACGTAGCTTTCGGCCGCGAGCTTGGCCGTCCCGTACGGCGAGAGGGGCTCGAGCGGATCATCCTCGCGTGCCGGCCGCTCGCACTCGCCGTAGATCGCGCCCCCGGTGGAGGAGAAGACGACCTTCGCACCTTGCTCCTGGGCGGCCTGGAGGACGTGGATCGTGCCGATCACGTTGTCCATCGCGTCCTCGTCGGGTCGCGCGACGGAGACGCGGACGTCGGCCTGCGCTGCGAGATGGAAGCACGCGTCGGGACGGAAGTCCGCGAAGACGTCGCCGAGCGGCTCGCGGATGTCCCGCTCCACGAGCTCGGCGCCGCCGGGGACGTGCTCGCGCAGCCCGCGCGAGAGGTTGTCGATCACCAGGACGTCGTCGCCGCGCGCGAGCAGCGCATCGGCGAGGTGCGAGCCGATGAAGCCCGCGCCGCCGGTCACGATCGCCCGCACGCTCCTATCCTAGGCCGGTGTTCGTGACCTTCGAGGGCCTGGACGGCTCGGGCAAGACGACCCAGGCGAGGCTGCTCGCGGAGCGGCTGTCGCAGGACGGGGAGGTCGTCGCGACCCGGGAGCCGGGCGGGACGCCGCTCGGCGAGCGCATCCGGCAGGTGCTGCTGCACGGCGAGGACGTCTCGCCCTGGGCGGAGGCCGCGCTCTTCGCCGCCGCTCGCGCGGAGCTCGTCGCCCAGGTCATCCGGCCCGCTCTCGACCGCGGCGCGGCCGTCGTCTGCGACCGCTACATCGACTCCTCGCTCGCCTACCAGGGAATCGCGCGCGGGCTCGGCATCGAGGAAGTTCTGCAGCTGAACCTCGCCGTCGTCGGCGGGCTGCTCCCGGACAGGACGTTCGTCCTCATGCTCGACCCCGCCACCGCCGCGAAGCGCACGCGGCGCGCCCGCGACCGCATCGAGCGCGAGGGCGAGGCGTTTCACGCCGCGCTCGACTCCGCTTACTGGCAGCTGGGCCAGCTCTTTCCCGAGCGGATCGTCCTGCTGGACGGCTCGCTCGAGAAGGAGGAACTGGCCGAGCGGGTGCGGGTGGCGACTCTAGGATCTCCCCGTGCTCGAGCGAATCCGCGAGCAGGACGAGGCCAAGCGCCTGCTCGAGGCGGCGCTGCGCGACGACCCGGCGCATGCGTACCTCTTCCACGGGCCGCCGGGCGTGGGCAAGCAGAGCGCAGCGCTCGGGTTCGCCGGCGAGCTGATCGGCGATTCCGACCGCGCCTCGCGCCGCGCGCATCCCGACCTGTACGTGCTCGAGCCGCTCGGCGACCAGATCCGGATCGACGACATCCGCCTGCTCCATCACGACCTGCACATGCGTCCGTTCGAGGCCGACCGGCGCGTGTACGTCGTCCTCTCGGCGCACACGCTGAACGAGGACGCGGCCGACGCGCTGCTCAAGGATCTCGAGGAGCCGCCGCCCTACGCCGTGTTGATCCTGGTCGCGGACGAGCTCGGCCCGCTGCCCGAGACGATCCGGTCACGCTGCCAGCCGATCCCGTTCCGGCGGCTGTCGGAGCGCGCCGTGCGGGAAGAGGTGGCCGAGCGTGCTCCGGTGCTGTCGGAGGACGAGACGACCGCGCTCGCCCGCGTAGCCGGCGGACGCCTCGACCGGGTGGAGCGGCTGCTCGACCCCAAGGCGGCCGAGCGGCGGTCCGGCCTGCTGGCCGTCGCCCGCTCCGTCTACCGCGATCCGGAGTTCCGGCCGGCGACCGCCGCGGAGTTCGTCACCGAGGCGGCCGGCCAGTCGGGAGCCCAGGCGAAGGCCGAGGCGGAGGTGGAGCTCGAGCACCTCGATCTTCCGGCCCGCGAGGGGGAGCAGCGTGTCCGCCGCGCCCAGCGTGGGGCCGAGCGGGAGGAGCTCCTGCTCATGCTCGAGGAGCTCGCCGCCTGGTACCGCGACCTGGCCGTCGTCGCGGCCGGGGCGGAGGATGCGGCCGTCCACTGCGACCACCTGGACGAGCTGCGCGAAGACGCGTCACCCGAGCGCTCGCCCGGCGCCGAACGCGCCGCCGAGCTCGTCCGCGAGACCTGGAGGTCGCTCGAGGAGTTCAACATCCAGCCCGGTCTCGCGTTCGAAGCGCTCTTCATCCACCTGCGGCGCGCGTTCGCATCCTCTGCTCAGTGGGTCGCTGTGTAGTCGCGCTGGCGTCGCTCGTTCTGGTCGCGAGCGCCGCCGGCTCGTCGTCTTCGTCCCCGGTGACCGGCTGGACGACCTTCGGGAACAGCCTCGCCCGCACGAGCGCCGCAGGCGCGCTCGAGCCGGACGTCGAAAACGTGTGGGCGCTGAAGCTGCCGGGGCGGATCACGGCGCAGCCGATCGTCGTCCGCGGCGCGTCCGGTACGCAGCGCGTGACGGTGTACGTCGCGACGTCGGCAGGGGTCGTCCAGGCCATCTCCGACACGGGCCGCAAGCTCTGGCGCGTCCAGGTCGGAAGGATCGCGTCCCATCCCTGCAAGCAGCTCGACGGGTACGGCGTGACCGGGACGCCCGTCGCCGACAAGGCCACGCACGCGCTCTACGTCGCAGACGGCGTAGGGCGCCTGCACGCGCTCGACCTGGCGACCGGGAAGGAGCACGCGGGCTGGCCCGTTCGGCTCTACTCCGACTACCGCGACGAGCTCGTCTGGGGCGCGCTGACCGCGGTGCGCGGTTCGATCTATCTCGGCACAGGTTCCTACTGCGACGCGCCGATGGTGGGAAAGATGTTCCGCGTGAACACGCTCACGCGGGCCGTGTCCCACTGGGACGTCGTCCCGCCCGAGCACGGCGGCGGTGGAGGGATCTGGGGCTGGGGCGGGATCGCGTACAGCTCGGCGCGTCACTCGCTTCTCGCCGTCACCGGGAACGCGTTTCGCGGAGGCACGAACGACGGCAATTCCTTCCGCGAGTACGAGCCCTACGGCGAGCACCTCGTGGAGCTGTCACTCTCGCTGCAGGTGCGCTCGGCGAGCCATCCCACAGGGCTGCGCCAGCCGCAGGACCTCGACTTCGTCGGCTCCCCGGTCGTCTTCACGCCGCGCGGCTGCCCGGAGGAGGTCATCGGCCTGAACAAGAACGGACGGCTCTACGCGTGGAAGACGAGAAAGATCGCGGCCGGGCCCGCGTGGACGTTGAACGTCTCTCCGACGAGCCCCGCGCAGCCGCTCGTCACCCAGGCCGCATGGTCGGCGGGGCTGCGAGCGCTGTTCGTGGACACGCCGAAGGGGCTGACCAAGGTCGCGATCGGCTCGGGCTGCACGGGGAAGGTCGCGTGGACGCGCAAGCAGGGCGTAATCGACTCGACGCCGACGGTGGCGGGCTCGATCGTGTGGCAGGTCGGCTGGCATTCCGGTGCCGTGCTGCTCGGGATCGACGGCCGCAGCGGGCGCGTCATGGAGCGCCATGCGCTGGGGAAAGACCGGTACTACCTGGGGCCCGCGATCCTCGACGGGAAGATGTATTTGGGCTCCTTCGGGGGCCTCGTGCGCGCGCTACAGTGACCGCTCAGCGCCGACGTAGCTCAGCTGGTAGAGCACTTCACTCGTAATGAAGGGGTCCCCGGTTCGAGTCCGGGCGTCGGCTCCTCAGAATCAAGCCAAAAGCCCCGCTCAGGCGGGGTTTGCCTTTGGTCGCGGCCCGTGACACCGAGTGACACGGATTGCCACCCTAGATGACGCATCGGGACGTCAAGGGACGTCAGAATCGTTGGCAAACCAGACGACAAGCGTAGCGACCCAACCCTATCGGGCCTGCATGCCAATACAGGAAACGTCCTGGAAACGACCAGCGCGACGTCCCGTTGCACGGTTTCAACGTAACTGCGCGAAACGCTGCTGGACTAGGTTCGAGGCGCTGAGGGCGGCTATCGCGGAGCGTGCGCGCGCGGATCCCAGTACCCATACGGCTTGCCGCCTCCACCCGACGTGATCGCCGGCGCATAGAGGGCCTCCGTGGGCAGCATCCGATCGCATAAGCCGCGGGAAGGATCGGCCGGCGGCTGACGCGTCGGCGCTACTCCTGTTGCGACCCGATGAGCTCGTCGTCGCACAGGACGCCGACGAGGTCCTCCATCTCCTGCGCGAACGCGGCGTCCTCTGCGGCCGCGGCGACACGCGGGCGGCTGTCCGGCCCGTCCGCGGTCGCGTGCGCGAAGAACAGCGACATGAAGTGCTGAACACCAGGCTCGCGGATCGAGCGCAGGTCCTCGGCGAAGTACGCGCCCCGTGAGAAGTTGCCGGTGACGATCTCGTATGCCGGGAAGTAGTGGACGCCGGCGAGCGAGTCGACAAGTCCCTCAGCGGCCACGCGCAGGACGGCCTTCGAGTACGTGGCCGAGACCAGAACGTGCCGTTCGACGGCCGTGGCGAAGAGCGGTACCGGCGAGACCATGAGAATCACCTGGGCCGTGGGGTTCACGTTCCGGAGGAGCGAGACGAACTCGCGCATGTCCTGTACGACCTCGTCCGGACCGAGATTGACGAATACGTGTCGCTCGGGATCGAAGTCGCCGGCCCTGACGCCCGGCGCGAGGGGGTAGACCGCGCCGTCGATCCTGGATGCCCAGCACTCGGTGAGCCCGAACGTGAAGATGAAGACATCGAGCGTCTCCAGGGCGCGCCGCACCGCCGCGAAATGCTGCTCCCGGTCGAGCCTGTACTCCTCCAGGGTCGGGAAGCCGTGGGGCTGGATGGTAGGGCGGAACGGGTCGAAGTACGTGTTCTCGGCCGTCCACACATCTTCGGCAGGCTTGAAGTCTCCGTACGCGCGTTGGACGAGCTGCACGAGTTGCCGAGAGGTGTAGATGTTCCCGTACCGCGCGGAGAAAACGCCGTAGTTGAACTCCTCACGGGTGCGAGGCCTGAGCAGCGGGTGCCCAGGCTCCGTCACGAGGAAGTTGAACTCGCGCTCCTTGAGACATCGCGCAATGTGCTGTGCGAAGCAGCCCCCCGCGGTCACAATCGCGTCGTCGCGCGTGAGCTGGAGCGGGAACTCCACCACGGGGTCGACGTCTGCCGGTGGGACGGAGACGACGCCGGTGTCCCAGCGGGTGTACGCCGGCGCGCCGACGTACGGATGCGTCCTCATGCGAGCGCCTGCATCTGCTGGAGGAGGAGCGCGCCGTACCGCGCGTTTCCGTGGGTCGCGTCGCGGCAAAGCTCGACCGGGAGGAAGCCCTCCTCATCGACCGCTTCGCGCGGATGAGGCACGAACGTCCCGCCCGCCTTCTCGACGTGGGTGCGCATGATCTGCGAGTGCAGGCGCCACATCTTGTAGCGCAGGAACTTCGAGTTGACTGAGACGCGCGGATGTGCGCGCCATCCTTGAGTCCAGGTTCTCCGCGACCCAGCCGCTGTCGGCCGGTGGTGGCGGCGACTCGAACTGGTATATCGGGCCGCGGGCGACTCGAACGAGCTGGGTGACGACAGCCAGGTTGCCCTTGGTCGCTAGCACGGAGAGACGCACGGATCGCCTCGTACGGGATCACTTCGGCACCGTCCTCGATCGGCAGGTCGTGCCGCTCCGGGAGCACAAAGTCGAATGGGTGCGTCGGATGCCGGCAGAGCGCGTACTTGTTGAGAAGGCTTCCTCCGAAAAACAAGAAGACCGGCGCTTTGCCAACCCGGCTCGGAAGGCGCAGATCCGGCCCGATGACCTCAACGTTCTCGCCCAGCGCCCTCGAGACGCGAGAGCGCTTCAAGAGGAAGATGTCGAGAGGTACGTGCGCCTCGCTCGCGGCCTCATGGACGCAGGCCACATGGCTTTGACCAACGACGTTCACCTGAAGCGACAGTAGAGGAGTACGCCCGTCAGCGTCAAGAACTCAACGGCGGAAGGATCTTCTCGTACGGACCGGAAGAGCCGCTCCCCATCCTCGAACGCCATCGCCGTGTCCCAATGCGAGCCGTGCAGGTCGAGATCGTCAAGAAGTTCGCGGCGCTGACGGTACGGCCAGTTGAGCGTCGCCAGCCCGTCCTGCTCGAGCACGTCGAAGATCATGTAGGCGACGGGGATCCCCGGCCTGCGGTGCAGCATCCGCCGGAGGCCACGCGTTCGAGCACGCGCCCGAGTGTCGACGCAGTGCGCACGGTCGGAGGGGGAGCCCCGTGCCCCCCGCGGGCGATCACGCGCCTAACTGGGGCCCCAGGCTATCGCGGAGCGTGCGCGCGCCGATCCCCAACATGCGGCTTGTCGCGCTCCCCCGACGTGTGGTCCGCTGGGTCCAAGCAGCGACGGTTGGACGAGCTGATATATCGGCCGAGACGGAGCCCGCCATCTGCCAAAGCCGATTCCTCTCGCTGACGCCCTCGCGCTCCTGCTCCTGATCGCGGTCGAAGACCCGCCGCGCTACAGCCGTGCCGGTGCGCGCTGGCACGGACGATTAGCGTGAGGAGGGTGTAACGGCGGTGACAGTCTCAGCGTGCGAGGCGATGCCTAGGCGGTAGAGCGTGCGGTACGGACACCCTTCGCCGGCTACTCGCCTGAATGCGAGCGCGTCTCTTTCCCTGCGCGTCTGCGCCTGCGCGATCCCAGCGCCTCGAGCGCGGCCGCCGCTCCCTCGAGCCTGGCCGCGAGCCCGGCCGGAGCCGTGAGCTCGCCGCTTGCTATGCGCTCGAGCACGCGCCGGAGCGTCGCCGCCGCAGCGCGAATCTCGGCTGTCGAGAGTCTCGCCATGCCCGGAGTGTGCCAGCGCGAGTTGACGGAGGCCGCGAGCCCCCCGGCGGGGTGCGTGCCCCCCGCGGGCGAGCGCGCCGCCACATGGGGCCCCACGCGCCGTGACGTATTCTCGAAGAAAATCAGCCTCCTCGTTGCCGCTTGGATGGCGTCTGGTTCCGCGGGTGGCAGTCATCGCACCACTTAGCGTCGCGACGAGCTTTGAAGCATTTGCCGCACCCCTCGCATTCGAGCCACCATTTGCCGCTTTCCGCCGGCATCACCCCGTTCGGCTCCGTGGAAGTCGAGCGCGTTCGTCGAAGCCGAGGTCGACCTTCAGGCTGGGACGCCGGTCGTGGTGGGCAGGGCAGCAAGCGACCCAGCCCCCGCCTGACTTGCGCACCCCCTCGAGGCGTTCGAGCACGCGTGCGGCGGCGGGGTTCATGCCGCCTGCTTCGGCAGCTCGTGGCCGCACGGGCACTCCCACACGGCGGCCATCAGAACGGAACGTCGTCGTCGACGGGCTCGGCCTCGTCCGGCTCAGGCGTCCCGTAGTTGTAGTTCCTAAAGACGTTGTTCATCCGGGCCTCCTTGGAGGCTGGGGGTGTCGAAGCCACCAGCTCCAAAGGAGGTCACCGGATGAACGTGCACGCTAATCATCGGACCTGTCCGAGCAGCCGTCGCCTGATCTGTCGTCGTGTGCTCGTGGAGGGCTGGACGATCAAGCGAGCGGCAGCGGCCGCCGGCTGTAGTCCGCGCACGGCGGCTAAGTGGCTGCAGCGCTTCCGCCAGGGCGACCATCAGCTCCTCGACCGGTCTTCTCGCCCGCACCGAAGCCCAACGCGTCTGCCGCAGCAGAGGGTCGCGGCGATCGAGACCCTGCGCCGTCTGCGCATGAGCGCCGCCGAGATCGCCGAGGTGCTCGGGCTGCCGCTCTCGACTGTCTCGCTGTGGTTGAAGCGCATCGGGCTGGGCAAGCGCTCACGGCTCGAGCCGCCCGAGCCGCCCAACCGCTACGAGCGCCGCCATCCGGGCGAGCTCGTGCACGTCGACATCAAGAAGCTCGGGCGGGTGCGCGGTGCCGGTCATCGCGTGAGCGGTAACCGCGCCAGCCAAAAGAAGACCCGCGTGGACGGCCGCCTGACCGGCGTCGCGGGCTGGGAGTACGTCCATGTGATGGTCGACGACCACTCCCGCCTCGCCTACGCGGAGGTGCTCGACGACCTCACCGCAGCGTGCGCGATCACCTTCCTGCGACGCGCACTTGCGTGGTTCGCCGAGCGTGGGGTGCGCATCCGGTCGGTCATGACCGACAACGGCTCCTGCTACACCGCCTACGCGTACGGGTCGGCACTACGCGAGCTCGGCCTGCGCCACCTGCGCATCCGTCCCGGCAGGCCGCGAACCAACGGCAAGGTCGAGCGCTTCATCCAGACGCTGCTGAACGAATGGGCATACGCGAGGGTGTACGGGACCTCCGCCGAACGCACCGCGGTCTTGCCGCTCTATCTCAGGCGGTACAACTTCAGCAGACCACACGGCTCCCTTGGCAAACAAGCGCCGGCCTCAAGGCTGAACAACCTCGTTGGGAACTACAACTAGCCGGCGCCCGCGGCCCGCGTCTCGGCGCGGTGACCGGGGACAACTCAGGCGGTGAGCGCTCGGTCTAGCTCAAACGGCCGACGAGCACCACGTAGCCGTCGGGATCGATGACCCGGAGCTCGCCGGCCGGCATGTAGAACGGGTGGGTGATGTCGCCGACCTCGACGCCGGCGTCGGAAAGCTCGGCCTGGAGCGACTCGAGATCGCGGGCCCAGCAGTAGAAGAGGACAGCCTGCTGCGAGGCATCGAACGGTCCATCGGCCTGAGCGAGCATCAGGCGCGCAGACGCGTCGTTCGGGTCAGCGGACGGGCTGGTCACGAAGGCCCACGCGAGCTTGCCACCCTCCTCGACGCTGTTGCGCAGCTCGAGCCCGAGCAGGCCGTAGAAGTCGACCGACCGCTGCACGTCGGCGACGTGTGCGTACGGCGTTAGCGCGTCGATCGGCACCAACTCCATCCTGCCAGACTCCCGGCATGCCTCATTTCGTCGTCCGGCTCGCGCGTGGCGGCCCCTGGGACTGGTCGCGCGACATGCGCGAGCAGGCCGACTGGGAGGAGCACGCGCGGTACATGGACGAGCTGGTGGAGGACGGCTTCATCGTCCTCGGCGGACCCCTCGAGGGTGACCGCGAGGTGATCGAGATCGTCGAGGCCGGCTCCGAGGACGAGGTGCGCGCGCGGCTCGCCGAAGACGTGTGGGCGAAGACCGGGCTGCTCACCCCCGTCAGCGTCGAGCGCTGGAGGATTCTGCTCGACGGACGAGACCTCGCAACATAGGCCCGAAGAAAAATGGGCCGGATGGCCTATAGACAACGTCCGTTCTATCCCTGATGCTTGCACCCGTGCGGCGGCTCATCACGATGCTCGGGGTCGTCTCGGCAATCGCCGTGCCCGTCGCGTCTGCATCGCACTCCCCGCGTCACTCCCAGAACCTGGCGGCGCGAGGCATCGTGGCCGAGATCAACACGATCAGGGCCCAGCACGGCTTGCGGCCACTGAGGCTCGTTCGTCCGCTGACGGCGGCCGCGGGCCAGCACTCCACGGAGATGGGCAGCCGCGGCTACTTCAGCCACGACTCGGTCGACGGGACAGCCTTCTGGAAGCGCATCGAGGGCTTCTACGGCTCCCGCGGCTACCGGTACTGGAGCGTCGGTGAGAACCTGCTCTGGTCGGCCGGCCCGTTGAGCCCGGCCGACGCGGTCACGATGTGGATGAACAGCCCACCGCACCGCGAGAACCTGCTCGACAAGGACTGGCGCCAGATCGGCCTCTCGGTCAAGGAGTTCGACTCCGCGCCCGGCGTCTACCACGGTCTCGGCGTCACGATCGTCACCGCCGACTTCGGCTCACGGACGAGCTAACTCTTCGCCCGGACAACCCGAGAAGGCGGGCAGGGCCCGCCGTCTCAGGTCACGGAAAGGTCGGGCTAGCCGGCCGGCTGGAGGCGCGGAGCCCTGGCGGCCGCCGGGCGGCGGGAGAGCGCGTCGCGGAGACTGGAGACCGCTCCTCGGATCAACGACAGCGTCTCGGACGGGTGGCGCTCGACCTGCGCCGCGAGCCTGGCGCGGCCGGCCTCCACCTCGTAGTCGCGGTGCTTCAGTCTCGCCAGCTCCATGTGCAGTGAGGGCTGCTCGTACACGCTCTCTCCCTTCGTTTCGCGGTCAGACACAAGACGGGCCGCCGCTACACTTTCTTCCCCACGCGCTGGTGGCGGAATTGGTAGACGCGCAAGGTTGAGGGCCTTGTGGCCCGATGGGCCGTGGAGGTTCAAGTCCTCTCCAGCGCATAGAGCGGCGTTCTTCTCCAGTTGGTCACCTCCGGTCTACCGGACGGTGACCGCACTTCCGGTAGCGTCGGGAGAAACGACGGGAGGAGTGCGATGAGCACGGAGACGCAGACCGCCATCCTTGGCAAGTTCGTCTGGCACGACCACATGTCGGGCGACATCGAGAAGGCGAAGAGCTTCTACACAGAGCTGCTCGGTTGGGACGTCGAAGAGGTCGACGTCGGCGACGAGAAGTATCCGATGATCAAGAACGACGGTGGGATGCACGGGGGCTTCGGCGCGTCGCAGGGCGGCGCTCCGCCGCACTGGCTCGGCCACGTCGCGGTCGAGGACGCCGACGAGACCGCCGAGAAGGTCAAGGCCGGCGGAGGGACGATCTACTTCGGCCCCTCCGACATTCCCGATATCGGGCGGTTCTTCGTGTTCGCCGACCCGCAGGGCGCGGTGTTGTCGGCGTTCGCGTCGTCGAGCCCGCCGGAGGGTCCCCCGGCCGAGGGTACGTTCGCCTGGGACGAGCTCGCGACCAGCGACGTGGACGGCGCGAAGAAGTTCTACGGCGACGTGTTCGGCTGGACCTCCAAGGACATGGACATGGGCGGCGGGATGATCTACACGATCTTCGAGCGCCCCGGCGGCGGTGAGGCCGGCACCGCCGGTTGCATGGCGCTCACCGACGAGATGAAGTCGAACAACGTCCCGCCGAACTGGCTCGTCTACATCGGGACCGAGGACGTGGATGCCTCCACCGACAAGGCGAAGGAGCTCGGCGCCACGGTGTACATGCCGCCTACGGACATTGCGGAGGTCGGCCGCTTCAGCGTCCTCGCGGATCCGACCGGCGCGGCATTCGCCCTGTTCAAGGGCATTCCGCAGTCGTAGCTCAAAGCAGGTTGCGGGCGGCGCCTTGACGCCGTCCGCAGCCCGCGCTACCTTGTGATGCGAACACATGTTCGCGACCAAGGAGACGGCATGCTGACCGAGCGGCAACGTGAGATTTGGGAATTTCTCGTTCGTTACGTCGAAGCGCATGGCTATCCCCCGACCGTGCGTGAGATCGGACAGGAGGTCGGCCTGGCCTCGCCGTCCACCGTGCACGCCCATCTGGCCAACCTCGAGCGGGCGGGAATGCTCCGCCGCGACCCGACCAAGCCGCGCGCGCTGGAGCTTCTGGCGCCGCACAGGCGCGAGTCCGCCTCGCAGCCCGAGCCCGACGTGCACCGTCTTCCGCTCGTGGGACAGATCGCGGCCGGCGGCCCGCTGCTCGCCGAGCAGAACGTCGAGGAGTACCTCGCCGTGCCAGAGCCGCTGGCGCGCGGGGGCGAGGAGTTCCTTCTGCGCGTCCGCGGCGAATCGATGATCAACGCCGGGATCCTGGACGGCGACTTCGTGGTCGTCCGCCGCCAGCAGGATGCGACGAACGGCGAGATCGTCGCCGCGCTCGCGGGCGAGGACGAGGCGGCCGACGAGGCGACGGTGAAGCGGTTCTACCGGGAGAACGGCCGGATCCGGCTGCAGCCCGAGAACGACGCCCTCGAGCCGATGTACCCGCCGTACGTGCAGGTGCTGGGCAAGGTGGTCGGCGTCTTCAGGATGGTGTCGTGAGCGAGGTCGCGCCCCTGTTCCGCACGCTCGATCAGGAGCTCTCGGCCCTCGCTCGGGGGGCGAGCCTCGAGTGCCTCGTCTGCGGCGAGTTCGTCATGCAGGTGCTGGGCGGCCTCCGCTGCGCGGAGTGCGGGTCGACGCTAGGCGCGGCGGGATCCGAAATCGCGGCGCCAGGGGTACAATTGACCATGCAGGCCGGGTGACCGCGAGCCCTGTCATTGACAGGCGCTCGAGGAAAGTCCGGACACCGTAGGGCAGGACGCTGGGGAAATCCCAGGCGGCGAAAGCCGACGGAAAGTGGCACAGAAAGGAGACCGCCAGCGGCGACAAACTCTCCGGAGACGCCGATGGTAAGGGTGAAAAGGTGGGGTAAGAGCCCACCAGCGCCGTGGTGACACGGCGGCTCGCCAAACCCCGTCCGGTGCAAGGCGAACAGGCCCCGCTCACGTAGCCCGCGTGGGGGCCGGGTAGGCCGCTCGAGCCGTCTGGAGACAGCCGGCCTAGATGGATGGTCACCCTCGACAGAATCCGGCTTACAGGCCTGCTACGGAAAAAGCCCTGGAAACAGGGCTTTTTCCATTGGGTCTGTCCCGCGGTCTAGTTCCTCTGTGATCGCGCCGCGACGTCGGCTTGTGACACGCCGCCGGTCGAGCGGATCGACTCCGCCTCGTGCACTCGAGCCGGGTGGAACATCAGCCAGACCACTCCGCCGACCACGCCCCCGACGAGCGGGCCGACGATGTAGATCCAGAGACCACCGAAGCTCCAGTTGAAGACGGCTGGGGTAATCGACCTCGCGGGGTTGAACGAGCCGCCGGACGCCGGGCCGATCGCGTCGGCCGCCGTGAAGATGAAGAGTCCGATCAGCAGCGGCGCCATGACACCTTTCCAGGGCGCACGATCATCGGTCGCGACCGTGCAGATGACGATCACGAACAGGGCCGTCGCGATCAACTCGAGCACGAGTGCGGCCCCGTTCGAGATGCCAACTCCGGGGGCGGTGTCGAGCGCGTCCGTGGCACGGCTCGAGTAGACGGCGGCAACCACGAGAACGGCGATGAAGCCTCCCACGAGCTGCGCAAGCCAGTACGGGATCAGCTCCCTGGGAGGGAACTTCCGCGCCGCGACGAGGCCGAGGGAGACGGCGGGGTTGAAGTGGCCTCCGGAGATCTGTCCGAGCCCCCCGATCGCAAGCGCGAGGCCGAGCCCGAACGCGAACGCGATTCCGAGGCTGCCGATTGCCCCGGCGCCGATTTGGACCGAAACGGCGATCGCGTTGAAGCCGAGGAAGAAGAAGAGAAACGTGCCCAGCGCCTCCGCTCCGAGGCGCATACCAAGTGGTGACGAGTCCATCGAACCTCCTCCTTTGACCAGACCCCGTCTGCTCATCGAAGAGTAGGCCTGCGGCCGGACACCGTCCCCCGCGCAAGTCGGCGCTACATCTATTGCTAATCGAGGGCGTGGACGGCGTCACGCCAGAGCGTCTCGGGGTCGTCGCCGAGCGGAGTCCCGCGAAGCTCGAGGCCCGCGAGCCCCTCACAGAGCGCGTGGAATTGCCAGGCGGCTTCGGAGACGCTGCGACCGCCGAGCAGATCCTGTGCGGCCAGCGGTTCGAATCGTTGGTAGAGGATGACGAGCGTGTTCATCGCGGCCGTCTGGAAGCGAGGCCAAATCGTCGGATCGACGCGGTGGAAGGCGATCGAGAAGAGCGCCGGGTGCCCGAGCGCGAAGCGCCTGAACATGAGCGAAGCCTCGACCAGGTCCTGGCGCGGCTCAGCCGTCACGGGTACTTCCTCGAGACCATCCTCCAGCAACTCGAATGCGCGGACGCCGAGCGCGCCGAGCAGCTGCTCCTTCGAGCCGAACAGGCTGTAGACGGCGCGTGTCGTCGTTCCTGCCTCGCCGGCGACCTCGCGCAGAGACAGGGCGTCGACGCCGCGTTCGCAATCAGTTGCTCGGCCGCGTCGAGGAGTGCGGCCGCGGTCCGCTCGTCGTGTTCCCTCGGTCGTCCCATTCGCGCTTGACATAGTAACGCAACATCGTTACGTTACATCGTTACGTAACGCCGCCAGTCCCGGGAGGAAACCCATGTCCAGCGCAACTCACCTGACCACTCGGCTCGCCTACGACGATGATGGCACCGGCACGCCGGTCGTCTTTCTCCATGGCCTGACTTTCGATCGCCGCACGTGGTGGTCGATCGTGGTTCGGCTCGCGGTTCGTCCGAAGCATCGCGTCGCCTGCCCGCGCACGGTGGAAGCACGGCCGCCTGTGCGCTCGAAGTCGGCGGATCGGGACCACGAGCTGAGCGAGCCCCTCCGTGACGAGCAGCCCGTCGTCTTCGGCCCCTCGTCGGCCGATCGCCCTCATCGACCCGTGGCCATCCCACGCCGGCATCGCGGTCGTCGACTCGGGGTTGGAGATCCGCCCGTTCGCTGAAGATGGTGGCGCCCAGGACGAGTGCGAGGCCGAGCCGCAGGCGGGCGTCAGGAAGATGCTCGTGCTCTCGCCGCTGCGCGTCCCTGGACTCGAAGAAGCGGATCTGCCACAGCAACGCGCCCGTGACCGCGACCTCGATCGCGATCACCGATTGGAAAAACTGAACCGGCACTTCCACGACCGCGCAATTTTGACAGCGGGAGCCGCGCTACCTGGGGAAACGTCGGCGCGCTGATCACCCGATCCGGCTGAGGGAAGCACCGTTCGTTATCTGCGAACCTAGGCGGCGATGACGACGACGACCGCGGACGCGCCCGCCGCGGGCTCCGGCAGCTCCAAGCTCGCGATCCTCCTGGCGATGGCGATGTTCGTGCTCGTCGTCGACACGTCGCTGATGAACGTCTCGATCTCGGCGGTCGTCAAGGACCTGGACACGACCGCGAGCGGCGTCCAGTCCGCGATCGCGCTCGAAGCCCTTGTCTCCGCCGCGTTCATCCTGCTGAGCAGCAAGATCGGCGACCTGATCGGGCGCAAGAAGGCCTACATCCTCGGCTTGATCGGCTATGCAATCGGCGCGTTGTCGATGGTGTTCGCGCAGAACCTGACCACGATCATCATCTGCTGGGCGATCACGGGGGGCATCGGCGCGTCGCTCCTACTGCCGGCGATGCAGTCGCTCATCCACGGCAACTTCGAGGGCGCGGCCCAACGGAGGGCCTACGCGCTCGTCGGCGCCTCCGCAGCAATCGCCGCCGCCGTGGGGCCGCTGCTGGGCGGCTTCATCACGACCTACCTCTCCTGGCGGGTCGGCTTCGGGCTCGAGGTCGTGATCATCGCGATCGTCCTGATCGGCGTGCGGCTCGTCAAGGACGTGCCGTACACCGGTGAACGCAAGATCGACGTCGTCGGAGCGATCCTGTCCGTCATCGGGATGGGCGGCGTCGTGCTCGGGATCCTGATCTGGCAGGAGGGCGGAGACTGGGTCGTCGCGACGATCTGCGTCGGTCTGGCCGCGCTCGCGGCGCTCGTCTTCTGGCTGCGCCGCCGCAAGAACCAGGGTAAGCCCCCGCTGATCGATCCGGACCTCTTCAAGTTCAAGCCGTTCGCGATCGGTATCTCGGAGCAGTCGCTTCAGCAGATCGCGCTCGGCGGCCTGATGATCGTGCTGCCGCTCTACCTGCAGATCGTGTTCGAGTACAACGCGCTCGAGGCTGGGCTGTCGCTCGCGCCGCTTTCGCTCACCATGTTCGGCGTCGCGCTGCTGGCGGGAAAGAGGGCCGGAAAGCGCCGTCCGAGCAGGCTCATCCAGATCGGCTTCGGGCTGGTGACCAGTCGGGGTCGCGATCCTGATCCCGATCGTGCCGCGCGCCCACTCCGGCTGGTGGCTCGTCATCCCGCTCCTGATCGCCGGCGCCGGCTTCGGCCTCATGGTCTCGCAGCTGAACAACTACACGCTCGCCCCGATCACGGAGGAGCGGGTGAGCGAGGCGGCCGGCGTGAACTCCGCGGCCGGCTCGTTCGGGCTTTCGTTCGGCCTGGCGTTCGCCGGCGCGATCATGCTCTCCGTCCTCTCGCTCACCTTCACGAACATGGCCAACGACAGCAAGGTGCTGGCGCCGGCCGAGAAGGAGCAGGTCGCGACCACGCTCGAGCACGACGCCGAGATCATGAGCAACACCGCGCTCATCACGCTGCTCGAGGGCCAGCCGAAGGACGTGCAGGCGGAGATCATCCGCATCAACACGGACGCACGGCACTACGCTCTGCAGATCGCGCTGATCATCCCGCTGCTGGCCGGGCTCCTCGGCTTCCTCAACTCCTTCCGCATGACCCGCCTCCCGGAGCCGAAGCCCTCGGCGGCCGCTGAGGCTGCGGCGCTCGGCTGATGACGACCGTCCCGGACGCCTACCCCGTCAGGATCGAGGGCCACCTCGAGCCGGATGTGAGCAGGGGGCTGTGGATCGTGAAGTGGTTGCTGGTGATCCCGCACGTGATCGTGCTCGTGTTCCTGTGGCTGGGCGTGGTCGTCGCCTGGGTGATCGCGTTCTTCGCGATCCTGTTCACCGGCCGCTATCCGCGCGGGCTGTTCGACTATGTGCTCGGTGTGATGCGCTGGACGTGGCGCGTCGGCTTCTACTCGTACGCCGCGCTCGGCACGGACCGTTATCCGCCCTTCACGCTCGGGCCGGAGCCCGACTATCCGGCGCGGCTGGAGGTCGACTATCCGGAACGGTTGTCGCGCGGGCTCGTCCTCGTCAAGTGGTGGCTGCTCGTGATTCCGCAGGCGATCGTCGTCGGGATCTTCGTCGGTGGCTGGGGCTGGGGTTGGGGATGGGACGACGAGACTGGGCGCTGGGCCAGCCCGGACCTGGTCGGCGTTCTCGTTCTCTTCGCCGCTGTCGCGTTGCTCTTCACGGGCCGCTATCCGCCGGGGATCTTCAACTTCGTCCTGGGCATGGACAGATGGACGGCCCGCGTGGCGGCGTACGTCCTGCTGATGCGAGACGAGTATCCGCCGTTCCGGCTCGACATGGGACCGGCCGAGCCTGTTGCAGCGCCTGTCGCGCGGGAGATCGAACCGCCCGAGCCGACCGAGTAGTCGCGCTAGCTGTAGATGGACTGTCCGGCGCCGGGCGCGGCGTTGGCGCCGTAGGGCTCGACGTCTTCCATGTAGCCGGGCTGCGACTCGATGCGCTCGAACCACGCGCGCAGGTTGGGATACGGCTCGAGGTCGAGCTGCGCCTCTTCGGCGCGGTGTGAATAGCCGTAGACCGCGATGTCGGCGATCGTGTAGCGCCCGCCGACGAGGAACTCGTCTTCGGCCAGGTGGTCGTCGAGAAACTGCAGCACCTCGAGTGCGCCCTCCCGCCGGCGCACGGCCTCGGGATGATCCGGCGTCCAGCGGCCGACCATCAGCCGGAAGCGCAGGCCGCCGACCATGAAGACGACGTCCGTCTGCTCGTAGATGAGCCAGCCCACGACCCGGGCGCGCTCCCAGGGATCGTCCGGAACGTACGCCGTTCCCTCGGCCAGGTATGTGAGGATCGCGTTCGACTCCGGTAGGTAGCCCTGCTCGGTCTCGAGCACGGGCACCGTGCGCATCGGGTTGATGCGCCCGTACTCGTCCGTCAGCGTCCCGCCCGCGAAGATGTCCACCGGCACGCGCTCGTAGTCGATGCCGAGGTGGGCGAGCAGGAGCCGCACCTTGTAGCAGTTGCAGGACGCGGCGTAGTCGTACAGCTTCATGCGGGGTGAAACGCTACTCCCGACCCGCTCTGTGAGGTCAGCTCGGATCGGACTCGAGGTAGTGCGCGCCCGGCCCGAGCTGCGCAGCCTCGTCGTCGGGGTTGAGCAGGTCGCAGCGGTCGATCGAGAGGCAGCCGCAGCCGATGCACGTGTCGAGCCGGCCGCGGAGGGCTTCGAGTGTGGCGATGCGCGCTTCGATGTCTGCGCGCCAGGTGCGCGAGAGGCGCTCCCAGTCGCGGCGGCTCGGAGTGCGGTTGGAGGGCAGGGTCTCGAGCGCGCCGCGGATGCGGGTGAGCGGGATGCCGGCTGCGCGCCCAGCCTGGACGAGCGCGATTCGCCGCAAGGTTGCGCGGTCGTAGCGGCGCTGGTTCCCGCTCGTCCGCTGCGCCACGATCAGGCCCTGCCGCTCGTAGAAGCGCAGCGCCGAGGGTGCGACGCCGCTGCGGGCGGAAAGCTCTCCGATGGTCAGCTCGGTGGCCACTTGACTTAAACCATAGTTGAGGTTCTAGGCTGGACAGTCGTGAGCACACGCTGCTACCTCGTCTATGCCCTAGCTCCCGACGGGACGAGCGCACGCGAGGCGAACGACCGGCTCAACGAGTACGTCGCCGACGCGCGGCGCGGCCTCGCAGTGTGGCACGACCACTTCATCGGCCAACACGGTGGCGCCATCGTCCTGGACGTCCGCTCGGACGAGGAGGAGGCGCTGCTCGACGAGCCGGGCCCCCTCGCAGACTGGCGCCTGTCCGTCCATCCCCTCACGTTTTCGCTCTCGGCCCTCGGCTTCTCGGCTCAGACGTCGTTCACGCTGGAGCAGTACCGTGGTGTGAGCCTGGACGAGCTCGCAGTCTCCGAGCCCGACGACCCCCGCTTCTGGTGGAGAAGGAGAACCGCATGACCGCTATCGCAACAGATCGTGGCGTCCGCGCTGCGTCGCTCGAAGAGCTCCGCGCCGCAGGCCGCCTCGTCGTGCACCTCGACCGGCACACGCTCTGCCTGTTCGCCGAAGGCGAGGAGGTATACGCGGTCGACAACCGGTGTCCGCACATGGGCTTTCCGCTCCACCGCGGGACGGTCTGCGACGGGATCCTGACGTGCCACTGGCACCACGCCCGCTTCGACCTGGCCACCGGCGGCACCTTCGACCAGTTCGCCGACGAGTTGCGCCGCTTCCCGGTCGCCGTGGACGGCGACGACGTCCTCGTCGACCTGAGCCCCCGCGATGATCCGGTCGGCCACCAGCGCAAGCGCCTCGGTGACGCGCTCGAGCGGGACATCCCGCTCGTCCTGGCGAAGGCCACCCTCGCGCTGCTCGAGGCAGACCCGAGCGGCCTCGACCTCTTCCGCTCCGGGATCGACTTCGGCGTGGTGCGCCGCGGCGAGGGCTGGTTCCGCGGCCTGACGACCCTCACCTGCATGATGAATCTCGTCCCCCGGCTCGACGAGCCCGAGCAGCCCGCCGCGCTCTACCACGGGCTTGCCGACGTCGCCTCGGACTCGGCGACAGGCCCGCCGCGCTTTCCGCTCGATCCGCTTCCGGGGACGCCGCCCGAGCCCGCACGGCTCGCGGAGTGGTTCCGAAGCTTTATCGAGGTGCGCGATGCAGAGGGCGCAGAGCGCGCGCTCGTGTCGGCCGTCCGGGCGGGCGCGACGCATAACCAACTCGCCGACATGTTGTTTGCGGCCGCCACCGACCACCGTTATCTCGACGGCGGGCACACGCTCGACTTCGTCAACAAGGCGCTCGAAGCCCTCGACGTCGCCGGCTGGGACCGCGCCGAAGCGGTGCTCGGATCGCTGCCGGCACAGCTCGCCTTCGCCGAGCGCATGGAGGAGGCCAACGCCTGGCGCAACCCGGTCGACCTTCCCGCGCTGCTCGAGGCCGCGTTCGAGCGCCTTCCGGGGGCGGTGGAAGAGGGCGCCGCGCGCCGCGGCAGCTGGGACGGCCGCGACGACCTCGTCACGATGCTGATCGAGGGGGAGGCGGCCGAGCTCGTGGACGCGCTCCTCTCGGCGCTCCGCGCGGGCGCGAGCGAGGTCGAGCTCGCCTCTGCGGTCGCCTACGCGGCCGCCACGCGGATCGCACGCTTCCCGACGAGCAACGACTTCGGCGACTGGGACACCGCCCTGCACACGTTCACGTTCGCGAACGCTGTGGAGCAGGGCCTGCGCCGCTCTTCGTCGCCCGAGCTCCTGCGTGGCGTCTTCGACGCGGCCGCCAGCGTCCACCTCGACCGCTTCCTGAACGTGCCGGCCGCCAGGCTGCCGCGGCCGCAGGACGGCGCCGACCCCGACGAGCTGCTGGACGGGCTGCCCCAGCTGCTCGACCGGCAGCAGCAGGTCGACGAGGCCGGGCAGCTGGCCGCCTCGTTCCTGGGCGCAGGTGGTGACCCGCAGAGGCTGGTAGCCGCGCTCGGCGCCGCGCTCGTCCGCGAGAACCGCAACTTCCACACGATCCAGTGCGTGGAGGCAGCGGCCCGCCAGCACGAGCTCACCGGCGACTCGCTCCCGCTGCTCGCGGCAGCGCGCTACCTCGCCGCGCACGCGACGACGACCCGGTCGCAGCGGCAGATCTTCGACATTGCGCGGCGGCTGCACCGCGGAGAGAAGCTCTACGAAGAGGTCGACTGAGTCCAGGCTTTGCTGATCGCGTCGATGTGCCGGTGGTCGGTGCCGCAGCAGCCGCCGACCACGTTGAGGTTCGGAAGCCGGGAGCGAAGGCCGACGTAGTCCGCGGCCAGCTCCTCGGGATCGCCGGGATCGAGCTCCTCCGCTTCGTCGAGCTCCGCGTGGCTCATCTTCGACGCGTTCGCGCGCAGGCCGTGAATCCGCTCCTTCCACGCGCCGTCCTGCTCGAGCACGTGGGCGAAATGGGTGGGATGGGCGCAATTGATCATGAAGTAGGCCGGCGCGCCGTCCGTCCCCGCGTCCACCTGCTCGACCGCCTCGCCGAGCGGCTGCCCGCTCGGTAGCCGTCCGTCCGTTTCGACCGTGAACGAAACGGCGCACGGAAGGCCCGCCGCGTCCGCGGCGCGCGCGATCCCGAGCGCCTCCTCCGCGTAGTTCATCGTGAGGGCGCTGACAAGCTCGGCGCTCGTGCCCGCGAAGACGTCGACCTGCCACGAGTGGTAGCTCTCGGCCTCGTCGGCGCTCATCAGCTCGCCCGGCACGTAGCCGTCGCCGCGCGGGCCGACACAGCCGCTGACGAGGACATCCGCCTGGTCGCGGAGCTCGTCCATGAACGCGACGGCGTCGCGGTTCGCCTGCTCGAGCCGCTCGCGCGAGTAGCCGAGCTTCTCGCCCCAGTCGGGATTGGCGCGCCAGGTCGGCGCGTCCAGGAGGATCCCGACGCCGCGCTCGCGCGCGATCGCGAGGTACGGCTCGAAGTAGGCGCGCAGCGCTTCTCGTCCCTCTTCACTCTCCAGGAGCGGGAAGGACGCGAACTGCGGCAGCTCCATCCCCTGCTCGAAGATGAGCGTCGTCTCCATCCCGCCGTCGGTGATGTAGGTCGCGCCGGACAAGTGAGGCAGTGCGATACCGATGCGGAAGTTCTAACAACGGAGCCCCCAGTGCGTCGATAGGCGCAGATGCGCTTGTCCTTCCACTCCGACGGCTGGGACTGGGGCGAGGGGGAGCGCGAGTGGTCGATCTTCCGCCGGAGGATGTCGACGGTCGCGCGTGGCTTCGCGGCGGCGCTCGCGGACGTCGAGCTCGAGGACGGGTGGGTCGAGCTCGAGCTGGCCGTCGGCGCGGAGCGGTCGTTCCACGGAATCGTGTGGCGCGCCGCGGACGACCGGAACTACGAGTCCTTCTTCGTCCGTCCGCACCAGGTGGGCAACCCCGATGCCGTGCAGTACACGCCGGTCACGAACGGGATCTCGAGCTGGCAGCTCTACCACGGTGACGGGTTCTGGGCTCCGCTCAGGTTCCCGGTCGGTGACTGGTTTCGAATCCGCGTCGACTTCGCCGGCAGTCGTGCCGAAGTGCGGGTCGGCGACCTCACGACCGTTGCGCTCGTCTGCCCGCTCAAGGAGCCGCGGCGGCGCGGCCGGATCGGCGTGCTCGTCAGCGGGCCCGACGTCCACTTCGGCGACCTTGCGTTCGGGGAGGACTCGGAAGTCGATCCGGCGCCGCCGCCACAGCCGGCCGCGCCCGCGGGAGTGATCCGCGCGTGGGATGTCTCGGATGCGTTCGCGGAAGAGGAGCTCGAGCAGGAGCGCGCCAAGCCGCGCTCGTGGACGCCGGTCGAGAGCGAGCCGGGCGGCCTCGTCGATCTTGCGCGCGTGCAGGGCATCGAGGACGGCAGGAACACCGTCCTCGCGCGCGCGACGATCCCGGCAGACGGCGCGGGCGCGAAGGCCGTCCAGCTCGGCTTCAGCGACCGCGCGCACGTCTATCTGAACGGAGCCGCGCTGTATGGCGGAGACGCCACCTACCGCTCCCGCGACTACCGCTTCCTCGGCAGCATCGGCTGGCACGACACGGTCTATCTCCCTCTCGAGCAGGGCGACAACGAGCTCGTGGTCGCCGTGTCCGAGGACTTCGGCGGGTGGGGGGTGCAGGCGCGGGTCGTAGACTGACGCGGCCTTGCGCGCGGCACGAACCCTGACCGTCGTGGGCTGCCACGCCGGCGGCGAGATCGGCAACGTCGTCACCGGAGGAGTGCTTCCGCCGCCGGGTGCGACGGTCTTCGAGCAGATGCAGGCGCTCGCGCGCGACGACTCGCTTCGCCGCCTGCTCCTGCGCGAGCCGCGCGGCAGCGTCGCGGTGCACGCCAATCTGATCGTCCCGGCCACGCGCCCCGGCTGCGACGCCGGCTTCATCATCATGGAGCCGACCGAGTACCCGGCGATGTCGGGCTCGAACACGATCTGCGTCGCGACTGTCCTGCTCGAGACGGGCATGGTGGAGATGCGCGAGCCGGAGACGACGCTGCGCCTGGAGGCTCCCGCCGGCGTCGTCGAGGTGCGCGCCGCCTGCCGGGAGGGGAAGTGCGAGTCGGTCGAGCTGACCAACGTGCCGTGCTTCGCCGACCGGATCGACGCGCCGCTCGAGGTCGACGGACTCGGGTCGCTGACCGTCGACGTGGCGTTCGGCGGCATGTGGTACGCGATCGCCGACGCGGCCGCGCTCGGGTTCTCGCTCGAGCCCTCGGAGGCGCGCGAGCTGTGCCGCGTCGGCGAGCTGATCCGCGAGGCGGCTCGCCAGCAATTGCCGTGCGTCCATCCCGACAACACGGAGATCGCGGGCGTCAGCATCGTCCAGATCGCCGAGCCGTGGCGCGGCGTGGGGGAGGTGTCGCGGAACGCGGTCGTCATCGCGCCCGGCCGGCTCGACCGTTCCGGAACCGGCACGGGGCTCTCCGCCCGGATGGCGGCGCTGCACGCCCGCGGTCTCATGCGGCCGGGCGACTCGATGTCGCATGCGTCCGTGCTGGGGACGGCGTTCGAGGGGCGGATCGTGTCGGAGACCGAGGTGGGCGGGCGCCCCGCGATCGTCCCTGCCATCCGCGGCAGCGCGTGGATCACCGGTGTCACGCAGGTGCTCGTCGACCCGAGCGATCCATTCCCGGAGGGCTACCTTCTCACCGACACCTGGCCGGGCGAGGACGTGCAGTAGCTACTGGCGGTGCTCGGGGTACCGGGGCAGCCCGTCGTCCGGGATCGGCTCCCACGGCGCGGCATAGGCGACGAACTGGCGGGTGGACGGGCGAATCCCCGGGTCCGCGTCGAATGCACCGAGGCGGACGCTCTTGATCTCGGGATCGTCCTGGCTCTGACTCCACAGGGCGCTGCCGCACTGGCTGCAGAAGACTTTCGAGAAGCCGTGGTCGGGCGGATCCCAGGACCGGATCAGCTCCTCCCCGGAGACGATCGCCAGCGAGCCCGGTGCAATCCGGCCCGAGGCCGACGCCCCCGTCCCGGTGCGCCGCTGGCAGCGAGTGCAGTGGCAGTAGCCGGACGAGACGAGCGGCTCGTTCACCTCGAAGCGGACCCCTCCGCAGAGGCAACCGCCGGTCAACGGGAGGTCGGGCATCCTCGCCAGGGTAGACGCTCTGTCACCTGGGCCGACTCATTGGGCGCCAGGCCGCCGCATCTTCGATCCCGGCGGTACGACCGATGGCTTCCGGCGGACCGCCGGCAGCGTCGACGCGCCAGATGCGGGGCCGACCGTCTCTGGTCCCCACGAAGGCGAGGAATGCTCCGTCAGGTGCCCAGGCGGAGTGGACGTCGTCGCCCGGGCCTGAGGTGAGCCTTGTCGCGGAGCCACCGTCCCACGAGTCGACGAAGATCCGCCAGCCGTTGTTCGTTTGCCGCTCGAACGCGAGGTGGGTGCCGTCCGGCGACCACGACGGATATCCCTCGGCGGCCTGTGTTCGCGTGATTCGACGTTTGCGCCCGGCTGCGTCGACGCCGTAGATGTCCCAGTTGCCGCCCCGGCGAGAGGCGTAGGCCAGGCGCGTTCCGTCCGGCGACCACGCAGGCTCCTGGGAGCGCTGGGCGGGACTCGTGACCCGTCTCAGCCCGCTGCCGTCCTCGCCCACCGTGTAGATCGCGCGGCCGCGGACGAAGGCGATCGTCCCGGTGGGTGACCAGCTCGGGTCGGCATCCGCCCGCCCGCGCGTGATCCTGACGGGCGGCAAGCCGTCGAGTGCGGAGACGTACAGCCCGTCGGGTCCTGCGAACACAAGTCTCGCGGCGTCCGCCGACCAGGCCGGATCCTCGAGGCGCGAGGCACGCCCGACCACCTCTTCCGTGCCGAGGGCGGTGACGGCGACGAGCACATCCTGCGACCGGTTCGACGCGGTGTAGACGAGGACCGGCGGCGCGGTCGGCGGCGAAAACGCGATCCGGTTCGGAAGCGGCCGCGGAGCCGGGCTGCGGCCGACCGGTAGCGAGACGAAGCGGGCGCTCGCGGAGGCCTGGGTGAGCGGGTCGAGCGTCAGGTAGGCCGACCGTGGTGCGAGAGCAGTCGTCCAGAACAGCGTCTTGGAGCGCCCCGGCCGTGGAGTCCTCGTGTGATGGCTGTACCCGGGCTCGTAGCCGAGATCGCGCAGGGCGGTCGGCGGCGCGCGCAGAAGCGTGCGGTCGCCGGCGGGTTGGTCGACGGGGCCGCGGACGAGCTCCTGAGCAGTGGCGGAGGCGCGGACGTACACGAGGCTGCCACCGTCCACCGAGGGGTTGGTCAGCTGTTCGATTCGGCTTGCCCGCAGCACGCGGCGCGTGCCGTGCGCGAGATCGACTGCGACGATCCGGCTCTCCTGTGTCGAAGCGACGTGGAAGACGACGAGGTCGCCGCGCACCGAAGGGCGGCCGAGTCGCTGCCCCGCCCCCGTCGAGGCAATCGTCCGTTCGCGGCCGGTGGAGAGCGAGCGCGCGACGAGCCGGTCGCTGCTCGGCCCCGTGACGCGGTAGACGAGCCAACGGGACGAGACCGCGAGCTCGTTTGCCCCGGGAACCACCGCCTGGAGGACGGGCTCGAAGTCGCTCCTGCGGACGACGCGCACGAGCCGGTCCGAGCGCCACGCCACGAGCCCTTCGCCGACCGCGGCGTCACGGCCGGGAAGCGGAGCCTCCAGAGGCCCCGTGTGATGAGCTGCGGCGGCTCCCCCGAGCGCGCGAACCTTGTAGCGAAGGATCGAACCTGCCGGCCGGTCCCAGGCGACGACGCCGAATTCCGCGGACGGATCCGTCCCGTTGATCGGCGTGGAGGCAGCGGACGCGCCGTGTGCGAGGAGCACGGCCGCGCAGGCGCCGAGCGCGGCGCCTGCCAGGGCGCGCAGGCCGCGCAGCATCCGCGGCCGCATCGACATGGCGTCGAGGAGGTCCCTGCCGCTGGCCTGCGACGCGAGCGGGGCCAAGAGGAGGATCGGCACCGCCCGTCCGAGGCCGAACCCGGCTCCGAGGGCGAGGCCGAGCCGGACTTGTCCGAGAACGAGCGCAACGACCGCGAGAGCCCAGAACGCGAGCGTGAGGACGAACGTGACGAAGCCGAGCCCCAGGAGCACGCCGTATGCACCCGCGGCCGCCGGGAGCGGCAGCCTGCGCCTCCAGCTCTCGGGAACCTGGCGGCGGACCTGCGGGACGATGCGGACGCCGCAGGCCTCGGCTGCGGCCGCTGCGAGCGAGATGGCGACGGCCACCGCGACGGCAGGGCCGACTGCGACCGCACCTCCCAGCGCGCTGAGGCCTACGAAGGTGGCGATTCCGCCCGTGAGGGCTCCAACGGTGAACGCGACGCACGCTGCAGCGCGGAGAACGGGGGCGCGGGACCCCCCGATCGTCTCGACTACCGAGAACCCGCACGGCGACCACGCTCCGGCGAGCCCCGCGACGAAAGCGGCCGCGCCGAGGACGGCGGCTAGCACGGCACCTTCGTGTCGTAGTAGAGGACGCAGAAGACCCGACGCCCTCGATAGCAGTAGCCCGTCAGCGACGCGTCCCCGTTTATCCGCCTCCGGCTGTAGGAGCAGCAGTCGATGAGCTTGCGCACGTGACCGCCGCAGCAGCGGTACCACGAGCCGTCGATATAGGTGCGGAAGTCGTATCGCTCGCTGACCTGGTCGAGGCAGACGCGCGTGCGCGGCGCCGGTGGAAGCGGTTGCCCATCTGGGTCGCGCAGCCTGCGGCCGCCGCCGTCGACGGGAAAGCCTTCCTTGTCGACGGGCCGCCCGAGATTGTCGACCGGCGCGCCGTCACGCGCACGCAACGGGAAGCCGTGGGCGTCCACCCGCGGTAAGCCCGTCGGATGGGGACACGAGTCCGTGGTGAAGATGTGCCCGCAGAAGTGGAATGCGTCCGCGTCCTGCGGGCGCACCGATGCGGCTGCGGCGCCGCCGGCTGCCAGGGCGAGGAGGCGCCCGGCGCGCGCGAGGAAGCCGCGGCGGGAGGTCGAGGCGGCGACGGCCTCGAGGATGTGTCCGCGATCAGGCATGGACGTACGGCTGGGCGCGCCGCTGCGCGGTAGCGACGACGCTCTCGAGTTGCGTCAGGTTGTTGAAGGTGCCCTTCGCTCGAACGGTCCCGTCGAGATCGATCGCCACCGCGTACGGGCTCCCCGGCACGCGGAGCGCGTCCCATGCCTGGGCGTCCGCGTGCTCGTCGAAGACGCGTACCGCGACCGCCGGGTCGCTGGCGACCACGGCAACGGCCGGCTTCAGATCGCCACAGATCCGGCAACCTTCGGACGAGAACACGGCGAGCGCGACTCGGGTCTCGTCAGTGATGGAGAAGCTCTGCACGATGGGCGCGAACCGACCGAGCTCCGGCCCTTCCGAGAGAAGCTCGAGCGCCCCGGACGGCGCAACCCGCAGGCGCAGCAGGCCGATCTCGCGCGCCAGGGCGGCCACCGCGACCGCGAGGGCCGCGACGCCGCACAGCGCGACGCCGAGGCCGAGTGCGAGCCAGGCCGAGGTAGAAAGCGAGACCTCGGACAGCCAGGGGAGTGCTGCGAGCGCGCCGGCCAGCGCGATGTTGCGGGCGATGCCGCCGGGCCCGACGCGCCCGTGCGACCCGAAGCACGGACAGGGCTCGCCCCTCCGTCCCCTCGCGATCGCGAAGGCGAGAACGGCGGCGAAGCCGCACAGCAGAGCTGCGGCGGCCAGCGCGGAAGCGCGGGACCCGGCAGCGACCCCGACGGCCAGGCCCGACTCGACGACGACGGCGGCTCCGAGCACTGTCCACCGGAGGGCCGCCCCCCGGGCTCCGAACGTCTCGAGCGAGCGCGCCGAGGCCCGCGGTCGGCCCAGCTTCAGCAGCGCGCCGGCTGCGAGCGCGCCTGCGAGCACGATGCGCAGAACGAGCGCGAGCACGTGGACATCGTGCGGCTCCCGCCGGACGACTGTGTCGCGGCCCAGGGCTTATGTCAGCCGGCCGAGCAGGACCTCCCACCGGCTCACACTTGCCACGTCGAGCATCTCCACAGGCCACGGATCGTCGCCGAACCGCGCTCGCACCGCATCCTCCGACTCCGCCTCGACGATGTGCAACGCCCGCCCGTCGGAGAGCACCCCGCCGAGGAGGACGAATCCCTCCTCGACGAGCCCCTCCATGAACGCCGCGTGATCGTCCCAGCCGTCCTGCGCTCGCATGTCCCGGCTCGAGTCCCAGCCCGGGCCACGCTCGCGCAGGACGACGAAGGTGCTCAACCGTTATGCAGCAGGGGCGATGTTGTTGTTGCGGTGGAAGAAGTTGTCCGGGTCGTACTTCGCCTTGATCTGCGCCAGCTTCTCGAGCTTGGCTCCGAAGGCCTCGTCGACGACCGACTCGCCCTCCTCGGCGAAGTTGATGTACGTCGTCCCGGTGCCGAACTCGGAGATCGCGCCCCACGTATCGCGCACCCAGGAGACGACCTTGTCGTCGTCGGCCGCCTCGTGCCAGGTGCCCTCGACGCTGAACAGGTACTTCGCCGAGCGCTCGCTGAAGGCAGCGTCGTCGTGGCCGACGCGGTTCACCTCACCGCCGGTGAGCCAGACGACGATCGTCGCGAGCGGCGCCGGGCGGTCCTGCGCGCGCGTCGCGATGAGGTCGATGAGCTCGTCGGAGAGCTCGCTCGCCGAAGTCGACTTCCAGTACGTCCGCACTTCCTGGCGCTGGAAGAAGGCGTCAAAGGCCGATTGCACGATCCTCCACGGCATCGGCTGCGAGATGTCCGCCAGCGGCGTTCCCAGCTCGCGGAGCGGCTGGAGGACGCGCATGCCTTCCTCCGGATCGCCGACGTAGACCGATGCGACGACGAAGCACTTCTGGTTGTGGACCGGAGGCGGAAGGTGCTCGTCCTCGGGGAACGAGATCGCGACCGTCATGCAATTGACCTCGTCAGGCGCCGTGTCGGCGAACTCGCGGAAGCCGCGCAGCACCGTCTCGGCGTCCTCGGACCGGTAGAAGACGCCGGCGAAGGCGACGATCGGCCCGACCGGGTGAAGCTTGAAGGTGAAGCGGGTGACGATCCCGAAGTTGCCGCCGCCGCCGCGCAGCGCCCAGTACAGGTCGGTGTTCTCGTCGGCGGACGCGTTCAGGACGCTGCCGTCGGCCGTCACGACCTCGTAGGCGGCGACGTTGTCGCACGAGAGCCCGTACGTGCGCCGCAGCCAGCCGTAGCCGCCGCCGAGCGTCAGCCCCGCGACGCCGGTGTCGGAGACGACGCCGCCGGGCGTCGAGAGGCCGTAGAGCTGCGCCTCGCGGTCGACGTCCGCCCAGAGCGCTCCGCCCTGGACGTACGCGAGCTGTGCATCTTTGTCCACCAGCACGCCGTTCATGGGCGCGAGGTCGATGACCATGCCGCCGTCGGTGCTGGACAGGCCGGCAACCGAGTGGCCGCCGCCGCGGACTGTGACCTCGATCCCGCGGGCGCGGGCGAAATCGACCGCGGCGACGACGTCCGCCGTCCCCTTGCAGAGGACGACGAGCCCGGGCTTGTCGGCGTACATCTGACTGAACGACGGGCGAACCCGGTCGTAGCCGGGATCGCCGGGCCTGAGCGCCTCGCCGCCCAGCAGCATTCGAAACTCGGTGAGCTCCTCCTCGGAAATCTCCGGGAGGACGGAAACGGTTGCGGCCATGACGTGCTCCTCTCTTCTCCCCGATATGCAGTCGCAGCCCTAGTCTCGCGCTCCCGCCCTCCCGTTACAAGCGGTTACGCCGCGGGCGCTCCCATCATCGCCGCCATCGCGTCCTGGAACTGGCGGAAGCCCTTGTCGCCTTCGACGTACAGCTCGGCGTTGACCTCGCTGAACGTCGCGAACGGCATCTCCACGATCATCTTGCTGAGCTCGTCCGAGTCGTCCACCTCGACGACGGCGAAACCGCCGCCGCCCATGAACGTGCCGAAGACCTCGAAGCGATCCTTGTAGCGCTCGTACCAGTCGAGCGCGCCCTGGGTGATCATCGGCGCCATCTCGGGCCCGATCGGGAACTTCGGTCGTGCGATGACCAGTGCCTTCATGTGAACCTCCTGTGGTTGGACGGACAGATCCTGACGCTCTTCGCCGGGCCCCGACAAGTCGGTTCAGCTCGTAGCCCGCTCGGCGCGGCGCAATCCGCGAAACGCCCAGACCAGGAAGAGCGCGATGAGCCCGGCTCCGCACGCGAACGCTAGCAGGACCTGCTCGGGATTCCCGGACAGGAAGCCGCGGCCCGACTCGAGCAGGTACGTGATCGGGTTACCCGTCGCGACCACGTGGATCCAACCCTTGAGCAGGACGAGCGGGACGTACACCGGCGCGAGGAACAGTGCGAGGAAGACCGGCGTCTGCATGAGCGGCGCGCCCTGGGTGGAGCGCAGCCGGAGCGCGATTCCCGACGACCACAGCACGCCGGCGAAGTTGAGGATCGCGGCGAGCGTGTACATCCCGATGATGTCGATGCCGTTCCCGCCCACCGGCATCTGCGCGATCAAGCGCGACCATGGTCAGGACGAAGGCGACCACGATCCAGCGCAGCAGCGCGGCGAGCGCGTACCCGGCGATCAGCCCCGAGCGATGCGAGACCGCGATCAGCAGCCGCCGCGCGAATCCCGTCTCGAAGTCGCGCGCGACGTTGAAGCCCATGAAGACGCCGCTGAAC
Source organism: uncultured Actinomycetes bacterium (assembly GCA_963842575.1). Taxonomy (GTDB): domain Bacteria; phylum Actinomycetota; class Thermoleophilia; order Gaiellales; family Gaiellaceae; genus JACDER01. Next base: position 256,335 of record CAWJGS010000004.1, on the reverse strand, counting down.
GCGGCCGACTGCAGCAGGACGAAAACGAAGACGAACGGTGTGTATCCGCCCCTGTAGTTGAACCCGGGTATCTGGTTCAGCCTCGAGAGGCCGCCCGCGAAGGCGAGGAACGACATGAGCGGGAAGAGCATCGGCGGGAGAAACAGCGAGGGGTTCTTGATGAGGACCTTCGCCTGCCGGTAGGCGAGGGCCATGGCGATCTGGCGACGCGAGGTGAGCTTCACGTCCGCGCCATCCTCGTCTTGAGCAGCCTGGCCGAGCCGACCAGGCCGACGATGATCATCAGCACCGTGAAGAGGAAGCCGAGCGCGAGCGCCTGTACGTCCCAGCCCGTGATGACCAGGCTGCGCATCGCCTCGATCATGTACGAGACCGGGTTGGCGGTCGCGAGATCGCGGAACCAGCCGACGGCGATCAGGTTGCGCGGCAGGTTCATCGACGACAGGAAGAGCAGGAAGAACAGGAGCGGGAAGGCTGACTGCACCGCCTCCCCCGAGCCGGTCTTGAGCGCGATAAGGATTCCGAGCGTCCCGAACCCGAGCGCGATCAGAATGGCGAGCACGTACAGAAGGACGGCGCCGGCAACTCCCGATTCGAACCGAACGCCGGCCGCGATCCCGACGCCGAGGTAGACGGTGGCCTGAATCGCCCCGAGCGCCACCGCCCCGCCGAGCTGGCCGAGCAGGAGCGCCCAGCCGCGCAGAGGCGTGAGCGCGAGCCTGTTGAGGAAGCCGTTGTCGATGTCGCGCGCGAGGTCGACCCCGGCGGTTCCAGAGGCGAAGAGCGCGCCCTGCATGAACGCGATGGGGATGAAGAAGTCGAGGAACGAGTTGGTCGGGAAGCCCGGGAGGTGCGTTGCCGCCCGCAGGCCGTTCGAGTTGATCGCGAGCAGGAGCAGAGGAAAGGTGACGTTCGGGATGATCTGCGCGGGCTGGCGCAGCGTGCGCACGATCGAGCGCCGCGCGATCTCGAAAACCTGGTGAACCGAGACCGTCACGCTTTGACCGGCTCGAGCTCCTCTTCCTCTTTCTCCTCTTCTTCCGTCTCCTCTTCCTCTTCGGCGGCACCCTCGAGCGAGGTGCCGGTCTTGGCGAGAAAGACGTCGTCGAGCGTCGGCTCGTGCATCTGGATCTGGGCGACGTGCAGGCCGGCGGCGTCGAGCGCGCGGATGATGTCGGCCAGGTCGGCCTCCTGCTCGCAGCGCACGGCGACCGTCAGGGGGTCGCCGACGGTCGGCGAGCCGAAGTTGGTGAGGAGCTCCTCGATCGCCTCGCGCTGGTCCGGATCGGCGGGGGTCACTTCGACGGTCGGCCGCCCGATCGACGCCTTCAGCTCCTCCGGCGTTCCCTCGGCGACGATGTGGCCGCGGTGGATGATCCCGACGCGGTTGGCGAGCACGTCCGCCTCCTCCAGGTACTGGGTCGTCAGGAAGACCGTGACGCCTTCGGCCTTGGCGAGCCGGGCGACCTCGCTCCAGAGCGCGGTGCGGCTCTGCGGGTCGAGCCCTGTCGTCGGCTCGTCGAGGAACAGGGTGCTCGGCTCGTGCACGAGTGCGAGCGCCAGGTCGAGACGGCGCTTCATTCCGCCCGAGTAGCCCTTGATCTTGCGGTCGGCGGCGCGCGTCAGCCCGACGCGCTCGAGAAGCTCCTCGCTGCGGCGCTTTCGCTCCTCGCTCGAGAGCCCATGCAGGGAAGCCTGGAGTCGCAGGTGCTCGCGGCCGGTCAGAAAGGGGTCGAGCGCGGCCTCCTGCAGCGCGGCGCCGATGGAGGCGCGCACCTGCGGGCCCTGCTTGACGATGTCGAATCCCGCCACGCTGGCGGTGCCCGAGGTGGGTGGCAGGAGCGTCGTCAGCATGTGCACCGTCGTCGACTTCCCCGCGCCGTTCGGGCCGAGGAACCCGTAGATCTCGCCGGGCTCGATACGCAGGTCGATCCCGTCCACGGCCTTGATCCCGCCCTTGTACTCGCGCGCCAGCTTCTCGGCCTGGATGCCGTGTTCGTCCCGCATGTTGAACCAGGTTATCTATGCGGCGGAGAAGCCCTCGAGCGCTGCGTGCGACGAGGCGCGGAAGCGTCTCGAGGTTGTATCCGCCCTCGAGCACGGCGGCGCAGCGGGGCGCGAGCGCGGCCGAGCGCCGGGCGAGTTCGAGGAACCCGTGCTCGGTCACCTCCATCATCGCCAGCGGGTCCTCCTCGTGCGCGTCGAAGCCCGCCGAGACGATGACGATCTCCGGGTCGAAGCCCGCGACTGCCGGCTCGACCTTCTCGGCAAACGCACGCAGGTAGTCGGCGTCGCCGGACCCGGCCGGGAGCGGGACGTTCAGCGTCGTCTCGTTCTGCTCCTCCGGTCCGCCGCTTCCCGGATAGAACGGCCACTGATGGAGCGATGCGAAGAAGACGCTCGGGTCGTCCCAGAAGATCTCCTGCGTGCCGTTCCCGTGGTGGACGTCCCAGTCGACGATCGCCACGCGCTCGACGCCAAGCTCGGCCTGCGCATAGCGGGCGGCGATCGCCGCGTTCCCGAAGAGGCAAAAGCCCATCGCGCGCGTGGGGAGCGCGTGGTGTCCGGGCGGTCGGCCGATTGCGAAGGCCTCCTGGCGGACGGCCTCGAGCGCGGCTCCGGCGGACAGCATCGCGCCTTCGTAGCTCGTGTCGGAGCCGACCGTGTCCGGATCGAGCCACGTCGGCCCGGAGATGTCGCGGATCCGCTCGATGTAGAGGCGGTCGTGGCAGCGCGCGACGTCGTCCTCCGTCGCCGGCTCGGACTCCTTCCAGTCCTGCAGCGACTCGAGCAGCACGCGCTGGCGCTCCGGCGACTCGGGATGCGGCCCGGTCGGGTGCAGCCGCTCCATCGCCGCGCTGCTTACGACGTCGATTCCCGCTCCCTTTCCTCGAGGCGCCCGGCGAGCGCTCCCAGCCCCCAGTCGCTCGCGCGCTTCGCCGCGCCCGCCCAGTCGGGCTGCGCGTCCTCCATCGGCGGGAGCGGCGCGGAGTGGTCGAGCTGCGCGATCTGCCGGTACAGCCGGAGGGCGTCCGCCTCGGCCGAGAAGCGGCCCGCGGCGAGGGCGTTCTCGAGCGAGCCGTACTCGGCCAGGATCTGCGCGGCCGTCTTGGGGCCGACGCCGCGCGCGCCGGGAAGCTTGTCCGAGGGATCGCCGCGCAGGGCGATGAAATCCGGCACCTGCTCGGGCTCGACGCCGTAGCGCTCACGCACCTCCGGCGGGCCGATGCGGGCGATCTCGCTCACGCCGCGCGTGGGCTGGAGGATGGTCACGGTCGAGGAGGCCAGCTGGAACGCGTCGCGGTCGGAGGTCGCGACGAGCGCCTGCCCGCCGCGGGCCGTCTCGGCGTCGGCGGCGGCAGCCAGAAAGTCGTCCGCCTCGTATCCGGCCCCTTTGGCGACGGCGAAGCCGAAGGACGCCACCAGCTCGGGCAGGAGTGCCAGCTGCTCGAGCAGCTCCGCGTCGAACTCGCGCCCCGACTGGTAGGCGTCGAAGGACTCGTGCCGGTAGGTCGGCACCTCGAGCGTGTCCCAGGCTACGAGAACGGTGCGCGGCTGCTCGGCCTCCCACAGGCGGATCAGCATGTTCGCGAAGCCGACCAGCGCCCCGGCCGGCCGCCGGTCGGCCCGGCGAATCGACTTCGGGAGCGCGTGGTAGGCGCGGTGCGCGAACGAGTCGCCGTCGATGACGAGCAGCGGCCTCATCCTGCGCGTAGCTCCTCCTCCAGGTCGGCGATCCGGTCCATCAGCCGCTCCGTCGCGATCTTCGCGGCCGACCCGTGGTCGAGCTCGGCGAGGTCGTCGAGCGGCACGGGCTCACCGTAGGCGACGCGCAACGGCCCGAGCCGGGAAAGCCGGTCGGTGCCGCGCACGGCGGCCGGAACGAGCGGGACCCCGGCGACGATCGCTATCCGCGCCGCCCCCGAATGCGCGTGCGGCCGGAACTTCTTCCGCAACCCCTTTTTGCGCCGTGTGCCCTCGGGGAACATCACGACGATGTCGCCGGCGTGGACGAGCTCGATCGCGCGCTGGATCGCCTCGCGGTCGTTCATCCCGCGTCGCACGGGAAACGCGCCGCCGCGCCGCAGGATCGGGCCGAGGATTCGGTTGAAGAGCTCGGACTTTCCCATCCAGCGCATCCGCCGCTTCGGCCACAGCGGGTAGCCGAGCGGCCACGGGTCGAAGTTCGAGACGTGATTCGAGGCCAGGACGATCCCTCCCGGCGGCACGTTCTCGCGCCCGCGCCAGCGGAGCCGGTACAGGAGCCGCAGCGCGGGCCAGCTGACGATGCCGACGAAGTAGTAGAAGGCATTCGACATCGGGTCACGTTCGGACTCGGGCACGGGCGCCAGTATCGCCGCCCGTGCTTCCTTAGGAGTAACGGAACACGATCAATTCGTTTGACAGCCGAGCGAGGCCGGTCGCTAAGGTCATTCGCCGTGGCTGCAGCGAAAACGGGCAAAAGGCTGGTGATCGTCGAGTCCCCGGCGAAGGCGCGGACGATCTCCGCGTACCTCGGCGACGACTTCGTCGTGGAGTCCTCCGTGGGCCACATCCGCGACCTGCCGACGAGCGCTAAGGAGATCCCGGACAAGTTCAAGAAGGAGCCGTGGGCGCGTCTCGGCGTCGACGTCGAGCACGACTTCGAGCCGCTCTACGTCGTCGACTCGGACAAGAAGGGGAGGGTCACCGAGCTGCGCAAGCGGCTGGCGGACGCCGACGAGCTGCTGCTCGCGACGGACGAGGACCGCGAGGGCGAGGCGATCGCCTGGCACCTGCTCGAGGTGCTCAAGCCCAAGGTGCCCGTCCGCCGGATGGTCTTCCACGAGATCACGCGCCAGGCGATCGAGCACGCGCTGGAGGAAACCCGCCAGATCGACGTGCGGCTTGTCGACGCGCAGGAGACCCGGCGCATCCTCGACCGGCTGTACGGCTACGAGGTCTCGCCCGTCCTGTGGCGCAAGATCACGAGTGGCCTCTCGGCGGGCCGCGTCCAGTCCGTGGCTACGCGCCTCGTCGTCCAGCGCGAGCGCGAGCGGATGGCCTTCGTTCGCTCCGCCTGGTGGGACATCGAAGGCACGTTCGACCCGGAATCCTTTGACGCGTCGCTGGTGGCGGTGGACGGCCAGCGGCTCGCCAAGGGCCGCGACTTCGCGTAGCGACGGCCGGATCAAGGACGACGCGCTGCTGCTCCTCGACGAGGATGGCGCGCGCGGCCTCGCCGAGCGGCTCGATGCCGCCGCCTTCTCCGTCAAGAGCGTCGAGCGCAAGCCGTACCTCCGCCGGCCGAGCGCGCCGTTCATGACCTCGACCCTCCAGCAGGAGGGCGGCCGCAAGCTCCGTTTCACGTCGCAGCGGACGATGCAGGTGGCCCAGCGCCTGTACGAGAACGGCTACATCACCTACATGCGCACCGACTCGACCACGCTGTCGGACGCCGCGCTCACCGCGGCGCGCGCCCAGGCGCGCGAGCTGTACGGCCCCGAGTACGTCCCGGAGCAGCCGCGCCGCTACGACCGCAAGGTCAAGAACGCGCAGGAGGCGCACGAGGCGATCCGCCCCGCCGGCGACACCTTCCGCACGCCGCAGCAGGTCGAGCGGGAGCTGGGGAGCGACGAGCATCGCCTGTACGACCTGATCTGGAAGCGGACGCTCGCGTCGCAGATGGCCGACGCGAAAGGCCAGACGGTCTCCATGCGCATCGCGGGGACGTCGTCAGCCGGCGAGGAGGCCGAGTTCGGCACGTCCGGCACGGTCATCACCTTCCGCGGCTTCCTCGCCGCCTACGAGGAGGGGCGCGACGACGGCCGCAAGGAGGAGGAGCGCAAGCTCCCGAACCTGTCCGAGGGCGACTCGGTCACCGCGACCGCGCTGGAGCCGCAGGGGCACGAGACGACCCCGCCGCCGCGCTACACCGAGGCGTCGCTCGTCCGCGCCCTCGAGGAACGGGGGATCGGGAGGCCGTCCACGTACGCGGCGATCATCGGCACGATCCTCGACCGCGGCTACGTCTTCAAGAAGGACAGCGCGCTCGTCCCCACGTTCCTCGCCTTCGCGGTGGTCGCCCTGCTCGAGCAGCACTTCGGGCGGCTCGTCGACTACGACTTCACCGCGCGGATGGAGGACGACCTCGATCGCATCGCCGCTGGCGACGAGGAGCGGGTCGAGTGGCTGCGCCGCTTCTACTACGGAAACGGCGACGAGGGCCTGAAGGCTCTCGTCTCCGACCTCGGTGGAATCGACGCCCGCGAGGTGAGCTCGATCGACATCGGCAACGGGATCATGGTGCGCGTCGGCCGCTACGGCCCGTACCTGGAGCGGGACGGGCGCCGGGCGAGCGTCCCGCCGCACATCGTCCCGGACGAGCTGACGGCCGAGAAGGCCGAGGAGCTGCTCTCCCAGCCCTCCGAAGACCGCACGCTCGGCACCGATCCCGGGACCGGTCGCGACATCGTCGCCCGCAACGGGAGGTACGGCCCGTACGTGACCGAGGTGGTGGAGGAGGGGTCGAAGGAGAAGCCGCGCACCGCGTCGCTCTTCCAGAGCATGTCCCTCGAGACGATCACGCTCGAGGACGGGCTCCGCCTGCTGACCATCCCACGCGTGCTCGGCGCCGACCCTGCGGACGGCGAGGAGGTCGTCGCGCGGAACGGCCGCTATGGCCCCTACGTCCAGAAGGGCAAGGAATCGCGCTCGCTCGACCGCGAGGAGCAGTTGCTCGAGGTCACGCTCGAGGAAGCGCTCGGTCTCCTCTCCCAGCCCAAGGGCCGCCGCCGGCAGACCGCCGCCGCGCCGCTGCGCGAGCTCGGCGAGGATCCGGAGACGCAGAAGCCGGTCGTCGTGAAGGACGGCCGTTTCGGGCCGTACGTCACGGACGGGGACGTCAACGCCACGATTCGCGGCGCCGACACGCCCGATACGATTACGCTCGAGCGGGCGTCGGAATTACTGGCCGAGCGGCGGACGAAGGGGCCGTCGAAACCGCGCAAACGGCGCACCACGAAGCGGTGAACGTCCAGGGCAAACTTTTAGCCTGGTTAAGCGTCTTGTAGGAGGGGAGGCGAACCGTCTCCTCGTTCGACGACGGAATAAGAGGCACCGGGGTCTCGTTCGATGTGTGTGAGTGCCCCGCGCAGGGAACAGTTCTCGGTGGATGCTCCAGGAGAGTGTGCCTAGAGTGCGAAACACCACAGAACCTCCATAGGGACAAGGTAGAAAGGCAGACCACTTGACTCAGAACCAGTTGCACGAGCTGTTGGAGAGCGAAGGCGCGCGGTCGCTTGTCGAGGGCGCGGAGGAGCGCGGGTTCATCGAGCCCGCGGAGCTCGAGGCGTTCGCGCTCGAGCATGAGCTGAACGAGGATGAAATCGAGCAGCTCAGCCGCGAGCTCGAGGCGAACGGCCTCGAGATCGGCCAGCCGCAGGCGGCCGAGACACGCACGCCCGAGCCGCCCCCGGCGCCGGCCGAGGCGCTGACCGGCGCGGCCGACAGCCTCCAGCTCTTCCTCGCGGACGTGGGGCGGCACAAGCTCCTGACGGCCGCCGAGGAGGTCACGCTCGCGAAGGCGATCGAGCGCGGCGACCCGACCGCCAAGCGGCGGATGATCGAGTCGAACCTGCGCCTGGTCGTCTCCATTGCAAAGGGTTATCGAGGGCTCGGCGTTCCATTTCTCGACCTTATTCAGGAAGGCACGCTCGGACTGAACCGCGCGGTCGAGAAGTTCGACTGGCGCCGCGGCTTCAAGTTCTCCACGTACGCGACCTGGTGGATCCGCCAGTCGGTGCAGCGCGCGGTCGCGAACCACGCGCGCACCATCCGGGTGCCGGTGCACGTGGTCGAGCGTCAGCAGAAGCTCTCGCGCGCCGCGCGCCGGCTCGAGGTCGAGCTCGGCCGCGAGGCGACGAAGGAGGAGCTGGCGGAGGCGACCGGCCTTCCGATCCAGCACGTGGACGAGGCGATGGGCGCCGCGCAGGCGTCCGTGTCGCTCAATCAGAGCGTCGGCGCCGACGACGAGGGCGAGCTCGGCGATCTCTTCGCCGACCGCGAGGCCGCCGATCCGTTCGACGAGGCGGAGGAGTCGCTGCGCCGGCAGGGTGTCCGCCGCGCGCTCGACGCGCTGCCGGAGCGCGAGCGGCGCATCCTCGAGCTGCGCTTCGGGTTCGAGGGCGAGCCGTGGACGCTCGAGGCGATCGGGCACGAGCTCGACCTGACGCGCGAGCGCGTCCGCCAGCTCGAGTCGCAGGCGCTGGCGCGGCTCGCGGCGATCCGCGATCTCAGCTCCGTCGCGGCCGCATAGCGGTCTTCTCGAGCGGCCACCTCCACGCTCTATCCCGCTTCGGTAGGGGTCTTAGCCGATCCCCCTAGACGTAGACCCCAACCGCCTACATACTTTCGCGTCTAAGTAACAGGGAGCGCTGTTACGCGGAAAGGAGCATTTACGTGAGGAGAAAATCGCGCACGCTCGCACTCCTCATCAGCGTGGGTCTCATCGCGCTGGTGGTGGTGGGTGCGAGCAGCGGGGCGCACAAGGCATCGAAGAGCGGTAGCGCGGCGAAGACTCTGGTGTTCGGGACGGCCTCTGATCCAGTGGTGCTGGACGGGGCGCTCGTGTCCGACGGCGAGTCTCTGCGTGTGATCGACCAGATCTTCGAGAGCCTCATCAGCCTCAAACCCGGGACGACCAAGATCCGCCCCGGGCTCGCACTGAGCTGGAAGACCTCGGGCGGCGGGAAGGTATGGACCTTCGCCCTCCGCCACGGTGTCAAGTTCCACGACGGGACGCCGTTCAACGCGGCGGCGGTCTGTTACAACTTCAACCGCTGGTACAACTTCAAGGGAGCGTTCCAGTCGCCTGACGCCACCTACTACTGGCAGGCGATCTTCCTTGGCTTCAAGAAGAACGAGAGCTCAGGACCTCTCGCCCAGCCTGTACAAGAGCTGCAAGGCGAAGGGCACCTACAGCGTGCAGTTCACGCTGGCGAAGCCGTTCGGGCCTTTCATCCCGGCGCTTTCGCTCACGAACTTCGGGATCGCGAGCCCGACCGCGCTGAAGAAGTACGGCGCGAACAAGGCCGAGATCCGGAACGGCGTCTTCACGCCCACCGGGACGTACGGCTTCAAGCACCCGACCGGGACGGGCCCGTTCAAGTTCAAGTCGTGGACGGTCGGCGAGAAGCTCGAGATCGTCCGCAACAACAACTACTGGGGCACGAAGGCCAAGCTGGGCAGGGTCATCTTCCGGCCCATCAGCAACAACACCGCCCGCCTCCAGGCGCTCCAGACGGGCGAGATCATGGGCTACGACCTCGTCGCACCCCAGGACTACAACACGATCAAGAACAGCTCGGGGCTCAAGCTGCTCACGAGGCCTGCGTTCAACGTCGCGTACGTGACGATGCACCAGGGCCCCGGTTCGCCGATGAACGACCTCAAGGTCCGCCAGGCGGTGGCCTACGGCCTCAACCGGAAGGGTCTCATCAACTCGGCGGCGTACCCGCCCGGAGCCGTGGTGGCCAAGGAGTTCCAGCCGCCCCAGCTCTTCGGCTACGCGAAGACGGGTGTCAAGACCTACGCGTATAACCCGAGCAAGGCGAGGAGCCTCCTGAACTCGTCGAGCTGCCATGTCCCGTGCAAGGTCGACTTCTGGTACCCGTCGGCGGTGTCGCGGCCGTACATGCCTGACCCGAAGCGCAACTTCGAGGTCTTCCAGGCGAGCCTGGAGGCTTCCGGCTTCAACGTCACGCCGCACACGGCCAACTGGCGCCCGGACTACGTCTCCAAGGTGACGGACGGGTCTGCAGGGGATCTGAACCTGATCGGCTGGACGGGCGACTACGGAGACCCCGACAACTTCCTCGGCGTCTTCTTCGGCTCGTACTCAGCCCAGTTCAACTTCCACAACAACCAGATCTTCAACATCCTGCAAAAGGCGCGCACGCAGACGAATCAGGCCGTGCGCACCAAGCTCTACCAGCAGGCAAACAAGATCATCATGAACTACCTGCCCGCAGTTCCTTACGCCCACACGAGCCCGGCGCTCGGGTTCAAGAAGTCGGTCAAGGGCTATACGCCCAGCCCGGTTTCGCTCGAGCCGTTCGCCCTCGTGTCGGTCGGAGGGCTCTAGGCTGAAAGGAGTGGTCGGCCGGCGGACGACGACGTAGATGCTGCGTTTCGTCGTCCGTCGGCTGCTCCTCCTCGTACCGATCCTTCTCGGGCTCTCGATCCTCGTCTTCCTGTGGATCAGAGCCCTTCCCGGCGGGCCCGCCGAGGCTCTGCTCGGTGAGCGTTCGACCGCGGCCCGGATCGCCGAGGTCCGGCACCGGTACGGCCTCGACCGGCCGATCTTCGAGCAGTACTGGGACTACCTGAAAGCGACCGCGTCGGGCGATCTCGGGCAGAGCATCGCCTCGCGCCGCTCGGTCACGAGCGAGATCAGGCAGCGCTTCCCGGCGACCCTGCAGCTCGCGATCGTCGCGATGATCTTCGCCCTCGGAGTGGGCTTGCCGCTCGGGTTCCTCGCCGCCAAGTGGCACGGCTCCGCGTTCGACCACTTATCCCTGGTCGGGTCGCTGATCGGGATCTCCATCCCGATCTTCTTCCTGGCGGTGATCCTGAAATACATCTTCTCGGTCAAGCTCGGCTGGCTGCCCAGCATCGGGCAGATCTCCGTGACGATCGAGATGAAGCATCCGACGAACTTCTATCTCCTCGATGCGATCATCGAATGGAGGTGGGATGCCTTCTGGGACGTGAGCAGGCATCTGATCCTCCCCGCGATCGCGCTCGGCTCGATCCCGCTCGCCATCATCATGCGCATCACGCGCGCCGCGGTTCTCGACGTGCAGAACGAGGACTACGTGCGCACGGCGCGGGCCAAGGGCCTCTCTCCGCAGATCGTGGACTCACGGCACGTCCTGCGGAACGCGATGCTCCCGATCTCGACCATCATCGGCCTCCAGATCGGGCTGCTCCTCTCGGGCGCCGTGCTCACCGAGACCGTCTTCCAGTATCCGGGCGTCGGCTACTGGATCACGCAGGCCATCTTCAACCGTGACTACCCGGTGATCCAGGGAGGGATCCTCTTCCTCGCCTTGGTCTTCGTGATCGTCAACCTCGTCGTCGACGTGTCGTACGCCTTCTTCAATCCACGGATCAGGTACAGCCGATGAGCATCGCGGAAATCGAGTCAACCGAGCTCGCGCTCGACGCGCCGACCGGCGGGCTGTGGCGCGACGCCTGGTTCCGCATGCGGCGCAACCCCAGCGCGATCGTCGGTGCGATCTTCGTCCTCACCTTTGTCGTGGTCGCGACTCTTCGCGCCGCTGATCGCCCAGTATCCGCCGGAACAGATTCCCACCCAGCTCCCCGAGACCTGCTGCCCCGGTCCCTCGGCCGCGCACTGGTTCGGCACGAACGTCGTCGGCCAGGACACGTTCTCGCGCATCGTCTACGGCGCGCGGCTCTCGCTTATCGTCGGCATCGTCTCGGTGTCGGTCGGGCTCTCGGTCGGAATGCTCCTGGGGGCGATCGCGGGCTACGTCGGGGGCATCGTCGACTCGGTGATCATGCGGCTGATGGACATGCTCCTCGCGATCCCGGGCCTGCTGCTCGCGATCGGAATCGTCGCGCTCGAGCTCCCGATCCCGCGCATCTACCAGATCATGGTCGCGATCGGGGTTACGAACATCCCGATCTTTGCGCGGTTGTTACGCGGGTCGATCCTTGCCCAGCGTGACAACGACTTCGTGCTCGCGGCGCGGTCGGTAGGCGTGCGCCGGCCGGCCATCCTGTTCTCCCACATCCTTCCGAACGCGCTCGGGCCCGTGATCGTGCAGGCGACGCTCGCGCTCGCGACCGCGATCATCGACGTGGCTGCGCTCGGGTTCCTCGGACTGGGGCCGCAGGATCCGTCCACGCCCGAGTGGGGGAACATGCTCGCGGACGCGCAGGAGTACCTCTCCGCCGCCCCGTTGCTCGCCGTCTTCCCCGGCGTCGCCATCGTCATCTCGGTGCTCGGGTTCAACCTCATCGGTGACGGCCTGCGCGAGGCTCTCGACCCCAAGCTGAGGGACCGGTGAGCGCACCCGAGCCGCTCCTGAGCGTGGAGGACCTCCGCGTTCAGTTCTGGACGAGCCGGGGCACCGTCTACGCGGTCAACGGGATCTCATTCGAGATCGCGCGCGGGGAGACGCTCGGAATCGTCGGCGAGTCCGGCTGCGGGAAGAGCGTCACTGCGCTCGCGATCCTCGGCATCCTGCCGCGGGCGGGCCGCATCCCGACGGGCACGGCGATCTTCGAGGGACGCGACCTCCTCCATCTCTCCGATCGGCGCCTGCGCAGCATCCGGGGTAAGGAGATCGCGTTGATCTTCCAGGACCCGATGACGAGCCTGAACCCGGTGCTGACGATCGGGAAGCAGATCCGAGAGGAGCTCAAGGCGCATTTCAAGATGAAGAAGCAGGAGGCGAACGACCGCGCGGTCGAGCTGCTCGACCGTGTCGGGATTCCGAACGCGAGCAAGCGGATCAAGGACTACCCGCATCAGTTCTCGGGCGGGATGCGGCAGCGTGCGATGATCGCGATGGCGCTGGCGTGCAAGCCGAAGCTCCTCATCGCCGACGAGCCCACCACCGCCCTCGACGTCACGATCCAGGCCCAGATCCTCGACCTGCTCCGCGAGCTCGTTGCGGAGGAGAATGCGGCGATGATCATGATCACGCACGACCTCGGCGTCGTTGCCGGGACGTGCGAGCGCGTCAACGTCATGTACTCGGGCCTCTTCGTGGAGACCGGGTCGGCGTCGCAGCTCTTCGCGCGGCCGCGGCACCCGTACACGCTCGGTCTCCTCGAGAGCGTCCCGCGGCTGGACGCCTCGCGCAAGACGAAGCTCAAGCCGATCGAGGGGCAGCCGCGCAACATGCTCGAGGAGCCGGCGGCATGTCCGTTCCAGCCGCGCTGCCGCTTCGAGGTCGACCTGTCGCGGAAAGAGGTGCCGCCGCTCGTCGAGGTCGAGCGCGGCCACTACGTCGCCTGCTTCAACCCGGTGCCCGTTGATGAGTGGGCCAGGACGCGCGAAGCGGCGACCGTATGAGCACGAACGGGGCGCTCGTCCGGCTCGACGAGCTGAAGGTCTGGTTCCCGATCAAGAGCGGGATCGTCCTCGACCGGCACATCGGGAACATCCGCGCAGTCGACGGCGTGACCATCGACATCCGCCGGGGCGAGACGCTCGGCCTGGTGGGCGAGTCGGGGTGCGGCAAGTCCACGGTCGGCCGCGCCATCCTGCGGCTGTACAAACCGACGTCGGGCCGCATCGAGTTCGACGGGAAGGACATCACCAACCTCGGCGACGGTGACCTGCGACCGCTGCGCCGGCAGATGCAGATGGTGTTCCAGGATCCGTTCGCGTCGCTGAACCCTCGGCACAGCATCGCGCGCATCGTCGGCGAGCCGATCCGCGCACACGGGCTCGCGTCGCGGCGCGCGGCCGCGCAGCAGGTGCGCGAGCTGCTGCAGATCGTCGGCCTGCCGGCGGATGCGGGATCGCGCTATCCGCACGAGTTCTCGGGCGGCCAGCGCCAGCGCATCGGCCTCGCGCGCGCGCTTGCGGTCAACCCGGACTTCATCGTGGCCGACGAGCCGGTCTCGGCCCTGGACGTCTCCATCCAGGCGCAGATCATCAACCTGCTGGAGCGGCTGCAGGACGAGTTCGACCTCACGTATCTGTTCATCGCGCACGACCTCGCGGTCGTCCGCCACATCTCCGACCGGATCGCCGTCATGTATCTCGGCACGGTCGTCGAGATCTCGCCGGCTGAGGAGCTGTACGACAACCCGCTTCACCCGTACACGATCTCGCTCCTGTCCGCCGTCCCCATCCCCGACCCCGAGGTCGAGCTGAAGCGGAAGCCCGTCTTGCTCTCGGGCGACCTGCCGAGCCCCGCGAATCCCCCGTCCGCTTGCCGCTTTCACACGCGCTGCCCGTACATACAGGAGACCCGCTGTCGCGACGACGTTCCGGAGCTGCGCAAGCTCTCGGACGGGCACACCGTGGCGTGCCACTGGGCCGAGCAGATCAAGTCCGGGGAGATCACGCCGCACACGGTGAAGCCCGTCTTCGACCCGGGGATCGTCGAGCCGGCGTATGAGCCGCCCCCCGACTAGCGCCGCCACTCTGGCGCCCGTGCGCGCGGAGCCACGGGACGACGCCGAGCAGGTGACGCAGGTGCTGGCCGGCGAGCCGCTGACCGTCGAGGAGCGGCGCGACGGGTGGGCGCGGATCGTGACCGCCTACGACTATCCAGGCTGGGTGCGGGAGGAGGTCGTGGGCGGCGAGGGCGATCCTGCATGGATGGCGGCCGAGGGCGACGACCCGGTCGAGCGCGCGCGCACGTATCTCGGCACCGTGTACGAGTGGGGCGGGATGACGGAGCGCGGGATCGACTGCTCCGGCCTCGTGCACATGGCCTACCGGCGGACGGGCCGACTCGTCCCGCGCGACGCCGACCAGCAGGAGGCGGCCGGCGAAGAGGTGGCACAGGACGAGCTTCGTCCCGGCGATCTGGTCTGCTACGAGGGCCACATCGCGTTCTGGCTGGGAGCGGGGCGCATCCTCCACTCGACCCAGCGCGAAGGCGTGAACGGCGTTGTCGAGGAGCCGGAACCGGCGGAGCTCCGTCCGCGCTTCAACCGGTACGTGCGCCTTTGAACCGGCGCCTTAAAACCGGGGTCTGACCCCGGACTTGACAAAAAGCGTGCGGTTTGCGGCGCGGCTGCTGTCCCGAACGGGCAGAGGGTCTGACCCCGGTTTAAATCGGCGCTGGTTGTTGCACTTTTGTTACGCGGCGACGAGCGGCTGGTGGCGGATGAAGCTGGCCTCGTGGCCGCGGCGGTTGGCCTCGGTCAGCTCGTCCTCGTCCAGCGCGCCGATCCGCAGCAGGAGCTCGAACTCGTCGCGCAAGTGCGTTCGCATCATCTCGGGCCCGTCTGTCGCGATCGTGTAGCGAACGCCGGCCGCCGTGAACGCCCGGAACGTGTCCCGTACCTCGTCCTCGTCCGCCAGCGCCCGGGTCAGCAGGTTCGACGTCGGGCAGATCTCGAGCACGATCCCGGCCTGGGCGAGCGTGGCGCACAGGCCGGTGTCGCGCGCGGCCAGGATGCCGTGCCCGATCCGGTCGGGCGCAAGCGTCTCCACCACCTCCCGGATCTCCTCGATCCCCTGGTCGCCGCCTTCCTCGCCGACATGGATGGTCACGCCCAGGCCGGCCGAGCGCGCCTCCTCCACCAGCGGCGCCAGCTCGCGATAGGGATAGCGCGCTCCGCCCGGCCGCGGCCCGGCGATGTCGACGCCGACGACCCCGCGCGGCGCATAGCGGATCGCCTTCTCGATAATCACCTCGTTCTGCTCGCGCGTGAACGTCCGGTCCATCATCAGGATCAGACCGGCGCGGACGAGCGGATACTCGAGCGCGGCGCGGTCGAGCCCGCGCGAGGCGGCCATGATGATGTGGTCGAGGTCGCGCTCGCCGCCGCGGTTCCGCTTCATCGGATTGAAGCGCACCTCGAGCGTCGTGATCCGCTGCGAGCGATACGCGCCCCCGATCGCCTGGTGGACAGACCGCTCCACCGCGAGCGGGCTGGACTGGATGAGCTCCGTCCAGTGGTAGATCTCGTTCAGCGCGTCGAGCGAGTCGACGCGGCGCGGGTCGGCGATCGTCACCAGCCGGTCGAACTCCCAGTAGTCCTTGACCGGCAGGGCGATCCCCTGCTCGTGCGCGAGCGTCCACAGGATCTCGGAGGCAACCGACCCGCCGAGGTGCGTGTGGAGCTCGGCCAGACCCTCGTCGAGGTTCATTCATCGAGTGTATGTGGGAGGTACGACCCGGATGAGTTCTTCCATTTCAAACAGGGCATTCCGACCTAGAGACGTATCCTCAGCGCCGTGAAGGTCGGGATCGTCGTTCCGTACTCCTGGTCCTTCTGGGGGGCGGTCATCGAGCACGCGGAGCTGCAGGCGCAGGCGCTCGGCAAGCTCGGGATCGAGACCCGGACGATCATGGGCAACGACCCTCCGGGGAGCTTCACACGCGCCCTTCACCCGCGCCTAGGGCGCCACGGCGAGCCGCCCGCGGACGTCATCCCCGTCGGCCGCTCGGTCATCGTTCCCGCGAACGGCAGCCTGCCCAACATCGTCCTCAGCCCTTCATCGGTGCCGCGCATCCGCCGTGTGCTCGAGCGGGAACGCTTCGACGTCCTCCACCTGCACGAGCCGATGACCCCGGCGATCTGCGTCGCCACCCTCGCCTTCGCGCGCTGTCCCATCGTCGGCACCTGGCACGCCTCCGGGCCGCTCGACTGGATGAGGTTCGGCCTGCCGCTGTGGGGGTTCCTGATGGACCGGATCGACTACCGCATCGCCGTGTCGGAGCCCGCGCGGGCAACGATCGCGGCCTGGATCCCCGGCGAGTGGGAGATCGTCCCCAACGGCACGCTCATTCCGGACGAAGCCGACCCAGGCGGCCGGGAGCACCGCATCCTCTTCGTCGGCCGGCACGACTCGCGGAAGGGGCTGCACGTCCTGCTGCGGGCCTGGCCGGACATCCGCAAGCGCACGGGTGCCGTGCTGCGGATCATCGGCGCCGACCCGCTCGCGGTCCGGCTCGTGCTCAGCCGTGTCGGCGTGAGCGACGACGGCGTCGAGATCGCGGGATTCCTCAGCCAGGACGAGCTCACCGGCGAGCTCCTGAGCGCGAAGGTGATGGTTGCTCCTTCGCTGGGAGGGGAGAGCTTCGGCATGGTGCTCACCCGCGCGTTCGCCTGCGCCACGCCCGTGGTCGCGTCCGACATCGGCGGCTACCGCGAGGTCATCGAGCCGGGAACTGCGGTTCTCGCCCCGCCTGGCGAACCCGAGGCGCTGGCCGACGCCGTGGTCGCCCTCCTCGCGGACGAGGAGAGGCGCGCCGCCATCGGCGTCGCTGCGCGCAAGCTCGCGCTCGAGCGCTACTCCTGGGACCGGATCGCGGGCAGGCTGGCGGAGATATACGAGCAGGTGGCGGCGTGAAGCTCCATATCCCGCGCAGCCCCTGGTTCCGGATCGGGGTGATGGTCGCGATTGCGGCGATCGTCGGCCTGCTGCTGTGGTGGCGCGGCCCGGACTGGGGGGCGATCCCGGACGCCTTCCAGGCCGTCGAGTGGCAGTGGGTCGCCGTGGCCGTCGGGCTCAACCTGCTCTCGATCGTGGCCCGCAGCATCGCCTGGCAGATCGTGATCGACCAGGCGATGGCTCCGCCGCGGCCGCGGTTTCCGCTCGTCTTCTCCGCCTTCTGCGTCGGGCTGCTGGCGAACGCGGTCCTGCCCGGCCGGATCGGCGAGCTCGCGCGGGTGGCGGTGCTGACGCGGAGGAGCCCGCCGCAGAACGGCCGCTGGGCGCTGCTCGTCGGGACGGTCTTCGCCCACCGTGTGTTCGACATCGTCCCGGCGCTCCTGCTGATCGGCTATGTGCTCGCCACCGCGGACATCCCCGGCTGGGCGCTGACAAGCCTGATCGCGGTCGTGTCGGTCGGCTCGGCCCTCTTCCTGCTCGCCTTCTTCAGCGCACGCCGGCACCACCGCTCCGTGCTCGAGGAGGCGGGGTCGCTGAAGCGGGTCGTGACGATGGCGCGCTACGGGCTCGCCGTGATGCACGAACCCCTGCCCGCCGCCGGCGCGATCTTCTTCCAGTGCCTGGGCTGGCTTTGCCAGTTCTTCGCCGTCTACACGGCGATGAAGGGCTTCGACATCCACGTGCCGCTGCCGGCTGCAGGCCTCGTTCTCGTGCTGATGAACGTCGCCACGATCTTCCCGCTCTGGCCCGGGAACGTCGGGCTCACGCAGGCGGCCATCGCCCTCCCGCTCGTCCAGTACGGCGTGCCCTACGCGAAGGGGTTCGCGTTCGGGATCGGGCTGCAGGCGATCGAAGCCTCCGTCGGCATAGGCGTCGGGCTGTTCTTCCTGGGACGCGAGGGCCTCTCGTTCGCGATGCTGCGCAAGATGCCCGAAGTGACCGAGGCCGAGTTCCCGGACACCGAGAACGGCGGGTCCGAGGTCGAGCGCAGGCGTGAAGCTCCTCGCGTCTCCGGCTAGCCTCAAGGGCGTCCTCGACGCGGTCGACGCGGCGGCTGCGCTGGTCGAGGGAGCGGAGGCGGCGGGCGCAGAGGCCGAAGCGTTGCCGATCGCCGACGGTGGAGGAGGGACTGCGGCGGTGCTGGCGTCCGCCCGCGGCGGCTCCTGGCACGAGGCCGTGGTGTCCGATCCGCTCGGACGTCCCGTAGCGGCGCGCTGGCTCATGCTCCCCGACCGGACAGCCGTGCTCGAGGCGGCCGCGGCCGTCGGGCTGCCCCTCCTGGCGGCGGACGAGCGGGATCCGCTACGGGCCTCGAGCCGGGGGCTCGGGGAGCTGATCCAGGCCGCGCTGCGAGAGAGGCCGGACTCCCTTCTCGTCTGTCTCGGAGACACGGCCACGGTGGACGGGGGCGCCGGCCTGCTGGAGGTGATCGCCGCTCTCCCGGTTCCGGTGCGTGCCGCCTGCGACGTTGGCAACCCGCTCCTTGGCCCGCGTGGCGCCGCGCGCGCCTTCGGGCCGCAAAAGGGCGCCTCGCCTGAAGAGGTGGACGAGCTGGAGGCGAGGCTCGCGGCGCGCGACGACCTCCGTCCTGTGGCCGACCTCCCCGGCGCCGGCGCCGCCGGCGGGCTCGGCGCCGCGCTGGCCGCGCTGGGAGCCGAGCTGGTCTCGGGCGCGGCGCTCGTGCTCGAGCTCGTCCGGTTCCGTGAGCGCGCGCGAGACGCGCAGCTCGTCGTGACCGGGGAGGGGACCGTCGATCGGGCGACGCTGGAGGGCAAGGCACCAGGTGCGGCCCTGCGCGTCTGCCTCACGGAGGGCGTCCGCTGCGCTGTCTTCGGCGGCCGCATCCGGGAACGGCTTCCCGGTGCTGAGCTGCATGAGCTCAGCGGCGATCCCGCGCGGGCGCGCGACGACCTGCTGGAGCTCGGAAGCCTGCTAGGTGGCGCGCGCTTCGCGTAGCTGCTTCGCGAGCGCCACGAGGAGCTTCCACGCGATGTGCGAGTTCCCCTCGACGAGCGGGCGGAACTCCCAGGAGGTCAGTCCGTAGCACTTGAGGTCGCCGTCGGCCGTGATCGTGGCCGTTCTCGTTCCCTCGTCGATCAGCGCAAGCTCGCCGAAGTACTGCCCCGGGCCGAGTTTGGCCAGCTCCTCGCCGCCGCGGGTGACGGTCGCCTCTCCCTCGTCGATGATGAAGAAGCCGACGCCGCCGGTTCCCTCGCCGACGACGGTGGAGCCGCCCTCGAAGACGCGCTCCTTGAAGGAGGACGCGAGCGACTGAAGCTCGCGCTGGTCGAGGTCGGCGAAGAGCGGGACACGCTGGAGTTGTTCGACTGTGGCAGGCATGGGCGAGATACTAACCGGCTTCCGGAGCCGCAGCCTCGACGCGCTTGGCGAGCTCCTCGATCCGCCCCTCGGCGGTGTCGAGCTTGCTGCGGCAGAAGCGGTACAGGTCCTCGCCGCGCTGCCAGAGTGCGATCGCTTCGTCCAGGGTCGCGTTGCCGAGCTCGAGCCGCTCGACGATCTCCTCGAGCTCCCGCTGCGCCGCCTCGAACGTCGGATCGTCGTTCACCGCGTCTCGTCCACCGTTCCCGTGAAGCCGCCCTCGGCCAGCTCGACGTCGACCCGGTCGCCGCCGGCGAGCGTGCCCGAGGAGCGGACGATCCCGTCCCGGCCGCGCACGATCGCGTAGCCGCGCTCGAGCGTTGCCCGCGGCGAGAGCGCCCGCAGGCGGGCGCCCGTCTGCTCCAGCCGCGCGCGACGGCGCTCCACGGCCAGCGCCGGGGCGCTGCGCAGCCGCTCGTGCGTGCGCGACAGACGCGTGCGCTCGCCCTCGAGGATGCGGCGCGTGCAGCGTCCCAGCGCCTCGCGCCGTCGCTCGAGGCCCGTGAGGAGCTCCTGCAGGTCGGGAACGACGAGCCGTGCAGCCGCGGTCGGCGTGGAGGCGCGCACGTCGGCGGCGAGATCGCACAGCGGCGTGTCCTGCTCGTGCCCGACGGCCGAGACGAGCGGGACGGGACAGGTGGCCACGGCCCGAACGAGCCGCTCGTCGCTGAACGGCAGCAGGTCCTCGAAGCTCCCCCCGCCGCGCGCGAGCACGACGACGTCGACGCCGGGTTCCTCGCAGAGGCGCTGGAGCGCCTCGACGATCGCGGGCGCGGCGCGCGGCCCCTGGACGTAGGTTTCGGCAACGACGATTCGCGCGGGCGGGAATCGGGACGTGATCCCGGTCAGCACGTCACGCTTGGCGGCGGCGTCGTTGCCGGTCACGAGCCCGATCCGGCGCGGGAGGAGGGGGAGACGTCGCTTGCGCGCCGGATCGAAGAGACCTTCCGCCGCGAGCTGCTTCTTCAACCGCTCGAGTGCCGCGAGATGCGCGCCCAGGCCGAAGCGCTCGATCGTGAGCGCCCGTAGCCGGAAGTCGCCGCGCGCCTCGAACAGCTCCGGCCGCCCGAAGACGTGGACGCGCTCCCCGTTCGCCAGGTCGAGCCGGAGGGCGTCGAACTGTCGCCGCGACATCGTCGTTGCGAGGCACGCGCCGCTGTCCGGATCCTTGAGCGTGAAGAACACGCTCTGCCAGCGCTCCTGGCGGCGCAGCTCCGTAACCTCGCCTTCGATCCACACCGTCGGCAGGCGCTCGAGCCAGGAGCCGATCCCCCGGTTGAATGACGCGACCGAATAGACCTTGCGGTCGCCGTACTCGACTGCCTCGACCTTCACGGTCTCAGCATGCCACGGGCACGAGGTCTGCCTACAGGAGGATGGCGGCAGCCACCGTGTGGTCACATCCCTGTGACACGAGCTCGACGGCGCGATGCAAGTCGGCCTCGCTGCCGGCGAGCTTCTCGGCGAGTGGGAGCGGATACCCGGCCTGGATGAGAACGTGCAGACGCCAGCCCTCGACCTTCGATCTCTCCGTCTCGTGCTGTACCTCGATGGTCTCAGTCTCACTCATGAGCAGGCTCCGTGGTAGACCCCTGGTTCGTTCTCCATCAGACGAACCCTCCCCCTAGAAGTTGGAGGATATTCGTATGGCTAGGAACTTCGGATCACGGAAGAGAGACGGTTCTCCGCCTGCGCCACTGTCTCGTCGATCCGTCGCGCGAGCTCCTGCAGGCGTGTCTCGAGGATGCCGCGCTCGGCCTCGGTCTCGGCCTCGAGAGCTTCGATCCGCCGCCGCTGCTCGCTCTCCGCGTCGGAGAGGCGCTGCTCCAGTGTCGCCAGGATTTCGTCTCTGCGCCGGCTGAGGAGGGCTTCGCTCTCGCTGAGGCGCTTCTCCAGCCGCTGGCCGCCGAGGTCGCCGATCTTCGAGAGCCGCTCGGCGAGGACGGACTCCGCCTCCCGCGCGAACATCGCGGAGGAGCGTTCGAGCTCGCGCGACAGCAGTCGGGCGGCCTCGTCGCGCGCGCCCTTGATGGAGGCCTCGAACTGCTGCTCGGCGGCCTCCACGTAGCGTTCGCCGGCCCGGTCGATCAATCGCGTGAGGTGGTCGAGCTGGCGCCGCTCGACGTCCTCGAAGCTCGCCCTGATCCGGAGAGTGGCCTCGTTCTCCTCGCGCTCGATCTGCTCGTGGAGCTCCCGCTCGCGGCGCCGGAGTCGCTCGGAGACCTCGTGCAGGGCGCGGCGCCGCTCCGCCGCGTGCTCCTCGATCTCCCCCTTGGCGGACGCGAATGCTGCCTCAGCGGCTTCGGCCAGCTCGGTGCGCACACGGGCCAGCGCCGCCCGTTGCTCCTCATGGCTCGTATCGAGGCGCCGGTTGTCCGTTTCGATCCGGTGCTCGGCTTCGGCCATCAGCTGGCTCTGGCGCTCTCCCAGCTTCTTGATCTCCACCCGGACGCTGTGCTGGAGCTGCTCCAGGTCGCTGGTGAGCGCAGCGACGCGCTCGTCCGCGCGCTGGTGGGCACGGCTGAGTGCCTCGGCGAGCTCCGTTCGCGCCTGCTCCTCCCGCTCGGCGAGGAGCCGCTGGCGCTCGAGAGCGTACTTGCGCTCCTCGTCGGCGAGCATCGAGCTCGCATCGGCGCGCGCACGAGCGAGCGTGTGGCTGAGCTCCTGCGCGCGTTGCTCGCCCTCCTTTGCGATCAGCCGGTCGAGCCGGCTCTCGGCCCGCACGAGGTCGCCTTCGACGTCGCGCCGCCGAGCGAGGGCTTCTCCGAGGACGAGGGCTCCGAGCTCGGCCACACAGCACAGGATCAGCCCTGCCGCGGCTGCTCCCAGCTCCAGCGTCGGCCCGAAGGCGAACGCGATCCAGCCGCCCAGCGCGGCGACGGCGCACGCCAGCGCAGCGCCCTTGAGCAACACGGGAGGGACGGGCCGCAGGAGAACGGCCACGAACGAGGCGGCCACGAGAACAGCTGCTCCCGCGAAGACCGCCTGGAAAACGGACTCTGCACTCACGGGCGCGGCCACCCTACACGTGCACGAGAACGAGCGCGAGAGCGAGTGCCGTCGTGGCCGCCGCGAGGAGCTGCAGGGCTGTCTCCGGCGCATGGATCAGCGTGTCTGCGTCGATCCGCTCGACCGTCCCGTCCGCGTGCTCGATCGTCCCGGAGATCGCCCGCGTCTTGCGCCGAATCGTACGGACCGGGGTGGAGAGCCGCCGCTGCGCAACGCTGAGCAGGAACGCGTAGGCGGCCACGAGGAACGCCTCGATGCGGAGGCGCTCGGCGGTCACGAAGTACGCGGTCAGCGCGGGGAACGCGCCCCAAGCGAGAGCGAACCAGAACGTGTCGTGGAAGCGTCCGCCGGCGAGCTCCAGGTTGTACGCGGCGACGATGAAGCCGCCGAAGGCGACGAACGCGAGCAGCCACGGGTCGTACCAGATCGCGCCGAGAACGCCGAGCCCCACCGCGCCGGCAATCGAGACCGCGGCGAGTGCGATCAGCGTCCCGCGCGGGATCCGCGTCTGCAGCGGCCGTCCCATCAGCTCGTCCAGCGCGTGCGCGCCGATCCCGACCGCGAGGAAGAACGCGCCCAGGGCCAGCCCCAGCCTCGCCCACGTGAATCCCGGCGCGATCGCGGCGCCGATGGCGACGTAGCTGAGGTGCCAGAGCGTGTACGGAGGATGGAGGAGCGTGACGTAGTCACGCCAGCCTCCCGAACGAAGCGCGTAGAACGCCGGCCTTGCCTCCGCGCTCACTCCCGCCGGCCCCAGATCACGATCCCGCCACCGAGGCTCAGCCGGCGTACGCGGATGTCCTCGACTCCCGCCTCCCGCCAGAGGGCCAGCTGCCGGTCGAGCGGCAGTCGCGCGTAGAAGTCGCGGATGCTGCCGCGCAGGAACCCTCCCACCTCGTGCCAGCCCTTCCCGATGGCGAGCCCTGCAACCGGGAGCCCGACGCCCGTGTACAGCTCCCAGGCCGCGCGCGGAAGCGGCGCGGGGGGGAGCCCGAACTCGAGCGAGGCGACCGTGCCGCCGGAGCGGACGACCCGGGCGAGCTCCACGAGGGTTGCACCGGGGTCGTCGACGTAGCGCAAGAGGTACGTGACCGTCAGTGCGTCGAAGATGCCATTGTCAAACGGCAGTTCCTCGGCGCGTCCCTCGACCAGGCGGATGTCCCTTGTCGTGCGGGCGAGCTTGATTCGGCGGCGCGCCTCGTCCAGCATCTCGGTGCTCGGGTCGACCCCGACCACCGAGCAGCCCGTACGGCGGACGAGCTCGATCGCCACGGCTCCCGTGCCGGTGGCGACATCGAGGACCAGGTCCGCCGGCCCAGCCTCGATCCGCTCGACCAGGAAGCGCCGCCAGCGCGGGTCCTGGCCGAGCGAGAGCAGCCGCGCGTAGCGGTCGTAGGTCGGGCCGAGCGGCGCGAAGAGCTCCCGAGCCGCCCGGGTGCGAGGCGATGCGGCCTGCGCCATGGCCGTATTCTCGCAAGGTGTCGCTGAACGAGGAGCTCGAGCGGATCGCGGCGGCAGCGACCCTGAACGCGGACGCGGGCGAGACGCTCTTGGGAATCCTCTCCGCAGAGCCGCATCCCGGCGAACGCGTGTACCTGTGCGCGTTCGAGGGGGGCGGAGGCCGTTCGTGGCTCGCGCTCGACGGCGCCGGAGCTCCGGTCACGAGCAGGCGGGCGGTGCGGGACGCCGCGTCGATCGCCGCGCTGTGCGAGCTCGCCGAGGAGGTCGCGGCCGGCGGCGATCTGGACGACCTGATCTCGCGGCTGGTCGCCGTGCGGATGACGGAGGCGCCCGCGGGAATCGAGGAGGCCGAGGAGGCCGCCCGCAACCTTCAGCGGACGATCGAGCCGCCGCCGCGGCTCGCTTCGCCCGACTACCTCGACCGGATCGGAGACGCCACCCGGCGACTCGAGCGTGCGCTGGGCGAGGGCGGCTCGCCGTTCGCCGAGGGAATGAAGTGCGGGATGGAAGCGGTCGACCAGCTGACGCAAGAAATCGAAGCGAGTTACAAAGGCGAGCTTTCATGAGATGATCGGCACGTGAGACGTGCGGCGCTCATCCTCGTGCTCGGCCTGCTTGCCGCCGGATGCGGCGGCTCGTCGTCCTCGGGAAGCGAGAACGGACCGATCGTCCTTTCGGCATCGGCCGGCGGAAAGTCACGGAATCTTCCGTCGCGACCCTGACGGGCAGCTCACGCAGCTGACGAGAGGCAGGCGCGACTACTACGCCGCGTGGTCGCCCGACGGCAAGCGGATCGCCTTCCAACGGGCTTTCGGCAACGAGGGCTACACGCACACCTACGTCATGGACGCCGACGGCGGCGATGTTCACCGGCTGACTTCGGCACCGACGGCGGTCGGCGTCTCCTGGAGTCCCGACGGCGACCGCATTGCGTTCGGCGACGGGCTTGGTGGAATCTCCGTCATTGGCGCCGATGGCGGGTCTGTAACGAGGCTCACGCCGAAAGGTGGGCTTCCGGCGTGGTCGCCGGATGGGGACACGATCGCCTTCATCCGGATCCCGGCGCTCTACGAGATGAACGCCGACGGAACGCACCAGCGAATCGTGCTCGACCCTGCGAAGCTCAACTCCAAGAAGCACCTTTATACGTTCGAGTCGGTGGACTGGTCCCCCGACGGGAAGCACATCGTCTTCCTGCAGGGAGACATCATGGCGGTGTTGAAGCCGCATACGGCAGCCATCGTGATTGCAAATCCCGATGGCAGCGGCGCGCGGACCCTGACGCGGGTGTCGATGTCGCCCAGCTATCTCGCCGCCCCGACCTGGTCCCCCGACGGCGCCTCGATCGCGTACGTCGACTCCGGGCCTTCCCACGACATCGACACCTACGGCGTGCGGACCGTCTCCGCCGATGGCGGCAAGCCCCGCGTCGTCCTCCGCGGCATCGCCTGGTCGTCGCCCGACTGGGGCCCCGCCGGCACGTAAGCTAGACGGCGTGGAAGGCGGTTTTCCGTTGTTCGGGCAGGATCCGGAGGACCTCATGCGCGGGCTGCGCGAGTTCGCGGCCCAGCAGGCGGAGTCGGTCGCCGAGGCGCAGCGCGAGCAGTTCGCGACGCTGACGCTGAACACGGCGGTCGAGCTGACCGGCGCCGCGCTGAAGCGCATGGAGGTCTCGGGAACGGCGGACGAGCAGGCGCTCGCACTGCGCGACGCGATGCGGGTCCTCTTCCCGGAGGCGGTGGCGCTCGTATCAGCGGCACGCCAGGGGTTCATGCGCGAGACCTAGATGGCGAACGTCGTCGATCGCGCCGTCGTCCGGCTGCTGCCGGCGATTCCGAAGCCGATCGTCCGCAAGATCTCGAACCGCTACATCGCCGGGCCGACGCTCGAGGACGCGTGCCGTGTCGTGTCCAAGCTGAACGCGGCGGGGAAGATGGCCACGATCGACGTCCTCGGGGAGCACATCGACGAGCCCGAGCAGGCGCGCGCCCTCGTCGACGAGCACGACGGCGTCCTCGATGCGATCGAGCGGAACGGGCTCGACTCCAACGTCAGCATCAAGCTCACCGCGCTCGGACTGACGATCGACCGCGACCTCTGCCTCGAGAACACCGAGGCCGTCGTGGAGCACGCCGCGGAGAGCGGCAACTTCGTTCGCATCGACATGGAGGAATCGACGCACACGACGCAGACGCTGGAGATCTACCGGGAGCTGCGCGGCCGCGGGCTCGACAACGTCGGCGTCGTCCTGCAGTCCCGTCTCCGGCGCACCCTCCGCGATATCCGCTCGCTCGCCGATCTTCGGCCGAACGTCCGCCTGTGCAAGGGGATCTATCTCGAACCGCCACTGGTCGCCTACCAGGGCTACCAGGAGGTGCGCGACAACTTCGTCACCGCCCTCGACTTGCTGCTCGACGGCGGCTCGTACGTGGGGATCGCGACCCACGACGAGTGGCTGCTCGAGCGGGGACTGGAGCGCGTCACGGAAATGGACCGCGAGGAGTACGAGTTCCAGATGCTGCTCGGCGTCCGGGAGTTGCGCGGGGACAAGCTCGTGAAGGAGGGTCACCGCCTGCGGATCTACACGCCGTACGGACGGCAATGGCGGGAGTACTCCATGCGCCGGCTGCAGGAGAATCCCAAGATCGCCGGGTACATCCTCGCCGACCTCCTCGGCGTCAACGGCAAGTGATCTGGGCCGGCGCGGAGGGCTGCCGCGTCCGGGACGAGGACGGACGGGAATACCTCGACCTGTCCGGAGGCTTCGGCGTCGCCGCGC
The DNA here is from genome assembly GCA_963842575.1 of uncultured Actinomycetes bacterium. Taxonomy (GTDB): domain Bacteria; phylum Actinomycetota; class Thermoleophilia; order Gaiellales; family Gaiellaceae; genus JACDER01. The sequence continues at coordinate 229,606 of CAWJGS010000004.1, read as the reverse complement.
TCGGCCACTCGAACCCGAAGATCCGCGCCGCCATCGCCGCGCAGCCGGTGACGCACGCGCTCGGCGACCTCGCCGAGGCGGAGGTGACCGTGCGGCTGCGCGAGCGGCTGGGGCGGCCGGCCAAGCTCGGCGTGACCGGCGAGGACGCGGTGGAGATCGCCCTGCGCACCGCGCTGCTGGCCACGGGCAAGGCGGGGATCGTCGCGTTCGAGGGTGCCTACCACGGCACCGGCCTCCTGGCGCTCGCCGCCACCGGGTTCGAACGCTTCCGCGAGCCGTTCGCCGCCTGGCTCCCCGGGCCGGTCCACCGCTTCCCGTACGGCGAGGATCCGGGACCGCTCCCGGAGGACGCCGGCTGCGTCATCGTCGAGCCGGTGCAGGGCCGCGCCGGGGCGCGCGTGCCGCCGGACGGCTTCCTCGAGCGGCTGCGCGAGCGCTGCGACGAGGCGGGCGCTCTCCTGATCGCCGACGAGATCTACTGCGGGCTCGGCCGGACCGGCGCGCTCTGGCGCTCGGGGCAGCTCGCGGACGTGCTCTGCACGGGCAAGGCGCTCGGGGGCGGTCTGCCGCTCTCGGCCGCGCTCTTCCGGCCGGGGCTGGAGCGGGTCTGGGAGCTCGGCCCCGAGGACGTCTACACCCACACGCACACGGGTAATCCACTCGCGTGTGCCGCGGCACTCGTCGTGCTGGACGAGGTGCCGCCGCTGCTCGAGCGCGTGACCGCGGCCGGCGAGCGCTTCGAGGCCGCGGGATGGCACGGCGTGGGGCTGATGCGGGCTCGGCCGGGCGATGCCGACGAGGCGCTCCGCCGCGGCGTGATCGTGATTCCCGCAGGCGAGGACGGCTCGTTGATCTCCGCGACGCCGCCGCTCACGATCTCCGACGCGGAGATCGACGAGGCGCTGCAGCTGCTGAGCTGACTACGGAGGCGGCGGGCCGGCGGGCGGAGGCGCGACCGGCGGCGGCCCGGCCGGCACTTCCTCTTCCTCGACCACATAGCCGCGTCGGCGGCCCCGCGGCGCTGCCTCGTAGTCGTATCCGGGGCCGCTCGCGTAGCGCGTCCGGCGGAAGGCGCCGGGGCCCCACCAGGACTCCCAGAAGAACAGGGTGAGGATGAAGCCGACGATGCCGACCCCCATGAGGACGACCCCGATCACGTCGAGGTTGACGGACGGGGACGTGTCGTTCACGCCCCAGGTGAGGATCGCGCCGATGGCGATGATGAGCAGGCTGACGATGAATCCCATGTCCGCGAAGTACCCACGGTGTCAGTTCGAAAACCAGTCCTCAAGCAAGAAGCGAGAATCCGCCGTCGACCACGACCGTCTGTCCGCGGATCATCTCGGCCCCGGGCGAGCACAGGAAGGCGACCGCGTCGGCGATGTCCTCCGCCTCCACCATGCGGCCGGCCGGCGTCCGCGTTCGCGCCGCTTCGAGCATCTGCTCCTTGTTCGGGAAGTGCTCCAGCGCGCCGGTCTCGACCACCCCGCCCGAAACAGCGTTGACCCGGATCCCGCGCGGCGAGAGCTCGACCGCCAGGTAGCGGACGAGCGACTCGAGCGCCGCCTTGGACGTCCCCACGAGCACGTAGTTCTCGAGCACGCGCTGCGCGCCGAGGCTCGAGATGGCGACGATGGAGGAACCGCGCGGCATGGACGGAACCGTCGCGCGCGCCAGGGACAGGAGCGCGCGCGCATTCGCGTTCAGCGTCCAGTCCCAGTGCTTGTCCTCGACCTCGAGCGCGGGCCGGATGACGCCCGTTGCCGCATTGTGGACGACGACGTCGAGCGGGCCGAGCTCGGCGATCTCGCGCAGGACGCGGTCGCCGGAGATGTTGCCGCGCACGAGCACCGGCTCGGCGCCGAGGGCGCGCAGTTCGTCCGCCGGTCTGCGCGGCCGCCTCGTCGTTGCGGTAGTAGCCGATCGCAACGCGCGCCGCGCCGTCGCGCGCGAAGCGGAGCGCGATTGCCTTCCCGATCCCCCGCGACCCGCCCGTGACCAGGGCGGACTTCCCCTGCATCAGGAGCGGCGCGGCAGCGACTCGGAGGCCGGAGCGGAGCTGGGGATCTCGTCCCACCCGATCCGGCTCTTCGGCTCCGGCGGACCGTCCTCGGCCTTGGAGGACGCATGCCCGAGGTCGTCGAGCAGCTTCATCTTCTCCTCGCCGTAGCGCCGCACGTCGTGGTCGGCGGGCAGATCGGCGATCAGCTCCCGCACGCGCGCGCGCAGCTGGTATGCGAACTGCGGCGTCGCGGGCCCGACGAGCTTGTCGACGTCGTCTCTGGTCGGCTCGGCCATCGTCATAACAGTTAACCACGTAGATAGTCTCGAAGCGTGGCCCGGATCGAGACCGTGACCGTGGCCCACCGGGATCGGACGGCCGATCTGATGCTGGTGGGGACGATCCTGATCTGGTCGCTCAACTTCACGGTTACGCGCTACGTCCTCGAGCACGGCTTCCAGCCGCTCGCGTACTCCACCGTCCGGTACGGGATCGCGGCCACGCTCTTCGCCGCCTTCACGTACGGGTACGAGGGATCGCTGCGGATCAGGCGGCGCGACATCGTCATCGTCCTCATCGCCGCCGGGCTCGGAATCTGGCTCAACCAGCTCTCGTACGTCTACGCGATCAAGCTCACGAACGCGTCCACGACCGCGCTCATCCTCGGCATCACTCCAATCTTCGCGGCGTTGATCGCGTTCGCGATCGGGCTGGAGCGGGTGTCGTCGCGCTTCTGGCTCGCGGCGGCGGTCTCGTTCGTCGGGGTGTCGCTGGTCGCGATCGGCTCCGGCGAGGTGCGGGGAGACCTCGAGGGTGACCTCCTCGGCGTGGCGACGGCGGCGACGTGGGCGGCCTACTCGGTCGCGATCGCGCCGTTGATGCGCCGCTACTCGCCCTACCGCATCAGCGCCATCGTCCTCGTCGTCGGCTGGATCGCCGTGGCGGCGACGGCGGCGCCTCAGCTGGCCAGGCAGGAATGGGACCTCGGGTGGGAGGTCTGGGCGCTGCTCGCCTTCGCCGTCCTCGGCCCGCTCGTCCTCACGAACATCCTCTGGTTCAAGGCCGTCGACCGTGTCGGTCCCTCGCACGCGACGCTGTTCGCGAACGCGCAGCCGTTCGTGGCCGTGATCTTCGCCGTGCTACTGCTGGGTGAGACGCTGTCCTGGCTGCAGATCGTCGGCGGCGTCGGGATCGGGGTCGGAATCTGGCTGGCGCGGAGAAAAAGGGTGCGCCTGGTGCCCGGCGGCGAATGATCGCCCTCTCGGAACGTCTCGCGCGCAAGCCGGAGGGCTACCGGTTCACGATCGGCCGCGTTCTCGCCATCTACGCGGGGCTGATGACCGTGCTCCTGCTCGCGGCGCTCGACCAGACCATCGTCGCCACGGCGCTGCCGCGGATCGTCAGCGACATCGGCGGGCTGACCAGCTACTCCTGGGTCATCACCTCGTACATGCTCGCCTCGACCGTGACCGTGCCGCTGTACGGGAAGCTCGGCGACGTCCACGGCCGGCGCACGCTCTTCATGGTCTCGATCTCGATCTTCCTGGTCGGCTCGGCGCTCTGCGGCCTCGCCCAGAACATGACCGAGCTCGTGCTCTTCCGGGCCGTCCAGGGCCTCGGCGCGGGCGGGCTCTTCCCACTCGCGCTCGCCACGGTCGGCGTGATCGTCCCGCCGCGCGACCGCGGCCGCTACCAGGGGCTGATCGGCGCGACCTTCGCTGCCGCCTCGATCGCCGGCCCGGCGCTCGGGGGCTTCATCGTCGACCACGCGAGCTGGCGCTGGATCTTCTACGTCAACCTGCCGGTCGGCGCGCTCGCACTCGTCGTCATCGCGATCACGATGCCGAAGCGGACGGAGAAGCGCCCGCACTCGATCGACTACCGCGGCTTCTTCCTGCTCGCCGGCGGGACGACCGCGCTCCTGCTCGCGCTCGTGTGGGCCGGCCGCCAGTACGCATGGAGCTCGCCGCAGGTGGTCGGTGCCTTCGCCGCCGCGGCCGTCCTCCTCGCGCTGTTCGGCTGGGTCGAGCGGCACGTGCGGGAGCCGATCCTTCCCTTTGACCTCCTGAGGCAGCGGACGGTCGCCGCCGGAGTCGCCTCCATGGCGCTCGTCGGGATGGCCATGTTCGGGACGATCGCGTTCGTGCCGCTGTTCGTGCAGGGAGTGATCGGGACCTCGGCCACCTCTTCGGGCATCGTGCTCACGCCCCTCATTCTCGGCGCGGTGGGCATGAGCATCCTCTCGGGGCAGTGGGTCTCGCGCACGGGGCACTACCGGCTGAACGCGATCATCGGGCCGATCATCCTCGGGACAGGCTTATTCCTGCTTTCGCGGATGGACACGTCGACCACGAACGGCGAGGCGGCGCGCAACATGGTCATCGCCGGGGTCGGGCTCGGGCTGATGATGCAGGTGTTCGTTCTCGTCGTCCAGAACTCGGTGTCGATCCGGCAGATGGGGTCGGCGACCGCGCTGACCCAGTTCTCCCGCCAGATCGGGGCGACGCTCGGAGTGACGCTGATGGGCGTGATCGTCAACCAGGGGCTGCCCAAGGGGGTCGGCGCCGAAGGCTCGGTCGTACACCGGCTGCCGCCTGCATTGCGGGAGGACCTCGCCTCGGCGCTGCAACCGGCCTTCCTCGCCGCGGCCATCCTGTGCGTCGTCGTCCTGGTGATCGTGCTCTTCGGGATCCGCGAGGTCCCGCTGCGGAAGGGGTTCGAGGAGCCAAGCCTCGCGGACGAGCTGGGCGAGGGAGCCGGTTAGGATTCATCCGTGACCGACTTCATGCCGATCGAGGGCTGGGATCACCTCGAGCTCTGGGTCGGCAACGCCAAGCAGGCCGCCTACTTCTACGAGCACGCGTTCGGCTTCCAGCTGACCGCCTACGCCGGCCCCGAGACCGGCGTGCGCGACCGCGCGTCGTACGTGATCGAGCAGGGGGACATCCGCCTCGTCCTCACGACCGCGGTGCGCGGCGACCACGAGATCGCCAAGCACGTGCTCATGCACGGGGACGGAGTCAAGGACATCGCCCTCACGGTCCCGGACGCGACGCAGGCCTACCGCGAGGCCGTCCAGCGCGGCGCGCGCGGAGTCACCGAGCCGCACGTGGAGGAGGACGAGCTCGGCCGCGTCGAGCTGGCGTCGATCGCAACCTACGGCGACACCGTCCACACGTTCGTCAACCGCAGCGACTACGGCGGACCGTACCTGCCGGGATACGTCGCGCAGACCGGAAACGGCCATCTCGGTGTCGGCCTGCTCATGATCGACCACGTCGTCGGCAACGTCGAGCTCGGCCGGATGAACCACTGGGTCGAGTTCTACGAGCGCGTCTTCGGCATGACGAACATCCTCCACTTCGGCGACGAGCAGATCCACACCGAGTACTCGGCGCTGATGTCCAAGGTCATGGCCGACGGGAGCGGGAAGATCAAGTTCCCGATCAACGAGCCGGCCGAGGGGAAGCGCAAGAGCCAGATCGACGAGTACCTCGAGTACTACGGCGGCCCGGGCGTCCAGCACATCGCGCTCGCCAGCGAGAACATCGTCTCCACCGTCCAGACGATGCGCGACCGCGGCGTCTATTTCCTAGGCACGCCGGAGTCGTACTACGAAGAAGCACTCGCGCGCGTGGGGGAGATCGACGAGCCCTGGGAGGACCTACGGCACCTGCGCATCCTCGTCGACCGCGACGAGGACGGGTACCTGCTGCAGATCTTCACCAAGACCGCGCAGGACCGGCCGACCATGTTCTTCGAGGTGATCGAACGCCACGGCGCGCGCGGCTTCGGCGAGGGCAACTTCAAGGCGCTGTTCGAGGCGATCGAGCGCGAGCAGGCGCTGCGCGGCAACCTCTAAGCAGCATCGCGATGAGCTCTCCGGCCTCGCGGATGTACCGCGTGCGCTCCGCCTCGCCGGTAGAAGTCGAGCGCACGGTCGACGTCCGACTGCCGCCCTTGAGGCGGCAGGAACGCAGCCTGCGGCACCAGGAGCAGGTGTTCCTCGGCCACGGCCGCCGCGGCCCCGAGCTCGCCGTCGAGGACAGCAGTCTGCATCATGTCCGTCCACGGTGAATCGCGCCTCCAGCGCTCGGCTGGCCGTGCGCAGCAGCTGCAGTCGACCTGCGTCGGCGTATCCGTGGCGCAGGCAGAGCCACGCCAGCGTCGAGCCGCTCGCGTCCACGGGAGGTATACGTGTGCCCGTCCGTTCGACCTCGCTGCGTCACGTGCTCGATGAATTCGTCGACGACCGCCCGCGTGCGTCTTCATGCCGCAAGCTCGAGCACGACAACGGCGCGGCCGCGAGAGCGCGGTGTACAGAACCTGCAGGTCGCCGATCGCGCGACCGCGCTCGAGAGCGACTGCCGATTCGCGCTCGGCGCGCTCGCTCGTCGCCTCGAGCGAGCGCGATCGACGCGAGGACGCGCGCGTGCCGGCACCTCGATGAAGTGTGGATTCGAGCTGCTCGACAGCTCCTCGACGAGGGGATCGCCGACATCGACCGCCTCGTCCCAGCGCCGCGGACGTAGAGCTCCGTCGACCCGCTCGCCGGCGAACAAATAACGCCAGCGCCGATCGACCGATGCGTTCGACGACCTCGCGTCCCTCGGCCTGCAGCTCGAAGCAGCGTTCGAGGTCGGCCCGAAGTGGCTCGCGTAGCTGTCCGCGAGGTTCGCCATAGCAGCGCACGGCGGTCGTCGAGCGAGTTCGACTCGAGCGCGAGCTCCAGCGCTCGCTCCATGTCGTCGAGCCCTTCGGGCTCGCCCGCGTTCACCCTGACGGTACCCGAGCGTCAGCAGTGCATCCGCGCTGCCCTCGACATCGCCGAGCTCCTGCGCCATCTCGAGCCCTGTCTGGATCAGCTCCGTCGCGCGCGACGGCTCGTTCGCGAGCAGGAGCTGCCGACGCATACCTGCGCGAGCACGACTTTCCCTTCGTCGCGACGGAGGCCGGTCGCGGACGAGCGCGAGCGCTCGTTCGAAGTGCGCGAGTCGACCGTCGCTGATCACTGCTTCTCGAGGTAGCGAGGAGCGTGAGCGCCTCTGCCGCCAGCTCGGGTTCCGATCCTCGAGCAGATCGGCACGCTCTCCCTGGAGCTCGTCGGCACCCTTCGGACGTCGGTCCAGAACCGGGCGCGCCCGAGCGGAAGCAGGAGCTCGCCCCGCTCCTTCGTCGTCGCTCCGGGCACGAGCTCGAAGCGCCGCGCGGTAGTAGCGGATCGCCGGCCGGATACGAGTGCAGCTCGGTCGAGCGGTCGCCGCCTCGCGCAGTGCGCGCGCGGCGCGCTCGCCCAGTCCCTCCGCGCCGTACTCGAGCGCGCTGACGTAGTGGTGCGCCAGCAGATCGGCGAGGTCGTCGCCGCGCTCCGAGAGCGACTCGATCCACTCCGCCGCGCGCCGGTGCTTCTGCGCCCGCTCGGCTCGCGGAATCTGGCCGTAGGCGACGTCGCGGACGAGGACGTGGCGGAACGCGTACTCGTCCTGTCCGCCGACGGACGAGCGGCGCTCACGGCGGACGAACTCCTTGCGCACGAGCGAGTGCAGGGGGTGCGTCGAGCGGTGTCGCTCGCCGTCGAGCGCAGCGAGCGAGCCCGACCAGAAGACCTTGCCGAACACCGCGCCGTTCTGGATCGCGCGTCTTCTCCTCGCCGGGCAGCGCGTCGAGACGCGCGGCGATGATGCCCTGCACGGTCTCCGGCAGCGCCGTCTCCTCGAGGCCACGGTCCGCCAGCATCCGCGCGTACTCCTCGGCATAGAGCGGATTCCCGCCGGCGAACTGGAGCAGCTCCGCCGGGAGCACCGACTGCGGCCGAGCAGCCCGGCAGCAGGAGCCGTTGCGTCTCCTCGTCCGAGAGCGCCGAGAGCGCGATCGTGGTCGAGTTCAGCTTGCCGCCGCCCCAGCCGGGTCGTCGCTCGAGGAGCTCCGGGCCGCGCCGTGCAGACGCAGAGCAGCGGCACGCCGCGTCGACCAGTCGACGAGGTGGTCGACGAAGTCGAGCAGCCCCTCGTCCGCCCAGTGCAGATCCTCGAAGACGAGCACGGTCGGACGCCGGTCGGCCATCGCCTCGACGAAGCGCCGCCAGGCCGCGAACGCCTCCTCGCGGGTACCCGTGCCCGCCGTCGCCGGCCGAGCCCGACGAGCGGCCGCAGCGCGCGCTCGACCCACGCCGGCGTCCTCCTCGCACAGGTCCCGATCGCCATCTCGGCAGCTTGCGCTGCGCCTCCTCGGCCGAGTCGGTCTCGAGGATGCCGGCCTGCGCCTTGACCATCTCGCGCGAACGCCCAGAACGCGACGCCGTCGCCGTACGGGAGGCAGCGGCCCTGGCGCCAGTAGACGAGCTCGTCGTCGCTCGACCACCGTGCGAGGAGCTCGTAGACGAGGCGGGACTTCCCGATCCCTGGGACGCCGACCAGCGTGACGAGCTGCGGCTCGCGCTCGCGCACGGACGCGCTCGGAGCGTTCCGACGAGGAGCTCGCGTTCGCGCTCCCGCCCGACGAGTGGCGCGCGGCTCTCCTGCGACACGTCGACGCCGAGACGCGAGCGCGCGGCGATCGCCTCCCAGACCGGGACCGGCTGCGCCTTCCCCTTCGCCTCGACCGGCTCGTGCTCGCGGTACTCGATGACGCGTTCGGTCGCGCGGTAGGTCTGCTCGCCGACGAGGATCCCGTTGACCGGCGCGGCGGACTGGAGCCGGGCGGCGGTGTTGAGCACGTCGCCGGTCGCCATTCCCTCGCCTTCGGCCGGACGCGCGTCCGAGCGTCACGAGCGCCTCGCCCGTGTTGACGGCGATTCGCACCTGGAGGTCCGTCCTCCTCGCGGGCCCAGTCGCGGATCGCGAGCGCCGCGCGAACTGCGCGCTCGGGATCGTCCTCGTGCGCGACCGGCGCGCCGAAGAGCGCGACGACCGCGTCGCCGATGAACTTCTCGACCGTGCCGCCGAAGCGCTCGAGCTCGGCGCGGACGCGCGCGTGGTAGGAGCGCAGCCGTGCGTCGACCTCCTCCGGGTCGAGCTGCTCGGCGCGGCTGGTCGAGCCGACGAGGTCGGCGAACAGGACGGTCAGCGACCTTGCGCTCGCGGCGCTCGGGCTGCGGCGCCGTGAGCGCGGCTCCGCAGGCCGAGCAGAAGCGTGCGTCGGCCTCGTTCTCGCGTCCACACGAGGGGCAGGTCATCCTCCGCGGAGTGTAAGCCGGTCTAGCCTTCGCTCATGAATCCGCAGCGCCGGACGGCGCTCATCTCGGTCGGCGCGGCGGCGGCGCTCGTCGCGCTCAAGCTCGTTCCCGGTCTCGCCACCAACAGCCTCGGGCTCATCTCCGAAGCGCTGCACTCGGGCGTGGACCTCGTCGCCGCGCTCCTGACCTTCTTCGCGATCGGCGTCGCCGTCCGTCCTGCCGACCGCGCGCACGCATACGGCCACGGCAAGGCCGAGCATCTCGCCGCCCTCGCCGAGGCCGGCTTCCTCGTCGCGGCAAGCCTCTTCATCATCTGGCGCGCGGTCTCGCACATCACCGGGCGGACGGAGCCGACGGTCGAGGCCAAGTGGTATGCGCTGGCCGTGATCGGAGCGGTGATCGTCATCGACGCGAGCCGCATGCTCGTGTCGCTCCGTACGGCCAGGCGCTACGGGAGCCCGGCGCTGCAGGCGAACGCGCTCCACTTCGGAAGCGATCTCGTGGGCTCGGCGGCCGTGCTGATCGGGCTCGTCTTCGTACGCGCGGGGTACGACGATGCCGACTCCGCGGCAGCGCTGTTCGTCGCAGTCCTCGTCCTCTTTGCCGCCGGGCGGCTGATCCGCCGGAACGTGGACGTGCTCATGGACCGCGCGCCCGCCGACGCGTACGAGGCCGCGCAAGGTGCCATCCGCAAGGTCGAGCCGCCGGTACAGCTGCGGAGGCTCCGGATCCGCCAGGCGGCGGGGCGGCATTTCGCGGACGTGGTCATCGGGGTCGCTCCGGACGCGCCGGTCGCTCAGGGCCACGCCGCGGCCGACGCGGTGGAGGAGGCGATCGAGCGTGCGCTTCCGGAGACCGACGTGGTCGTGCACGTGGAGCCCATGGACGAGGCGGGGTTGCGCGAGCGCGTCCAGGCTGCCGCGGCCTCCGTCCCGCAGGTACGCGAGATCCACAACGTGAGCGCGGTCGAGACGGATGATGGTGTCGCGGTGTCGCTTCACCTCAAGCTCCCCGGCTCGCTGCCTCTCGCCCAGGCGCACGACGTCGCCTCGCAGGTGGAGGAAGCCATCCAGGAAGCGGCGCCGGAGGTGTCCACCGTCCAGACGCACCTCGAGCCGCTGTCGGAAGGCGCCGCCGGACGCGCAGCGAGCCCGACCGACATGGAACGTGACAGCGCGGCGGTCGAGCGCATCGTCCGCGAGGCCACGGGTCAACCCCCGCGCGAGCTCCGCTTCCTGCGGACGGAGGACGGGCTCGTCGCCTTCCTCACCCTTGCGCTCGACCCGAACAGCGAGCTGGCCGAGGCCCACTCGCGCGCCAGCGAGATCGAAGAAGAGATCCGCCAGGCGGTCCCTGTCAGCGACGTGATCGTCCACACCGAGCCGTGATCTTCGAGCCCGACCTCGAGACGATGCCCCGCGAGCGGCTGGAGGAGCTGCAGCTCGAACGGTTGCGCGCCCTCGCGCCCGTCGACTCGCTCGGTGAACTGGGCACGCTGCCCTTCACGCGGAAGGACGACCTGCGTGACGCCTACCCGCTCGGGCGCGTCGCCGTGGCGCGGGAACGGCTGCGGCGCATCTCTGCTTCTTCGGGGACGACCGGAAAGCCCACCGTCGTCGCCTACACCGACCATGACCTCGACGTCTTTGCGCGCGTCGTGGCGCGCGCGCTCGCGGCGGCCGGCGCCGAGCCCGGGATGACCCTCCACAACGCCTACGGCTACGGCCTGTTCACCGGCGGCCTCGGCTTCCACGACGGCGGCGAACGCCTGGGAATGGCGGTCGTCCCAGTCTCGGGAGGGATGACCGAACGGCAGCTGACGCTCATCCAGGATCTCCGCCCCGATGTGATCGCCTGCACGCCGAGCTACGCGCTGACCCTCGCTCAGGCCCTCGCCGAGCGCGGCGTGACGCCGAACCAGATCAGCCTGAAGATCGCCATGCTCGGCGCCGAGCCGTGGACGGAAGGGATGCGCGGTCAGATCGACGCGCGACTCGGCGTGCGCGCCGTGAACGTCTACGGGCTGTCGGAGATCATCGGGCCGGGGGTTGCAGGCGAGTGCGCGGAGGAGCGCGCGGGGCTGCACGTGAACGAGGACCACTTCCTGCCGGAGATCGTCGATCCCGAGAGCGGTGAGCCCGTTGCGGACGGCGAGCCGGGTGTCCTCGTCCTCACCACGCTGACGAAGGAGGCGCTGCCCCTCGTCCGCTACTGGACGGGGGACATCTCCTCCCTCGACCGCTCGCCCTGCAGCTGCGGGCGCACCTTCGTGCGTATGTCGCCGCCCGCCGGCCGCACCGACGACATGCTGATCATCCGCGGCGTCAACGTCTATCCGAGCCAGGTGGAGGCGATCCTGCTCGAGCTTCCCGAGCTGACCCCGAACTACCGGATCGTGGTCGAGCGGACGGGGACGCTCGACGCGGCGACCGTCGAGATCGAGACCGCGCGGCCGGGCGGCGCGTTGCGCGAGCACGCCGAGCGCCTCCTGCTCGAGACGATCGGCTGCTCGATCGCTGTCCACCTGAAGGAGCCGGGTACGTTGCCTCGTTCGGAGGGTGGCAAGCTGTCACGCGTGGAGGATCGGCGCACATGAAGCTCTGCATGTTCACGCCCGTCGAGCTCGACCTCGAGCGCGGCTGGCCGGGGAAGCTCGACGGCGACCGCGTCATCCAGGTGGCCGCGCAGACGCTCGAGGCGTTTTTCACGGGCGGGGGGACGGCGCGGGAGCACGCCGTGTATCCGCTTGCAGAGGTCCGCTTCCTCGTGCCGGTGCTCCGCCCGCCCGCGATCCGGATCTTCGACGGTTCGGACTTCCACTTCGGAAACCCGACCTCACTGTATGGCCCCGACGAAGACGTGCCGGTTCCCCTGGAGCGAGTCGAGGCGCTGCTGCGTCCGGCGGCCGTCATCGGCGCCCAGGAGCAGATCGGCGGCTTCACGGCGATGAACGACTGGCACGCGCCGGATCTGCGGGGCGCCAAGGCCTGGGACTTTGCGACGTCGCTCGGGCCGATCGTGGTCACACCGGACGAGCACACACCTCCCGGCGCGGATTGGGAAGCGCTCGTCGACTACGCGCGCCGCAACACGGAGTTGCTCCCCGGAGATGTGATCGCGGCGGATCCGGTTCAGCGCGTCGAGGTCGTGAAGGGCGTGACCGTCGAGCTCGAGCTCGACGGCGTTGGTTACCTGCGCAACGCAGTCGGCTGATTCTCGTCCTGGTGCTTGCCACGTGCGGCAGCTCCAAAGCGCACACCGCGACCGCTGAGCAGGAACAGGGCGGCCGCAACGGGGGCGAGCGCGAGGACGGAGAGCGCGATCGGCCCCGCGATCGAAGGCGAGCCGGTGACGTGCCCCGCGCGAAGGATCGCGTTCGCGCACAGCAGTGCAATACAGACGCCGAGGGCGACACAGGAGAGGACTGTGACGGGGCCGCGGAGACGTCGGGGAAGGACGAGTGCGGCCAGGGCCGCGGCCACGGCTGAGAGGATCGCGACGGTGGCTCCCAGGAAGGTCAGGCGGAGCGAGGCCGGGGCGTCTGCGGCCGACGGCCAGGGCGCCGGAGGCACGGAGTCATCGAGGCCTCGGACGACGGTGAACACGAACAGCGCAGCCGCCGAGAACCAGCGCTGACGCCACTCGCGCAGGCGGGTCTGGGTATAGGCCGTTGAAGCGGGTCGCGACCTCGGCGGGCGAGCCGAAGCGCGCGATTGCGGCCTCGTCCCCGCCGTCGTCGCGCAGATGCTCCTCGACCTCTCTCAGGATCCGCCTGCGAAGGCCCGCTCTTCCGCGCAGCAACGAGTCGAGCTCCCGGAGGTACTCCTCGATCATCCGACCACGGCTGCGACCGCGCCCGTGAAGTGCTGCCACTCGGCTCGGCGGGCTCCGAGCGCCGCGCGGCCCCGCCTCGAAAGGCTGTAGACGCGGCGCCGCCGCCCGGACTCACTCGACCAGCGGCTCGTGAGCAGGCGGGCCGCCTCGAGTCGGTGCAACGCGGGATAAATCGTTCCTTCGGGAAGGTCGAAGGCACCGCCGCTTCGCCGTCGTAGCTCCGCGACGACGGCATACCCGTGCCGGGGCCTGCTCTCGAGTATCGCGAGGAGGATGAGATCGAGGCTTCCCTTGAGCAGCTCGCCGCGCATACCTAGCTATGTTAGGTATAGAACGGCAAGGTGTCAAACTGCGAGCCGGAAGTATGCTTTCCGCGTGCCGATCTATCAGCGTCTCGGCGACGTCCCGCGCAAGCGCCACATCCAGTTTCGGGACAACGGAACGCTCCTGACCGAGGAGGTCATGGGGCTCGAGGGCTTCGAAGGGAACGAGTCGATCCTCTACCACCTCCAGTCGCCCTGCCGGGTACGCGAGCTCGGCTCCTTCGAGCCGATAAAGCGCGACGAATGGGTTCCCGACGCGCACGCGCACCGGCATTTCCGGACGATGGGGATCGAGGCCGAGGGCAACGAGATCACCGGGCGGAAGCTCCTCATGTGGAACGACGACGTCGAGATCTCGCTCTGTCGCCCGACCGAGCCGATGGACTTCTTCTACCGCAACGGCGAGGGCGACGAGGTCATCTTCGTCCACGAGGGCTCCGGGACGCTGGAGACCATCTTCGGCGACCTCTCGTACAGGGCCGGCGACTACGTCGTCGTCCCGCGCGGGACGACCTACCGCTTCGTGCCGGAGGGCCCCCAGCGGCATCTCGTCTTCGAGTCCCCGGGCCTGATCGAGATCCCGCGCCGCTACCGGAACGAGTACGGGCAGCTGCTCGAGCACGCTCCGTACTACCACCGCGACATCCATCCGCCGACGGAGCTGCACACGCACCGGGACGGCGGCGAGCACGTCGTCAAGGTGCGCGTCAAGGACGGCTACCAGACCTACGTGCTCGACTACCACCCGTTCGACGTCGTCGGCTGGGACGGCTACGTCTACCCGTGGACGTTCTCCATCCACGACTTCGAGCCGATCACGGGGCGCATCCACATGCCGCCGCCCTCGCACCAGACCTTCCAGGGCCGGAACTTCGTCATCTGCTCGTTCTGCCCGCGCAAGCTCGACTTCGACCCGATGGCCATCCCGATCCCGTACCACCATTCGAACCTGAACTCGGAGGAGATGATCTATTACGTCGACGGCCAGTTCGGTTCGCGCAAGGGGATCGAGGTTGGGTCGGTGACGCTGCATCCGTCCGGGATCCCGCACGGGCCGCAGCCGGGCCTGGCGGAGAAGTCGATCGGGATGACCGAGACGCACGAGCTGGCGGTCATGTGCGACACGTTCCATCCCCTCCGCCTGACGAAGCTGGCGAAGGAGCTGGACGACGGCAAGTACGCCTACTCCTGGTACGAGGAGCCCGAGGCCGTCAAGGAAGCAACGAACGCCGACGAGGATCCCGCCGGCGTGACCTCGCACTTTTGAGCCGCCTCATAGCTGTCGACTGGGACGGCACGATCACCGAAAAGGATCGCCTGCAGGACATCGCGTTCGAGTTCGGCGACCCTGAGATCGTCGGCGAGCTCGACCGCGGGCTGAAGGAGGGAACGGTGACGCTGCGGGACGAGATCGTCGGCGAGTACGCGACCGTGCGCGCGTCCCTCGAAGAGGTGATCGAGTGGACGGCCGCGCGCACCCGGATCCGCCCCGGGTTTCACGAGTTCGTCGAGCTCGCGCGAGAGCAGGGCTGGCGGCTCGTGGTCGTCTCCAGCGGCTTCAACGAGCTGATCGAGCCTCTCCTCGAGCGGGAGGGCATCGACGTCGAGGTCATCGCGAACCACGTCGATCCGCGCCCGGCGGGCTGGATCGTGGACTGGCGCTACGGCGATCCCTGTCCCGTCTGCGGCCAGTCGTGCAAGCGCGCGACAGTGGAGCGGCTCGCCGGCGACGGGGAGCTCGTCTACATCGGCGACGGTTACTCGGACAGGTGCGCCGGCGAGTCCGCCGACCGCGTGTTCGCGACCAGGCGGCTCGCCGAGCACCTCGAGAGCAAAGGGATTCCCTACGCGCCTTTCAAGGACTTCTTCGAGATCGCTGCTGCGCTCGCGCCTACCCGAGCCTGAACAGCGGAGCCTTCCCCGAGGACAAGAGCGCGGTCAGCGCGCTGAAGACAGACGTCGTCGGCGGCGTCCGGATCCCCTGGCGCGTGACCGGGAGCGCGCTGCACGTGTCCGCGTCGCTGATCGTCTGCTGCGGTCCGAACAAGCTCGTGCCGCCGGCCTGGTCGAGCGTCATCCACGTGCTCTGGAATGCGTCCGAGGTCGTCGCGGCGAGGCATGCCGTCAGGTAGAGGTCCGCGAGCGAGAGGTTCGCCGCCTGCGTGACGGTGCTCTTCAACGTCACGCACTTCCCACTCGACTTCGCCACGCAGTTGATGATGCTCTGCTGCTTCTTCACCGTCGCAGTGAGCGACTTCACTTGCTTCTCGAGCTGCGCAATGCGCTGAGTCGGGGTCGCCGCCGAAGCCGCGCCGGCTGCAACAGCGAAGATCAGGAGCCCGGCAAAGCAGGCCGCGATGAGTCGTTTCACGTCGTCCTCCTGGTTCGTAGAGAGTGTCTGAGAGTACCTGTAGGTTCCGTTCATGCCCCTCCTCGAACTGCCGCAGCCGTACGACTTCGACGTCTCGACCGAGCGCTTCCGCGCCTTCGGCGTCGACCGGGCGAACCTATGGCACGAGGGCGGGCTGCATCGCGTCGTGGACGGCCGGGAGCTGCGGATCGAGCCCGCTCCGGGCGGCGTCTCCGTCGACCCGCTTGCGAACGGGGACGAGCCGGTCGTCCTCACTCTCCTCGGCGCGCCGTTCGACCTCGTTACGTTCTACGAGTTCGCGCAGGCGGATCCCGTCCTCGCGCGGCTGACGCGGGAGCTGGCCGGCTTCCGCCCGCCCCTCTCGCCGGACCCGTTCGAGGCCCTCGTGGGATCGATCACGGCGCAGCAGGTCTCCATGTTCGCCGCGTTCGCAATCCGCAGCCGCCTGATCGAGCGCTTCGGCAAGCGGGCCGAGCACGCCTGGGCCTTCCCCACGCGGGAGCGGATCGCGCGGGCTCGCGAGGAGGAGCTGGTCGCGCTCGGGTTCTCGCGGCGGAAGGCCGAGTACGTCGTCGCGCTCGCCCGGTCCGACCTCGACCTCGAGGAGCTCCGCGTCCTCCCCGACGACGAGGTGCAGGCGCGCATAGTCGCCCTGCGCGGGCTGGGCGAGTGGAGCGCGGACTGGTTCCGCGCGCGCTATCTCGCCCGGCCGCGCGCCTGGCCCGCGGGCGACCTCGCCCTGCAGAAGGCCGTCCGCGCGTTCTACGGCGACGTGGACGTCCGCGCTTTCGGCGCCCGCTTCGAGCCCTTCCAGAACCTGAGCGCCCACTACCTGCTCACGGGCGCACGGATGGCCGGCTCGTGAGCGACTGCGTCTTCTGCGCTCTCGTCGCGGGCGAGCGCGAGGCAAGCGTCGTCTACGACGACGACCGCCTCCTCGGCTTCATGGACCTCCATCCCGTCAATCCCGGTCACGTCCTGCTCGTCCCGAAGGAGCACGCGACGGCGATGGCGGACGTCGACGAGGACACCGGCGCACATGTCTTCCGGATCGCGATGCGGATGCAGCAGGCGATCCGGCGCTCGGGCGTCCGCTGCGAGGGGATCAACCTCTTCGTCGCGGACGGCGAGGCCGCATTCCAGGACGTCTTCCACTTCCACCTGCACGTGATCCCGCGCTTCGAAGGCGATCCGTTCAAGATCGAGGCGGATTGGAAGGAGGCGCCGCGCTCCGAGCTGGACCGGGCGGCGACCGGCATCCGCACCTCCTACGAGGAGCTATGGGGCTGACGATCCGGAGCGCGGAGATCGCCGATCTCGCGACCCTGCGGGAGCTGTGGGAGGCGCTCTACGGCGAACACCCCGAGCCGGAGCACGAGCGGAAGGGCTGGGAGCAGGTTGCCGAAGACGTTCGGCTCGCGGTCGAGGAGCACGTCGTGCTGGTCGCCGAGGAGGACGGCCGGGCGGTTGGATTCCTCCTCGGCCGGCCCAAGAAAGACAGAATTGGATACGTGAGCGACCTGTACGTCCGTCCCGACCACCGCCGCCGAGGCCTCGGCCGGGCGCTCCTGAGCGAGGGCGCCCGTCTCCTCGGACGGGAAGTCGTCACGCTGGACGTCGACGCTTCGAATGCGGATGCCCGCGCGTTCTACGAGCGGCTCGGGTTTCGCGAGCAGTCGAGCAGGCTGGCTGCGCCGGCAGAGGCCCTGCGGTGATACGGCCCGCCACCGCCGCCGACCGCGCGGCCCTGCACGAGCTGTACAGCTCGTTCTTCTCGGAGATGCCGGACTCGGACTACTACGGCGCCTCGCTCGAGGAGGAGCTGGGTGAGGTGGACGAGATCCTCGGCGACGGGCTCGCCTTCGTGGCCGAAGAGGAGGGTGAGATCGCGGGCTTCGCGCTCGGCCGGCGCAAGCGGGCAACGCACGGCGTGCTCACCGACCTCTACGTCCGTCCGGAGGCGAGGCGCAGAGGCTTGGCCACGAACCTCGCCGCGGCAGTCGCGGAGGCCCTGGCGGAGAGAGGCGCGACGCACCTGACGCTCTCAGTCGAAGTTGCCAATGCCCCGGCGCGCGCCGCGTACGCCTCGTGGGGCCTCCGCGAGGAGGGTCTCACGCTGGGCAGCGAGATCGAGGAGCTGCGCCGGCGGCTGTCAACCGCCGCCGAGACCGGGCCGTCGTTCGGCTCGGTCCACGTTCAGACCGACGACATCGGCGCCGTCACGCCTGCGGTAGCGCGGTTCGTCCCGTTGGGGGCGGCCCATTCCGAGGGAACCGTTGTCTCGCCGCCGCGGAACGGCTGGATTGCGGTCTACGACGAGGCCTGCGACCGCGACCCGGAGCTGCTCCGCCGCCTGGCCCGCGAGCTCTCCGACCGCATGGGAGCCGTCACGCTCTCGATCGGGATCGAGCGGGGCAAGGTCGTCCGCTACCGGCTCTACGAGCGTGGCCGCATGGTGGACGAGTACCTCTCCGTGCCCGAGTACTACGGAGAGCTCCCGCCCGGCGATGCCGTCGCCCTCGGAGCGAACCCGACGGTGGTCGCGCGGCTGACCGGGGCCGATCCGCGGGAGATCCGCACGCTCGCGCGCACTGCGTCTGCTCCGGGCGAGCTCCCGCCTGCCGAAGAGCTGCTCGCGCAGCTCGCCGCGGCTATGAAGATCGAGGGCGCCGAGCACGGCTACGAGCAGGCTGCGGGCATCCCGGGCGCGCAGCGCGTCTAACATCGAAGCGATGCTGACGCTCTACGACGCCGAGCGCTGTCCCTACGTCGGACGCGTGCGAATCGTCTTGGCCGAGAAGCGGATCCCGTACGAAAGCGTCTGGATCGACCTCGGCGACAAGCCGGCATGGCTGTACGAGAAGAATCCGGCCGGCCGCGTCCCGGTGATCGAGGAGGACACGTTCGTCCTTTCCGAGTCGGCCGTGATCATGGAGTACCTGGAGGAGCGCTTCCCCGAGCCCGCGCTCCTTCCCGCCGATCCCGCCGAGCGCGCCCTGGCGCGGCTCCGGATCTGGCGTCACGATGACTTCTCCAGCCCGTACTACGCCGTGCGGCGGGGTGACGACGGCGCGCACGAGCGGTTCGACGCCGCGCTGCGCGGGCTCGACGCGATCCTCGAAGCCCAGCCCTACCTGACCGGGCGCGAGTTCGGGCTCGCCGACATCGCGTACGTGCCCTGGATCTTCCGCGGACAGCAGTCGTTCGGCCTCGACGTCGAGCCCTTCCCGTCGCTCGCCGCGTGGCTCGAGCGGCTGCTCGAGCGGCCCTCGGTGGCCGCCGAGAGCGCCGTCGTCGCGGCGCTGTGACGCTCGTCCTGCTGCACGCATTTCCCGCTGGACGAGCGCATGTGGGAGCCGCTCGGCCGTGACGACGCGGTCGCACCGCGGCTGTACGAGCCGGGGAGCACGATGGACGAGTGGGCCGACGCGGTGCTGGAGCAGGTCGACGGCTCCTTTCTCGCCTGCGGGGCGTCGATGGGCGGCTATTGCGCCCTGGCGATCGCGCGGCGCGCGCCCGAGCGGCTGACCGGCCTCGTGTTGACGGGCGCGCGTCTCGGGGCCGATCCGCCCGACCGCCGCGCCGGCCGCGACGACACGATCGAGCTCATCCGTTCGCACGGCCCGTCGGGCCTGTGGGAGGACATGCGGCCGAAGCTCTTCTCCGAGTCGGCGCCGGAGGCCCTGGTCGAGCGAGCACGCGAAATCGCCCTCGAACAGAACGGGGAGGATCTCGTGCGCGGCGTGGAGGCGATCCGCGACCGCCCTGATTCGACGCGCGCCGCCACCTCGCTCGACGTTCCGGTCTTGCTGGCGGTGGGCGAGCACGACACGTTCTTCACTCCCGAGGAGGCGCGCGCAACCGGCCTGCGTGCGCACGTCTTCGAGGGTGCCGGCCATCTGGCGAGCATGGAGCGGCCCGACGAGTTCAACGCGCTGCTCGACGAGCTCCTGTGAACGAGATCGGCTACGAGGAGCTGTCGAAGCGGCTCGGCTCGGTGACCGTCATCGACGTTCGCACAGGCGCTGAGTACTCGGGCACCGGCGGGTATCCCTGCTGCGGCCGGCACGGCCACATTCCCGGTGCCCGGCACGTCCCCGTCGAGGACATCCTCGAGGCCGAGGATGTGCAGGCGCTCATCGGTGAGCCCGAAGGTACCGAGATCGTCCTCTACTGCCACAGCGGCGGGCGTTCGGCGCACGCGGCATCCGCGCTCGCCGCCGCGGGCTACAACGCCAGGAACTACGGCGGTTCCTGGCACGAGTGGTCCTACGTGGACGAGCGGTGAAGCTCCGCCCCTGGCTCGTCTCGATCGCGCCTCGCTGGCTGAAGCAGTCCTATCCCGACGCCAAAAGTCGACGTGCGCGGCGTGGTGGTCCGCGACGGACGCATGTTGCTGGTCCGCGAGCTGACGGACGGGCGCTGGGCGCTGCCGGGTGGCTGGGCGGACGTCGGCGAGTCGCTCGCGGAGGCGGTCGTCCGCGAGGTGCGCGAGGAGTCCGGCTACTCCACGCGCGCGGTCAAGCTGCTCGCCGTCTTGAACCTCGGCCGTTACCAGGACGGGCGGCCGCTGCGCCCGAACATCTACAAGCACTTCGTCCGCTGTGAGCTCGTGGCGGAAGAGCCGGGCCCGCTGATCGGCGCCGAGACGGGCGAGGCAGCGTTCTTCGCCGAGGACGAGCTGCCCGAGCTGTCCGCGCCGCGCGGGACGCGGGAGCAGCTGGCGCGCCTCTTCGAGCACGCGCGCCGGCCGGACCTCCCGACCGACTTCGACTAACTGAGCGCCAGCAGCGCGATCCCGCCGGCCACCACGATCGATCCGGCGAGCCGCACGCGCGTGACCCGCTCGTGCAGGAAGAGCGCGGCCATGACGGTCGCGATCACGACGCTCGTCTCGCGCACGGCCGCGACCGACGCTGCCGGGGCGAGCTGGAGCGCTGCGAGGACGAGCGAGTAGGCGCCGAAGCCGGCCGCGGCCAGCAGGCCGTTCACCGGCCGGATCTCCGCTCGCACCGCCTCGCGCCCGCGCGCGACGAGCATCGCAGCGAGGTACACGAAGGCCGGCCCGGCCAGCACCAGCTCGAGGTATGGGATGGGCGAGGCGTGCCGCACTCCCTCCTTGTCCACCAGCGTGTAGCCGGCGATGCAGCAGGCGATCGCGACACCGAAGAGCAGCCCGCGCGTGTCAGCTTTACGCGCCAGCCCGCGGACGAGGAAGACACCGGTGCCGACCGCGATCACGCCGAGCACCTGTCCGGTCGACGTCGAGCGCCCGGCCGCGACGGCGATGACGAGCACCGCCACCGGCGCCAGCCCGCGCGCCACTGGATAGACGAGACTGACCTCCGAGCGGCGATAGGCAGCGGCGAGGAGCGCGAAGTACACGAGCTCGAGCACCGACGACGCGGCGATCCACGGCGCCGCCGCCCAGGTGACGTGCCCCGCGAAAGCTGCGACCGGGGCGAAGAGGAGGACGGAGAAGACGAGGACGACGGCGGTCGCGGCCTCGATGTCCTTCGAGCGCCCGAGGAAGACGTTCCAGAAGGCATGGAGGAACGCGGCGCCGAGTGCGAGCCCGAGCGCCGCAGCAGACACGCGGTGTAGCTAGGCGGGCGCGCCGACCCGGTCGGCGACTTCGAGGAAGGACGCGCACAGGTTGCGGCCGAGCTCGTTCCAGTCCGCGATGCGCTCCCGCGTCTGCTCCAGCAGCTCGTCGCGGCTCATCGGCAGCTCGGACTCGTCCTCGTCCGCCCAGCTCTCGATCTGCTCTTCGGTCACCTCGGCGTGGAACTGGATCCCCCAGGCGCGGTCGCCGAGGCGGAAGGCCTGGGTGCAGACAGGGCTCCGTGCCAGCTCGACGGCGCCGGCCGGGATCCCATGCGTGTAGTAGTGCCACTGGAACGCGTCGAACCGCTCGGGCAGGCCGCCGAACAGCTCGTCGTCGCGTGCCTCCTCCGTCAGCTCGACCGGGTACCAGCCGACCTCGGGCTCGGATGAGGGCCCGACCTCGGCGTGCGCCGCCTTCGCGATCAACTGCGCGCCGAGGCAGACGCCGAGCATCGGCACCTGTAGCCCGAGGAGCCGCTGGAGGAGAAAGTTCTCGTCGCGCAGCCACGGATGGTGCTCCTCGTGGTCGGCGTGCATTGCGCCGCCGAAGACGAGCACGGCACCGTAGGCGTCGAGCGGCCGCGGCGGAGGCGTGCCCCAGCTCAGGCTCCACTCCTCCAGCTCGTCTCCCCGCTCGGCGATGGGCTCGGCGAAGACTCCCGCGCGGACGTTGTCGCCGTGGATCACCGCGAGGATGTTCACTCGAGCACTCTAGTGGTTTGGCCGGTGACGGGGCCAGGGGCCAGGCGGACGTTGCCGGTCAGACCACTAACCCAGCCTCACCGTCGCGCTCTGCGCTGTGAACGGCGCGAGCGTGAGGCTGGAGCAGATGGCGTCGGGCTGGAGCGCGAAGCTCTCACAGCGTGAGAGCGGGCCTGCTCGGAGAGGCGCCGAGATCGTGGCGCGAAAGACCTTGTTGGCCCTGAGCGGGGCGACGAGCTCGAACCTCCCGCGTTCGAACGAGGTGGCATAGGTCAGGCGCTTGAGCGCGCCCGTCCTGGGGCCGGCGAAAACCTGCACCCGCACGCCGGACACGCCGCGCCCGTTCGCGGCCACCGTCCCCGAGAGGCGGATGAACGTGCGTCCGTGGCGGCCGTGCGGACGGATGAGCTTGCGCCCCAGCGTCAGCTTCGGAGGGAGGCCGACGATCGTCTGGCTCTGCGCCGGGGGCGACGGGACCTGCGACTGCGTGCGCAGGATCGTCGTCCAGCGGTACTCACCCGCGGCGGTTGGATTCGTGAACACCCCGTTGACCGTCAGCGAGGCGCGAAGCAGCCGGTAGCCCGCCGTCGCCGGGTCGTCCAGGCACAGCCGGATACGGGCGGCGTAATCCGCGGACGAGGACCGGTCGGCGTACAGGACGAGGCGCCCGAGCGTCGCTCCGCCGGCGTTGAGGTTGACCGTCCACACCGCATCGTGGACGGGGCGGTCCGGCGCACAGCCGGTCCCCGGATTCG
Source organism: uncultured Actinomycetes bacterium (assembly GCA_963842575.1). GTDB lineage: Bacteria > Actinomycetota > Thermoleophilia > Gaiellales > Gaiellaceae > JACDER01. The sequence continues at coordinate 206,838 of CAWJGS010000004.1, read as the reverse complement.
TGACGGGATCGGCGTTCTTGATCAGTCCAGTCACTCGCGTGTCGGCGGACGTCGACGTTGAGATGTGGCCGTCGAGCGCCCCGATGGTCGAGCCGATGGGCTGGCCGACGTCGACGCCGAAGCCGGCCGGGGCGAAGACGTCCATCGAAGCGGTCGGGTCCTGCCCCGTGTCTTCGAAGCGGATGATCGTGGAGGCGGCGGCGGAGAACTCGCTCGTCGTGGCCGAGACCGAGAGCGTGGGGCCGGCGGCGAGCGCCGAGGCTGCGGCCGCCAGCGCGGCGAGAGCAGAGATGGAGGCGAACTTGAGCACCGGGCGCGAAAAACTCGACGGGGCCCCGGTCGGAGCCCCGTCGAAAAGGTAGCTGTCTCTTCGGTTAGTGCTTCGGCTTCTTGTTCTTGACCCGCCTGTGCGTCAGCTTCGGCTTGACGACCCGCGTTTCCTCGGTTGTCGCGACGAGACCGCTCTGCGTGACGCTGGCGCACGGCATGGTCACGCCGGGCGCGAGCGGGAGCGGTGGGACGCAAGTTCCGCCGCTCGACGTCTGCGCACCGTTGGTGTAGACCGCGTGGTAGGAGGTCGTCTTCGTCAGCTTCATCGTCTTCGTGAACGCACCGTTGTCGTTCGTCTGGACGGTGGCGACCTTGGTGTTCGTTCCGGCCACGATGTCGGCGTTCGCCCCGCCGACCGGCTCACCGCCGGCCTGGAGCTTGCCGCTGATCCTGACGGAGTACGTGTAGAAGATGTCCGTGTAGCGCTTGTGCTTCACGCGGCGGGTCTTGGTCAGGCGCTTGGCGGTGAGGGAGGCGTCCACCGGCGCGGCGTCGATCGCCTGCGTCTCCACGGTCCCTGCGAGGTTCACCGAGTTGTCGTTGATGCCCTTGTACGGCGTGTTGATCGCCGTCCAGCGGAACTGACCGGAAGTCGACGGCGAGAAGATGTTCAGGGTGTTCCCCACGTCCAGGGACGCCTCGAGGAGCTTGATCTGAAAGGAGGCAAGGGGAGGCGGCGGGAGGCAGAGCTGGATCGACGTCGAGGAGAAGAGCGCGAACGGCCCTCCCGTCGTCGCGTCCAGGAAGACCGGCACCGGGGCCGGCAGCGACTGGCCCGCGGCGGTCACGTTCAGCAGCCAGATCGCGGCATGCGTCTCGCTCCCCGTGCACGTCTTCGCGGTTGCCATCAGCGCCGCGTTCGTCGGGTCGCCGGCGACGATCGTCCCGGCGACGGGCACCGTCGCACCTCCGAAGGCGCCGGCGATGACCGAACCTTGCAGCGTTCCGATGTTCGTGCCGGGCGCCTGGACGTAGTTGCCGCTGTACCCCGGGGGCACGAGGATGGTCACGTGCGCCGTCGCCTCGTCCGCGTCGGTCTGCGAGAACTTGATGCTCGTGACCTCGTCGGATCTGGTGATCAGCAGCTTCGGCGCGTAGGCCCCGAAAGCCGACGACGCGAACGCGAGCGTGGTCGCGGCCGCGGCGGCCAGGAGGCCGAGCCGGAGTGTTTTTCTCATCTGGTTTCCTTTCATCGGGAGACGGGGCGCTGCAGGACTGGTAGACGCAACGTGGTCTTGGCCACGGTCAACTTGGCGGACGGCGACATGCCGACGTCGAGATAGAGGGCGTTGGCGATGTTCTGCGCCGTCGAGGAGGACGCGAGCGTGAGCCGCAGGCGCGAGCCGGACGGAATGAGGGTTGCGTCATTGAGAAGCCGAATCGTGACGCGGGTTGACTGCCCAGTCAACCCCGACGTCGGGATCCCGCCTTCGCTGATCACCGTCTCGCCGCCGCCGGGCGTCAGCGCGGAGAGGACGGCGACGAGGTGCGGCCAGCCGCTCCTGGACGAGACGCTGGCGGTGACCGTGGCCGAGCCGAAGGCCTCGAGCCGGCGCTTGGGAAGCTTCACCGTCCGCACGACGCTGTCGGTCGCGGCGATCGTCCGCTTCGCGCCCGTGAGCTTCAGGTTCATGACCTTGGTCTTCGGCCAGGTCTTGAAGCTCGTCGTCTTGCCCGTCCACGGATCGGCCGCGACCTCGACCGGCGGCCGTGTGTCGATTCCGTTCGGCAATCCCTTGAGGTAGCGGTCGAACCATTCGCGTGCCTCGGTCCGGTAGTGCGCCAACTCGGCCGGAGGATTCGCCGCCGGCGCGTGGCCGAGATCCCCCAGGTACAGCCGCTTCGGCCCCTTGACCGCGTTGTATCCCGCCTTCGCCTGCGAGATGTCGAAGGCGTAGTCGCGGCGGCCCTGGATGAAGAAGGTCGGCGTGGTCAGGCTCGAAAGCCCGGGGAGGGAGGAGCGCTGCGCGGTGAACGCCTTGACGGTCGGGGTGTTCTGGCTCCGGATCGCGTCCTGCGCGAGCGCGAGGGTGGTCGGGTCCCAGGTGTGCACCGACTGGACGAAGCTTGCGATCGCGCCGGTCTTCGGCCAGCCCTGGGGCGCGAGCGCCTGGTACAAGTCGGTCCAGGTGATCGCCGGGACGATCGCCTTGAAGGGGACTCCTTCGATCGCAGCCCGAAGAACCGCGCCTCCGCCGAGCGAGAGGCCCATGGCGCCGATCTGCGTGTCGGAGACGTCCGCTCGCGACGTGAACCACTGGAAGGCCTCCCGCAGGTCGGCCAGCTCCCGCGGCCCGTCGAGCGAGACGAGCCCGCCTGAAGCCCCGTGACCGCGCGCGTCGTAGGCCAGAACGGCGTAGCCCTGGTTGACCAGGAAGCCCTGCGCTATCGGCGCCATGTCCGCGCGCGTCCCGGCGAGGCCGTGGAAGAGCATGACCGCGGGCCAGCCGCCCGCGGGCTGCGTCCCGTCCGGCAGGTAGAGGGTGGCGGCAAGCGACACGCCGTCGTCCATCTGCAGCGAGACTTCGGTGCTCGAGGCGTGGGCGGGAGCGGCGGCGATTGCCAAGGCCCCTACCAGCGAAATCAAAGGGAAGAACCTTCGCAAACTGCGGAGAAGGGTAGCCCAACCGCGTCCGCTCCTACAATCGCTCCTCAGTGGACGCGCGGGCAATCGGAGTGTTCGACTCGGGGGTCGGGGGCCTGACCGTCCTGCACGAGTGCCTGGTCACGATGCCGCACGAGGACTTCGTCTACCTCGGCGACCACGCACGTCTGCCGTATGGGCCGCGCCCGCTCGACGAGGTGCGCCGTTTTGCCGGGGAGATCGGTGGCTACCTCGAGGAGCAGGGCGTCAAGCTGATCGTCGCCGCCTGCAACACGGCCACCTCGGCCGCGCTCCCGCAGCTGCAGGAGAGCCTGTCCGTCCCCGTCGTGGGCGTCATCACCCCGGAGGCGCACGCCGCCGTGCAGGCGACCCGCAACCGCCGCGTCGGGCTCCTCGCGACGCAGGCGACGGTTACCGCGGGCCGCTACGCAGCACTCGTACACGCCCTGGATGCGGGCGTCGAGCTCTTCCCCGTCGCGTGTCCGCGGCTCGTGCCTCTGATCGAGAGCGCCGATCCCTTCTCCGCGGAGACGACAGAGGCCGTGCGGGAATACGCCCGGCCGCTCAAGCACGCGGACGTGGACACCGTCATCCTCGGCTGCACGCACTACCCACTCATCCGCCCGATCTTCCAGCGCGTCTTCGGCCGCGACGTCACGCTCGTCTTCTCCGCGGAGGAGACGGCGCGCGAGGTGGCCGAGACGCTGGCGCGGAAGGGGATCGAGAACGACCCGGCCCGCGAGGGCGAGTACCGCTTCCTCACCACAGGCGATCCGGCGCTGTTCCGCGCGCTGGGGGAGCGCTTCCTCCAGCTCCCGCTCGGCGGAGTCGAACAGGTGACGCCCGCCGATCTCCAGGCGGCCGCCGCATGAGGCAGGGCCGCCGCCGCGACGAGCTCCGCCCGCTCGAGATCGTCCCGAACTTCCTGGAGCAGCCGCACGGCTCGGCGCTCATCTCCTGCGGCAAGACCCGGGTGCTGTGCACGGCCTCGCTGGAGGAGAGCGTCCCGCGGTGGCTCTCCGGCCGGGGCCGCGGCTGGCTGACGGCGGAGTACTCGCTCCTTCCGGCCTCGACGGGCGAGCGGACGCAGCGCGAAGCGCGCTCCGGGCGCCAGCAGGGGCGTACAGTCGAGATCCAGCGGCTGATCGGCCGCTCCGTGCGCGCCGTCGCCGACCTCGAGGCGCTCGGCGAGCGGACGCTTTGGCTCGACTGCGACGTCCTGCAGGCAGACGGAGGGACCCGCTGCGCGTCCATCTCCGGCGTGTACGTCGCCGCCATGCTCGCGCTCGACCGCTTCGGGCTCTCGAAGGCGTTGACGGGCTCGGTGGCGGCTGTGTCGGTGGGCGTGGTGGACGGCCAGGCGCTCCTCGACCTCGACTACGAGGAGGACTCGGGCGCGGAGGTGGACGTCAACGTCGTCACGACCGGCGCGGGCGAGCTGATCGAGGTGCAGGCGACCGCCGAGCGGGTGACGTTCACGCGCGAGCGGCTGGACGAGCTCCTCGATCTGGCGCAGGGCGGGATCGAGGAGATCACCGAGGCACAGCGCGCGGCCCTCGCCGGTTGATCCTGCGGCTCGCTTCGAGCAACGCGAACAAGGCGCGCGAGCTCGAGCGCGCCGTTCCCGCGTGGAAGATCGAGCTGCTCGAGGCGGACGACTATCCGCCCGAGGACGGGGAGACCTACTACGACAATGCGCTGATCAAGGCCCGCTTCGGGCACGGTTTGGCGCCGGAATCGATCGTGCTCGGCGAGGACTCCGGGATCGAGGTCGTGGCGCTCGGCGGCAATCCCGGTGTCCACTCGGCACGATGGGCGGAGGACGGCGTTGCGCGGCTCCTCGCCGAGCTGAGCGGTGAGAGCGACCGCCGGGCCCGCTACGTGTGCGAGCTGGTGGCGCTGCTTCGCCGACGGCAGCGAGCGTCGCGGGCGCGGGACGCTCGAGGGGACGATCGCGCCCGAGCGCCGCGGCTCGGAAGGGCTTCGGCTACGACCCGGTCTTCGTCCCCGTCGGCGAGACGCGCACCGTGGCGCAGCTAGGAGACGTATGGAAGGCGCAGAACTCGCACAGAGCGCGCGCGGCGCTCGCGTTGCTAGAAGCACTCGGGCCAGAGTCCTAGCCACGGGGGACCCCTTGGTTCCCCGTGTAGTCAGGCTAATCCGGGAGCTTCCTCCGTCTGGGCAGACCTCCGCGCCAGCCAGTAGTTGATCTCCGAGCCGAAGACGATCACGTTCGCCATCAGGTACAGCCAGAGGAGCAGCAGGGCGGGGCCGGCGAACGCCTTCACCGCCGTCGCGTTGCCCGCCAGCCGCAGGTAGATCGGCAGAACCTGGAAGGAGGCCTCCAGCACGACCGCGCACACGAGCGCGCCCGGCAGGACTTCCTGAACTGTCAGCTTCTCGTTCGTGAGGAAGTAGTACGCGGACAGGACGAAGAGGAAGACCGACACCAGCGAGGCCGCGATCGAGAGCGTGTACGCGACGTAGCCGTTGCCGATCACTCCCGGCGCGAACCGCTTGATGACGTCGTAGCCGATCGATCCGGCGAGTAGCCCGACGAAGAGCGTGATGAGCAGGCCGCCGAGCAGGAGGATGGCGAGCCCCTTCCCGCGCAAGAACGCCCGGTTGGGCCGGTCGTAGACGATGTTGAAGGCCGACTCGAGCACGCTGAAGAGCGAGAGCGAGCTCCAGGCAAGGAAGACGCCGCCGATGATCCCGAGCTCGGTCGAGTGGTTCTGGATCCGCGTGACCGTCTTGACGATCTCGTCGATCGAAACGCTCGGGAACGCCTTCGACAGCTCCCTGACGACGAAGCTCTGCTCGCTCGGCCGGCCGGCGATGCCGAGCGCGGAGAGGGCCAGGAAGACGAGCGGGACGAAGGACAGCAGCGCGAAGTAGGCAATCATCGCCGCGAGGTGCGTGCCCCGGTCGGCGAAGAACTTCGAGAAGGGCCCGCGCACGAGAGGAGTATGCGGATTGCACCTGTTAGCGTGAGGACGTGGACCCGGGTCAGGCGCTTGCAGAGCTGAAGCAGATCTCCGCGCAGGTGCAGGACGCCGTCATCTTCGACGAGTCGGGCGGCGTGGTCGCCTCGACGCTCGCGCAGGAGCGCGCCCCGGCGATGGCGCAGGCCGCGCACCGGCTGCTCGAGACCGCGTCCGCCGCGGTCGAGGGCGGCGACGAGATCGTCCAGATCGAGGCGTCGCTACCCGAGGGCAGCGTCGTCGTCGCCCGCCAGGGTGCGACTGCGGTCGCGGTGACGACCGTCCCCGATCCCACGGTCGGGCTGATCTTCTACGACCTCCGCACCTGCCTGCGGTCCCTGGCCGAGCCGGAGGAGAAGCCGAAGCCGCGCAGGAAGCCGCCGGCCGGGAAGAAGAAGACGGACGATGCGGCTTAAGCGGATCCTCTTCCTCGTGCTCCTGGGCGCCGCGGTTGCCGCGCTCCTGCGCCTGCGCCGGCAGCGTCCACCCGTGCGAGTCGACGTCTACCTCGCCGACGGCTCGCTCACCTCGCTCGGCGACGACGTCGCCGAGGGTGCCCTTCTGCTCGCGCTCGCGCGCGACGTCCGCGCGGCGGCGTGAACAACGAGGAGCTTGCACAGGCGCTCGTCGAGCACGGGTACCTGGAGGGTGACTTCGTCCTCCGTTCGGGCAAGCGGTCGAGCTTCTACTTCGACAAGTTCCGCTTCGAGACCCAGCCCGATGTGCTCGAGCCTCTCGGCCGCCGGCTCGCGGAGGCGGTGCAGGAGCACGAGGCCGATGCGGTCCGCCTCGCGTGCCCGGTTCTCGGCGCGGTCGTGCTGGCCGCGGCGGCATCGCTCGCCTCGCGCCTGCCGTTCGTGATCGTCAGAGACGAGGCCAAGGAGTACGGGACCGCGAACCGGATCGAGGGCGCGTTCGAGGAAGGGGAGCGTGTCTGCCTGATCGAGGACGTCGTGACGTCCGGCGGCGCGCTTGCGAGGGCGGTCGGCGCCGTCCGCGAGGCGGGTCTGGAGTGCCGGACGGCCATCTGTGTCGTCGACCGCGAGGAGGGCGGTGTGGACGCGCTCGCGCGCGTCGGGGTGCGGCTCCATCCGCTCTATCGGGCATCATCGTTGCTCGAGTTGCGAAAAAGTGCCGCAAAACCGCTTGGTTGAGCCGAAAGCATTAGCCTGTTAGGCTCACGGGCGGCCCCTGTACTTCTCAAGGAGGAGCGTCTCGTGGCAAATGTTACAAAGCAGGACTTCATCGACCGCGTCGCGTCCAAGTCCGACCTCAGCAAGCGTGATGCCGGCAAGGCCGTCGACGCAGTGCTCGACGTGATCACCGACTCGCTCAAGCGCGGCGATTCGATCACGTTCACCGGCTTCGGCAAGTTCTCGACGGCGCACCGGGCCGCCCGTATGGGCGTCAACCCGCGCAACCCGAGCGAGAAGGTGCAGATCCAGGCCTCGACTGTCCCGAAGTTCTCTGCAGGCAGCACCCTGAAGCAGGCCGTGAAGAGCGGCGGCGCAATGGGCGGCTCGATGGGCGGCTCGATGGGCGGGGGAGACAGTGAAGGTGGCGGCGGAGGCGGCGGCTACTAAGTCTTCGGTTGTTGTCCGGGGGGAGCGTTCGACGTTTCCCCCGGATGTCTTTACAGAGAAGGAGTAGGCCGGGCTCCGCGGTACCCTAGATGGTTGATGCCACGATCTCGCGCGTCCGGCTGCACGATCTGGCACGCCTGGGCCGCTCCGGCCCGGATCCGGCCGGCGGAGCCGGCCTCCACCGCGCCTGCGCTTCGCCGCGTCGGCCGCTCACCGATGCTCCCGGCATCGGCAAGCGTCCGCCACGGCGCCCCAGACGCACCACCTCGCGCCCCGGAGCGAGCGATCTCATGGCATCAACCATCCGGGGAGCGATGGAGGTAACGGCCGAGATCGGGACGACGTTGTTCGCCGATCGGCTGGCCGCGGCGGTCGAGCGCAAGCGCAGCCAGCTTCTCGCCGGCCTCGATCCCCGTCCCGAGCAGTTCCCGCTGGAGCTCCGCGGAGAGGCGCCTCTCGGGCCCGAGCAGGCGGCGGCCGCCTGCACGAGGTTCTGCAACGGCGTCATCGACGCCGTTGCGCCGTACGTCGTTGGCATCAAGCCCCAGATCGCGTTCTTCGAGGCGTTCGGCCACCACGGGGTCAAGGCGTTCGAGGACGTCTGCGCATACGCCCGCGCCGCCGACCTGATGGTCCTGATCGACGCCAAGCGCGGCGACATCGGATTCACGGCGCGCGCGTACGTCTCGGCATATCTGGAGCCACGGAACGGAGACGCCGCCGTTGGCGACGCGATCACCGTCCACACGTATCTCGGCCGCGAGTCGCTCGAGCCCTTCCTCCAGGCCGCGCGCCGGAACGGCGCGGGGATCTTCTGCGTGCTCAAGACCTCGAACGCCGGAGGCGACGTCCAGGACCTGAAGCTGTCGGACGGCCGCCCGCTCTGGCATCAGCTCGCCGAGCTGATCGGCTCCTGGGGGGAAGAGCTGATCGGCGACTGCGGGCTCTCGAGCATCGGTGCCGTCGTCGGCGCGACCCATCCCCGCGAGGTGGGCGAGGCCAGGCGGATGCTGCCGCAGGCTCCACTGCTGCTCCCCGGCATCGGAGCCCAGGGCGCAACGCCGGCCGACGTTGCGCGCGCGTTCACGAGCGGCCCCGCGAGCGCGCTCGTCAGCGTGTCCCGCTCCCTCATCTACGCCTTCCGTTCGTCCGACCTCGACTGGCGGACGGCAACCGGCGCCGAGGCCGCGCGGCTCCAGCGCGAAGTCTGGGCGATCTCAGGGTGGTAGGGCATGGGCGAAGAGACCTGGCGCACACCGCTCGCGCGCTACGGGGCGCCCATCGCGTTCCTCGCCGCGGCGACGGCTGCCGCCCTGCTCGTGCGCGCCGGCCTCAAGGCCGGTGACGACAGAGCCTCCACGCCCTCCGCGCCTGTGACTTCCAGCGTTCCCGCCGGGCAGCGGCAGTACTACCGCGTGCGCCCCGGCGACACGCTCAGCGTCGTGGCTGAGCGCTTCAAAACGACGCTCGACGACCTGGTCGCGCTCAATCCCCAGATCGACCCGAACGGACTAGAGATCGGCCAGCGCCTCCGCATTCACTAGCATCACCGCACGTGAGGCCTCTCAAGGCGCTCCTCGCCGCCGCAGCTTCCGCCCTAGTCGTTACCTCCTCGGCACTCGCCGGCCCTCCGCCCGTCCGGGCGGCGGCCTACATCGTCGAGAACGGCGCGACCGGCGAGGTCCTCGCATCCCAGGACGCCGGGCAGCGGCGCGCGATCGCCAGCATCACGAAGATGATGACGGTGCTCGTCACGCTCGAGCACGCGAAGCTGGACGCGCTGGTCACCGTTCCCGAGGAGGTCACCACCATCGGCGAGTCGACCATCTTCCTGCGCGCAGGGGAGCACATATCCGTGCGCGACCTGATCGAAGCGGCGCTCATCCCCAGCGCAAACGACGCAGCCGACACGCTCGCGTACTACGTGGGCCACGGGAGCCAGGCGCGCTTCGTCGCGATGATGAACGCGAAGGCGCGGGAGCTCCGCCTTCGGGACACCCACTTCGTACGGCCGGACGGGCTGGACGCTCCCGGTCACGTCTCCAGCGCACGCGACGTGACCAAGCTCGCCCGCATCCTGATGCGCCGTCCCGTCGTCCGCCGGATCGTGCGCGACACGACCGCGAACATCGAGGGTGGCCGGACGATCTACACGCGCAACACGCTGCTCTACTCGTATCCCGGGTTGTTCGGAGTGAAGACAGGTCACACGGATCTCGCCGGCTGGTCGGAGGTCGCCGCCGCCCGCCGGGACGGTGTGACCGTCTACGCGACGATCCTCGGCTCGCCGACGGAGGAGCAGCGGAACGCCGACCTCGCTTCGCTTCTCACCTGGGGACTTTCCCAGTACCGGCGCGCGACTCTCATCTCGACCGGAGGCGCCTACGCCCAGGCTGCCACCGGGTTCGGGCGCGGCTCCGTCGACCTCGTCGCTCCGCGCTCGCTCGTCCGGCCCGTCCGCGTCGGGCGACCGGTCGTCGAGAAGGTGGTCGTCCCGCACGCCCTCGATCTGCCGGCGCGGCGCGGCCAGTCGGTCGGCCAGGTCCGGATCTACTCCGGCGGCCGCCTCGTCGGCGCGCGTCCACTGGTGACCGCCCGCGCGGTCTCCGCGCCAGGCCTCGCAAGCCGCGCCGGCTGGTACGTCGGGCGGACCTTCTCCAACCTGTTCGGATGGATCTGTGAGACTGGCAAATGTCACCGGGAGGCCACGTGATCGTCACCGTCACCCTCAACGCCGCCATCGACCGCACCCTGACGGTGCCGAACTTCCAGCTCGGCCACCGGCATCGCGCGAGCCAGGCCCTGACGCTGGCGGGCGGGAAGGGGATCAACATCGCACGGGCCCTCAAGCTCCTCGACGTGCCCGTCGTCGCGACTGGGCTCGTCGGCGGCCGGACGGGCCAGCGCATCCTGGAGGAGCTCTCCGCGGAGGCGATCCTCAATGACTTCGTCCGCATCGAGGAGGAGTCGCGCACGTCCAGCGCCGTCGTCGACCCGACCGCCGGCACCTTCACCGAGATCAACGAGTGGGGCCCGCACGTGACGCGCGAGGAGCTCGAGACGCTGCTGGAAAAGCTGCACTACCACGCGCGCGGCGCCGACTTCGTCGTCTTCGCCGGCACGCTGCCTCGCGGCGTGGAGGAGAGTTTCTACGCAGAGGCGATCCGCGACCTCAACCGGCACGGCGTGCGCAGCGTCCTCGACACGGAGGGAGAGCCGCTGCGGCGCGGGATCGAGGCGGATCCGTACCTCGTCTCTCCGAACCAGGGCGAGGCCGAGGACCTCGTCGGCCAGGAGCTCGTCGAGAAGGAGGACTTCGTGTTCGCGCTGGACGAGATCGCGGAGCTCGGGGCGCGCAACGTCCTCGTCACCCAGGAGTCCGGCTGCTACGCACTGCTGCGCGAGAACCGGCACAAGACCGCCTACCACGCGAGCGCCGCGCTCGTGGACACGATCTCGCCTGTCGGCGCCGGCGACGTCCTCCTTGCGGGCTTCATCGCCGCGCTCGCCGCCGGCCGGCCCACCGAGGACGCCTTGCGGAGCGCGGTCGCCGCCGGGACGGCCGCGACGCTCGAGGTCGGCGCCGGCCGCTTCGATCCACGGCAGGCATCGCGCCTCGCCTCCGAGGTCGACGTGCGCACGCTCGATCCGGTTGCGTCTGGCTGACTTGCTAGGATCGTCGGAAGTTGAGAGGCGAGACAGAAAGAAGTTCAGCGACCCGGGCGGATGTGTGCGCCTGGGTCTTGCGCGTTAAAGGGGGCGAGCCATGAGCATCGAGCTTTCACCTACGGACGTCGAGCGGCTCCTCGCTCTCGACGCCAAGTTCTCGAAGGAAGGGTTGACGTTCGACGACGTGCTCCTCCAGCCGGCCGAGTCGCACGTCCTGCCGAATGACGTTTCGACCGCGACCCAGCTGACGCCGATGATCGCGCTCCAGATCCCGATCGTCTCGGCCGCGATGGACACGGTCACCGAGGCGCGGCTCGCGATCGCGCTCGCGCGCGAGGGCGGGCTCGGCATCGTGCACCGGAACCTCTCGATCGCCGACCAGGTCGCCGAGGTGGACAAGGTCAAGCGCTCGGAGGCGGGAATGATCGTCGAACCGGTGACGCTGCCGCCGACCGCGCTCGTCTCCGACGCGAAGGAGCTGATGGAGCGCTACCACATCTCCGGCGTGCCGATCACCGACGACGACGGGAGGCTGGTCGGAATCCTGACCAACCGCGACCTGCGGTTCGAGGAAGGCGCCGGGCGCCCGGTCTCGGAGCTGATGACCGCCCGCGACCTCGTCACCGCGCCGGTCGGCACCACGCTCGCCGAGGCGGAGGCCATCCTCCACCGCCACAAGATCGAGAAGCTCCCCGTAGTCGACGCCGAGGGCACGCTCAAGGGGCTGATCACGGTCAAGGACATCCAGAAGCGGATCCAGTATCCGAACGCGACCAAGGACGAGCACGGCCGGCTGCGAGTCGGCGCCGCCGTCGGGGTGGGGCCGGACGCGGAAGAGCGCGCCGCCGCACTGGTCGAGGTCGGGGCGGACGTCCTCGTCGTGGACACCGCGCATGGCCATTCGGCCGCGGTGGTCGACATGGTGCGAAATCTCAAGGGGAAGCTCGACGTCGAGCTCGTCGCCGGGAATATCGCAACACGCGAGGCCGCGGAGGCGTTGATCGATGCCGGAGCCGATTGCCTGAAGTGTGGGATTGGGCCGGGGAGCTCGTGTACGACCAGGATCGTTGCGGGGGTAGGCATCCCGCAGGTCACGGCCGTCTTCGATGTCGCCCAGGCAGGTGCTGCGCACGGCGTCCCGACGATCGCCGACGGCGGCCTCCGCACGTCCGGCGACATGGCCAAGGCGATCGCGGCCGGCGCGGACACGGTCATGCTCGGATCGCTGCTCGCCGGCACCGACGAGAGCCCGGGCGACGTGATCCTCCATCAGGGCGAGCGCTTCAAGGAGTACCGCGGAATGGGCTCGCTCGGCGCCATGCGCGCGCGCGGGTTCTCCAAGGACCGCTACTTCCAGGGGGACGTCGAGGACGTCGCGAAGATGGTTCCCGAGGGAATCGAGGGACGGACGCCGTACAAGGGGCCGCTGGCCGGGATCGTGTACCAGCTCGTCGGCGGGCTGCGCCAGGCGATGGGCTATTGCGGTGCGCCGACCATCGAGGCGATGAAGGGCGCGCGCTTCGTCCGGATCACGGCGGCGGGCCTGCGCGAGAGCCACCCACACGACATCACGATCACCAAGGACGCTCCGAACTACGGAAGGTTCTGATGGGCCAGGTCGTCCCGCTGCCGCTGGAGGAAGCCGCGGCGGAGGAGCGCCCGGTCCTCGTCGTCGACCTCGGCGGCCAGTACTCGCAGCTGATCGCGCGCCGCGTGCGCGAGTGCCGCGTCTACTCCGAGCTCGTCGCGCATGACATCTCGGCGGAGCGGATTCGCGCGCGGAACCCGCTCGCGCTCATCCTGAGCGGCGGGCCGGCCTCCGTCTACGCGGCAGGCGCGCCGCACGTCGACCCCAAGCTGTTCGAGCTCGGCGTCCCCACGCTCGGCATCTGCTACGGCGCCCAGTTGATGGCGCTCGAGCTCGGCGGGGCGGTCGACCGCACGGGCGTCTCGGAGTTCGGAAAAACGCCGCTCGAGGCGGAGGGCGGGCGACTGTTCGAGGGGACTCCCGACGAGCAGACCGTGTGGATGAGCCACCGCGACACGGTCACGCAGGCGCCCGACGGCGCGCAGGTCGTCGCGGCGTCCCCGTCGACGCCGGTGGCCGCCTTCGAGGCGCCGGAGCGCAACCTCTACGGCGTCCAGTTCCACCCCGAGGTCGTGCACACGCCGCACGGCCAGGACATCCTCAAGAACTTCCTCTACGGCATCGCCGACGCGCCGGCGACCTGGACGGCGGCGGCCGTGATCGAGGAGCAGGTCGAGCGGATTCGCGCCCAGGTTGGCCGCGAGAGCGTCATCTGCGGGCTGTCGGGCGGCGTCGACTCGGCCGTCGCCGCGCTGCTCGTGCACAAGGCGGTCGGAGACCAGCTCACGTGCGTCTTCGTCGACCACGGCCTCCTGCGCAAGGACGAGGCCGCGCAGGTGGTGGAGACGTTCCGCGGACACTTCCACGTACCGCTCGTCCACGTCGACGCCGAGGAGCGGTTTCTCGCGCGGCTCGAGGGCGTCACCGACCCAGAGGAGAAGCGCCGCCGCATCGGCGAGGAGTTCATCCGCGTCTTCGAGGAAGAGGCGGCCAAGCTCGGCAAGATCCGGTACCTCGTCCAGGGAACGCTCTACTCGGACGTCATCGAGTCGGGCGGCAGCGAGAACGCGGCCACGATCAAGTCCCACCACAACGTCGGCGGGTTGCCCGAGGACATGGAGATGGAGCTCGTCGAGCCGCTGCGATTGCTGTTCAAGGACGAGGTGCGCCGAGTCGGCGCCGAGCTGGGACTGCCCGAGCGGATGGTCTGGCGCCAGCCCTTCCCCGGTCCCGGCCTGGCAATTCGCATCATCGGCGAGGTCACGCACGAGCGGCTCGAGATCCTGCGCGAGGCGGACTCGATCCTGCAGGAGGAGGTGCGCCGCGCCGGCCTGTACCGCGACCTGTGGCAGAGCTTCGCCGTGCTGCCGGCGATCCGCTCCGTCGGCGTCCAGGGCGACGAGCGCACGTACGCCTACCCGATCGTGATCCGGGCGGTCACCTCAGAGGACGCGATGACCGCCGACTGGGCCCGGCTGCCCTACGACCTCCTCGAGACGATCTCCAGCCGGATCATCAACGAGATCCCCGGGGTCAACCGCGTCGCGCTCGACATCTCCTCGAAGCCGCCGTCCACCATCGAATGGGAATAGGGTTCAGGTCATGCCGACCGAGCAGTATCACGAGCCGCCGGACGAGCTCTCCGCCGACGCGCGCACCTTCGCCCGCATCTGCACGTCGCTGATCGAGGAGGCCGAGGCGATCAACTGGTACCACCAGCGCCTCGACGTCGAGAAGAACGAGGAGGCGCGGTCGATCATGGAGGACGCGATGGGTGAGGAGTTCAAACACTTCGGGATGGACCTGGAGTTCCTCCTCCGCCGCAGCCCGCGCTGGCGCGACACGCTCAAAGGGATCCTCTTCCAGCCTGGAGACATCGTCGAGCACGGCGAGCAGGCCGAAGAAGCCACCGAAGACGAACCGGCTTAGCGCCGCTCCCTTCGGCGCCCCGACTTCAACTGGAGCAGGTGGGCGGAGCCGGGCTTCGCCCGAGCGCAGCCCAAGACGTCGTTCGGCGCGCCAGGTGTTAAGGAGGGGCTCACGGGGGAACCCGGGTTCCCCCGTGGTAAAGCGGGGGTAACGTGCCCGCACCTCGTCCACGAACTGCGCGAGCCGTTCGGCGAGCGCCGCGTCGTGGATCTCGAGCATGTTTTCCGCGTTCTTCTCGCCGCGGTGCGAGAGGTTGAAGCTGCCGGTGAAGACGACGTCGTCCGCGACGGTGACCTTCGCGTGCATGAAGTCGTGGACGCTCTGCGCCGCGTAGGGAAGCGACGGCTTCCCCGAGAAGGGCGCGCGCAGCACGCGTTCCAGGATCGGGATCTTCCAGGCCGCGTTGCCGTCGCGGTGCCAGTCGTGGAAGACGCCGTTGATCTGGGTCGAGTCGATGCATCCGGCGACGTCGAGCCCGCCGTCCGAGATGCGCTGGGCCAGCGTCGAGATCACCGGCGCGGCGGTCAGCACCGGCGAGCAGATGCGGACGCGCCGTCGCGCGCGGCCGATCGCGTTGGCGATGCGGTGGGAGAGATCCTCGCCGTACGTCGGCGTGAACCACGCGCGTACCTCGACGCCGTCCACGTGGATCGCGGACGGGTCGACGCGGCCGGTCTCCTCCACATTCCCCGCGTGCCAGAGCTGCTCGAAGTCCTTGGTGAAGCGCGAAGCGAGGTCGGGCGAATGGATCGTCACGACGACGTTCTCCTGCCGCGACCACGAATCGTCCGTCCAGTTCAGCGAGCCGGTCCAGACGCTCTCGCCGTCACGGACCACGTACTTGTGGTGCATGAGGTCGGGGACGCCGGCGATCGCCTTCGAGGGCGCGCCGAAAGAAGCGATCAGCGTCGCGTCCGGCTCGGGCGGTGGAGGCACCGGGATCGGCAGCCGGTGGTCGAGGTTGTAGGCGATGCGAACGGCGACACCGCGCGCGGCCGCGTCGCGGATCGCGTCGCCGACGACGGCCGCCGTGTCCGGCCCGAGATTGAAGTCGTACTGGGCGAGGTCGAGTGTGTGCTGGGCGGCGCCGAGAAAGGTCGCGACCTCGTTCGCGATCTCCAGCGGCTGCTGACCGCCGTCTGTCAGGGTGCGGAGCGTGATCGCGGATGTTGTGGAGGAGCTGGTCATGGCGGAGATCGGGGCGACGTTCAACTTCTACCGCGACGGGCCGGGGGCGAATCTTCGGCGGCGCCGGCTCCGGGAGTATCTCGGCTCGCGCGAGGAGGCGCCGGTCCTGCTCGTCGGAGAAGCGCCGGGCTACCGCGGCGCGCGCGTCTCGGGCATTCCGTTCACCTCGGAGCGGCAGCTGACCGGGGCGGGGCCGGCCGAGGCGACCGCCACGATCGTCCACCGCGTTCTCGCCGAGCTTGGCGTGGAGGAGCAGGTCCTCCTCTGGAACGTCGTACCGACGCATCCGGGAACGGCGCGCACCAACCGTCGGCCCTCCCGCCGGGAGGTCGAGGACGGTCTTCCCTTCGCGCGGCGGCTCGCCGCTGGTCGCCGCGTGGTCGCGGTCGGCCGGCTCGCGGAATCGGCGCTCGGCGCGCCCTACGTCCGCCACCCTTCCCACGGCGGGGCTCTCCCGTTTCGCGAACAGCTGAAAGCCGTGCTCTGTTGCTAGCATTTCGCCCCGGCGGACGTCTTTGTCCGCCGCTTCTATGCAGAAGGCGTGCTGATGCAAAAGACGTGGAACGCAAAGACCGGCGAGGTGCCGCGCGAGTGGTACGTCGTGGACGCCGAGGGGAAGACCCTGGGCCGTCTCTCCACGCGCATCGCCGACACGCTGCGCGGCAAGGACAAGCCGCAGTACACACCGCACACCGACACCGGTGACTTCGTCGTCGTCGTGAACGCGGAGAAGATCGCCGTGACGGGGAACAAGATGGACGAGAAGATGTACTACCGGCACTCCGGATATCCCGGAGGCCTGAAGGAGCGCACGCTGCGGGAGCAGCTCGAGCGCCGGCCGACCGACGTGCTGCGCAAGGCGGTGAAGGGGATGCTTCCCCGCAACCGGCTCGCGCGCCAGCAGCTGTTGAAGCTGAAGATCTACGCAGGGCCGGAACATCCTCACGAGGCACAGGCGCCGAAGCCACTCGAACTTTCATGAGCACCTCTCAGACAGAGCGCGCCCAGTACATGGGCACCGGCAAGCGCAAGACGGCGGTCGCGCGTGTGATCCTGCGGCCGGGCGACGGGGCGACATGGTTCAACGGCCGGACGATCGAGGACTACTTCCCCCGCCAGGCGCATCGCGAGATGGTGATGGCGCCGCTCCGGATCGCCGACGCGGAGGGGACGTACGACCTGCGCGTGCGGGTACACGGCAGCGGCCCGAGCGGGCAGGCGGGCGCCGTTCGCCACGGCATTGCGCGCGCGCTCGTCGAGGCCGATCCGAACCTGCGCGTGCCGCTGAAGCGCGCCGGCTTCCTCACGCGCGACGCGCGCATCGTGGAGCGCAAGAAGGCCGGCCTGCACAAGGCGCGCAAGGCTCCGCAGTTCTCGAAGCGCTAATTCTCCTCGGCGTGCACTCGGGCCTCGATCCGACCCGTGTAGAACCTCTCCGCGCGGCGGTCGATGAATTCGAGCGCGACTGACGTCGCGCCGGCCTCGATCGTATGGGCTTCTTCGCCGACCGCGGCATCCATCCAGGCGCTTTCGAGCCGCTCGATGACCTCGGCGACCTCCGAGACGGGCTGCTCCGGACGGCACAGGCAGAGGATCATCGCCTCG
This sequence comes from uncultured Actinomycetes bacterium, assembly GCA_963842575.1. Lineage (GTDB taxonomy): Bacteria > Actinomycetota > Thermoleophilia > Gaiellales > Gaiellaceae > JACDER01. The sequence continues at coordinate 189,357 of CAWJGS010000004.1, read as the reverse complement.
AGCTCACCTGTCTTCTCGAACGTGTCCAGCGCAAAGCCGGCTTCCTCCAGCGCGTTGTCGATGTCGTAGTACGTCGCGCCGAGCTCGGCACTGCTCTCGCGTTGATGGCTTTTCGAAACTGTGCGGATGATCGAACGCAGCTCCTGGGGGTCGACGCGCACTTGGGGAGCATCACAGATCGGAGCAAGTAGGCTCCGCGCCCGATGACCCGGCGTTACTTCGGAACGGACGGCATTCGCGGCGTCGTGGGACGCGATCTCACCCCCGAGCTCGTCGAGCAGCTAGGCCGCGCGGCGACGATCTGGGCCGGCGGCGGGGCCGTCCTCGTGGGTCGCGACACGCGGGGCTCCGGCCCGGAGCTGGAGGAGGCGCTCGCCCGCGGGATACTGTCGGCGGGAGGGGACGCCGTCCTCGCGGGAGTGCTGCCCACGCCTGCGGTCGCTCTCTTTGCGCGCGACCTCGGCGCCGTCGTGTCCGCGTCGCACAACCCGCCCGAGTACAACGGCGTCAAGCTCTTCGACCGCGACGGCGCGAAGCTCACCGACGCGGCCGAGGAGGAGATCGAGAGCTTCCTCGACGAGCCGCCGATCGTGACCGGGATCGTCGAGCGGGACGACGGCGTCTCCGAGCGCTATCTCGAGCACGTCCTCGAGCACTTCGGAGCAGATCTCGGCGGCCTGCGCATCGCCGTCGACTGCGCCAACGGCGCGTACTCCACGATCGCGCCGGAAGCCTTCCGACGGCTCGGCGCCGATCTCACGGTCGTCGGCGCGGAGCCCGACGGGACGAACATCAACCAGGGCTGCGGCGCGACCGACTTGTCCACGTTGCAACAGACGGTTACCGGCGCCGGTCTCGACCTCGGCGTCGCGTTCGACGGCGACGGCGACCGCATGCTCGCGGTCGACGCCTCGGGCAAGACCGTCGACGGTGACGAGATTCTCGCGATCATGGCCCTCCATCTCGGCGTCGACCTCGTCGCGGTCACGTCGATGACCAACCTCGGCTTCCACAAGCTGATGGCCGAACGGGGCGTGCGGGTGGTGACGACCGACGTCGGCGACCGCTACGTGCTGGAGGCCCTGCAGCGCGAGGGCGGCAAGCTCGGCGGCGAGCAGTCCGGACACATCATCTGGCTGGAAGACCACGTCACCGGGGACGGGCTGGTCGGCGCACTGCTCCTCTGCCGGGCCCTCGACGGGACGCCGCTGGCCGAGGCCGCGTCGGTCATGCAGCACTACCCGCAGGTGCTGGAGAACGTGCCGGTTCGCACGAAGGAGCTGCCCGTAAGCGTCACCGTGGAGGTCGAGCGCCTGAACGAGGAGCTCGGCCACACAGGCCGGATTCTGGTGCGTCCCTCGGGCACAGAGCCCGTGATTCGCGTGCTCGCCGAGGCCGAGACGGAGGAGGAGTCCGCCAGGCTCTGTGGTACGATCTCCGCTCTCGTTCGACGAGAGCTCGGCATCTGATCGACGAAGATCGGCCGCCGGGCTCGACGCGTTTTCGGGAGCGTTTTCCGTCTAGAGGAGGCCATTCAGCGGGATGTGCGGAATCATCGGATACGTCGGCCCGAGAGCGTCGAAGCCGCTTCTCGTCGCCGGTCTCGAGCGGCTCGAGTACCGCGGCTACGACTCCGCCGGGCTTGCCCTGCTCGAGGATGACGGGCTCGACTACGTCCGCGCCGTCGGCAACCTCCAGAACCTGAAGCGCGCCGCCGGCGACAACGGCTCCCAGTCGACCACCGGCCTCGGCCACACGCGCTGGGCCACGCACGGCTCGGTCTGCGAGGCGAACGCCCACCCGCTGACCGGCTGTCCCGACCAGCAGGTCGCGATCGTCCTCAACGGGATCGTGGAGAACTACCGCGAGCTGAAGGCGTCGCTGCTGGCGGACGGCCACGAGTTCAGCTCCGAGACAGATGCCGAGGTGGTCGTCCATCTCATCGAGCGCCACTACGACGGCGACCTGGTCGCCGCTGTGAGCGCCGCCTACGCGCAGCTCGAAGGGCACTACGCCTTCGTTGCGATCCACCACGACCACCCCGACCTGCTCGTCGGCGCCAGGCACCAGTGCCCGCTCGTGGTCGGGCTCGGCCAGGGCGAGACCTTCCTCGCCTCCTCGATCGCCGCGTTCCTGACCGAGACGCGCCAGGTGCAGTTCATCGAAGACGGCGAGGTGGTCGCGATCACGCCGGAGGGCGCGACCTTCACGAACGTCGCCGAGGGCGCGGTCGAGGACCGCGACGTGATCGAGGTCGACTGGGACATCGAGAGCGCGCAGAAGGGCGGCTACGAGACCTACATGCTCAAGGAGATCTACGAGCAGCCGGAGGCGGTGCGCGAGACCATCGGCGACCGCGTCCGCCACGGCGAGCTCGTGCTCGACGCACTCGAGATGACCGAGACCGAGATCCAGAACCTGCGCCGGATCGTGATCGTCGCCTCCGGGACGTCGTACCACGCGGGCGTCGTCGGCCGGTACATCATCGAGGAGTGGGCGCGCGTGCCGGTCGAGCCCGACATCTCGAGCGAGTGGATCTACCGCAATCCCGTCCTCTCCAAGGACACGCTGGTGATCGGGATCTCCCAGTCCGGCGAGAGCCGCGAGACGGTGAACGCGATCAAGCTCGCGCGCGAGCTCGGCGCGCGGACGCTCGCGATCACGAACCTGATGGGAACGCAGATCACGCGCGAGGCCGAGACCGTCCTCTACACACGCTGCGGGATGGAGGTCGGCGTCGCCGCGTCGAAGACGTTCACCGCGCAGGTCGCGCTGCTCTCGCTCGTCGCGCTCAAGCTCGCGCAGGTGCGCAAGACGCTGCCGCCGGACGAGATCGAGTTCATCCTCGACCGGCTGTACGAGCTGCCCGAGAAGATCGACCAGTTCCTCGACGGCGACCACCCGATCGAGGAGATCGCCCAGCGCTTCTACGACCAGCCGTTCTTCCTGTACCTCGGCCGTCACATCGGCCTGCCGGTCGCGCTCGAGGGGGCGCTCAAGCTGAAGGAGATCTCGTACATCCCCACGGAGGCCTACTCGGCCGGCGAGATGAAGCACGGCCCCATCGCGCTGCTCGAGCAGGGGACGCCCGTCGTCGTCGTGGCGACCAACATCCACGTCTACGACAAGATCGTGTCCAACATCCAGGAGACGCGGGCCCGCGGCGCGCACGTGATCGCGATCGCGACGGACGGCAACGAGGACATCCAGCACCACGCCGACGACGTCATCTACGTCCCGCGCACGCCGGCCTTCCTCCAGGCCGTGCTCGCGGTCGTCCCGCTACAGCTGCTGGCCTACCGGATCGCGCGGCTGCGGGGACTGAACGTCGACCAGCCCCGGAACCTGGCCAAGACAGTCACCGTCGAATAGTCACCCCACCATGCGCTCGATGTCGTCGAGCCGCTGGCGGAGACGTTCTTTCGAAGGCACTCCGATAGGCGTGCCGCTGCGCGGGTTCGCCTTCCCGATCCAGACCCGTGGGGCGGGCGTGACCGCTCTGATCCAGGCCTCCAGGTGTACATGCTCGTCGCCCGGCCTGACCGAGACGTACTCGGGGCTGAGGATCGGCGAGGACATGCGTTTCCACACCTCCTTGCCGGGCCGTCCGCTCTGGACGAACCCCTGCTTGGCCAGGTAGGCCTCGATCTTCTCGACCGAGCGCTCGGGGTTCTTGCTCGGCAGGTCGGTCACGTACTTGCCCATCACGTGGATCCTTCCACAGCCGGCGGGCCGGCTGAAAGCCGCGATGATCGCGTAGAGGTTTCGCCAGCTTGACGCGGACCACGTCAACGACTCGACCTTCGGCGCAGCGGCTGCGCCATACCAACGCGCAGCTGGTAGCCCAGAAGGACATCCTCGAGCGCATCAACCTCCGAAACGGCGGCTGACACGATGTCGGTCACTAGCCGAACGGCTACGGTCGTTCCGTGCGGGTGCTCGACTACATCGCCGACGGCCTCTGGTTCGCGTTCCAGATGGCCTGGGAGGTCTGGTGGGCGCTCGTGCTCGGGTTCCTCCTCTCGGGGATCGTCCAGGCCTGGGTGCCGCGCTCGCGGATGGAGCGCGCGCTGGGCGGAAGCGGCCTGCGCTCGGTTGCGCTCGCGACCGGTCTCGGGGCCGCCTCGTCGTCGTGTAGTTACGCGGCGACGGCGATCGCGCGCTCGATGTTCCAGAAGGGCGCGAGCTTCGCGACCGCGATGGTCTTCCAGTTCGCCTCGACGAACCTCGTGTTCGAGATCGGGATCGTCCTCTGGATCTTCATCGGCTGGCAGTTCACGCTCGCCGAGTTCGTCGGCGGGATCTTCCTCATCGCGCTGATGTGGCTGGGGACGCGGCTCTTCATCACCAGGAAGCTCGAGGCGGAGGCGCGTACCCACGCCGACGCCGCGGCCGCCGGGCACCAGCACACCTCGGCGGCATCAGCCGGCAGCTGGCGAGAACGGCTGAGGTCCGTCGAGGCCTGGTCGGACGTCGCGCACAATTTCCGCGGCGACTGGGAGATGCTCTGGAAGGAGATCGGCGCGGGATTCCTGATCGCCGGCTTCATCGCCCTCCTGCCGATGTCGTTCTTCAACGACCTGTTCCTCACCGACGCGCCCGCGCCGGTGCAGCTCATCGAGAACGTGCTCGTGGGGCCGATCGTCGCCGTCCTCTCGTTCGTCTGCTCGGTGGGGAACGTCCCGCTCGCCGCCGTGCTCTGGGCGGGCGGGATCTCGTTTTCCGGCGTGATGGCGTTCATCTACGCCGACCTCATCGTCATCCCGATCGTCCTGATCTACCGGAAGTTCTACGGCTGGAAGGTGACCTGGCGGATCGTGGCGATCATGTTCGTTTGCATCGTGCTGGCCGCGCTGGCGGTGGACGGGATCTTCAGCGCCGCGGACCTCGTGCCGACCCACCGTCCCTCGATCGACTCGATCAGAAATCGCGGGATCACGTGGAACTACACGACGGCGCTGAACATCGTCGCCTTCCTCGTGTTCGCCGCGCTCTTCGCGCTGACGATGCGCCGCGGCGCGAAGGACCCGGTCTGCGGGATGACCGTCGACCGCAAGACGCCGTACACGAGCTCACGCGACGGCCGGACCGTCTACTTCTGCTCGGCTCACTGCAAGAACCGCTTCGACCCTACGGAGCACGCCGCAAACGCTTGATCTCGGAGCGCCGCCGCTTCTGCTCGAGGCGACGCTCCCGTGAGGCCTTGGTCGGCTTGGTGGGACGGCGCGGGCGCTCGACGCGCAGCGCGGCGCGCAGCTGCTCCACCAGCCGCTCGACCGCGAGCTCGCGGTTCCGCCACTGGCTTCGCTCGTCCTGCGCGATCGCGCGCAGCACCGGCCCCGCTTTCCCCACGACGCGGCTCTTCTGCCGCTCCGTGAGCGCCGATGAGGCCTCCACGTCGAAGACGGCCTCGACGCGCGACTCGGTCTTCTGCGCGTGCTGCCCGCCCGGCCCGCTCGAACGCGAGAAGCGCAATTCGATCTCGGACCGGGGGAGGGTCACCGAGCGCGTGACCCGAATAGACTCGCCGTCCATGGCCGCAATATTGCTTGACATCGAGGGTGTGCTCCAGGTCTCCTGGGAGGCCGTGCCGGGCGCGGCCCAGGCGGTCGAGGCGCTGCGCGAAGCCGGGCACCGCCTGCGCTTCGTCACCAACAACACGACGCGCGCCCGCAAGGACCTCGCGTTCGAGCTCCAGCGGCTCGGGATCGACCTGGAGGAGGAAGAGCTGCAGACGACGCCGATCGCCGCCGCGCGCGCGCTCGCCGGCCGCCGCGTCCTCGCCCTCACGATGCCGCGCATCATCGACGACCTCAAGGGCATCGAGCTCGTCGGCGACAGCGCGGACGCTGTCCTCATCGGCGGCGCGGACGAGTCGAACGCGACCAACCAGGTGTTCAGCTACATGAACCTCGCGCGCGCGTTCGCCGAGCTCGAGGCGGGCGCCGACCTCTACTGCCTGCACCGGAACCGCTGGTGGGAGACCGGACGCGGGCCGCTCCTCGACACCGGCGCGTTCGTCGCCGGGCTCGAGTACGCGGCGGAGATCGAGGCGACGCTGCTCGGCAAGCCGAGCCCCGCCTTCTTCCTGGCCGCCCTGGACGAGCTCGACGCGGACGCGGAGCGAACCTGGATGGTCGGCGACGACCTCGACGCCGACATCGACGGCGCGCAGAAGTGCGGCTTGAAAGGGGTCCTCGTGCGGACGGGGAAGTTCCGGCAGGAGGCGCTCGACGGCTCGCCCGTCCATCCCGACGGCATCCTCGACTCGATCGCCGAGCTGCCCGAATGGCTGGAGCGACGTGAGGATTGGAATTGACCTGATCGAGATCGGGCGCGTGGCGCGCGCGCTCGACCGCTACCCCGGGTTCAGGGAGCGCTGCTTCACCGAGGCCGAGCGCGCCTACTGCGACTCACGTCCGAACCCGGCGCAGCACTACGCGGCGCGGTTCGCGGGCAAGGAGGCGGTCGGTAAGGCGCTCGGCTCGGGCGTCTATTTCACCTGGCGGGAGATCGAGATCCGCGGCCGCCCCAAGCCCGGAGTGCACCTGTCGGGGAGGACGGCCGCCTGGGCGGAGCGCGTCGAGGCCGGCGCAATCGAGCTGTCGATGACGCACTCGCGCGAGCTCGCGGCTGCGGTCTGCATCGTCTCGGAGCGAGACCGATGATCAGGCGCGGGAGTCCGACACGCGCCTACTGGGCGAAGCCGGGCTTCGCCCGGCGAGAGCCCAATCGGGCGTTGGAATTCAAGACAGTGCGAAGGAGGGGGCTCACGGGGGAACCATGGGTTCCCCCGTGCTTGATGACGCACTCGCGCGAGCTCGCCGCCGCGATCTGCGTGGTGTCGCCACGGGATGCTTGAGCCGCTCTACACCTCGGAAGAGATGCGCGCGGCGGAAGAGCGCTATCCGCGGTATCCCGACTCGATTCCCGAGCTGATGAACCGAGCCGGCGGTGCGGTTGCCGCGGCGGTCTCCCACCACTATCCCGGCGCCCGCGTCATCGCGGTCTGCGGCAAGGGGTCGAACGGCGGCGACGGGCGGATCGCGGCCGGGCTGCTCGGGGCCGAGGTCGTCGAGCCGGGAGAAGACGTCCCGACGGACACAGACGTCATCGTCGACGCCCTCTTCGGCACCGGCTTCCAGGGCGAGCCCCGGCCGGAGGCCGCGAGTCAGATCGAGCAGATCAACGCCGCCGGCGTGCCCGTCGTCTCGGTCGATGTCCCGTCGGGGGTGGACGCCTCCACCGGCGAGGTCGCGGGCGCGGCGGTCCACGCCGACCTGACCGTCACCTTTCACGGCCCCAAGGTCGGCCTCCTGGTCGCGCCGGGCCGCTTCCACGCCGGCGAGGTCGAGGTCGTCGCCATCGGGCTCGAACACGGAGAAACCGAGCACCGGCTCGTCTCGCCCGCGATTCTCGAGGTTGTGCCGCGCAAGACGGAAGGCGACAACAAGTACTCGTCGGGCTCGGTGCTCGTCGTCGGCGGCTCGCAGGGCATGTCGGGCGCCGCCGCGCTGGCCTCGCGCGCCGCGTTCCGCGCGGACGCCGGCTACGTCGCCGTCGCTGCGCCGAAGGAGTCTCTCCCGGTTCTCGAGACGCTCGTCGTCGAGGCCGTCAAAAGGCCGCTCGAGGAGGTTTTCGACGCGGCCGGCCGCGCGGGGGCTCTCGCGCTCGGACCGGGCCTCGGCCGCTCGGCGGAGAAGAAGACGCTCGTCCGCCGCCTGCTCGAGGAAACGGACGTCCCGGCCGTCGTCGATGCCGACGCGCTGTACGACCTCGAGCCCTTCGAGCGGCAGGCGGCGACCGTGCTCACGCCCCATTCCGGCGAGCTGGGACGGCTGATCGGGGAGAAATCGTCCTGGGTGGACGCGCACCGGCTCGAGGCGCTGGGCCGCGCGGTCGAACGGTTCAACTGCGTTGTCTTGCTCAAGGGCGCCGACACGCTGATCGGCGCGCCCGGCGAAGGAGTCCTCGTCCACGGCACGCACACGACTCCGGCGCTCGCGACCGCGGGGACCGGAGACGTCCTCACCGGGATCACCGCCGCGTTCCTGGCCAAGCGGATGGAGCCGCGGCTCGCCGCCGCTGCCGCCACGATGGCCCACGGCCTGGCCGCGCTTCGCTCGGGCTGGCCGCGCGGGATGGTCGCCGGCGACGTGATCGAGGCTCTTCCGGATGCGTTCGAAGATCTCGATTGACCTCGGCGCGCTGCGACGAAACGCGGCGCGGCTGCTCGAGGAGCTGCAGGGCGCCGAGCTGTGGGCGGTCGTCAAGGCCGACGGCTACGGGCACGGGGCGCGCGACGCGGCCCGCGCTGCGCTGGAGGCGGGCGCCGCGGCACTCTGCGTCGTCACGGTGCCGGAGGGGATCGCGTTGCGAGACGCGTTCCGCGAGGCGCGCATACTCGTCATGGGGCCGACGGAGGAACACGAGCAGGCCACCGCCCGCGAGGCCCGGCTCGAGCTCGTCGTGGGCGCCGGCCGGATCCCCGAGGACGTCCCCGTGCACCTGAAGCTCGACACCGGGATGGGGCGCTTCGGTTACGCGGAGCTCCCGGAGCCCACCGAGAACGTCGTCGGCCTCATGACACACCTGGCGACGGCCGACACGGACACCGTCTTCGCCGGCCGCCAGCTCGAGCTCTTCCGCGAGGCGACCGACCGCTACCCGAAGCTCATCCGCCACGCGGCGAACTCGGCCGCCGCGCTCCGCATCCCCGACGCCCGCTTCGAGGCCGCCCGCTGCGGCGTCGCGCTGTACGGCCTCTCGCCGTTCGGGACGGATCCCGCGGAGAACCGGCTCGAGCCGGTTCTCGGCTGGCGCAGCCGCCTGGCCCAGGTCAAGGAGCTCTACCCAGGGGAGAGCACCGGCTACGGCCGGCGTTACGCCGCCGAGCGTCACACCTGGATCGGGCTCGTCCCCGTCGGCTATGCGGACGGCTTCCGCCGCGACCTGACCGGCACCGAGGTGTTGGTCGCCGGCGAGCGCTGCAGGGCGGTCGGGACCGTGTCCATGGACTCGTTCGCGGTCGAGCTGCCGCGGGAGCTCCCCGTCGGCGAGACCGGTGACGATCATCGGCGACGGGCTGCTCGCCGAGGAGCACGCGCGCCACGCCGGGACGATCAACTACGAGATCACGAGCCGGATCGAGTCCGGGCCCGCTCGCGCGGAGCGGGAGGTCGTCGATGCTGGATGAGGCACGGGAGGTGCTCGCCGGGGAAGCCGCGTGGATCGTCGGCGGCGCGATCCGGGACGAGCTCCTGGGAAAGGAGGTGCTCGATCTCGACATCGCTACGGGCGATCCGAAGGCCGCCGCGGACGCGTTCGGGAAGCGCGCAGGGGGCGCCGTCTTCCGGCTCTCAGGCCCGCACGGAGCCTGGCGAGTCGCGTACCGCGACGGGCGCACCGTCGACTTCACGCCGCTTGCAGACGGCATCGAACAGGACCTCGCCGACCGCGATTTCACGATCAACGCGATCGCGCGCCCACTCGCCGGCGGGGACGAGCTCGACCCCTTCGGCGGCCACCGCGACCTCGACCGGCGCCTCATCCGTGCGGTGCGCGAGAGCGTGTTCCGGGACGACCCGCTCCGCCTGTTGCGGGCCGTCCGGCTCGAGGACCAGCTGGGATTCATGATCGACCCGGAAACCGAGGAGCTCATCCGGCGCGACGCCGGACTCGTCACCCGCCCAGCCGGGGAGCGCATTCTCGGCGAGCTCGCGCAGCTCTCGGCGCAGGCGTATCCCCGCCTCGCCGAGCTTGGTCTGCTCGAGCCGCTCGGCGGCTCCCTCGACCGTCTCGAGCGCGCGGCCCCGGGTGACACCCGCCTGCTCCTGACGGGAGTCTTCGGCGAGTCGCTGGAACGGTTGCCCATCTCGAACCAGCTCAGGCGGTACGCTCGCTGCGTGCTGAGCGCGGAGCTGCCGATCGACCTTTCCCCGCGGGCAATCCATCGTTTCCGGCGGGGGACCGAGCCGTGGGCAACCGACGCGGCGCGGCTGCACGGCGGCAGCGACGAGTTGCTCGTGGCGATCGAGGCCGCGCGCGAAGTCGATCCAGCCGGGCCGCTCCTGCGCGGCGACGAGCTCGGTATGCCGCCGGGGCCCGAGATCGGGCGCCTGCTCGAGCTCGTCGAGGAGGAGCGGGCGGCGGGGACGATCTCGACGCGCGACGAGGCGCTCGAGCTCGTGCGCCGCAAGGCAGGGACATGACCGACAGCGACGCCCTGCACGAGCGCTTCTCCGAGAGCGCGCCCCAGCTCGCCGAGCTGGAGGAGTCGCGCCGCGAGGCGGTGCGTGAGCATCTCCGCCGGTTCCTCGATCCGCGCGGAGACGAGCGCGTGCTCGATCTGGGAACCGGGACGGGAGCCCTGGCGTTCGCGATCGCGCCGCTGGTGCGCGAGGTCGTCGGCGTCGACGCGGTCCCGAAGATGCTCGAGGAGGCGAGGCGGCGGGCGGGCGAGTTCCCGAACGTGTCCTTCGTCGAGGGCGACATCACGAAGCTGCCGGAAGGCCTCGGATCCTTCGACATAACCGCCTGCGTGCGCACCTTCCACCACGTCGCGCGGCCAGAGCTCGTCGTCGCCGAGCTCGTGCGCACCACGCTCCCCGGCGGCTACATCCTCGTCGTCGACCAGCTCGCGCCGGTCGATCCGCTGATCGCGTTCGAGCTCAACCGCTTCGAGCGCGCGCGCGACCCGTCCCACACGCGGGCGCTGGCGGACGTGGACATGAGCCACCTGTTCGAGTCCAACGGGCTCATCCTGCTGCGCACGGAGTTCGAGCGCGAGGAGCGGGAGATCTCGTCCTACCTCGACCGCGCGGGCTGCGAGGGAATCGCCCGCCAGCGCGCCCTCGAGATGGCGCCCGGGCACGAGCGGTACACGGTCGAGATCGGCTGGTACCTGATGCGCAAGCCCGGGATCTCGTGACCGAGGCACTCATCCTCGCCGGCGGCAAGGCCGAGCGGCTCGGCGACTGCGGCCGGTGGGCGTCCCGAAGCCGCTCGTCGAGATCGCCGGTCGGCCCCTGATCGCGTACCAGGTGGAGCAACTGGCCGCTGCGGGCGTGGACCGCGTGATCGTCAGCTGCTCGGCGGGAACCGAGGAGCTGTTCGAGCGCGCGCTCGAGGGGCTCGGACCGGAGATCGCGACCGCGCCCGAGTCGGAGCGGCTCGGCCGGGGCGGCGGCCTGCGCAACGCCGCGCGCGTCCGCCAGGAGGACGGCCCAGTGTTCGCTCTGAACGGGGACGAGCTGCTGGACGTCGACTTCCGCGCGCTCCTCGCGCGCCATCGCGAGCGCGGCCCCGCGGCGACGATCACGGTCGTCCGGCCGAAGAGCCCGTTCGGGCTGGTCGACGTGGACGAGCAGGACGTCGTGGCCGGGTTCAGCGAGGACGCCGCGCTCCCCGTCTGGGTCAGCTGCGGCGTCTACGTGCTCGACGACGAGGCGGTCGAGCGCCTGCCGGAGCGGGGCGACCATGAAACTACGACTTTCCCGGAGCTTGCGGCCGCGGGCCGGCTGCACGCGTTCCGCCACGAAGGCCTCTGGCTGACGGTCAACACCCCGAAGCAGCTCAGGCTGGCGGACGAGTACCTGCGCGAGCATCCGCTCGCGGTTTCCGGTAGCGCGCGCGGCTGACGGCCCGATGGACGAGGCCGGGGACGAGCGCCTGGGCTAGCGGAGCGATCCTGTACCAGGCGGGCACCATCGTCTCGCGGCGCTTCCGCTCGATCGCGCGCTCGACATGGCGCGCGACCTCGTCCGGGAAGGCGACGAGCCGGCCCAGGACCGGCATTTCGAGGAAGCCCTTCTGCGGGAATCCTTCCGTCTCGACGAAACCGGGGTTGACCGTGTGCACGCGAATCCCGCGCGGCTTCAGGTCCGCCGTCACTGCACGAGAGAAGGCGAGCTGCGCGTGCTTGGCCGCCGAGTACGGGCCCGAGGGCGGAAACGCGACGAGCCCGGCGACGGAGACGATCATCACCACATTGGAGGGCGCTGCGGCCTCCAGTCCCGGCAGGAAGGCCCTGACGGTCCAGACAGACCCGAGGTAGTTCGTCTCGATCACCTGCTGGATCACCTCCGGGTCGGCGCGGAGAAACCCGTGCCGGCCGGGGATGCCCGCGCTGCACACGACCAGCTTGATCTGCGGATGACGTGCGAGGACTCGCTCGGCCACGGCGTCGACCTGAGCGCGATCGGCGACGTCGCAGAGCTCGTACTCGGCGCCGATCTCCTCCGCGACGGCCCGCAGGCGCTCTTCGCCGCGCGCCAGGAGCACGCACTGCCAGCCGTCGGCCGCGAATCGCCGGGCGATTGCCGCCCCGATCCCGCTCGAGCCGCCGGTTATGAGCGCGACGCGGCGGTCTACCGGCAAACGCGAAGGCTGCGAGACGCGCTGAAGCTGCGGCCCTGGCGCGTCCAGTGCTGTCGCCCGGAGCGTGTGCCGGCCGGTCTTCACCTTGGTGGTGCGCCAGTCGGCGACGTACAGGCTTCCAGGGCCCTTTGTCACCTTCTTGATCAGCTTCTCGCCGTCGTAGAAGCGGACTGAGGACACTCGCGCGCTCGAAGTGGCGGATACGCCCAGGCGGACGACTCTCTTCACGCACACTCCTGCGGGCGGAACCAGCCACGAGACGGCCGGGCCCTGTACGGCGCGGATGACGAAGGAGCGGAAGGTGGTGTTCGGCATCGGGTTGTTCCCGATGCTCGCGATGTTCTTCGCCTCCTGGTTGTCGGAGGCCTCCATGACCGCCTTCGTCTTCCCGGGCTTTATCACCGGTGCCTGCACGGGTAGCGGGAAGAGCGCGAGCCCGGAGGCCGGGTCGTAGGCCGCCGCACCCACCAGCACGCCGTTGTACGCGATGACGAGCGAGAAGGGATCGATGCCGGACTGCCTGTCCACCACCCGCGCCGCGATCAGCGGCCGCCCCGCCGAGACGCGCGTCGTGATGGGCCGCACCGCCGGCGGCGTGACGTCGTTCTTCCACAGCTTCAGCAGGTAGTCGCCGGGGAACTGCCGGCCCGTGAACTGGTCGGAGCCCGAGTCGACGGCCACCCAGAAGCGCTGCTGCCGTGGGAAGGCCGCGCCGGCGACGCCTAGATCGGCGTGGTAGTCGAACATGTAGCCGTTCACGTTGACCGGCGTCCCGGCATAGCCCTGGACGTCGTTCTGGTCGGGGGAGCCGAGAAAGAACGGGTCGATGATGGCGTTCGTCGAACGCTCGATGACGGCGACGCCGAGGTTGACGATCGGCGTCTTGACCAGCGTCGTGTAGAGCTTCTCCCCTCCGGCCTCGTCCATCGGGGGCTGCGCCGTGTAACCGGACGGCGGTCCGAAGGCCCACTCCGGATACCGGTAGATGTTGGCGCGCGAGGGGCCGGACTTCGTAGTGCCCACCTGATAGACGTCCAGGTTCTTCGCGTCGACACCCTCGAATGCGGGCCGCGTGACGAGGAAGAGGTACGGGACGCGCCGTGTTTCGGTGCCCTTGCGCAGGAGGACGAAGCCGTAGTCCGTCCCTTCGGTCGCGCCGGGGCTGACCGTGGCGATCAGAGGGACTGACGCGGTTCCACCCGGAGCGAGGTCGATCGAGCTCGGCACCTGCACGCTGGCGCCCGCGGTGGCAGCCTGCGGCGCCAGCTCGACCTGCCACGTGCCGGCGCCGCCGCCGGCGTCGGACACGACCACGAGCTGGGACTTCCGGCTCCCGTGGTTCCCGTTCAGGTCGCCGAGCGAGACCGAGCTCGGGTCGGTGAAGACGAGGGGGTTGTCCGCCTTGTCGACGTTGATCAGCCCGGCGCCTTCCAGCGTGACCGGTGCCTCTTGCGTCCTCGCCGTGTTCCCCCACGCGGGCCCCGCGGTGGTCATGAGCGCCGACTTGATCTGCTGCGGCGTCCAGGTGGGGTGGAGCTCGACGAGCAGCGCGACCGACCCGGTGACGTGCGGCGCCGACATGCTCGTTCCGTCGAAGACCGCGAACTGGGATGGGTCGAGAGCCTTCGTGACCGAGGAGAGGATGTCGCCGCCGGGAGCGGACACGTCGGGCTTGAGCTGGTGCCCGAACGCGGTGGGCCCGGCGGAGGAGAAGAACGTGACCACGCCGCCGCGGTCGGTCTGGATCTGGCGGATCTGCGTGTCGATCTTGATCTGGCCCCGGCCGGACGTGCCGGCCAGCGCGTTGCGCAGCCGCTCTCCGTCGAGGTCGGAGATCATCCCGGAGGGGACGGCGGTCTCGACCGGGATTCCGCTCGGCGTCCCGGCGCGGTTGTTCACCAGCACCATCCCGATCCCGCCTGCTTCCCGCACGCGCTCGGCCTTGGTGACGAAGGCGCAGTAGCCGCGCGAGACGAGCGCGATCGAGCCGGTCAGCGAGCCGGCCGGAAGCGGGTTGTACGCTCCGTTCGGATCGTCGGCATGCCCGCAGAGGTGCCGGTCGACGGCCTGCCCGTCACGGCCGACGATCGTGCCGATGTCGGTCAGCTGCTGCGCGTTGAACGCCCAGCCGTTGGGGATGCTCGGCGCTACCGCCTCCTGGATGGGAACGTTCGCCGGAATGCCCGGGAGGCTGGGGGACTCCAGGGTGAGCGTAGGCGTGAAGACGTGGTTGTTGGTCACCGCGGCGACGGTGATCGCGTCCGGCGCCGTTCCGGGGCTGCCGTCCGAGCCGAGGCCGAAGTCGTCGCGGTCGTTGCCCGCGGAGATGACCGGGACGACGCCCGCCTGGACGACGTTGGCGACGGTCTCCATCATCGCGTCGTTGGCCGGGTCCGTCTGCGGCCCTCCGCCGGAGAAGTTGATCACGTCCATCCCGTCCCGCACCGCCGACTCGAAGGCCGCAACGATCTCCGGCGTGTTTGCGCTTTGGCCGAGCGGCGTGGGGATCGTGAAGACGCGGTAGGCGCCGAGCCATGCTTTCGGGGCCACGCCGCTCAGGTCGTTGACCTGGGGATGGGAGGCGCTCGGGGGCGCGTCCGTGCCGGTGCGGCCCGCTGCTATGCCGGACACGTGCGTCCCGTGCGGGAACGCCGGGTCGCCGCCGATTCGCCCCTCGCGCCCGGAGTTGGGCCCGGGGAACGCGCGCATGACGATCACCTTCGGCGTCGTCCACTTCTTCCCGCCCCTGGGGAACCCGGGCGGGAAGTTCATCCCGTCGGGGTTCAGGAACGGGTTCGTCTGGTCGATGCCCGTGTCGACGACGGCGATCTTGACGCCGTCGCCCATGGCTCCCGTGCGCTGGTGGAGCGCGTCGGCCTGGATGATCTGCGGGCTCTCGTTCGTGTTCACCGTGTAGGTGAGGCTCGGGTAGACCTTGCTCACGAACGGCAGCCGGACGAGGCGGGGCAAGGAGCGGTTGGGGACGCTCACCGTGATGCCGTCGAGCAGGACCTGGAAGCGCCGCTGCAGGTGGATGGTCGGGATCGCGCGCTTCAGCTGTGCCGCGGCCGCGTTCTGGAGGCTTGTGAGCCGCGCCAGGTAGGCGCGCGACGACGAAGAGGCGACGTTCAGGCGGTGCTCGCCCGCGCTCTTCGCGCTCTGGCCGAACACCGCGGCGAGCGGTGGCTGCTTCAGCCGGACGATCACGCGGATGCGGCCGTCGGCGTGGCCTCTGGGGATCTGCAGCGTCCCGGCGCGCAGCCGTGGGAGGGTGACCTCGCCGAAGCTGCGCTTGATCGGCTGGAGCTTTGCGAAGGTCGGTGCGACGACCGTGAGCGCCGCGACGACGGCAAGCAATGGAGCGAAGCGGCGCAAGGCGCTCAGCGTACCGCAACGCGATGTAGGGTCCGGCCCCGATGCGGTTCGACGGAAAACGCGGTCTCGTGCTGGGCGTCGCCAACCGGCGCTCGATCGCCTGGGCGATCGCAAAGCGGCTTGCCGACGAGGGCGCGCAGCTCGCATTCACCTTCCAGGGCGAGCGGATCGAGAAGAACGTCCGCGAGCTCGCCGACACCGTCTCCAGCCCGCTGGTGACCGAATGCGACGTCCGTTCGGACGAGGATGTGGCTCGCGTGTTCGACGAGGTGGGCGCGGCGTTCGACGGCTCGCTCGACCTCCTCGTCCACTCGGTCGCGTTCGCCGCCGCGGAGGATCTCGAGGGCCGCTTCACGGACACGCCGCGCGACCGGTTCTGGATGGCGCTGGACGTCAGCGCCTACTCCCTCGTCGCCTGTGCGCGAGCCGCGGAGCCGCTGATGGAGGCGGCCGGCGGCGGCTCGATCCTGACCATGACCTACCTCGGTGGGGAGCGCGCGGTTCCGCACTACAACGTCATGGGCGTGGCCAAGTCCACGCTCGACTCGTCCGTCAAGTACCTGGCCTGGGATCTCGGGCAGAAGAACATCCGCGTAAACGCCATCTCCGCGGGGCCCGTGCGCACTCTCGCCGCGCGCTCGATCGCCGGTTTTCCGACGATGGAGGCGATCGTGGAGGAGCGCGCGCCGCTGCACCGGCCGATCTCGGCCGAGGACGTGGGCGGGGCAGCCGCGTACCTCCTCTCCGAGGACGCAGCGAACGTGACCGGGACGACGCTGTACGTCGACTCGGGGTACCACGCAATGGGGATGTAGGTGCACGCCGCGCTCGTCGGTTTCGGCCTCGGTTTCTTCGTGGCGCTCCAGCTCGGGCCGATCTCCCTGTTCATGATCCGGTCGACACTCCGCGGCGGGTTGTGGATCGGCCTGTCGATCGGGGCCGGGATCGCGCTGATCGACGCGCTCTACGCCACGCTCGGGGTGGCCGGGGCAGCGCCGCTCGTCTCGATCGGCCCGGTTCGGGTCGTCCTCGGTCTCGTCGGCGGGGCCGTACTGGTCGTCCTCGGACTGCGCACGCTGTACAGCGCCTTCCGCGTGCGGAGCGGCGGAGAGACGGAGCTCGAGGTGTCGAGCCGGCGGCGGGCGTTCGCGACCGCCTTGATCGCCACGGCGTCGAATCCGCTCACGATCGTCTCCTGGGCCGCGATCTTCGCGGGTGCCACCGCCGCCGCGGCGGCCGGGACGGCGGGCGGCGCGGCACTGCTCGTGATCGGCGTGGCGGCCGGGAGCGCGACGTGGTTCGCGCTGCTCGCGACGGGTGTGGCCTCGGCCAGGCGCGCGCTCGGACGGAGGACGATGCAAGCCGCCGACATCGTCGCGGGCCTCGGGCTGATCGGCTTCGGCGGACTGCTCGTCTACGAGGGGATCGACGGGTAAAGGTCCGCTAGCGCTTCACGTACATCCGGATGTCGCCGCCGCGCGCGAGCGGCCGGTAGCCGTGCTTCAGCAGGCCGCGCACCGCCGGCTGCAGGCATCCGGGTTTGAGCGGCACGTCTCCCGCGAACAGGCCCGTGTGCACGGCCACGTAGCGCACGCCCAGTCGGTCGAGCGCGAGTGGATGCACGCTCCAGTCCCCGCAGTTGAGCGGCCGCAGCCGCCGGGCCGTGTCGTCGGCCGACTTCGGCGCCACCGTCGAGTATCCGCCGGGCCGCTCGCGCGACACCTGCATGTCGTAGTACTGGTAGACGCTTCCCTCGCTGCGCCCGGGCAGGAAGACGGGGAGCTCGGCGAGCCGGCCCGCCGGCTGCCCGCGCAGCGCGACGTACGCCTGGTTGTTCCCGTCCGCCGGCAACCCCTGGAAGAGCCGGACGTGCAGGTCGAAGAAGAGCGCCACGACCACGACCGCCGGGACGATCACGCGCGAGGGGATCTTCGAGACGGCGAAGGCGGCGAGCGCGGCGATGCACAGGACGGCGACCGGCATCAGCCGCTCGGGGACGCGGGGGAACCGGAGCGGGGGGAAGTGCCGCCAGAGCGTCGAGTAGAGCGGCAGGTTCGTCCCCAGCGCGAGCAGGACGGGGACGACGGCGCCGATTCCGAGCACGACGGCGAGCGCGTACCGCCGCGTCCAGATCAGCACGCCCAGGCCTGCGAGCGCGAGCAGCGGTAAGAGCCAGCCGAGGAACACGAAGCTCTCCAGGCCGGTGCGGACGTGCCGCGTGATCAGATCGCGCCCGGACGCCGAGTACTGCTCCACCTCTGCGAGGCTCCGTCCGCCGCCCGTGATCGACCCCGGGATGGTCAGGGACGCGACCAGCGCCCCACCGCCGATGCCGGCGACGCCCGCGGCGAGCCCTGCGACGAGCGCGCGCGGCTTCCGGTAGGCGCGCAGCGCGACGTAGAGCAGGAAGAACGGCACCGCGGCCAGCGCCAGGTGGACGTCGGAGAACGGGATCGAGGCGAGCGCGGCCCCCGATAGCACCGCCCACCAGCGGCTCCCCTTCAGCGAGCGCTCGAAGGCGAACAGCGCGAGCGGCAGCAGGATCGAGATCGGCCCGCGGAAGTGTCCCGTGCTCTGCGCCACCCGGTACGGCCCGAGCGCGAACGCGAGCCCGCCGACGAGTGCCGCTCCCCTCCCTAACCCGAGCTGCCGCAGCCATGCGAGCGTGAACAGCCCCGCGGCCACGAACGAGAGCAGGATCAGCAGGTTCCACGCGATCACCGGCCCGAACGCCGCCTCGACCGGCCAGTACGGCAGCCCGAACGGCCAGCCGCCGAAGTTGAGGCGCGGGCTCGCCTCCGGCTGGAACGAGTACGGATCGATCCACGGCGCGCGACCGTTCTCCAACTGGTGTCCCACGAGCCACAGGTGGTAATTGGCCTGCAGGTAGTCGCCGGGGACGACATGGCCGTGCCCGGAGCGGTGGAAACGCGCGAGGAAGCGGTCGTCCGCGTGCTGGATCGCCGGCCAGGTGGCGACGACCGCGGCCGCGAGGTAGAGCGCGCAGGCTAGTGCGACAAAGCCTGCGCGGCCGAGATCAAGTCGTCGAAGTCGGGCAGCTCGGAGTCGTCGTACCGCCATCGGCCCCGGACCGTACCGTCCTGCCCGATCAGAAACGCCGCACGCTCGGGGACGCCGCGCATCCCGCGAAACTCACGGGCGACACCGAATCCCTCCGTTGCGTCCCCGTTCCAGTCGGAGAGCAGCGGGAAATCGAGGTCGAGAGCCTGCTTCCAGGCGATGTGCGTCCACGGCGAGTCGCGCGAGATCCCGTACGCGCGCACGTTCGCCGCCTCGAGCTCCGGTCTCCTGTCACGCAGGAGCTCCATCTCGTTCGTTCAGGTCGAGGACCAGTCGAAGAGATAGAAGAGGAGGAGGATCGGGCCTTCGGCGACGAGGTCGCGCAGCGTGACCGGGTCGCGGCTCTCCAGGAAGACGGTTGCGTCTGGTAGCTCCACGGCGGCACCCTAACCCGTCGGGCAGCACCATCCCGCCTGCGGCACGTCCGGGAACGCGCCGAGCTGGCGCGCGATGTCGCCGACGATGCGCTGCCGCCCCTTCGGCGTCACGAACATGAACGCATCGGCGCTCTTCCAGCCGGCGAGCAGCCACGTGCCGTTCGGCGACCAGGCGAGCGTTCCGAAGCGCCCGTCCGCGTTGAAGACCATGCGTGACGTCGCGCCGGGTGCGTCGCCGTCGCGGAGCTGGACGGCGCTCTGCTGCGGAAAGCGCAGGAGGATCGCGATGCGGTGACTGCCGGGCGCGAACGCCGCCGCGACCGCGTCGGCGGGAAGGAACGCGCGTCCGATCCGCTGCCCGCGCAGCCCGCCGAACACGATCAGGGAGCGGTGCGTGAGGGCGAGGAGGCGCGTGCCGTCATCCGACCACGCGAGCTCGGTCACGGGCGGGAGCCGCAGCGAGTGCCAGGACAGCTTGTCCGTCGCCGTGTCCACCACGCGGATGCGGCCCGCCCCCCCGACGTAGGCGAGCATGAAGCCGCCGGGCTTCCAGGCCGGCGCCGTGGGAGCCGCTGCCGCGTCGACGAGCCGGTCCTGCGTCCCGTCGCCCGCGACCAGGCGCAGCGTTTCACCGCGCAGGTACGCGATCTTGGTGGAGCCGTGCACCTCGGGCGACCAGCGCGGGGAGGAGAGCTTTCCGGCGCGCGCCAGCGACCAGCGAACGGTCCCGTTCGGCTCCAGGGCGACGACGTCGTGGGGCCCAAGGGCCGTGACGAAGAGCCCTCGCGGCGACCACGAGGCGTCGCGGTAGCGGCCGAGCAGCCGCCGTCCGCCGTCCGGGCGGATGATCCACGGGCCGCGCGCGGTGTTCACCAGCAGCCGGCCGGATGCGGGCAGCGAGAAGAGCGCCTGCTTGTATGTGACGACCTTCTTCTCCTTCGTGCGGCCGACCGCGTCGCGGATCGCGTTCAGGACCGGCGGGTTGACGACCGCTGCGATGAGCGCGACCGCGCCCGCAGCGATGAGGAGCGGCCGGAGGACCGGCGACCGCCGCCGAGCAGGCTCGCGCTCTTCGAAGGCGGTGCGGAGGACCGCCCAGGCACGGCGCTCCGCGCCGATCGCGTCAGGCGGTTGGATCCTTCTCAGCGCGCGGCGGAGATCGGCGTCAGCCATCGTCCTCCTCCGGAAGCTCCTCGCGCATCCGGTCGAGGCCGCGGCGCAGGCGCGAGTTCACCGTCCCGCGGGGGAGATCGAGCAGGTCGGCGATCTCGCCCGGTGTGTAGTCGAGCAGGTGGCGGAGCACGATCACGGCGCGGTGTTCCGGCGAGAGCGCGGCCAGCGCAGCCGCCGTCGGCTCGGAGTACGCGGCGTCCATCGGCGCGGAGGACGCCCGCTCCTCGAGCGCGTCCCCGCCCACCTCGGCGCGCAGGGCGCGGGCGCGGGACCAGTCGATCGCGCGGTTGACGACGATGCGGTGCAGCCACGGACCGAAGGGACGGCGGCGGTCGAAGCGGTCGAGGGCGCGGATCGCGGCCAGGAAGGCCTCCTGCGCGATGTCCTCCGCGGCCGCGGCGTCCTGGACGACGAGGTACGCAGCCCGGTGCGCCCGCGGCCAGTGCTCGCGGAACAGCGCCTCCAGGTCCGGGACGGAGCCGGCCTGCGCCCCGCGCACCCAGGAGGCTTCTCCACCCCAGAGCCTCGCCATCGCGCGCCGACTATACGAATGCCGTGAGGAATTCGGTCCACTCGCGGATATACGTCTGTGGCCCGTCATGAAGTCCGAGGGACCTCCCGCCGCACCACGCCCGTAAACAGGACGGTGATTCGCCTCGTCACAGCACTGCTCGGCCTCGCGGCATTCGCGGCCGCCGCGGCCGCGGCCGACGGCCCGGCCTCGTCGGCGACGACCAACTCGCTCTTCGCACCGGGCGGGCGGATGTACACCACAGCCGTCCACGCGCGCCGCACGACCGTCTCGCTCTGGCGCAACGGCGCCAAGCCGCGGAGAGTCGTCGTCGACGGCTCGCTCGGCTTTCCGGTTCCGACCTTCGACGGGACCGGGGAGGGAATCACGCACGACGGCCGCACGCTGCTCCTCGTCTCCGGCTCGCGCTACGTCACCCTCGACGCTCGCTCGCTCGCCGTCCGCCGGGACGTTCGCCTGCACGGGCAGTTCTCGTATGACGCGCTTTCCCCGACCGGCCGCACGCTCTTCCTCATCCAACATCCTTCGCCGACCTCGATTCATTACTACGTGCGTGCCTACGACCTCGCGCACGGGCGGCTCCTGCGCCAGATCATCGTCGACGCGCGGGAGAAGGGCGAAGGCCCGATGACCGGGTCCCCGGTCACGCGCGCGACCGGCCCGAGCGGGCGGTGGATCTACACGTTGTACGTGCGCTCGAGCGGCGAGATGTTCGTGCACGCGCTCGATTCCGTCGACCTGCACGCGTTCTGCGTCGACCTGCCGCGCCGGGTCACGACCGCGAACGTCTTGCACACGAAGCTCGAGTTGAAGCCGGGCAGATTGGCCGTGATGGCGGGAACGAAGCGGCTGGCCGCGATCGACACGAAGACCCTTCGCATCAGGCGCTAGCGCGCGCCCGCTTCCGTCGCCTCCGCGATCTCGCGCACGACCTCGACGATGTCGCGGTTCGTGTTGAAGACGCGGCGCTGACGGTCTGCGCTGTTGCCGCGGGAGAGGATCTCGCCGATCCCCTCCAGCTCGCGCTCGGCGCCGAGCTCGCGCGCATGCGGCTCGAGGTCGCGCAGGTTGCGCCGGATCAGCTGGGCGACCGGGACGCGGTTGCGGCGGCCTGTCGCGAGATCCATGACGGGTGCCTCGAGCCCGTAGCGGGCGGCCAACCACTTGTTCTCGGTCGTGAGGATCCGGTGGTACGACGGGACCTCGAGGCCCTCGTCGAAGCGCTCGGAGTAGTGCTTGACCAGCGCCTGGCAGTACGCGGTGATCGCCACCGCGTCCTCCACCCGCGTCACCGCGTCGCAGATGCGGATCTCCACCGTCCCCAGCCGCGGGTGGAGGCGGACGTCCCACCAGATGTGCGTGTAGTCGGCGATGCAGCCGGTGCGCTCGAGGTGGCCGACGACCTCGGCGTAGTCGGCGTAGTCGGCGAAGCGCGGCGGCGGGCCCGAGCGTGGGAACGCCGCGAAGACCATTTGCCGGCTCGAAGAGAGGCCGGTCGGCTCGCCGCGCCAGAACGGCGAGCTCGCGGACAGTGCGAGCAGCGCGGACATGTCGGCCAGCAGCCCGTTGACGACCTGGATCGCCTTCTCCGGCCCGTCGACGGCGACGTGCACGTGCATCCCGAAGATCAGCTCGCGCCGTGCGATGTACTGCAGCTGGTCGACGAGCGCCCGGTAGCGGTCGCGCGCGGTGATCCGCTGGCGCTCGAAGAGGCTGAAGGGATGCGTGCCCGACGAGCCGACGCGCAGCCCGCGCGCGTGGGCGACCTCACAGACGGTCTTTCGCAGTGTGCGCAGGGCCGTCTCGGCCTCGGCGACGTTCTTGCAGACCGGCGTCGCGATCTCGACGGTCGACTGCATCAGCTCGGCGTTGATCCGGTCCTCGTGCTCGTGCCCGAGCAGGTCACCGAGCACGGTGTCGATGTGCTGGACCAGGTCGAACGTCTCCCCGTCCAGCAGCATGTATTCCTCCTCGACTCCGAGCGTGTATGCCTCGCTCGTCCCGAACTTGTGGTCGATGACGCTGCCGGGATGGAGGCTGTCCTCGAGACCCGTTATCGAGGGCGGGTAGGCCTGCTTGGTCATGCCTCGCGGACAATAGCCCGGTCGGCGCCCCCGACAAAGCGCCGGAGGATCAGGACGATCGGGATTCCGAGCACGACGGTGGCGGCCATCTTGGCCACGATCTGGCCCTCGATGAAGGCGAGCGAGCCGAATGCGACCGCGAGAAAGACGAGGCTGTCGAGCGGGACGGAGATCGCGTTCGTGGTCAACACGCGCACGGGATCGGGAAAACGTCCGCGCATCCAGGCGCCGAGCCCGTTGTCGATCGTCTCCGACACTGCGAAGGCGGCGAGGCTGCCGACGACGATCCGCCAGGTTCCGGCCAGGAAGCCGAACTGGTCCGGGCCGACGCTGTTCATCTCGTTCACGATCGCGATCCAGATCGCGAGAACGGCCGACCCGGCGAAGCCCATCGCGATCATGAGCTGCGCGTTCTTCCAGCCTTCCCGCCTGGTGGGAGCGGTGTGGTGCGCGGTCTCGATCAGCGCCAGTGCCAGCCCGATCAGGTAGGTGCCGGCGGGGGCGGCCAGGTGCGTGAAGGGGAGCTCGATGATCTTGTTCGCGCTCACCTGCGCGGTCAGCACGACCCCGACGTACAGGCCGGTCAGGATCGCCAGCTGGCGATTCACGCTACGACTGCGTCGGCTTCGATCTCGACGAGGAAGCGCGGGTCGAGCAGGCCGGTGATCACGAGCATGGCGCTCGCCGGCCGAATCTCCCCGAAGACCTCGCCGTGCGCGCGGGCAACTCCTTCCCAGTGTTCCGCCGCGGTGATGTAGACGCGCGTACGGACGACGTCCTCCGCACGCGCGCCGAGCTCCGCGAGCGCGGAGACGATGATCTCGAGGCAGCGGCGCGCCTGCTCGTATGCATCGGGAGGAGGCGGCTCGCCGTCGGGCATGACGGGGGCAGTCCCGGAGACGTGGATCTGGTCGCCGACCCGAACGGCGCGCGAGTAGCCGACCGACGCCGCCCACGGCGACACCGCCGGCACGACCTGGCGCTCGCTCACGACAGCCGCTCCGCCAGGTACTTCAAGGCGAGCGGGTAGCGGTACTCGATGGACATGTGCGTGGCGTCGAAGACCTCGAAGAAGACGTCGGTCACCCCGATTTCCTCCAGCTCGCGCCGGAAGGCCTCGGCACCCAGGTCGAGGTAGAACTCGTCGCGCTTCCCCGCGTCGATGTAGATCGCCGTCAGCGAGCGGAGCGCATCCGCGTAGCGGGGAACCATCCGCACCGGATCCCACGCGAGCCAGCGCTCCCACACCTCCGGGAGGAGCTCGCCCGTCGCCGTGTCGAACGGGAGCGTCACCGACCCGTCCTCCTCCGCCGAGTAGCACGCGGCCATCGCCCAGGTGTTGATCAGGTGGAAGTCGCTGCGCTTCGAGAAGGCCGGGCGGGAGCGGAAGTCCTCCCACCACTTCTCGTACGAGCCGTCGTAGTCGTCACGGAGAGCGCGCGCGTCTTCGCGGAACTCCGGCTGGTAGCAGGCCTCGAACAGCGCGTCGCCTGCGTGCGTCGCCATCCCGCCGAACAGGTCGGGCCGCAGCATCGGCGTGACCATCGCGCCGTAGCCGCCACTCGACTTGCCGGCGATCCCGCGGTGCTCGGGCCCGGCGAGCGTGCGGTACCTCTCGTCCACCCACGGGACGAGCTCCTCGCACAGGTACGTGTGGTAGCGCCCTGTCCCGGGCGAGTCGAGGAACTGGCTGCCGCCGTAGGACGTCCAGCAGTCGACGTAGACGAGGACGCAGGGCGGGCAGTCGCCGCTTGCGACGGCGTCGTCAGCGAGCTCCGGGAAGTTCTTGCGGAAGGCCGAGCGGTTGCGCCACATGTCCAGCTGTCCGGTCATCCCCTGGATGACGTAGACGCTCGGATAGCGCCGGTCGGCGTCGTCGTCGTACCCGGGCGGGACGTACACCCACAGCGGCCGGTCGTGCGGGTCGCGCAGCGGGTTGTCCTTCAGGACCTCGCTCGTGAAGACGTGCTCGTCGAGGCGGCCTGCGAAATCGTGGGACCAGGGCTCCATCGGGCTCGTAGTATCGCGGCGGTGGACGCCCTGCGTCAGATCGAGGACTGGGGAGCGGAGCATGCGGCGGCGGCCGTCGTGCGGTCCGGCGAGCCGGTCGCGCGGTACGGCGACAACGAGCACGTGTTCCGCTGGGCGTCGGTCACGAAGCCCGTCACGGCCCTCGCCACGCTCGTCGCGGCCGAGGAGGGCGCGCTCGACCTGGACGAGCCCGCAGGCCCGCCGGGCTCGACCGTCAGGCACCTGCTCGCCCACGCTTCCGGCCTTCCCTTCACCGGGGACAAGCCGATTGCCAGGCCGGGGGAGCGGCGGATCTACTCCAACACCGGCTTCGAGGTGCTGGCCGCCCACGTGGGCACGCGTGCGGAGATGGAGTTCGGCGAGTACCTGTCGGCGGCCGTGCTCGAGCCGCTCGGGATGAACGCGGAGCTCCGCGGCTCGCCGGCGGCCGACCTGCATGGGACGCTGGACGATCTGATCCTGCTCGCCGGCGAACTGCTCGCGCCGGCGGTGATCGCGCCGGAGACGCTGGCCGAGGCGACGGCCGTCGCCTTTCCCGGGCTGTCCGGAGTTCTGCCCGACTTCGGACGCTTCGAGCCGAACGACTGGGGCCTCGGATTCGAGCTCAGGGACGCGAAGGACCCGCACTGGACGGGCACGCGCAACTCGCCGCGCACGTTCGGCCACTTCGGCGGCTCCGGGACCTTCCTGTGGGTCGACCCGGAGCGGGCGCTCGCGCTCGCCTGCCTCACCGACCGCGAGTTCGGGCCGTGGGCAAAGGACGCGTGGCCGCGACTGTCCGACGCCGTCCTCGCGGGCGCGGTATAAAGCCGCGCCGTGGTCCGTTTCGTCCCCCAGCGAACCGAGTTCTTCGAGCTCTACCGCAAGGCCGGTGCGAACGCCGTGGCGATCGCCCGCGCGCTCGTCGAGCTCCTCGAGCGCTTCCCTGACACCTCCGACCTGAGCTGGGACATCAAGGAGCTCGAGCACGAGGGCGACCGGTTGACCTACGACATCGTCGACCTCCTGAACCGCACGTTCGTCACGCCGTTCGACCGCGAAGACATGTACCGGCTGGCGAGCGTCCTCGACGACATCTGCGACCACATCGACGAGGCGGCCGGAAATATCCTCCTCTACGGGATCGAGGAGGTCCGGCCGAAGGCGAAGGAGCAGGGCAACGTGGTGCTTCGGGCGACCGAGAAGATCGAGGAGGCGGTCGGCCTGCTCCAGGGCTTCAAGGACCCCAGGCGGCAACTCGCGGCGCTTCGTGACCTGGAGGACGAGGGCGATCGTCTCAACCGTGAGGCGGTGTCGGAGCTCTTCCACTCGAACGGCGACGCAATCTCGGTGATTCGCTGGAAGGACATTCACGAGCACCTCGAGGAGGCGGTCGACGCCTGCGAGAACGCAGCTGACGTTCTCGAGGCGATCTTCGTGAAGAACAGGTGACGGGGCCGTGAGCGACGGTCTCCTCGTCCTGGTGGTCGTCGTCGCCCTGAGCTTCGACTTCACGAACGGCTTTCACGACACGGCCAACGCCGTCGCGACCTCCGTCTCGACACGGGCGCTCACCCCGCGGATGGCCGTCCTGGTCGCGTCGCTTGCCAACCTCGCCGGCGCGTTTGTCACGACCGCGGTCGCGGCGACGGTCGGGAAGGGGATCATCGACACCGGCCTCGCGACCGACAAGACGGTCCTGGCGGCGCTCTTCGGAGCCATCACGTGGAACCTGATCACGTGGTGGCTCGGCTTACCGTCGAGCTCCTCGCACGCGCTCATCGGCGGTCTCATCGGCGCGGCGCTGGTCCAGTCCGGATCCGAGGGCGTCGAGTGGAACAGCATCGTGCACAGCGTGGTCCTCCCCGGGATCTTCGCGCCGATCATCGCGTTCGCCGCGGCGTTCGCACTGCTGCTCGCGATTCTCTGGCTCTTCTTCCGCGTCACGGTCGGCATTGCGAATCGCGGCTTCCGCCTGGGACAGCTCGCCTCCGGCACATGGGTCGCGTTCGCGCACGGCGCCAACGATGCTCAGAAGACCATGGGCGTGATCGCGCTCGCGCTCTTCACGAATGGCACGATCGACCACTTCTACATCCCGACCTGGGTCAAGGTCGCGGCGGGCGTGTCCATCGCCGCCGGGACCTACGTCGGAGGCTGGCGCATCATGCGCACGGTCGGCCAGCGCATCTTCGACATCGAACCGGCGAGCGGGTTCGCGGCGCAGGCCACTGCGGGCACGACCATCTACCTCGCCACCCATTTCGGCTACCCGCTGTCCACCACCCATGTCATCTCGGGCGCGGTCATGGGCGCCGGAGCGACCAAGCGGTTCTCGGCCGTGCGCTGGGGCGTAGCCGGGAACATCGTGATGGCCTGGATCCTCACCATCCCGGCCGCCGCCCTCGTCGCGGCCGCGTGCTACTGGCCCGTGGAATGGATCTTCTGAACACCATTTGACATACATCGACGCTTGTCGATACATTGACATGCGTCGATGCAACGTCTGAACGTGATTTCGTGTTGCCGGCCGCTCGGCGCATCGTCGCTCTCCGATGAGGAAGCCGAGGCGTCAGCAGCGCTCTTCCGCGCCCTGGCGGATCCGGCTCGCGTCAAGATCGTCAACCTGCTCGCGACCAGCGAGGAGCCGGTGTGCGCCTGCGAGTTCGAGCCGGCGCTCGAGCTCTCACAGCCGACGGTCAGCCATCACCTCAAGAGACTGACCGAGGTCGGACTGCTCGAGCGCGAGCAGCGTGGGAAATGGGCGTACTTCTCTCTCAAGCCCGAGGCGAGCTCGCAACTCGAGCGCCTCGTGCGAGTCAAGGAGGTCGTGTGATGGATCTGCGCGAACAGGTGCGGCAGCGCTACGCGGAGGCGGCGCGCGCCGCCGAGACGGGCGGTGGGTGCGGCAGCGGTTCCTGCTGCGAGGACGGAAGCCCCGGTGACTTCGGGGAAGCGCTGTACAACGCCGAGGAGCGCGGCGAGCTGCCCGACGCGGCGGTGCTCGCGTCGCTGGGCTGCGGGAACCCGACCGCGGTCGCCGAGCTCAACGAGGGCGAGACCGTGCTCGACCTCGGCTCGGGCGGCGGAATCGACGTCATCCTGTCCGCGAAGCGCGTTGGTCCGGCCGGGACCGCGTACGGCGTGGACATGACGGACGAGATGCTGGCGCTTGCGCGGAAGAACGCAGCCGAAGCGGGCGTCGCGAACGTGCACTTCCTCAAGGGTGTGATCGAGGCCGTCCCGCTTCCCGCCGACTCCGTCGACGTCGTCATCTCGAACTGCGTGATCAACCTCTCCGTCGACAAGCCGGCTGTCCTCACGGAGATGGCGCGCGTGCTGAAGCCAGGCGGCCGCATCGGCGTCAGCGACGTCGTCGCGGAGGATCGCCTCACCCCGGAGCAGCGCGCAGAGCGCGGTAGCCACGTCGGCTGCATCGCTGGGGCGCTTTCCCGCTCCGAGTACGTCGCGGGCCTCGAGGCCGCCGGCTTCGACGACGTGTCGGTCGAGTTCACGCACGAAGTCGCCGACGGAATGCACGGCGCGATTGTCAAAGGGACGAAGACTCATCTGCCGGAATCCAGCGGGCTGCCAGTGGTTCAGGCTGCGGCGAGCGCCGGCTGCTGCTGATGCAGGTCCTGTTCGTCTGCGTCCACAACGCCGGTCGGAGCCAGATGGCCGCGGGGCTGGTCGAGCTCCGGTCAGAGGGCCGCATCCACGTCCACTCGGCGGGAAGCGCGCCGGGTGAGGAGATCGACCCGGCTGTCGTCGCGGCGATGGACGAGCTCGGCGTCGACATGAGCGAGGAGTTCCCCAAGCCGCTCACGGACGAGGCAGTGGACGCCGCGGACGTCGTCATCACCATGGGGTGCGGCGACGCGTGCCCGATCTACCCCGGCAAGCGCTACGAGGACTGGGAGCTCGAGGATCCGGCCGGCAAGGACCTGGACACGGTCCGGCGGATCCGCGACGAGATCGACGCGCGCGTGCAGCGGCTCGTCGGCGAGCTAATCGGAAATTGAGCCGTCTCGCCCGGGCGCTCGGCGCCGAGATCATCGGGACGTTCATGCTCGTGTTCGCCGGCGCGGGCGCCGTGATGGTCGACGCCAAGACCCAGGCGCTCGGACACGTCGGCGTCGCGATCAGCTTCGGCCTCGTGATCTTGGCCGGCATCTACGCCGTCGGGCACATCTCCGGCGCGCACTTCAACCCGGCGGTGACGCTCGGCTTCGTGCTCACTCGCCATTTTCCGCCGGGCCGAGCGCTCGCGTACTGGCTCGCCCAGATCCTCGGAGCGGTCGCCGCCGCCGCCGTCCTGCGCGGCTCGCTCGGCAACATCGCCCATGTCGGCGCGACGCTGCCATCCGGCTCTCAGGCGCAGTCGTTTCTGTGGGAGCTCGTCCTGACCGCCTTCCTGATGTTCGTGATCATGGCCGTGGCGACCGACACGCGGGCCGTGGGAGAGGCCGCCGCGATCGCCATCGGCGGGACGATCTGCTTCGAGTCGATGTTCGCCGGCCCGATCTCCGGCGCGTCGATGAATCCGGCGAGATCGCTCGGGCCCGCGCTGGTGTCGGGCGACCTCCACGCCCTGTGGATCTACTTGCTCGCACCGCTTGCCGGTGCCGCCGTGGGCGCGCTCGCGTACCAGCTCGTCCGCGGTGAGCCTGTCGCCGCTCGCGACCCTCAGTCGTGAATCTGCGCGATGGTGTCCCGGCCGGCGGTGACGACCAGCTGCGGTAGCGGCGCGAACTGAAACTGTTTGCCGAGCTCCTGCCCGTCCCCGATCGCGTAGGTCAGGAAAGGTTTGAGCGTCGATGCCTTCGACGACTGCTCGGGCGCGAGCGCGTACGTGAAGGTCGAGATGGGATAGGCCCCGGGCTCGGAAGCCGGCGGATCGGTGATCGACACCGCGTTGTCCGGCGGCAGGCTCGTCACCGTTCTCGCCGCGGCCTCGGTGCTGGGGATCCCCGGGACCGGGAACTTCCCCGCCTTGTTCTGGACGAGCGCATAGTTCAACTTGGTCTCGAAGACGTAGGCGATCGCGAGGTACCCGATAGTCCCGTCCTGCCTCTTGATCGACCCGGCCATCCCAGGGTTGCCGCGGCCGCCGACGCCGGCCGGGAAGCTCACTTGCGGCCCCGCTCCGATCCTGGACTTCCACTCGGGGCTCACCTTCGAGAGATAGTCCGTGAACGCATAGGTGTCGCCGCTCGCGTCGATGCGGAAGATGGGCGTGATCGTCGTGTCAGGCAGTGAGACGCCGGGGTTCAACTTCGCGATGGATGCGTCGTTCCAAGCCGTCACATGCCCGAGGAAGATGTCGGCCAGCACTGGCCCGCTCAGCTTGAGCCGGTTGGGGACGCCCTTCACGTTGTAGGAGACCAGCGTGGCCGCGAGCGCCCACGGGATCTGGAGGACGCCGTTCGCGGATTTCGCCTGCTCGGGCGTCAGTGGCGCGTCGGTGGCACCGAAGTCGACGTCACGACGCGTGATCGCCTGGACGCCCGCGCCGCTGCCGACGGCGTTGTAGGCCACCTGCACGCCTGTCCGCTTCTCGTATTCGGCGGCCCAGGCCGACACGAGCGGCGCAACGAGGGAGCTTCCCGCGCCCTTCAGCGTTCCGCCCGACTGCTGCGTGCCGCTGCCGCCGCCTCCTCCGCCGCACGCAACCGCGCCCAGCAGGATCAGTGCCGCCGCGGGCGCGAGCGTCAGGCGCAGGACTAGGGCCCTTGCACGGGGTGCGAAGCGTCCGTGAACTCGCGGAACTCCGCGGTCACGAGGTAGGCGACCTGCTCGCCGATGTCGACGGCGTGGTCACCGATTCGCTCGAGGCAGCGCGAGACGAGCAGCATCCGTACGCCCCACTCGCTCAGCTCCGGATCGAGCTCGAGCACCTGCCGGACGACACGCCGGTTCGCCCGGTCGATGAGCTCGTCCAGCTCGACCAGCGAAGAAGCCTCGTCGACGTCGCGGTCCACGAAGGCGTCGAGCGCGACCTTGATCATCTCCTCGGCCCGCGAGCCCATCTCCTCGAACGCCTGGATCATCCGAGAGTCGGGCTCGAGACCGGCCACCAGCTTCGTGAGCTTGGCGATCGTGACGCAGTAGTCCGCCATGCGCTCGAGGTGGAGGTTGATGTGGAGCATCGCGAGGACGAGGCGCAGGTCGACCGCGACCGGCGTCTGCCGGGCGAGCAGGGCCTCGATCGCCTGCTCGACCTCGAGGTAGCGCCGGTCGACCTCGTCGTCGAAGGCGATCACCTCGTCCGCCAGCTCGGCGTCTGCCTCGCGGAGCGCGTTGAGCGCGCCGCGCAGCGCGCGGAGGACGAGCTCGCCCTCTTCGAGCAGGCTCGCCTGGAGAGTGTCGAGATCTTCCTGGAGCGTGACTCTCAACCGAATCTCCCTGTGACGTAGTCCTCGGTCCGCTTGTCCGCGGGTTGGGTGAAGATCTTGTCGGTCTGGTCGTACTCGACCAGGATGCCTGTCCGCGACTTGTCCGCGAGCACCTCCAGCCCGAAGAACGCGGTCATGTCGGCGACGCGCGCGGCCTGCTGCATGTTGTGCGTCACGACGACGATCGTGTACTCGTTCTTCAGCTCGTGCATCAGATCCTCGATCCGCGAGGTCGCGATCGGGTCGAGCGCGGACGCCGGCTCGTCCATCAGCAGCACCTCGGGCTCGACGGCGAGCGCGCGGGCGATGCAGAGCCGCTGCTGCTGGCCGCCCGAGAGGCCGAGCGCGCTCTTCTTGAGGCGGTGGCGGACGTCGTCCCACAGCGCCGCCTGCTCGAGAGCGTGCTGGACGCGATCGTCCATGTTGTCCTTCATCCCGAGCACGCGCAGGCCCCAGGCGACGTTGTCGTAGATCGACTTCGGGAACGGGTTCGGCTTCTGGAAGACCATCCCGATCCGCCGGCGCACCTGCACCGGATCGACCTTGGGCGCGTACAGGTCGACGCCGTGGTAGAGCACCTCTCCCTCGACCTTGGCGCTGGGAACCAGGTCGTTCATCCGGTTCAGCGTGCGGATGAACGTGCTCTTCCCGCAGCCCGACGGCCCGATGATCGCCGTGACCCTGTTGTGGTAGATCTCGAAGGAGACGTCCTTGATCGCAGGCGTCTTCCCATACGAGACGGACAGGTTCTGGATATCGAAGACCGTCTCGCGCGCCGCCGTGTTCTGGGGTCGCTCACGCCGCTGAGCGATCTCGATCGGTGCCACGTTCACCATCGTATCCGTCTGTGTCATGGGGTCCTCCTGCGTCATCGGGCCAGCTTACGTCGGCTGCGGGCGAGGAAAAACTTGGAGATGAGGCTGACGATCAGGACGAAGCCGAGCAGGACGGCGCCGGTCGCCCATGCCTGCGCGTGGAAGGAGGGATCCGGCTGCTCGGCGCTCGTGAAGATCGTGAGCGGCATCGACTGGACCGGCTCCCTGGGGTCCCAGGTGACACTGGTCGTGATCGCAAGCGAGCAGGTGAACAGCAGCGGAGCGGTCTCGCCGGCAACGCGCGCGATCGCGAGCGTCGTCCCGGTCAGGATCCCGCCCAAGCTGGTCGGGAGGATGACGCCGAGGATGGTGCGCCACCGCGGGGCGCCGAGCGCGAGCCCGGCCTCGCGGTAGGACGACGGGACGAGTCGCAGCACCTCCTGCGCCGAGCGGGCGACGAGCGGCAGGCCGATGATCGCGAGCGCCAGACCGCCGGCGATCGCGCTCTGCCCCTGGGCGAGCACGAGCACGCTGAAGATGAAGATGCCGGTCACGATCGTCGGGAGCCCGTTGATGACGTCCAGCGCCAGCCGGATTGTGTCCGCGAGCTTTCGTGGCGCCAGCTCGCTGACGAAGATCGCGACCATCACCCCGATCGGAAGCGCGAAGATCGTCGCGATCAGGACCAGCAGGAAGCTGCCGACGATCGAGGGCAGGATCCCGCCCTCCGCGGTGCCGAATCCCGAGCTCGACGGCGAGGTCGTAAAGAAGTCGACACTGAAGGCACTCCACCCGTTCTTGACCACCGACGCCACGACGATGACGAGGACGGCTACGGCCAGGAGTGAAGCGAGCGTGCCCAGCGCTTCCATGAGCCTGTTGACGATCCGCCGCCGGCGCAGCCGCTTGTCGGTCTGGAAGAGCACCGCCGCGCGCGGATCGATGTTCGGAGGTGTCGTCGCCATCAGGTCCCGCCAGTCCGCTGGAATTCGAACCTACGGACGATCAGCTGCGCGATCAGGTTGATGATCAGCGAGAAGACGAGCAGGATCACCGCCAGGTAGAAGAGCGACGACAGCTGCAAATTGGTCTCGAAGCCGGCGTACTGGGCTGCGATGCGGCTGGCCAGAGTGTCGCCGCTCGCGAAAAGCGACCTCGAAATGTTGACCGTTCCGCCGACCACCTGGGTGACCGCGATCGCCTCGCCCAGGGCGCGGCCGAGCCCGAGGATGACGGCGGCCCCGAGGCCCGCGCGCGTGTACTGGAGGACGACGCCTCGCACGACCTCCCAGCGGGTCGCGCCGAGCGCGCGCGCCCCGTCCTTCAGATCGTCCGGCACGCTGATGAACAGCTCGCGCGCGACGCTCGCGATGATCGGGACGGCCATGATCGTGAGGATGATCGCGGCGGGCAGGATCCCCTTCTGGTCGGGGCTCCCGCTGAAGAGCGGGAGCCAGCCGAGGAACGACTGGAGCCACGGCTCGAGGTGGTTCAGCATGAAAGGACCGAGGATCAGGATCCCCCACAACCCGAGGATCACGCTCGGGATCGCCGCCAGCATCTCGACGAGGGCGCCGATCACCTCGCGCACGGCGCGCGGCGCCAGCTCGGTCAGATAGAGCGCGATCCCGATTGCAAGCGGCGCGGCCAGGAGAAGCGCGATGAACGACGTGACCGCCGTCCCGTAGATGAACGAGAGGGCGCCGAAATCGTTGTGGACCGGGTCCCAGACGGAGTGGACGAGGAACCCGAGCCCGAACTCCGAGAAGGAGAGCGTGCTCCCGTCGATGACCTTCCAGGCGATCGCCCCGATGAGGACGACAACGCCTACCCCGGCCGCTCCGGTGAGGACCTTGAGCGTGTTGTCGCCGATGCGGTCGCCGAATCGCCGCCCGGCGGGGAACTCTGTCGGTACGGCGGTCAAGGACCGCGAGCGTACTCGCTGAAACGCGCCGTTTCGGCGCCTTCACCACTCCGATACACAAACTCAACCTTCCGGCGTCCCAACCGGCCAGGCCAGGGCGGCATCCTCACGGCGAACCCTGGCATGAGTGAGACAGGAGAGGAGATTTCCTTGAGCAAGAAGACGCTCTTTGCTGCGGTGCTCGCGGCCGGCGTGGCCGTCGCCTTCGTAGCGGGCACGGCCGGCGCGCGGCCGACAGGCACGCTGAAGGGAGCCGGATCGTCGTTTGTTGCGCCACTCGTTGCGCTCTGGACCACGAATTACAAGGCTTCGTCGATCTCGTACAGCGCGGTCGGCTCGGGCGCCGGGATCAACGCGATCACGAACCACCAGGTCGACTTCGGGGCGAGCGATGCTCCCCTGACCCCGGACCAGAAGGGCGCGTGCCCGTGCGTCCAGATTCCGTGGGGCCTCTCGGCGACGTCCATCGCCTACAACATTCCGGGCGCGTCGCCCGGTCTCAACATGACCGGGCCGATCCTGGCCAAGATCTACCTCGGCCAGATCGACTTCTGGGACAACGCGGCGATCAAGAAGATCAACAAGGGCAAGACCATCCCGCACGTGAAGATCACGCCGGTCTTCCGCTCCGACGGGAGCGGCACGACCTACAACTTCACGGACTACCTGTCGAAGGTCAGCAAGGGGTTCAAGAACAAGGTGGGTATCGGCACGCAGGTCAGCTTCCCGGCCGGCACCGGCGCGCGCGGCAGCTCGGGCGTCGCCAACACCGTGAAGCAGACACAGGGCGGCCTGACCTACGTGGACGTCGCCTACTCGCTGAAGAACCATCTGAAGTTCTTCCGCGTCAAGAACGCGGCCGGCAAGTACACGACGCCCGGCCTGCGCTCGATCGACGCCGCGGCGGCGCTGGTCAAGAAGGTCCCGGCGGACAACGAGATGCACATCGTCGATCCTCCGGCGAACAAGAAGTACGTGAACGCCTATCCGATCTGCACGTTCACATACGCGATCCTGCAGAAGTCGGGCACGAGCGCTGAAACGAAGTCGTTCGTGAAGTGGGCGCTGACCAAGGGCCAGACGGTCGCGGGGGCGAGGAAGCTTCTCTTCGTCGCGATCCCCAAGGTCGTCCAGACCAAGGCGGTCAAGACGCTCACCCAGGTGCACTAACCGTCCTCCTCACGAAGCACGCGAACGGCGCCGCCCCCCGCGGCGCCGTTCGCGTTTAACGGCTCGATACCGGGGATTCACCAACCTGTTACCCACGGCGGCGACAAGCTCGGAAACACTCCCGCCAGTGCCACAAGCGAGGGGAGCTCCGCCAAGGGTCAAGGCCGCGCTCCCCTCGACCCACTTCTGAGACACTCATGGACATGCTGATCGCCCAGCTATCGGACGTGCACGTCGGCGGTGCGCGCTTCCGCCTCGAGCTCCTGCGTGCGGCGATCGAGGAGGTCAACGCGGCGGCGCCGGATCTCGTGGTCGTCGCGGGAGACCTGACCGACGACGGCTATCCCGACCAGTACCCGGAGGCCCGCGAGGAGCTTGCCGCGATCGAATGTCCCGAGATCGTGCTCGTGCCCGGCAACCACGACGCCCGCAACGTGGGCTACATCCGCTTCGAGGAGGAATTCGGCGCGCGCGACTCGCGGCTGCGCGCGGAGCTCGGCGGCGTCGATGTCGCGCTCGTCGCCGTCGACACCTCCAAGCCCGACATCGACGAGGGGGAGGTCGGGCGCGAGCACTACGGGTGGATCGCCGAGGGTTTCGACGGCTCCGCCGACCTGCGCGTGTTCGTCTGCCACCACCATCTGATGCCGGTTCCGGGTACCGGCCGGGAGCGCAACCAGGTGCTCGACGCGGGAGACGTGATCGCGCTCCTGCGACAGCTGCACGTCGACCTCGTCCTCTCGGGCCACCGTCACGTGCCGTACGTGTGGCCCGTGGCCGGGATGTTCATCGTCCATTCGGGCACCGTCTCGACGCTGCGCGTGCGCGGTTTCCCGCACCCGGCCTACAACCTCATCAGGATCGAGGACAACCGCATCTCGGTCGAGCTGCGCATCCCGGGGGGCGAGGGACGCAGCCTCGGCGAGTATCCACGCGACTGGCCCGAGGAACTGTCCGCCCGTCACACCGACGTCTTCGTCCCGCCGGCGAAGAGCCCGCCGCTCGCTAACGACTGAAGAAGCAGCGGATCTCGAGGCCCTCGCCCGGACCGCCGCGCGCCTCGATCGTCCCGCCGGCGGAGGTGACGATGTGCTTGACGATCGCGAGGCCGAGGCCGGTGCCGCGCGACGCGCGCGCCCGGTCGGCGCGGTAGAAGCGCTCGAAGAGGCGCCCAAGCTCCTCGCGGGGGACGCCCGTGCCGGTGTCCGTCGCTCGGAGCAGCGTCCCGCCGTCGACCTCCTCGACCGAGAGCGTGAACTCGGCGCCTGCGCCCGCGTACCGGATCGCGTTCTCCGTGAGGTTCTCGGCAACCACGCGGAGCATGCGCGGGCGTAGGGGGAGCTCGACGTCCTCGTCCCCCTCGGCGCGCATCCTGACGCCGGCCCGCCCGGCCGCGTCCTGCAGCCCCTCGAGCACCTCTCGCAGGACGGGAAGCGCGCGCGTCCGCCCCAGCGATACGACCTCGCGGCCCGTCTCGAGCTCGCTCAGGAAGAGCACCTCGTCGATCAGCTCGCGGATCTGCTCGACCTCCAGCCTCGCCTGGTCGACGAGCGCGGTCTGGTCGGTGCCGGGGAGAAGCGCGGTCTCGAGCAGCGCGAGCAGGCGCGCGAGCGGCGTCCGCAGCTCGTGCGAGACGACCGCCGTAAAGCCGGAGCGCAGCTCCTCGTAGGCGGACAGGTCGGGCTCTGGCAGGCGCAGGAGCAGCTCGCGCCGGCCGTTCAGCTCGTAGGGGGTGAGGATCGGAGGCGGCCGGTGCTCGGGCCGAACGAGCTCCTCCGGGACGAGCTCGCCCACCGCCAGGCCGTCGACCGTGTCCCACGCCCGGCGGCTGGCGAGGACGACTCGCTCGCTCTCGTCCAGCACGACGAGGATCTCCCCGCTCTCCTCGATGAGGATACGCCCGCGGGCCGCATCCAGACGCATCGCCTCGTCTTCAGCACGAGCAGACCTACGTCTCAGCAGGTTCTTTACCATCTATTCACCAGTTCTCTACCGCCGGGGCACCCGATCCGGCGGGATTCGAGGCCATTATGACCGTAACCATGGGGAAAGTCCTGATCGTCGAAGACGACGCAATCATCGCGCAGGGGATGGTCCACCATCTGCGCGCGGCAGGCTTCGATCCGCTCTGGATCGCGCGCGGCGAGCTCGGTCTGACACGGCTGCGCTTCGAGCGCCCAGACGTCTGCGTCCTCGACCTCATGCTGCCCGAGCTGGACGGTTGGAACGTGATCGAGCGGGCGCGCGAGGAGGGGATCGGAACGCCGATCATCGTCGTGAGCGCACGCGGGACGGAGCACGACCGCGTCCACGCGCTCGAGCTCGGCGCCGACGACTACCTCGTCAAGCCGTTCTCGATGAAGGAGCTGGTCGCACGCGTTCGCGCGGCGGCCCGGCGCGGCGTGCGCGCTCAGGAGCCGGCCCGCGGCGAGCCGATCGAGATCGAGGAGCTGCGGATCGACCCGGCCAACGTGCAGGCGTACGTGAACGGCGAGAACGCGGAGCTCACGCCGACCGAGTTCCGGCTCCTGTACGCGCTCGGGCTCGAGCAGGGCCGCGTCGTCACCCGGGACGAGCTGCTGCAGAAGGTGTGGGGGCGCCGGGAGACGCACCGCGACCGCACGGTGGACGTGTGCGTCCGCAAGCTGCGCCAGAAGATCGACCAGCGCGCCGGCGAGCACACCTTCATCCAGACCAGATTCGGGGTGGGCTACAAGCTCGACCCGGTGACGAAGACGTCACCGTAGTAACGTGGCCGGGATGAATTCGACCGAGCCGCGAGAGAGGCTCCTGAACAGAGAGCTTTCCTTCATCGACGTCTGCGCCCGCGTGCTGGAGCTGGGCGGGGACGTGAGCCTGCCGCTGCTCGAGCGCGTCAAGTTCCTGGCGATCTCGTCGAGCATGGTGGACGAGTTCTTCATGATCCGCGTCGCCGGCCTGATGGGCCAGGAGGCGTCGGGGATCTCGGTTCGCTCGCCCGACGGGCGGACACCGCAGGAGGCGCTGAACGAGATTCGCAAGCGCGTGATCGACCTCTCCGCGCAGCAGTCCCGTCTCTGGGCGCGCGAGCTTAGCCCGCTCCTGGCCGAGCGCGGGATCGTGATCGGCAACGTCGACGACTGCACGCAGGCGGAGCGGGACGAGCTGGCGAGCATCTTCGACCGGGAGATCTTCCCGATCCTCACGCCTCTCGCGGTAGGGCCGGGCCAGCCGTTTCCGTACATCTCGGCGCTCTCGCTCAGCCTCGCCGTCTTCGTGGTCGACCCCGAGACGGCCGAGCAGCGCTTCGCGCGCGTCAAGATCCCGGAGGGGATGCCGCGCTTCGTCGAAGTCGGCAAGCGCGGCCTGTTCGTCCCGCTGGAGCGGGTGATTGCCCACTTCCTCCCCTGGCTCTTCCCGCAGATGGAGATCGCAGAGCGCGCTGTCTTCCGCGTCACGCGCGACGCGGACTTCGAGGTCTCCGACGAGGCCGACGACCTGCTCGAGGCGGTCGAGCTGGAGCTCCGCCGGCGCCGCTTCGGCGACGGTGTCCGCCTGGAGGTCTCGTCGTCTGCGTCGAAGGCGATGGTCGAGCGGCTGAAGGCTGGGCTCGGCGTCGGCAACGACCAGGTGTACACGGTCTCCGGGCTGCTCGATCTGTCCGAGGTGAACCAGATCTCGTCGCTCGACCGGCCGGAGCTGAAGGACGAGCCCTGGGTCCCGATCGTGCCGCCGCGCTTCGCGAACGCTTCGAGCGCGTCCGAGATGTTCGCCGAGATCGCGCGCGGCGACCTGCTCGTCCAGCAGCCGTACGAGTCGTTCAAGGGGACGTTCGAGGCGTTCGTCCAGCAGGCCGCCCGCGACCCGGACGTGATCGCGATCAAGGCGACGGTGTACCGCACGAGCGACGAGTCGCCGCTCGTACCGGCGCTGATCGAGGCGTCGGAGGAGGGTAAGCAGAGTGTGTGCCTGGTCGAGATCAAGGCGCGCGGTGACGAGCGCCGGAACATCGAGTGGTCGAGAGCCCTCGAACGCGCCGGCGTCCACGTCGTCTACGGCTTCGCCAACCTGAAGATCCACGTGAAGGCGACGCTCATCGTCCGGCGCGAGGGCGGGACGCTCCGCCGCTACGTCCACGTCGGCACCGGCAACTATCACGCCTCGAACGCCCGCACGTACGAGGACTTCGGGCTCTTCACGGCCGACGAGGACATCGCCGCCGACGTGGCCGACCTCTTCAACTACCTGACCGGATTCGGCAAGCCGCAGGAGTTCCGCAAGGTAATCGTCGCCCCCTTCGAGCTGCGCTCCCGCCTGATCGAGGAGATCCGCAAGGTCGCGAAGGCCGTCTCCGCCGGCAAGCCCGGGCGGATCCGGCTCAAGGTCAACGCGCTCACGCACCCGGCGATCATCGACGAGCTGTACGCGGCGTCACAGGCCGGAGTCGAGATCGACCTGATCGTCCGCGCGCTCTGTTCGCTGCGTCCGGGCGTGAAGAAGATGAGTGAGAACATCCGCGTGCGCAGCGTGCTCGGCCGCTTCCTCGAGCACAGCCGGATCTTCAACTTCGAGCGTGGGGACGACTCCCTCTACTTCATCGGCAGCGCGGACCTCATGCCGCGGAACCTCGACAACCGGCTCGAGCTCGTCGTCCCCGTCGAGGACCGGCGGCTCTGCAACCGGCTCGGGTCGACGATCGACGCGCTGCTCGAGGACAACGCGTCCGCCTGGGAGCTCGGCTCCGACGGGATCTGGAAGCGGATCGGGACGAAGAAGGGCGAGCGGGCGAAGCCGGGCCAGGTCATGCTCATGCGCAGCGCCGCGCGTCGGCGCGCCGCGGCTGCCAGAGCCAGATAGAGGTTTGACAGCCGATGTGCTCGGGAGAATCCGCATGATGCGGGTCGGGATCATCGACGTCGGGTCGAACACGGTCCGGCTGCTCGTCGCCAGCTGCGCGGGCAACCGTCTCGTGCCGGTGCACGAGTCCCGGGCGTTCCTCGGTCTCGGCGAGGAGGTCGAGAACTACGGGTGGATCTCGGATCTCAAGCTGCGCGAGACCGCCTGGTGCGTCCGCGAGCAGGCGGCCGAGGCGCGCGCGCACGGCGTGCATCATGTGGAAGTCGTCGTCACGGCACCCGGCCGCCAGAGCGCCAACTCCAGCGAGCTCGTGGCTGCGCTCGCGGACGCCGCGCATGCGTCTGTCCGTGTGCTGGGCCCCGAGGAGGAGGGACGCCTCTCGTACTTCGGCGTCCTCGCGGGGCTGGACGAGGTCCCCGAGTCGATCGCCGTCTGCGACCTCGGCGGCGGCTCGACAGAACTCGTCGTCGGCACTCCGTCCGGCCCGGCCTGGGAGCGCTCGATCGACCTCGGCGCCGTCCGGCTGACGCACCGCCTCGACCTGGACGACCCGCCCGGCAAGGGCGTCCTTCCCGCCGCGCGTGAGGAAGCCCACGGCATGATCAACGGCCTGACGCCGCCTTTGGCCAAGGCCGCGTACGTGACCGGCGGCACCGCACGCGCCCTGCGCAAGGTCGCCGGCCGCAAGCTCGGCGCAAAGCAGCTGGAGCGGGCCGAGGCAATCCTCTGCAAGCGCTCCTCCGAGGAGATTGCGCAGCGCTTCGAGATCGATCCGCGCCGCGCCCGCACGCTTCTGGCCGGCTGTCTGATCCTCGCAGAGGTACAGGCCCATCTCGCCATCCCCCTGGAGGTGGCGAAGACGGGCCTGCGTGAAGGTGCCGCGCTCGACGTGCTCTCCGAGCTGGCCGCGGCTTAGACGAGAACGGGGACTCCACCGGTCGGCGTGTAGGTCTCCTCGTACCCGGCCAGCCTGCCGATCGGCGCGCCGGCCGCGAGTGCCGTCCGCTGCATCCAGTCCGGGATCAGCGGGAGCCGGACGGTGTTGAAGTTCGCTTTGGCGATGACCGCCAGCCGGAGCGGGCTCGGCATGCCCTTCCGGTTCGTCTTGCCGTCGGCGGCGAGTGCGAACATCGTCTCGAGCAGTTGCTCGAATTGGAGCGCTGGGCGGATGACGCAGACGAAGTGGAGCTCGTCGTCGCCGGCGTTCCAGAACCTGTGCGGCGTGCCAGGCTCGACCTTGACGACGTCGCCGTAGCGGGCCTCGATCTTCTTGCGGCCGACCTTCATCCCGATCGTCCCGCCGAGGATCTCGAAGCGCTCGGTCTGGTAGGGGTGCACGTGCGCGGCTGCGACGACGCCTCCCGGCCGGACGAAAACCTCGATCTCCACGTACTCGCCGTTCGTGCTCGCGGAGGTCTTGTGGAAGACGATCCGCTCGCCGGTGACGGGGTTCACGATGGTGTCTCCTGGGTTGATCACTGTCCCTCCTCCTTCAGTTCGTTGACAGTGGAGAAGGTCGCAGGCCGGGCGCTCGAAATCGTCGGCCGCAGGGACGGTCTTGCGCTCGGCGCGTCGGACGATCTTGCTCTCGTCCCTGAGGTGGACGGGACATCGTTCGTGTGAGTGAGTCCGGGGCTAGGGCAAGGACTCTAGGAGGCGCAGCTGGGGCGAAGCCGGGCTGCGCCCGGCGGGAGCCAAAGTCGGTGCAAAGAACGGCCGCACACCGCGGGCAGTCGTCGGCTCGGTCCACGGTCGCGAGCCGCGCACGGTTGCAAGGAGGGGGCCAACGGGGGAACCAGGGGTTCCCCCGTTATGAAGGTTCCCCCGTTACGAGCCCGGCTGGACGAGGCCGGACTCGTAGGCGAGGACGACGGCCTGCACTCGATCGCGCAGCCGCAGCTTCATCAGCACGTGCGCCACGTGCGTCTTCACGGTCGTCTCGCTGACCACGAGCTCCTCGGCAATCTCCGCGTTCGAGAGCCCGCGCGCGATCAGCTGCAGCACCTCGAGCTCGCGCGGCGTCAGCTCCTCGAGCTCGGCCGGGGCTGTCCGCACCGACTCGGGCGGATGGCGGACGAACTCCTCGATCACGCGCCGGGTGACCGTCGGCGCGAGCAGCGCGTCCCCGGAGCCGACGGCGTGGATCCCGCTCACGAGCTGCTCGGGAGGGACGTCCTTGAGCAGGAAGCCGCTCGCGCCGGCGCGCAGCGCGTCGTAGACGTACTCGTCCATGTCGAACGTGGTCAGCATCACCACCTTCGAGTCCGAGGTCCCGTCGGCGAGGAGCTGACGTGTCGCCTCGATCCCGTCCATCTCGGGCATGCGCACGTCCATGAGGATGACGTCCGGCTCGAGCGCGCGGGCCTGTTCTACGGCCTCGCGCCCGGTGCCGGCCTCGCCGACCACCTCGATATCCTCCTCGGCCTCGAGGATCATGCGGAAGCCGGCCCGGACGAGCGACTGGTCGTCGACGAGCAAGACGGTCAGGCTCATGCGCTACTCACCGGAAGGGTCGCGCGCAGGCGGTATCCGCCCTCCGGTCGCGGGCCCGCCTCGAGGTCGCCGCCGTACACCGAGATGCGCTCGCGCATACCCGACCAGGCCGTGGCCGCCGCTGTCGCCGCCGCCGTCGCCCGTGCCGTCGTCGATCACGCTCAGCTCGACGAACCCGTTCGAGTAGCGGACGAGCACCTCCGCGTTCTTCGCCCGAGCATGCTTGAGCGCGTTCGTCAGTCCTTCCTGGACGAGCCGGTACGCGGTCAGGTCGACGCCGGCCGGGAGCTGCACCGAGTCTCCTTCGATCGTGAGCTTCACCGGTAGTCCCGACTCACGTGCGTGCTCGACCAGCTTGTCCAGGTGCTCGAGGCTCGGTTGCGGCGCGAGCGCGGGCGCCTCCTCCGGGCGTCGGAGGACGCCGACCATCCGGCGCATCTCCGCCATCGCCTCGCGCCCGGTCTGCTCGACGATGAGCAGGGCCTCACGCTCTCGTTCCTGCTCCGGCTTGAGGAGCCGGCGGACGGCCGAGGCCTGGACGGTCATGACGCTCACGCTGTGCCCGACGACGTCGTGCAACTCGCGGGCGATGCGCGCGCGCTCCTCGGAGACGGCGAGCAGCGCGCGCTCTTCGCGCTCGCGCTCGGCCCGGCGCGCGCGTTCCTTGGCCTCCTGGGCCTGGCGAGTCGCCCCGGAAAAGGCGAAGCCGACCACCCAGCCGATGGTCATGAGGATGCGCGACCCAGAACAAGTCGCCGGCTTTGCCCTTCGGGATCGTTGTGAATCGACGATGCCGAGGACGGCGAGTGCGACCAGCTAGCCCGCGATCGCCTGCCGCAGCTCTGGGACCTGGCGAAGCAGGCCGCAGGCGAAGACCGCCGCGAGCAGGGGGATGAAGAGCTCGGGTGGGTAGCCGGTTGTCGACGAAGGACGCAGCGCCCAGCAGGAGGATCGTCGCGAGCGGAGCTCCGAAGGGGAAGCGCCGCCGGAAGAAGAGGGGCACGAGGATGACGATCCCTGCGAGGACGTCGAACCAGACCGGGCCCTTCGAGGCCCGTCCTGCGTGTGCCTGTCTGGTCCACGATCGCGGTCGCCGTTACGAGGCAGATGCCGATGACGACCAGCGCGTCGAACCAGTAGCGGCGGGCGAGCGGCAACGCGCGCTCTGAAGAACCTGCTTCACGCGGATGACGGTAGCCGACCGTACGGGCGGATGCCTCCACCGGCAGGGCGATCCCGTCTCGTCCCTGAGGATGAGCGCGAAATCGCCCGTACGGCCGAGGCGCCGCCGTGATTCGCGTCCGTAGCCTGGTCGGATGAAGAAGATTCGAGATTTACTGCGGAAGCTGAGCGGCCAGCACCCGAAGTCGGCCTCATCGCCCAAGGAGGATCCGGCCGAAGCGCTGTCGGACGAGCGCGTCCTCGGAGGAAGCCGCCGCCGCTAGCGGACTATGGTTGGCGCGTGACCG
This sequence comes from uncultured Actinomycetes bacterium, assembly GCA_963842575.1. Taxonomy (GTDB): domain Bacteria; phylum Actinomycetota; class Thermoleophilia; order Gaiellales; family Gaiellaceae; genus JACDER01. The sequence continues at coordinate 145,245 of CAWJGS010000004.1, read as the reverse complement.
CGCCGATCAAGGTGCTCATCGCGGACGACCACGCAGTCGTCCGCAACGGGCTGAAGATGCTGCTCGAGCTCGAGGACGACATCGTCGTCGCGGGAGAGGCCGCGGACGGACGGGAGGCCGTGGACGAGGCTCAGCGCCTCTGCCCGGACGTCGTCCTGATGGACCTGACCATGCCCGAGGTGGGCGGCATCGAGGCGACGAAGCTCCTCCAGGACGCGTGCCCGAGTGCCAAGGTGCTCGTCCTGACCAGCATCGTCGAGGACTCGCAGATCCTCGCCGCCGTGCGCGCGGGCGCGGCCGGTTACCTGCTGAAGGAGGCGAGCCCGGAGGAGGTCTCGGAGTCGGTTCGCGCCGTTCACCGGGGCGAGCCGCTCCTCCATCCAGACGCCGCGCGCAGCCTGATGCGCGAGCTCTCGCAGCCGAGCCGCATCCCGGAAGGCACGGTCACGATCCTCTTCACCGACATCGAGGGCTCCGCCGGGGTCTTCGACCGGCTCGGGGACGACGCGGCGCGGCTGCTGTTTCGCGAGTTCGACGTGGTCGTGCGTGAGGTGGTGGAGACGCACGGCGGGGTGGAGGTCAAGCACCAGGGGGACGGGCTGATGCTGGCGTTCTCGAGCGCACGGCGGGCCTTGCTCTGCGCGGTGGACATCCAGGCCTCGACGGTCGAGCGCAACGCGTCGCGCGCGGACAACCCGCTCAACGTCCGCATCGGCCTGAACACCGGGGACGTGATCTCGGAGGACGACGACTACTTCGGCTCGAGCGTGATCGTCGCGGCCCGGATCGCCTCAGCGGCCAAGGCCGGCGAGATCCTGCTTTCCGAGGCGACGAAGGCGGTCGCCGGCCGGATCAGGGTGCCGCTCCTCGACCGCGGCCCCCACGAGCTGCGCGGTCTGAGCGAGACGACGCGGCTGTACGAAGCCGTCTGGCGACCAGGCTAGAGCGTCTGCCGCGCCCGCGCCGCCGTGCCGCATAGTTTCGGGCGGTCTAGACGGGCGGCCGGCCGAGGTGACGGACCCGTTTGATCTGCCCGTCCTCGAACTCGAGGACTTCGGCGGCGCCCTTCTTCAGATGACCCCCGATCACCTCCATGTCCACGCCGCCGTGCGTGTTGAGCGCGACGCACGCGTTCTGGAGCGAGCCGAGCAGGCGCAGGACCTCCTCGCGCGACGATCCTTCCCCCAGCTCGGCGACGTGTTCGATTTCAAGGCCGCGCGCCTGCGCGAGCGGCTCGAAGCTCTGGACGCAGCGGAGGTACGGGCTCGAGAGCAGACGCTCGATCGGGTACTCGGCCAGCAGTTCGACCAGGCCCTCGGCCTGACGGCGACCCTTCCTGTCGAGCGGCCGCAGCCGGTCGTCGCCTTCCCACTTCTCGCGGTCACCGGCGCGCGCGTGGCGGACGAAGACGACGATCACAAGGCCTCCAGGACCTTCCGGTCGTGGGCGTACGTGAGCCGCTCGGCAGCTTCTTCCGGGCCCAGCCAGGCGATCTCGTCGACCTCGTCCGTGGGCTCGAACTCGCCCTCCTCAGCTTGCATCTGCCAGTAGCGGACGATCTTCGGACGGCCTCGGGAGTCCGTGTACGACGTGGAGGGAAGCTCGCGACCGAGCGAGCAGCGGAGACCGGTTTCCTCCTCGACCTCGCGTACGGCCGCCTGCTCGTCGCTCTCGCCTGCGTCGAGCTTTCCTTTCGGAAAGGTCCAGTCGTCGTACTTCGGCCGGTGCACGAGCAGCACCTCGCCGTCGCGCGTCACGATTCCGCCCGCGGCGCGGACGGTCACCAGGCGCGCTTGCCGGCCTGCTCGAGCGAGCGCCAGGCGCCGGCGAAGGCCCCGCGAGCCTGCTGCCGGCACTCCTCTTGCCGCTCGGCGAGCCGCCCCGCCGCGAACGCGGTCCCGGGATCTCCCTTGGCCGAGAGCTCGCGCAGCCGCTCGACGGTGACGACAGCGTCCTGGTGCTCGCCCGTGACGTCCTGGAACTTCTTCGCGGCGTCGATGAACTTCGCGGCCTTCTTGCCGTGGCCCGGCGCCGCGAGCTCGGCCGCGTAGCGCGCGCGCTTGCCTTTGATCCTCACCTTGTGCAGCGCGTTGTCAGTGGGGCTGCGGTCGAGCTTGCGCACTGCCTTGCGCAGCTTCGCGAACGCGGCGGCCGCGACCTCGTCCGGCGAGGGATGGGCGGAGCGGCTGCGGGGGCGGCGCGCGGCGTCCTCCAGCCGGTCGAGTAGATCGGTGTAGCGCGAGCTCTTCATCGCTGTCATGAGCGAGCGCCGGCGGGCGGTCCGCTCGCGCTGGAGCCGCTTGAGGATCGGCGAGAAGAGAGCTCGCTCCTCCGGGTCGAGGTGGTCCTGCTCACCGCGCAGGTGCCCGATCATCACGTCGAGGTCCCGCACCCGGCCGAGCGCGTCGCCGAGCCAGTCGAGCTCGGCCCGCAGCTCGTCCGCCCATTGCTCGTCGAGCGGCGGCGAGGCTACCTTCAGAATGGCGCGCAGTCGCCGGGCGGCGACGCGTAGGTCGTGCAGGTCCTCGGGATCGTCGCCGAGCCGAGTGCCGGGATCGTGGGCGAGGATCTGCTCGTACTGGCGCTCGAAGTAGGCCTGCAGCTGCGGACGGGCCGGCTCCGCGGAACGACTGTCGCCGAGGACCCGCAGCACCTTCGGCCGGGGGTCGCCGTCGCCCGCCCCGGCGCGTCGCACCGCCACCTCGATCTGCTCCAGCCCGTCCGGGACGCCGTCCACCAGCTCGATCTCCAGCTCGTCGAACTCGGAGACGACCCGCAGGTTGTCCATAACGGCCACCTCGTCGTGGACGACGTCCGCCGTCGACCCGTTGGCCTCCACGCGCACACCGCGCCGGATGGTTCGGAGCTCGGCGACGGGGGAGAGTGCGCGTCCGCGCAGGACGGCGGCGAGGAGGCCGGCAATCTGCTCGGGGGGCTGGGCGGGGCCACCCGGGGTCTCGAGCTCGAGTCGGCCCCCGCTGCGCGGGAGCTTGAGCTGCCACAGGCTGCCTCCGTGCTCGATCCGGCGGCGGAGCGTGAGGCCGATACGGGCCAGGAGCCGGTCGTCCGAGTCCCAGTAGACCGAGGAGAACTGCCGCGGCTCGAGGGGCGTGCCGTTCAGGCGGGCGAGGCTGAGCTCCGGGCCGGCGCTGAGCTTGACCTCGCGCTCGAGCTGGCCGTTGCCGCTCATCCGACGAGGAGGGAGGCGCCGATCGCGCCGCCGAGGTCGCCGAGCGCGGCCGGCAGAACGGCGGGAGGGCGCTCGGGGACGAACAGGTGCTTCATCATCTGCTGCTCGATCTTCTCCACGTAGGGCTGGCCGAAACGCGTTCCGAGGCCGCCGCCGATCACGACCGCCTCCACGTCGAGGAGGTTCACGACGGAGCCGATCCCGGCGCCGAGGGCCACGACCGCCCGGTGGATCAGCTTCTCGGCGAGCTTGTCGTTGCGGTCGAGGGCGCGCCCCCAGATCCCGCTCGTAAGCCGCTGGCGCCCGTGCTTTTCCATCAGGTCGAACAGGTCGGTCTTCGTCCCACCCGCGACGGCCTTGCGCGCCTTGCGCTCCATCGCTCCACGTCCGGCGTACGCCTCGAGGCAGCCGCGCCGGCCGCACTCGCACCTGGCGCCGCCCATCTTTACCACGGTATGTCCGATTTCCCCGGCTGCGCCGCGTCCGAGCCAGCGTTCGCCGCCGATCACGACGGCGCCACCGACGCCCGTCCCCCACCAGACGCCGAGGAAGGAGCCGTAGTCCTTTCCCGCGCCGAGCTTGGCCTCGGCGTCGACCGCCGCGCCCACGTCGTTTGACACCGTCACCGGGACACCCACCTGTTCGCTCAGGGCCGACGCGAGCGGGAAGGTGTCGTCCCAGTCGGGGAGGTTCCGCGCATGGGCGACGGTGCCGTCGTCGATCTCGCCCGGCGATCCGACGCCGACGCCGGTGAGCTCGGCCGTCTCCACTCCCGCGGCCTTGGCCGCCTCGCGCAGCCCACCCGCCAGCGCGTTGATCACGGCCGGCGGCCCGCCGTCATGTGGCGTCGGGTGGCGCGCCTGCCCGACCACGGCGCCGTCGCCGTCTACCACGACCGACTCGATCTTCGTCCCACCGAGGTCGATTCCGCCACGCAAGGCCATGCGGGGAAGCCTACTCAGGTTTGGACGCCGGGTCTCGTGGGTAGCCGACCCTAGGAGAGAGGGAAGGAAGCTAGGGCTAGTCGTCGTCCGCGAAGAGCGGGCGGATGAACTCGTTGAAGGTTTCCAGGTCGCAGCTCGCGACCACCGCGGGCGTGAGTGCGCGGACGGTCGCTGTCCGCGGGACGTTCATCGCGAGCGCGACCTCGCCGAAGTAGTCGCCTGGACGGAGTATGGCGCGCGGGCCGGGGCCGGATTTCGTCACGCTGAACATTCCCGTGAGCACCGCGTAGAAGCGGTCACCTTCTTCGCCCTCGACGATCGGGGCCGCACCGGCGAGGACGGTTTCGCGCCGCATGCGCCCGGCGAGCTTCGCGAGCTGCTCCCCGGGCAGGGAGCCAAGCAGCTCGATCCGGGCGAGCTCATGGGCTGTCGCTGACGCTCTCGGCATAGTTTGGGTCAGTGGGAATTCTGCACGGCTGGGAGTACTGCCCGCGCTGCCGCACGGAGCTGGGGGGCGACGAGAAGCGCGTCGAGTGTCCCGAGTGCGGGTTCGTCGCGTACTCCAATCCCGTGCCGACCGCGACCGCGGTGTGCGTCGACGACGTGGGACGCGTCCTTCTCGGGCGCCGGGCGCTCGAGCCCGACAAGGGCTGCTGGGACCTGCCGGGAGGGTTCGTGGACGAGGCCGAGCATCCGCTGGACGCGGTCAAGCGGGAGCTGGTCGAGGAAGCCGGCCTCGAGATCGAGCCGGTCGAGTTCCTGGGCGTTTGGATGGACCGTTACGGCTACGACTCCACCGCGGCGAGCACGTTCAACCTCTACTGGGAGGCGCGCGTCGTTTCCGGCGAGGAGCGGCCGGCCGACGACGTGGCGGAGCTCCGCTGGTTCGCCCCCGCGGATATCCCCTGGGACGAGCTCGCGTTCGAGTGCAACGAGCAGGTCCTAACGGCCTGGATCGCCCGGCACGAGCACGCGTAGCGCCGCCGGCTCGATCCGGAGCTCGACGGGGGCTTCGAGCACGCCTGGCTCGCCGTCGAAGGCTGCGCGCAGCCGCTTCGAGCGCGATTGGATCTCGAAGCGCTCGCCCGAGAGCGCTACCCAGCGTCCCGGGACCAACCCTTCGGCGATGTACAGGTGCAGCCGGCCCTCGTCCAGCCGCCCCCGCCGACCGAGGTTGAACAGGTTGAGCTCGTAGTAGTTGTTCGAGGCCATCGCGATCCGCGCGTGGAACGTCCGTCCGTCGATCGTCAGCCGGTCGGGCCGGTGCCGGAGAGAGCGCAGCAGGCCGCGGGTCGTCGCCAGGACGCCGCGGCGGCGCTTGCCGTGACCCTCGCGCTCCTTCACCAGGCCTGCGTACATTCCGATCGCGACGTTGTTCAGGAAGAGGCGCTCACCGGCGCGTCCGACGTCGATCCTGCGTTCGACGGCCCAGTCCAGTGCCGCCACGGGATCGTCGGGGTCGAGCCCGAGATCGCGCGCGAAGTGATTCCGGGTCCCGACCGGGACGCAGAAGAAAGGCAGGTTGCGCTCGAGCGCAACGCTTGCGACGGCCCCCAGAGTTCCGTCGCCGCCGCCCGCGCCCAGCGCGTCGGCTTCCGCGCTTCTGGCCAGCTCGACAACGTCGTCGCCGGGCTGGAGCAGGTGCGTCGCGATGTCGCGCTTGCGCGCGTCCTCGGCGATCCCGACGCCCTTTCCTTCCCCGGACCGGGGGTTGATGATGAGAAAGCCTCGGGCCGACACGGGCGGTAGAGTGCCAGCACCCGGACTCAGGAGGAGCGAAACGATGGATTTCTTCGATCGGCTGGAGGAAGCGCGCAAGCGCTGGAACGTGCTGGAGCACCCCTTTTACACCCGCTGGGAGAAGGGCGAGCTCACGCAGGAGGAGCTCGGCTACTACGCCGGCCAGTACCGCCACGCCGTGGTCGCGCTCGCGGCTACCGCGCGCCAGGCGGCGGACGCCGACCCGACCGTCCGCGAGCACGCGGACGACGAGGAGGCGCACATCGAGCTCTGGGACGACTTCGGGAGCGCTACCGGCGCAACGGACGGGACGCCGCGCGACGAGACGCGCGAATGTGTCCGGGCCTGGACGGGCGGGAGCGACGGGCTCGAGGCCCTCGCGATCCTCTATGCGGTCGAGTCGGGCCAGCCGGCGATCTCGAGCACGAAGCTCACCGGCCTGGTCGAGCACTACGGCTACACGCCGGACAGCCCGGCGACGGCCTACTTCCGGCTACACGCCGAGCTCGATCACGAGCACGCGGACGAGGCGCGGCGCCTGATCGAGGAGCGCGCGACGCCGGAGGACGAGGACCGGCTCCTGGCCGCAGCGACGGGCGCGCTGGCCGGGAACTGGAAGCTGCTGGACGGAGTCGAAGCCGCGCGTTAAGCGGCGGCCTCGTCGACGAGGCCCAGGGACTTTTCGAGAGCCTGCTTCGGCTGCGCACCGATGGCTGCAGCTGCGGGCTCGCCGTCCTTGAACAGCATGACGGTCGGAATCGACGCGATCCCGTAGCGCATCGCGAGGCCCTGCTCCTCGTCGATGTTCACCTTCACGACCTTGAGCTCGCCCCCGTGCTCCTCGGCGATGCGGTCGAGAACCGGCGCGATCGCGTGGCACGGGCCACACCACTCGGCCCAGAAGTCCACGATCACGGGCTTGTCGCTCTGGAGCACTTCCTGCTCGAAGGTCGTCTTCGGTCACCGGTGTCATCGTTCTCCTCTCGCTTTAACGAACTTTCTTGTCACTTACCACAACGCCGGGGGAGGTCAAACCCTTCCCGTCCCTAGACTCGACGTGATGTACGAGAAGCTACCGCCGGTCCCCGATCATCCCGCGCTCGAGCGCGGGATTCTCGAGCTCTGGGAGCGCGAGGGCACGTTCGAGCATCTCCGCGAGAGGAACCGCGGCGGCCCGCGCTTTTCCTTCATGGACGGTCCGATCACCGCCAACAACCCGATGGGCGTCCACCACGGCCACGGCCGCACGCTGAAGGACGTCTTCCAGCGCTACAAGGCCATGCACGGGTTCGACACGCGCTACCAGAACGGCTTCGACTCCCAGGGCCTGCATGTCGAGGTCGAGGTGGAGAAGGCACTCGGGCTCAACTCGAAGCGCGAGATCGAGACGTACGGCCTGGCCGAGTTCGCCGCGAAGTGCCGCGAGCGCGTCGCGCACTACTCCGCGATGATGATCCAGCAGTCGAAGCGCCTCGGCATGTGGATGGACTGGGGCAACGACTACTTCACCTTCTCGGACACGAACATCGAGTACATCTGGCGCTTCCTCAAGGAGGTGCACGCCCGCGGCTGGCTGTACAAGGGCCATCGTTCGACCCAGTGGTGTCCGCGCTGCGGGACGTCGCTCTCGAAGCACGAGCAGGCGGGGGAGGAGAACTACGCACTCATCGAGCATCCCTCGCTGGAGGTGCGCCTCCCGCTACACGGGCGCGAGGGACAGTCGCTCGTCGTGTGGACGACGACGCCGTGGACGCTGCCCGCCAACGTCGCCGCCGCGGTCAAGCCCGACGCCGAGTACGGGCGACGCGAGGACGGCGACTGGGTCGCCGTCGCGCGCTATCCCGAGGAGCACTTCGTCGAGAAGGTGCGGGGCGAGGATCTTGTCGGCCTGCGCTACGAGGGGCCGTTCGACCACCTGCCGGCGCAGGATGGCGTCGAGCATCGCGTCATCCCGTGGGATGAGGTCTCGCTCGCCGAGGGAACGGGGATCGTCCACATCGCGCCCGGCGCCGGCGGCGAGGACTTCGACCTCTCGCGCGAGTTCGACCTCCCGGTGCTGATGCCGATCGACGAGTCCGGCCGCATGCTTCCCGGCTACGGCGACCTCGAGGGCCTGTCGACCGGTGAGGTGCAGGGCCCTGTCATCGAGTCGCTGCGCGAGCGTGGCCTGCTGGTGCGCGCGGGCTCGATCGAGCACCGCTATCCCGTCTGCTGGCGCTGCTCCACCCCGCTGGTCTTCCGCGTCGTGGACGACTGGTTCATCTCGGCGCAGGAGATCCGCCAGCCGATGCTGGACGGCAACGCGACGGTCGAATGGACGCCCCCGCAGTACAAGAAGCGGATGGACGACTGGCTGCGGAACATGGGCGACTGGAACATCTCCCGGCGCCGCTACTTCGGGCTTCCGCTGCCGTTCTACGAGTGCGAGTGCGGTCACTTCAACGTGATCGGCTCGCGCGGGGAGCTGGAGACGCGCGCCGTGCGGGGGCTCGACCGGCTGCAGGAGCTGCACCGGCCCTGGATCGACGACGTGGTCATCCGCTGCGAGGAGTGCGGCGGCGAGGTGGAGCGCATCCCCGAGGTCGGTGACGCGTGGCTCGACGCCGGAATCGTCCACTTCTCCACGCTCGGCTGGAAGAACGAGGTGTGGACGCCCGAGGGAGGCGCCACCGGCTCGGCCCGCGCCCTGACCGGCGCTCCGCTGCCGGACCACGAGTACTGGGAGCAGTGGTTTCCCGCCGACTGGGTCACGGAGATGCGCGAGCAGATCCGCCTCTGGTTCTACTCCCAGTGCTTCATGGCGATCACGCTGGACGGCCGCCAGCCGTACCGGCGCGTCCTCACCTACGAGAAGGTCTACGACGAGAACGGCCGCGAGATGCACAAGTCGTGGGGGAACGCGATCGAGCTGAACGAGGCGCTCGAGCGGATGGGCGCGGACGTCATGCGCTGGCTCTACTGCGACCAGACGCCGAGCCAGCCGCTGCGCTTCGGCTTCGGGATGGCCGAGGAGGTGAAGAAGGAGCTCCTCACCTTCTGGAACTCGGTCTCGTTCTTCGTCACGTACGCGAACATCGCCGGCTTCGAGCCGGGCGTCGCGGGTGGGAACGAGAAGCCGCTCGACCGCTGGCTCGCCGCGCGCACCGCGCAGCTCGTCCGCGACGCGACCGACGCATACGAGCGTTACTGGACGCCGGACGTGACCGCGGCGTTCGCGGCCTTCTCCGACGATTTGTCCAACTGGTACATCCGCCGGTCCCGCCGTCGCTTCTGGGACGACGACCCGGCGGCGCTCCAAGCGCTCTGGCATGCGCTCACCACGGCGCTGCGCGTGATCGCGCCGGTCATGCCGTTCCTCGCCGAGAACCTGTGGCGCAACCTCGTCTCTCGGGACGAGTCGGTGTTCCTCGCAGGTTGGCCGGACACGGAGCAGCTCGATGAGGCGCTTCTGGCCGAGGTGGGGGAGGTGCGCGCGGTCGTCACGCTCGGCCGCCAGGCGCGCGACGCTTCCCGGCTCAAGCACCGGCAGCCGCTGCGCCGGCTGGTCGTCCAGGGCGCTTCGCAGGCCGCTTCGCACCAGGACGAGATCCGGGACGAGCTGCGCGTGAAGGAGGTCGAGTTCGGCGAGGTGGAGGCAACCGAGCTGCGCGTGAAGCCGAATCTTCCCCTGCTGGGGCCGAAGCTCGGGAAGGAGCTCGGCGCCGTCCGCGCCGCGCTCGAGGCGGGTGAGTTCGAGCAGCTCGCCGGCGGACGGTTCCGCGCAGCGGGGCACGAGCTCCAGCCCGAGGAGGTGCTCGTCGAGCGCCGCGGGCGCGAGGGCTGGTCGGTCGCCGCGCAGGATGGGCTGACCGTGGCCCTCGACATCACGCTCGACGCGGAGCTCGAGCTCGAGGGGCGCGTGCTCGACCTCATCCACCACGTGAACACGCTCCGCAAGCAGCAGGGCTTCGAGCTCACCGACCGCATCGTGCTGACGCTCCCCGCCGGCCAGGCGGACGTGCTCGAGCACGAGGACTGGATCAAGCGCGACACGCTTGCGGTCCGCGTCGAGACCGACTCCGTCGAATCACCGCAGATTCAGAAGGCCTGAGCTACTGGCTCTCGGCGAGCTGCAGCTCGCGGCGCAGCTCGACCGGCAGGCGGAACGTGATGTCCTCACGGACGTCGAGCTCGTACGGCTCGATGTTGTCGATCCCCCTGGCGCGGAACCAGTCGACGACCCGGACGACCAGCCGCTCGGGGGCTGACGCGCCCGACGTGATCCCGGCCGTCTCGACCCCGTCCAGCCAGGCGTCGTCGATCTCGGTCTCGTCCTCGATCAGGTGCGACTGGACGCCGTTCGCGCGGGCCACCTCGACGAGCCGATTCGAGTTCGAGCTGTTCTTCGAGCCGATCACGAGCAGGAGGTCGACGAGCGGCAGCATCTCCTTGACGGCCCATTGCCGATTGGAGGTCGCGTAGCAGATGTCCTCCTTCTTCGGCGCGTAGATCTGCGGGAAGCGCCGGCGCAGCGCGGCGATCATCTCCGCCGTCTCGTCCACCGACAACGTGGTCTGGGTGATGTACGCGACCTTCGTGTCCGAGGGCAGGTCGAGGGCCTCGACGTCGCCGATGGACTCCACGAGGATGATCGATTCGGGCGCCTCGCCCATCGTCCCCTCGATCTCCTCGTGCCCGGCGTGGCCGATCAGGAAGATCGTGTAGCCCTCAGCGGCGTACCGGCGAGCCTGGACGTGCACCTTCGTCACCAGAGGGCACGTGGCGTCGATCGTGTGGTGGCCACGCGCGGCCGAATTCTCGTGCACCGACGGGGCGACTCCGTGCGCCGAGAAGACGAGCGTCGAGCCGTCGGGAACCTCCTCCTCGCTGTCCACGAAGATCGCGCCGCGCTCCTCGAGCTCGTGCACGACGTGAGCGTTGTGGACGATCTGCTTGCGCACGTAGACAGGGGCGCCGTACAGCTCGAGCGCCTGCTCGACGGTGTCTACAGCCCGCTCCACGCCCGCGCAATAGCCGCGCGGGGAGGCGAGTAGGACTTTCTTCACCATTCGCCCATCTTAGTCGTGGTTTCCGACACCTATTCTTTGCGCACGCATGTCTGGCGAGACGCAGGCGATCGTCGCAAACGGCATCCCGCTTGCGATCGTGGCCGCCCTGTACACCGCCGTGACCGCGGCCCTCGCTCCGACCGCGCTGCGGGAGCGGCACCGGATGAGCACGCTCGTCTTCGCCTTCCTCTCGCTCTTCCCGATCCTGGCCGTTCTCACCGCCGTCCTGGCCGGCTACGTCTTCGTGGAGGCGAAGCCGCTCGGCGACCATCTCTGGATCGGCCTGGCCGCCATCGTGGTGGCGGCGTTTCCCCCGCTCGCCGTGCTCGTCCAGATCGGGCGGGGCAAGCGGTTCCTCAACCGCTGGGCGTTCCTCGACCGCGAGTTCGACTCGGTCACCGACGTCTCGCGCCGGCTGGGACGAGCGAGCGACGCCAACACCATCTCCTTGGCAGTACTCGAGCAGGCGGTAGCGCTGGAGACCGTCCCGCTCGCCGCGGTACTCGTCCTCGACGAAGCCGGAGCCCCGTCCGGGGGCCTGTTCCTTCGCGCCGGAGGCGAGCGCGGCAACTGGCAGGATCTCCCGCTCGACCAGGCGTCCCCGGAGCTCCGTGAGGCAGTCGCGGGCCGCGAGGCGGTCCTCGCCGAGGGTGCAGCCTTCATTCCGATGCCGGCGGGGCGCCGTGTGGCCGGCGTCCTCTACCTCGAGACAGTCCGCGACCTCACGCCGGACGAGCTCGCCCTGCTGCAGGCGCTGGCCGCGGAGGGAGGGCTCGCACTCGACCGCGTCCGCTCCGCCACGGAGCTGGCCGAGGCGCTCGAGCGGGAGCGCATCGTCGCGCGGATCGGCCGCAAGGTGCGCTCGGAGCTCGATCTGGACGCCGTGCTCGAGGTGGCCGTCTCGGAGACCGGCCGGGCGCTCGACGTCAGCCGCTGCTTCATCCGCCTGGGGGTCACCGGGGAGCAGATGACCATCGGGGCGGAGTGGGACGCCGAGGGCGTGCCCCCCGTCGGCCACGTCGCCGAGCGGCTTCCGGTCACCAACCTCGCCACCCGCCGTCGTGAGACGGTCGCAATCGCCGACGTCCTCGCTGCCTCTGAGCTCGAGGACGCGGAGGCCGGCGGCCGCGAAGTCCTGGTCGAGCTCGGCGCGCGCGCCGTCCTCGCGACGCCGATCGTCGTGTTCGACCAGATGATCGGCACCTTCGTCCTGCACCGGTCGCAGATCGGCGCGTGGCCCGACGAGGAGGTCAAGCTCGCCGAAGCGGTCGCCCGCGAGGTGGGACTGGCCACCCACGCCGCTCGGCTGCTGCGCGAGAGCGAGAACCGTCTCGACCACCTCTCGACGCTGATCAAGGCCGCCCAGTTCGTGTCGGCCGAGCTACGGCTGGACACCGTGCTGCAGCGGCTCGTCGGCGAAGTGACGAGCCTGCTCGACGCCGACGCTGCCGACTGCTACCTGCACGACGCCGACCGGGGGATCATCCGCTGCGTGGCCGTGCACGGCCTCGACCCGGACCTCGTCGGCTTCGAGGCGCCGCGCGAGCAGGGCCTCGCCGGCGTCGCGTTCCGAGAGCGCCGCTCGGTCGTCTCGCACGACTACGCGCGCATCGCGGAGGATTTCCCGAACCCGGTCTACGAGAGCTTCAAGTCCGCTCTGGTGGCGCCGATGACCGTGGGAGACGAGGTGCTGGGCATGCTCGGCGTCGGCTCGCGGGATCCCGAGCGGCGATTCGACCAGGCCGACCGCGAGGCCATCGAGGCTTTCGCCGGCCTGGCCACGCTCGCGATCCACCATGCCGCGAGCTTCGAGGAGCGCGAACGCAGGAGCCGGATCGAGCGCGGCTTCTTCCTCGTGGCGTCTGCGCTCGCCCAGCCGCTCTCACTCGAGGAAACCGTGGACGCGGTCGCGCAGGCGGCCTCCGAGGCGCTCGGCGGAAGCTTCGCCGCGGTGCTCATGCCGGACGGGGAGGCGCTGCGCCTCGTCGGCCGCTATCAGCTTCCGGACGAGATCGCGGGCACCGTCGCGGCCCTGCCGGAGACGCTGGCGGACTGCAGCGCCCGAGGGCTGGTCGTCGCCGCGCCGGACGCCGGCTCCGACACGCGCCTCGACGCTGCGTGGAAGGCGCTCGCCTCCGAGCGCTTCCGCTCGCTGCTCGCAATCCCGCTCGGCGCCGACGGCACCGCCGTCGTGTTCTTCGCCCATGACCGCTCCTTCACGGACGACGATCTCGTGCTCGCCGGGCACCTGGCCGACGCGGCCAAGGGAGCGCTCGAGCGCGGTCGCCTGTTCGAGCGCGAGCGCAGTGCCCGCCGGCTCTCGCAGCAACTGGCGCGCATCGGCACGTTCCTCGTCACCGAGCTCGACCCTCGCCGCGTGGTCGCGGAGGTGGCGGCGGAGGCGCCTGAGCTGCTCGGCACCGACGCGGCCGCGATCAGGCTGGTCGAGGAAGGCGATCTGGTCGTCCGGGCGGCGAGTGGGGAGGGGGCGGGGGAGCAAGTGGGCAGTCGCTCCCCGCTCGCCTCCGGCCTGGCCGGCGAGGTCGCCCAGTTCCGCAGCCCGCTTCGCGTTCCCGACGTCCGCCTTCGGTACGCGTCGGATCCCGATCCGCTCGTGGCGACGTACGGCGCCTATCTCGGCGTCCCGCTGAACGGCGCCGAGGGAGCCTTGCTGGGCATCCTCTCCGTCTACTCGCGCGGCGTCCGCGAGTGGCGCGACGACGAGGTCGAAGCGCTGGTCGCCCTGGCCGCGAACGCGTCGACCGCTCTTTCCACCGCCGAGCTGTACCAGCGCGTGGCGATGGAGAAGGAGCGCAGCGAGACGATCCTCGCCCACGTCGCCGACGGGATCGTCGCAGTCGACCGCGACGGCAAGGTCGTGCTCTGGAACGAAGCTGCCTCGCGCATCACGGGCGTCGAACGTGGGGACGTGCTCGGCCGCGACCCGGCCGAGGTGCTCAAGCGTCCGCTCGCCGATCCGGGGAGCGAGGAAGGCGGAACGCGCATCCTCGCCATCCCGCGCGGCGGCGAGGAGGTGTGGCTCTCGCTGAGCGAGGCGGTCATGCGCAATCCGACCGGGGAGATCTCCGGGCGGATCTTCACGTTCCGCGACGTCTCCTCCCAGCGTCTCGTCGAGCAGATGAAGTCCGGGTTCGTCTCCACCGTCTCGCACCAGCTGCGCGCGCCGCTCACTTCCATCTACGGCTTCGCCGAGACCCTGCTCCGTCACGACATCAACTTCAGCGACGAGGAGCGGCGCACGTTCCTCCAGTACATCGCGTCGGAGTCTGAGAGGCTAACCGCCATCGTGGACACGCTCCTGAACGTGGCGCGCCTGGAGGCTGGGGACCTGCACGTCGAGCTCGCGCCGACCGACCTGCGCGCGCTCGTCGCGGACGTGGTGGAGAACGCCGACACCGCGGTGCTGAACGGCCACGAGTTCGTCGTCGAGCTTCCGGATGAGCCGCTCGAAGCACAGGCCGACGACGAGAAGCTCCGTCAGGTGCTGATCAATCTGGTCGACAACGCCGTCAGGTACTCGCCCGCCGGCGGGCGCGTCGTCATCTCGGCGCGGCCGAGGAGCGAGGCGGGCACGGTCGAGGTAGCGATCACTGACGAGGGCATGGGCATCCCCCAGGCCGAGCACGACCTGATTTTCTCGAAGTTTTACCGACGGGCCGAATTGGGTAATCAGGAGGGGATGGGGGCCGGTCTCGGGCTGTTCATCGCCGAGGGTCTCGTATCCGCGATGGGCGGAAGGATGCGCGTGTCCTCGGTCGAGGGCGAGGGCTCGAGCTTCGCCTTCGAGCTCCCGCTCGCGCGCTCGGAGGCACCCGCGTGACGCGCGTTCTCGTCGTCGACGACGACGCACCGATCCGCCTCCTCTGCCGGGTGAATCTCGAAGCGGAGGGGATGGAGGTGATCGAGGCCGCGGACGGGACGGACGGGCTCGAGAAGGCGCGCTCGACGAGCCCCGACGTCGTCCTGCTCGACGTGATGCTCCCGAAGCTCGACGGCTGGCGCGTGGCCGAGGCGCTGCTCGAGGATCCCACGACCGGCGAGATCCCGATCGTCTTCCTCACCGCCCGCGCCGAGCTGCGCGACCAGGCGCGCGGCCTCGAGCTCGGCGGCATCGACTACATCACGAAGCCTTTCAACCCCGTGGAGCTGGCCGACGTCATCCGCGAGCTGCTCGACCGCGTCAGCCGCGGCGAGCACACGAGCCTGCGCAAGGAGAAGCTCGCCCGCCTGCGCAAGATGACGAACGGCGTTTAGACCTAGCTCTCGACCGGATCGGCGCGCGCCGTCTGCGCCAGCGCGATCCCGCACAGCACGATCGCCCCGCCGACGATCTGCACCGGATCGAGCGCTTCGTCCAGCCACGCCCACGCGACCGCACTCGCGACCACCGGCTCGAACATCGCGACGATGCTCGCGCGCGTGGCGGGCACGTGGTGGAGCGCGCCGACGAAGAGCGCGAACGGGACGATCGCGCCGAGGACGATGATCCACAGCATGAGCGCCCAGACCGGGAGGTGGGAGCTCGCCAGATTGCCGAGCAGCGACACGTGCTCGGAGACGTACTGCGTCGGGAACGTCCACCACGGCTGGACGAACGCGAAGAAGAGCGCGCCGAACACGAACCCGTAGGCCGTGAGCGAGATCGCGTCGCGCGTCTTCACCCCGCGTTCCGCCAGGAGGATGTAGGCGGCGAAAGCGAAGGCGCCGCCGAGCGCCGCGACCACGCCCAGGCCGTCCAACCCGCTCCCCGAGCCTTGCCAGATCTGGACGACGAGCGAGAGACCGAAGAGGGCGAGACCCAACGCGAGCCAGATCCGCCGGCGAACCGGGCGATGGACGACGAAGCGCGCCCACAGCGCGACCAGAAGCGGCGCGAGGTACTGGATCAGCAGCGCGATCCCGATCTCGAGCCGGTGGATCGCGAGGAAGTAGAGCCATTGCACGAAGGCGAGCCCGCAAATCCCGAAGACGGCCAGGAACGGGAGCTCGCGCCAGGTGACGCGCAACAGTCTCGGCCGGATGAGCGCGATCGCCGTGACGAGCCCGATCGCCGCTCCTGTGATCCGCACCTCCGTCAGGCGCAGCGACGAGATCCCCGACGCCAGGATGACCTTGGCGACCACTCCGTTGACCGCGAAGAGCGTCGCGGCCGTGAGCACCATCGCGTAGCCGAGCCAGGGCCGGCGATGCGCCGCTGTCACGCCGTCAATACGGCTTGGCCCGGGACCTGAACTTGGAGGAGAGGGAGCCCTCCTCGCTCTTCGGGAAGCTGATCGTGCTCGGGTTCCCGTCCGAGACGTAGACGGAGCCCGGATCCTTCTCGAGGACGCTCTGCCAGTAGTCCCACTCGTAGTCCTGCGTCGTCTTCCAGGGGAAGTGCGCGCTGCGGATGCGTGGGATCGCGGCCGAGTCGAACTGGCTGGAGTACGGCGAGGCGGACGGGTTCGCGCCGACGAGCATGACGCCGTACGGGCCGTACGAGGTGCCACCCCAGCTGCCGTGGACGGCCAGGGAGCTGTTGTCGGGATTGACGCCGAACGGGAGGGCCATCGTCTGGATCTTGTAGCCCGGCAGCGCCTTTTCGATCTGGCTCGCTTCCTCGGCCAGCTCCTTCTGCACGCCCGTGTCGTCCAGCTCGCCGAGGTTTGCGTGCGTGAGCGTGTGGTTCGCGACCTCGAAGCCGTGGCTCGTAAGCCATTTGAGGCCGGTTGCGAGGGTGGATCCGCTGAGCCCGAATGCGTCGTTGTTCAAGTAGAACGTTCCGGCGGGGCCGAAGCCCGCATGCGTCTCCGCGAACTTCATCATGATCCCGACCGAGGTATCGGGCTTGACGCTCCCGTCCGGCTCCAGGCCGAACTGCGAGCTCGTGCTGTCGTCGAACGTGAAGACGATTGCCTTCTTGCCCTTCGGGATGTCGATCTTCCCGGTCACCAGCGCGGACGCGTTCACCGGCACGTAGCCGTCCTTCCAGAGCCGCAGGAGCTCGGCCTCGAACTCCTTCGGCGTCAGGTCGTACACGCTGGAGGGGCCGGTGACGAGCTGGTGGTGCATCAGAACGGGGATCTGTCCGAGCTCGTTCGGTGGCGCGGTACCGACGGGGCCCTTCGCCGAGCTGCCGCCGTTGGACGGGGTGACCGGTACGGCGGGCGACGATCCACCGAGCGAGATGAGGCCGGGCGCGTCGGCAGGGAGCTTCACCTTCGTCAGCGTCCCCGTCGCCGGCATCTTGGCGGTCGCGGAGAGGCCGGATGCGTCGTAGGTCACGTTCGGATCCCAGAGCAGGAACTCGGGAGCGCCCGCGTCCGTCGCGGCCTTGACCTGAGCAGCCACCTGCTCCGGGCCGTAGCTGGAGTAGAGCGTGAAGTCCTGGAGCCACGGAACGACGCGCGCGCCCGTTCCCTTCGTCAGGTGCACGAAGTCCTTCAGCGAGCGGTAGACGATGTCGTACGGCTGCGTGTCCGGGCTCGCGACCGAGTACTCGCCCGAGCTCCAGTGCGACGGGTAGACCATCGGGGAGACGTAGTCGAGGTGCCGCGACATCATCGGGATGTTCTGCGCGATCTCCTCGGGGTGCGTCGCCGCGATGCCGAAGACGGATGCGCCGAGGAACGTGTGGTACGGCTGCAGCGCGCGCTGCGTCTCGGCCAGGAAGCTGGCGACGGACCGCTCGGCGGCGGGCTCGCCTCCCTTGAGCCCCGGGAAGACCATCGAGCTCAGGTCGCCGTCGGGCCGGCGGATGTAGTCGTAGAGGATGTCGTCCACGCCGAGCTTGGCCGCGGCCACGGCGATCGCGATGTTGTACTTGCGCACCTGCGGGTTGGCGAAGTTGCCGAAGCCGCCGTAGTTCACGGTGTACGGCTCGCCGCTCGGCGTCTGGATGACCTCGTCCCTCCGGCCGGCCGCCCACGCCTTCTCGGCGACGATCGGGTCACGGAAGGCGACGAGGCGCCCGATCACGCGCACGCCCTTCGCGTGCAGCTGCTTGACCGCGTCCGCGAGGCTGTAGATGTCCTGCACGCCTCCGTAGCGGTGGATCTCGGCGCCCGGGGCGGGCCAGCCGACGATCCCCGACTCGTCCTTGAGGTCGAGCTCGACGGCGTTGATCCGGCCCTCGTCGATCATCTGCATGACGCCGTTCCGGAGCTGCGAGGAGGCCCACGCGTCCGCGCTCATGTGCACCGCGCGGATCGGTTCGGTCGGCTGGCGCGGGACGATCGTGACCGGCAGGCGCCACCTCGAGGTGTTCCCCACCTTGTCGGTCGCCGTGAGGATCACGGTCCCCGGCGGCACCGCGTAGCGGATCCGCCAGGTGCCGTCCTTGACGGCGATGTGCCTGCGGTTCGCCTTGAGCACGGCGTCTTCGTTGATCGTCCCCTTCGCGACGACCGGCTCGGAGGCGTACGAGACGACCGGCTTGTCCAGCTTCAGCCTGGGCGGCGTCCTGTCGACGGTGAAGGACCACGACTTCGCGTTGGTGGCGCCGAGGAAGCCGCCGGTGGCGACGATCTCGAACGTGTGCTTGCCGTCGCGGAGGTTGCGCGGCCGGTAGACGAGGCGCTGGGCGGTCGCGCGCGGCGTCACCGGGTTGCCGTCGAGGCTCCACTCCTGGTGAGCCAGGTCGGCTTTCGTTCCCTTGGCGGCGAATTTCAGGCGCGCGACGCCGGGCGCGCCCAGGAGGACTCCGTTCTTGGGGCCGGTCGCGTCGAGCGAGGGAGCGCCGAGCTTCTTGAAGAGCGTGATGATCCCGAAGACGATCAGGATGAGCAGGCCGATCGCGACCGCGAGGCGCGTGAGGCCGATCATGCGGCGGCGCCGGCGACGCCTCGAGACCCGCGTCAATGGGCTCTGCGTCGGTCTGCGCCGGCGGTCGCGCTCGCGGGCGGCCGGCCTTATCGGCCGCTGTCGTGTGGGCGGCCGCGTGCGCCTGCGCGGAGACGGCTCGCGGCGCGGCGTCGGCTCGCCGCGCGGCGTCGGAGCAGCCCAGAGATCGTCGATCCCGTCCGACGACCAGTCATCTGGATCAGTGGGCGGTCCCGGGGTCTCGTCCGAACCGCCGTTCGAGCCCGCACGGGAACCGCCACCCTTTCGAGCCCGTTGCACAGCGTGAGGGTAGCTACTACATGAGACGGAGTGAACCCCGGACCGGTGTGAAAAGAGGCGTGTCACGCCGTCCGGCCTGTTCTCTATACTGGCAACAGATGGTATCCACGACGACCTGTGCTCCACGCGCACGACTCGAGCCGTGGACGGGCTGCCTGAAAGGAGAGTGGTTACACTCGATGCGCGTCGGGGTGTAGCGAAGCCTGGTTATCGCGCGGCATTTGGGGTGCCGAGATCGGCGGTTCGAATCCGCCCACCCCGACCTCGTAGATTCGAACAAAAAGACCTCAGCAAAGCTTGATGGCGTCCTGACGGACATCTCGACGTCCTTCGCCGGCCTGCGTCCCGCTGCCGGTGCTGGCGCTCGCGGGCGCCCCCGCTCGAGGCCGCTTCAACGAAGCGATCTTCGCCAGCCGCCTTCCCGGCTCGTAACTACCCTTAGGCCGTGCCGAGCGCGGTCATCGCCGGAGCCGGGGTCTTCGGGGCCTCGCTTGCCCGTCGCCTGGCCCGGAACGGCTGGGAGGTCACCGTCGTCGATCCGCATCCGCCCGGCCACGTCCGCGCCGCGTCCGGCCACGAGTCCCGCCTCATCCGTTTTGCGCACGGCTCCGACCGCTGGTACACGCGCTCCGCCTGGCGCGCGCGCGATCTCTGGCGCGAGCTCGAGGAGGAGACCGGGCGCTCGCTTCTGCTCGAGTGCGGCGTCGCCTGGTTCGCGCTCAGCGAGGACGGCTGGGAGACTCAGAGCGAGGACGCGCTTCGGGCCGAGGGCGTACCGGTGGTCCGGATGGGCGTGGACGAGGCGGCGAGGCTCTTCCCGACGTTCGATGGTGAAGGCCTGCGGTTCGTCCTGTACGAGCCCGAGGCCGGGATTCTGCGCGCGCGTGATGCAACCCAGGCGCTGATGGAGGTCGCGCTGGCCGCCGGCGCGCGACTTGTCGCCGGGGCCGCGCGGCCGGACGGCGACGCCGTCCTCGTAAACGAAGAGCGCCTCGAGGCCGACCGGATCATCTGGGCCTGTGGTGCATGGCTGCCGTCGATCTTCCCGGGACTGGTCGACATCCACGTGACGAGGCAGGACGTGTTCCATTTCGGAAGCGACGCGTCGTGGAAGTCCCCACCCGTGCCCGGCTGGGTCGAATACGACACGGCCGTGTACGGAACCGGCGACGTCGACGGCTACGGCGTCAAGGTCGCGCCGGACCGGGAAGGGCCTTCATTCGATCCCGAGCACGACCAGCGCGTCGTTTCGGCCGAGAACGAGGAGGCCGCGCGCGCGTACATCGCGAAGAGGTTCCCGGGCCTGTCCGGGGCGCCGGTGGTCGCGACGCGGGCCTGTCCGTACGCCCTGACGCCGGACACGAACTTCCTCGTCGCCCGGCATCCCGAGCACGAACGAGTCTGGATTCTCGGCGGCGGGTCCGGGCACGGGTTCAAGCACGGCCCGGCGCTGGCCGAGTACGTACACGAGCTCCTAGACGGTGCAGAGCCCGATCCGCGCTTCGCTCTCGGGACGCGTGCATCCGGCATGGGGCTGCGGACGGCGGGAGGCCGCATCCGGTGAAACTTCGACCACATTGCGTGCTTGAATCCTTCTTGAAATGGCGACCAATTATAGGCGAAATCATAGATTGACTAGTCAGTCAAATTAGATTGACTAGTCAGTCAAATTGCCTCGACCAAACCTACCTGCTTATATCGTTTGCCGAATTAGCGCGATGGGCATACACTTCAAGAGTCTTGTCCTCCGGGAATCGCTCGTGGATCTCCGGGGAGGCAGTGACTGTGGGCGGCGGCTCGGGCGGCGAGCCGCCGCCCGCAACCGCCAAAGGGACGCTGTCCAAGAAGTGCCGCAATTTGCGGACGATTCCTCCCGAGGCCCTCTTGACGCCGGGTTGGCTCGTCCCTAGAGTGCCGATTGCGCCGAGCACGGAGCGCGAGTAGGACGAAGCCAAGCCGGGCGGCAGTACGCGGAAGCGGAAAGTTGGCCGGAGTGGTGGACGAAAGCGCAACCGGCTCGGCGAATTTTCTTTTAACGATCCGGTCTTTCGCCGAACGCTTGTGATCGCGGTTCTCCTCGGTCTCGTCGCAGCAGCCTGTTTCGGTGCGATGACCGTGGCCGTCCGCGAAGGGCTCCTGCGTGTCCCAGATGCCGCGGCTGGATCATTCGTGACCGCGACCGTCGGGCTGCTCGTGACGCTTCCCGCCGCCCTCGCGAGCGGCGACGACGGTTTGTCCTCCTCGCAGATCTGGCCGTTCCTCCTCGCCGGTCTGATCGCCCCCGGGGTGGCCGGCCTGCTCTTCACCCTCGCCGTCGAGCTCGCCGGCGCCGCCCGCGCAGCCCTACTGGTAACCGCTGCGCCGCTGATCGCGGCGGTGCCCGCCTTCCTGCTCCTCGACGAGCCCGTGCACGTCGCGATCGTGGCCGGCGGCGCGCTGATCGTCGCCGGCGGCATCGTGCTCGGCGGCGAGCATCTGGAAGGGACGTCCTTCCGCCGCGTCGGTCTGGTTGTCGCCCTGGCCGCCGCCGCGCTGATCGCGGTGCGTGACAACTTCGTCCGGTGGGCTACGAGGCACTACGACATCTCCGGCCTTGCGTCGGGATGCGCCGCGCTCGCCGGAGCGTCCGCGCTGATCCTCGTCTACCTCCTGCTCACGCGCCGCGGCGGCACGCTCGCCGCCGTCCGTCGTGCGGTCGTGCCCTTCCTGCCGGCCGGCCTGCTCATCGGCGCCGCCTACACGGCGCTCTTCGAGGCGCTGACCCGCGGACGCGTGACCGTGGTGACGCCGCTCTACGCGACCGAATCGCTCTGGACGGTGCTCCTCGCGTGGATCTTCCTGAGGCGGAGCGAGCGGATCGGGCCGAGGCTCGTGCTCGCAGCGGCGCTGATGGTGGGCGGCGCGGCCCTGATCGGCGCGTTCCGCTAGTCGAGCCATTCCGGACGCTCGAAGCCGCCGTACTCCTGGATCGAGCCGTAGATGGTCTGGACGATGCGCGTGTTGTGCACCGCGAGCCGGCATGTTCCATACGGGAGCTTGTTCTGCCGCTTCTTCTGGCTGTACTTCGAGTACGTGTTGACGATCGACTTGCGCAGACAGCTCGACGGAAGTTCGAGGGCCGTCAACCAGAACCGCTCTATCTCGCGCTGTCGCTCGAGGTGGTCGGCGAACAGGTTGCAGTGCACCCTGAACTTCTCGTCAGGAGCCTCGAAGTGCACGCGAAGGAACGCCGCGAAGTACGCAAGCAGCGAGGGATCCGAGTTCGACATCTTGACCGCCGTCCGACACTTGCAGCCTTCGGCCCAGTAGAGCATGCAGCCTGCGGCGTAATCCGGGCCTCGCTCGCGCGCCAGCACGCGCCCGTCTTCCTGATAGGCCCGCCGCACCGCACGCGCCGCGGTCGCCTTTCGCTCGGCCGCGCGGAGCCTGCCCTCCGTCACCTTCGCGGCCAGCACGCGCCGCTGCCGGTCATCGAGCCGAATATCCCGTACCCAGATGCTCACAGACGATCGCGAGACCCCGAGCGCACGCTCGATCTCCTTCACGGAGCAGCCCACGGTGCGAAGCTCGCGGGCCTTCTCGCGTTCGCTCGTTTTCATATCCGACAACATACGCGCGGCATCGGATGGACGCGAAAGAGCGGGCGACGGGAATCGGACCCGTGTCTTCTGGGTGGAAACCAGAGGCTTTACCACTAAGCTACGCCCGCGTCGCGACTAGCCTAGCGCGGCCCGTCCGACAGTCCCGCGATCCTGTGCAGCGTGATCCCGCAACGGATCGTTCGTGTGCCGGCGCGCACCGTCCTTGGTGTGCTCGGCCTCATCCTGGCCGTCGGGGTCCTGGTCGAGATCGTCCTGATCTCCCAGCAGGTCCTCACCTGGATCCTGATCGCGGTCTTCTTCACGCTCGCGCTCAACCCGCTCGTCGACTGGTTCCACCGGCGGGGGGTCAAGCGGCGCGGCTGGGCGGTCGGGATCGTCTACGTGCTCGTGTTCGCCGCGTTCGCCCTGGTCGCGTACGTGTTCATCCCGCCGCTGGTCGACCAGGTGAACCACCTCGTGAACAAGATCCCCGACTACGTCGACGACCTCACGAAGGGGAGGGGCAAGCTCGGCTTCCTCGAGACGAAGTACCACATCGTCGAGAAGATCAAGCACGCGCTCAACAACGGGGGGGCGTCGAAGCTCTTCGGCTTCAGCGGAACTGCGCTGTCCATCACCAAGAGCGTGGTCACGATCGTGGTCGCGACCGTGACGATCACGTTCATGACCTTCTTCATGCTGCTCGAAGGGCCGAACTGGGTCGAACGAGGCTACTCCACCCTGCCGCCGAAGTCGCAGCGCCGCTGGCGGACGGTGGGCCGTGACATCTACCGAACAGTCGGGGGCTACGTCTTCGGCAACATCGTCATCAGCCTCATCGCGGGCGGCAGCGCGGCGATCCTGCTCTACGCGCTCGGCGTCCCGCTGCCGTTCGCACTCGGCCTCCTCGTCGGCCTCTTCGACCTGATCCCGCTCGCCGGGGCGACGATCGCCTTGATCGTCGTGGGGGCGATCTCGTTCCTGCACTCGATCACCGCCGGGATCGTCGTCGTCGTGTTCTTCATCGTCTACCAGCAGCTCGAGAACCACATCCTCCAGCCTCTGATCTACGGGAAGACCGTGAAGCTGTCGCCGCTGGCCGTCCTGATCGCCGTGCTGATCGGCGCCGCGCTGGCCGGTGTCATCGGCGCGCTGGCGGCGATTCCGATCGCGGGCGCGATCCAGGTGATCGTCCGCGACCTGATCCGCGAGCGGTCGGAGCGCAAGCAAGCGGAACGCACCGCGGTTGCGACGATTACGCCTGAAGCCACCCTGTAGCAGGCCCGGGTAGGGCGATACCCTGTTCGCACGCGCCTGTAGCTCAGTGGAAGAGCAGGGGCCTTCTAAGCCCCGGGCCGGGGGTTCGAATCCCTCCAGGCGCATAGAAGCGTTTTAGCCGAGCCGCACTTCGCATGGTTGAGCCAAATCGTGGTACGGGAAAGTACGGGTGAGGACGCGGCGTAGGTGCACGGGTGATGCACGGCTCACGCGGCAACGTGCCACACGGGTGATGCTCGCCTCCGGCGGCGACGTGCCGCTCGGCCTTGATCCAGCCGCACGTTGTATTTGCAGCCACAAGGCGATACCGTGGCTTCATTAGGCGTGCGTGGGCACGCGGCGGGCCACGCCGCGTAGCACCGCAACCAACTCGAGGGGGAGGGACACTGACATGAAGAAGTACGTAGCGATCTGCGGCACGGTGGCCGCGCTGGTATGGGCGGGTGTCGCGCTTGCAGACACGCCGCAAGGCAAGCTGACCGGCTCGGCGTTGATCAGTCCGGGGCCTGCCGGCAGCTTTACGTTCGCAATCGACACCGCCGTGATCGACGGAGGGACGTCCTATGTTGGTCTGGAGAACGACCAGTCGGGCAACTGCGCCGGAGACAGTGGCACCGTCGGGGGGTACAACGTCGTCTGCGCGCACTTCGTTGCCAGCTCCAAATGCTGCAACGTCGGAAGCCCAAAGATGCGCTTCGCGTACAAGCGGGCTTCCAACTTCTTCACCGTCGGTCGGATCACCGACAACGGCGCTTCGATAGACACCGTGGCGATCGGAGCTACGCTCACGCGTGCCGAGGCCGAGGCATGGGTGAACAGGGGATTCAGAGGTGCGCATCTCACCGGGCTCGGGTGGGGGTGGTACAGCGTGCTGGAGGGTGGATACACGGTCACGGCGTCTCAGGCGTAAACCGAGCGCGGCGCAACCGGCTGGCTCAGGTACCGGCCGCTGCGGCTCAGGACGCTCGGGGTGTCCACACGCTGTGTGTGACCTCCTAGGCGCCAGGGGTAGCGGCTTACACCTTGGCTGGGTGCGGGCCGTTAGGCCCTAGCTGCGCGGCCGAAAGATTGCTTTGCCGCTCGGGCTGTGTCCGTATACGCCCGAAGCGGATCTAGAGGCACTGAGCGAATCGCTCGTGCCTGTCCGGGCAACGACGTAGCCTGCCGCTATGCCCTCCGTCGAGGACGCGGAGATCTTTCTCTTCGATCATCTTCGGGACGGAGAGTTCGCGTGGTCGGCCGACGTAAAGGCCGCCGCAGCCGAGCACGGGATTTCGCCGAAGCAGCTCTGGCACGCTCAGGAGCCGCGTGGGTGCGTCCCGCTCGAGATCGTCCACATCGGTTTTCCGAGGAGCACCGCCTGGCGGCTCGACCCAGATCGGCTCGCGGAGCTCAAGCGATCCTGCGCACAATCGTGCAACTCAGATCCAGCGTTGGCTGCGGGCGACTGAGAGTACGAGCACGGCGATGCCGAGCATCGCGGCGATCACCGCCCAGAACATCCACGCCATGTCGAACAGGCCGACCTTGAAGTTCATGCCCATGACCCCTGCGAGCACGGTCGCAGGGAGGAGAATCACCGTGACCAGCGTGAGCACCTTCATGACGTCGTTCGTCCGTTGGCCGATTCGGGCGGCGAGGAGGTCGAACGAGCCGAAGGTCGACTCCTTCATTTCGCGGGCGGCGTCCAGTGCCTGGGTCAGGCGACTCTCGAGGGCGGCGAACCGCTTCGCCGAGTCCTCGGTCGACAGCGCGTCAAGCTCGGGATGTGCCAGAGCGGCAACGACCTCGCGGTGCGGGGAGAGCCCCCGTCGCAGCATCCCGATTGAGCGGCGGATCTCGACCAGTTGGTCCAGCTCGCCGGCGACGTTCTTCGGTGTGCTGGACATAACCCTTGTGTCCAGCGCTTCCAACGTGCGCTCGATAGCCTCGAAAACGCGGAAGTAGCTGGTGATGATCGCCTCGAAGATCGCTGCCAGGAAAGACGGTGCGTCGAGCGCACCGACCGGGCCTCCGCCCTCGGCGCGCTCGCGAAACTCCTCGAGCACCTCGACTTCCTCACGATGAGCGGTGACGATCCAGTTCGGGCCAAGCGCGCATTCGATGGGAGCAAGGATGGGTTCACCCTCGTCGACGTCGGCCGCGTACAGCGTCACATTCATACGCTCGCCTGCGTCCGAAAGAGAGGCGCGGCTGGGCTGCTCGAGCAGCCTGTGCGCGTTCTCGTCGCCGAGTTCGAGCGCCTCCCGCAGGGCCGCCACCTCCTCCTCGGTCGGGTCGCGTAGGGCGAGCCAGAGCAACTCGTCCTTCGCGAGCCGTTCGAGTGCGCCCTGCCAGTCCTCGACTCGCTCGGATTCTTGCTCGTCGAACAGGAAGACCGTGAGCATCTCGGTTGTCTTCCAGAGACCGCTGCGTTTCCCTGTCGCCTGGGCGGTCATCGCTTTGTTGTTCCGGACGGGATCTCAGGCCAGAACGCTGCCGAGTTTCACATCAAGCCTCTAGCGGAGAACAACCGAGAACAACCGTGGAATGACTGGCGCGCATGCGGTGGAACAACCGCACGCCGGTTTCTCCGTAGCTGCGGGAAACCGCTGGTGGACTAGCTTCGAGGCGCGAGGGGGGCTATCGCTGAGCGTGCGCGCCATCCCCGCTGCGCCGTTGGCGGCGCGGCGGGAGCGGTCGGAGGGCTTGATCCGTCGGTGTGTACGCGAAAGTCCACGACCGTCCTCGTCGCCGATCATAGGCGCTGAGGGTTCGCGAGGCGCCTAGGCCCGGGGCCGCCCGCCGGCCTCTTGCCGGTCGCTAGCGCGGTTCGTGGACGACGACCACCGGCCTCTTCGACCGGCGGATGACGTCGGCCGACACGCTTCCGAGAAGCGAGCCGGCGATGCCACCGTGGCCCCGGGTCCCGACGACTACGAGGTCGGCGTCCCGGCTCTCGGCGATCTTCGCGATCTCATCGGCTGCGTTGCCGTCGAAGACCTCGAACTCGGCCTCGGCTCCGACCTCCTCGGCCATCGTCCTTGCGGCGTCCAGGGCTGCGCGGGCTCGGTCCATGTGCTCGCTGACCTTGTGCTGGTAGACGGTGCTACCCAGGAGGTCGGATGAGTGCGGAGCGACTGCCATGACTAGCACCTTTGCGCCCAGCCGGTTGGCGAGGTCGAAGCCCTCAGAGAGGGCCGCCTCGGAGCCCTTGGATCCGTCCGTTCCGACGACGATGGTTGCCATCGGTCCCTCCTTCCGTTCGCCGGCCAGGACGTTCCGAGCCGAACCGCGCACACCCTACAAGCCCCAGCGGCTGAAGCACTCTACCCGGGCCAAGACCACGCGCTAGCGACATTGCTCGCACATCATTCTTGAGCGTGCCCTCGGTCGGCCCCAGCGGGTCGGCACGAGTGAGGATGGCCGAACGTGGTCGGAGGCCGCGAGCCCGGCCGGGTCCTCGTATATCTCCGGCGGGTTCGCCTCCCTTTTGCGCGATCGCGCGGCAGACGGCGGCTGACGTTTAGCCCGCCTGGGGCGCGGGGAGCGTCCCCGTATGCCATTGCCTGCGTTCTGCCGGACGATCGTCGAGCAGTTCGCGTCGACTCCCGTGGCCCCTTAGTGGCGAAAGCCGCGCTGCTCGACGTCGACGGCACGCTCATCGACGCGAACTACCAACACGCGCTCGCCTGGTACCTCGCCTTCCGCGAGCACGACATCACCGTGCCCGTCTGGAAGATCCACCGCGCCGTCGGCATGGGAGGCGACCAGCTCGTCCCCGCGCTCGTCGGACAGGAGGTCGACCAGGAGAAGGGCGACGACATCCGCGACAAGCGGAGCGACATCTACGAGGACCTCATCGAGGAGGTGGCTCCTTTCGAGGGCGCGCACGAGCTCGTGTGCGACCTGCTCGAGCGCGACATCTCCGTCGTCCTGGCGAGCTCCGCGTCCGAGGAGGAGCTCGAGCACTACCTCGACCTGTTGGACGTACGCACGCTCGTCGATGCCTGGACGACCAGGGACGACGTAGAGCAGACGAAGCCGGAGCCCGATCTGGTCAAGGCCGCGCTCGAGAAGGTCGGACGGCGCCGAGGCCGTGATGGTCGGCGACACCAAGTGGGACATCGAGGCCGCGGCGAGGGTGGGCGTCCCCACGGTCTGCGTGATGACGGGTGGGTGGTCGCGGCAGGAACTGCAAGACGCGGGCGCCGTGCAGGTCTACGAGTCGGTGGAAGAGCTGCGCGGGAAGCTGGACGAGACGCCGCTCGGTTAAGCGGCCTTACGCAACTCGAGAAGTGGTTCGCTCTCCTCGTGCTCGTGGCGCAGGGCGCGCATGCCGACGACGGCCGGAATGAGCGGGAGCCACAGATTGAAGATGCGGTAGACGAACACGGCCAGCACCGCGGGGGCGAGGCCGGCACCGACCCAGACGAGTGAGAACGGCAGCAGCGCCTCCACGACGCCGGCA
This sequence comes from uncultured Actinomycetes bacterium, assembly GCA_963842575.1. Classification (GTDB taxonomy): domain Bacteria; phylum Actinomycetota; class Thermoleophilia; order Gaiellales; family Gaiellaceae; genus JACDER01. Next base: position 116,893 of record CAWJGS010000004.1, on the reverse strand, counting down.
CCCGCGAGCGGCAGCGTCCTCCGCGTCAGCGCGTATCCCGTCGCGTAGCCGATGATCAGCGCCGCAATCGCGGGGCGCGGTGAGCCGAACGCATGCAGCGCGGCGGACAGCGAGAAGATCTCGCCGACCCAGTAGAGGCCCATGCCGACGAAAGCGCTTCCGTGCTTGAACGGCGCGCACAGCAGGTTCCGCACGACCGCCACCGCGTCCAGCGCATGCCCGAGCGCCCCCCGCCATCCACTCGCGCGCGAGAACTTCCGGTGGTAGCGCAGTGCCCAGAACGCGGCGACGAAGCCGAGCGGGACGCAGACCGCCCACGGGAGCGTCAGCCCGAGGTTCGGCGTCCCCGAGCCGTGCGCGAGGATGATGATCGCGCTCGCGCAGGCGGCAGGCGCGAGCAGGACGTACTCGAGCGCGCCCAGGCCCATGACGCGCACGCGCGCCTCGCGGCGCGAGATCCCGGTGCCGCGGAGGGCGACGACGTCTGCGGAGAAGCCGCCGTGCGCGACGAAGACGCCGAAGCCGGTGAACACGACCGCGGCCAGCTTCATCAGCCCCAGCTCCGGCCCGCGCTCGACGCGCGCTACTTCCCGGTAGGCGAGCATGTAGCCGAAGTACGCGACCATCTGGCCGGCGAGTGCGAGCGCGATCCAGAGCGGTTGCGGATGGCCGAGCCGGTGGAGGACGTCCCCGAAGCCGGCGGCCCACGCGACGCCCACCGTCGTTCCGAGCGCGAGCGCGAGGCCGGCCGCGATGAAGAAGGAGCACCTCCCCCTTGGCGTGGTTGAAGTGGCCCTTGGGCCGCAGCCAGGACAGCGCAGACTTGGGTTTGGGGAGCGAAGGGGAAAGCACGTCGGTACCCGAGACCATGGTCGCCTCCTACCCGGTCGGCGCGAAGGGGAATCGGGAGAAGCTAAGGCTATCCTCGCCGCGAGCGAGGTGGCGGTAGTTCAGTTGGTAGAGCCCCGGGCTCAGCCGCGAAAAAGTGCTGCGCACTTTTCGCGGGGTTGCCCCTCCGAGCGTTCGGGCACCTCGTGAAGGGCGCGGCTATCCTGGGTCGACGCGGTGGCGGTAGCTCAGTTGGTAGAGCCCCGGGTTGTGGTCCCGGTGGTCGCGGGTTCGAGTCCCGTCCGCCACCCTGACGCCAAGGCCCCGTAGCTCAGCGGATAGAGCGGCGGACTTCGAATCCGCGCGCGGAGGTTCGACTCCTCCCGGGGCCATCACACGATTTACCTGCAAAGGAGCTCGGTCTTCAACGCGAACTCTGAATTGGGAGAGTCGATCGGGATCGGTGAGTGCGCCCCAGAGGTCATCGATCCCAGTGTCGAGGCGAGCTTCCATCCACATTCGCGATGACGCCAAAGGCGGATAGGCTGCGTCCGTGGAAGCGCACCAGATGGTGATCGAGCGTGCTGAGACACCCGTGATGTTCAAGCGGGTCGCCGACGAAGTCACCGCGATCGGTCGCGGCATGCAGGAGGTCGAAGAGGCAGTCGGGCTCCGCGGGCGGAAGTACTTCGGCGCCTTCAACAACGACGGCGAGTACCGGATCTGCGTCCAGCTTCGCGAGGAGGACAACCCGGAGGACTTCGGGCTAGAGGTCGGCACGCTCCCCGGCGGACGCTATGCGCGGGAACGTCTCACAGGAGAACCACCAGAGATTTATCGGCTGATCGGCCCGACGTTCGAACGACTCTCTGCCAGACCTGATCGGGATCTGTCACGCCCTGGCATCGAGTTCTACCGACGCAGGGACGTGATCGACCTGCTGCTGCCAGTCGTCTGAACTCACGGACTCTGGCCGACCGGCTGCGCAGTCGGGTGGGCCAGCGTTCGGGAATGTCCCGTGGGCCGTGTGGCTGGATCTGGCCGGGGCGGTGATGACTTCCCAGACCAGCCTGGTCTGAGCGCCGTCGGCAATTAGCCAGACCGATGACTTTCGCGGCCCGAGCAGGTCTACTACCGAAAGACCGTCGAGACGGAGGTGAACCGAATGTCGAAGAGCGTGCTACTCGTCGGAACGCGCAAGGGCCTGTTCGTGCTGGAGAGCGGCGACCGGCGCGACTGGAGCGTCCGCGGCCCGTACTGCGAGAGCTGGCCGATCTACCACGCGGTCCTCGACCATGACTCGGGCACGATCTACGCCGCCGCCGCGAGCGAGTGGCTCGGGTCCGCGATCTGGCGCAGCGCCGACCTAGGCGAGTCGTGGGAGCACTCGAGCGAAGGCATCGGGTATCCCGACGGCGACGGCGGCCTGCGGCTCTCGAAGGTCTCGAACGTGGTGCCGGCGCACGGCCGCCTGCTCGTCGGCGCCGAGTCGGCCGGCCTGTTCGAGAGCACCGACGGCGGAGAGACCTTCTCGCTCGTCACTACCTTCGAAGGCCAGGAGGGCCGCGAGGCCTGGAACGACCCGGCTCAGCAGCCGCCCGGCCACCTCGGCCTCTCTGCGATCATCCCGCACCCGGACGAGAAGGACCGCTTCTGGGTGATCGTCCAGGGCTACAGCCTCTTCGAGACGACCGACGGCGGCCAGACGTGGGAGCCGCGCAACAAGGGTCTGCGCCGGGACTGGCCGGCGGACTACGAGGAGATCGGCTTCTGCGTCCACAAGGTCGCGCCCGCGGCCGACTTCGAGCGGATGTTCCAGCAGAACCACGTCGGTATGCACCGCAGCGACGACGGGGGCAAGACCTGGACGGAGATCACGGAAGGCCTGCCGTCGGAGTTCGGGTTCGCCGCCGCGACCCACCCGCACGACCGCGACACCTTCTACGTGATCCCGCTCGACCCGGGCCACGGGCGGACGATGCCCGACGGCAAGGTAGCGGTCTGGCGCACCCGCGACGCCGGCTCGAGCTGGCAGCGCCTCGACAAGGGGCTGCCGAGTGAGAACGCCTACATCGGCGTCCTGCGCGAGGGCATGACGATCGACGACCATGACACGCCGGGCCTCTACTTCGGCACGAGCACGGGGCAGCTGTTCGCGAGTGCAGACGAGGGCGAGAGCTGGAGTGCGATCGGCGGCCTCTTCCCTGGGATCACATCCGTGAGCATCGCCACCGTCGACTGATGGCCGAGCTGCATCTCCCGCCGATCCTGCCGCCGCTCTTCCCCGGATTGCCGCGTGAGCTCGAGGTCGAGGCCGCGACGGTCGACGAGGCGATCGACCGGTTGAACGACGGGTGGCCGGGGATGCGCGACCGTCTCGTCGAGCCAGGCCCGAGGCTGCGCCCGCATATCAACGTCTACGTCGACCGCGAGCGAGGCGGGCTCGACACCGCGCTCGAGCCCGCCTCGCGGGTCGACGTCATCGCTGCGATCAGCGGTGGCTAACCGCCAGAGGAGCACGCCCGGTCGCAGCGCACGGCTCGGCTGGGCAGCCGCCGGATTGCGGTCAAGGCTACTCCGCGGCTAGTCCTCGCCGTCCCAGGAGCTCGACGCCGAGCGGGCCGGGTCGAGTCAGCAGGATTTGCTCGCCGTTCGCGCTCCGCGCGCCGATCTTGCCGCTGTCGAGCTGCTTCACGATTTCTGGCGCGACCTTGGTCGAGAGCATCAGCACGCGGATCGGGGAGTCGGTGCGGTTGCTGACCTGGTGGGCACCCTCCTTGCCCCGGGGAAAGCAGACAACGTCGCCCTCCCTCAGCGCATGCTCGCCTTCGGGCGGGCGGAGTGTGGGCTCTCCGCGCACTACGACGAGCCACTCCTCGTTTGCGTAATGCATGTGGTACGGGCAGAGCCGATTGCCAGGCTCGAGCTCGTACATGGCCCCCCCGATCAAGTCCGCCCCGATGTGCGCGCCCACCCAAGCGTCCCTGCTTTGCCAGCCCTTACGGTCGCTCCGCGCGATCCCACTGATCGCTTTGCAGGTTGAAGACCTTCACGCCGACATCGTAGGTGCTCGGCCCATCCTGGAATCGCGTGCTTGCGTTCCCAGGCCTACCGCGCCCCCCACGCCGGCTACCGCCTCGGCGCGATGAGAACGACCGTGCGAGTCTGCGTCGTCGGGGGTCCGGCTGGCTGCTTGAAGACCGCTCTTGCCTCCGTCTGCAGCCGCTTCGCGCGTTCGACGAGCCCGAGGCCACGGGCAGTGAGCTTGACCGCGACAGTCTTCGTCCGGCCGGCGGCGATCGCGAAGGTCCGGCTTCCGAACCCGCCGAGCGTGAGCGTGCCCCGACAACCCATGTCTGCACCGCAGCGCAGCCTCGTCGGCGCTGTTCGCCGGGACGTCACACTCACCGACCCGGAGAGGATCGACAGCCTCGCTCTCGGTCCGAAGTCGAGGACCGAGACCGGCCGCGACGGGCTTTTCGTGGATCCGTTGCCGAGCTGGCCGGAGCCGCCGACGCCCCAGCACTTGATCCCGCCGCCCCTGGTAACCGCACAGCTGTGAAAGCTCCCGGTCGTGACCGCGGTGACGCCGGTCCCAAGCCCCGGCACGTCGATGGGAGTGGCGTGATCGCGGGTCGTCCCGTCACCGAGCTGGCCGAACTCGTTGTCGCCCCAGCACTTGACGCCGCCCGTGCTCGTCAGCGCGCAGTGGTTGAGCCCCTCGCCCGAGATTGCCTTGATTCCACTGGTCAGTCCCGGCACGTCGACCGCCGTCGCGTCCTGGGCCCAGCACTTGACGCCTTCGCCGTTAGTGAGCGCGCAGCCGGAGGCGATCGCCTTCGCGCCACCGTCCAGCCCAGAGATCTGCACCGGTGCCGTGCCGAGCTGCCCGCCCCAACATCTGACGCCGCCGTCGCTCATGAGCGCGCAGCTCTGGACGATCCCGGATTCGATCGCGACCACACTGTCAGAGAGACCCAGCACGTCTACCGGGGTCGGACCGCTCTCCTTCGTCCCGTTTCCGAGCATGCCCTGGCTGTTGTCGCCCCAGCACTTGACGCCGCCGCCGACGAGAACGCAGCTGAAGTCGTGGCCGGCTGAGATCGCGCTCACGCCGCTTACCCCCGACACGGTGATTGGGCCTCCAGGAATGTCCGCCGTTCCGGTGCCGTTCGAGCCCTCGTAGTTCGCGCCCCAGCACTTGACACGCCCCTCGCTCGTGAGTGCGCAGCTGTGCCGGACGCCGGCGGTGATCGCAGTCACTCCACGAACCAGGCCAAGGACGTTGCTGGTCGGCACGAACCGACCGTTCGACGGTCCCTGGCCGTTACCGAGCTCGTCGTGACCGTTGTATCCCCAGCACTTGACGCCGCCTTCTGCGGTGAGCGCACAGGTGAAGTCGATGCCGACGGCGACCGTCTTCGCCCGCTCGAAGACCGCGGAATCGCCCCGACCCGAGGCTGCAGCCGTAGCGAACGTCACCATCAGAGCGGCGACCAACGTAAGCCAAAAGAGCCTCACGAAGACCGATACTGACGTGCAAGCGGGTCCGTCGCCAGTCGGGCACCCAGCGCCGTAGCGGCCTGCTTCGCGGCTCTTGGTGAAGCGCACCTGCATGGGGTTCCCTTCTGTAGTGAGGGTCGTCCTCAGAGTGAGGCGTGTGCTGCCTAAGAAAGGCGGCCCCCGAAGGCCCGACAGCGCGTCCCTCGGCATCGGTTCGGGGCTAGCGCCGCTGCGCGGCCCAGACAACAAGCCTACCCGCTGCCGGGGCTCAGTTCCGCGCTCCCACCGGTCGTGGGCCCGCTCGTCAACCGGCGGCGAGATCCTGCCAGGCGCTCAGCCCTGGGTTACGACGTGACGCTCTGAGCGCGAGCAGGCGCACCCTTTCGGGCACGCCTGCTCGATGCCCGGTCGTCAGCCGCCGTAGAAGCCGACGGCGTTCATGGTCGTGACTTCGCTCGAGTCGGCGTTCGCGACCAGGCACGCCTTCGTGTTTGCCGGCGGCTTCCATTGCAGCGGCGTGGGAAAGGTGAACGAGACCGGCGTCACGCCGTCGCCCACGTCGAGCAGCGTCCAGATGGCGTCGTCGAAAACCGCACCGGTGCAAGTGGTGGCACTGTTCGGACGTGGTAGCCGAACAAACGGACGAGGATGCCGCTACCGCTCGCAGCGTTGGTCGAGATGGACAGGCTGGTGACGTTGATCGGTGACGCGCTCGGCCCGGCGATGATCGCGAGAGCCGCCTGGATGCCCTTCGATGCGCGCCACGGAGACGCGGGAGCAGCCGGTCGACTCGTCACTGTTCCGTCCACGCTCAGTGGCCCTGCGCCGTCGCCGATGTCGAGCTTCCCCGCAGGGTCGACTTTCGCGGTGTTGGCGTTGACGGGATCGGAGACGTTGACGACCTGACCGGCGGTCGCCAAAGCGGTGCCGACGAGCGGGCTGAGCAGGCTGGCGAGGCCGACTCCGGCCAGCACGAAAAGCGCGGCCATCGCCACGCGCAGTTTGGTGATGCGGAGCTCCATGGTGTTCCTCCTGGTAGCTGAGGGCACAAGCGTCCCACCGGCGGCGTCTCCTGTCTAGACCAACGCTTGCGTCAGGCGCTGGTCGCCTTCTGCCCCTGCGAGGAGCGCTCCCTGAGCAGCCGGTCGGCGCAGGCCAGCGCGTGCATGCTCGCTATGCCGAATGGGATGGCAAGAGCGACCCCGAACGCTCCGAGCGGTAGCCAAAGGACTACTGCCAGCGCCGGAATGACGAACGTCGGCACGACGCAGCTGCACCCACAGCACGAGGTCTGGCGGGGCTGGCGGACGATGATGATCTTTTGCGGAGGCTCTTCGCTCAGGAGGCCGATCTTAGGCCGTTCCATCGAGGATCACCTGCCGGCTAGGCCCTGGAAATCAGGCGGGCTCGCCGGCCTGCTGCGCTTCGGGCGCCAGTCCGGCGTCTTCCTCGCGGTAGAGCAGCTCGTGCAGGAGGGCGGCGATCACCCCTCCTATCAGTGGTGCCACGATGAAGAGCCAGACCTGGCTCAGCGCCGTCCCGCCCACGATCAACGCCGGCCCGAGACTGCGCGCGGGATTCACAGACGTGCCCGTGATCGGGATCCCGACCAGATGCACGACGGTGAGGGTCAATCCGATGGCGACCGCCGCGGTTGCGGGGTTGGCCGTGGCCGAGGTCACCCGCAGCACCACGAACACGAAGATCGCGGTCAGGATGACCTCGAAGATGAACGCCCCGCCGAGCCCGATGTGAATCATCGACTCCTTGCCGTAGCCGTCGGTTCCTAGGCCCGTGGCCTTCCGGCTGTACAACGGGGACGTGCTGAACGTCCCCCACAGGACGAGCGCACCGGCGATCCCGCCGGCGAATTGCGCGACCCAGTAGCCGACGGCCTCCGGGAGCGAGATGCGTCCGGCGAACAGAGCTCCGATGGTCACGGCGGGGTTGACATGGGAGCCGGACACGGAGCCAATCAAGTACACGAGCGCGAGCAGGGTCAGGCCGAACGCCAGCGCCGTCGCCACCACTCCGGCCGCGACGCTCGAGCCGTCGAACCCGAAGCCGAACATGAGCGTGGCCACTCCGACGGCGAAGAACACCAGCAGAGCGGTGCCGAGGAACTCGACGGCGAGCCTTCGGATCATGGGCGACGGTTTCGACACGAACGGCCCGTGACCTTCGCCGCCATGTGGGACCGATCTATTCTTCGAATCGCTGGATGAACGAAGCCGCGAGATCGAGAGGAGCGACGTGACCGAGCGAAAGGACGCGACCGCCAGCGTCAGCGAGAGCGAGAACCCGGTAATCCCGAGCCCGGAGCCGAAGGCCCATCGGCCGCGGACGAACCAGGACTGGTGGCCCGACCAGCTCGACCTCCAGGTTCTGCGTCAGCACTCGCCCCTCTCCGATCCGACCGGCGGCGACTTCGACTACGAAACGGAGTTCGAGACGCTCGACGTCGAGGCGCTGAAGCGCGACCTCGTCGAGGTCATGACGACGTCACAGGACTGGTGGCCGTCCGACTTCGGCCACTACGGGCCGCTCTTCATCCGGATGACGTGGCACGCCGCGGGCACCTACCGCACCTCCGACGGACGTGGCGGAGGCGAGGGGGGCGCCCAGCGGTTCGCGCCGCTCGACAGCTGGCCCGACAACGTGAGCCTCGACAAGGCGCGCCGCCTGCTGTGGCCGATCAAGCAGAAGTACGGCCGGAAGATCTCCTGGTCCGATCTCCTGATCTTCGCCGGCAATGTCGCGATGGAGTCGATGGGATTCGAGACCTTCGGCTTCGGCTTCGGGCGGCGTGACTACTGGGAGCCCGAGGAGATCTACTGGGGCTCGGAGGACGACGTGGCTCGGCGACGAGCGTTACAGCGGCGACCGCGAGCTCGCCAACCCGCTGGCGAACGTGCAGATGGGGCTCATCTACGTGAACCCCGAGGGGCCGAACGGCGATCCCGACCCGCTCGCGGCCGCCCGCGACATCCGGGAGACGTTCGGACGGATGGCGATGGACGACGAGGAGACGGTCGCGCTCATCGCCGGTGGCCACACCTTCGGCAAGACGCACGGCGCGGGCAACGCGGAGCACGTCGGCCCGGAACCGGAGGCGGCCCCGATCGAGCAGCAGGGATTCGGGTGGAGGAGCACCTTCGGCACCGGCAAGGGGAGGGACACGATCACGAGCGGCCTCGAGGTGACGTGGACGTCGACGCCGACGAAGTGGGGCAACGGCTTCTTCGAGACCCTGTTCGGCTACGAGTGGGAGCTGACCGAGAGCCCTGCCGGCGCGAAGCAGTGGCAGGCCGAGAACGGCGCCGGCGCCAACACGGTTCCGGATCCGGCGGACGGCTCGCTCACCCGCGCGCCCACGATGCTCACCACCGATCTCGCGCTCCGCTTCGACCCCGTGTACGGGGAGATCTCGCGGCGCTTCCTCGCGCATCCGGACGAGTTCGCCGACGCCTTCGCGAGAGCCTGGTACAAGCTCCTCCATCGCGACATGGGCCCGGTCTCGCGCTACCTCGGCCCCTACGTTCCGGAGCCGCAGCTGTGGCAGGACCCGGTCCCGGCGGTCGATCACGAGCTGGTCGACGACGGGGACATCGCGGCCCTCAAGGAGAAGATCCTCTCCTCGGGGCTGTCAGTTCCTCGGCTGGTCGCGACCGCGTGGGCCTCCGCGGCGTCCTTCCGCGGCACGGACAAGCGCGGCGGCGCGAACGGGGCTCGCGTCCGCCTCGAGCCGCAGCGGGGCTGGGCGGTCAACGAGCCGGACGAGCTCGCCGCCGCGCTCCAGGGGCTCGAGCAGGTGCAGCAGGACTTCAACGCATCGCAGTCCGACGGGAAGAAGGTCTCGCTGGCCGACGTGATCGTTCTGGGCGGCTGCGCGGCCGTCGAGCAGGCGGCGAAGAACGCCGGACACGACGTGACCGTGCCCTTCACGCCCGGGCGCACGGATGCGTCGCAGGAAGAGACGGATGTGGAGTCGTTCGCCGTGCTCGAGCGGACCGCCGACGGATTCCGCAACTGGGTCGGGCCGGCAGAGGCGATGCCGCTGGAGCACGGGCTTCTCGACCGCGCATTCATGTTGAAGCTGACCGCCCCTGAGATGACAGTCCTCCTGGGGGGCATGCGCGTCCTGAACGCCAACCACGGCGGATCCCCGCACGGCGTCTTCACCGACCGGCCCGAGATGCTGACCAACGACTTCTTCGTGAACCTGCTCGACATGGGCACCGAGTGGAGCGAGCCGAGTGCCGACGGCGTGTACGAGGGCCACGACCGCGAGACCGGGGACCTGCGGTGGACGGCGACGTCCGTCGACCTCGTGTTCGGCTATCACTCGGAGCTTCGGGCGCTCGCGGAGTTCTACGCGTGCGCTGACGCGCAGGAGACGTTCGTGCACGACTTCGCTGCCGCCTGGAGCAAGGTCATGAACCTGGACCGGTTCGACCTGCGCTAGCTCACGTCCGCCGGCCCATGCGGCTTTGAGCGTGTTGCGTCAGTAGAAGGTTCCGCAAATGACGTGAGGCTCCCTGTCAGGGTCGTCCTCCTCGTGCGTTCGGACAAACCGGGCCACGCACTGCCCCGTAGGGATGAAGGTCTGGCAAACGACAAGCACGGCGAAGGAGGAATGCCCATGAGGCCTCTCGTGACAGCGACGGCCTTCGCGGCCGCAGCCCTGGCGAGCCTGGTGCTCGCACTCGCTGCAGCCGGAGCACCGCCTAACCCCAATCTCTACACCGCCCACAACCTCGTCTCCGACCAGCCTGGCGTCGCCGATCACGTCGACGCGCACCTGGTCAATGCCTGGGGGCTCACCTCTCTGGCGACAAGCCCATGGTGGGTCGCCGACAACGGAACGGACGTCTCGACCCTCTACAGCGCGGACGGCACGCTCTTCCCGCCGCCGCCGGCACCTATGCCGCTGGTCGTCAGCGTGATGAATGCGCCCACCGGAGTCGTCGGCAACGCCGGCACTGACTTCACGGTGGGAGGCGCCCCGGCCCGTTTCATCTTCTCGACCGAGGAAGGCAAGATCCTCGCCTGGAACTCGTCTCTCGGGACGCAGGCCCAAGTCGTCGCCGATCGCGACCTGGGCGCCATCTACAAAGGTCTTGCGATCGCCGGGGGCCGGCTGTACGCGACCGACTTCCACAACGGCCGCGTCGACGTCTTCGACAGCAGCTTCCACTACGTGCCTCTGCCGGGCGGCTTCGTCGATTCGGGGGTCAAAGCCGGGTTCGCCCCCTTCGGAATCCAGGAGATCGGCGGCAACATCTTCGTCAGCTACGCGAAGCAGGACGCCGCTGCGGAGGACGATCTCCACGGCCAGGGCCTCGGCTTCGTCGACGAATACGACACCAACGGCGTCCTGCTCCGCCGGATCGCGACCCGCGGCCAGCTCAACGCCCCGTGGGGCCTCGCCCTCGCCCCGAGCAACTTCGGCCGCTTCAGCGGAGACCTCCTCGTCGGGAACTTCGGCGACGGCGAGATCAACGCGTACGCCGCGCAGTCCGATGGGACCTACGAGCGCGTCGGAGACCTGAGGGGAGCGAATCACAAGCCGATCCTGATCGACGGCCTGTGGGCGCTTCAGTTCGGTCATGGTGCCGCGAACAACGGACCGACCAACACGCTCTTCTTCACCGCCGGGCCCGACGATGAGTCGCACGGGCTGTTCGGAAAGATCACGACCGGCTGATTTCAATCTCGCTGCGGGCCGGAGACGGATACGGCTCCGGCCCGCAGCCTGACACTCTTCCCGGCGCAAGGCCGGCGTGTTCCGGAACGCTCTAGCATGGGGCCGTGCGCGAGCTACAGCCGGGACTTTGGCACTGGGAGTCGCAGCATCCGGATTGGGAGGGCGAGCTCGCCGGCGGTCGTCCGAACGAGCCGTGGGACACGCTCGTCTCGTCCTACGCCCTGATCGACGACGGCGACGGCCTACTCCTCTTCGACCCCCTGGCGGTGCCGGACGAGATCGAGGAGCTCGCGGCCGGCCGTGAGACCGCGATCGTGCTCACCGCACCCTGGCACGAGCGCGACACGCGCGCGCTGGTGGAGCGGCACCAATGGCCCCTGTTCTCTCCACCGCGGGAGACCGAGGACGACTTAATGGAGAGGTGGGGCGTCACCCGGGAGCAGGCTGCGGGCGGAAGCCCGGACCTGAAGTGGGTCGGAGACTCGGTCGACTACCACCCCGTTTCGGCCGGCGAGCGTCTGCTTCCCGACGTGGAGTCGTTTCCGGCGCGGGGCCGGCACGAGGCCGTGTACTGGGTCGAGAGCCGCCGCGCCCTCGTCGTCGGTGACGCACTCGCCGACTTCGGCAACGGTCTCGAGGCGAACGGCTGGCCCGAAGGAGCGGGCAGCCGCGAGGCGCTCGTGGAAGTGCTCCGGCCTCTGCTCTCGCTGCCGGTCGAGCTCGTGCTGCCCGCGCACGGCGCACCCGGCGACCGGGCCGCGCTGGAGCGCGCGCTTTCGTGACGCGCAGTCGTATCGCAGCTCTTCCGGCGTCCGCGCTGGCCGCCGTACTGCTGGCCGGATGCGGAGGCGGGCGCCAGGCGAGCCTTCCTTCCTGCGCGCAGCCCCCCGCGTCGATCGATCGGCCGGCAACCCTTCCCGCCCGGTTTCCGTTCCCGGACGGAACCGTGTTCACGAGGTCTTTCCGGAACCGCTCGTCGCACGGCGTCCCGGCCGCAGCGGGCCTGCTTCCGCTGGGATTGAGCGAAGCCGTGAGCTACTTCGACCGAGAGCTTCCGCGCGCCGGGGTGGAGGTGATCGTCCGGCTGGGAGATCCGTCCGGGTCCGAGGCGTTCTACGAAGTGAAGGGGTTCAGCGGCCGCTACGCGGTCCGTGAGCTCCGCGCATGTGGCCGGGCCACGCGCTTTGTCGTCACGGCGCGCCCGACGCTCCTCGGCCGCGGCTTCTCGGAGTAGCCTCGCCGCTCAGGGCGCGACGGCCCTCGAGTAGCGCAGGATGTGCCCGTGTGCGTCGAGCGCGGCGACCCGGACGAGATGTGGACGGGAGCCGAGGCGGATCGCGGTTTCGAAGCCGGCCTTCCGCACCTCCGCGACGCTGGAGAGATGCTGCCGGTCGGGGCCGGCGAGGACGCGCCAGCGTTTGAGCTCGGTTGCGCCGTTCCAGCTCGCGTAGACGATCTCGCCGTGCCGGTCGCGGCGGACGGCCACCGCCGGCGCCGTGACGGGATGACCCGTCCACGGGAAGCGGAAGGACCGGTACGAACGAGCCCCGAACGAACCGATGCGCAAGTCGAGCAGCACCCGGCCCTCCCGCGAGAATTCGGTCACGAACGGCATCGACCCCCATCCGACGAGGACGTGCCCATCCGGGAGGAGCTGGTCGCTTCCCTCGCTCGTCGACAGCGTGGGCCGCCGGCGCCGGTAGCTGTGCACGAGCGTCGCCCGGCGCCGCCTCTCGTCCAGGCGGAGCAGGAGCGCCCGGCTCGGGTGGCCCCGGTGCGCGTACTCCGAGGCGTTGTCGAAGACCGTCAGCATGTCGCCCGGGTGGAGGCGCACGTCGTGCTGCCACGCGAACCGCGCCCCAGGCCCGAATGAGAAGTCGCTCCGCTTCCCGCCGAGCCGCCACAGCACCGCGCCGTCCGAGCGCCTGACGTCATAGACCGCGTGCGTGTTCCGGCCGGAGACGAGCATGTTTCCGTTCGGGAGGAGGTCGACAGCATTGATGTGGAAGTAGTCGTAGGTCTTGGAGGGATCCTTCGGAAGCGTCTCGTACGACTCCCCGACAGCGACGTGGTCGATGCTGTCCCACTCGAAGAGCAGCCGGCCGGTCGCCACGTCGATTTCCTGGACGATCCCTTCCCAGACCGCTCCGTGGGCGGAGCCGCCGAGCGCCGAGAGGTCATAGGGGATCTTCTTGTAAGCAGTGACGACTGCGGTCCCTCGCGGCGTGAGCAGGAACTCGTGCAGGTCCGCGGCGAGACCGTGAGCGGCCGTGAGGGTCGCGATGATCCGGTAGTGGTCGTCGGCGATGACGTAGACCCCGTTGTGACCGCTCCCCCTCTTCGCCTCGGCGCTCCACCACGTCAGCACTGGACGTCCGCGGTAGCGCTGGACGCGGAAGCTCGTGACGCGGTGGGCCGAGACGGGATGGAACCAGACCGCCTGCCCGTCGTCGTCGAGGATCAGCGGGCCGGCCTGGTCGACCCCTCGCTCCGGCGAAACGAAGAGGTAGCCGGGAGCCGTGCCGTGCGCGCGCGTGAGCACGTCGATCGGAGGCGGACGAAGGTCGGGGCGCGACACGAAGTGCTGGGTCGCGAAGCTCTTTGCGACGCTCGACGCGCATCCCGAGCCGAGCATGCCGAGCGCCAGCGCAAGCGCCCCCAGGCCCACGGAAAGAGAGACAGCCCTCACCGTCTAGAGGGTACGGACTGTTCGCGCTGGGCCATCGCTACCCTGTCCCGGCTCATCCCCAGTCGATACGGAGGGTCTCCACGCATGAAGAAGTTCCTGATCGGGTTCGCGGCCTGCGCTGTGCTCGCGTTCGCCGCGACCGCCGGCGCCGTTGCTGAGAAGGTGTTCAACGTCGGAGTCGGCGATGTCGTCTTCATCAAGGGGAGCAAGGTGTCGTGCAGCGTCGCCAACCCCTACAAGCAGATGGTCTGCTTCAAGCACGACAAGGTCGGTCACGCCGTGCCCGGCACGTACGGCGCGACGGTCGCCAACGGCTTCGTCGGACTCGTCAAGTTCGACGCCAAGGGCAAGCCGAAGGTCGTCCTCAAGAAGCTGAACAGGTAGGCGCCGAGGGGAGCGCAGGCTCCCCTCGAGACCTATCCTGCTTCGCGTGCGCGCGCTCCTTTTCGCGCCTGTGCTCGCGACCATGCTCGTGGCCGCGTCACCGGGATGGAAACGGGCGGCGCCCGTTCCGCTTCCGCGAACGGAGGTCGCCGCGGCGCGGCTCGGCGGAGGGGAGATCGCCGTGGTGGGCGGCTTCGTCCGGTCCGGCGAGAACGTGGGCCGGGCGGACGCATACTCGCCCGGCAAGAACCGCTGGCGGCGGTTGCCGGACCTCCCGGTGACGGTCGACCACGCGGCGGCCGCGTCGTCCGGGGGCCGGCCCTACGTCCTCGGTGGATACGGAGCGGACCGCCGCCCGCTGGCGAGCGCCTTCGTGTTCCGTGGCGGCACGTGGCGGTCGCTTCCCTCGATGCCGGAACCGCGCGCCGCGGCAGCGGCGGCAGTCGCCAAGGGGAAGCTCTACGTCGTGGGCGGGATCGGTCCCGACGGGCTCGCCTCGAGGGCGCTGAGGCTCGACCTGCGGACGCTCGCCTGGTCCTTCGTGCCCGGGCCGGCGCAGCGCGAGCACCTCGCTGCGGCGGCGCTGGGGGGAAAGGTCTACGCGATCGCGGGACGTACGGCCGCCACCGGCAACCTCGACACGTTCGAGGTGTACTCGCCTGCGAAACGAGCGTGGACGACGCTGCCGCGCGTGCCCGAGACCCGTGGAGGAACCGGCGCGGCCGCCGTCGGCAACACGATCGTGTCGGTCGGAGGCGAAGCGCGCGAGACGATCAGAACCGTCTACGCCTACAACGTGAAGAAGCGTCGCTGGTCGCGGCTGCCGGACCTGCCCACGCCGCGGCACGGGCTCGGCGTGGTCGCGTATCGCGGCCGCGTCTACGCGCTCGCCGGCGGCCCGCAGCCCGGGCTGTTCGTGAGCGCTGCGAACGAATACCTACGGATCGGCTAGGAGTCGGGCTCGTCGTCTTCGACGAACGCGTCCTCGACGCCCTCGGCCAGACGTTCCCGCTCGACCCGCTCCTCGTCCCGCTGTTCCTGGAACTTCGTCTCCGGGTCCTCGAGGCTCTCTTGCTCGCGTTGTTCTCGATCGGCCATGCGCAGGTCCTCTCACGCGGGCACAATTCGAAAACGCGGGCGTGGCGAAACTGGTATCCGCGCCAGGCTTAGGACCTGGTGGGCGAAAGCCCTTGGGGGTTCGAGTCCCTCCGCCCGCACTGGCATGGCTGAGCGGCCGCTTCAGCGCGCGCGGCCAACCTGTACCCCTTTGCTTAGATAGGTCGGGTGCAGACGGTCGTCGAGGAGCTGCCCGAGAATCGCGTCCGCCTCGAGGTCGAGGTACCCAGCGGCGACGTCCAGCACGCGATCGACCACGCGGCCTCCGATCTCGCCTCCAGCCTGAAGATCCCGGGCTTCCGCAAGGGCAAGGTGCCGATGAAGGTGCTGCTCGCGCGGGTCGGCAAGGAGCGCCTGTACACCGAGGCAGTCGACAGCCACATCGGCGGCTGGTTCCGCAACGCCGCCGTCAGCAACCACATTCGCCCGATCGCGCAGCCCGAGTACGACTACGAGCTGCCCGAGTCGGGCGACGAGACGTTTCGCTTCACGGCCACCGTCGACGTCCAGCCCAAGCCCGAGGTGGCCGACTGGACGACGCTGGAGGTGCCGCGCGCAGAGCCCGACGTCCCCGAGGAGATGGTCGATCAGGAGCTCGAGCTGCTGCGCGACACCGCCGCCACGCTCATCCCCGCCGAGGACCGGCCGGCGCGCGAAGGCGACACGGTCGTCGTCGATCTCGTGCACGACGGCGAGGGTGAGCGCGACTACGTGGTCGAGCTCGGCTCCCAGCGGCTGATCCCCGAGATCGAAGCGGGTCTGGTCGGCATGTCGGCAGGCGAGACGAAGGAGGTTTCCTACGGCGACGGCCAGACGCTCGAGGCGACCGTCAAGGAGCTGAAGGAGAAGGAGTTGCCCGAGCTGGACGACGAGCTCGCGCGCTCCGTCAGCGAGTTCGACAGCCTCGCCGAGCTCCGCGAGGACATCGAGCGACGGCTGCGCGAGCAGCTCGAAGACGCGGTCGAGAGCGAGTACCGCTCCGCCGCGCTCGGCGAGCTCGTGCGAGCCTCGAAGTTCGAGGTCTCGCCCGAGCTCGTCCGTCAGCGCGCGACCACGCTGCTGCGCGAGCTCCTCCAGTCGCTCGAGCGCCGCGGCATCAACCTCGAGACCTTCCTCGCGCTGACGAACCAGACTGCGGAGCAGGTCGAGGAGCGGATCGTCGCGCAGGCGGCCGGCTCGATCGCCGGCGAGCTCGTGCTCGAGACGATCGCGGACGACCTGGACCTTCAGGTCACCGACGAAGAGATTTCCGAGACGTTGCGCGAGCAGGGCGAAGAGGAGGAGACGATCGAAAGGGTCCTCGGCTCCGACTTCGCTGAGCAGCTGCGCCAGGACCTGCGGCTGCGCAAGGCGCTCGACCGTGTCGTGTCGGAGGTGAAGCCGATCTCGACCGAGCTCGCGCAAGCACGTGAGAAGCTGTGGACGCCGGAGCAGGAGAAAGCTCCCGGCGATACGAAATTGTGGACCCCCTCGAGCAAGGAGCCTGCATGAGCCCACTGATTCCGATGGTGATCGAGCAGACGTCGCGCGGCGAGCGTTCGTTCGACATCTTCTCCCGCTTGCTGAACGAGCGGATCATCTTCCTCGGGACGCCCGTCGACGACCAGATCGCGAACCTGATCATCGCGCAGCTCCTCCATCTCGAGTCCGAGGACCCCGACAAGGACGTCTACATCTACGTCAATTCCCCGGGTGGCTCGGTCTATGCCGGACTGGCCATCTACGACACGATGCAGTACATCAAGCCGGACGTTCAGACCATCTGCGTCGGCATAGCGATGTCGATGGGCGCACTCCTTCTTGCAGGTGGGACGAAAGGAAAGCGGCTCGCGCTGCCGAACGCCAAGATCCTCATCCACCAGGTGTCGAGTGGCTTCCAAGGACAGGCGACCGACATCGAGATCCAGGCGCGCGAAACCATCAACATGAAGAGACGAATGGAAGAGATCCTCGCCCACCACTCCGAGCAGCCACTCGAGAAGGTCTCGAAGGACATGGAGCGCGATTACTTCATGACCGCGCAGGAGGCGAAGGATTACGGCATTATCGACACCGTCGTCACGCATCGCTGACGGGGAATCGGGGGATAGGCAGACATGGCGCGAGCATCGGACGGCAACGAGCAGCTTCTCTGCAGCTTCTGCGGTAAGAGCCAGCCCCAGGTCAAGAAGCTGATCGCCGGGCCCGGCGTCTACATCTGCGACGAGTGCATCGACCTCTGTAACGAGATCATCGACGAGGATCTCACCTCCCCGCCGCAGCTCGATCTCGAGAACCTCCCCCGGCCGCGCGACATCTACAGCGTCCTCAACGACTACGTCGTCTCCCAGGAGGAGGCGAAACGGACGCTCTCGGTCGCCGTCTACAACCACTACAAGCGCGTGCAGATGGCGCAGGCCGAAGACGGCGAGGTCGAGCTGCAGAAGTCGAACATCATGCTGCTCGGCCCGACGGGATGCGGCAAGACGTTGCTGGCGCAGACACTGGCGCGCATCCTCAACGTCCCGTTCGCGATCGCCGACGCGACCGCGCTCACCGAGGCCGGTTACGTGGGCGAGGACGTCGAGAACATCCTCTTGAAGCTCATCCAGGCCGCGGACTTCGACATCAAGAAGGCCGAGACCGGGATCATCTACATCGACGAGGTGGACAAGATCGCGCGCAAGGCCGACAACCCGTCGATCACGCGCGACGTCTCCGGCGAGGGCGTGCAGCAGGCGCTCTTGAAGATCCTCGAAGGGACGGTCGCGTCCGTCCCGCCACAGGGCGGCCGCAAGCATCCGCATCAGGAGTTCCTCTCGATCGACACGACGAACATCCTGTTCATCTGCGGCGGCGCGTTCTCGGGGCTGGAGCGGATCATCAGCAAGCGCATCGGCAAGAACCAGGTCGGCTTCGGCGCGGAGGTGCGCTCCAGGCGCGCGCCGGAGAACGCCGAGCTCCTGTCGGACGTGATGCCGGAGGACCTCCTCTCGTACGGGCTCATCCCCGAGTTCATCGGCCGGCTCCCGGTCGTCTCCGCCGTCCACCAGCTGACGCGGGAGGATCTCGTGCAGATCCTGGTCGAGCCGAAGAACGCCCTCGTCAAGCAGTACCAGCGCTTCTTCAACTACGACACGATCGACCTCGTCTTCACCGAGGACGCGCTGTGGGAGATCTCCGACAAGGCCCTCGAGCGCGAAACCGGCGCCCGCGGCCTGCGGTCGATCATCGAGGAAGCTCTGTTGGATGTCATGTTCGAGCTGCCTTCGCGCACCGACGTCTCCAAGTGCGTCATCACCAAGGAGACGATCTCGAAGGGCCAGCGGCCGACGCTCGTGACGAGCGCGGGCGCCCCCGTCGAGGACGAGGACGAGCTCGTCGAAGAGTCGGCCTAGGTAAACGTCACGAAAGTGGCACCACTCGGTGCCAAGGCTCGAAAGGACACTTTCGGCGCGTGACGGCTCGCGATAGAGAACGGGAGGTCACTTATCCCTTCTCGAATTGGAGTCGCCAATGCGCCGAATCTTTCAGCTGTTCACGTTTGCACTTGCTGCCGCGCTGCTCGTCGTGCCGGCAGCGCGTAGCGCCTCGTCCGACATGGTCGTCAGCCAGGTATTCGCCGGCGGCGGCAACACGGGCGCGCCGTACACGAACGACTACGTAGAGCTCTTCAACCGAGGTGCCACAACCGTCGACCTCAGCACCTGGTCGATCCAGTACGCCACTGGGTCGGGCACGACGTGGCAGGTCACGCCGCTGTCGGGATCTGTCCCGGCGGGCGGCCACTACCTGATCCAGCTCGCTTCGGCGGCGGCGATCGGCGCCTCATTGCCGACACCAGACGCCACCGGGACGAGCAACCTTGCCGTTTCGGGCGGCAAGGTCGCCCTGGTGCATTCCGCGATCGCGCTCACCTGCGGCGCGTCTGTCGGTAGCTGCTCCGCCGATGCGTCTGTGGTCGACCTCGTCGGCTACGCCTCGGCAACCGACTACGAGGGCGGAGCGGCCGCTCCGGCACTCAGCAACACGACCGCGGCCGTGCGGACGGACGGCGGCTGCACCGACGCCGACGCGAACGCGAGCGACTTCTCCGCAGCGACGCCGACGCCGCGAAACTCGACCACCGCCGCTGCGCCCTGCTCCGGCGGACCGCCTCCCGCGACCGCGTCGCAGAACGCCGGCGTCGATATCGACATCCAGGCGGTTCTCTCGATCGCCCTGGAGCGGCCCAGCATCAGCTTCGGGAATGCCGCATCGGGCGAGAGGCCGACGCCTGTCTCGGAGCGGGTGACCGTCGCGAGCAATCACACAGCCGGGTACGCGCTGACCGTGCACCGGTCGGCCTTCGTCCCGGCCGACCTGCCGCTTGGCCTCTCGGCAACTGCACCAAGCGGCGGCCAGCTCGGAAGCGGTCTGAGCGGCGGCGCGATGGCCGCGATACCGATCGGGCCGGCGCCCGACCTGCTCATCGGGACGACGTCCGCTCCGAGCGCAGCAGGAGGAGACGTCTGGGCGAGCAACGTCGGCTTCGTCTCGCCCCTGCCGGTGGTCCCGCCCGGCCACTACACGGCCACCGTCACCTTCACGGCGATCGGCCGATGACCGGTCCCAGCTCGCTGGCCTTGGTAGTTCCTGTCGTCCTCGCGCTCGTGCCCGCATCCGCGGGCGCGGGCGCGGGGCCGCCGCCCGTCGCGCTCACCGCGACGCCCGCCCGTGTTGTGCTGACAGGCAGCGCGCGTACGACTGTACGCGTGAGGAACTCGGGCACGAAGCGTGTTGCCGTGGACGCCTCTCGTGCCGGTTTCGCGCTCGATCTGCGTGGACGACCCCGGATCGTGTGGAGCGGAGGCGCACGCTCGGCGGCAGGCTGGCTGACGTTGCGACCCGCGCACTTCACGATCGGGCCGCGTTCCAGCGCGTCTCTGGTCGTGGCGTCGAAGTTGCCGCACGGCGCGGAGCCGGGCGACCACGACGCGCTCGCGCTTCTGGCGACGCGGCCCGTCGCGAGCGGGCGGGTGGGTGTGCGCCTGCGGCTCGGTCTCGTCGTGGTCGTCCGTGCGCCGGGGCGGATCGTGCGACGCCTCGAGTTGCATGCGCTCCAGGTCACACGTCACGGGCACGCGACGGTGCTGGAATTGACCGTGGCCAATCTGGGAAATGTGACGGAGTCGTTGCGGGCAGTCCGGGCGGTTCTCTCGAAGGCGAAGAACGGTCGAGTGGTCGCGGGCGTGTCAGCAGCAAATCGAGACCTGCGCCCGCGAACGCGCGGAATCGTCGCCTTTCGTTACCGCCGCACGCTGCACGGCTGGATGACCGCACGCGTCGTCATCCCTGCGGACGGGGGCCGGACGCGTCTCCAGCGGACGTACCGGATCAGGCTATGACAGCAAAGCCCTAGTGCTACATTTTGTGCGTCATGGATCGGGTCGGTGTCCGCGAGCTTCGGCAGAACCTCAGCGTCTACCTGAGAAGGGTTCGGCGGGGGGAAGCGCTGGAAGTCACCGAGCGCGGCGAACCCGTTGCTGTTCTTCAACCGATCGCAAGGGAAAACGACGCTCTCTCGCGACTGCAGGCCCGAGGCGTCTCGATCCGGCGTGGCGCCGGGAATCTCGCTGATCTGCCGCCGCCGGCAAGAATGCGTCTCGATCGCCGCGCTTGGTGCTGTCCTCGACGAGTTGCGTGAGGAGCGGGTCTGAGACCTCGGGCTCGCGGTTTTCGCTCCCGGTTAGGAGCCGCTCCAGCGGGGCTCGCGCTTCTCGAGAAACGCCCCGATGCCCTCCTGGGCGTCCGCCGCGACCGAGTTCTCGGACATGACCGTCTTGGTTAGCTCGTAAGCGCCCGATTCGTCCAGCTCGATCTGCGCATAGAACGCTTCCTTTCCGATCCCGACCGTGAGCGGGCTCGAGTGTGCGATCGCGCCCACGAGCCGGTCTACCTCGGCCTCGAGCTCGTCCGCGGGGACGACGCCGTTGATCAGTCCCCAGTCGGCCGCGGTCGCCGCGTCGATCGGCTCGCCGGTGAGCAAAAGCTCGAGCGCACGCTTGCGACCGACCGCCCGCGAGACGGGCACCATCGGCGTCGAGCAGAAGAGGCCGATCTTCACGCCGGGTGTGGCGAATCGCGTTCCCTCCGCGGCCACGGCGAGGTCGCAGGCGGCGACGAGCTGGCAGCCGGCGGCGTAGGCCGCTCCGTGCACCTTCGCGATCACCGGCTGCGGCACCTTGTGGATCAGTTCCATCATCACCGTGCAGGCGTCGAACAACCGCTGGTAGAAGGCGAGGTCGCGGCCGACCATTTCGCCGAGGTCGTGGCCGGCGGAGAAGGCGGCTCCGGCGCCGGCGATGACGATCGCGCGGACGTCCTTCTCGACCGCCGCGGCCCGGAGCGCCTCCGTCACCTCGCCCATCACCTCGAGGCTGAGCGCGTTCCGCTTCTCCGGCCTGTTGAGCGTGATGCGCGCAGCCGGCGGATCGAGCTCGAGCAGAACGGATTGCTCGGCTGCAACCTCCACGGCGGGAGCCTAGCCGTAGTGTTCCAACGTGTGACCGCCTTCACCACACGCCCCGAGTTGCGCGGCACATTCGGGATGGTCGCTTCGACGCACTGGCTCGCGTCGGCGGCCGGGATGGCGGTGCTCGAGCGTGGCGGTAACGCCTTCGACGCCGCGGTCGCGGCCGGGTTCACGCTCCAGGTCGTCGAGCCGCACCTGAACGGGCCGGGCGGCGACCTGCCCGCGGTGTTCTGGAGCGCCGAGCGCGGCGAGCCGCTGGTGCTGTGCGCGCAAGGCGTGTCGCCGGCCGCGGCGACGATCGAGCGTTTCCGCCAGCTCGGGCACGAGCTCGTGCCGGGAACTGGAGTGCTCGCTGCGTGTGTCCCCGGCGCATTCGGCGGGTGGCTGCTGCTCCTGCGCGAGTTCGGCACCTGGCGGCTCGAGGACGTCCTCGAGTTCGCGATCGGCTACGCCGAGGACGGCTATCCGGTCGTTCCGGGCATCACCGCGACGATCGAGCGCGTCGAGTCTCTCCTGCGCGAGTGGCCCGCCTCGGCGGCGCTGTACCTACCCGCGCCGAGACCCGGCGAGCTCTTCCGCAACCCGCAGCTCGCGGCGACCTACCGCCGCATCTGCCACGAGTCGCGCGGTGGCTCACGCGAGGAGGAGATCGAGCGCGCCCACCGGCTGTTCTACACGGGCTTCGTCGCGGCCGAGATCGACCGCTTCAGCGCCGAGAACGGCGGTCTCCTCGCCGGCGACGACCTGGCCGGGTGGCGCGCGACGCTCGAGGAGCCCGCCACCTACGACTACGCGGGGTACACCGTGTGCAAGACGGCGCCGTGGGGCCAGGGCCCTGTCTTTCTGCAGCAGCTCGCGCTCCTCGATGGCTTCGACGTCGCGGACATGAGCCCGGCCGAGCTCGTCCACACAGTCACCGAGTGCGCGAAGCTGGCGTTCGCGGACCGTGACGCGCTGTACGGCGACGCGGATGTCCCGCTCGCCCACCTGCTGTCGCCCGAGTACAACGACGAGCGCCGGAAGCTGGTCACCGGCGACGCGTCCTACGAGCTCCGGCCCGGCCTCGGCCGGATGCCGCGGCTCGTCGAGGCGGAGGCGACACTCGGCTCCGGTGAGCCGACGCTCAGGAGCGACACCGTCCATCTGGACGTCGCCGACCGCTTCGGCAACCTCGTCTCGGCGACGCCGAGCGGTGGCTGGCTCGACGGCTCGCCGACCATCCCGGCGCTCGGCTGGCCGCTCGGCACGCGTGCCCAGATGTTCTGGTTGGAGGAAGGGCTGCCGTCCTCGCTCGCTCCGCGCAAGCGTCCCCGGACGACGCTGAGCCCCGGCCTCGCACTACGTGGCGGCGATCCCTACCTTGCCTTCGGCACGCCGGGCGGCGACCAGCAGGATCAGTGGTCGCTGCACGTCTTCCTGCGCCACGTCCACTTCGACGCGGACCTCCAGGCCGCCATCGACGCGCCGGAGTTCCACACCGACCACTTCCCGAGCTCGTTCTTCCCGCGCCGGGCGCAGCTCGGCTCGCTCGCCGTGGAGTCGAGGCTCGGCGACGACGCGATCGCCGAGCTCCGGGCCCGCGGCCACGACGTCACCGTGAGGGGGCCCTGGTCGCTCGGCCGCGTCACGGCGGTCGCCCGCGATCAGGGACAGCTGAAGGCCGCCGCGAACCCCCGCGGCATGCAGGGTTACGCGGCCGGTCGCTGATCCGTCCTCGCCCGCGGTGCGCCGCTTGCCGCTCCTTAAGATCCTCTGCATGGAATCTCTCTACGACCAGAAAGCCGTCGAGGCCCGATGGCAGGAGATCTGGGAGGACGAAGGCCTGTACGAGGCCGATCCCGACGCGCCGGGCGAGACCTTCGTCGTCATGCACCCGCCGCCGAACATCTCGGGCTCCCTGACGATCGGCCACTGCCTCCAGCTTTCGCTCGAGGACGCGCTCGTCCGCTACCACCGGATGCGCGGCTTCAACACGCTCTTCCAGCCCGGTTACGACCACGGCGGGATCTCCACCTGGGCCGCGATCGGCCGCGAGCTGGCAAAGGCGGGAGAGACGCAGCGCGACCTCGGCCGCGAGGGCTTCGACGAATACGCGCAGCGCTGGCTCGAGCAGTACGGAGGCAAGATCATGAGCCAGTTCCGCCTGCTCGGCGCCTCGCTCGACTACCGCCGCGAGCGGTTCACCATGGATCCGGGCTACTACCGCGCGGTCCTGCGCTGGTTCGTCCACCTGTACGAGCGGGGCTGGATCTACCGGGACAACAGGATGGCCAACTGGTGCCCGCGCGATCGGACGGCGCTCTCCGACCTCGAGGTCGAGCACGAAGACGTCGACGACACGCTCTCGTACATCCGCTACCCGCTCGTGGACGGCTCGGGTCACGTCACGATCGCGACCGTGCGCCCCGCGACGATCCTCGCTGACGTCGCCGTCGCCGTCCATCCCGACGACGAGCGCTACCGCTCGCTCGTGGGGAAGGACGTGATCGTCCCCTTCGTCGAGCGGCACGTCCCGGTGATTGCGGACGCTGAGGTCGACCCGGAGTTCGGCACCGGCGCGCTCAAGGTCACGCCGGGACACGATCCGGTCGACTTCGACATCGGCGCGCCGGCACGGCCTCCCCGAGTTGACCGTGATCGGCGAGGACGGACGGATGAGCGCGGAGGCCAAGGAGCTGGCCGGCCTGACGCAGGACGAAGCGGGCGAGCGCGTGCTCGAGTGGGCACGCGAGCGTGATCTCCTCGAGAAGCAGGAGCCCTACCGGCACGCGGTCGGCCGCTGTTATCGCTGCAAGACGCGGGTCGAGCCCCTCGTGCTCCTGCAGTGGTGGGTGGAGATGAAGGAGCTCGTCGAGCCCGCGATCGCCTCCGTCCGCGAGGAGCGCGTCCGCTTCACCCCCGAGCGCTTCGCGCGTGTCTGCCTCGACTGGCTCGAGAACATCCGCCCCTGGTGTATCTCGCGCCAGATCTGGTGGGGCCACCGGATCCCCGTCTGGTACTGCCCGAACGGCCACGTCACAGTCGTCCGAGGAAGCCCCAGCCGCTTGCTCCGAGTGCGGCTCCACCGAGCTGCGCCAAGACGAGGACGTCCTCGACACGTGGTTCTCGTCGGCGCTCTATCCGTTTGCGACCCTCGGTTGGCCCGAGAAGACGCCCGAGCTCGAGCGCTACTACCCCGGCGACGTGCTCACCACCGCGCGGGACATCATCTTCCTCTGGGTCGCCCGCATGATCTTCGCCGGGGACGAGCTGCTCGGCGAGGACCCCTACCACGACGTCGTCATCCACTCGTACCTCGCCAACCCGGACGGCAGCCGCATGGGGCGGACGGCAGGCACGGCCGTCGAGCCCGAGGACGTCCTCGAGCCGTACGGCGCGGATGCGACGCGCTACGGGCTGCTCAAGGTGACGTCGAGCCAGGATCCTCGCTTCTCGTTCGGCTCGATCGAGGAGGGGCGCAAGCTCGCCATCAAGCTGTGGAACGTGTCGCGACTCATCCTGCAGAACGTCGGTGGCGCGCTGCCGGACGAGCGGCCGCGCGACGTCGAGGAGCGCTGGATCCTCGCGCGGCTCGACGCCGGACGCGCGGAGCTGGAGGACTGCCTGGCGCGCTTCGACTTCGCCGCCGCAGTCAAGCTTCTCTACCGGCTCACCTTCGACGATTTCTGCGACTGGTACGCGGAGGCCATCAAGCCGCGCCTCTACGCCGAGGATGACGACGCGCGCGCGACCGCGCTCGCAGCGCTCGAGCGGCTGTTGAAGCTGCTGCACCCGGTCATGCCGCACGTGACCGAGGAGATCTGGTCGCACCTGCCGGCACGTGAGAGCCGGCTGATCGTCGCTCCGTGGCTCGAGCCGCGGCCGGAGCACGCGGACGCGCGGGACGCGCTCGACGAGGTGCAGCTCGCGGCGCGCATCTACCGCCGGAGCGGCGTGCGAGTCGGTCTGGAGGGCGAGGCCGAACGGATCTTCGAGGCAGTGGTGCGTCCGCGCGAAAACGGCCAGGGCGACCTCGCCGGCGAGATCGAGCGGCTCCGCAAGGAGGTCGAACGCGGCGAGCGGATGCTGGCCAACGAGCGCTTCGTCCAGAACGCGCCGCCGGATGTCGTCGAGGCCGAGAAGGACAAGCTGGAGCAGTACCGGGCCGAGCTCGATGCGCTCGGCGGTTGAGTTTGTCGAGGGACTGAGCCCCTGGCCGCAGGACGGGTTCGGGCTCGACCGAATCCGCGCATTGCTGGACGAGCTCGGGAATCCTCAGCGCGCCTATCGGTCTATCCACATCGTCGGCACGAACGGGAAAGGGACGACGACGAGGACGATCGAGGAGACGCTCGCGCGCGAGGGGCTGCTCACGGGCGGTTACTACTCGCCGCACGTGACCGGTTGGGCCGAGCGGATCCGCGTAGGCGGCATGGAGTCCGACTTCGAGCGTGCAGTCGAGCGCGTCCGGCCGGCGGCCGAGCGCCTCGGCGCGACGCAGTTCGAAGTGCTGACCGCCGCGGCGCTGGCGGAGTTCGCGGAGGCAGGCGTGGACGTCGCCGCCGTCGAGGCGGGGCTGGGCGGGCGCTTCGATGCGACGAACGTCCTGGATGCCCCAGTTGTGGTCCTGACCAACGTCGCGCTCGAGCACACGGACGTCCTCGGCGACACGCGCGGGCAGATCGCGGCGGAGAAGCTGGCGGTCGTCCGGCCCGGCGCGACCGTCGTGCTCGGCGAGCCGGAGTGGGAGGGGCTCGCTCGCGACAACGGCGCGGCGCGCGTCATCCTCGAGACAGGCGGCAACACCGCGCTCGGCGCGGCCGCCTCGTCGGTCTTCCTCGGCCGGCGCGTCGTGCCCGTGCACGTGCAGCTGCCCGGTCGGCTCGAATGGCGCGGGGACGAGCTCTGGGACGGCGCACACACGCCCGAGGCCGTCCGCTACATCGAGCCGCACCTTCCCGCGCTCGGCGCGATCGCCGCTTCGATCCTCTCGGACAAGGACGTCGATGGGATCCTGCGCCTGCTCTCCATGCACGCGCCGGCGTTCGTGGCCACCACGTCAAGCCATCCGCGCGCGCTGGCGGCCGAGGAGCTCGCACGGCGCGCCCAGCCCTACTTCGGGCACGTCGAGGCGGTCGCGGATTCCGTCCAGGCGGTGGCGCGGGCGCGCGAGCTGGGCACGCCGGTGCTCGTCACCGGCTCGCTCTATCTGCTCAACGACCTCGCTGTCCGACCCGCGCGCGTAGCATGAAGCTCAAGTTCCGTCAGCGGTTGGGCGTGTTCCTGTTCGCCGCGTTCGTGATCTGTGCGGTGGTCGGGCTCTCGTTTCTGGTCGGCTACATCGTCGGAAAGATCTTCCTATGACAGCTCTCGGCGCCGACTTCTTCCACTCCGACACGTGGTACGTGCTGCGGAACCTGCTCATCTTCTTCGGCGTGATCTTCTGGCTCGCGATCGCGTACTGGGTGTACAAGGACGCGCGCCGCCGGATCGAGGATCCGTGGCTGGTCGCGATGGCCACGCTCCTCGGTCTCGTCCCGCCGTTCTTCGGCGCGCTCGTCTACATGCTCTTCCGTCCGCCCGAGTACCTGGAGGACATCCGGGAGCGCGATCTCGAGATCCGCGAGCTCGAGGAGCGAATGTCCCGCTTCGAGCTGCGCTGTCCGGTTTGCCGCGCCGCGGTAGACCCGTCCTACCTCGTGTGCCCCGTCTGCACGACCAAGCTCAAGCAGGCGTGCGAGAACTGCAACGCGCCGCTCGAGCCGCTCTGGCAGGTCTGCCCATATTGCGAGAAGCCGATCGAGCTGACGCCGACGCTCGATCTCGGGCCGCCGGACGAACCGCGCCGGCGCCGGAGCCCGTCGCGCTCGCGCACCACTCCTCAGCCCGACGAGTAACGTTCCGGGCCGGATGGCCGCCGAGCGAACACTCGTCCTGATCAAGCCCGACGCGGTCCAGCGCGCGCTCGCCGGCGAGATCCTCGGCCGCTTCGAGCGGCGCGGGCTGCAGATGCGCGCCGCCAAGCTCCTCACGGTCGACCGCGAGCTCGCCGAACAGCACTACGCGGAGCACAGGGAGAAGCCGTTCTTCGGCGAGCTGGTCGAGTTCATCACCTCGGCGCCGACGCTCGCGCTCGTACTCGAGGGCGAGGGCGCGATCGCGTCCGTACGGACGACCATGGGTGCCACCAACCCCGCCGACTCGACGCCGGGCTCGATTCGCGGCGACCTCGCGCTTTCGATGCCGGACAACCTCGTGCACGGCTCCGACTCGCCCGAGTCGGCGGCGCGGGAGATCGGCCTCTGGTTTCCCGATGCCGCCCTCTGACCAGGCGCTCCGCAACCGCGAGCACTGGGACAACGAGTCGGACGAGTACCAGGCCGTCCACGGGCCGCAGCTCAACGTCGACGACCTGATCTGGGGCGCGTGGTCGATTCCCGAGTCCGAGGTCGGCGCCCTCGGCGAGGTCGCCGGCAAGGACATCCTCGAGCTCGGCTGCGGCGCAGCTCGCTGGTCGATCGAGCTCGCGAAGCGGGGTGCCCGGCCGGTCGGGCTCGACAACTCTTCGCGGCAGCTCGAGCACGCCCGCGGGCTCATGGCCGAGGCGGGTGTGGACTTCCCGCTCTTCCACGCGTCCGCTGAGGAGATCCCGCTGCCGGACGAGTCCTTCGACATCGTCTTCTCCGACCACGGCGCGCTCTCGTGGGCCGACCCGCGCGTCGTCGTGCCGGAGGTCGCTCGCGTGCTGCGGCCCGGTGCTCTGCTCGCGGCCAACGTCTCCAGCCCGTTCCTGGACATCTGCTACGACGAGGAGAACGATCGCGTCGACACGCGGCTGCATCGCTCCTACTTCCAGCTGGACATCGCGCCGGAGGACAACGGCGCGGCCACGTACGAGCTGAACGACGGCGACTGGATCCGCCTCCTGCGTGCAAACGGCTTCGCCATCGAAGCGCTGATCGAGCTCCGTCCTCCGGAAGGGGGGACCACGACTTACGGGGACTACGTCACGTACGAGTGGGCGCGGCAGTGGGCCGCAGAGCACCTGTGGGTGGCGCGGAAGGCATGAGCGAGCGCAACGTCGAAGCCTGGACGCGGGCGAATACGGATTACACCGACGCGCGCGCCGAGGAGGCATGGGCGAAGGACGAGATCGACTGGGGGATCTGGGCCGTGCCCGAGTCGGAAGTCCACGCCCTTCCGGACGTGTCCGGGAAAGACGTGGTCGAGCTCGGCTGCGGCACCGCCTACTTCGGCGCCTGGCTGAAGCGGCGTGGCGCGCGGCGCGTCGTCGGCGTCGATCCCACGCCCGCGCAGCTGGAGACGGCGCGGCGCTGTATGGCGAAGACCGGGATCGAGCTCGAGCTCGTCCAGGCATTCGGCGAGGACGTGCCGCTGCCGGACGCGTCGTTCGACGTCGCGGTGTCGGAGTACGGAGCGTCGATCTGGGCCGACCCGTACAAGTGGATCCCCGAGGCCGCGCGGTTGCTCCGTCCCGGAGGGGAGCTCGTGTTCCTGCGCAACTCGACGCTCCTCATCCTCTGCTCGCCGGACGACGGCAAGGCGGAGGAGCGACTGCTCCGACCCCAGTTCGGCATGCACCGGTTCGAGTGGTCGGCAGACGTGGACGAGGGTGTCGAGTACCACCTCTCGCACGGAGACTGGATCCGGCTGCTGCGCGAGAACGGGTTCGACATCCTCGACCTGATCGAAATCCAGGCTCCCGAAGGAGCGGAGACGCACTCGCGCTATGACTTCGTCTCTGCCGAGTGGGCGAGGAAGTGGCCGTCGGAGGAGATCTGGCGAGCCCGGAAGCTGGGATGAGCATCCCGCCGTACTCGGCACAGATTCGGCACGTCTCCGTCACCCACTCGTCACACCCTCGCGACTACGCTCATCTCGGGGGTCGGGCGCGTTAGCGCCCCGGGGGGATGAAGGGGACATGACCTCGGCGCGCTGCTCGACCCGGCCGTGAGCGCCTCTCCAGCACCCCCGCTCCTTCTCGCCTCGACCTCGCCGCGCCGGCGCGAGATCCTCGAGCAGTTGCGGATCCCGTTCGAGGTGCTCGCTCCCGTGTACGAGGAGACCGAGGAGGATCCCGTGGCACACGCGCTCGGCAAGGCTCGCTCGGCGCTGCCGTATGCCGATGGACGGCCGGTGCTCGGCTGCGACACGGAGGTCATTTGCGGCGGCCGCGTCTACGGCAAGGCCGAGACCGCGGAGGCGGCCGAGGAAATGCTCGAGAGCCTCGCCGGCAAGACCCACGAGGTCGTCTCGGGTCTGGCGCTCGTGACGCCGGCCTGGGAGGAAGTCCACGAGGAGGTCACCCTGGTGACCTTCCGACCACTCGACGCGCGCGACCTCGCGCATTACGTCGCGAGCCTGGAGTGGGAGGGGCGCGCCGGCGCATACGCGATCCAGGGGCTGGGCGCGTCGCTCGTCGAGCGAATGGAAGGCGACTATCTGAACGTGGTCGGCCTTCCTGGAGCGCTGCTGGTCAGACTCCTCGCAGAGCGGTTCCCGGGCATCTACGGATTCGGCTAACGTGCGATCTTGACATATAACGATATATCGTGTACTATCGCAACATGAGACATCATCATTTCCACCATCGTTCTGATTCACCCTTCGGGGGATGGCGCGGCCGCAGCCATTGGGGCGGCACGCGCATGCGCCGAGGAGACACCCGCGCGGCGATCCTCCTCCTGCTCGACGAGGAGCCGCGAAACGGCTACCAGATCATCAAGGAGCTCGAGGAGCGCAGCGGCGGATCATGGCGGCCCAGCCCGGGCTCGGTCTATCCGGCGCTGCAGCTGCTCACCGACGAGGGCCTCGTCCGCGGAGAGCCTCGCGACGGAAGCACCGTCTTCGAGCTCACGGACGAAGGCCGCAAGCATCTCGAGGAGAACCGCGAGCGGTTCGGCACGCCATGGCAGGAGGCGGCGGGCGGGATGCCCGACGACGTCCGCGACCTGATGCGCCTGGCCATGGACGTCGGAATCGCGACCCGACAGGTCGTCCAGGCCGGCGGTGAGTCGCAGCGCGGAGAAGCCCGCGAGCTGCTCGAATCGACCCGCAAGGGCCTGTACAAGATCCTGGCCGGCGACTAGGTCGTCCGGCAGACCAGCACGTCTTCGAAGAACTCGCCGGCGCGCCTCCCGGTGCGCCGGTTGACGTGCCGCGTGATCCGTTCCTCCAGCCGCAGGCCCGCGAGCCGCAGGATCTCCGGATACAGCTCGTGCGAGTCGTTGACGACGATGACGACAGGGCTGCCGTCCGGGAGCCCGCGCGACGCGTTGGAGAAGACCTCGCTCATGGCCGTGACGTAGCGTCCGAGCGCCGAGCGGCTCCGGCCCACAGCGGCCGCGCCGATCTCGAGCGCCCGTCGGTCGGGTAGCCCGAGCAGCTCGTACGCGTACCGGTGCTGTTCGTGGTAGTCGATGAGCCCCGGGTACGGCGGCGAGGTGATGATTCCCGTCGCCTCGACGCACGCGGTCCGCGCGTCGGCGTGCAGGACGCTCACGTCGCGCTCGCTGCGCACTGCCGCGAACTCGCGCAGCCGGCGGGCAGTGTCGGTCGTATAGCGGGCAAGGAACTTCCGCGCCGCGGTCACCGGCCGGCACTCGCGCTTGTGCTTGCGGCACTGGTACGGGCCCGTCACGGGCTCGCGCGGGAGGTCCAGGTCGAAGTGCGTCGTCAGACGGGCCGAGCGCGCAGCTCGGGAGAGGACAACCCGCGCGACGTCGTCGTAGGGCGGCTCCAGGCGCAGGGCGGCGCGCCGGTACGCGAGGAGCTCGCCGAGGGCCTCGGGCGCGTACCAGCGGCGGAGCCACGCGCTCGCGCCGCGCGTCGAGCGGCGCGAGCGGCGGGCCTCCTCGAGCGCTCCGCGCAACCCGAGCTCCAGCTCACCCAGCGAGTAGCGCCTCGTCTTCACCTCTGCCAGCAGGCAGTTGAAGGCGGAGATGTCGCAGCCGACCGTGTCCGCTCCGAATACGTTCGCCTCGACCAGCGTCGTCCCGCTGCCTGCGAACGGGTCGTACACGCGGTCGCCGGGACGGAAGGTGCGCCGGAGGAAGACCTCGACCAGCTGCGGCACGAACTTTCCGAGGTAGGGATGCAGTCCGTGGACGTGCTTCGTCCGCAGTGTCTGCGGCAGCTGCTCCTCGGACCACGAGAGCTCGAGGTCGATCGAGGCATACAGCGCTTCCTGGCTCGCACCGGCCATCCCCCACTAGTTCGGACCGGCGCGCCCGCCTCCTCCGGATCGCGGCGATATCCAGGACTTTATTTTCGGACGTGGGTACACTCGGATGCTCCCTATGGGGCTCATGAGCTACTTCAACAGCTTCGGCGGCCGGGACATGGCCGTCGATCTCGGCACGGCCAACACCCTCGTCTACGTCCGCGGACGCGGGATCGTCCTGTCCGAGCCGTCGGTCGTCGCGATCGACCAGCGGACCGGGGAGGTGCACGCCGTCGGCGTGGAGGCCAAGCGGATGCTCGGCCGGACTCCGGGGACGATCTCCGCCATCCGCCCGCTGAAGGACGGCGTCATCGCCGACTTCGAGGTGACCGAGCAGATGCTCCGCCACTTCATCCAGAAGGTGCACCAGCATCGCTTCGCGCACCCGCGCGTCGTGGTCTGCGT
The DNA here is from genome assembly GCA_963842575.1 of uncultured Actinomycetes bacterium. Lineage (GTDB taxonomy): Bacteria > Actinomycetota > Thermoleophilia > Gaiellales > Gaiellaceae > JACDER01. The sequence goes on along the minus strand of CAWJGS010000004.1, from coordinate 84,546 downwards.
CCCCTCGGGAGTGACCGGCGTCGAGAAACGCGCGGTGGAGGAGGCGACACTCACCGCCGGCGCGCGCCAGGCCTACCTGATCGAGGAGCCGATGGCGGCCGCGATCGGCGCCGGGCTGCCCGTGGCCGAGCCGACCGGGAACATGATCGTGGACATCGGCGGCGGCACGAGCGAGGTCGCAGTCATCTCGCTGGGCGGCATCGTCGTCTCGCAGAGCCTCCGCGTCGGCGGCGACGAGATGGACGAGGCGATCGTCAACCACATCAAGCGCGAGTACAAACTCCTGATCGGCCAGCAGACCGCCGAGGAGATCAAGCTCGAGATCGGCTCCGCCTACGACCTGAAGAACGAGGTGCAGGCTGAGGTGCGCGGACGCGACATGCTGACCGGGCTACCGAAGACGATCATTCTTTCGTCGGAGGAGGTGCGGCGCGCTCTCGAGGAGCCCGTGGCACAGATCATCGACGCCATCAAGTCCACCCTCGACAAGACGCCGCCCGAGCTGGCGGCGGACATCATGGACCGTGGCATCGTCCTCGCCGGCGGCGGCGCCCTGCTGAGCGGGATGGACGAGCGCCTCCGCCACGAGACGCAGATGCCCGTGCATCTCGCCGAGTCGCCGCTCACCTGCGTCGCGGTCGGCTCAGGACGCAGCCTCGAGGAGTTCGAGGCGATCCATCGCAGCGCCCGCTCGAGCGCCAAGAGGCGCAACGGGTATAGGCGCTAGGCGCTCCGGCTACTTCCCTAAACTAGGTCGCTCCCGTGCCTCGCAACCGATCTGCACGGCTGGCGGTGCTGGGGTCATCGCAGCGGTCGACGTCGTCCTCGTATCCGCCCCGCCTGAACGGCCGCTTCAGCGGCCCGGTCAAGCGACGGATCGTCCTGGCCGTGCTGGTCGTCCTCTCGCTCGTGATGATCACGGTGTACTTCCGCGAGTCGGGCGGCGGCGCGATGCACTCCATCCAGAACGCGGGCTCGACCGTCCTCCACCCGTTCGAGGTCGCCGCCACGCGCGTCGCGCATCCGTTCCAGGATCTCTACAACTACATGCGCGGACTGATCGACGCGAAGTCGGATCGGGACAAGCTCCAAACCGAGCTGGACCGCGTCCGAAAGCGTCTCATCAAGCTCCAGTTCGCGGCGCGGGAGAACAAGCAGCTCACGAGATCACTTCATTACCTCTCCGGCCCGAAGGTCAAGAACTACCGTCCCGTAACCACCGAGATCATCTCGAAGCTGCCGAGCGAGTTCGAGCAGCGCGTCGTCATCGCCGCCGGCAGTGGGAGCGGCATTCAGGACGACGACCCGGTCGTTGATCCGGACGGCAGACTCGTCGGGAAAGTCTCCAAGGTGGCCGGCGGCGAGGCGCAGGTCACGTTGCTCACAGATGAGGACACGGCCGTCTCGGCGATCGATATCGACACGGGCGCCGAGGGGATGGTGCGGCACGGGCACGGGCCGGGGACGACGCTCTTCCTCGACCAGGTGCAGAAGTCGGAGCACGTCGCGCTCAACAACCGGATCGTCACGGCCGGCTGGCACCAGGGGTCGCTCAGCTCGATCTATCCGAAGGGCATCCCGATCGGGATCGTCTCCAGCTCCAACTTCTTCAGCACCGACCTGTACGCGAGCATCCAGATCGCGCCGTACGTGGACTTCTCCTCGCTGAGCTCGGTCATCGTCCTGGTCAAGAAACGGTGATCGTCCTCGACGGCGTCAAAGCCGGGGCGCTCCTGTTTGTCGCGGCGGTGATCCAGGTCTCCATCCTGAACTCGGTGACCGTGATCGGAGGGACGCCGAACCTGCTGCTCATCACACTCTGCGCCGTTGCGCTCATGCGCGGCTCCATCTTCGGTGCGGTCGGCGGCTTCTTCGCGGGGATCGTCGTCGACACGGCGACGCTCGAGACGATGGGCGTGACCGCGCTCCTCCTCACCCTGGTGGGGTACTGGATCGGCCGCTACGGCGAGACGACCGGCCGCGGCCGGCACGCTCCGGTGCTGGCGGTCGGGGTCGTCACCATCCTGTACTCGCTCGCCTCGCTCCTCGTCCGCTTCATGCTGGGCGAGGGGGTCTCGCCGGAGGCCGTGCTCCTCGACGCGCTCCCGCCGAGCCTGCTCTTCAACCTGCTGCTCGCCTATCCCGTCTACCTGTTCTGCCGCTGGGTGCTGTCCCTCGGACGCGACACCCAGCCGGTGCGGGAGGTGCGCCTGATTGAGTAGCACGACCGGAGCCCGCCCGCCTCTCCGGCGCCTGCGCCGAGCGGAGTTCCTCCCGCCGGACGAGAGCGTCGAGATCCCGTATCGCTTCACCCCGAAGCTCGCCCTGCGGGTCGGCGTGCTGAGCCTGCTCGCGCTCGCGGTCTTCGCGGTCCTGCTCTTCCGCCTGTGGGCCCTGCAGGTCCTGTCGGGGACGCACTACCTCACCGAGGCGCAGAACAACCAGGTCCGCACCATCCGCATCGAGGCGCCGCGCGGGACGATCGTGGACGAAAAGGGCCGTCCCCTCGTGACGAACGCGCCGGGGACCATCGTCCGCATCTGGCCGCAGGACCTCCCGAAGACATGGTCGCGCCAGCTTGGAGAGCTTCGCCGGCTCGCCGCCGTCCTGAAGATGTCGCCGCGCACGGTCGTGGCCTTGCTCCGAGGGAAAGCCGGCGACCCGCTCACGCCGGTCACGATCAAGAGCGGAGTCCACCGCGCCCAGGCCGCGTACATCCTCGAGCACCTGGACCAGTTCCGTGGGGTCGACGTCCACTCGACCACACTCCGGCACTATCCGCACCAGGCGCTCGCCGCGCACATCCTCGGCCACGTGGGCGAGATCTCCGCCCCACAGCTGAAGGAACGCCAGTACCGCACGGGCGACTACCGGTCCGGCGACCGGATCGGCCAGGGCGGTGTGGAAGGCGTATACGACAGGTACCTCCGCGGGAAGGCCGGCGTCGCACAGCTGCGTGTGGACGCGAGCGGGCGGCCGCGCGGCGTGTTCAAGCCGCGGATGTCGCCCCAGCCGGGCGACACCCTGCGGCTGACGATCGACCTCCAGCTTCAGCAGGCGGCCGAGCGCGCGATCAGGGACGGAATCAAGCTCGCGCACCAGGACGGTTGTTTCGGCTGCTGGGCGTCGCGCGGCGGCGCGATCGTGGCGCTCGACCCGAGGAACGGCGCGATCCGGGCGCTCGCCTCGTACCCGACGTACAAGCCGAGCGTGTACGTGGGCCGCGTCGACGCGAAGAAGCTCGCCAACCAGGGCCTGACACCGCAGACGGCCGAGAAGGACAACTACCCGGCGGTCGACCGCGCGATCTCGGGCCTCTATCCCGCCGGCTCGACCTTCAAGGTCATCACCGCGCTCGCGGCGCTGCAGGAGCACGTCATCTCGCCCTACGACACGCTCCAGTGCACGCCGGTCTACTACGTTCGGGACGCGCAGGGGAGACCGGTTCTCGGCGGGACGTTCAAGAACTGGGACCCGAACGTCAACCAGCCGATGGACCTGATGACGGCGCATCGAGGCCTCCTGCGACACCTACTTCTACCAACTCGGTTACGACTTCTACAAGCTGCCGCGCGACCGTGGCCACCCGCTGCAGGCGTGGGCCGCGCGCCTCGGGATCGGGAAGCCGACCGGCATCGACATCCCTGGAGAGGCGACCGGTCTCCTGCCCACGCCCGAGTGGCGGAAGCGCACGTTCACGCGGAAGACCGACCGCGTGCTGCTGGCAGGTCGACCGTGTGTGGAAGCCCGGTAACTCGATCCAGCTCGCCATCGGCCAGGGCGACCTGCAGTTGACTCCCCTCCAGCTCGCGCGCGTCTACGCGTTGATCGCGAACGGCGGGAAGCTCGTCACGCCGCACGTCGCCGGCGACGTCGAGCAGACGACGAACGACAACCAGGCCGTGGTCAAGTGGCGCTTCCCCATTCGACATCCGCAGTCCGTCGGCCTCGACCCGACGGCGCTCGACGGCAGTGCGTAACGGGCTCTTGCAGGCCACGCACGGACTCAACGGGACGTCGACCGCGGTCTTCGGCAGCTTCCCGTACACCATCGCCGGCAAGACTGGGACGGCGGAGAAGGTCGTCACGCTTCCGGGCTGGACGCGCCCGGACACGGTCAGCCAGTCCTGGTGGTGCGGGTATGGGCCGATCGAGGATCCGAAGCTCGTCGTGTGCGCGCTGATCGAGAACGGCGGTCACGGCGGCACGGCGGCAGCACCCGCGGCGATGGAGGTCTTCCAGCAGTTCTTCCATGTCAACTCGGCCAACGCAGTCGCCAGTGGCCGGCGACACTCCGACTGATGGTCGAGTACGTCACCAGGATCGGCATGCGGGTGCGCGACGAGCGCGAGGGCCTCGCCTGGGGGCCGCGCGACCTCGACTGGCTGCTCGTGGGGGCGATCGCCGCCCTCGTCGGCGTCGGCCTCTGGGCGATCAACGGGATCACCTCCCATGACGTCACCGGCGACCCGAGCTACTACCTCGTGCGGCAGGGGATCTTCGCGCTGCTCGGGACGATCGCCTTCTTCGTCGCCCTCTTCGTCGATCCCAACATCTATCGCCGCCACAAATGGTGGGTCTACGGGGTGATGACGGGGGCGATGGTGTTCGTCATCCTCGTCGGGCGAGGCCGCGCGTGGCTCGCGCCGCTGGATCGACCTGGGCTTCTTCCGCTTCCAGCCCTCAGAGTTCGGGAAGCTCCTCTTCATCCTGTTCCTGGCCGCGTTCCTCGCCGACAACGCGAAGCGGCTCGACGAGTGGAGGACTACGGGGGCGGCGCTCGGACTCGCGCTCGTCCCGATCCTGCTCGTATTCCTGCAGCCCGACATCGGAACGGCGCTCGTCTACTCGACCGCGATTCTGGGCGCGCTGTTCATCGCGGGAACGCGCTGGCTGCACCTGGCGGTGATCGGGACGCTCGCGGCGCTGTTCGTCACGGCGGTCTTGTGGTTCCTGCCCGCCGGCGGGATCCACATCCTCAAGCCGTACCAGCAGGACCGCCTGACCGCCTTCCTGCACCCCAACAAGGATCCGAGCGGCTCGGGCTACAACATCATCCAGTCGAAGATCGGCGTCGGCGCCGGCGGGTTGACCGGCCGGGGAATCAGCGGCTCGACGCAGACGAACTTCAACTACCTCCCCGAGCACGCGACGGACTTCGCCTTCTCGTCGTATGCGGAGCAGCGGGGATTCGCGGGTGGCGCGCTGCTGCTCGGCCTCTACTTGCTCGTGGTGTGGAGGGGGCTCAGGATCGTGACGATCGCGCGTGACCGCTACTCGGCCATCGCGGCAGGGACGATCGTCGTCGCGTTCCTCTTCCAGGTCTTCGTCAACGTCGGCATGACGATCGGCCTCGCGCCGATCACGGGCATCCCGCTTCCGTTCGTGAGCGTGGGCGGCTCGGCGATGATCACGAACCTGGCCGCCATGGGCGTGCTGCTCGCGATCGGCGCGCGAGCGAAAGCCAGGCCGCGGGCCGCGCGGCGCCGCTAGTTCAGGCGGCGGCCGGGCGCAGCTTTGCGCGCCGCGCCCTGACGGCGCGGAGCCGTTGGCGCAGGCGGGCCCAGGCCCAGGGCTCGACCTCCTTGTACCTCGCCTCGCTCTGGCCGCGCGTCGCCTCGAGATACTCGAACCAGGCGTCGGCTTCTTCGATGAGTAGTAGCTCGAACGCTTCCCGCTGCTCCTCAGGCACTGCCGGCACCTCCCCGTTCGTCGATGCGCGCATGGTAGGACCCGGTCCGGACGACAAGGGGTCTCCGAACGGCTTGCTACCGTAGACCCAAGATGTTTTCCAACCACAAGACGCAGCGCCCATTCCGCCTTCCGCCCGAGGTGACGCACGCGCGCGCGCACGAAAAGGAGATTTCGTTTGCCCTGGTTCCGACGGAGGAAGCAAAAGCTCGAGGCCCAGCGGGCCGAACAGGCCCCGGCCCCGATCGAAGAAGCACCTGAAGCAGAAGCACCTGAAGTAGAAGCACCCGAACCACCCGCCACGACTGGCGAGGAAGCACCAAAGACGACGACGAGGCGTAGGCGCGGCAGCCGCGGTGGCCGCAACCGCCGGAGGCCCGCTCAGACGGCGCAGGCCAAGGCCCAGGCTGAGGCCAAGGCCCAGGCTGAGACCGCCGAGAAGGCCGAGAAGAAGGAAACGCCACAGCGGGCCAAGCCCGACCAGCCCGAGCGGAGGCCGCCGGACCGCGGCGGCTCGCGCTCCAGCGGCCAGCGCCGCCGGGTCGCGACCAAGCGCGCCCCGCTCCCGCCCGCGAAGCGCGAGCTCGTCATCTCGGCGGACATCGGCGAGCAGCGGGTCGCGGTCCTCGAGGACGGCCAGGTCGCCGAGGTCTACCTCGAGCGTCCCGAGCGCCGCTCGATCGCCGGCAACATCTACAAGGGGAAGGTCGACAACGTCCTCCCCGGGATGGAGGCCGCGTTCGTCGACATCGGCCTCGACAAGAACGGGTTCCTGTTCGTCGACGAGATCGTCGGCCCCGAGCTCGAGGGCCGCGGCGGGCGCAAGATCCAGGACCTGATCGCACGGGGACAGCAGATCCTCGTGCAGGCGGTCAAGGACCCGATGAAGTCGAAAGGCGCGCGCCTGACGACGGAGATCTCGCTCCCGGGCCGCTTCGTGGTCTTCGTCCCCAACGGCGAAGGCCTCGGCGTCTCGCGCCGGCTCGAGGACGACGAGCGCACGCGGCTGCGCGAGATCCTCAAGAAGCTCAAGCTGCCGCAGGGCGGCGTCATCGTCCGCACCGCGGCCGAGGGCGCGACCGCGGAGGACATCGAGCGCGACCTCATCTTCCTGCAGCGCCTCTGGGACGAGATCCAGAAGCACGACAAGGAAGTGAGCGCGCCGGCGCTCGTCTACCAGGAGTCCGAGTTGCCCCTGCGGGTCGTCCGCGACCTCTTCACCGACGACTTCGAGCGCGCGATCATCGACGACGACGCGACGTACAAGCGCGTCACCGGCTACCTGAAGAAGACGTCGCCGCACATGGTCGAGCGGGTCGTGCACGACCGGGAGAGGGAACCGCTGTTCGAACGCTTCGGCGTCGACCGCGAGATCCGCTCCACGCTCTCGCGCCGCGTCGACCTCCCCTCCGGCGGCTACCTGATCTTCGACTACGCCGAGGCGTTCACGGTCATCGACGTCAACACCGGGCGGTTCACGGGCTCCCGGTCGAAGTCGTCCGGCGCGCGGCTCGAGGACACGATCACCAAGAACAACCTCGAGGCGGTCAAGGAGGTCGTCCGCCAGCTCCGCCTGCGCGACATCGGCGGGATCATCGTCATCGACTTCATCGACATGGCGAACCCGAAGAACCGGGGGCTGGTCGAGGACGCGCTCCGCACCGAGCTCGAGCGCGACCGGACGAAGACCTACGTCGTCGAGATTTCACCGCTCGGCCTCGTCGAGATGACGCGCCAGAACGTGACCGACGGGCCGCGCGAGATCCTGACCACGCGCTGCACGCTCTGTGACGGAGAAGGCGTCCTGATCTCCGAGGCAACGGCCGCGATCGAGGTCGAGCGGCGCCTGCGCGGGCTGGCACGGCAATCCCGCAGCCAGGCGTTCCGCGTCGAGCTGAACGCGCGCGTCGCCGCCGTGCTCGTCGGCCCGGCCGCCGAGCGGCTGCGGGCGATCGAGGAGCAGGTCAAGCGCCGCTTCTGGCTCGTCCCGCGCAAGGACGTCGACGTCGAGTACTTCAACGTTCTCTCTCAGGGTGCGCGTTCGAAGCTTGCGCCCAAAAACGGGCTGGAGGAGGGCGCCGAAGTGCGCCTCGAGCTCGGCGAGGTCGGGCTCTACGACCCGGAGGCCGGTGTCGGCCGCACGAACGGCCACGCGGTGGTCGTCGGCGACGCGGCGAAGATGGTCGGCAAGACGGTCAAGGTGCGGATCGAGCGCGTGCTCGACGGCGTCGCGTACGCATCTCTCCTCACGCGGCCCGGCAAGCAGGCCGCGGTCGTGTCTCCTGTGACGGCGGAGATCGAGGCCGTCAAGCCGACCCGACAGCCGCGCACGCGCAAGCCGGCCGAGACCGAGACCAAGGTCAAGACCGCGACCGAGACCAAGGTCAAGACCGAGACCAAGAAGACCGAGACCGCGGTCGAGGCCGAGGCGGCCGAGCCGGACGAGGCGCCGAAGGAAGGCGCCGCGGACGATCCGGAGAAGCCGAAGCGGAGGACGAGGCGTGGGTCGCGGGGAGGACGGAGGCGGAACAAGCCGGCCACGTCGCCCGCCGCCGCGTCCGCGGAGACCGCTGCCGCGTCCGCGGAGACCGCTGCGGCGTCCGCTGACGGCGACGCCGGAGGGAACGGCCAGGTCGAGGCGCGGATCCACGTGCCCGAGCCGGAGCTCGGCCAGGCAGAGCCCGTCGCCGAGGAGGAGCCCAGCCAGAACGGTGCGCAGGCGGACGAGCCGCCGGCCGACGGGGAGGCACCGAAGCCTCGCCGACGCACGCGCCGCGGCTCCCGCGGGGGCCGCAACCGGCGCAAGAAGGCGCCGGCAACCACGGAACAGGGTTCGGACAGCTAGAATTTCCGCGCCGCGGGCGTCCAGCCCGCGTTCTTACGTGACATGAGCTACGCAATCATCAAACTGGCGGGCAAGCAGTACCGCGTGCAGGAAGGCGACCGGATCCTCGTCGACCGGCTGGGTCAGGACGAGGGCAAGACCTTCCATCCCGACGTGCTGCTCTATGCCGACAACGGCAAGACGCAGTTCGCGCCCAAGGGCGTGCAGGTGACGGCCAAGATCGTGTCCCACACCCTGGGGGACAAGATCCGGGTCGGCAAGTACCGCCGCAGGACGGGTTACAGCAAGCACAACGGGCACCGCAGCAGGATGTCCGAGGTGGAGATCCAGAAGGTGGCAACGCGGGCCGCGACGACCAGGAAGCCAGCCGCGGAGACCGAAGAAAAGCCGGACGCGGCCGAGAAGAAGCCGGCGGCGAAGAAACCGGCCGCGCGCAAGCCCGCAGCGGCCAAGAAGGAGACGGAGAGCAATGGCTCATAAGAAAGGACTCGGCTCGTCCCGGAACGGGCGCGACTCGAACCCGAAGATGCTCGGCGTCAAGATCTTCGACGGCCAGGAAGTGAAGGCCGGGATGATCATCGTGCGTCAGCGCGGGACGCGCTTTCGCCACGGCCCCGGCACCGGCCTCGGACGAGACCACACGATCTTCGCCAAGCGCGACGGCAAGGTCGAGTTCCGCACGAGCGGCGAGCGCCGCTCGATATCCGTCACGGAGTAACGCGTGTTCCACGATCGCGCCCGCATCCGCGTGGCGGCGGGCCGCGGCGGGGACGGCAGCATGTCGTTCCGGCGCGAGTACCGCGTGCCCAAGGGCGGACCGGACGGTGGGGACGGCGGGCCCGGGGGAGACGTCGTGCTCAGCGCCGATCCCGACCTGCGTGACCTGAGCTCGTTTCAGCGGGGTCGACGGTTCCGGGCCGGACGCGGCGAGCACGGACGCGGTGCGAACAAGACCGGCGCGGCCGGCGAAACGGTCGAATTGCACGTCCCGGTAGGGACGCAGGTGTTCGACGAGGAGGGGACGATCCTGGCCGACCTGACCGGCCCGCGCTCCCGTGCCGTCGTGGCCGAGGGCGGGGCCGGCGGCCGCGGGAACAAGCGCTTCGCCTCTCCGACGCGGCAGTCGCCGCGCTTCGCCGAGACGGGCCTTCCCGGCGAGGAGCGCGCGCTCGAGCTCCGGCTCAAGCTGCTCGCCGACGCGGCCCTCGCCGGCCTGCCGAACGCAGGCAAGTCGTCGCTTCTCCGCTGGATCTCGAACGCTCAGCCGAAGGTCGCGGAGTACCCGTTCACGACGCTCGAGCCCGTACTCGGAACGGTGGATGCGCCCGACGGCCGCCAGCTGACGGTGGCGGACGTGCCCGGGCTGATCGAGGGCGCGAGCGAGGGCGTCGGGCTCGGCCACGAGTTCCTCGCTCACCTCGAACGCGCGCGCATGCTCGTGCACGTGATCGACGCCGCGGCAGACGATCCCGTCGAGCAGTTCCGCGTCGTCGACCGCGAGCTCTTCGCCTACGGCGCCGGCCTGGGCGAGCTGCCGCAGATCGTCGTGCTGAACAAGATCGACCTCCTGCCGGATCCGCCGCAGCCAGAGTTGCACGATCCGCGCGTCGTCCGTGTCTTCGCCCTGTCGTGCGCGACCGGGGAGGGAGTGGAGGAGTTCCGCCGCGGGCTCTTCGAGCTCGTGCCGGCCGCGGAGCCGACCGAGGAAGAGGAGGTCCCGGTCCCCGACTTCCTCGTCTATCGCCCCAAGCCGAAGGCGCGGCCGTACCGCATCTTCCGCACTGACCGCGGCTTCCGTATCACCGGCACGCCGCCCGAGGGCGAGGAGCTGGAGGAGGCGCTGAAGGCGGCCGGGGCGCGCAAGGGCGCCGAGGTCGAGATCGGAGACGAGGTCTTCGAGCTCGCGTGACCGGGCTCTACGGAGGAGCGTTCGACCCGCCGCACAACGGCCACGTTGCGCTCGCGGAGGCGGCTCGGCGCCACTTCGCGTTCGATCGCTTCGTCGTCCTCGTCGCGGAACGGCCGGGACACAAGCCGGTGCACGCACCGGCGGACGTCCGCCTCCGGCTGGCCCGCGCGGCGTTTCCGGGAATGGAGATCGAGCTCGATCCGTATGCGTACACGGTCGACATGCTGCGCGCCCGCGAGTGGGACGATCCCGTCTTTCTCGTAGGCGCGGACCAGCTGGCCGCCTTCGCGTCGTGGAAGGAGCCCGAAGCTGTGCTCGAGCTGGCTCGGCTCGGCGTGGCGACTCGTCCCGGATACCTCGTTGCGCCGCGGAACCGAGTCGAGGTCTTCGAGATCCCGCCGTTCGACGTGTCGTCCAGCGAAGTCCGCCGGCGCGTCGCGGAGGGAGAGGCCGTCGACGAGCTCGTCCCGCCGGCCGTCGCGGGGCTCATCGAGGAGCTCGGCGTCTATCGTCGGTGACCGGGCTACACTGATTCTGCACTCGAGACGGATCTGAAGAGCCTCTGAACTCACACGAACAAGCCCGCCGCATCGCCGGTCTTGCCCAGGAGAAGCTGGCGAAGGACGTCGTCATCCTCGACATGCGGCCCGTCTGCGCCTTCACCGACTATTTCGTCATCGTCAGCGGGACGAACCCGCGCCAGACGAAGGCGATCTGGGACGAGGTCTACATCAGGATGAAGCAGGACGACGGCTCGGTGCCGGTCGCGGTCGACGGTGACCGCGAGGCGAGCTGGATCGTCGCGGACTACCTCGACGTGGTCCTGCACGTGTTCACGCCGGACGCGCGGCAGTACTACCGGCTCGAGGATCTCTGGTCGGATGTGCCGTCCGAGACGGTCGAAGCCGTCTCGGTCTAATCGGAATTTCTTGAAGCTACACTTGGGCGCTCCGGGGCCGTAGCTCAGCTGGAAGAGCATCTGGCTGGCAGCCAGAAGGTCAGGGGTTCGAATCCCCTCGGCTCCATTGCCGCCCGAAATCTCGCGCACGCTGCGCGTGCGCTCCAATTTCGGGCGGCGGGTTTCTCGAGTTCGAGCGCAACCGAGCGGAGGCGAGCAAAGCCCGCCTCCGCGCCGTCAGAATCCGTCCTGCCGGGTTTGACCAGACCGCCGATCGGGAGCGGCGTCGTGAGCGCTGCGTACGCGTGAGCGACCGTGATGCCCAACGGATTGCCCGCGTTAGTCGACCACGAAGCCGATTCCGGGCAGGTCGATCCTCGTGATCGGCGCCGGCAGGTTGACCTGTACCGTCACGTCTACTACCAGCTGGGGAACGTCGTAAAGATCGGACAGAACCCGCACGCGTCGATCCCCTGCCTCGGCGGGACGAGCACGGTGAACCTCGCGTCGCTCGGCGTGCCGAACATCCTGTCGGCGCAGACGCTCGCGACGACGGCTACGGGAACGCTCGGCCCGACGAAGACCGTCGGCGAGACCACGGCGACGATCCAGAGCGCCAACCTCCTGAACGGGTTGGTCACGGCAACCGCCATCAAGGCCGTGGCCCACGGTGAGTTCGACGGGACGAACTACACCTTCAACTCGAACGGGTCGACGCTCGCGCTGAGCGTCGCCGGGGTTCCGGTGCTGAACATCCAACCCAACACGACGATCCAGATCGCGCACGTCGGAACGCTGCACCTGTACCACGTGATCAACGGGCCGAAGTCGATCACCGTCCGGATGATCGAGCTCGTCATCTCGACGAACAACAACCTGGGTCTCCCGGGAGGTACGACGCTCCGCGTCGGAAACGCGAACGTCAACTTCCCCTGATCCCTCCTCGCTCGGGATGCTCGGAGGGCCGGCATCGCCGGCCCTCCGCGTGTCTGACGGTAAGATTCCGGCCGCGCACGAGGGCGCACCCGGTCCGCGGGCAGGGCAGAGCCCACCTCATCGAACTGCCGCATCGCCAACCGATCTCTTCTCCGCCCGGGACGCGGACACGGGCTCTCTGGAGGGAGGTCGAGATGAACCTGGAGCAACTCCGCAAGCAGGCCAAGGAGCTCGTCCGCTCGGCGCGTGCCGGCGACACCGATGCGATCGAGCGGCTCGGAGGCCGCGAGCCGATCCTCGCCCGAGCGCAGCTCGTCCTTGCGCGGGAGCAGGGGTATCCCAGCTGGCCCGCGCTCGTGGCCGCAGCCGAGGCGAACGCCGAGGCGTTCGTGATCGCGGCGACCGGCAACCATCGCACGCAAGCCGAGCGCATGCTCGAGGCCCGGCCTGAGATCGAGCGCGACCCGTGGGCGGGGCTCGTCCTCGGCCGCGGCTGGGACGGCGATCCGAACGAGCCCGGCGGCCCGCGGAACTGGGCGCCGATCCTCTACGTCTGCCATTCGTGCTTCGCCTCGTCCGCGCTCGCGCGGGAGCTCCTCGCGCGAGGCGCCGATCCGAACGCGACCTTCGCCAATGAGTACGGCGAGATGTCGGCGCTGTACGGCGCAGCGGGCGTCGTGCACGACCCTGAGCTGACGAGGGTTCTGCTCGAGGCGGGTGCGAACCCCGACGACGGGGAGTCGCTCTACCACTCCGTCGAGGACAGGAGCACCGCTTGCCTCGAGCTCCTGCTCACGCACGGAGCGACCGTCAACGGATCGAACGCGCTGCCGCACGCGCTCGACTACGAGGAGATCGAGCACGTCCGGCTCCTGCTCGACGCGGGTGGCGATCCCAACGAGGGCGGCTACATGGCCCACGCGGTTCGCCGCGGCCGTGACCCGGAGGTGCTCCGCCTCCTGGCCGAGCACGGCACGGACCTGAACGAGCCCGGCGGAGAGACGTGGCGCGGGAACGTGCCGCTGCGGACGCCGTACCAGCACGCGTTCATCCGCGGCCGCGTCGACCAGGTCGAGGTTCTCGCCGACCTCGGCGCGGACACGGCCGTCGCTGACGAGGATCTCGCTCTCGCGGCGCTCGCGCGTGGCGAGAGCACGACCGGGCCATTCCCGGACGACCCGGACGCTCAGGAGGTCATCGTCATGGCCGCGTTGCAGGGCCACCTCGACGCCGTGCTGCACGCCGTTGGCCCGAACTACGTGGGGGTCGTCGGCGGATCGCCGAGGTTGCCGCTGCTCGGGCACGCGGCCTGGGTCGGGGACGAGGACGTCGTCCGCCGGCTGCTCGAAGCAGGCGCCGATCCGGGCCGACCCGGCGAGGCAGAGTTCGCCATGCCGCTCGCTGTGGCAGCGCTCGGATCGCGGAACTATCGCGCGCCCGGGCGGGACTACGTTGCAGTCGCGGAACTGCTTGTCGCGGCGGGCAACGAGATCGAGCCCCGGTTTCTCGAGGTCGCCGACGGGCCGCTATACGACTGGCTGGAGGCTAGGAGCGTGGACGTGGAGTAGGCGCCGCCGCGGCCTTCCGCTTCTCGCGTTCCTTCTTCTTGCGCTGGCGGTCGTGCTTCCAGCGCATTCTCGCGCGCGATCCCCGTCCCATGGCGCGACAGCCTACCCGGCGAGCTGCTCGATCCGCTCGGCGGCTCGCCGGAGGGACGGGTCGTCGAAGAGGTACGGCGTGGCATTGCGGATCTCGTGCATAGGCCCGTCCAGGTCGTCGGAGCCGCACGCGGCGTTGAGCGCGTAGCGGATCGGGATCTCGTGAGTCACAACAAGGACGACCTCCGGCGTCTCGCGCTCGAGCAGCTTGCGGAACGCCGCCGCGTACCGCCTCGCCGTCTCCACGAGGCTTTCGCCGCCGGGGAACCGGTCCGCGCGCGTGTGCTCCGCCTTCCACGCGCGGAAGTCCTGGATCGTGTCGCCCTCCAGATCGCCGACGTCGATGTCGTCGAGGAGCGGCTCGACCTCGAAGGGAACGTCGCGGCCCGCGAGCGCGATCAGCGCCGTCTGGCGCGTGCGGTCGAAGCGCGTGTGGATGCAGAGGCCGATCGGGACGTTCGCGATCTGCTGACCGAGGTCCTGAGCGTTCGCCCGTCCTTCTTCCGTCAGGTCGACGCATACGCCGGGGTCGCCGTTGATCCGCTGTTCGACGTTGAGCGTGGACTGTCCGTGCCGCGCCATCAGGAAGAAACGCATCGGCGCGCAGCCTAGCGCCGGCGGCGGCGCACTTTCGGCACGACGGCGTTTCACACGCGTTCGACCTGTTTACCTAAGTTGCCTATTCAGAAAACAGTTCGAAGGAGGCAACAATGAAACGGATCTGTGCGCTACCCGCCGTTGCGGTGGCGCTAATGCTGGCGCTGGTCGCGGCGATGGCCGTGTCGCTCTCGGCGGGCGTCCCGAAGGCGTCGGCCTACTACCTCGCGAACGGCTGCGACGAGTACGACCCAAGCAAGGGCCTGACGTACCGCTGTACGCCCGACCGGACGACGTTCTATACGCCGGACGGCATCAACCCGAACTGGGTTTATCCGGGCACGAAGTCGTTCGGCGACCTGACGATCAACGACAACATCGGCATCCCGCCGCCGGCGGCGTACGTCGCCGGCCGCGACTACTGCAGCAACCCGTGGTGGGCCTGGACTCCATTCGAGGGTGGGTGGCAATACGCCTGCTACAACCATGACGTCTGCTATGGCTCACAGAAGGGCCGCCTCTACTGTGATGTCACCTTCTACAAGGAGATGATCGCGTCGTGCAAGGGGTACTGGATCATCGATCCGAGACGCTACCTCTGCTTCTACGACGCAGGCACCTGGTACACGGCGGTGCGACTCTTCGGCGCAGGTCACTACAAGCCGCGGCAAACCAGCTTCGAGCCGAGGGGATCCTAGGATTCGCCCGCGGGTGACACGCTTCGCGATCTTGCTCGCCGCCGCCGCGCTCCTCGCGGCGGCGGGCGCACTTGGGAAGGCGCCTGTCCGCTCGCCGCTAAATCGCTACTTCGTCAAGGTCGACGCACAGATCCATTCGTACCGAATCCTGCTGCGCCGCTTCGAAACGCTTTACAGCGAGGTGCCGCACGTCAACGTAGATCCGTTCGTAGAGAACCTGTACCGACTCGCCGATCGCTTCGAGGATCTCGAGGCTCGGTGGGGTCAAATTCGGGCGACCGATGGATTGCGGACACGTCATCGTGGCATGGGCCGCGTGTTCGAGCTATTTGCCGAGTCGCTGCGGATTCACGCGGCCGCACTATTCACCCGGCACCCCGACGAAATTCTCGCGGCGCGTCCTAAGGTCGAAGCGCGCTTTAGGAGCGCCGCCTACCTCCAGCAACGCTGGGCGGCGGCGCTGCAGGGCGCCCTCATCCGCGCGAGGCTCCGGGTGCCGGGATGGCTCCACGGGATGGCCACCGGGCGATGAGGGCCGCCGGCTGGATCCTGTCGATCGCGTTCGCGATCCTCGGCCTGGTCGTCGCGTTCGGCGTCTGGAGCGTCGGTTACTGCGGCTCGTTCACCCCCGACACGGGAGAGCCCGGATCGCTCCGTCACGACCTCTGCCGCGGTACCAGTGGAAACCTGATGGGGGCCCTTGTCGTCGTTTCATGGCTGTGGGCTGCGGTTGCACCTGCGCTGGGCGCCTATCTCGCTGTCAAGCGCGACTCGCCGACGCCACTCGCGCTGCTCACCGTCCTGGGCGCGATCCCCATCTCGATCATCGCGATCCTGGCGGAGGTGTTGCCCCAGAGCTGAGGTGGTACCCTCCGATCGATGGTCTGGGAGTTCGTTTTTCTGATGGTGATCCTCAAGATCCCGGTCATCTACCTCTGCTTGGTCGTCTACTGGGCAATCAGGGGTGACCGCGGGCCTGCCGAGGCCGCCCGGCTCGTGGCCAGGCCTGACATCGAGCCCAGGCCGCCGTGGGCGCGCCGTCCCACCGGCCGCCGGCCGGGGCCGCATGGCTCGCCCGGTCGCCGCTATGCCCGCGTTGCTCGACGAGCGCCCGCCGGCGCGTGAACGCCCAGCCCGTCGACCGCAGGAGCACCGCCGACATCGTGTCCGGCTTCCTGTCCGTGATCGCGATCTTTGCGGGGCTCTTCTCGCTGGCCTACCGGCCCGTCCGCGTGGACACGTTCGCGATCATCCTTGCGTTCGTCGCGGCCGGCCTGAGCGGGCGGAACCAGCGCCTCGCCGGGATCGCGGTGGCGGTGACGGCGACGTGCTTCATTCTCGGGATGCTCTTCGCCATCCTGGCCGAGAAACCGCTCTTCTAGGCGGCTTGCTACAACAACATCAATGGCTTCACCGGAAGTCGACGGACTGAACTCGGGATACGCCCGGCTCCTGCTCGAGCAGTACCTCGAGAATCCGGAAGCGGTCCCCGAGGAATGGCGGGACGTCTTCGAGAGCGGCGACAGCGAGCTCGTCGCGACGCACCCCGGCCTCGCGCGGCTGCTCGAGCGCCTGCGCGTGGCCGAGAACGGCGACTCCGCGCCGGCCGAGGCCCGACCTGCACCCGCCCCGGCCGCTCCCGCTGTGGCGCCCGACGAGGACCTTCTCGCGGCCGTTGCCGCCGGCACCTCCCTCGTCAAGGCCTTCCGGACCCACGGCCATCTGGCCGCGCACCTCGACCCGCTCGGTTCCGAGCCCGTCGGCGATCCCGCCCTCGAGCCCGAGAGCCTCGGCCTCACGCCGGAGCTGATGGAGCAGATCCCCGCGTCCATCCTGCGCGTGTACGTCCCGGGCGAAAACCTCGCGGAGGTCTTGCCGCACATGAAGGAGACCTACTGCGGGACGATGGCCTTCGAGACCGAGCACATCTCGAACCACGAAGAGCGTGTCTGGCTCCGTAAGGCGATCGAGTCCGGCCACTACCGCACGCCGCTCGCGCCCGAGGAGAAGAAGGAGCTCCTCGCGAGGCTCGTCCAGACGGAAGGTCTCGAGCAGTTCCTCCATCGCACGTTCCTCGGACAGAAGCAGTTCTCCATCGAGGGGCTGGACGTGCTCATCCCGATGCTGGACGAGGCGATCGACCTCGCCGCCGACGCGCGCGCGCACGAGGTCGTGATCGGCATGGCCCACCGCGGCCGGCTCAACGTCCTAGCGCACACGATCGGCGTCCCCTACGAGGAGATCCTGCGCGAGTTCGAGGGGGAGCGGACGACGGAGGCGGTCACCGCCGATCCGGAGCGGGGGAGTGGGGACGTCAAGTACCACCACGGGGCCGAGGGAACGCGCGCGACCGAGGCGGGGGAGATCACGGTCACGCTCGCCGCCAACCCCAGCCATCTCGAGGCCGTCGACCCGATCGTCGAGGGCAGGACGCGCGCCGAGCAGACCGACCGCAGCTCCGGTCCGGGCATCCACGATCCGCGCGTTGCGCTACCGATCCTCATCCACGGCGACGCTTCCTTCCCGGGGCAAGGGGTCGTGGCCGAGACGCTGAATCTCGAAAACCTTGCCGGCTACACCACCGGCGGAACGCTGCACATCATCGCCAACAACCAGATCGGCTTCACCACGGATCCGCAGGAAGAGCGTTCGACACGCTATTCGAGCGACCTGGCGAAGGGCTTCGACATTCCGATCATCCACGTCAACGCCGATGACGCCGAGGCGGCCATCTCGGCAATCCGGCTCGCGCTCGCATTCCGCAGCCGCTTCGGCCAGGACGTGGTCGTCGACCTTGTCGGCTACCGGCGGCACGGCCACAACGAGCAGGACGAGCCCGCGTACACACAGCCTCTGATGGCTGAGCGGATCGCGAACCAGCCGACGGTGCTCGAGCGGTTTGCGGGCCGGCTCGTGGAGGAGGGCGTGGTTACCGAAGAGGAAGTGGATGGCGAGGAGAAGGCGCTTGTGGACGAGCTCAAGCGCGCGCACCAGGCGCTCAAGGACAGCTTCGGCAAAGGGGAGGACGAAGAGCTTCCCGCACCTGCCGACGTCCCGGCCGAGATCGTCACCGCCGTCCCCGCGGAGCAACTCCAGGAGCTCAACCGCGAGCTCATGCACGTTCCGGACGACTTCACCGTCCATCCCAAGCTCGCGCGCCAGCTCGAGCGCCGCATCCCCGCGCTGGAGGAGGGCGGCATCGACTGGGGACAGGCGGAGTCGCTGGCATTCGCGACGTTGCTGGTCGAAGGTATCCCCATCCGGCTGACCGGACAGGACACGGAGCGGGGGACGTTCTCGCACCGGCACCTCGTCCTGCACGACGCCGAGACGGGCGAACGCTACGCACCGATCCAGAACCTGGACGAGGCCGAAGCGTCGTTCGAGGTCTACAACTCGCCGCTGTCCGAGTACGGCGCGGTCGGGTTCGAGTACGGCTACTCCATCTCGGCTTCCGAGGCGCTCGTCCTCTGGGAGGCGCAGTTCGGCGACTTCGTAAACGGCGCGCAGATCGTCATCGACCAGTTCATCGTCTCCGGCCGGGCCAAGTGGGGACAGACCTCACGGCTGACGCTCCTCCTCCCGCACGGATACGAGGGGAACGGCCCGGAGCACTCGAGCGCGCGGCTCGAGCGCTTCCTGCAGCTCGCGGCCGAGGGGAACATCCGCGTCGCCAACCCGTCGAGCGCGGCGCAGTACTTCCACTTGATCCGCCGCCAGGCGCTCGACCCGAGCGCGCGGCCGCTCGTGGTGATGACTCCGAAAGGATTGCTTCGGCTGAAAGAAGCCGCCTCCCCGGTCGGCGAGCTGACCGACGGAGGCTTCAGGCCGGTCATCGACGACCCGTCTGCCCAGCACGCCGAGGTGCGGCGCCTCGTGGTCGTCTCGGGGAAGCTCTACTACGACATCCTCGCCGGCGGCGAGCGCCCGCCCGAGGTGGCGGTCGCGCGGCTGGAGCAGCTCTACCCGTTCCCGGTCGACGACTTCGCCGAGCTCATCGCCGGCTATCCGTCGCTCGAGGAGGTCGTCTGGGCCCAGGAGGAGCCGCAGAACATGGGCGCGTGGCGCGCGACGCGCCACCGGCTCGAGAGACCCGGGCTCCCGCTTCGTTACATCGGCCGGCAGTGGCGCGCGAGCACGAGCGAGGGCTACCCGACGACGCATGCCCGCGAGCAGGAGCGGATCGTGCGCGAAGTCCTGGCCTACTAGGGTTCTAGCCGACGCGCTTTTGTTGTACTGGCGATAGCGCGCGGCCGCGAGAGCGGCGATGCGCGGGCCGTGCTTGGCAGCGACGGCCATGACCTGGCGGCGGTACTCGGGCGGCAGACGGCGCCAGAGGTCCCAGGTCGTGAGGGCGATTCCGACCGGCCCGAGCTTGCGTGTGAAGACGCGTCCAACCATGCAGGCTCATTGTGGCAAGAGTGAGAGGGTTGCCGCCTTGTGCCGACTGCGACGAGACCGGGGGAAAGAAGTTCCTGCAAAGTCGTTACAATCGCCGGCTGAGCATCAGCAACTTCGACACCGACACGAGAGGGGAACATATGCCGGTGGAGACGCCGTCGTTCTTTGCGCAAGTCATCCAGGACCATCTCGAACTGAAAAGACGCAACGCCGAGCTCGAGCCGGCTATGCCGCTCAATCGCTACCGCGCCGACGATCCGTTCGACAACCATCCACTGTTCAAGACGGAAGAGCAGGCTCGCATCGAGGACACGATGGACGGGCAGGACGCCTCTCCGGTCGCGACCAAGACGCTGAAGTGGCCCGGCGAGGACCCGGACGAGCAGCTCCCGGAGATCGAGCAGAACCTCTGGAGCCAGTCCCGGGACTTCGACTGGGGCGACTGAGCTCTAGCTAGACAGCAGTTTCGCCGCCGCGCGCAGGTCGTCGACGAGCGCCTGCAGCTCGGCTTCGCGTTCCGCCTCGTCGGCGCGCAGGATGGCCGACGGGTGAATCGTGGCCAGCGCGTGCGGCGCGAGCTCGGTTTCGACTGGCCGCCCGCGCTGCTTCGTGACCCGGAAGTCCTTGCCGAAGAGCGCCTGCGCGGCGGTCGCACCGAGCGCTACGAGCACCTCCGGGCGGACGACCGAAAGCTCTGCCTCGAGCCACGGGCGGCAGGCCGCGATCTCGCCCCAGTTCGGCTTCGCGTGGATCCGGCGCTTGCCCTTGGCCGTCCACTTGAAGTGCTTGACGACGTTCGTGACGTATGCGGTCCGCGGTCGATCCCCGCCTCCTCGAGCGCGTCGTCGAGCAGCCGCCCCGCAGGGCCTACGAACGGATTTCCCTCGCGGTCCTCGCGGTCGCCCGGCTGCTCGCCGACCAGCATCAAGCGAGCGGTGCTCGTCCCCGCGCCGAAGACGGTCTGGGTTCCCGCGCGCCACAGGTCGCAGGCGGTGCATCCGGCTGCGGATTCGCGGAGCCTCGGGAGCCCTGCGCGGGGCGGGATCAGCTCGGCGGCGTCAGGCAGGACTTCGCTCCCCGGCTGCGTATGACCCCTGACAGCGCCGCGCCCGGCGCGCTGGCTTCCCAAGGAGAGGCTAAACCGCGTCGCGTCGGGCGAGGCCCCGCGAATTCTATCACCAGCGCACGCGCGACAAGGCGCGATTTTTCGTCAGCCGCCGCGCTCGATCAGCTCGATCCGGTACTCGTCCGGATCGCGGACGAAGCACAACCTCGAGCCGCCCTCGCGCACCGTGTACGGCGGCCGCTCGGGCTCGATTCCCTGCTCGGCGAGCCGCTCCAGCGTCGAGTCGAGATCGTTCACCGTGACGGCGATGTGTCCGTACCCCGTCCCGATCTCGTAGGCGTCGACGCCGAAGTTGTAGGTGAGCTCGAGCCGGTCGGCGTCTCCGGGTAGTCCCATGAAGACGTTGATCGCCTCGTCCCCGATCGGAAGGCGGCCGCGCTCCTCGAAGCCGAGCGCCTCATAGAAGGCGACGGACCTGTCGATGTCGGTGATCCGGTAACACGTGTGTATGAGCTCCATGTTGACCTGGATCCTGCCAGACTTCTGCCGGTGATCGTCTCACTTCATGTGGCGACCGGCGCCGCCGGTGGCGCGGCTGTTCGGTCGAGACCTGCCGCGATCGCGCTCGGCTTCCTGCTGCACCTGGTCGGCGACGTGATACCGCACGACGACATTCCCTCGCCGCGCTTCGAGCTCTGGAGCGGCGTGGCGGGGCTCACCTTGCTCGCGATCACGCGCGGGCCGCTCGACGCGGCCACCATCGGCGCGGCGGCCGCGTCGTCGCCCGATCTCGAGCACGTGATTCGCATGCCCCGCCCGGGCGGACGGAAGCTCTTCCCTAGCCATCGCATCCCCGCGCTCCACCAGGCCGGCGGCCTCCCGACCTGGCTCCAGCTGCTCGCAGCGGGGGCGCTGCTGGCCACGGTCGTCCGCCGCTAGATGGTTGATGCCATGAGATCGCCTGCTCCGGGGCGCGAGCTGGTGCGTCTGGGGCGCCGGGGCGGACGCTTGCCGATGCCGGCAGCATCGGTGAGCGGCCGACGCGGCGAAGCGCAGGCACGGTGGAGGCCGGCTCCGCCGGCCGCAACCGGGCCGGAGCGGCCCAGGCGTGCCAGATCGCGCAGCCGGACGCGCGAGATCGTGGCATCAGCCATCTAACGCTTGTCCTGGTCGCCGTTGGCGACCAGGTTCGAGAGATCCTCGATGATCGTGTTGACATCGATGTCGTTGCGGAAGCGCTGGACGCTGCGGGAGAGCACCCTCCCGCTTCCCACCGTGATCTTCGCCTGCCTGAACGCCTTGACGTCGAGGCTCTGCCAGAGCCACAGGCCGCTCGCGAGCACGACGATCGCTCCGAAGCCCAGGCAGCTCGCGCCGGCGAGGAGGGACGTGCGCCAGCGGTAGCGGAGCGCACGCAGCAGGAGCATGGTCACCGCTCCTGCGGCCAGCGCGCCCAGCAGCGCGAAGAGGAACGCGCGGATGATGGTCACGATGGCCGCATGCTTCAGGTCCCCCTTTGTCGTCTTGAGCGTCTTCCTCACCCCGTGGGCCGCGCGCTCGACCGCGCGGGGCGACACGCGGCGCGGCTGGGCGTGGATGGCGTACGGAGCGCTGAAGACCGGCGCCTCGATCTCCCAGCCGGCGAGCGGGATGTAGACCTTCGCCTTTCCCGAGAAGGACGGGGCGAGGGAGAACTCGACGGAGCCGAGGTTGTATGCATGCGACTGCGGCCCTGCCACGCGCAGGCCGAGCCACATGCAGATGAGCGTGAAGAGCGCCGCACCGGCCACGGCCGCTGCGATCTTCAGGGGGCTCAAGCCTGCGGAGACTTCAGGTTCGGCGTGCCGCCGAGGAAGTCGCGTACGCGTGTCTTCCGCGCTCGCCGCTTGACGTCGCGAGCGACCGCCTTCGTCATCTTCCGCTCGTTCCCCGTGTAGCGCCAGTGCGCCCAGGCCGAGCGCGGCCGCGCGAGGCGGACCGCCGCGACGTACGCGATCACCGGAATGAAGAGCCCGATGATTCCCATGTAGTACTTGCCCTTGAGGATCGAGACGAACGCGGCCACGACGGCCAGCGCGATCGAGACGGCCAGCACGTCCGCGCCGGCCGAGTCGTCGACTCCCCACGGGGGTCATGCCGAGCGCGACCACCGTGCCGAGCATGAACGCGAGGATCACCGCGTCGATCGAGGCGCGGCCCTCCTCCATCCAGTACACGTCCTTGAGATGCAGCCACAGGGCGAACTCGTCCAGGGTCAGCGCGGCGCCGGCGCCGAAGAAGATCCCGAGGACGTACGTCCACGGCGTCCCCGGGTCGAGGGCGAGCGCGGCCCAGCCCGACACGAGGACGAAGACGATTCCGACCACCATGTGGTGCACGTGGATGCCGCCTGCGTGCCCGCTTCCCCAGTCACGCGTCCGCGCGAGACGCGTGTACAGCCGCGTGCACAAGAACGTGATCAGGAACGAAAGGACGATGAAGAGCGCGACGAGGCGTTCTTCGCTCAGGTAAATGCGAATTCCCACGTGAGTCGATCCTAGTCCGGGAGTAGGATCGCTGCGTGCTCGCGTGGATTCTCGGGGGTGAGCCCGCGCTTGCGCGACCTGTTCCTGCTTGATCCCGGCGTCGTCTACCTCAACCATGGATCGTTCGGCGCATGCCCGCGTCCGGTCTTCGAGGAGTACCAGCGGCTCCAGCTCGAGCTCGAGCGGCAGCCGGTGGATTTCCTCTCGCGCTTTCGGCGCTATCCGGAGCTGATCGACGAGGCGAAGGCGGCGCTGGCCGCGTATCTGGGCGCGGATACGAGCAACCTCGTCTTTGCAACGAACGCGACCGAGGGCTTGAACGCGGTCGCGCGGTCCCTGCGTCTGGAGCGGGACGATGAGGTGCTTGCGCCGGTCGGCGAGTACGGCGCCGTGGACATGCTCTGGCGGCACGTGTGCGAACGGGCGGGCGCGCGGTACGTGACGGTGGCGATTCCGCCCGGGACGGGAGTGGGGGAGGCACTCGACCTGCTGTGGTCGGGAGTGACGCCCTCCACCCGGGCCGTCGTTTGCAGCCACATCAGCTGCTTCACCGGCGTCGTGTTCCCCGTCGAGGAGTTGTGTCGCCGCGCGCGCGAACGCGACGTTCTCACGATCCTCGACGGCGCGCACGCGCCGGGGCAGATCCCGCTCCGCCTGGAGGAGCTCGGCGCGGACTTCTACGCAGGCAACTGCCACAAGTGGATGTGCGCTCCGAAGGGAGCCGGATTCCTGTGGGCGCGGCCCGAGCGGCAGGAGGAGCTCGAGCCGCTCGTCCTCAGCTGGGATTGGGAGGAGGGGGCGACCTTCGACTCGCGTCGGCGCTGGCCCGGGACGCGCGATCCATCTGCCTGGCTCGCGGTGCCCGCGGCCATCCGGTTCATGGAGGAGCACGACTGGGATGTCGTCCGCTCCCGTTGCCACGAGCTCGGGCTGCGCGTGCGCGCGGAGCTGTCCGAGCTCTTCGGGCTCGAGCCGGTGACGCCGGCGGAGGACTCGTTCGTGCAGATGCTCGCGGCCGCGCTCCCGCCCTGCGACGTCTGGGAGATTCAGTCGCGCCTGTTGGACGAATTCGCTATCGAGGCGCTGCTGATGGAGCTGGCCGGCGTCCAGCTCGTCCGGGTGTCGCTGCAGGCCTACAACGACGCGTCCGACGTGGACGCTCTCGTCGTCGCGCTCCGCCGAATCTTCGGCTGACGCCGTCGTTGCGGTTGCACGCCAAAGCGCGGCCTGCCTAATCTCCGGGCCCGTGGGCCCGACCGTCAGCAGCCTCCAGGGCAGCACCTTCGTCGTCAGCGACCGCAGCGGCGACGTCGACGCCTCCCCGCGTGACCCCCAGGGGCTCTTCTACCACGACACCCGCTTCCTCTCACGCTGGCGGTTGAGGATCGACGGCGAGGGCCTGTCTGCGCTCTCGACCGACGACGTCCACTACGCCTATGCGCAGTTCTTCCTCGTGCGCGGGACGGGGACGGTGTACACCGACTCGTCCGTCTCGGTGCTGCGGCAACGTTTCGTGGGGGACGGGTTCCACGAGGACCTGACGGTGATGAACCACGGCCGCGAGCCCATCGAGCTCGAGGTGCGCGTTGACGTCGGGGCCGATTTCGCGGACCTCTTCGAGGTCAAGGACGCGCTGGAGAAGAAGGGCACGAACACGCAGCACGTCGAAGGCGGTCGCATCGTCCTGCGCTACACCCGGGAGCGCTACGTGCGCGAGACGTGGATCAGCGCGACCGCACCGGAGGCGGAGCTGGACGAGGACGGAATCACCTTCCGCATCCGCATCGAGGCGCACGAGAGCTGGAGCACGTGTTTCGACATCGTCCCGGCGCTCTCGGGCGATCCGCAGCCGCTCGAGCGGCCGCGGTACCGGCACGGGGAGTCGGAGGCGAAGCCGGAGGGCGCCGCGAGCCTGGAGGAGTGGCTGGCCGGCGCGCCGGTACTCGAGTCCGACTGGCGCGAGCTCGAGGAGGTCTACGGGCGCAGCCTTGTGGATCTCGCGGCGCTGCGCTTCTATCCGGCGGTTCTGCGGGAAGGCCAGGCTGTGCCGGCCGCGGGCCTTCCGTGGTTCATGGCGCTCTTCGGCCGGGACAGCCTCATCACGAGCTATCAGGCCTTGCCGTACGTCCCCGAGCTCGCGCAGGCGACGCTCACCTCACTCGCTCTCTTTCAGGCCACCGGCGACGACGCCTTCCGCGACGCCGAGCCGGGCAAGATCCTGCACGAGCTCCGCTTCGGCGAGCTCACCGCGTTCGAGGAGCGGCCGCATTCGCCTTACTTCGGCTCGGTCGACTCGACGCCGCTCTTCCTGATCGTCCTCGACGAGTACGAGCGCTGGACGGGTGACGCCGACCTGGTTAAGCGGTTCGAGCCCGAGGCGCGCGCGGCCCTCGAGTGGATCGACAAGTACGGGGATCTCGACGGCGACGGCTACGTCGAGTATCAGCGGCGCAACACCAAGACCGGGCTCGACAACCAGTGCTGGAAGGACTCGCATACGTCGATCGTCGACGGGCACGGCGCGATCGCGTCCGTGCCGCGCGCCGTCTGCGAGATCCAGGGCTACGTGTACGACGCCAAGCTGCGCTGCGCGCGGCTCGCGCGCGAGCACTGGGGCGACGAGGAGCTGGCCGAGCGGCTCGAACAGGAAGCGGCGGAGCTGAAGGAGCGCTTCAACCGCGACTTCTGGGTCACGGAGCTCGACTGCTTCGCGCTCGCGCTGGACGGCGAGAAGCGGAAGATGGACTCGATCGCGTCCGACATCGGCCACCTGCTCTGGAGCGGCATCGTCGACGACGACAAGGCGCAGGCCGTCGTGCGGCACCTCCTCGGCCCGGGTCTGTACTCCGGATGGGGCGTGCGCACGATGTCCGCCGACGAGGTGACTTACAACCCGATCGGCTACCACCTCGGCACCGTCTGGCCGCACGACAACTCGCTCATCGTGGCCGGCCTGGCCCGCTACGGCTATCGGGAGGAGGCCGCGCAGATCGCCGGGGCGCTGCTCGAGGCGGCGACCTACTTCGACGGCCGGCTCCCCGAGGCGTTCGCCGGCTACCCGCGCGAGGAGACCCGCTTCCCGGTCGAGTATCCAACCGCCTGCAGCCCGCAGGCATGGGCCTCCGGCACGCCGCTGCTGCTCATCCGCACGCTCCTCGGTCTCGAACCGGACGGCGACGAGCTCCGCTCCGATCCGCACCTCCCCGCGAAGATCGGAAAGCTCTCGCTCACGGGTATCCCCGGCCGCTGGGGCCAGGCGGACGCCGGAGGAATGGGGGAGGCCGCGCCGTCCTCGCCGGACGTGGCCGAGCTGAACGAGTTCTTCGACTCGCTGCCCGCCCTGGTCGATCTCGAGCGGGCGAAACACGTGAGCGGGACGATCCGCTTCGACGTGGAGGGGCTCGAGCCCTGGCACGTCAGCGTCGCGGCGGGGGGCGTCACCGTCACGCGCAAGCGCGCGCGGGCGGACACGGTCGTCGAGACCGCCGACCCGCACCTCCTCCTGCGGCTGCTACGCGGGCAGCAGAACCCGCGGACGGCGATGCTGCAGGGGTTGACCCGGATCGTCGGCGACCGGGCGCTGCCCTATGAGCTCATGCGGCTGTTGAAGCGGGACTGACCTCTACTGCGGCTGGGGGACGATCCGGATGTACGGCTTCGGTTCCTCCCAGTCGCCGAAGATCTCCTTGGCCTCGTCGTTCGAGACCGAGCCGGCGATGATCACGTCCTCGCCCTGCTGCCAGTTGACCGGCGTTGCCACACGGTGGTTCGCGGTCAGCTGCAGCGAGTCGATCACGCGCAGCACCTCGTCGAAGTTGCGCCCCGTGGTCATCGGGTAGACGAGGATCAGCTTGATCTTCTTGTCCGGGCCGATGACGAACACGTTGCGGACGGTCTGGTTGTCCATCGGCGTCCGGCTCTTCGGGTCGCCCTCGACCTCGGCCGGGAGCATCCCGTACTGCTTCGAGACGCTGAAGTCGTGGTCGGCGATGATCGGGTAGTTGGGCGCGGTGCCCTGCGTCTCCTCGATGTCCTTCGCCCAGCCTTCGTGGTCGCTGGTCGTGTCGACCGACAGGCCGATCACCTTGACGTTTCGCTTCTCGAACTCGGGCTGGATCGAGGCCATGTAGCCGAGCTCGGTCGTGCACACCGGCGTGAAGTCCTTCGGGTGCGAGAACAGGACGGCCCACGAGTCGCCGATCCAGTCGTGGAAGCTGATCGGTCCCTCGGTGCTCTCGGCCTGGAAGTCAGGGGCCGTATCTCCGATAGTGAGTGCCATTGTTCCCTCCTCGTTTTCGCTGCTCGATGATTGTCTACTAAACGCGTACCTCCCATGGTTTCTTCCGTCCGCGATGACCGGTATTCGCTCGCGGGAGCGGGGCATACGATCTGATCGTGCGCCGCTTGGACCCACCGGCCCTGTACGCCGCCCTCGACACCGAGAGAGCGCGCCGTGGGCTGACCTGGAACCAGGTCGCCGCCGAGGTCGGTGTGAACAGCGGGACCATCCGGCGATTGCGGGCCAACGGAAGGTTCGAAACCGACGGCATCCTCTTCCTGACTCAGTGGTTGGGACGTCCGGTGGAGGAGTTCACTCGCCGGAACAGCTAGCCCTCCGGGCGGCCCGCGCCTGACGGGCACAATGCGGGCATGTCGATGCCTGAGAATGCGGGGCGAGCATTCGACGAGCGGCCCGAGGTCCTGGCCGCCTGGGTGCAGCTGAACACCGCAATCAAGGAAGGAATGGACCTGCGGCGCTACGAGCTTGCGACGCTGGCGGCCGCCCGGCGGCTCCGCTCGAGCTACTGCTGTCTCTCGCACGGCACGGTGCTGATCGAGCGGTTCAACGAGCCGGTTCGCGAGATCGCCCTCGACCATCGCTCCGCCGGCCTCGACGAGGTCGACGTGGCGGTGATGGATCTGGCCGAGCGCGTGGTCGACGACGCGGCCGCGATCGACGACGCCGACCTTCAGCCGCTCCGCGACCTCGGGTTGTCGGAGACTGACATCATGGACGTCGTCCTCGCAGCGGCCGCCCGCTGCTTCTTCTCGAAGACGCTGGACGCGATGGGAGTCCTGCCGGACGCGAGTTACGGCCAGCTCGACCCGGGGCTCCGCGAGGCGCTGGTCGTCGGCCGCCCTATCGCCACGGTTTAGCCACACGCGAAGGAGCCCCGTCTCCGGGGCTCCTTCAGGTGGGCTGCGTTTCCTGGCTGCGCTACTTCTCGCAGTTGACGCGCGTCTCGCCGAGGCAGGAGTCGGTGTTCACTCCGCCGTCTACGGAGTCGACGTTCGCCCCACCGTCGAGGTTGTCGTCTCCGCCGAGCCCGGCGAGCGTGTCGTTGCCGCCGCCTCCGAGAAGGATGTTCGCGGCCGAGGAGCCGGTGATCGAGTCCACGAACGCGGAGCCGGTGACGTTTTCGACGCCCGGAAGCCAATCGTTGCCCGAGCCACCGGTCGCGCCGGCGGCGTAGGTCGACAGGTCGACGGTGACGCCGGCCGGTGCGTTGGCGTAGGTGACCGTGTCGGTCCCCGAGTTGCCGTTGATCTCGTCGTTTCCGAGCTCGCCGTTCAGCGTGTCGTTGCCCGCCGCCCCGAACAGGTGGTCGGGGCCGGCGCCGCCCATGATCGTGTCGTCTCCTTCGAAGCCGGAGAGCGTGTTGGCGTTCGCGTCGCCCACCAGCTTGTCGTTGAAGGGGGACCCGTAGGCGCCTTCGACGCCGATCAGCGTGTCCGTCCCCTCGCCCGAGGCGGATCCGGCCGCGAGGGAGACCGTCACCGGAGACGCCGAGGTGGAGAAGTCGGCGATGTCCGGATCGCTGCCCGCCTTCCAGCCTGTCGGTGCCGGGGCCGCCGCGGAGCGTGTCGTACCCACCGTCGCCCGAGAGCTGGTCGTTCTCGGTTCCGCCGATGAGCGTGTCCGGCCCGTCACTGCCGGCGAGCGTGTCGGCGTTCGAGCCGCCGTCGAGCATGTCGGCACCGCCGCCGCCGGTCAGCTGGTCGGGGCCGAGACCGCCGACGAGCTTGTTGTTGGACAGGCTGCCGGTGATCTTGTCGCCGTAAGCGCTGCCGATCACGTTCTCGGTGTCGTCGAGCACGTTGTCGCCCTCGCCGGCCGAGCCGTCGTTGTACGCGTTGTCGAGCGAGACAGTGACGGCCGAACCGCTGTCCGCGTAGCTGACGGTGTCGATTCCCTCGTGGCCGCTGATGAAGTCGTCGCCGTAGCCGCCGTTCATCGTGTCGGCTCCGTCGCCGGCCGAGAGGACGTCGTGGCCCGCGTCGCCGAAGAGGTTGTCGTTGCCGATGCCGCCGCCGAGGACGTCGGGGCCGCCGTTGCCGCCGATCGTGTCGTTGCCGGCGTAGCCGAGGAGCGTGTTCTGGCCGTCGTTTCCGACGATCAGGTCGTCGCCCGCTCCGGCCTTGACGTTCTCCACCCCGGTGATGTCGTCCTCGCCTTCGTTCTGCGGGCCGTCGAGGTAGATCTCGACGCCGCCGGTGCGGGAGGCGTACGTGACCAGGTCGGTGCCCTGTCCACCGTCGATCGTGTCCCGGACGCCGGTCCCTGCAGGCCCGCCGTCGAGCACGTCCTGTCCGTAGCCGCCGTGGAGCACATCGGGGACGGACCCCAGGCCCGGGCCGACCGAGCCTCCGCCGTTGCCGACGAGCGTGTCGTCGTCGCTGCCGCCGTCCAGCATGTTGCCGTGCCCGTTGCCGGTCAGCGTGTCCTTCCCCGATCCGCCGATCAGGTTCTCGACGTCCGAGGCGATCATGTCGTTCTCGCCTGCCTCGCCGTCGTTCGCGAGGCCGTCGAGGCTCACGTTGACGGGATTCGTCCGCTCGTCGTAGGTGACCGTGTCCGGGTGGTAGGAGTTGGCGTCGCTGCCGCCGTAGACGTTGTCCAGCCCGAGCCCGGGACGAATGGTGTCGCCGCCGGCCTGTCCGGACAGGATGTCGTCCCCGCCGGCACCGGAGATGTTGTCGTCGCCCCCGCCGCCTCTGAGGATGTTCGGCAGGTCGTTGCCGACGAGCGAGTCGCCCTGGGGGCCGCCCTGAATGCCCTCGACGTCGGGCTCGATCGTGTCCTTTGCGTTGTCCTCGTTCCCGCCGTCGTTGGCGTTTCCGTCCAGCGAGGCGGTCACGAAGCTCGACGCGTTCGAGTAGTCGGCGATATCGGTCCCGTCGCTCCCGAAGATCTTGTCCGCGCCCGGGCCGCCGCCGACGAGGTCGTCGCCGCCGTCGCCGTAGACGGAGTCCTGTCCCGCGCCCCCGTCGAGCGTGTCGTTGTCGAGCCCACCGTGCAGGATGTCGCCGCCGTTGCCCCCGTGAATCTCGTCTTTGCCCGCGCCGCCCAACACGACGTCGAGGTAGCTCGAGCAGGGGTAATTCGGGTCGGATTGCGTGCAGCCGCCCTGGATCAGGTCCGGCCCGCCGCCGCCGTAGATCCAGTCGATGCCGGCCCCGCCCTCGAGCGTCGTCGGGATCTTGACCGCGTCGTCCACCGTAATCGTGTCATCTCCCGCTTCGGTCTGGATCACGATGCTCGACGCCGGGCACGACCACTCGTGAAACCAGATGATGGCCTTCCCGAGCTGCCAGCCGTGGTAGTCGTGGATGTAGCAGTACTTCCAGAGATCGCCGCTCGGCTCCTGCGCGACGACGTCGTTGACGTCGTCGATGAAGTAGAAGCCGTTCACGGTCGGGTCGACGTGGACCCGCACGTCGTTCGCGGGTGACGTACCCGGAAAACCCGACTCCGTGTACGTCATCTGGCCGGTCGAATGGTTGAACTTGAAGTAGGACGCGAAGGCGTCGGTCGCACCGAACGCCATGACGCCGAGTACTGCGACTAAAGAAGTGAGGATGATGTGTTCTGCGTTTCACTGGATGCTCCTTTCGTAGTTCCATGGATGTCGTGCATCCAGACTCACGCCTGGGCGCGGCCGCGGCCATGGGGCACGCCGCCCGATCGGTGGCGGAAAACCGCCAGTCTTCCGGCGGTTAGGTGAGCGGGATTTCCGCGAGCAGGCGCGTGCCGCCGCCTGGGGGACTGTCGAGCGAGAGGCGGCCGCCAAGCGCTTCGACCCTGTCCGCGAGCCCGCGCAGTCCCTCTCCGTCCACGTCGGCTCCGCCGACTCCGTCGTCCTCGACCTCGACCACCAGGCGGTTCTCGCCGGTCGAGGCGTGGACGACCACCCGTGACGCGCCGGCATGCTTCTGGACGTTCGCGAGCGCCTCGGCGACGACGTAGTACGCGGCCGCCTCGACCTGCTCGGGCAAGCGCTCGGCCGGAACCGTGGCCAACTCGACCTCGATCGGAGAGGCGAGGACGAGCGCGCGGAGCGCCGGCACGAGCCCCCGTTCGGCGAGGACCGCCGGATGCAGGCCGCTCGCGAGCGCCCGGATCTCCTCGAGTCCGGTGGCGAGCTCGTCGATCGCCGCCGTGAGCAGCTCCTTCCGCTCCTCCGGCCGCTCCCGCAGCCGGCCGAGGTTGAGCAGGACGGCGGTGATCCGCTGCTGCGCGCCGTCGTGCAAATTGCGCTGGATCCGCTTCCGCTCCTCGTCCGCCACCTCGAGCAGCCGTACGCGCGACTCGCGCAGCGCCTGTTCCGCACGGACGCGCTCGGTGATGTCCCGCAGGTAGCCGGTGAACATCGGCGGCCCGGGCAGCGCGATCCGCGTGATCGTCAGTTCGACCGGAAACTCCGTCCCGTCGCGGCGCATCCCCGTCAGCTCGAGCCGCCGGTCGAGGATTTTCGGTGGCTGGCCTTCGAGCGCGCGGGCGAGGCCCCGCCGGTGTGCCCGGCGCAGGGAGGGTGGGACGATCACCTCCGCCATCTCGCGCCCGATCACTTCGTTCGGGTGGTAGCCGAAGATCGCGGTGGCAGCGTGGTTCCAGCCGACGACGCGGCCGGAGTGATCCATGGTCACGACCGCGTCGAGGGCCGCCTCGAGCATCGCCCGGAGTCGTGACTCGTTCGCGCGCACGTCCTCTTCGGCCTGACGCCGCGCGACAAACTGGCCGATCAGGCTCCCCAGCAGGTCCATCGTCGCCAGCACCTCGCGATCCGGCTCGCGGCGCTCATGCGAGAAGAACTCGATCATGCCCGTGCAGCCTCCGGCGCTGCGGAGGGGGAAGCAGAACGCGGCGTGCAGACCCGCCCGCTGCGCCGCCTCCGCGCGCGGGAAGTTCCCGTCCTCGGGCGCGTCGAAGATCCAGGCGGCCTGGCCCGTCTCGAGAACCCGGCCAGGGAGCCCCACGCCGGGGGCGAACGTCAGCCGCTCGGTGAGTGCGACGAACTCGCGGGCGACGGCGCCGCTCCGCAATGTTCCAGGTCCTGATGCAGTGCAGAGCGCCGCTCTGGCGGTCGACCTCCCACACGGCCCCGAATTCCCAACCCAGGGGACGGCCGATCGCCTCGAGCGCCGCTTCATAGACCTCGACAGGCTGGTCGGATTGCGCGAGGATCCGCGCAACTGCATGCTCGACGCTCTGGAGATCACGTCGGTCGGCGATCATCGGGGGCTCCCCTCCTAGCCCTTCCATGGCCACGAGCGACGTTACACCTCTCGGATGAGCGTGCGCAGTCACTGCGGGTCGTCGTGGCGGACGACAATGCCCTGCTGCGGGAGGGGATCGCGTCGCTGCTGGAGGAGGCGGGCCACGTCGTCGTGGGGCGCGCCGGTGACGCGGACGACCTGCTGCTGAAGGTCCGCTCGTACTCGCCGGATGTCGCGATCGTGGACGTGCGCATGCCGCCCGGCTACGGGGAAGAGGGGCTGGCGGCCGCCGCTGAGATCCGCTCGTCGTTCCCGGACGTGGCGGTGCTCGTGCTCTCGCAACACCTCGAGGCGACCTATCTGCTCGAGCTGGTCGGCGACGACGCCTCGGGTGTCGGCTACCTCCTGAAGGACCGCGTACGGGATGTGGCGGAGTTCGTGGACGCCGTCGAGCGCGTCGCGGGCGGAGGCACGGCCTTCGACCCGGAGGTGGTGAAGAGCCTCGTCGGCGGGCATCGCCGCTCTGCCTTGGACGAGCTCACCGACCGGGAGCGGAGCGTGCTGTCCCTGGTCGCGGAGGGGCGCTCGAATCGCGCGATCGCGAAGGAGCTGTTCCTGAGCACGCGGGCGGTCGAACGTCACGTGCAGTCCATCTTCCTGAAGCTCCGGCTCCCGGATACATCAGACGACAACCGCCGCGTGCTCGCCGTGCTCGCGCTGCTGGGACACTGAGCACGAGCTGCCCGCTCTGCGGCCACGAGAACCCCGTCTCGGCGCGGTTCTGTAACGCATGCGGGGCTCCTCTGATGGACGAGCAGGATCAGCGCCGCAAGCCCGCGACGCTGCTGTTCGCGGACGTAGCAGGCTCGACGGAGCTGGGGGAGCGGATCGACGCCGAGGCCGTCCGCGAGTTGATGCTTGCTTACTTCCGCGAGATGCGGAGCGCCATCGAGGCCCACGGCGGAGTCGTCGAAAAGTTCATCGGCGACGCGGTAGTCGGCGTATTCGGGGTGCCCGCCGCCCACGAGGACGACGCCCTCCGCGGCGTTCGCGCGGCAGCAGAGATGCAGCAGCGGCTCGCGCTGCTCAATACGCGACTCGAGCGACGGTTCGGTGCGCGACTCTCGGTACGCATCGGCGTCAATACGGGCGAAGTCGTCGCCGGGGACTCGAGCATGAGGGAGAGCTTCGTGTCGGGCGACACCGTCAACGTCGCCGCACGACTCGAGCAGGCCGCGCCGATCGACGGCGTCCTGCTGGGCGAGACGACGTATGTGTTGGTCGCGCGCGCGGTCGAGGTCGAGGCGATGCCGCCGCTCGAGGTCAAGGGGAAGACGTTGCCGCTGCGGGCCTACAGGCTGCTTGGAGTCCGCCGCGACCACGCCGGCGCGCCTCCGCGCGCGACACCGTTCGTCGGTCGGCGAGCGCGAGCTGGCGGTCCTCGCGGCGGCCTTCGACCGCCTTGGGTCGTCTGGCATGGCGTCGCGCGTGCTCGTGCTCGGCGACGCTGGAGTGGGCAAGTCCCGGCTCGTCGAGACGGCGCTCGAGCAGACCGGGGGCGCGGTGCGGGTCCTAGCGGTTCGCTGCCTCCCGTATGGCGAGGACATCACCTACTTCCCATTGGCCGAGCTCGTCCGGCAGATCGCAAGGATCGACGAAGGCGACCGCATCGACGCGTTGCAGCGGATCGACGCTGTCTTCGCCGGAAGAATCGACACTCGAGGGGCGGGTGCCATCCTCGCGCAGGTCGTCGGTCTGGCCGAGGGCGCCGCGAGCGCGGCCGAGATCGGCTGGGCGACGCGGCGACTGCTCGAGATCCACGCCGGCGAGCGGCCCCACGTCCTGGTGGTCGACGACCTGCAATGGGCGAAAGAACCGCTCGTGCAGCTTCTCGACGACATCTCGAACCGCGTGCGTGCGCCGATCCTGGTGCTGTGTCTCGCGCGCCCCGAATTCGCCGCGCGCCGGATGGACTGGGTGCCCGACGTGCGGCTGGAGCCGCTCGCAGCGAACGACGCGGAGCTCCTCGTCGAGCGGCTCGCCGCAACGACCTCGCTCGCGCCGGAGTCTCAGAGCCGGCTCCTCGCGGCGGCCGGCGGAAACCCGCTCTTCCTCGAGGAGCTCGTCGCATACGTCGACGTCGCCGACGACGAGACCGTCCTTCCGCCGACCCTTGATGCGCTGCTGAACGCCCGGCTCGATGCGTGCTTGGACGACGATCGTCGTGCGCTCGAGTGCGCCGCGGTCGAGGGTGAGGTCTTTCACCGCGGGGCCATGATCGAGCTAGTTGGACCGGCGCATGAGACGACCATCGACAACTCGCTGGCCCGGCTCGCCGCCGACGCGCTCGTACGGCAGGCCGAGCCGTCGTTCGACGACGAGGCAGCGTTCCGTTTCCACCACCTGCTGCTGCGTGACGCCGCATACCGCAGCACCGCCAAGCGCCGCCGCGCCGATCTCCATTTCTTGTTTGCCGCCTGGCTCGAGGAAAAGCTGGGCCTTCGGCTGCCCGAGGCGGCGGAAATCGTCGGCTACCACCTCGAGCAGGTATGCGTGCTGCGTGGCGAGCTCGGCCCACTCGACGACGAGACCAAGGCGGTTGGCGGGCGAGCGGCTGCGACGCTGGACAGGGCCGGTCGGCGCGGCCTCGCACGCGGTGATGCGGCGAGCGCTCTGAATCTCTTCACTCGAGCGGCCGCTCTTGCGCCCGACGAGGAGGCGAGGATCGAAATCACGCTTCGCCGGGGCATCGCGGCCCAGGAGGCGGGCGACTTCGTCCTCGGCGAGTCTGTGCTGGCGGACGTAGAGTCGGAGGCGGCGCGGGCCCGTCTCGAAGCAGTAGTGGCTCGGGCGCGGATCCAGCTCGCGCTGCTTCGCTTCCACCGCCGGCCGATCGAAAACGCACGGCACCTGACACGTGTCGGCGAAGAGACGCTCGCGACGTTCGAGCGACTCGAGGACGCCGAGGGACGCGCTCTCGCGCTGTCGCTGCTGGCGCACGAGCGCTGGCTTGCGTTGCACTGTGCCGAGGCGGAGCGGCTGCTCGAGCTCGCTCTGGAACAGAGCGAGCGGGTGTCCGACGACCGGTTGATCGCCTCGACGCTTGTCGCGCTCGCCCGGGCGGTGCTGTTCGGCCCACGGCCCGCGAACGAAGCGGCGAAGCGATGCGAGGAGCTTCTCGCGCACGCGCGCCGGCTGGGCCCAACGGCGGAAGCGTCGATCTCCATCCGGCTGGCGCCGCTGGAGGCGATGCGCGGGCATGCCGAGCGCGCTCGCCGCCTGGCTCATGACAGCATCGCCGTGCTCGAGGAGACGGCTTCCCCGCTGCTCGTGGCGGGCGCCTCGCAGTACGCCGGCCTCACGGAGCTCGTGCTGAACGACGCCGCCCGCGCCGAGCGGCATCTTCGTCGGTCACTGGCCCTACTGGAGCACCTGGGCGACCGATCGGTGGCGTCGTCGTCAGCGGCCTTGCTTTCGCGCGCGCTCGTCGACCTCGGCCGCCTCGACGAAAGCGACCGACTCTCCTCCCTGGCGCTCGAGTGGAGCGGACCAGACGACATCGTCACCCAGGCGTATGCGCGGAGCGCTCGCGCGCTGGTCCTGCTCGCGCGTGGAGCGGCCGAAGACGCGCGCCGAGAAGCGCAGCTGGCGGTCGAGCTGTCGTCGGGGAGCGACTTCACCAATCAGCGGGGCGACGCCCTTCTGGACCTCGGAGTCGTGCTGCATGCCTGCGGCGACGAACCGGACGCGCGGCGAGCGGCCGGTGAGGCACTCGCCTGCTTCGCCGCGAAAGGCAACGTGGCGGCGTCGGAGCGGGCGGCTGTCCTGGCCAGGGCATCAACCCGGTGAAATACTGCGGCTCCTCAACCAGGAGGTAGACCGCATGAGCACGATGGATCCCGATCGCCCCTCCCCCGAAGACGAGCCGGACGAGGGTGGCGTCCAGAGCGACGAGCTCGCGCCCGAGCTCGCCCCGGAGCTCGAACCACCCGAGCTCGCGCCGGAGCTCGCACCCGACCTCGACAAGCCGGAGGAGTAGCAAGAGACGGTACGTCGCTGATTGGTCGGCAGCGTGCCGTGGGTGCGACGGACACGCCACCTCGTCTTCGTCGCGCCCGCCGACGACGCGTCGGCCGCTGTCCCTGTACGGTCGCTGCTGACGGGCGTTCGTGCCGACCTCTCGCTCGAGGAGGTCGGCGTGCTGTTGGGGCTCTCGGCGCGCCGCTGGTCCTGGCGGGTCGACGACATCGCGATCTCGCTTTCGCGACAGGGTTTGCTCGTCTCTGACGAGCCGGAAGAGCCGTTCGTGCAGCTCCGCCGTCGGGACGGGGAGCTGACCGGCCTCGGCTGGCATCCGGCTGCGGCGGCCTTCCTCGTCGGCACCCGCTGGGACGGCCAACGGGTGACCGCGCAGCGACGCGACGGCTCACGCCCGCCGCGGCCGCCACGCATCGGGACTGCGGAGTCCCCGTTCCACCTTCGTCAGGGCGTGCGCGTGCGGCTTCCTGCGGTCGTGCACGACAGCGAGTTTCAACAGTTGCTGCACCTCCGCCGGACGACCCGCAGCTTCGACGCGACGCGGCCGGTCACCGAGTTGGAGCTCGCAACGCTCCTGCGTTCGGTCTGGGGCGCCCACGGATGGGCGCCGCTCGCTCATCGAGACACTGCTGTGCGGAAGACGAGCCCCTCCGGCGGAGGACTACACCCCGTTGAGGTCTACCCCTTCGTGCGCAACGTCGAGGGCGTCGAGCCGGGGATCTACCACTACCGCACCGGTGACCACGAGCTCGTGCGTCTGACCGCGCTCGACGGCGGCGCATGCCTGGAGCTGCTCGAACGCGCGACCGCCGGGCAGTGGTACTTCGCGGACGCCGACGTCGCGTTTGTGATGACCGCCCGGTTCGCGCGCAGCTTCTGGAAGTACCGGCGCCACGCGAAGATATTGCGGGCCATTCTCCTCGAAGCGGGTCACCTGAGTCAGACGTTCTATCTGCTCTGCACTCAGCTCGGGCTTGGGCCGTACATCACCGCTGCGATCGACGACGCCGAGCTCGAGCGCGCACTCGAGCTCGATCCGCTGTTCGAGGCGCCGCTCGCGGTCTGCGGCTGCGGCAGGGCGCCTGCGCAGCGCAGCCCGCTCGATCCCGAGTTCCGCGACCTATAGCACGTCGCTCTAGCGGCGCGGCGACGACCTTGAACGACATACACCAACGCGCTAGGGTGCGGCGGGGTCTTCGTGTCGAGCCGAGTCTTGCGCCTTGCCTTCATCGCTGCCGCAGTCGCGGCGCTGGTTCTCGTAGCTTCGCCTCTGGCTGGTGCGGCCGGCGTGCGCGCGGAGCTGCCTCGAGTCTTCCTCGACACGCACTACGTCCCTCCTGCGGGGCAGGTCATCCGCGTCCGCGCGGGCGAGGATCTGCAGAAGGCGCTCGACGTGGCCCAGCCCGGCGACCAGGTGATCCTCGACGCCGGAGCGACCTATGCCGGGAACTTCATCCTTCCCAAGAAGGCTGCCGGCCCACCGATCGTCGTGCGGCCCCGGCGTCTCCCCGGGATGCCTGAGGGGACGCGCGTCGGGCCGGAGGACGCCGCGGCGATGGCGAGGATCCAGACGCCCAACGACAGCGGCGCGATCACGACGGCACCGGGAGCTCACGACTGGCGGTTCGTCGGGATCGAGTTCGCAATCGCGCCGGGGACGCCGGCCAACTACGGCATCGTGCGCCTGGGCGCAGGGGACGAGACGCGCACGCGCGACCTGCCGAGCGACATCGTCGTCGACCGTTGCTGGGTGCACGGGAACCCGACGGCCAACGCGCGCCGGGGTGTGTCGCTGAACGGCATCCGGCTGGCGGTCATCGATTCGTACCTGTCCGATTTCCACGAGATCGGCGCTGACTCGCAGGCGATCGTCGGGTGGAACGGCCCGGGCCCGTTCAAGATCGTGGACAACTACCTGGAGGGCGCGGCCGAGAACATCCTGTTCGGGGGAGCGGACTCCACCGTCCAGGGAATCGTCCCCTCGGACATCGAGATCCGCCGTAACTACCTCTTCAAGCCTCTGAGCTGGAAGGTCGGGGATCCGACCTACGCCGGCAAGCACTGGTCGGTCAAGAATCTCTTCGAGCTCAAGAGCGCGCGGCGTGTCCTGGTCGAGGGCAATGTCATGGAGAACAATTGGGGTGACGCGCAGACGGGTTACGCGGTGGTGCTGAAGTCGGCCAACCAGGACGGGAATGCCCCTTGGTCGCGTACCGAGGACGTCACCTTCCGCAACAACATCGTCCGCCACGCCGGAGGCGCGCTTGCCCTCGTCCCGCGCGACCCGCACACCGAGGGTCTGACGAAGCGGCTGACGATCGAGAACAACGTCTTCGACGACATCAACCAGCAGAAATGGAAGGGGCCGGGCATCTTCCTGCTCCTCGCGAGCTCGCCGCCGCCGGCCGGATACGCCGCCTCCGGGATCCCCGACCTGGTGATCGACCACAACACGGCGTTCCACACGGGCAGCACGGCCTCGATCGACGCGCCCGCGAGCCCGCGCTTCGTCTTCAGCAACAACATCGTCGCCAACAACACGTACGGCTTCAAGGGAAGTGATTCCTCGACTGGGATCCCGACGCTGCAGACCTTTTTCCCGGGGTACTGGTTCAAGCGGAACGCGATCGTCGGCGGCAAGGCGTCGCTCTATCCCGCGGACAACTTCTTCCCCGCGACCTATGACGCCGTCGGCTTCGTCGACCGCGCCGGTGGCAACTACCGCCTGGCCCCGAGCAGCCCGTTCAAGGGCGCGGGCGAAGGCGGAACCGATGTCGGCGCCGACATCGACGCGCTCACTGCCGCCATCGGCGGCTGACGCGAGTCATCGCCGTGAACGGTCATCTCATCAGCAGGCTGTAACGCTCCGACTCGGGCCTAGACTCATCAGCATGCGCACAACCGGCAGCCGAGCCCGGCGCTTCTGCACGCTTCTCTCGGCCCTCTGTCTCTTCGTCGTCCCCTGAACCGTGGACCGCGCTCCCGTCGGGGGTGCCCGCACCGCGGAAGCCCGCCGCGCGGATCGGCGACTGCGACCCGAGTGATTCCTCGCCCGGCGGGAACCGCCGCCGGTCAGGGAAGCGACATCCTGTCCGGCACGGTGGACGCCGCACGAGGGCGCTACACTTTCACACCCGTAGTCCGGCTCCGTGTGGTTATCACCAACGACGAGAGGGACTCACATGAAGCAGTACGTAGCGATTTGCAGCACGCTGGCCGCGCTCGTGTGGGTCGGTGTCGCGGCGGCGGCCACGCCTCAGGGAAAGCTCACGGGTACAGGCACCTTTGCAGGCATACGCGCCTCGCTCGCCATCACCACGACTATCACCGACGGGGGCGAGAACGCCGTGGGGCTGGAAAACGACAGGTCGGGCAACTGCACCGGAGACTCGGGCCAGGTGTTTTTTGTAGGCCTGTCGTTCGACGTGTTCTGCGCCCATTACGTCGCCCAGTCGCGCGACGGCAGCGGCCCGAAGATGCGCTTCGCCTTTCCGTCGGGGGTGGGCTTCTACAGCATCTGGCGAATCTCGGACGGTGGAGCACAGCCGGACAAAGCTGCCGTTGGCACCGCCACGTCGCTTGCTGAAGCCCTGGCTTGGGTGAACACAGGCGCGATCGGTTCCGGCCACCTGTTCAGCACCTGGGATTTCCAGCCGGTGACGAACGGCGACTACATCATCACCCCGTAAGCCGGTAACGCAGTACGAGTCGCCCCGCGCTGGCGTTCGCGAGGTCGTCTGGGCTTAGGCTTGAGCGGGGCGCCGAGCTCAGAAGTTGTCGAGTGCGGTCGAGCTCGATCCCGCCGCATCCGAGACCGAGCACCTGATCGAGTGCGGGCCGGTCTTCGCGTTCGCCGTCCACGGTGAGCCGGTTCCGGTCAGCCGGAGGGCCTTGCCGTTGTCGGCGCAGCGCGGAGCTGAAGCAAGCCCACTCGTGGAATCGGACGCGGTGACCGTCACCACGTACCCTGTCGGCACTTGCCGGTGCGTCACCGAGATCGAGGGCGCGCTCGTGTCAAGCTTTAGCGTCGCGGATGCCGAGGCGGAGTGCCCTGCGAGGTCCGACACTCTGCAGGTGACGGTGTGAATGCCGTCGCCGCTCACTGTCGCGTGGTAGGGCGAGGACGCTCCCGTCACGCGCAGCGCGACCGACGTCAGGCCGAAGAGATCGCTGCAGCGCGGGGCTCTGACCAGACCGTCGTCCGGGTCGGTGGCGGTGATCGAGATTGCCGCCGGCGCCGTTCGGTCCCAGCCGTTGGCCCCGTTGGCCGAGTGTGCGATCGAGAGCGAGGGACCGATGTTCGTCGGCGGGGGATTGCCTGCGCCGGCGGTGTTGATCGCGTAGAGGTAGGAGTACTGGTCGGCAGCCTCGCTGGCCAGGATCGCCGTCCCGACGTAGGCCGTCTGACCGTCGCGGGCGAACCGCGGCCGTGTCTCGACCACCTGGAAGCCGCCGTTCTTATCGGGCAGATTCACCTGCCAGAGCGGACTGCCGTTCGAAGAATTCCAGCCGCGCA
This sequence comes from uncultured Actinomycetes bacterium, assembly GCA_963842575.1. GTDB lineage: Bacteria > Actinomycetota > Thermoleophilia > Gaiellales > Gaiellaceae > JACDER01. The sequence goes on along the minus strand of CAWJGS010000004.1, from coordinate 43,270 downwards.
CCGTGCCGGCGACGCCGAAGGCCGGCCGGCTGCCCGCGACCACGATTGCGCCCTGGGGGCTGACGATCGGCTGGTCGATGAGCGAGCCGTCGAAGAATGTCCAGCGCGAGGAACCGTTCGGCGTGACCGAGTCCAGGAAGCTCAGGCTCCGCGAGAAGTAGACGCTCCCGTCGGGGCCGGCGGAGGGCGGGGACATTTCGTTGGAGGGGTAGGGCGAGTAGAGCCACTTGAGCGCGCCGGTCGTCGGGCTGAAGGCGTAGAGACCCCAGCCATTCGCCCCGCCCGTCGTCGTCTCGTAGACGGTCCCATCGGGACCGGTCTCGGGCTGGCGCTGCCTCTGCATGAAGACGCCGTCGGCGCCGCCGCCCGCCGTGACCGACCAGCGCTGGGCGCCCGCGAGCGAGAAGCCGTACAGTCTCGCGGCCGGGTCCTGGGTCGCCTCGTCGAAGCCGACGAAGAGCGAGCTGTTCGCGGCGCTGAAGACGATCTCGACGCCGGATTGGGCCCGCTCCTGAATGCGGGGGTTGCCGAGGTTGCTCCACAGGAGCTGGCCGGTGGGCGAGAGGGCGATGACGCCGAGACCAAAGAAGTTCGTGACGACGTAGATGTTTCCGTCGGGGCCGACCGTGGGCCCGGCGATGACGCCCTGGCCGTCCGTGGGCTGCTCGGTGAACGTCCACTTGATCTTGCCGTCGGGCCCGATCGCCTTGACCGTGTTCGACGACCCGACATAGCTGGTGCCGTCGGGCCCAACCGAGGCCGGCCCGTCGCTGCCGGCGAATGGGACGATCCACTTCAGTCCGCCGTCGGGGGTGAGCGCGTACTCATCGCCCGAGGAGTCGATCACGAAGACCGTGCCGTCGGGGCCGACTGCGGGCCGGTCGTCGATGTACTGGCCCTCGACCGCGAAGCTCCACTTGATCCGGCCGTTTGTCTGCCTGGTTGTGACCGTGAGCGGGAGTGCGTTGCTGGACACGCCGCCGACGGTGACGACGACGCCCTCAGACCCGAGAGGTGCCGTCTCGGGCGCGTAGGCATTGATCTGCGTCTCCGACCAGCGGCTGACCGGAGCCACGACGCCGCCGATCGTGACCGTGCTGGCGCCCTTTGCGGTGCCGAAGCCGGAGCCGACGAGCAGAACCCGCCCGCTCCGCGGAGACGTGGACGTGGACAGCGAAATGATGGCAGGGCCGGAGACCGCTTCGTGGGTCTCGACCGCCCCGACGGCGGCGGCGAGCATCGCGAGAATGGTTGCCAGAATCGTTGCGCGTACCTTCATGAGGGATCCTCTCTAGAGGTGCATTTCGGCCGAAGCCGTTAACGCCCCCGGTCTCCCTCCAGCGGCTCGAGCGCGACACAACGCTACCGTGCGCCGACCCCGGGGTCATCCGGGAAAAGCCGCAGTCAGGTCGCAAGACGAGTACAGCTGCCGCGCCATGGGGAACGGTGGAGAAGGTCATCGGCGACCGCGCCGTGTCGGGCCCGATCGGAGGCAAGCGTTCGGAACCGGGTCACCAATCATGAGCAGGTCACCCTTCGGCTGTCTACGTGGCGGTAGACGAACCGAAGGATGACCCGCTCAGGGCGTTAGCTCTCCCGCGGTCGGCACACAGCGACATGAGGTCATACGCGGACATCACTTCCAGGCCGGCCGTGCCTCCGCCGTAACGCTCGGTCCGGTGAGGTTCTGCAACCCTGTGCCATCGACATTGACGGTTGCGATGTCACCCCGCGCCTCCCCGCGATACGTGTCGCTCACGGTCTGGGTTTCGAACGCGACCTTGTTGCCGTCGGGGGAGAACACCGGTGCCGCGTCGTTGCTGTTGCCGTGCGTGACGCGCCGGACACCCGTGCCGTCGAGGTTTCCGATGTAGACGTGGCTCGGGCCGCAACCGCCCCTATCGCAGAGTGCGTCCACCCAGGTCAGCTTGGCGCCGTCAGGTGAGAACGACGCCTGGCCGCCCATCGACTCCAACCAGGTGACTCGGCGGACGTTCAAGCCGTCGGTGTTCATCAGGTAGACGGCTGCCTCGCGGTTCCGGTGGCCATCGCGGTCGCTCGAGAACGCAAGGGTGGTGCCGTCCGGGGACCAGGCGGGCTTCCTGTCCACAGCGGGGTTGTCGGTGATCTGGTGCTGGTCGGTCCCGTTGGCGTTCATCACGTAGATCTCATAGTTGCCGGTCTGGTGGCTGGAGTAGACGATCCGCGTGCCATCCGGCGACCACCTCGGGTCCCTCTCGGTTCCCTGGTAGGTGAGCCGTTGGTAGGAAGCCGGGCGGCCGACCGTCATGGTGTAGACGTCGAAATCGCCGCTGTCGAAGACGCCCGCGAGGAAGACCAAGCGCAGGCTGCCGTCGGCGTCTGTATGGGCGTCCACATAGAACTCATCGGCGTCGGTGGAGGTGATTCGTTGGACGTCCGAGCCGTCGGGGAGCATCGACGCCAGCTCCCAGTTGCCCCACCTGTCGGTGTTGAAGTAGATCCGGCCGTTGTTTGGATTCGCGGCAGCGGGTTGCCCTGCCCCAATCCCTGCGACGGTGAGCGTCGCTGCAACGACTGCACTCAGGGCGGTGAGCTTGCCGAGTCGAAACATGTGTCGATTCATCGGTGATCTCCTCTCTCAGATCGCTATCGGCTGTGGGTCGGTGTGAACGACGATGGTGTCCGCGACGGCGATGATCTCGTCGACCGGCAGGCCGGCGCGGTAGGCGTGCTTGCGGATCGCCTCCGGGCTGGAGGCCTCGTAGATGCAGACGGTGCCGAGCTCGCCGCTCGTCTCCGCGAGCACGTAGCTGCAGATCCGGCGGACGTCGTCAGGCGTCCGCTCGCCCTCCTCGATCGAGCGGACGAACGCCGCCTGGAGCTCGTCCGGCGTGCGCCACCCACCGCGGCGCAGGATCACGTAGGTCTCCAACAGGCGTCTCCTCTCACTCGGGAACGCCTGTGACGTTACGAGCGCGGCCGCGCCGATATATCGGTGGAACCGCCTAGATTGGCTCGGCGGGCTGCGGATCTTGGAGCAGCCCGAGCCGGCCTGCCTCGGCGACGGCCTCGCCGCGGCTCTGGACGTCGAGCTTGCGCAGGATCGCCGAGACGTGGTGGTCGACGGTGCGCGGGGAGAGGAAGAGCCGCTCGGCGATCGCCGCGTTGCGGAGACCTTCCGCGACGAGGCGCAGGACCTCGAGCTCGCGCGCGGTGAGCCCGGCTTCGTTTCGGCGGGTGGTCGGCCGCGGGCCGCGCGGGCACGTTGCGGACGCCGCGTTCCCGCAGGCGCCGGGCGACGATCGCCGCCGCCGGTCGCGCTTCCAGCCGCTGCAGCTCCTCGAGCGCCTGCCGCAGCGGCTCCTCCTCGTCGGCGTCGGCGAGCGCGAGCGCCGCCTCGTACGGGCAGCCGAGGTTCTGCCACTGCTCCGCTGCCATTGCCCAGTCGCCCGCGATCGACAACCCGTAGGGCTCGGCGACCACATCGGCTGGGAGGTCGTCACGCAGACCAGCGCGCCAGCGCCAGTACGCGAGCTCTCCAGCCTCCCACGGCGCCCCACGGTCGAGAGCGAGCTCGAGCGCGGCGTCTGTCAGGTGACCGACCGCGGCGTGATCACCGGTCAGCCATGCCAGCTCCGCCCTCGCGGCGGCGGTCTGTCCGATGGAAAACACCGCTCGTGTGGGCTCGGCCAGCCCGTGCGCCTCCTCCAGCAGCGCCGACGACTGCGGGTCGCCACGCCGCGCCCTTAGCAACCCCAGCGCGGACATCGCCCAGCAGCGAGCGAAGCATGCGCTCCGCGGATCACGCAGAACCGCGTCGGCAGAGGCGGCCGCCGCGTCCCAGCGGCCTACCATGACTTCCATCCGGGCACGGCAGCCGAGCAGGTACAGCATCCACGTCTCGAGACCTCTCTCCGCGCAGTACCGGAGCCCTTGCTGCAGAGCCTCGTCGACGAGTTCGAACCTGCGCTGGCGCAGCGGCACAAAAACGAGGTTGAGGAACACGCGCCCGACGTCATCTTCGAGGCCGTCTCGCTGGGCGACCACCAGCACCTCCTCGAGCTTCCGGCGTCCGTCCTGGAGATCCGCGCTCGCGTCGACGACGGCGAGACTCGTGAGAGCGCAGACACGCGCCTCCGTGTCGCCGAGGCGCTCTGCGAGCTCGAGCGCTCGAGTACCCCATGCCACAGCCGCCTCCCAGTCCTCGACGACCGTCTGTCGCTGCGAGACGTTGCCGTACGCCAACGAGAGCTCCCGCCCGGGCGCCAGCCGCTCGAGCACCTCGACCGCCTCGAGCGCAATCGGCTCGCCCTCGTCGGGCCGGCCCGCGAAGAAGAGCAGACGCGACAGGGAGCGCAGCGCGTCTCCTTCTCCGCGGAGGTCCCCGAGTTGGCGCCGGCACTCGAGCGCCTCCTGTTGGGCGGCGATCGCTTCCTCGAACTGCGACGTCATGTAGCACTCGTGGGCACGACGAGCAGACAGCTCCGCACGTCGCGCGAGCGGGAGATGCTCCCGGACCCGCAGCGCCCGTGCGAACTGTGCAGCAGCCTCGCGGTGGGCCCCTACCGACGCGGCTCGCTCACCGGCTGCAGGGGCGAACCGCAGCACCGCCTCGGGTTCGCCTGCGGCCTCTGCGTGGTGGGCCAGCCGCGCAAGGTCCTCGGAGGCCGTCGGATGCCCGACGAGTGCACGTAGCGCGGCACGGTGAAGCAGGTGCCTTCTATGCGGGAGAAGCGCCTCCTCGAACGTGACTCGCGCGAGCTCGTGCCGAAAGGAGATCGCATCCGCCTCTGCGACCAGCATCCCCGAACCGAGGCACTCTTCGAGCGGGCCAAGGCCGCCATTGAGCGTCTTCGAGCAGCCAGAGCTCGGCGCGCGGCGGCGAGATCGCGACCGCGTCGAGCAGTGCCCTCGCACTCTCGGTCAGCCGGGCGGCCCGGGCGAGCACCGCGTCCCGGACGGTCGAGGGGATGGCGCCGTCGCCGGAGGCGAGCACCTCGGTCACGAAGAACGGGTTGCCGGCCGTGACCCGGTGGAGATCCGCGTCATCGACGTCGTACGGCTCGGCGAGCTGCGCGACAGCCTCCGGGGAGAGCGGCGCGAGCGGCACCCGCGTCAGAGCGAAGCCCCGATGCCAGCTCGCCGAGCATGACCCTGACCGGATGCTTCGCATCCAACTCCTCGTCGCGGTAGCTCAAGACGATCAGCACACGGTCGGAGGCAATCCGACGGACGACGAGCTTGAGCACGTCGACCGTCGCCTCGTCGGCCCAATGAATGTCCTCGATCACCACCACGGTCGGCTCACGTCCGTGCAACGCGTCGATCAGTGCCGCCGCGACCTCGTAGGGGATCGCCTCACCGAGAAGCTTTTCGGTCACCTCGGCTCCCGCGTCGGCGGCGAAGTCGTGGATCGGCCCGAGTGGTCGGGGCGTAAAGAGCGCGTCGCAAGCGCCTCGCAGCACCCTCGCCCGGCCGGCTAGCTCGCCACAGAACCGGTCGATGAGCGCGCTCTTGCCGCCGCCGGCCTCCGCCGTGACGAGCGCCACCCGCCCTCGCCCGGCGGCGGCGTCTTCGAACGCAGCTTCGAGCGCAGCAAGCTCGCGCTCACGCTCGACGAGTTCGAGGATGTGTGGGTGCTGATCGCTCAGCAAGCTCACCTCGTCGCATCATGACCCATGAAAGCGGTCATGGCGAAGGGCCGTCGCCCTGCCAGGAAAGGATCCGCTAGGAGGATTTCTTTACAGACCCAAGCCTATGCGTGAATCGCTGCGCGAGGGTTCGTACCTGCGACTTTAGGTTCTCTCGCGATGGAACTAAACGGGGCCCTCTCGAACCCTCGAGTCTAGCTTGAGCTCTCGGAGTTAGAAACGCGAAAGTCTGGATGGAGGCGCTCTCGTTCTGGAGCGGCCTCGCAGCATGGCTCGCGGGAATGCGAGGACGACCACTCGTACTGGCTGTCCTCGGGGGGCTTCGCGCGGGATCTATCGATGGCGAAATCGGAGCCGCGCGGCCAGCGCAACGGCATCCTCGAGAGTCAATTTCCGCCCCTCGCCTCGACCGTGTCGAAGCGCTTTCCGAGCGCCTCGCGCGCGCATCGGTGACGGATCGTCCCGGGACCATGTGTGCCTCTGCCTATCTCGAAGGGCGCGGGCGAAGGCGGAACCGATATCGCGCCGACATCGACGCGCTCGTCGCAGCCATCGGCGGCTGAGGCGGCGCGAAGGGGGCCTCTACAATGACTCCGACGGGGCCATAGCTCAGCTGGAAGAGCATCCGGTTTGCATCCGGAAGGTCGCCGGTTCGAATCCGGCTGGCTCCATCGTCCCTACTGTTCGAGGCTATTGCCGATCGCGCAAGTCGACGTAGTCGCTCGCGTATCGGATCCGGGCGTGTTGATTGTTCTTCGCTGGCGTTAGACGGAGAAGGAGTTCTCGGCGCCCGGCGCCGAGTTCGCGGGCTGGGATGTAGAAGCAGCGATCGGTCGTGCAGTCGTATACGGCGAGCCAGTCGATGGTCGCCGCTGTATAGCGCTTGGTCGCTCGGACGCGTCCGGCCGTAAGCGAGTGCGAGCAACACTTCACGGCGATTACGGCGCCGTCGGACTCGGCATGCTTGACCATCAACTCGGCGAGCTTCGCCCCTTATCCTTCAGCGTCTGCGCGGGATACGATGCCCATTCAGGCAACATCCTAGGCAAAGCATCGGACAGACTCGGGCCGAAGAGCCCGACCACGATATGCCGTACGCCTATGCCGCGCGGCTGAGGCGCTCTTCGGCGCGGGCGCGCTGGATGATCTGCTCCCGGTCGCCGTGGAGCATGGTGGCCCGCGTCTGACGGTGCTCGTTCCAGAGATCGTCGATCCGTGCGTTCAGCTCCTCGAGCTCGGCGGCGACCTCGGGCTTGTGACCCTCTTCGGACAGGATGTGCCACAGCTCGGTTCGACGGGCCGTGGCGGCCTCTATTTCAGTTCGGATGTCGTTCAGATTTCTCATCGACATATTCAACGAATGAACCTCCTCGATCATTCCTTTACCGCCAGCGCCCGAAGGCAAACGCGAGGATGAGAAGAAGGCCCACGACGAGCCCCCCGATCGCAACAACGTTGAGAAAGGTGTCCACTAGCCGTATCCCAGCTGTTCCAACCGTTCCTCGTCGATCCCGAAGTAATGGGCGAGCTCGTGCAGCACGGTGACGCGAATCTCGTCCTCCAGCTCGCGGGGATCCGGAAACGACTCCTCGAGCGGCAGCCGGTAGATCGTGATCTGGTCGGGAAGGTCCCCGACGGACGCGCTCGTGCGCTCCGGCAGCGGTGTCCCCTCGTACAGCCCAAGGAGATCGGGATCGTCCGGATGCTCGTCGCGGACGACAACCGCCACGTTCTCGAGCGCGGCCGCGAGGTGCGGCGGCAGTGAGTCGAGCGCTGCGCGGACGTGCTCCTCGAACGTCATCGAAACGCGGGCGCTACCCAGTCCCGGCTCTTGAACAGCCGCACGGCTAATAAGCCGAACACGAACCCGCCGATGTGCGCGAAGAACGCGACGCCGCCGCCCGTCTCCGGATGCTGGAGCGACGCCGAGCTGGAGATCAGCTGGAATCCGAACCAGATGACCAGGAAGACCCATGCCGGTACGACGATCGGGATGAAGAAGAACAGGAGAGAGAGCACGCCTGCGCGCGGCAGCAGGACGAGGTACGCGCCCAGAACACCCGAGATGGCGCCACTGGCCCCCAGGAAGGGCGTGGCTGCGTCCTGCGGCGTCCCCGTCCCGATCGTGATGACGCTCTGCAGGGCCAGCGCGGCAAAGCCGGCGAGGAAGTAGAAGATCAGGTACTTGACGCGGCCCATCGCGTCCTCGACGTTGTTCCCGAAGATCCAGAGGAAGAGCATGTTGCCGAGGATGTGCAGCCAGCTTCCGTGCATGAACATCGAGGAGACGGCGGTGACCTCCCAGCTCTGCCCGACCGTTCTGCACGTGTTCTCCACCTCGCAGGGGAAGAAGGCCAGCTGGATGACCGCGTGGTTCAGGTCGGGCAGCTCGTAGAAGAGCCAGACCGCGAAGTTGGCGACGATGAGCGCGACCGTGACGATCGGGAAGCGCCGGGTCGGAACGTTGTCCCTGAGCGGAAGCACGTGGCTAGCGGACGATCAGCGCGAGCAGCGCTTTCTGCGCGTGCAGGCGGTTCTCCGCCTCGTCCCACACCGCCGACTGCGGCCCGTAGAGCACGTCCTCGGTGATCTCCTCGCCGTAGTGCGCCGGCAGGCAGTGGAGCACGATCGCGTCGGCCGCGGCCCGCCCGACCAGCTCGGAGTCGATCCCGAAGCCGGCGAGGTCCTTCAGCCGGCGATCGCGCTCGGCGTCCTGGCCCATGCTCGTCCAGACGTCGGTGTAGAGGACGTCTGCGCCGCGCGCGGCGTCGTGTGGGTCGTGCGTCAGCTCGACCGTCCCGCCCGACTGCACCGCGGAGCGGCGCGCGCTCTTGACCACGGTTTCCTCCGGCTCGTACCCGGCAGGCGTCGCCGCCACGAACCGCATCCCGAACTTGGACGCCCCGAGCATGAGCGAGGCGCACACGTTGTTCCCATCCCCGAGGTAGGCGACCCTTACCCCCGAGAGGCGGCCCAGCCGCTCCCTGATCGTCATCAGGTCGGCGAGAGCCTGGCAGGGGTGCGCGACGTCGGTCAGGCCGTTGATGACCGGCACCGAGGCGTGCTCGGCCAGCTCCTCGACATCGTCCTGCGCATAGGTGCGGATCATGATCGCGTCGAGGTAGCGGGAGAGCACCATCGCCGTGTCCTTGACCGTCTCCCCACGGCCGAGCTGGAGGTCGTCGGCCCGCAGGTAGAGCCCGTGGCCACCGAGCTGGCTGATGCCGACCTCGAAGGAGACCCGTGTGCGCGTGGACGGCTTCTGGAAGATCATCCCGAGCGTCCGGCCGGGGAGCAGGCGGTGGTCCTCGCGCGCCTGCTGGAGCGCCTTCAGCTCGTCGGCCAGGTCGAGCACCGTCTTGATGTCCTCGGGGCTCCACGAGGCCATCCGCGTGAAGTCCCGGCCCTTCAAATGCTCGGGAACCTCGATCACGCCCCGACTATATTCGCCGCATGCTGGAGCTGGACGTCGTCGACGGCGACATCACGCAGCTCGAGGTCGATGCGATCGCGAACGCCGCGAACGACCACCTGTGGATGGGCGCGGGCGTGGCCGGCGCGATCAGACGGGCCGGCGGTGACGAGATCGAGGACGAGGCGGTGGCGCTCGGGCCGATCAAGGTCGGGGACGCTGTCGCGACCGGTGCGGGGCGGCTTCCGGCGCGCTACGTGATCCATGGGGCGGTCATGGGTCAGGACCTGCAGACGAACGGGAAGCTGATCGGGCGGACGACCTTGCGCTGCCTCGAGGTGGCCGACGAGCTCGGGCTCGAGTCGGTCGCGCTCCCAGCGTTCGGGACCGGCGTCGGCGGCTTCTCGCTGGACGAGTGCGCGCGCATCATGGTGGACGCCGTGCGCTGCTACGAGCCAAAGACGCTCGGCCGAGTGGTGTTCGCGGTCTTCGGTGAGGACGCCCGCGCCGCCTTTGCGCGCGCGCTCGCCTGAGTATTCAGCGCGCGATGATGTAGTTGTGGACGTCGTGGAACTCGATCTCGGGTTCCTCCTCGATCCCGACCTCGCGCGTGTAGGGGCCGATCTGCTCCTCGGCGAACTGCCCGAAGGCCTCCCTCGACTCCCACACGTCGACGACGCGCAGCCCGTCGTCCGTCTCGCTCACCCAGTGGAAGAGCGCGTTCGGCGGGGCGGTTCCGTCCGTGAGGCCCATCTTGCGGATCACTTCGTCGTACTGCTCGAGCGTTGCTCCGCGGAACTTCATGTCGACTGCGACAGCCATCATCGGCTCCTTTCGAGAGGGGTCGCGTGTTCGTTCGTCGCGGCGGCGGGAATGGTTCAGCCGGCCGTGATCCGCGTCCCGGCGCGACCCTCGAGCGCATCCGCGAGCGCCGCGGGCGAGGTGATGAGAGCCTCGCCGCCGGTCGCGCGGACGAATTCGACGGAGGCCTCGACCTTCGGCTGCATCGAGCCGGCGGCGAGCTCGGGAAGAAGCTGCGCCGCCTCGTCGGGGCTGAGCGAGCGGGCCGGCTCCGCGTCCGCCGTCCCGTAGTGGCGCAGCACGGCCGGGACGTCCGTGAGGATGACGAGCCGCCGCGCGCCCAGCTCGCGGGCGAGCAGCGCGGATGCGTAGTCCTTGTCGATCACGGCGTCGATTCCGCTCAAACGCCCGTTGCGCGACGCGACCGGGATTCCGCCGCCGCCGCAGGCGATCGTGCACGTTCCGGCGGCGAGCAGCGCCCTGATCGCGCCGAGCTCGAGGATCTCGAGCGGCGCGGGGGAGGGGACGACGCGCCGGTAGCCGCGGCCGGCGTCCGACTTGAGCCTCCAGCCGCGGTCGCGCTCGAGCTCCTCCGCCTTCTCCGCCGCATAGAACGGCCCGACCGGCTTGGTCGGCTCGGCGAAGGCTGGATCCGCGTCGTCCACCCGCACGTGCGTGAGGACACAGGCGACCGGGCGGCCCGCGACCGGCCTCAGCTCCGTCTCGATCAGCGTGCCGATCTCGGCCTGCGTCTGGGCGACCGCGACGTAGAGGGGTAAGGGCGGGACCTCGTCGGCCGCGCGCTCCTGGCGCATGAGCTCGTTCCCGACCTGCGGGCCGTTTCCGTGCGTGATCACGACCTCGGCGTCCTTCAACAGCGGCGCGAGCGCGGCGCATGCCTCGCGCAGATTCGCCAACTGCTCCGCGGCGGTGCCGCGCTCGCCCGCGCGCATGAGCGCGTTTCCCCCCAGCGCTATGACGGTCGTCACACCAGCGCGGTCTGCTTCAGCAAGCCGCGTTCTTCGAGAATCTCGGCGAGCGTGGGCTCGCCCATTTCCTGCAGGCGGTACGTCACGCGGAGCGCCGGCTTGTCCAGCTCGATGATCCGGCGCAGGTCGATCGGCGTTCCGATGAGGACGAGGTCCGCGTCGGACCGGGCGATCGTCTCGCGCAGCTCCTCCATCTGCCGCTTGCCGTAGCCCATCGCGGGCAGCAGCTCGGTCATGTGCGGCCACTGCTCGAACGTGTGCTTGATCGAGCCGATCGCGAACGGGCGGGGATCGACGAGCGCGCCTGCGCCGTTCGCCTTTGCGGCGAGGACGGCGGCGCCGTAGCTCATCTCCCCGTGTGTCAGCGTCGGCCCGTCCTCGATCGCGAGCACGCGCTTGCCGGCGATCTCGGAGGCGTCGCCTTCGATGTGGAACGGCGAGGCCGCGAGGACGACGCGCGCGGTCGGGTTGTGGATCCGGATCGAGTCGAGCACCGCGTCGATCCCCTCCTGGCTCGCGCTGTCCACCTTGTTCACCACGCAGACGTCCGCCATGCGCAGGTTCGTCTCACCCGGGTGGTAGCGGAGCTCGTGGCCGGGCCTGTGCGGGTCGACGACGACGATGTGCAGGTCGGGCCTGATGAACGGCGTGTCGTTGTTGCCGCCGTCCCACAGGATCACGTCGGCCTCCTGCTCGGCGGCGTCCAGGATCGCGCCGTAGTCGATCCCCGCGAAGACGAGGTTGCCCTCGCTCAGGTGCGGCTCGTACTCCTCGCGCTCCTCGATCGTGCATTCCGCCGCGTCCAGATCCTCGTAGCGGGCGAACCTCTGGACGGCCTGCTTCGTGAGGTCGCCGTAGGGCATCGGGTGGCGGAGGACGGCAACCTTGTGGCCGGCGTCGCGCAGGATCGCGGCGACGTGGCGCGTCGTCTGGCTCTTCCCCGAGCCGGTCCGGACGGCGCAGACGGCCACGACAGGCTTGGTGGAACGCAGCTCGGTCTCCTGCGGAGCGAGCAGGCGGAAGCTCCCGCCTGCCGCGAGCGCTCGGGAGGCGATGTGCATGACGTGCTCGTGCGTCACGTCCGAGTACGAGAAGACGACCTCGTCGATCCCGTCCGCGACGAGTTGCTCGAGCTCGCTTTCAGGCCGGATCGGGATGCCGTCGGGGTACAGGTCGCCTGCGAGCGCCGCCGGATAGACGCGGCCGTCGATGTTGGGGATCTGGGTCGCGGTGAACGCGACCACTTCGTACTGCTCGCGGCCGCGGTAGACGAGGTTGAAGTTGTGGAAGTCGCGGCCGGCCGCTCCCACGATCAGTACCCGGGTTCGGGTCATGAATGAACTATATGCAGCTAGGCAGGACGGACGGCTTCCCGCGCCCGGTCGGCGATCGCCTCCAGCTCGATCGCCGTGCCGGCGACCTCTCCGAGCAGCTCGTCCGCGTCGTAGCCCTGGCCCTCAGCCCACAGCTCGCGCAGGAGCGACCCGGCCTCGCGCTTCGTGAACCAGTCCGTGTCGAAGCGCTCCCTGAGATAGGCCCGCAGCTGCGCCTCGAACGCCCAGGCGCGCAGGTAGGACGTGGCGTAGAAGCCGGCGTCGACGTCCGTCAGGTAGTTCGCATCCATCGGCTCGATGCGCACAGCGTCTCCCAGCAGCTCCGTGTAGCGCGCGCGGGCTGCGGTCACGTCGTCCAGCGCGTGCAGCTCCAGCTCGTACAGGAGCTTCGCGCAGTAGCGGCGGACGACATACAGGAGCACGGCCGCGCCCTCGGCGGCAAACTCGTCCGCCCGCGGCATGTCGAGCCGCCGCGCGTGCCAGGCGGGATCGTCCACCAGGTACTCGAGCAGCATCGCCCAGCCCTCGGTTACTGCGTTGTCGCCGAGCCGGCGCGCCTCCATTGAGAGGCTCGGTGACGTATGCGCGAAGTGCTCCGCGTGACCGGCCTCGTGGAAGAGCGCGTGCCAGTCGTCGGGGCCGCCCATCGGCTTGATGACGAGCATCACGCGGCCGGGCACCTCGATCGGGGAGCAGAAGGCGCGCGGTGTCTTGAGCGGCCGGTCCTCGACGTCGAGATGGATGTTCTGCTGCGCGCGCAGATCGATCCCGAGGCCCTCGAGCGTCGCTTCGAGCGCCGGGAGCATCGTCCCCTTCGGGAAGGCGGAGTCCCACTCCGGCGCGCGGTACAGCCGGGCGACGTCCCACGGCCGCGCCTCGTCGAGACCGACCCCGAGCCGCTGCCGGAAGAGCCGGTCGGCCGCCTGCTCGTACAGCTGCTCGGTCGACTCGAGGAAGGCGCGGCACTGGGCGGCCGTCTCGTCCAGTGGGAAGGCGAAGCGCCGGTACAGGTCGACGTAACCGTCCGCGCCGAGGGCGGGGACCGCGTCGTGGGTCGCGACGTGCGCCTCCGTGTAGATGGGGTTGAGCTGCTCGTCGAGGAGCGCCGTGCGCGCGCGCTCGAGCCGCTCGCGCCGAGCCCGGTCGGGCTCGTTCGCTATCGCAGGACGCACCTGGCGGAAGGGAATTCGCTCGCCGTCGACCTCCACCTCCAGCTCGGCCTCGAGCCCTGCGAGCTTCTCGTCGTACGTTCGCGTCAGCTCGCCGAGATGCCCCTCGCAGGCGAAGCGCCAGAGCTCGCGCACGCGCGCGTCGCCGTCCACCTGGTGCCCGATCTCGCGCGCGATCTCCGCCGTGGTCAGGTCGGAGTGGCGCGCGTAGATCTCCTCGAGGTCGAGCGTCTCCTTGTGGCCGGCGTAGTGGAGGTAGTACTCCTCGTCCAGCTCCGCGATGAAGCGGTCCGCCTGCTCGCGGTAGGCGTCCAGCTGAGCGGAGTCCATCCGCCATAGGATATTGCGGTGCGTGAGATAAATCTGACGAGCGAACGCAGGACGCAGCTGGTGGACATCACCAAGCAGATCCAGCAAGCGCTCGCCGGTGTCAACGGCGCTTCAGCCGTATTGATCTACGTCCCGCACACGACGGCCGCAGTGACCATCCAGGAGCACGCCGACCCGGCCGTCGCCCGCGACCTCGAGGCTGCACTCGAACGGATGGTGCGGGACGACTGGCGCTGGCAGCACATCGAGGAGGGCGAGGAGAACGCGCCGTCCCACGTGCGCGCCTCGCTCATGAGCCCGCAGGTGCTCGTCCCGCTCGACGACGGACAGCTCGCGCTCGGCACCTGGCAGGGGATCTTCTTCTGCGAGTTCGACGGGCCGCGCGAGCGGAAGGTTCTCGTTACTCCACTCCACTAGGGGGTTCGTATGCCGATCGTGATGACTACCGAGATCCCGGCCAGTGCGGACATGTACGACGCGATCAACACCGAGATGGGCATCTCCGGGGACGGCCTGCCCAAGGGGCTGATCGCGCACTACGCGGCGCCCACCGACAACGGCATGCTGATCTTCGACGTCTGGGACTCGAAGTCGGACTTCGAGGAGTTCGCCGCGGGCCAGCTCGGCCCCGCGATGGAGAAGGTGACCGGCGGCGCCGGCGAGGGGATCAAGCCGACGATCGCCGAGCTGTACAACGAGTTCCACCGGTAGGGGGCTAACCTCGGGGGGTGGCCGCCCCCGTCCGGAAGAACCAGGAGCTCGAGCTCCAGATCGACTCGCTTGCGTACGGCGGCAACGGCGTCGCGCGCCTGAACGGGTTCGTCGTCTTCGTCCGCCGCGGCCTGCCGGGCGACAAGGTACGCGCCCGCGTGACGAACGTGAAGCGGAATCACGCGGAGGCGCTGGCGCTCGAGGTCGTCGAGCCCGGCCCCGAGCGGGTGGAGGCGCCGTGCACGCACTACCCCGCCTGCGGCGGCTGCCGCTTCCAGGATCTCGCCTACGAGGCGCAGATCGCGGCGAAGGAGGGGCAGGTGCGGGAGGCCCTGCGCCGGATCGGCGGCCTTCCGGACCCGCCGCTCGAGCCGATCCTCCCGGCGGTCGAGGTCTTCCACTACCGCAACAAGCTGGAGTACTCGTTCACGCAGACGCCTGTCCGGGGTGGCCCTCGGCTTCCACAAGGCCGGCCGCTGGGACGAGGTGCTCGACATCGAGCGCTGCTGGCTCACGACCGAGCTAGGAAACGCCCTCCGGCTGGCCGTGCGCGACTGGGCGCGCTCGGAGCAGCTGCCCGCCTACGACCAGGCCGAGCACACCGGGTATCTGCGGCATCTCGTCGTCCGCGAAGGCCGCAACACCGGGCAGGCGCTCGTCCAGCTCGTCACCGCGCCCGGCAGCCTGAAGTCCGCGCGAGAGTCGTTCGTCGAGACGCTGCGCCGCTTTCCGGAAGTGCGCTCCATCCACTGGTCGGTCAATGAGCGCCCGGCCGAGGTCACGAACCTCCCGACGAAGCTGCTCTGGGGCGAAGAGGCGATCGAGGAGGAGCTCAACGGCCTGCGCTTCCGCGTCCGCCCGAATGCTTTCCTCCAGACGAACACCGCGATGGCCGAGCGGCTGTACGGGATCGCGGTCGAGTGCGCCGAGCTGACCGGCGAAGAGACGGTGTACGACCTGTACTGCGGGATCGGGACGATCGGCCTGACCATGGCGCGCGAGGCGCTGACGGTGTGGGGCGTGGAAGTCTCGGAGGAGTCGGTCGCCTGCGCCCTCGAGAACGCCCAGCTCAACGGGATCGCGAACACGGCCTTCTTCGCGGGCGAGGTGGCGGATTCGCTCGAGGAGCTTGCGGACCGGGCCGGGAAGCCGGACGTGGTCGTCGTCGACCCGCCGCGTGCCGGCCTGTCGGGGAAGGCTCTGCGGCGGATGGCGCGGCTGGAAGCGCCGCGCATCGTCTACGTCTCGTGCAACCCGACGACGCTGGCAGGCAACGTGAAGACGCTGCAGGACGATTGGGGATACCGCCTCGAGAGCGTCCGCCCGGTGGACATGTTCCCGCACACGCCGCACGTCGAGGCCGTCGCGCTGCTCACTCGCGCCTAGATGGCTGACGCCACGATCTCGCGCGTCCGGCTGCGCGATCTGGCACGCCTGGGCCGCTCCGGCCCGGATCCGGCCGGCGGAGCCGGCCTCCACCGTGCCTGCGCTTCGCCGCGTCGGCCGCTCACCGATGCTCCCGGCATCGGCAAGCGTCCGCCCCGGCGCCCCAGACGCACCAGCTCGCGCCCCGGAGCAGGCGATCTCATGGCATCAACCATCTAGCTCAGACCGGCTCGAGCCGAAGCGGAGTGTGGCGCGCGAGCACTTCGAAGTCGCGGTCGGCCTGGAGAAGGGTTGCTCCCGCGGCAATCGTGGGAGCGGCGACGAGACAATCCGTGAGCTCGCGGACGGTTTCCCCGCCGGCGCGGCATGCACGAAAGAGCGCCGCCGCTTCGTCGAATCCATCGATGCCGTTAAGTCTCAGGACCGGAAACGACAGCAGGTGGGCGCGCAACTCCGCTGCGTGGCGAACCGAGCGTGCACCCGCGAGGACCTCCATGATCACGACCTCCGTCACGGCTACGGGCTGCCGTTTCGCCAGCAACTCTTGGAGACGCATGTGGACGGCGCTCCCTGTCTTCCGGAGAAAATCAACCCAGGCGGAGGTATCCGCGACGATCACAGGTCCACGACTCGAGACCTGCGCATCTCCTCGAGATTCCCTTCCCAGCCGGTCCCCTCCATGTCGAGCATGTCGATCGGCTCGTACTCGCCGACGAGTCGTCTCAACGCGAGATCGATGACCTCGCGCTTCGTGCGCAGCCCGTACAGGCTCATCGCGCGCTCGATCAGCTTGTCGTCGACCACGACATTCGTCCTGCCCATCGGCACCATCATACACCTCTGTACACATCAAGGTGTCTCAAGTAGTCTGCTGACAACTAGCGAACGAGTCCACGGTGCAGGATGATCACTAACCCGGCGCGCTTCTGTCGAGAAGTTGAAACGAAGCCGACCGCCCCGCGCACTAGGGTGGCCGCGTGGACGCTGCGAGGATCCTCGACGGCCTGAACCCCGAGCAGCGGGCCGCCGTCGAGGCCGTCCGCGGGCCGGTCTGCATCGTCGCCGGAGCCGGATCCGGCAAGACGACGACGATCACGCGCCGCATCGCATACCAGGTGGCTTCGGGGACGTTCGAGCCGTCCGAGATCCTGGCGGTGACGTTCACGGACAAGGCCGCCGGCGAGATGCGCTCCAGGCTGGCCTCCCTCGGAGTGGCCGGGGTCGAGGCCCGCACGTTTCACTCGGCCGCGCTCGCGGTGCTACGAGGGCTCGCGCCGGATCCGCCCGGAAATGTGCTGCCCTCGAAGGTGGTCACGCTCCGCCACATTGCGAACGCGCTTCCGAAGCCGTTTCGCTTCCGTCCCGCCGCCGATCTCGCGACCGAGATCGAGCGGGCGAAGAACAGGCGGATCGGGCCGGCGCAGTACCGGCGTTCGCTCGACGGCCACAAGCCCCCGATCCCACCCGACCTGATGGAGCGCGTCTACCGCGAGTACGAGCTCCGCAAGTCCGAGCGAGGCCTCGTCGACTTCGAGGACATGCTCGAGCTCGCAGTGCGGCTGCTCGAAGGGGATGCGTCCGCGCGCGAGCGGTTCCAGTCCCGGTTTCGGGCCTTCACCGTCGACGAGTACCAGGACGTGAACCTCCTCCAGCAGACGCTGCTCGAGCTGTGGCTCGGCGAGCGCGACGACCTCTGCGTCGTCGGCGACGACTACCAGTCGATCTATGCATTCACCGGAGCGACGCCGTCCTACCTGCTCACGATGCGCGGCCGGCTTTTCCGGCTGGAGGAGAACTACCGCTCGAGCCCGCAGGTGCTCGAGCTCGCCAACCGGCTCGCCCCACGGCTCGGCGGGGCGGAGAAGACGCTGCGTGCGGTTCGCCCGGACGGCCCGGAGCCGGTCGTGCGCGCGTTCGGGGCGCGCGAGGACGAGACGGCATTCCTGGTCGAGCAGCTTCATGCCCTGCAGCGCGACGGCGTGGGCTACGAGCAGATGGCCGTTCTCTACCGGACGAATGCGCGCTCGGAGGAGTACGAGGAAGCGCTCGCGGCCGCGGGAATCCCGTACCGCGTGCGCGCGGGTGGGTTCCTCGAGCGTGCGGCCGCGCGCCGGTTGCTGCCCATGCTCCGCCGCTCGACCTCCACGGAGGTCGGCTCCACGGTGCGCAGGCTTGCCGAGGAGCAAGGGCTCTTGCCGGAGCCGGCCGAGGGCCTGGGCGAGTACGAGCTCACGCGCCAGCAGGATCTCGCGCGGCTCGTCCGCTTGGCGGAGGAGCTCGACGACGGCCTGAGGACGGTCGCCGAGTTCGTGACCGTTCTCGAGCAGCGGCTCGCGGACGGGAGCGAGGAAGAGGGGGTGAACCTCCTGACCTATCACCGTGCAAAGGGCCTCGAGTTCGAGGCCGTCTTCCTTCCCCGGCTCGAGCGGAACGAGCTTCCGGTCCGGCAGGCAAAGACGGATGACGCCGTCGCGGAGGAACGGCGATTGCTCTACGTGGGGATGACCCGCGCGAAGCGCCATCTGATCCTGACGCGGGCCGGGCGAGCGAGCCCGTTCCTCGCCGAGCTCGGGATCGCAGGCTCGAGCGAGCGGGCGGCGAAGCCCGACGAGGCCGAGCTTCCCCCCGTGTACCGGGCCCTCAAGGAGTGGCGCCTGAGCCGGGCGCGCAGCGACGGCGTGCCGGCCTACGTGGTCTTCCACGACCGGACGCTCGCCGAGATCGCCACGCGCCGTCCCGAGACGGCGGCGGAACTCGCCGGCGTCAGCGGCGTAGGGCCGGCGAAGCTCGAGCGCTACGGCACCGAGGTCCTCGCGACGCTCGCAGGATCGCTCTAGCTCGATACCGTCCGCTTATGCCGGTTCGCTTCGACTGCCAGGCCTGCGGTGAGCCGTGGTGGGCGCCGCCCGCGAATGGTTGCCCCCGCTGCGGGTACGACGCGCGCGCTATCCCCGATCCGATCATCTGGACGTGCGGGCAGGTCGCGGGAACGCGAATCTGGATCACGGGCCAGATGCGGACGCCGCCGCGCTTCGACGGCTTCGTCCTCCGCGGCTTCGACACCTTCGTCGACGTCGCCGGCGACGCCCACTACGTCTGGCGCCCGGACGAGCGCACTGTCGAGGCGGTGGGCGTGCGCTACGTACGCATCCCGGTCGAGGACACGAACGTCGACCTGCCGGACGAGGCCTTCGAGGCTGTCGGCGGTGCGCTCGACTCGGCCGAGGGCGACACGGTTCTCTTCTGCGCCGCCGGGCTCAAGCGCGCGCCACATCTGCTGTACGGCGTGCTGCGTAGGCGGGGCAGCACCGAGGACGAGGCGTGGAGCCTCGTCCATGCGGCTCGCCCGATGACCGACCGATTCCAGCCGTACATCGACGCCGCCGAGCGCTGGGCCGCTATTGGGCGTCGTCGATCTCGTTCTCGATAGCGGTGCGCAGGTTGCCGAGCTCTGTGCGCAAGGACGTCACCCTCTTCGAGCCGAGCTCCGTCTCCACCGCCTCCGCCAGTGCGCGGAACCGCGGCCGCGCCTTGCGCAGCAGCTTCTCGCCGTCGGGGGAGAGCCGGACGAGGTACGAGCGGCGGTCGTCCGGATTCGGGATCCGCTCCGCGTGGCCGCGCTCCTCCAGCCGGCGCAGCCGAAACAGCACCGTCGAGAGCGGCATCTGCGTCCGCGCGGCGAGCGCCGTCGGCGTCCACGGTCCCTCCGCGCCGACGAGCACGTACATCGGGTAGTCCTCCGGCGGCAGCCCGGTCCCCTCGAGCGACTGGGCGATGAGGCGCTCGCGAAGCTGATTCGTCACGAAGACGTCCAGCAAGATCGTGTCCGAGGTCGCGTTCTCAGACATACCGCAACGTTGTGGTAATGTGGCGCAAGGTTGTGGTAACTCTACTGCGCCTCGCGGCTGTCCTCACCGCCCTCGCGTGTGTCTCTATGGCCGGCGCGGGCGAGTCGTTGAAGGTGCACGTGGGGATCCGGGCGGAGTTCGCGGTTGCGGCCGCGGGCTCGGTGTGGACGACGAACTCGATCGAGCGTCGGCTCGTGCGCATCGACCCCGCGACGAACCGCGTCTCCGCCCGGATCCCGCTCAAGGGCAACTACCCGCTCGGAATCTCCTACGGCGCCGGAAGCATCTGGGTCGCCAACCGCTACAGCGGATCGGTAACGCGCGTCAGCACGGCCACGAACAAGAGAGGCAAGACGATCAAGGTCGGCTTCTCTCCCTACGCGATCGCGTATGGGGCGAAGAGCATCTGGGTCACGAACGAGTCGAGCGGAACGGTCAGCCGGATCAACCCGGCCCGAAACCGCGTGACGAAGACGATCAGGACCGGCGGCGGCCCGAACGGGCTCGTCGTCGCCTTTGGCTCGGTGTGGGTGGCGGACTACCGGCTCGGTCGCGTCCTCCGCATCGACCCGGCCCGCAACCGCATCACCGCGAAGCTGAAGCTCGAGCACGCCGACTGGATCACGCCGACCGCCGACGCGCTGTGGATCTCCAGCGAGACGAACAGGGTCTACCGGCTCGACCCGCAGACGCTCCAGATCACCGGATCCGTCCCCGTCGGCGCGAACCCTCTTGCCTCGGTCGTGATCGGCGGCGAGCTCTGGGTGCCGAACATCGATTCGAACACGGTCTCGGTCGTCGACATCGCGACCCGCTCGGTCTCTCGCACGATCCCCGTGGGCCAGGCGCCGATCGAGGTAGTCGCAGAAGCAGGAGATGCCTGGGTCACGTCCGAGGGCGACGGAGACGTGTGGCGACTTCCGCCCACAGCAGGTCGGCGTTCGGGAGGAGAAAGCTCAGGGACAGCAGCGGCAGCGCCGGCAGCCCCTTGACGTCGAAGTAGACGGCGAGCGCCAGCGTGGCGCCGAACGAGAGCGTCATGCAGATCCACGTCGCGAGCGGCCGCAGGCCGAAGCGCGCGGTCGCGCCGAGGAAGACGGCGAAGAACAGGAGGTCGGGCATGCCGAGATTCGCCGACCCGTGCTCGCCGGGCACCGGAAACGCGAACGAGAGCGACGAGAAGAGGTGCGGCTGATGCTCGACGATGTGCTGGGTCGGCCCCTTCCACACCGAGTAGGCATCGACGAACGGGATGATCACGGCGACGCCCACGACCCAGGCCGCCTGCTCGAAGAAATTGAGGAACCACCACCCCAGCGCGGTGACGGCGCCCAGCTTCGCGAATCCCGCCGGCGCGTCCCAGCCCACGACCTGGAAGATGGCGGCAAGCGCGATGAACGCGACGCCGGCGAGGAACAGGTGGAGCGGCTGGGTGCGCCAGAGCGGGAGCACGAGGTAGACGAGGAGAAAGACGGCCGGGATGAGGACGAGCGAGATGAACGCGACGTCCCACCAGGTCGAGGCCGACCAGAGCGATCCCGAGATCGAGTAATAGACGGCAAGGAGCGCCGCATCGAGCCCGAAGAGGGCGGCTCTCAGTACGGGGGAAGCTCGGACCACCAAGGTCCGACGGCCTTGAACGCCGACCAGAAGCGCGATTTCGCCGCCTGCTCGTCCAGCGACGCGTCGACGTCCGGGACGACGAGCGCCTCGATCGTCGGCGTGAACGGGTGCAGCTTCCCGGGCTCCTCCGAGACGGGCTCGGAGAGCGGGAAGTGGAGCGCGTTCAGGAACGCGAGGGCGTCCTCGCCCATGACCACGACCAGCTTGGGCTGAACGATGTGCAGCTCGCGCGTCAGCCACGGCTTCGCCTGCCGGTCGGTCGCGCCTTCGAACTTGATCGCGTTCGTCCCGTAGATCGCCATCGGGTCGACGTGCAGCCGCTGGAGCGACTTGAGGATCGCCTGCCCCGCGCGCCCGAAGAACGCGACGCCCTCCTGCACCTCGGCCGGCCGCGGCGAGTGCTTGAGCAGCATGATGTCGCCGAGCGGGTGGCCCGATCCCAGCACGGGAACGGCCCGTTTCCGGGCCGCAGCGCGTTCGATCTCGTGGCCGAGCTCGTTGATCTCGGCTATCGCCTTCTTCAGGTACCTGTCGTAGATCTCGTCTGTGGGCACGGGTGCGGAGGTCGTCACGGGGGGCACCAAATCAGTTCTCCTCTAGCGGACCCTTTCCTTGGCTTGCGCGACCCACTTCAGCCCCTGGAGGTAGAGGAGGGACTTCGGGCGGCGCAACACCGTGGCCGTGCGCAGGCTGATCAGGAACTCCTCGGGCCCGTCGAACGCGCGCATGCGCAGCGCGCCCGTGCCGACGCCGGGGAGGACGTGGGCGTCCGAGCCGGCCCCCATCGTCAGGTTGTACTTGCGCGCGAAGCGGAGCGCCTCGTCGTTCGAGGCTTCGAAGAGGACGCGCGCGTTGAAGACCTCGAAGACGTCGATGTCGGCCAGATGGCGGTGCAACGTGGCGGCGTCGGGGACGGTGTGCATGCGGTCGAAGGGGTGGGGGAGGAAGACGAGGCCGTCCTGCTCGCGGATGGCGGCGATCGTGTCCTCGAAGGACATCCCGCGGGGGATCTCCTCCTCGAGGAACAGGCCGATGATCTCGCCCTGGCCGTCGGTCTTGACCTCCTCGCCCGGGATGACGATCAGCTTGCGGCCGCGCGCGGCCTCGACGGCCTCGAGCGCGCCGCCGAACACGTTGTGGTCGGTGACCGCGATCGCCCCGAGCCCGATGCCCTCCGCGTAGTCGACCAGCTCCTGCGGCTCGATCGAGCAGTCGTGCGACCAGGACGTGTGCATGTGCAGGTCGCAGACGATCCACTCGCGGTCGGCGAGTGGATCGGCGGGCGCGGGCGGCTCTGCGGGACGCCGGCGTTCGGCGAGGCCGCGGTAGAGGCGGTCGAGGTCGCCGGCGACGGCGGCGAAGCTCTCGCGTTCCGCGTCGGCCCGGCCGCGGGCGGCGCTCTTCTCGCGCGCCTCGCGGTCCTCGGCCAGCCGGGCGACGGCCGCGGCGGCCAGCTCAGGCTGGTTGCGGACTCCCGGTGGGGCGGCCAGCGCCGCGCCCGCAGCCTGTGCCTCGAGCCGCACGCGCTGGAGGCCCTCC
This sequence comes from uncultured Actinomycetes bacterium, assembly GCA_963842575.1. GTDB lineage: Bacteria > Actinomycetota > Thermoleophilia > Gaiellales > Gaiellaceae > JACDER01. The sequence continues at coordinate 20,495 of CAWJGS010000004.1, read as the reverse complement.
GGCGAGGGGACGAAGATCATCGCCTCGTTCAGGAGCTTGGCGCGCGCGGCGCCGTCCCGCGCGGTCCGGACGTGAACGCGATCGCGCAGCGCCGCGGGAATGAACGGGCGGCCGGCGAGAGGCTTGGTCCGCAGGAGGATCAGCTCCCAGCCCGGGAGCTCGCGCATTTCGCGGACAACCGCGCGCGCGAGCGGACGGTCGGCGGGCCGCCACTCCAGCACGATCCGCCGGCGCTTCCGGCCGGGACGGAAGAGCGTGGTGTCGACGCCCGGCGACACGATCCGGTAGTCGCCGGGGAAGCGCTCGGCGGCTTCGGCTGCGACGACGGGCGAGGTGGCGATGAGCGCGTCGATCCGGGAGAGAAGACGGTCGCGCTGCGCCTTCCCGGGCGGATACCCGAGCCGCTCGGGCGACGAGAAGGTGGCGACGGCGAGGGCGCGTGCGTCGCGGAGCGCGAGGTACGACAGGCTCGGGATTCCCGGCTCGAAGCCGTGCACGACGTCGAAAGGGAAACGGCCGAGCGCGTACGAGACCGCCGCGCGCATCCCGACGGGGACGCCGACGCTGCTGCGGCGCGACACCGGGACGATCGGCCCGATCGCGATCACGTCCGCCTCCTCTCCGTTCAGCAGCGCGCGCCGGCCTGCGGCCAGGTCGCGGGCGCGCCCGGAGGGGGCGAGAACGGTCACCGTGTGCCCGAGCTCGCGCAGCTCCGCGGCGACCCCCGCCACGTGCTCGTTCACATCGTGAGGTTGCGACCACGCGAACGGCGTGACCAGGCAAATGCGAAATGCCATTCCGGCCACTTTAGTGTGCGCGTTCGCGCGACCGGAACGGAAGAGACGTACGCACACGGTCCGCCGTATAGAGTCGCGGCATCGATCGCCGGGTCTTTCTCGAGCGGGCAGGGAGTCTCGCGCTCGGAGCCGGTGCCGTCGGCACCTTCTCTGGCTTTGCGCAGCGCCGGCCGAGCGGGCCGTTCCGGGAGCTGGCGCGCGAGCTGGACGGCTCGGTCGTCCTGCCCGCGAGCAGTGCCTACGCGCAGGACAAGCTGCTGGTCAACACGCGCTTCGACGCCTCCCATCCGCGCGCGATCGCCTACTGCGAGTCGGCCGAGGACGTGCAGAAGACGATCCGCTGGGCGCGCAAGCACGGCATCCACATCGTCCCGCGCTGCGGCGGCCACTCCTACGGCGGGTACTCGACGACGAGCGGCGTCGTTGTCGACGTCACGCGGATGAAGCGCGTGCGCCGTCAGCGGCGCGGCGGCCACGATCGGGGCAGGAGCGCGGCTGATCGATGTGTACGCGCAGCTCCTCGCGCACGGCGTGACCATCCCGGCCGGCTCGTGCCCGAGCGTCGGGATCTCCGGCCTGACGCTCGGCGGCGGCGCGAGCTACGCGGGCCGGAAGCTCGGCCTTACCTGCGACAACGTCCGCAGCGTGTCGATCGTCACGGCCGACGGGAGGCTGCGGCAGTGCAGCGTCGGCGAGCATTCCGACCTGTACTGGGCCTGCCGCGGCGGCGGAGGCGGGAACTTCGGGATCGTGACCGGCTTCCGCTTCCGCACGCACACGGTGGGGAACGTCGCGTACTACCGAGTCGTCTGGCCGTGGGCGGACGCCGCCGAGGCAATTCGCGCCTGGCAGGCCTTCGCGCCGCACGCGCCCGACGAGCTGTTCGCGACGCTCTTCATGTCCACGACAGCGACCAAGGGGCCGGGGACGACGCCGGTGATCAGCTCGGGAGGTCAGTTCTTCGGGACCGAGTCGGACCTGGAGGCGCTGATCTTTCCGCTCGTTTCGGCGGGGAGGCCGACGGACGCACGAGTCGGGACGCTCTCGTACATGGACGCCGTGCTCCGCTGGGCCGGCTGCCATCCGGTCAGCCAGTGCCGCACGGTGCGCCGCCTGGCCTACAAGGGGAAGTCCGACTACGTCAATGCGCCGCTCTCGAACGCGGCGATCGCGACGCTCCTCGCCGGGCTCGAGTCGAACCAGCGGAGCACGGCGCTCGGAAAGGGCGAGCTCCTCTTCGACTCCTACGGCGGCGCGATCAACCGCGTCCCCGCCGCGGCGACGGCGTTCGTCCATCGCAACTCGCTCTTCTCGATCCAGTACTTCTCGAGCTGGTCGGGCTCGGGCGCGGCGGCCAACCTTGCGTGGATCAGGAGCCTGTACGCGGCCATGCGCCCGTTCGTCTCCGGGTTCGCCTACCAGAACTACATCGACCCGGATCTGCGGAGCTGGAAGCACGCGTACTACGGCTCGAACCTGCGCCGGCTCGCCGCGGTCAAGCGCAAGTACGACCCGCGGAACGCGTTCAGGTTCGCGCAGAGCATCCCGCCGCGGATCTAGAGTGCGCGCGATGGATCGGCGAGGCTTCGTCGAGCGGAGCGGCAAGGCAGCGGTCGCCGCCGGGATCTTCGGCATCGGCCCGATCTGGACGGAGGTCGCGTCCGCCGGCCCGACGCCGGCGCAGCTGCGCGCCCTCGCGCGGCAGATCCACGGCTCCGTCGTCACGCCGTCCAGCCCGGGCTACAACCGCGCGCGGATCGTCCAGGACACGCACTTCAACTCGGCCCACCCGCGGGCGATCGTGTACTGCGAGTCGACCACGGACGTCCAGAAGACGATCGCGTGGGCGCGGAAGAACGGCGTTCGCATCGTTGGCCGCTCCGGCGGGCACTCCTACGGCGGCTACTCGACGACGAGCTCGGGCGTCGTGGTGGACGTGAGCCGCATGAACTTCGTCCAGCCGCACGGCGGCGGCACCGCGCTGATCGGGGCCGGCTCCCAGCTGATCGACATCTACGCGAAGCTGGACAACCGGCACCTGATGATCCCGGGCGGCTCCTGCCCGACCGTCGGCATCGCCGGGCTCGCGCTCGGCGGCGGGCACGGCTGGTCGGGACGGAAGTACGGGCTCACGTCCGACAACATCAAGCAGCTGACGATCGTCACGGCGGACGGGAAGGCCCGCGTCTGCAACGCGCACCAGAACTCGGATCTCTTCTGGGCCTGCCGCGGGGGCGGGGGCGGGAACTACGGGGTCGTCACGAATTTCACCTTCAAGACGCATCCCGCGAGCAACGTCTCCACCTTCTACGTCACTTGGCCCTGGTCGGACGCGGCGCGCGTCTTCAAGGCATGGCAAGCCTGGGCGCCGCACGCGCCGCAGAACCTCGGTCTCTCCGTCCTCGTCATGTCGACCGGATCACCGCCGGCGCTGAGCGCGTCGGGGCAATTCTTCGGCTCGGCGAACGCCCTCCGCGCGCTGATCCGGCCGCTCACGAGCGTCGGCAGCCCGCACATCTCGATCAGTCCGCGCACGTGGATGGGCGCCGTCCTCAACTACGCGGCGTGCAGCTCGGTCGCCCAGTGCCGCACCGTCCCACCCGACACCTTCAAGGGCAAGTCCGACTACGCCCAGAGGCCGTTCAGCCCGGCCGGGATCAGGGCGGCGACTCGCGGGATCGAGAACTGGCCGAGCGGGGCGGGCGGGTTCGCGCTCATCCTCGACTCGTACGGGGGCGCCATCAACAAGGTGCCGGCCGGCGCGACCGCGTTCGCGCACCGGAACATGCTCTTCTCGATGCAGTACTACGCGAGCCCGGGGTCCGGCTCCAACCTCGCCGCGCTGAACCGCTACTACCACTCGCTGCGGCCGTACGTCTCGGGCTATGCGTACGTGAACTACATCGATCCGTCGCTGCCGAACTGGCAGCACGCCTACTACGGCGCCAACTACCCGCGGCTCGTCTCGATCAAGAAGAAGTACGACCCCTCCAACTTCTTCCGTTTCAAGCAGTCGATTCGCCCCAAGCGCTAGCGCCGGTCAGGGAGCGTCAACGACATCTCGCGCTGGCGGAGCGCGATGCTGCCGCCGAGGTCTTTCAACGCCGCGAGCACCGGGTCCTCCTCGGGCACGTTGAAGACGCTCACCGGCCCGAGCGTGCGGAGCGATTCGAGGATCTCGCGCGCCGCGTCGCCGTCTCCCGCGAATTGCATGAGGACGACCCGTCCGTCGGGCGTGGCCCGGAAGACGGCGGCGCCCGTTCCGGCGGTCAGCGCCGCGCAGGTCGCCGTAGTGCCGGAGCGTGTCGTCGTCGCGCTGCCACGGTTCCCGCTCCGTGCGTAGCTCGAGGATTCGCGTGTGCGCCGCCTGCCAGTCCTCGTCGGGCAGCGCCTTGCCCTCGGCTGGGTCCAGCGATCCGATCTCGACCCAGCGCAGGAAGTCGTACCCGAGGGCGTCGTACAGACGGTACGCGGGCTCGTTCGCCTCGATCACCTCGAGCGAGATCTCACGGATCCCGCGCGCGCGTGCCTGCTCGTGCACTGCCTCCATCAACGTCCGGCCGAGCCCTCGTCGTCGCGCCTCGGCAACCACACCGAGCCCTCCGATCCATCCGCGCTCGCCGCGGACGCCGAGGTTGACGAGGCCCACGGGCTCGCCGTCGTCGACCGCGACGAGGCTCGCGTCGAGATCGAGGTCGAACGTGCGGACGAGGAACTCGACCGCCGCCTCGTCCACCTGCACCGGTACGTAGTAGCCCTCGTATGCGCGCGTGAAGAGCGCCGCGAGCTCACCCGGGGGGAGCGAGCTCGCGGCGCGGAGCTCTGCCGTCACGCCTTGGACGCGGCCTTGGCCGGCTTGCGCGCGTACTGCTTGATGAACCGCTCCACGGCGGCGTGCGCGTCGTCGTCCGGGATCTGCTTCGGCGGCGACTTCATCAGGTACGAGCTCGGGCCCTCGAGGGCGCCGCCGACGCCGTTGTTCAGCGCCAGCTTCGCCAGCCGGACGGCGTCGATCACGATGCCGGCCGAGTTGGGCGAGTCCCAGACCTCGAGCTTGAGCTCGACGTTCAGCGGGACGTCGCCGAAGGTCGTCCCCTCCATCCGGATGTACGCCCACTTGCGGTCGGTGAGCCACGGGACGTAGTCGGATGGGCCGACGTGGACGTTCTCGGCGCCGATGTCGTAGTCGAGCATCGACGTGACCGCGTTCGTCTTCGAGATCTTCTTCGACTCGAGGCGCTCGCGCTCCAGCATGTTCAGGAAGTCGGAGTTGCCGCCGACGTTCAGCTGCATCGTCTTGTCGAGCCGCACGCCGCGCTCGCGGAAGAGCGTCGTCAGCACCCGGTGCGTGATGGTCGCGCCGACCTGCGACTTGATGTCGTCGCCGATGATCGGCAGGCCGGCGTCCTCGAAGCGGCGCTGGAAGTGCCCGCCCTTGGCGATGAACACCGGCATGCAGTTCACCATCGCGCAGCCGGCCTGGAGGATCTGCTCCGTGTACCACTTGGTCGCCTCCTCGGAGCCGACCGGCAGGTAGTTGACGACCACGTCCGTTCCGGTCTCGCGGAGGATCCCGGCCACGTCGTCGGTGTCGCCCGGCGCCTTCTCCACCACTTCGGAGAGGTACTTGCCGAGGCCGTCGTGCGTCATCCCGCGCGAGACGGTGACGCCCGTCTTGGGGACGTCGGAGAACTTGATCGTGTCGTTCGGCTCCGCCCAGATCGCGGAGCTGAGGTCCTTGCCGACCTTGGTCACGTTCACGTCGAATGCGGCGGAGAACTCGATATCGCGGATGTGATAGCCGCCGAGATCGACGTGCATGAGCCCGGGGACGAACTCGCCCGGGTCGGCGTCCTTGTAGTACTCGACGCCCTGGAGCAGCGAGTTCGCGCAGTTGCCGACGCCGACGATGGCGACGCGCACTTTGCTTTCTCGCTCCGGCGGCGTTCTTCATCCGTTGGTCGAAGCCATGTCTTCCTTTCTTTCCTAGGCCGAGCCGCTCCGAGAGCGTCTCGACGATCAGGTCGTTGGTCTTGCGGCGGCGCTCGCTCGCGCGCCGTCCGAGCTTGTCCTTCAACTCCTGGGGCATCCGGAGGAGGACGTCTCCGCTCGCCTTGGGCGGTGAACCGGGGCGGCCGGTGCCGGCAAAGGGCACGGCAAAGCGCGACGCCAGGATCTCGACCGCGATGTCGTTCAGGTTTCTCTTCGTCCGCGTGACCTCGTCCGCCAGGCGTCTCTTGAGCTCCGCAGGCATGCGGACGAGGACGTTCGTGCGTTCAACGTTGTCCATCCAAGGCGAAGTGATAGCAGAAAAGTGCTATCGCAGTTGTTGAAGCTGCGTACGCACGTACAGGATGCGTTGAACGACCGTGACCCAGGCGGTCACCGCCAGCACGTAGATCGCCCACGGGAGCACACCCCAGGGCGCGAGCCCGAGACCGACCGAGATGACGACCACGCGCTCGGTGCGCGAGCCGAGCCCGACGTCCCCGCGGAGCCCGAGCGTCTCCGCCCGGCTCGCGCATAGCTGACGAGGAAGGATCCGGCAATGGCCGCCATCGCGAAGGCAAGAGCGACCTCGTCACCGTGCCGGAAGAAGACGAGCCCGATCGACCCGAGCATGAAGCCTTCGCCGACGCGGTCGGTCGTCGAATCGAGGAATGCGCCGAACGGCGTCCCCTTCCCGCTCGAGCGCGCCAGCGCGCCGTCGAGAATGTCGAGGAGCGAACCGATCACGAAGACGGCGCCGCCGAGCCAGTAGAAGAGGTACTCGTTGCGATACTCGAAGTAGACGAGGACGGAGGCTGCGATGCACAGGCTCACGCCGGCCGCGGTCAGGGCGTTCGGGGAGACGCGCGTCTGCGCCAGCCGCTGCATTCCACTGGTTGCCAGTCGGCGGACTCCCACCGTGTAGCTGTCCCGGAGGCGAGCGAGAGCTTCGGTTCGACTCACGCCCGCACGACGCGAATGATCCGCGGCGCGTTCAGGATCGCCGCCGCGAAGCCCGCCACGGCGATCCCCGCGAGGACGTCGAGCCAGAAGTGGTTGGCGGTCGCCATCACCGAGAACCACACCCAGGCCGGCCAGAGGAGCCAGAGCACCTTGAAGTACCACTTCTTCACGATCATCGCGAGCGTCACGCCTACGATCAGCGCGTCCGCGGAGTGGAGGCTGGGCATGGCGGCGAACTGGTTGGAGGCGAGCTGGATGAAACCGCTGCCGTGATTGATCCCGAAGGTGGCGATCGTGTCCACGAACCCGAGCTGCGGGAACATTCGCGGGGGCGCCGTCGGAAGGGTTATGTAGCCGATGAGGCCGATCACGTTCGCCACCAGGATCGTGTTCCGGAACTTGGCGAAGTGCTCGTGCCGGCGCAGGTAGACCCACAGCAGCGCGATGCCGAGGACGGTGAACTGCGACATCCAGTACGTCCATGAGGTCAGCGTCGTCAGCAGGTGCGAGTTGACCGTGATCCGCTGCAGGGTCAGCTCGAACAACCCGTGCACGTGCTTCTCGAAGTCGATGACGTAGAGCCCGTTGGAAAGCGCCTTCGCAGGATCGCGGTCGGCCAGGCCGCGGACGATCTGGTACGCGAACAGGAATCCGAACCAGATGACGAGCTGGCGGAAGAGGTCCTTCCAGCCCAGAGGCAGATAGCGGCGACCGATGCCAACGATAGCCGTCACGGTCGGCGATTCTAACTTGCGGGGTCAGATATCAGGCGAATAGCCTGGCGCAGCCTGTCGCCCCCAGGGAACGTGCGTCCTCGCTCGTCGCAGCGGACTCGGACTGAAGCGTGCCCTGGATGGCCTTGATCTTTGCCTCGTTGCTGTCCTTGGCGGCCTGCGTGATGTCACCGAAGTCGGAGGCTTCCTTCTTCAAGCCGGTCACGAACGAGTTCGCCGAGTCCTTCAGCGCGTCCGGCGGCTGAAGGTCGTCGATGTCGTTCGCGAGATCGTCGAGGACTTTTTTCGCCTTGTCGCCGTTGGCCGCGATCTTTTCGGTCGACGAGAGATCGAGGCCGGCGCCCTTCTTTTGTGCCGCGGCACAGGCTGCATCTGCCTTCGCGGCGTACGCGGCCTTCGTGAGTTGCTTGTCGCCGCCTCCTCCTCCGCCACCGCCGCAGCCCGCCGCGACGAATGCGGTCGCTGCCACGAGCACGGCTGAGGTCACCAGCGTCCTGTTCATCATCCTCCGATCTGGCTCATCGACCGCGACGCGCGGACGAATCCGGGTTCGTTGATGCGGTGCTTCAACTCCTTGTGCTTCACGGCCCAGCGCAGGTGCCCCTCGAGATCGTCGTCGGAGGCTCCGCGCCGCAGTAGGTCCTTGAGGTCCCACTCCCGGCGCGAGAAGAGGCAGGTTCGCAGCTTTCCGTCCGCCGTCAGCCGGATGCGGTCGCAGCTGGAGCAGAAGGGCTCCGAGACGGGGTTGACGAACCCGATCTCGCCGGCGCCGTCCTCGAAGCGGAAGCGCCGCGCGGTCGAGGACGCCTTCGCGGGGATCTCCACCAGCGGCCAGCGCTCCTCGATGAGACCGCGGATCTCGGCGCCCGTAAGTACCTCGTCCTGCCGCCACGCCTCGTCGGCGTCCAGCGGCATGAACTCGATGAACCGGATGACGTACGGCTTGGTCCGCGCGAGCTCCGCGAGGGCAGGCACCTCCTCCTCGGTGAACCCGCGGATCGCCACGCAGTTGACCTTGATCGGGCGCAGCTCCGGGTAACGCTCGGCCTCTGCGAGGCCGGCGAGGACACGGTCGAGCGCGTCGCGGCGCGTGATCTCGGCGAAGCGGGTGTGCGAGAGCGAATCGAGCGAGACGTTGAGGCGGCGCAGACCGGCCGCGACGAGCGGCCCCGCCAGCCGGTCGAGCAGGATCCCGTTCGTCGTCAGCGACAGGTCCTCGACGCCGGGTGTGCTCGCCACCATCTCGACCAGTGTGGTCAGGTCGCGCCGGACGAGCGGCTCGCCGCCGGTCAGCCGGACCTCCTCCACCCCCATGTCGGCGAGCACGCGCACGATCCGCGCGATCTCCTCGAAGGAGAGGACTTCCTCGCGCGGGAGCCACTCCAGCCCCTCGGCGGGCATGCAGTACTTGCACCGGAAGTTGCACTTGTCCGTGACCGACACGCGCAGACTCTTGATCTCACGGTCCCAGCCGTCGACGAGCGGATCGCGCATGCCCGTAGCGTATCGCCAGGTTTGGCTGCGCCTCCCAGAACGGCAAAGGCCCGGCGAGCCGGGCCTTTGCGCTCTCCCTCAGGGGTGAGGGGTCTGTTAGTCCGCCGAGTGAATGATGAACTTGAAATGAAGCGGTGCGATTCTATCTCCGAATTCGGAGATTGCAAGCCTAACGTCGAAGCAACATTCGATACGGATTTTTCGACACAACTGACTGACTAGTCAATCGCAAGAAAAAGAATAGGTTCTCCGCAAGAATCTGTTGCAACCGCCGGCTTCGGCGCCTAGAGCTGCCAGTCGCCGTTCTTCTGGACGAGCTCGCCGTCCACGTACAGCTCGCCGCCGCGGCGGAGGTCCTTGACCATGTCCCAGTGGACTGCGCTCTCGTTCTTCCCGCCGATGAAGGGGAAGCCGTTCCCCATGGCGAGGTGGATCGTGCCCTCGATCTTCTCGTCGAAGAGCGTGTTGCGCATGTGCTCCTGGATGCCGGGGTTGCAGCCGATGCCGAACTCGCCGAGCACCGAGGCGCCGTCGTCCGAGGTCAGCACGGACTTGAAGAACTCCTCGTTCGAGCCGGCTGTGATCTCGACGGCGCGCCCGTTCTCGAAGCGCAGGCGCGCGCCGTGGACGTCGCGCCCGAAGTAGTACGCCGGGTACTCGGAAAAGGTCACCACGCCGTTCGCGGAGTCCTCGACGGGTGAGTAGAAGACCTCGCCGCTCGGCATGTTCGCGCCTGCGGCGGAGACCTTGCCCTTTCGTCCCTCCAGGCTGAAGGTCAGGTCCGTGTCCTCGCCGACGATCCGCACCTCCTTCGCCTCGTCGAAGCGCTCGGCGATCTTCTCCATCTCGCGCTCGAGGGCCGGCCAGTCGATGAGGACTGCGCCGTAGAGGAAGTCGGTGAACTGCTCGAGCGTCATGCCGGCGTCCTGAGCGAGCGCGCTCGTCGGCCACTGGCATCCGACCCAGGGCTTCTCGTTGCGGAAGAACGGCTCGGCGTACTTGCGGCCGGCGGCCTGCAGCAGGGCCATCCGCTCGGGTGGGATGTCCGAGCCGTCGCGCGTGTTCTCCGGCGCGATGATCGCGATGAAGCAGTCGGCGTTCTGGATCGCATGGGCGTCGATGGGGGCGAGATCCTCCAGCAGCTCCTCGGGCGCTTCCTTCGCCCAGGCGGAGTTGACGCCGGCGCTTTCGAGCGCGATCCGAGGCAAGGCGTACGCGCCGCGCCGGGCTATCTCGCGCGAGACCGCGTCGATCAACGGCTTTGCGAGCGGCTGCGAGCGGACGAGCACCTGCCAGCCCGACTGCACGCCGACGCAGTCCTCGACAAGAAGCCTCGCGTACTGCTCGACGCGTGGGTCGCCGGCCATCGTCTCCAGCCTAGTCGGTCCGGCGGCATTGGGTCAGACTGCGCCGACCGCCATCGATCGAAGGGGGAACACAATGCTCCACGGACTCTCCAGGCTCCGCTGGCCGCTCCTGGGAGGAGCGGCGGCTCTGCTCGTCTTCACAGCCACCGCCGTTGCCGGCTCGGGCGTCGGCGGCGTGTTCAACCTCGGGGTGACGAACACCGTCGACGCCCAGACGACGCTCAGCGGCAATCCTGGTGCAAACTCGCTGCTACGCCTCACGAGCACCGGAACCGCCGCCACGATCCGCGCCGACGCGGGCACCGACGTGGCAATCAACGGCATCTCGAACAGCGGGACGGGCCAATTTGGACAGAGTACGACGGGAAGCGGCCTGCTCGGACTTCACTCCGGCTCGAGTGGGCTGGCGGCTGGCGCCGAGGGGCGTACAGCGTCAACCGCTGCGAATGCGGTCGGAGTCCTCGGGAAGACGACGAGCGCGAGCCCTGCGGTCAGCTCGGTCGGCGTCAAGGGTTTGAATGCGGACGGTATCGGCGTGTTCGGAGAGGCTGACCTCAGCATCCTCGGCTGCACCCAGACGGACACCATCTGTCCCAACTTCTTGACCAACGAGGCCCACGTCACCAACTCGGCGCTGGCCGGTGCGTTCTACGCGCCCCAGCCGCGCGGAAACGCGCTCGTCGCATGTGCCGGGGGCGGTTGCTCGACGTCGTTCGTTGACGGCGGCATCGCCGGTCAGTTCAGCGCAGGCGTCGGCGGGACCGCCGTGCAGGGCCGTCTGCCCGTAAACGGGACTGGGTTCGGGGCCGACTTCGACGCGGGGAACGGAATAGGCATCCGGGCGGTGGGGGAAAGCGCCGCCGGCTTGTTCTTCGGCGACGTCCGCGTGACCGGCGACCTCACCAAGGACTACGTCCCAGGCAGTCCGATCCGCGCCATTCCGGTCGCCTATGCCGGCGATCAATGCCGGAGGTAGCGTCATCGGCCAGGGCAGCACGCCGAACGTCACGAGCACCTTCGACTCGGTCAACCACCGCTACGTGATCACGATCGCGGGTCAGAGCGCGGACGTCAACCACTCCGTCACCACCGTGACCCCGATCGCCACCACGCCGCGTTTCGCCACGGTCGGTTCGAGCGGCAGCAACCTGACGGTCAGGATCTTCGACCTCTCCGGGGCCGTGGTTCAGAACGCGTTCATGTTCACGACGTACAAGCCGTAAGACTTGATACCATAGGGCTTAGATTTTATCCGTGACATCCACATAGCTCAAATCGGAGGAGCACTATGGCAAAGGTACTAGGCATCGATCTCGGGACGACGAACTCGGCGATGGCCGCGATCGAGGGCGGCGAGCCGTCCGTCATCCCGAACGCCGAGGGCGGGCGCACGACCCCGTCCGTCGTGGCGTTCACGAAGGACGGGCAGCGGCTCGTCGGCGCGCCGGCCAAGCGCCAGCAGGTCACCAATCCCGAGAACACGATCTTCTCGATCAAGCGCTTCATGGGGCGCAAGTTCGACGAGGTCGACGAGGAGATGAAGATCGTCCCGTACGAGGTCGTCAAGGGCCCGAACGACGACGTTCGCGTGAAGGTTGGCGACAAGGACTACGCGCCGCCGGAGATCTCCGCGATGATCCTCCAGAAGCTGAAGGCCGACGCGGAGGCGTACCTCGGCGAGCCGGTCACCGAGGCGGTCGTCACCGTCCCGGCCTACTTCAACAACGCGCAGCGCGAGGCGACCAAGGACGCCGGCAAGATCGCCGGGCTCAACGTCCTGCGCATCATCAACGAGCCGACCGCGGCCGCCCTTGCCTACGGGCTCGATAAGGAGGAGGAGCAGACCGTCCTCGTCTTCGACCTCGGCGGCGGCACCTTCGACGTCTCGATCCTGGAGCTCGCCGAGGGCGTGTTCGAGGTCAAGGCGACGAACGGGGACAACCACCTAGGCGGCGACAACTTCGACAAGGCGATCGTCGACTGGATGGTCTCGGAGTTCAAGAAGGACCAGGGCATCGACCTCGCTGCCGACCGGATGGCGCTCCAGCGCCTGTACGAGGCGGCCGAGAAGGCGAAGATCGAGCTGTCGTCCACGATGACGACGCAGATCAACCTGCCCTTCGTCACCGCGACGCAGGAGGGCCCGAAGCATCTCGACCTCCAGCTCACTCGCGCGAAGCTGAACGAGCTCACGCACGACCTGCTCGAGCGCACGGTCGGCCCGACCAAGCAGGTGCTGGCCGACGCCGGTCTAGACGCGAGCAAGATCGACCACGTCGTCCTCGTCGGCGGCATGACGCGCATGCCCGCGGTCGTGGACAAGGTCAAGGAGCTGACCGGCAAGGAGCCCAACAAGGGCGTGAACCCGGACGAGGTCGTCGCCGTCGGCGCGGCCATCCAGGGCGGCGTCCTCAAGGGCGAGGTCAAGGACGTGCTCCTGCTCGACGTCACTCCGCTTTCGCTCGGCATCGAGACGAAGGGCGGCGTGTTCACGAAGCTGATCGAGCGGAACACGACCATCCCCACCAAGAAGTCGGAGGTCTTCTCGACCGCCGAGGACAACCAGCCCTCCGTCGAGGTGCACGTCCTCCAGGGCGAGACGGAGATGGCCGCCTTCAACAAGACGCTGGGCAAGTTCCAGCTCGTCGGCATCCCGCCGGCACCGCGCGGCATGCCGCAGGTCGAGGTCACGTTCGACATCGACGCCAACGGGATCATCAACGTGTCGGCCAAGGATCTCGGCACGGGCAACGAGCAGCAGATCAAGATCGAGGGCGGCTCGGGCCTGAAGGGCGACGAGGTCGAGAAGATGATCCGCGACGCCGAGGCGCACGCCGAGGAGGCGCACAAGCTGCGCGAGCTCGCCGACGCCCGGAACCTGGCGGAGAACCTCGCGTACCAGACCGAGAAGTCGCTCAAGGAGCACCGCGAGAAGCTCGACGAGGCCGAGGCCTCGACGATCGAAGGTCGCATCATGGAGCTCCGCGGCGTGCTCGAGTCGCAGGACGTGAACGAGATCCGTCAGAAGACCGAGGCGCTGCAGGAGGCCTCGCAGAAGCTGGCCGAGGCCGTCTACGCGCAGGCGAGCGCCCAGCAGGCGCAGAGCGCACAGGGCGGCAACGGCACGTCCACGTCGGACGACGAAGTCGTGGAGGACGCCGACTACGAGGTCGTCGACGAGGGTGACGCGAAGAGGCCAAGACTTCGTGACGCTCGAGCAGCTGGCACAGCGATTCGCCGAGGTCGAGCAGGAGCGCGACGCGCATCTCGACGACCTGAAGCGGCTCGCCGCCGAGTTCGACAACTACCGCAAGCGGGTGGCGCGCGATCAGGGGAGCCTGGTCGCGCGCTCCAACGAGCGGCTGGTCAAGGAGCTCCTGCCGGTCCTCGACGACCTCGAGCGTGCGCTCGAGGCCGCGTCGCAGCACGAAGAGGCGAAGCTCGAGGAGGGCGTGACTCTCGTCCACCGCAACCTCGCCGACCTGCTGCGCCGTGAGGGGCTCGCCGAGATCGAGACGAACGGCCGCTTCGACCCGCACGTGCACGAGGCGCTGCTCGCCCAGCCGTCCGACCAGGAAGAGGGCTCGGTCATCGACGTCGTCCAGAAGGGCTACAAGCTCGGCGACCACGTCGTGCGCCCGGCCCGGGTGGTGATTTCGGGTGGCGACGGCGGCTAAGTCGCTGTACGAGCTGCTGGGCGTCGCCAAGAACGCCTCGGCCGACGAGATCAAGAAGGCCTACCGCAAGCTCGCGCGGGAGTACCACCCGGACCGGAATCCGGGCGACGCGGAGGCCGAGGCGAAGTTCAAGGAGGTGCAGGGCGCGTACGACACGCTCTCCGACCCGGAGAAGCGCAAGCAGTACGACGCGTTCGGCTCCGGGGACGGGCGCGCGCAGGGCGCCGCCGGCGGGTGGACGAACTTCGACCCGAGCGCATTCGACTTCGGCAATCTGAGCGACCTCTTCGGCGGGATGTTCGGCAACCGGGGCGGCCGGCAGCAACGCCGGTCGCGCAGCGCGGCAACGACATCGAGGCGGTCGTCAACCTCTCCTTCGAGGATTCGCTGCGCGGAATCGAGACCAAGATCCCCGTCGAGGTCGACACCGCCTGCTCGGAGTGCGGCGGCTCGGGCGCGAAGCCGGGCACCGCGCCGATCATCTGTCCCGAGTGCCGCGGCCGCGGAGTCGTGATCGAGAGCCAGGGGCTCTTCTCGTTGTCGGAGCCGTGCCCGCGCTGCCGCGGGAACGGGACGGTCATCGAGAATCCGTGCCCCCGCTGCCACGGCACCGGCCGCGAGCGGCGCACGAAGCGCTACTCGGTGAAGATCCCGGCCGGCGTCAAGGACGGCACCCGCATCCGGCTCAAGGGGAAGGGCGAGCCCGGCCTGAGCGGCGGTCCGGCGGGCGACCTGTTCGTGGTCACGCGCGTGTCGTCGTCCGACCGGTACGAACGGCGCGGCCAGGCCGACCTGGTCGTGGACGTCCCCGTCTCGATTGCCGACGCGGCGCTCGGCGCGAAGGTCGACGTGCCGACGCCGTACGGCGAGCGGCTCTCGGTGAAGATCCCGGCAGGGACGGAGACCGGCAAGCTGTTGAAGCTGAAGGGGCACGGGGCGCCGAAGCTGAAGGGCGGCGGGAAGGGCGACCTGCTCGCGCGCGTGCGCCTGACCGTGCCGAAGAAGCTCACGAAGAAGCAGCGCGAGCTCGTCGAGGAGCTGCAGAGGACGGGAGTGTGATGGACGACTCCCCGCGCTACATGATCAGCGTGGCCGCCGATCTGGTCGGCATGCACCCCCAGACGCTCCGCATCTACGAGCAGAAGGGTCTGGTACGTCCGAAGCGGACGGCCGGCAACACGCGGCTCTACTCGGACGCGGATCTCGAGCGGCTGCGCACCATCCAGCGGCTGACGACGGAGCTGGGATTGAACCTCGCGGGAGTCGAGGTGGTGCTGCGCATGGAGGACCAGCTTCAGCGCACACAAGCGCGGATGGAGCGGATCGAGCGCCAGATGCGTGCAGAGATCGCCGAGGTGCACCGCCAGTATCGGCGCGATCTCGTCGTCTGGCGACCCGCCGAGCCGCCGGCCCGAAGGGCGCAGCGATGACGCGGCTTCCGGTTTTTCCAGTCTTGGCGCTTTCCCGGCGCAGCTGTGTGACTGTTTCGCGGTTACGCTCGCCGTGGGTGGCGGGCGGACGACTCCCCACCCTGGGTGGGGCGTTGAGAAGGTGTCGACAGCGGCCCACCCTGAGTGGGGCGTCGAGAGCGTTGACAGCGTTCCGCCGGGGACCGCCTGATGGATTTCAACAAACTGACCCTCAAGTCCCAGGAGGCGGTCGGCGCCGCGCAGGAGCTTGCCCGCCGCATGGGCAACCCCGAGATCTATCCCGAGCACCTGCTCCTCGCGCTCCTCGACCAGGAGCTGCCGCAGCAGCTCGTCCCCGACGCCGCGGCGCTCCGCGCCGAAGCCGAGACCACGCTGCGCGGCAAGCCCTCGATCCAGGGCGGCCAGCAGCAGCCTCAGGTCTCGCGCGCGTTCAGCGAAGTCCTGGACGAAGCCTTCGAGGAGGCGCGCAAGCTCGACGACGAGTACGTCTCGACCGAGCACCTGCTGCTCGCGCTGGACGTCGTCCCGCGCGACGAGCTGCTGGAGCGGATCGAGAACGTCCGCGGCGGCCAGCGCGTCACCTCGCAGGATCCCGAGGAGACGTACCAGGCGCTCGAGAAGTTCGGCCGCGACCTGACCGCGCTCGCCGAGGAGGGCAAGCTCGACCCCGTCATCGGCCGCGACGAGGAAATCCGCCGCGTCATCCAGGTTCTCTCGCGCCGCACGAAGAACAACCCCGTGCTGATCGGCGAGCCCGGCGTGGGGAAGACGGCGATCGCGGAGGGGCTGGCGCAGCGGATCGTCGCGGGTGATGTCCCCGAGGGCCTCAAGGGCAAGCGCGTGTGGGCGCTCGACATCGGCGCGCTCCTCGCCGGCTCGAAGTACCGCGGCGAGTTCGAGGAGCGTCTGAAGGCCGTCCTCAACGAGATCAAGGCGGCGGAGGGCGAAATCGTCCTCTTCATCGACGAGCTGCACACGATCGTCGGCGCCGGCGCGGCCGAGGGCGCGGTCGACGCGGCCAACATGCTGAAGCCGATGCTCGCCCGCGGCGAGCTGCGCGCCATCGGGGCGACGACGCTCGACGAATACCGCAAGCACATCGAAAAGGACGCGGCGCTCGAACGCCGCTTCCAGCCGGTCTTCGTGGGCGAGCCTTCCGTCGCCGACACCATCGCCATCCTCCGAGGCTTGAAGGAGCGCTACGAGGCGCACCACGGCGTCCGCATCCGCGACGCGGCGCTGGTCGCGGCGGCCGTGTTGTCGGATCGCTACATCTCCGACCGCCAGCTGCCGGACAAGGCAATCGACCTGATCGACGAGTCCGCTTCGCGGCTGCGCATGCAGATCGACTCGGCTCCGCTCGAGCTGGACGAGGCCGAGCGGCGCGTGCGCCAGCTCGAGATCGAGCTTGCGGCGATGGCCAAGGAGTCCAAGGAGGTGCGCGAGCCGCTGGAGCGCGAGCTGGCCGAGGCGAAGGAACGGCGGAACGGCCTCGCCGCGCGCTGGGAGCAGGAGAAGGGCGCGCTCGAGCGGATCAAGGAGATCACGCGCCGGATCGAGGAGTTGAAGATGGAGGCCGAACGTGCCGAGCGCGAGGGCAACCTCCAGCGTGTGGCCGAGATCCGCTACGGCGATCTCCCGGCGCTCGAGGAGGAGCTCGAGTCTCGTGAGGTCGTCGAGTCTCCGATGGTCAAGGAAGAGGTCGACGAGGACGATGTCGCCGAGGTGGTCGGACGCTGGACGGGCATTCCCGTCTCCCGGCTGCTCGAGGGCGAGACCGAGAAGCTCATCCACATGGAGGAGCGGCTGCACGAGCGCGTCGTCGGCCAGGACGAGGCGGTCTCGGCGGTCGCGAACGCGCTGCGCCGCGCGCGCTCGGGGCTGCAGGATCCGAACCGGCCCATCGGCTCGTTCGTCTTTCTCGGCCCGACCGGCGTGGGGAAGACCGAGCTGGCGCGCGCGCTGGCGGAGTTCATGTTCGACGACGAGCGGGCGATGGTGCGGATCGACATGTCCGAGTACATGGAGAAGCACACCGTCTCGCGTCTGGTCGGCGCGCCGCCCGGCTACATCGGCTACGAGGAGGGCGGCCAGCTGACCGAGGCGGTTCGCCGGCGGCCGTACTCGGTCGTCCTGCTGGACGAGATCGAGAAGGCCCACCCGGACGTCTTCAACATCCTGCTGCAGATCCTCGACGACGGGCGCCTGACCGACGGCCAGGGTCGCACGGTCGACTTCCGCAACACGGTGTTGATCATGACCTCGAACATCCGCTCCGCGGAGGCGTTGACGGAGGTCTTCCGCCCCGAGTTCCTGAACCGGATCGACGAGATCGTCGAGTTCCACGCCCTCTCGCGCGAGCAGCTGGGCGAGATCGTCGAGCTGCAGCTCACGCGGCTACGGCAGCGGCTGGCCGAGCGGGGCATCTCGCTCGAGCTGACCGAGGAGGCGAAGGAGGCCGTCGCGGAGGCCGGATGGGATCCGACCTACGGTGCGCGTCCGCTCAAGCGAGCGCTCCAGCGGATGATCGAGAACCCGCTCGCGCTTCGGCTGCTGGAGGGCGACTTCTCGGAGGGCGACACCGTCCTGGTGACGGTGGAAGACGGCGAGCTTCGGTTCGACAAGGCCGCGGCGGCCGAGCCGGCAACGGTTTAGCGCCTGTGCGGCCGCCGACTCAGCCGGCGTAACCGCATCAGAGGCGCCGGAAGAGCACCCGGACGATCCAGGCGCGGTAGCGGCCGGCATCCGGATCGGCGGCCGTTGCGTCGCGCAACCGATCGAAGAACATGTTCGAAAGAGCTTGCGGATCGACCCCGATCGCGCCCGGCTCGAACAGATGCTCCAGCATCGTCGACTCCGACCAGGCGCGAACGAAGTCGACGTACGCCTCCGCATAGGCTCCCGGGTCTCGCTCTCGCTCGAAGGTCTCCCAGTACGGGTTGGCCACCTCGACGACGCCGGAGCTCACCAGGTCGAGGACGCCCACGAGCGGCCCGCCGTCCTCAACGGGCGCCGTCGACTCCTCGACCGTCCGGCAGTAGACCGAGAGCACGTAGCCATCGAGGGTCTCGCGCTTCAGCAGCCCGTCCTCGGC
Organism: uncultured Actinomycetes bacterium; assembly: GCA_963842575.1. Taxonomy (GTDB): domain Bacteria; phylum Actinomycetota; class Thermoleophilia; order Gaiellales; family Gaiellaceae; genus JACDER01. Next base: position 1,950 of record CAWJGS010000004.1, on the reverse strand, counting down.
GAGCCCGACGGCCACCTTCCACATGACCCGGAGGAGGCGCGCAGCGGAGACCTCCGCCTCGCCGCTCTCCGAGACCGTGCTGCCGATTCCCTGGACGAGCACGAGCCCGCCTTCCGCGAGCTCGGCTGCGCGGGCGGTAAGGAACGCCTCCCAGTCGCGGGCGGCCTGCCCGGCGAGCTCTTCGCGCGCGCGACCTGTCGCGTCGGAGAAGTACATGCCGTCTGGGACCCGCGCGCGCGGTTGCTCGCGCAGCCAGTGCACCGCGTTCGAGCACATGCCGGCGTGGACGGATCCCGACGGCAGCACCTGGCCGAAGAACGACCCCGCGGCCGCCGCCGGATATACCGGGCCGCCTTCGAGGCCGACGTACCCGTCCGGGCCGGCGACGTTGCGGAAGAGCTGTGAGAAGTCGCTGGTCGGGACGTCGTTGTGGACGGCCAGGACCGGGAGGTCGCGGTTCCGCTTCCTGAGCACGCCGATTGCACCCTTTACCGCGTGCACCGAGGTGGCGCCGGTCCCGGCGCCGTAGTCCGCGATCGTGAAAGTCTCGACCGAGTCGAGCTCGACCTTCTCCATCATCGACCGGATCAGCTCGTCACCGGCTTCGATGACGCGCCGCTGGTACTCCGAGTGCGCGTCGTAGTAGCCGCCCGCCCCCATTCCCGCGGTGGAAGCTCCTCGCGGCTCGGCGGTGCTCACTTCGCCGGCGGCTGGGCCGCGGGCTCGGCATCGCGCCGCTGGCGCGCCGAGAACATGGGCCCGGTCGCCGGCGCCCGCGGCGCGAACAGGCCCATCCCCACCGGCGGGTCGTTCACGTCCACGTACATCGACTCGAAGCCCCCGGTGCGGAAGTACGTCTCGTGCCAGAAGGACGTCCCGCCGCGGTCGCGGAGGTAGTCCGTCCACCATTCCTTGTGTGGGAGCGTGAGCGACCATGCCTCGAGCGAGTCGAAATCGCGCCAGTACTGCCGCATCCCCACGTGCAGCGGCTCCTCCGAGTAGATGAGCTGCTCGTGGAGCAACAGCCCGTCCGGTTCCTCCTCGACCGCCGCCTGGATCTGCGGGCCGAGCGCCTCGAGCGTCTGGTGGCCGCGCGGCTCCTCGACCCGCATGCCGAGGTAGATGACGACGAGGTCCGGGTGCTCGGCAAGGTCGACCGTGTAGCGCTCGGGCTTGCTCACGAGAAGGCGATCCTCTCAAAGATCCATCCTGGCGTGGGAAGCGATCGCCCCTCACCGCCGTCAGGTGGATGTGACGTCACGCACGAAAACTGTTAGACCTCGCGCATGAGCTCCGAGGTCTCCCTCGGCGCGACTGTGGCAGGCTTCCGCGTCGAACGGCTCATCGGTCGCGGCGCGATGGGCGCGGTCTACCTCACGGAGGACGTCCATCTGCGCCGCAAGGTGGCACTGAAGGTGCTCGCGCCCGAGCTCTCGAACGACGATCGCTTCCGCCGCCGGTTTCTCCTCGAGTCGCAGCTCGCCGCGAGCCTCGAGCACCCCAATATCGTCCCGATCTACGCCGCCGGCGAGGTCGACGGCGCCCTGTACCTCGCAATGAAGTACGTGGAGGGCTATGACCTCCGTGCGCTGCTCGACTCGACCGAGCGGGTCGACGACGAGCGGGCGCTGCGCCTGCTCGGACAGGTCGCCTCCGCGCTCGATGCCGCGCACGGTCTCGGGCTCGTCCACCGCGACGTCAAGCCGGCGAACATCCTCATCGGAGCCGGGGAGGAGGATCACGCTTACGTGTGCGATTTCGGGCTCGCGAAGGTCGCGTCCTCGGTCTCCAGCCTGACGGGCGAGCGCGCCTTCGTGGGCACCATCGCGTACATCGCTCCCGAGCAGATCGAGGGCGGAGCCGTCGACGCGCGGGCGGACGTCTACTCGCTCGCTTGCATGCTGTACGAGACGCTGACAGGGGAGCCGCCGTTCGACCGCGAGGGCGACC
>CAWJGS010000003.1:0-83213 GCA_963842575.1 uncultured Actinomycetes bacterium | reverse complement strand
GCGCTGCCAGCCGCACCATCACCGTCTCGGGGATCACGGTGAGCGACGGCGGCTACGTGACGATCGTCTACGGCGACAAGGGCGGAGCCGGCCCGGGTGCGACCGCGCCGTCCAGTCCAGGCCCGCAGATCTGGACGACGAAGCAGCGGTCGAACTCGAACGGGACGCTGACGTTGCTTACGTCCTCTCCGCAGCCGAGCGTGCTCGTGAGTTCGTAGCGCCCGTGGGCCGCGTGGCGGCGAGCGCGTCCAGCTGGTTCGCGTGATAGAGCACGGCGGCCTCGGCCGTTTGCGCGCGCGCAGGTCGTGGTGGACCGCGACCGCGTGGAGGAGCTCGGCCTTCGTCTCGGCGTCGAGCTCCGGCCGCGCTCCTCGATCAGGCGCAGGCCGAGATGGACGTGGCCGAGAGGCGGCCCTCCGCGGTCTGGCGGTAGGTCGGGCCGGCACCGAGCTCGACGGTGCGGCCGACGTCGTGGAGGAGCGCCGCGGCGAGCAGCAGGTCGCCCGGAGGCGGGGATGGAGCTGGGCGGTCTCCCGGCAGAGCGTCGCCACTCCGACCGTGTGCTCGAGCAGGCCGCCGGCGTAGCCGTGGTGCCCGTCCGGCGCGGCCGGCAGCGAGCGCAGAGCGCGGCGGGATCTCGGCATCGGCGAGGAACCTGTGCACGGTGGCCGCGAGCCCGGCGTGGTGGAGCTCGCCGCCGAGAAACTCGAGGAATCCGTCGAGCTCGTCCGGATCGCGCCTGAGCGCGGGTGAGAGCTCGGACGGGTTCTCGTCCGGGGCAGCCTCTAGCGAGCGGACGTCGAGCTGCAGCTTGTCGCGGAAGCGCTCCACGCGGCCGAGGACGCGTACCGCGTCCCCTTCCGCAAAGCGCGTGTCCAGCAGCTCCACGTCGTTCCACACGCGCGCGTCGATCCGTCCGCTCGGGTCGACCAGCTCCAGCGCGAGGTACGGAGCGCCCCCGCGCGTGCGCAGCCGCTGCTTGCGCGCGACTGCGAACGTCCCCTCGACCACCCTGTCCGCATCGAGGTCCGCAATCGCCATAAGGCGAGTCTATGGGCCGGAACGGACGGTTGATAGGCTCATTCCGTGGCGGAAATCAAGCCGTTTCGGGCAGTCCGCTACGACGAGTCGAAGGCAGGTCCCCTCGCCTCGCTGGTGGCTCCTCCGTACGACGTGATCGGCCCGGAGGAGCGCCTCGACTACCTCGAGCGGAGCCCGTACAACGTCGTCCATCTGACCCTGCCGGAGTCGGAGGAGGAGGCCGGCCGCGCCTTCGCCGCCTGGCGGGAAGAGGACGTACTCGTCGACGACGAGGAGGCGCTCTGGGCGCTCGAGCAGAACTACGTCGGCCCCGACGGCGTCGGCCGAACGCGGCGGGGGCTGATCGTCGCGCTGAAGGCCGAGCCGTACGAGACGGGTGTCGTCCTCCCGCACGAGCGAACGCACCGCGGCCCGAAGGAGGGGCGGCTGAGGCTCCTCCGCGCGGTGCGCGCGCAGCTCGAGCCGATCTTCCTCCTCCATGAGGGCTCGGCGCCGTACGAGCAGCCCGCCCGGCCGCCCGAACTCGAGGTGGAGGGAAACCGTCTCTGGCGGATCGAGGACGACGGCATCTCGGACTGGTTCGCGGACCGCACGCTCCTGATCGCCGACGGTCACCACCGCTACGAGACCGCGCTCGCCTACGCGGCGGAGGGCGGCTCGCCGTGGATGATGGTGGTGCTCGTCTCCGCCGAGGATCCCGGCCTGGAGATCTTCCCCACGCACAGGCTCGCGCAGCACCTGAACGGCGCCGAGCTGCCGCCCCCCAGCGGGGATCCCCGCGACCTGCTCGCGTTCCTCGAGGACGAGCCCCGGTCGCGCGCGGTCGCGGTTGCCTACCGGCCCGAGGGTGCGGGGTTCCTCTACGGCGAGGAGGGCGAGCTCGACGTCGAGCTCGTCGCGCGCCACGCCCCCGACGTGACCTATACGGCGAGCACGGACGAGGCGATCTCGGCCGTGGACGAGGGGAAGGCCGAGGCGGCCTTCCTGCTGCGCCCGCTGCGCGTCGAGGACGTGTTCGCGAAGGCGTCCCGCGGCGAGGTCATGCCACAGAAGAGCACCTACTTCTTCCCGAAGCTCCTGTCCGGCCTGCTCTTCCTCCCCGTGTGACGGACTGGCTGGAAATCTGCCGGCTGGCGGTCGGCGACCTGCGCGGCGTGCTCACCGAGCTACCGACGCGCGTGACCCGCGAGCCGATCACGGGGCGCGGCGTCGGCGGCGACGACACGACAGCGATCGACGCCGCGGCGGAAGCCGCGATCGTCCGGCGCCTCGAGGCGGCGCACGAGGCCGGCCTGCAGTTCCGCCTCGTCTCCGAGGAGCTCGGGGAGCGCGCCTTCGGCGAGGCCGAGACGACCGTTGTCGTCGATCCCATCGACGGCTCGGTCAACGCCAAGCGCGGCATTCCCTTCTTCGCGTTCTCCCTCGCGGTCGCGGAGGGGCGGGAGATGGGCGACGTCGAGTTCGGCTACGTCTACGACCTCGGCACCGGTGAGGAGTGGACGGCACAAAAGGGGCGGGGTGCCTTCCTCGACGGCGAGCCGCTCGGCGCGGTGCGGCCGAAGGACGAGATCGAGCTCCTGCAGTTCGAAGCCACCGTCACCGACCTCGTGGCCGACCGGATCGAGGCCTTCCGCGGCATCGCGGAGCGGATCCGCGTCATGGGCTCGCTCGCGCTCTCGCTCTGCCACCTGGCCGCCGGGCGCGTGGACGCCGTCTGCTCGCTGAAGCCGGCCCGGTCGGTCGACATCGCGGCTGCGCAGCTGCTGATCCGCGAGTGCGGGCTCGCGGTCGACCTCCCGGAGGCCCCGCCCTTCGAGCAGGCGCCGCTCGATCTCGAGGGGCGTTCCAGGATCGTCGCGGCGGGAACGCAGGATGCGTGCCGCCGCCTCGCCGACGCGCTCCTTCGCTGAAGCTGGCGCGCTCACTTAAACCCTCAAGAGGCCACTGGCTCGCAGGGACAGTTTCCGCATAACGGCGCGGTTTTGGCACAACCGGGGTCTGACCCCGGTATTCAGGTTTCTATTCATGGAGGGGCGTTCACGCATCGTCGCGGCGGGAACACCGGAGGCGTGCCGCCGCATCACCGACGCGCTCCTTCGCTGAAGCCGGTCCGCATCGGCTGCTCGGGCTGGAACTACGCGGACTGGCGCGAGCGCGTCTATCCGAAGGGACTGCCCGCCCGCCGCTGGCTGGAGCACTACGCGACGCTCTTCGACACGGTCGAGGTGAACGCCACCTTCTACCGGCTCCCGACACGCTCCGCCGTCGCCGGCTGGGTGGAGCAGACCCCGCCGGGCTTCGTGTTCGCGGTCAAGGCGAGCCGATATCTGACCCACATGAAGCGGCTGACCGACCTCGGCGCCGGCCTCGATCGCTTCTACGAGCGGATCGAGCCGCTCGTCCACTCCCCGAAGATGGGGCCCGTCCTCTGGCAGCTCCCGGCCAACTTCCACCGAGACGACGAGCGCCTCGCCTCCGCGCTCCGCGCAGCTGCCGCCCGGACGGCACTGCTTCGAGTTCCGGCATGCGAGCTGGTTCGTGCCGGAGATCTACGCCGTGTTGCGGGAGCACGGGGTCGCTCTCGTGATCGGCGATCATCCGGAGCGGCCCTTCCAGACGCACGAGCTGACGGCCGATTGGACCTTCATACGCTTTCACTACGGGAGGCGAGGGCGCCGCGGGAACTACTCCGAGACCGAGCTCGAGGAATGGAAGGGCCGGATTGCCGCCTGGAGAGCCAAAGTCGAGGTGTTCGCCTACTTCAACAACGACTGGGAGGCATTCGCGGTGAAGAATGCGCTCTGGCTCAAAGAACACCTGCTCCTTCGAGTGGAGTGAAGGAGGGCAAAACGGGGAACCACGGGTTCCCCCGTTGTGAGCGGCTGCCCTAGACTCGGTCGGTGACGACCTGCCCGTCCTGCGGCAAGGAGCTCCCGGGCGAGTTTCCGTTCTGTCCGTTCTGCGCCGCTTCGCTGACGGAGGAACCCGCCCTGACGACCGAGGAGCGCAAGGTCGTCTCCGTCCTCTTCTGCGACCTGGTCGGCTTCACCGCCGCCTCCGAGGCCGCCGACCCCGAGGACGTGCGCGCCCGCATCCGTCCGTACCACCAGCGCCTGCGAGAGGAGATCGAGGGCTACGGCGGCACGGTGGAGAAGTTCATCGGCGATGCGGTCATGGCCGTGTTCGGAGCTCCGCTTGCGCACGAGGACGACGCCGAGCGTGCGGTCAGGGCCGCGCTGCGCATCCTGGAGGCGATCGCGGAACTGAACGAGCACGACCCGGGCCTGTCGCTGCAAGTGCGGATCGGGATCAACACGGGCGAGGCGGTGGTGACGCTCGGCGGCCGCCCGGAGGAGGGCGAGGGGATCGTTACCGGCGACGTGGTCAACACCGCCTCGCGGCTCCAGGGAGTCGCCCCGGTGGGCGGGATCGCCGTCTCCGAGCAGACCTACCGGCAGACCGAGCGCGTGTTCGACTACGAAAGGCTGGAGCCGGTCGACGTGAAGGGCAAAGCCGAGGCGCTCGCGCTGTGGCGTCCACTGCAGGCGCGCGCCCGCTTCGGAGCGGACGTGACCCGCACGCACACGTCCCCGCTGATCGGGCGCGCGCTGGAGAAGTCGCTCCTGGTCGGTACCTTCGAGCGCTCGCTCGAGCAGCGCTCGTGCCAGCTGGTCACGATCGTGGGCGAGCCCGGGGTGGGCAAGAGCCGCCTGTGCGCCGAGCTCTTCGCCGACAGTGGACGAGCGACCCGAGCTCGTTACCTGGCGCCAGGGCCGCTCCCTGCCGTACGGGGAGGGCATCGCCTTCTGGGCGCTTGGAGAGATCGTCAAGGCCGAGTGCGGCATCCTCGAGTCAGACTCGCCCGCCGAGGCCGAGGCCAAGCTCGAGCGAGCGCTGCCCGCAGACGATCCCGACCGCCCCTGGCTCAGGGCGCGTCTGGCGCCGCTCGTGGGCGCGCCGGCCGAGCCGGCATCGCAGGAGGAGTCGTTCACGGCCTGGCGCCGCTTCCTGGAAGCGCTGGCCGCACAGGGCCCGACCGTGCTCGTCTTCGAAGACCTGCACTGGGCAGACGACGCGCTGCTCTCCTTCCTCGAGCACGTCGCTGACTGGTCGCACGACCTGCCGCTGCTGCTGCTCTGCAGCGCCCGCCCTGAGCTCTTCGAGCAGCATCCGACCTGGGCAGCCGGGCTCCGCAATGCCACCACCGTCAACCTCGCCCCGCTCACCGACGAGGAGACCGCGCGGCTGATCGCGGCGCTGCTCGAGCGCGTCGTGCTGCCGGCCGAGACGCAGCAGGCCTTGCTCGAACGGGCGGGCGGCAACCCCTTGTACGCCGAGGAGTTCGTGCGCCTGCTCGCCGACCGCGAGCAGGTGGGCGAGGCGGTCGAGCAGGTGCCCGACTCGGTGCAGGCGCTGATTGCCGCTCGCCTGGACACCCTCTCGCCCGAGCGCAAGAGCCTGCTCCAGGACGCCGCCGTGGTGGGCAAGGTCTTCTGGGCCGGGGCGGTGGCCGAGATGGGGGGCCGGGACGAGCGCGAGCTCGAGCAGGCCCTGCACGAGCTCGCGCGCAAGGAGCTCGTCCGCCCCTCGCGCGACCTCCTCGATGCAGGGCGAGGCCGAGTACGGCTTCTGGCACCTGCTGGTGAGGGACGTGTGCTACGCGCAGATCCCCCGCTCGGCGCGTGCCGCCCGGCACCGCACCGCGGCCGCGTGGCTGGAGCGACAGGCCGGCGAGCGGGCCGAGGACCTGGCCGACGTGCTCGCCGACCACTACCTGACGCGCGCTCGAGCTCGTTCGCGCTGCCGGTCGCGAAGAGGAGGCGCTGGAGCTCGAGAGGAGCGCGATCCGCTACCTCGCCCTGGCGGGAGAGCGCGCGCTCGCGCTCGACGTCGACCGGGCCGAGCAGAACCTGGCCAGGGCGCTCGCCCTTGCTCCCGAGGGCCACTCGGAGCGCGCGTCGCTGCTCGAGCGCTGGGTCGAGGCCGCGCAACAGCAGCAGGGCAGGATCCGCGAGGCACTGGAGGCACTCGAAGAAGCGCTCGCGCTGTACCGGGAACGGGGCGAGACCGTGGCCGCCGCACGCGTCATGATCGCCCGTGGAATCGTGCTGCAAACGGTCGGCGATCCCGGCCGCGAGGAGCTGCTCTCGGAGGCGCTGGCCCTGCTCGAGGCGCAGCCGCCGGGCCCCGAGCTCGTCTCCGCCCACGCAGAGCTTGCGGGATCGCGGCTCGTCGTCGCCTCCTATCCGGAGGCGATTGCGGCCGCGGACAAGGCGCTCGCACTCGCCGTCGAGCTCGGACTACCCGAGCCGCCGCGCGCGCTCGGAGCTCGGGGGGCAGCCAGGGCCGCCCTCGGTGACCGTGAGGGCATAGAGGACATGCTGCGAGCGCTCGCGCTCGCGATCGATCGCGGCGAGGGTCGCGCCGCCGCCGTCCTGCACAACAACCTCGCGATGGTCAGCTGGCAGTACGACGGACCGCCGGCAGCTCTTTCTGCCTGCCGGGAGGGCCTCGCCTTTTGCGAGCGGCGCGGTATCGCCGAGATGGCCACGATGATCGCCGCCGCGAGCACGTTGTTTGCCTCGGAATGCGGCCGGACGGAGGAGGCAGTTGCCGAGGCGGGGCCCCTCGCCGACCGGTTGGAGGGCGACGGCAACATCAACTTCATCGAGCCGCGCGCGGTCCAGTTGCGGCTGCTCTCCGAGCGGGGGATCTCCACGGACACACTTTCGGCGGATGAGCTCGTCGAGGCCGCTCGCCCGACAGGCGAGCCCCAGTTGTGGGCGATGGCGATCGCGGCCGGCGCGAGGCTGCTGTCCGACCAGGGCCGCCTATCCGAGGCGAAGGCACTGCTCGTCGAGCTCGCCGAGCCCACAGAGATCCGCCTCGACCCCTACTACGTAACAGCCTTGCCCGAGCTCGTGCGGACCGCGCTCGCGCTTGGGGAGCCCGAGCTCGCCGCCCGGCTTCTGGAGGGCGTCGAGGGCCGTACGCCCCTTGCCGAGCACGCACTCTACCGTCTGCCGCGCGCAGCTCGCCGAAGCAGGCGGCGACTACAGCGAGGCCGCGAGTGTCTATGCCGAGGCGGCCGCGCGCTGGCTGGAGTTCGGAACGTCCCCGAGCGTGCCTACGCCCTGCTCGGCCAGGGCCGCTGTCTGGCGGCGCTCGGCCAGCCCGAGGCGCAGGAGCCGCTGGGCGAGGCGCGCGAGCTGTTCGCGTCGATGGGATACCGACCGGCGCTCGCCGACACGGAAACGCTGCTCGAGCAAACGACCGCGGCGGCCTCGTAAGCACAACCACGCCGTTACAGGCTCCAGACTCACGCCCAGGTGGCCTGACGGACTTCCTGCGGGTCCGTCATGAGCCGGGACGAGTGAGCCTCTCGCTGCCGGCCGGAACCCCGTATCGGGCGACCTGTCCGGAGTGGTCAGCTTCCTGAGCGACCGGGATTCATACCTGGCTCGGCGGGTAGCACTGGTAGAGTGAACGCACAGTGACACGGGTCATGCGCCATGGTGTGCACGCCCTGCGGCGCTCGACCCAGACTGCGGCTCGTCTGTGGCGATTGCCCAGGGTGAGGCGCGGCATCACCTTCGCCTTCATCGCTCTCGCGCTCGGGATGACCGGGCTCGCGGGCTGGCGGTTCGCCGAGGCCGGTTGGCCGTTCTCGCACGGCAATGTGTGGTTCATCGTCGGCGCGGGGCTTCTCTTTCTGCTCGCCTATCCGGTCAAGGCCTGGGGCTGGGGACGGTTGTTCGCCGCCGGGGAGCGCCCGAAGACCTCGTCGCTCGCCGCCGCCGGCGGCGCGGCCGCAGTGACGGGGGTCGCGCTACCCGGACGCTTCGACGACGTCGTCCGCGTCGCTGTCGTGCGCCGCCAGCCGAACTGTCCGGCCGGCGTGCGCGCCGTCGTCTTCTCGCTCTTCGCGCTCGGCCTGATCGACGCGGTCGCGCTGATACCGCTCGCCTCGACCTCGGCCGCGCTGACGCACTCGACCGGGGTACGCATCGCGCTCGCGCTCGTCGCAGCGGCAGGAGTCGCGGCGGCCGCCGTGATCGTCATCCTTCCTCGCGTCATGCGCTGCGGGCGGCTGATCCGCTTCAGGCTGACGCACTGGTTGTCCGACCGGTCTCCGAACGTGCGCGAGGCCGCCAAGGCCACCGTGCTGGTCCACGCGTCCTGGCTCGTGCGCGCGATCGGCGTGCTGCTGCTGCTCGGCGGTCTTGGCCTCGGGCTCTCGATGCCGCTGGCGATCCTCTTCCTGTGTGCAGGCGCTGCTTCGGCCGCTCTGCCGTTCGGGCCGGCCGGCGCGGCCGCTCAGGCCGGTGGGGGTGCCGTAATCCTCGTAGCCTCCGGCGTCGCGTCGGGGCACGCGATCGACTTCGCGCTCGCGACACAGACGCTCGCCGTCCTGGCGGGCGCTGTCGTCGTGCTCTCAACACTCGTCTGGCACTTCGGCCGTAAGTGGCACGGCGGTCGCAAGCTCGTCACGGCGTAGGATCTCGCACATGCGAGCACGGCTGACCGTCCTCGGTGCGGTCCTGCTCGTCTCCGGCTGCGGCGGATCGAGCACGACGACCACGACCAAGCCGCCGCCACCGCCGCCCCCGGGGCCTCCGCCTCCGGCGACCGTGACCTCCGGCCCGGTGAAGGCGACTCTCTACGCGCCCACGAGCAAGCCGAAGGCGAACGCGAGATGGAACTATCGCGTCGTCGTAACGGACACGAAGGGACGCAAGCTGGGCGGGAAGATCACCGTGCAGATCGTCGACCCGCTCGGACAGGCGCACGCGGCCACGTACGACGACACGACGAAGCCGATCAAGGACCTGGCCTTCGCGGGCCAGTTCCGGGACTACGTGGAGTGGCCGGCGGACGCTCGCGGGTTCACGCTCACGTTCCGGGTGGTCGCGAAGACGCCGAAGGGCTCGGTGACCGTCACGTATCCCGTCACCCCGAAGTGAGCGGCGCCGAGATCGTCCTGGAGCACGTCCGCAAGGGCTTCGAGGACGGGCGGATCTCAGCGCTCGACGACGTGTCGCTGCAGGTCGAGCCGGGCGAGTTCGTCTCGCTGACGGGGCCGTCGGGCTCGGGGAAGAGCACGCTGCTGAACCTCGTGGGCGCTCTGGACCGGCCGGACGCGGGGACCGTCACCGTGGGGGGCCGAGCGCGTGGACGCGCTCGAGGACCCGGCGGACTACCGCGCGCAGGTCGTCGGCTTCGTCTTCCAGTTCCACAACCTGATCTCGACCCTGAGCGCGCAAGAGAACGTCCAGATTCCGATGATGGGCCGCGGACTGGGGCGCGAAGAGCGTGTCGAGCGCGCCGACGAGCTGCTGCGCGAGGCCGCGGTCGCGCATCGTGGGTCGAGCTATCCGCCGACCTTGTCCGGCGGGGAACGCCAGCGCGTCGCCATCGCACGGGCCCTGGCGAACGGGCCGCGGGTGCTGCTGGCGGACGAGCCGACCGGGGCACTGGACTCGGCGACGGGCGAGCAGATCCTGGCGCTCCTGGAGCGGCTGCGCGCCGAGCGGCAGATGACGATCCTGCTCGTGACGAACGACGATGCGGTCGCCGCGCGGGCGGATCGCACCCTGCATCTACGCGACGGCCGCGTCAGTCCCGCCTGAGCGCCTCGATCGGCTGGAGCCGGACTGCACGCCAGGCCGGATAGATCGCGCCGATCAGCCCGACGCCGAGCGAGAAGGCGAGCCCCCAGGCGAAGACGCCGGCGGTGAAGTCGGGCTGGACCAGGGTCGAGAGCGAGCCGCGGCTCGGTGAAGAGCTCCGCGCCGGCGTAGCCGAGCGCGAGCCCGACCGCGAGCGCGAGCAGGCCGATCGCGAGCGCCTCGCTCACGATCATCGCCGCGATCCGGCTCGTCCTCCACCCGACGGCGCGCAGGATCCCGATCTCGCGCACACGCTCCAGGACCGACATCGCCATCGTGTTCGTCACGCCGATCCCGCCGACGATCAGCGCGAGCAGCGAGAAGATCCAGCCGGTATCGATGATCAGGCGGCTGCTCGTGTCCACCTTCACCGCCTGGCCCGGCTCGGTCACTGAGGCAAGGCCGGGGAAGTCGCGCTCCAGCTCGTCCGCGACCTTGCCGACGTTCGCGCCGAGCTGGACGATCACGCCGATCGTCGTCACTTCGTGCGGGTGGCCGGCGAGCCTCTGCACCGTCGTGAGCGGAAGCACGGCCCCGCCGTCCTGGAAGCGGTTCCCGGAGTGGTAGATGCCTCCGATGCGGAAGCTTCGGCCCTTGACGTGCAGGGTGTCGCCAGGGCCGAGGTGGAGCGACTTCGCGGCATGGTCGCCGAGCAGCGCGCCGCTGGGCGTCCCCTGGACGATCACCAGCCGGCGGTAGTCGAACTCCTTGGGGTCGAGGCCGAAGACGAGGAAGGAGCTCTTCCCCTCGACCTTTCCCACCCAGAGGTAGACGTTCGCGGTCTTCAGGACGCCCGGCTTGCGGCCGATCTGGTTCTCGAGCGTGTCCGGGAGGAGGGACTTGGTGAGGTCGGTGACGTCCTTCTGGAAGAGCCCGAAGTCGGCGCGGCCGACGTGGATGAGGTCGTTGGCGGTGTTGTGGACGCCGGCGGCGATCGACAGCAGCGCGACGATGAGCCCGACGCCGATGGCGACACCGGCGGCGGTGAGCGCCGTGCGCCCGGGCCGGCGCATGAGGTTCTTCCAGATCAGCCCGGGCCACGTCACGCGCGAATGTCTCGCGCGCATGCCGGTCCGAAGCGCGCTCGTAGCGCGTCAGAACTTCGCCCACTGTTCGTAGACACCGGGGTCAGACCCCAGATTTTCTTCAACCGTTAGCGTTGGTCCAGACGAGGGCCGCCGAGGCCGCAAGGGGAGCCGAGTTCGGCCGGCGTGGCTCGTGAAGCCGGGGTCTGACCCCGGTTTGGCTCGGACATGTCCAGGCGGGATGGCCCCATTGCTAGGCTCGAAGCAGATGGAGAGCCTCCGCGACGAGATCTACAAGGCCCTCGAGCAGGTGATCGATCCGGAGCTCCGGCGCCCGGTCACCGAGCTCGACATGGTGCGCGACGTCCGCATCGAAGACGGTGCGGTGACCATCACGATCGCGCTCACCGTGGCCGGCTGCCCGCTCCGCGCGAGCTTCGAGGAGCAGGTGCAGCGCTGGATCGCGCCGCTCGAGGGCGTCCAGTCCGTCCAGCTCGAGTTCGACGTCATGAGCCCGGACGAGAAGTCCGCGCTGACGGAGAAGCTCCGCGGCGGCGTCAGCGAGCGCACGAAGGGAATCGCGCTCGACAAGAGCACGCGCGTCCTCGCGATCGCGAGTGGAAAGGGCGGAGTGGGGAAGTCGACCCTGACGGCGAACCTGGCCGCCGCGTTCTCGACCCTCGGCCACCGTACGGGGATCCTCGACGCGGACATCTACGGCCATTCGATCCCGCACATGCTCGGCATCCGCCAGCGCCCCGTCGTCGTCGACAAGATGATCGTGCCGCCCGTCCGCGGGGACCTCAAATTGATGTCGATCGGCTTCTTCCTCGAGGACAACTCGCCCGTCATGTGGCGCGGGCCGATGCTGCACCGCGCGCTGGAGCAGTTCCTCTCCGACGTCCACTGGGGCGAGCTCGACACGCTCCTCGTGGACATGCCGCCCGGCACCGGCGACGTCGCCATCTCGCTCGGCCAGCTCCTGCCGCGGGCGGAAGCGGTGCTCGTCACGACCCCGCAGCCGGCGGCGCAGGAGGTCGCGATCCGCGCCGGGACGATGGCGCGGAAGACGAACATGCGCCTGCTCGGCGTCGTCGAGAACATGAGCGGGGACGTGTTCGGCATCGGGGGCGGCGACCGCCTGGGCGAGGAGCTGGGCGTGCCGGTCTTCGGCTCGATCCCGCTCGATCCGCGCATCCGCGAGTGCGCCGACGCCGGCGAGCCGATCGTCTGGAGCGATCCCGAGACGCTGGCCGCGCAGACGATCCTGGGCATCGCGAAGGCGATCGACGGCACGAAGCGCGAGCTCGGCGTCGGGATCGTCAAAGAGCTGCCGGTTCTCTCGTAGCGGTGGCGAGCGCGGCGACCCTCCGCCGCGGGCTCGTCGGCCAGCTCCAGGAAAGGGGTTTGCTCGAGGACAAGCGGGTGCGCGACGCGTTCCTGAACGTTCCGCGCGAGCACTTCGTGCCGGAGGTGAGCCTCGAGGAGGTCTACGAGGACCGGGCCATCCTGACGAAGAGAACCGGCGCCGGGCATGGGCTCTCGTCGTCGTCGCAGCCGGGGATCATGGCCGAGATGCTCGACCAGCTCGAGCTTGAGCCCGGGCACCGCGTACTCGAGATCGGGGCGGGTACGGGCTACAACGCCGCCCTGCTGGAAAGCATCGTCGGGCCGAAGGGACGGGTGTTCACTGTCGACATCGACCCGGAGATGGCGAGCCGCGCTCGGGCCGCTCTGAAGACCACCAGGACCAAGGTCGTGACCGGCGACGGCCGCGACGGTTACGGGGCGGGCTCTCCTTACGACCGGATCATCGTCACCGCCAGTCACGATTCGAGTCCCGCACGCGTGGCTCGAGCAACTTCACCCGGGGGGCCTCTTGGAAGTGCCTCTGCGGATGCGTGGTTCCGATTCGCTTCAGCTGATTCCGACGCTTCGACGTGAAGGGGATCGGCTGCGGTCGGTCTCCATTGTCGTGGGCGGCTTCATGCCGATCCGCGCTGCCGCCGACGATCTCTCGCCCTACTGGCCGGCGCTGAACGTGACGCGCGCCGACGGCGCGGAGGTCCGCCAGCTCTTCTCGCTCTACGGTCAGGCAGTCCGCAGCCTGTCGCGGGTCGCGGCGCGGCGCTTGGTCGCGACGGCTTGCTCAGAGCCTCGCATCCGCCGCGTGTCCGGGCGGTCGTCCCTCGATTCCTTTGCGGTCTTCCTGGTGGTGACGGCCCCCACGCGCCACCTGGTCGGCGCGATGGACGAGCACCGGTTCTACGCCGGGTTGATCAGCCGCGACGGAACCAGCCTCGCCCTGCTGGAGAGCTGGAGATCGATCTCGCGCATCCTCGTGTTTGGAAGCGACAAGGCGGCCGATGAGCTGGAGGCGCTCATCGACCGGTGGAAGGAGCTCGGCCGCCCGGGGGTCTCGGACGTTGGAATGAGCGTCTCCTTCCGCAACGGCCACTCGACGATCAGGACGCGCTGGCGTGGACGTTGAGGGCAAGCTCCGCGCGCTCGGCTTCGCCGAGCCGGACGTCAGGACGCTTGCCGACCACTTCCGCGACGCGGAAGAGCGCGGGAAGACGGGCCACGGGTTCTCGCGCGTCACCTGGCTCGAGACGTTGCCCGACCTCGATCCGTCCGCGAAGCCCGAGCGGGTGATCGCCGAGGAGGGATACGAGCGCTGGCACGGCCGCGGCGCGCTCGGCTACCTGACGCTCGCCGCGATCTGCGACTCGCAGCTCTCCTCTCCACCGCGGCATGCGCGGGTGATCGCCGCACAGCAGACCTTCCCGACGGGGATGCTCGGCTACTGGGTGCGACGCCTCGCCGAAGGCGGGCTCGTCGCGGCGCTCACCACCACGTCTCCGCCTCGGCTCGCGCATCCCGACGGCGGCCCGAAGCTTGCCGGGACGAATCCCCTGGCGATCGGGTATTCCCAGCTCCGACGGGAAGCCCGTCGTCTCCGACGTTTCCATGGCGGCCGTCACGCACGGCGACGTCATCGCGGGGCTCGCGAAGCCCGAGGACGTCGTGCCCTTCGGCGGCGAGCAGGCGCACAAGGCGTTCGCCCTTGCGATCGGGCTGCAGCTGCTCGTCGACTCGCTGGTCGGTGAGGACTACGGTGCGGTCCTGCTCGTCGCGCGACCGGAGGCCGATCCCGTGCCGGCGTTGCGCGAGCGCGCGGGAGACACTCGGTTGCCGGGTGACCGACCTCGCGGTTGACGTCCGGGGCGCGGGCGACACCGTCGTCCTCGTCCACGGCAGCGGCGTCCGCGACTGGACCTGGTCCGATCAGCTGGATCTTGCCGACCGCTACCGCCTCGTCATGCCCTACCGGCGCGGGTACGGCGACAGCCCGCCGGCGGATCCCGATTTCGAGGTGGACGCGCGCGACATCGCCGACCTGCTCGAAGGGCCGTCCCACCTGGTCGGCTTCTCGTACGGAGGCATTGGTTCGCTGCTGGCGACCGCGCGGCGGCCGGAGCTCGTCCGGACGGTGACGGTGATCGAGCCGCCGGCGTTCGGCGTCGCGCCCGACGATCCGGCCGTGCAGGAGCTCGGAGCGAAGCTGGAGGGAGTCTTCGCGGACACGCACCGGACGCCGGAGGAGTTCGGCGCGGCGTTTGCCGACGCGATGGGTTTCGAGCCGAGGCCTCCTTCACCCGAGATGCGCTCGGTGCTCGAGTCGTTTATGCGGGAGCGCTCGCCCGCCGAGGCCGTCATTCCCTATGAGCAGCTACAGGATGTCCCGGTGCTCGTCGTGTCAGGAGGGTGGCATCCCGCCTTCGACGCCGTCTGCGACGTCCTCGCCGACCGCCTCGGCGCCGACCTCGCCACCTTCCCTGGCGCTGGTCACGGGGCTCAGCACGCTCCCGGCTTCAACGAGCGGCTGCTCAGCTTTTGGGATTCAACAGCTCCGCGAAGCGCGGATCGTCCCTGAGCGAGTCCAGATCGGAGTCGTTCTCTGACCACTTGCGCACCTCATCCGGATCCATCTCGGCCGCTCGCTCGAGCGCGTCGAGCGCGCCCTCCGGATCGCCCGCTAGCGCCCGGAAGCAGGCCAGGTTGAAGTAGGTCGCCGCTGACTCCGGATACTCGTCCTTGTGCTCCTCGACGTAGGCGACGGCCTCCTTCGGCTCCATCTTCGACGCTTTGAACCCGAGCTCCCAGGCCGAGGGCTGGAACGCCTCGCCCGGCTTCGCTCCGATCGCGAGCACGCGGGTGTCCGGCTCCTCCGCGACCGCCGCGCGCCGCACGGACGGGTCGGGCAGGTGGACGATCGTGCCGGCCGGCGCGTCCACCTCCTCGCCGTCGAGCGTGAAGGTCGCCCGGCCGCTGATCACGACGTACATCTCCTCGTGCCCGACGCTGCCCTCCGTGTGCTCCTCCACGACCTCGTCGCCGACATCAGCCGTGTACGCGTTCGTCCCGAAGGCGCGGATCCCGAAGCGCATGCGGATCGGGCCGCCACTGGAGGCCGCGGTCGCCGACCGGGATCAGCTCCAGCTCGTCGATGTGGACGATGTTCATTTGGTGAGCTCCTCCCAGCGCGGGTCGTCGCGAAGCGGATCCAGGTCAGTGTCCTCGGCGAGATACGGGCGGACGGAGTCGGCATCGAGCTCACGAGCGCGGCGCAGATGCTCGAACGCCGCGTCGTGGTTCCCGGCGAGCACTTCCCAGCACCCGGAGTTGTAGGCCATCGCCCACGAGTCGGGTCGCTCCTCGCGCGCCTTGCGCAATACCTCGCGGCCTTCCTCGACGCGGCCGCCGCGTCGCAGCTCGTCGGCGACGGCGTACGTGTCCCAGTTGCCCCCGTCGAAGGGCTGCCCGATCTTTCCCCCGACGGCCAGCACGACCGTTCCGTCCTCCTCGGCCTCCGCGGTGCGGAACACCTCCGGCGGCACGTAGACGACCGTCCCGGCAGGTACGTCGGCCTTCTCCTCGCCGACCGTGAACTTCGCCCGGCCGCGCACGACGACGTACATCTCCTCGCTGCCGGCGTCCTCCGTGTGCGGCGGGATGAGCTGGCCGCCGGTGTCCGCCGCCCACGCACTCGTGCCCGCCGCGCGGAAGCCGAGCGTGTAGCGCACGGGAATCAGGTTGCTGCCCAGGTACGAGGCGCGCTCGATCTCGTCGAGGTGCACGACGTTGTACTCAGCCACTTTGCCTCCTCAGCTCCTCGAGCACGACGGGATCGACCGTGTCGTCCCCGGCCACGCGCTCCTCCAGGTTCTCGACGCCGGCCCACTCGGCCAGGCTCTCGTACCCGAGGCGCCCCAGCCGCTCCCGGATCTCGGCGCGAAGCTCGTCGTCGACCTCGAGCCAGTCCTCGCCCGGCGTCTTGCCGAAGAGCTGCTGGTGGAGCCCGTACAGCCTGCGCAGCTCCTCGATCGGCCGCTCGTGGTCGTCCACGCGCAGGTCGATCACGACGTCGGACAGGCCCGCGTAGCCGCCGTCCTTCTCCACCACGAGGAGCGCCGCGGACTGCTGGCCGCGCGAGTCGCCTCCCGCGGCCTGCGCCGCCGCGAGGCAATCGAGCAGGCGCTCCGCGAGCGGCCCCGAGCTCGACTCGAACGTCTCCGCGATCGCATCGACCGTCTCGCCGGAGACGAGGATGTTGCCCTGGGCCGCGTAGCCGGTTCCGGTGCGGCCGCCCGCCCAGTCCATGCACTCGGAGCCCGTGTAGGTCGCGCCGCGTCCCTCGGCGTCGACGACGCCGAGCTGACGGTGCTCGCGTCCCTCGTCCGCCTCGGTCAGCCGCTCGACGACCTCGTCTGCGGAGAGCCCCTGGCGGAGCAGCTCGAGCCCCTGCGGGCCGTACCGCGGGTTCGCGTACGCCTGTGTGGCGACGGCGCCGACGTGCGGCTCCGCCCAGGGGACGACCGAGCCGACGGCGAGGAACTTCGACTGCGTGGCGACTCCCCACTGCCCGGCGTCGAGGTCGCCGGCCGCGATGGAGAACGTGCCGTATGTCAACTTCGTCAGGTCGAGGTCGAGCAGGTCGCGCTTCGTCTCGGGGACGACGACCGAGGCGACCTCGGGCCGCGCGAGCGCCGCCTGCACGCCCTCCGCGGTCGAGGCGCGCACTACGACCGGCGTCCCTTCTGCGTGCGCCTGTTCGAGCCGCGCCGTGTCGGAGACGTCGTCGAGGACGAGAGCGCCGTCGAGGTCCACCTCGCCGTCCACGGAGATCTCCGGCACGCGGCGCCCGGTCCCGCCGAACCACCTTTCCCTCATACGGTGATCGTGTCTCCCGGTGCCATGTCGACGATCTCGACGTCGGTGAGCTCGCGCAGCTCGGCGGGTGTCCCCGCCAACGCGGGGAACGTACCCCAGTGGCACGGAACACACCGCTTCGCGCCGAGGAACTCGAGCGCGACCGCCGCCTCGCGCGGATCCATGGTGTAGTGGCCGCCGATCGGCAGGACGGCGACGTCGGGCTCGTACAGCCGCTTGATCAGCTGCATGTCGCCGAAGACGTTCGTGTCGCCGGCGAAGTAGATCTTCGTCCCGTTCTCGACCTCGATCACGTAGCCGACAGGCTCGCCGGAGTAGACGAGATCCTCCCCGAGCCAGATCGAGCTCGAGTGGTTTGCATCGGTGAGCGAGAACTTGATGCCCTCGACTTCGACGGTGCCGCCCTTGTTGGGGTCGCGGGCGCTCTCCTCGTCGATCCCATGCTTCGAGACCAGCAGATCGTGGAGCTCGACCGGAGCGATGACGACCGGCTTGTGCTGTTTCCAGATGTCCACGGTGTCGCCGACGTGGTCGCCGTGACCGTGCGTGATCGCGATGATGTCGACCCGCTCGGGCTCCTTCTCGTTGTCGGGAGTCTTGGGGTTTCCGTTCAGGAACGGGTCGACGTAGACGCGCTTGCCGCCCGGGCTGTCGAAGCGAAAGCTCGCGTGCCCGAGCCAGGTGAGTTGAGTGTCAGCCATAGCCGGAGCCTAACCAAGGAGACCCGCCCACCTCCGGGGGAGGGACCGTCCGATGCAACGTCGAATCTATGTATCCGTGACCCGCCGAGCGGTGCCCGCCGGATTGGTCGTCGCGGCAGCTTTCGCCGACGGGTCTGGCTCCGTCTCCGCAGCCTTCTACGCCTTCCTCGCGCTCGTCGCGGTCGCTGCCGTCATCGCCCTGAATGCGTACGGGGAGCTGGTGGAGGCGCCGGCCGAGCCGGGTGAGGATCAGACGACGCGCCGCCTGCAGGCGCTCCTCTGGGCCGTGCTGCTCGGGTTCGCCGTGCTCGGCACGGCCGCGCGCGCTCCGGCGCTCGGCCAGGGCGCGGTTCCGCACGTCGGATCGACGGTTCTCATCGCTTGCCTGCTCGTCCTCTGCACGGAAGGGATCGTGGAGCTCGTTGCCATGTCGCGGCGGAGGCCGCTGGTCGCCTTTGGCTCAGAACGGGAACGACAGCGACGAAGCCGCGTCCTTGGCGATGTCGATCAGCGGCTGTACCGCGAAGAAGGAGCCCACGGTGACGACGAGCGCGCCGGCGACGGCCGCCTGGACGAGCCGCTCCGGTGGCGGCGACCCGCCTGACGGCGCGAGCTGCAGTTCCGCCGCGGGCCGCATGTACATCGCGCGGATGACCGAGAAGTAGTAGTAGAGGCTGACCGCGGTCGCGATCACTCCCACGACGATCAGCCACACCCATCCCCGCTCGTACGCGGCCGAGAAGGCGTAGAACTTCGCGATGAAGCCGCCGGTCAGCGGCAAGCCGGCGAACCCGAGCATGAACGTCCACATCGCAACGCCGAGGAACGGCCGTTCCCAGCCGAAGCCGGCCAGGTTGTCGAGCGTGACCGGCTCCCCCAGCTCGCGCTCCCTCGCCGCGACGACGGCGAAGGCGCCGATCGACATCGCGGCGTAGACGATCAGGTAGTAGAGGAGCGCGCGGCCGCCGAGCGCGTTGCCGGCGGCGATCGCGATCAGCATGAAGCCCGCCTGGGAGATCGACGAGTACGCGAGCATGCGTTTGACCCGCCGCTGGACGAGCGCGGCGAGGTTGCCGACGGCGAGAGATGCAACGGCGAGGACCGCGACGGCGATCGTCCAGAGCTGCGCGCGGTCCGGGAACGCGGTGGTGAGCACGCGCATCATCAGGACGAGCGCCGCGGTCTTCGTCGCCGCGGACATGAACGCGGTCACGCCGGTCGGCGCGCCCTCGTAGACGTCGGGCGTCCACATGTGGAATGGGGCGGCGGAGGCCTTGAACCCGAGCCCGGCGATGATCAGCGCGAGCCCCGCGATGAAGAGCGGGTCGCTCGTGTGACCCGCTGACGCGATTCCGGAAAAGTCCAGATGGCCGGTCGTCCCGTAGACGAGCGCCGAACCGAACAGGAGCACGGCGGAGCCGAAGCTCCCCACGATGAGGTACTTGAGCCCCGCTTCCAGAGAGCTCACCACGTCCACGTCGAACGCGCACAGGATGTACAGCGAGATGGAGAACCACTCGAGGCCGAGGAAGAGCGTCAGCAGGTTGTTCGCCGCGACCAGGAAGATCATTCCCGCGCCGGCCGACGCGAGCAGTGCGAAGAACTCGCCCGCGTGCCTCCAGCCGCCGCGCCCGGAATAGGCGACCGCGACGCAGAGGAGCCCCGAGGCGGCGATGATCATCTGCGCGAGCGCCGCGAGCTGGTCGCGCTGGATTGCTCCCGCGATGACCGCGTGCCCGTCGGCGCTGTGGTTGTAGAGGACGCCCGCGGCGATGAGCGCGCCGAGGAAGCCGAGCGCGCAGACGATGGCGGCGAGCTGCTTCTCGAGCGACTTGGGGACGAGGACGGCGAACAGCATCGCTATAGCCGCTGCCGCCAGGAGGACGAGCTCGGGCGCGAGCGCGGCCCAGTCGATGGTCGGCGTCTGGATCACGGGGTCATCACGCCCTGGGTTGCCGGTCTACGCTCAGGCAGCGTCATGCACTTGTTGATCCGGGGTTGTGTCGGGATCTCGGTGCAGCTCACCTGGGCGGCCTGTGCGACCCCAGGGAAGCGAGAAAAAGACCCGGTCGGAAACGAGTGTCCGCTGATCGCCGCCGGCCAGACCGATAACGCCAGCAGACAGGCGACGAGCGGGACGATCACGCCCAGCTCGGCCGGGCGCAGGTCGAGCGCGGCGTCGGTGACCAGACCGCCGCGCTTCCGGTGCAGCACCGCGGAGATCAGCCGCAGCATGTACATCGCGGCGAGCACGATCGCGATCGCGCCGATGACGCCGTACAGCCATCCGGTCTGGAAGACGCCGGCGAGGATGAGGAACTCGCCCGCGAACGCACCGGAGCCCGGCACTGCCAGGGCGATGATCCCCGTGGTCATCAGCACGGTCGCGAGCATGGGTCTGCCTTTGGCCATGCCTCCCAGGAAGGAGAAATCGTCCGTCGTCGTGCGACGTAGCACGCTCGCGGCCAGCAGGAAGAGGGCCGCAGAGATGAGCCCGTGGTTGATCATCTGCAGCACGGCGCCGTCGAAGCCGAGCGAGTTCCCGGCGAAGAGCCCGAGCGTGATCAGCCCCATCTGCGCCAGGCTCGAGTAGGCGACGACGCCGCGCATGTCGGGTGCCCGGAACGCGATCAGCGACCCGTACACGAGGCCGACCGCGGCGAGGACGAGGATCGCGGTGCGCACGTCCGCCGTCGGCCCGGGGAACTTCCGGATCGCGATCGCCAGGAACCCGTACGCAGCCGCTTTGGAGACCACGCCCGACAGCACGGCGGCGACCTCCGGCGACGACTCCCGGTAGGCGTCCGGCAGCCACCCGTGGAACGGGAAGAGCGGCGCCTTGACGGCGAACGCGGCGGCGAAGCCGAGGAAGATCCAGATGTTGGACGACGTCCCGCTCGAGATCAGGTCGAACGTCCCCTGCTGGAGGCCGAAGACGATGATCGCCGCCAGCATCAGCAGCGAGCCCACCATCGTGTAGATGACGAACTTGACGGTCGCGCCCAGCCGCCCCGGCCCGCCCCACACGCCGATGAGGACGTAGAGCGGGATCAGCATCCCCTCCCAGAAGGCGTAGAAGAGGAGGAGATCCAGCGAGGCGAACACGCCGATGATCGCCCCGGTCAGGAGCAGCATCAGCCCGAAGTACGCGCGTGCCCGCTCGCGTCCCGTCCAGAACGCGTACCCGACCGCGCACGCCATCACGACGACCGTCAGCCCTGCCAGCCAGAGCGAGAAGCCGTAGAAACCGACGTGGTAGGAGACGTTCAGGTCGCTGAACCAGGTCTGCTGTGCCTGGAACTGGATTCCGCCCGAGAAGTCGAAGCGCACGACCATGTCGATCCACAAGCCGACCTCGACCAGCGAGATGAGAAACGCGAGCGAGCCCGTCCAGAAGCGCGAGAACGGGATGAGCCACAGGAGGAGCGCGCCGCCGACCGGGATGAGGATCAGGGCGGTGATCACTCAGCGCACCGCCACGAAGACGATTGCGAGGACGGCGGCGCCGGCCGCGATCGCCAGCGCGTACAGGCGAACGAGCCCGGTCTGGATGCGGCTCGTGTCGGTTCCGAGCCCGCGCACGAAGTTCGCGATCGTGCCCACCGACGCCAAAAGCGGCGCCTCGACGAACCAGGCCAGCGAGCGGGCGAGGAAGACCGCCGGCCTGTAGAAGACCAGGTCGTACAGCTCGTCGAAGTAGAACTTGTGCTCGAGCACATTCTGAACGGCCGCGTATCGCGGCACCTCGACCGAGCGGCGCGAGTAGATCGACCACGCGATCCAGATTCCCAACGCGCCGGCGACGACGCCGCAGATGCTCGAGACGGCTTCCTGGAGCCCGGATGCCTCCACCAGCGGCGGCGCGACGGGGTCGAGGAAGGTCGAGATCGGCGTCCAGAACGGCGCGAACTGGATCCAGCCGCCGAACGTCGCCAGCACGGCCAGCACCGCGACAGGCGCGGCCATCGAGATCCCGACGAGATCCTTCTTCAGCGCGTGGAAGTGCTCGCGGACGAACGCGGACGGCTCGCCGCCGAAGACCATGAACACCATCCGGAACGTGTAGATCCCCGTCAGCACCGCGCCGGCGATTCCGACGACCCAGAGCACGGCGCCGTACGAGCCCTCGGCCAGCGCCGCGGCGAGGATCGAGTCCTTGGAGAAGAACCCGGAGAAGGGCGGGATCGCGACGAGCGCCAGCGAGCCGGCCAGGAAGGCGATGTACGTCAGCGGCAGGTACTTGCGTAAGCCGCCCATCTTCCGCATGTCCTGCTCGGCCATGAGGCAGTGGATGACGATGCCGGCCGCCATGAAGAGGAGGGCCTTGAAGAACGCGTGCGTCATCAGGTGGAACATCCCGTTCGCGTACGCCCCGATGCCGACGGCGAGGAACATGTAGCCGATCTGGGACATCGTCGAGTAGGCGATCACGCGTTTGATGTCCGTCTGGACGATGGCGATGAAGCCCGCGAGCAGGATCGTCGCCGCTCCGAGCCCGGCGGCCAGGTCCTGGACGACCGGCGCGAGCTCGAAGAGCGGAGCCGTACGCACGATCAGGAAGACGCCGGCGGTGACCATCGTCGCGGCGTGGATGAGGGCGCTGACCGGCGTCGGGCCCTCCATCGCATCCGGAAGCCAGGTCTGGAGCGGCAGCTGGGCGGACTTGGCGACCGCCCCGCCGAGCAGGCCGAGCGCGATCAGGTTCGTGACGGTCGAGCTGAGGCCGTCGGCGCGCCCGAACGAGAGCGCGTAGTCGAGCGTCCCGGTGTGCTGGATGAGCAGGAAGAGGGCGATCGCGAAGGTCGCGTCGCCGAACGCGTTCATGATGAACGCCTTCTTGGCCGCGGCGATCGCGCTCGGCCGCTCGTGCCAGAAGCCGATCAGCAGGTAGGACGAAAGACCGACCAGGCCCCAGCCGGCGAGCAGGATCAGCAGGTTCCCCGACTGGACGAGCAAGAGCATCGAGAACACGAACAGCGCCATGTACGCGAAGTAGCGGCGCTCCTCGTCGTCTCCGTCCATGTACCCGATGGAGTAGGCGACGATCAGGAAGCCGACCCCGGAGACGATCAGCATCATGAAGACCGAGAGCGGGTCGAGCAGGATGGAGAGGCCGACGTGGAAGTTCCCCGCGGTCAGCCACTCCCAGCCGGTGGAGAGGTGCGAGCGCGCGTCGGCGTTTTCTCCCAGCAGCCCGATGAAGGCGACGAGCGCGCCGATGAACGAGACGAGGACGGAGCCGGAGGCGAGGAAGCCGGCGCCGCGCCGCGTGAGCCGGTGGCCGAGCAGCGTGATCGCGAGCGCGGCCGCCAAGGGGCTCAGCAGGCAGACCCAGGAAGCGGCGATCATCCTCGGAGGGTCGAGAGCTTGTCGACGTCGAGGTCGAGGTGCCGGCGCGCCATCGCGACGATCAGGCCGAGACCGACGACCACCTCCGACGCGGCGACCGCCATCACGGCGAGCGCGAACACCTGCCCGCCCAGGCCGCCCTGGTGGCGGGCCATCGCGATGAGGGCGAGATTTCCGCCGTTCAGCATGATCTCGAGCGAGAGCAGGACGATCAGCGGGCTGCGGCGGATGAGGACGCCGACGGCGCCGGTCACGAACAGGACGGCGGCGACCACGAGGTAGGCGGCGATGTCCGGGCCCCTCATCGCGTGTCGGACCCCCAATGCTGTCTCCTGGCGTACGACCCGAGGACCACCCCGCCGAGCGCCGCGACCAGCAGCACGATCGAGGTGATCTCGAAGGCGAGCAGGTGGTCGGTCAGGAACGCCTTGCCGATCGCCGCCGGGCTTCCGAACGACTCGGAGACCTTCGCGTGCGAGAGGCTTCCGCCCGCCTGCAACCCGAGGGCGACGATGATCTCGACCAGCAGCGCTCCCGCCGCCGCGACCGCGCCTACCGTCTGCCAGCTCGGCCCTCCCGCCCAGGGGGCGTCTGCGCGCCCTCCCAGGTATGCGATCACGAACAGGAACATGACCATCACGGCGCCCGCGTAGATCAGCACCTGCGCGGCGGCGACGAACTCCGCCGAGAGGAGCAGGTAGAGGACGGCGAGCGAGCCGAGGTTCCCGATCAGCGCGAGCGCCGAGTAGAACGGGTTCGAGAACGTGATGACCGCGATCCCCGAGCCGAGACAGGCGAAGGCGGCGAGCACCCAGACAGCCCAGACCAGGAAATTCGCCACTACGACTCTTCCTTGTAGTAGGGGATCGGCGTGTCGTAGAGATCGCGGTCGGCGACCGGGACGCGCTTGATCGGCTCGGCGAGCAGCATGTCCTTCGTGTAGATCAGGTCGTCGCGGGAGTACTCGGAGAGCTCGAACTCCTGCTCGAGCGTGATCGCGTCGAACGGGCACGCGAGCTCGCAGTAGCCGCAGAAGATGCACCGGGAGAGGTTGATCTCGTAGATGCGCGCGTAGCGCTCGCCGGCGGAGACGCGGTTGACCGGCGTGTTCTCGGCCGCGACCACGCGGATGCAGTCGGCCGGGCACGCGGCCGCGCAGAGCGAGCAGCCGACGCACTTCTCCAGCCCGTTCTGGTGGCGCCAGAGGCGGTGGCGGCCGCGGAAACGCGGGTAGAGCGGCCGCTTGTACTCGGGGTACTGCTGCGTGATCGGCTTCCCGAAGATCTTGCGGAAGGTGACCGCAAACCCCTTGAGCGTTTCAACGGGTTGTGGGCTCATACCCAGACCACCAGGAGAGCGGTGATGACGGCGTTGGCCGTCGCCACCGGCAGGAGCACCTTCCAGCCGAAGCGCATGAGCTGGTCGTAGCGCAGTCGCGGCAGCGTCGCGCGCAGCCAGATGAAGACGAAGAGGAAGGCGCCCAGCTTGAGGAGGAACCAGATCGGCCCGAGGTTCCACGGCCCGTCCCACCCGCCCAGGAAGAGCGTTACCGCCAGCCCGGAGAGCGTGATCATGTTGATGTACTCGGCCGTCGAGAAGAGGCCGAAGCGCATGCCGCTGTACTCGGTGTGGTAGCCCGCGACGAGCTCGGTCTCGGCCTCGGGGAGGTCGAACGGCGGTCGGTTCGTCTCGGCGATCCCGGCGATGAAGAAGACGACGAGGCCGACGATCTGCGGCCCGATGAACCACTCGGTCTCCTGCTGCTTGTGGACGATGTCCACGAGCGAGAGCGACTGTCCCATCATCACCACGCCGAGCACGGAGAGCGCGAGCGAGACCTCGTACGAGACCATCTGCGCGCACGTCCGCATCGAGCCGAGCAGGGAGTACTTCGACTCGCTCGCCCAGCCGCCCACCACGAACGCGTAGATCCCGATCGACCCGAGCGCGAAGATCAGGATGAGCGAGATCGGCGTGTCGACGATCCAGCCGCCGACGAAGTAGCCGCCGATGTCCCAGCCCGGCCCCCAGGGGATGACGGCGAAGGACAGGAGCGCGGTGAAGCCGGCGAGCGCGGGCATCGCGATGTAGAGGACATCGATGGCCGCGGCGGGATAGAAGTGCTCCTTGCGCAGGAGCTTGACCAGGTCGGCGATCGGCTGGAGCAGTCCGAAGGGGCCTGCGCGGTTCGGCCCGTAGCGCTCCTGCATGCGGCCCAGGACCTTGCGCTCGAGCCAGGTCATGTAGGCGAACGCGACCATGACCAGGTTGATGATCAGGAGCGCCTTGATGAGGCTGATCCACCAGGGCTCGGGGCTCATACCCTGGAGACCTCCACTCCGGATTGCAGCTCTGTCGTGTGCTCCTCGGCGGCCCGCGCGACGCCCGCCCGCAGCTTCTTGCTGACGCGGGCGCGCAGCTCGACCGACGTCCCGTTCGAGCTGACGCGGACGGCGTCGCCGCTCGCGATCCCGCGCGAGGACGCGTCCTCGGCCGACAGCTCGATCTCCGCCTGAGGCCGCTGGAACTGGAGCTCGTGCACGCGCTCCACCGCCGGCCCCGAGAAGAGCGGCCGGAAACGGAGCAGGCGCAGCGGGCCTCCGCCCGCGGTCCTGGTCTCGGTCGCTGCGGCCGCCTCGGCCTCCTCGCCGGGCTGCGCCCGCGGCGGCAGCGCCGCCTGCTCGCCGACCTCGCCGTAGGGGATCCCGCCGTACGCGCGCGCCGAGATCTCCTCGAAGACCTGCGCGGGGTAGGGCGAGAGCTCGACGTCGAAGCGCTCCGCCAGCTTGGCCAGCCAGGCGAGCTCGTCGGGGCCGGGCGGGATGACCGCGCGGCGCAGGCGCTGGGCCCGGCCCTCGAGGTTGACGTACGTCCCGTCGCGCTCGAGGTAGCTCGTCCCGGGCAGGACGAGGTCGGCCCAGCCGCGGATGAGCTGGCCGAACATCGCGATCGCGAGCACCGACTCGGCGTGCTCGGCGAGCTTGCGGACGTTCGGGTCGGCGGCGGCCTCGTCGCCGGAAACGATC
Organism: uncultured Actinomycetes bacterium; assembly: GCA_963842575.1. Taxonomy (GTDB): domain Bacteria; phylum Actinomycetota; class Thermoleophilia; order Gaiellales; family Gaiellaceae; genus JACDER01. The sequence continues at coordinate 57,168 of CAWJGS010000003.1, read as the reverse complement.
AGGAGCTTGATGGGCTGCGGGTTCGGTCCGGTTTCGTCCGCCGCGCACGCCCACGCGTCGGCCACGCCGCGCGCGTTGGGCGCAGAGGGCAGGTGGAAGGCGCCCGAGCCGTCCTTCGCCGCCAGGCCGAGCTCGTGCGCGAGCGCGGCCAGCGTGACGCCGCCGTGACCGCCGGCGCCCGACCAGACCAGGATCGCGCGCTCGCTTCCGCGGATCCTTTCGCTCAGCTCGGCGTCGCCCCGCAGAGCGTCCGCCGCCGCGCCGGGCGCGGCCTGGACGTCCCCGGCGGGCCCGACCGTGACGATCTCGGCGCCGTTCCGGCGGGCGAGCTTGATCCACATGTCCACGATCGGCGCGCGGTCGGAGACCGGCTCGTCGCCGAGGACGACGACGATCTGCGCGTCGCGTATCGCCGACAGCGGCAGCCTGAAGCAGTCGAGGGCGTCGCTCGTCTCCTCCGGCAGCATCGCCGTGTGCGCGCCGAGGCCCGTGCGCATGAGCTTGCCCAGGCCGTACGCGAGCTCGACCGTCTCGGAGCCGGACAGGGCGGTGACGATCTTCCCCTCGGCGCGACGCAGCATCTCGGCGGCGCGGTCGACGGCGTCTTCCCAGGAGATCTCGTCATAGCCGCGCCGGCGCACGCGCAGCAGGGGGTCGGCGATCCGGTCGCGCGCGTACAGGTGCGGGTAGGCGAAGCGGCCCTTGTCGCACAGCCAGCCCTCATCCACTTCGGGGTGGTTGCGCGACTGGATTCGCTTGACCTTCCCCTCGCGCGTCGTCGCGCTGATGTTGCAGCCGACGGGGCACAGGCCGCAGACGGTGGGTGCGTTCTGGATCTCCCACGGCCGCGCCTCGAAGCGGTACTGGGTGGACGTGAGCGCGCCGACCGGGCAGAGCTCGATGACGTTCCCCGAGAACGGCGCGCGGTACGGCTCGTCCTCGAAGGTCGCGATCATCGACTGCGCGCCGCGGTTGCGCGCGATCAGCTGGCCGTCCTCGGCGACCTCCTCCGAGAAGCGCGTGCAGCGGTAGCAGAGGATGCAGCGCTCGCGGTCGAGGGCGATGAGCGGGCTGATCGGGATCGGCTTGTCGAACGTCCGCTTGGGGAAGGTCATGCGCGTGTTCCCCGGCCCGTAGCGGAACGTCAGGTCCTGCAGCGGGCACTCGCCGCCCTTGTCGCAGACGGGGCAGTCGAGTGGATGGTTGACGAGGATGAACTCGAGGACGGAGTGCTGCGACTCCGCCGCCTTCGGGGAGGTCTGCGCCGTGTGCACGACCATCCCGTCCGTCGCCGTGAGCGTGCAGGCAGCCTGCGGCTTGGGCATCCCGTCCACCTCGCACAGGCACATGCGGCAGGCGCCGATCGGCGCCCCCAGGCGCGGCTCGTAACAGAAGATCGGGATCTCGATTCCGGCCTCGAGCGCCGCCTCGACGATCCCGAGGCCCTTCGGCACCTGAACCTCGCGGCCGTCGACGGTGACGGTGACCAGCTCTGGCGCGCTCACCTTAAACCCTCAAGAGGCCACTGGCTCGCAGGGACAGTTTCCGCATAACGGCGCGGTTTTGGCACAACCGGGGTCTGACCCCGGTATTCAGGTTTCTATTCACGAGGGCACCTCGGCCGTGGGATGGTGCGAGTGCTGGTCCACGGGCGCGAATACCCCCTCGAGCGAGGACTCGCCGCCGAAGGGACAGCCGCCCTCGTCGATGTGCCGCTGGAACTCGTCGCGGAACGTGCGCACGTACTCGAGCACCGGGCCGGCGGCGAAGTCGCCCAGCGCGCACAGGCAGCGCCCCAGGATCCGGTCGGCCACGTTCACCAGCAGGTCGAGCTGCGCCTGGTCGGCGTGACCAGCCTCCAGCGCGTGCAGCAGCTGAACCATCCAACGCGTCCCCTCACGGCACGGCGTGCACTTGCCACACGACTCGTGCATGTAGAACTGGGTCGAGCGCAGGGCCAGCTGCACCATGCACGCACGGTCGTCGATCACGATGAGCGCCGCGGCACCGAACTGCGAGCCGACCTCCGCGACCGAGTTGTAGTCGAGCGGCGTGTCGATCAGGTCGGGCGTCATCACCGTGGTGGACGAGCCGCCGGGGATGATCGCCTTGAGCTCGCGGCCGTCCGGGATCCCGCCGCCGAGGTCGTAGACCAGCTCGCGCATCGGGGTCCCCAGCTCGAGCTCGTAGCTGCCGGGATTCACAACGTTGCCCGACAAAGAGAAGACGACGGTGCCGGGCGAGGTCTCGGGGCCGATGGAGGCGTACCACTCGCCGCCCTTCTGGATGATCGGCGGGACGGTGGCGACCGTCTGCACGTTGTTGATGAGCGTCGGCGAGCCGTACAGGCCGCTGACGGCCGGGAACGGAGGACGCGAGCGCGGCTGGCCGCGCTTCCCCTCGAGCGACTCGAGCAGCGCCGACTCCTCGCCGCAGATGTACGCGCCGGCGCCGCGATGGAGGACGATGGTCACGTCCTCGAGCAGCCCGGCCGCGCGCGCGTCCTCGAGCGCCCGGCGCATCACCTCGAACACGTCGAGGTACTCGCCGCGCAAGTAGATGAATACGTTCTTCGATTCGATCCCGTGGGCCGTGCACAGGCAGCCCTCGATCAGCCGGTGCGGGTTCTTGAGCATGATCTCGCGGTCCTTGAACGTGCCCGGCTCGGACTCGTCGGCGTTGACGCACAGGTAGGTCGGCTTGCCGGTGCCCTTGGCCAGGAAGCTGGCCTTGCGTCCCATGGGGAAGCCCGCGCCGCCGCGGCCGCGCAGGTTCGCCGTCATGAGCTCCTCGATGATCTTCTCGGGCTCCATCCCGCGCGCCTTGCGCAGCGCCTCGTAGCCGCCGATCGCCTCGTACTCGGAGAGCTGCGTCAGGTCGCGCTCGTCCGCGTGCGCGAGTGCGATCTCGTCAATCCCCACTGCGCACCCCCTCCACGATGCCGGGGACGTCGCCCGGCTTTACGGGCTCGACGTAGCGGCCGTCCACGGTGACGACGACCGCCGTGCCGCAGCCGCCGGCGCACTCGATCGCGCGCAGCGTGAACTCTCCGTCCTCCGACGTCTCGCCGGGCGCGGCGCCGACCTCGCGCTCGAATGCCTCCAGCACCTGCTGGGCGCCCACGAGCGCACAGGACAGGTTCGTGCACACCTCGACCAGATGCTTCCCGACGGGCTCCAGATGGAGCATGTCGTAGAAGGACGCGACCGCCTGCACTTGCGCCGGCGTCAGCTCCAAAGCCTCCGCGACCTCGGCCAGCGCCTCCGGCGGAAGCCAGCCGCCGTGTCGTTCCTGCGCGAGCCGGAGAGCCGGGAGGACGGCCGACCGCTCCATCGGATACTGCGCCTTGATCTGCTGCACCTCGTCATAGAACGTCGTCATCGGTCGACCTCGCCCATGACGGTGTCGAGCGAGCCGACGATCGCGATCAGGTCGGCGACGAGCGCGTCGGACATGCAGGTCGCGGTCGCCTCGAGCGCGACGAAGGAGGGCGCGCGGAACTTGACCCGCCACGGCTTCGGCCCTCCGCTGGAGACGACGTAGCAGCCGAACTCGCCGCGCGGCGACTCGATCGGGACGTAGACCTCGCCCTCGGGGACGCGGTAGCCCTCGGTCACGATCTTGAAGTGGTGGATCAGCGACTCCATCGAGGTGTGGAGCTCGTGCCGCGGCGGCAGGACGAACCGCCGGTCGTCCACGATCCACGGCTCGCCGAACATCCCCTCCAGCCGGTCGAGCGCCTGCGCCACGATCCTGGTCGACTCGCGCATCTCCACCATGTGCACGCGGTAGCGGTCGTAGACGTCGCCGTTGTAGAAGACGGGCACGCGGAAATCGACCTCGTCGTACGCGAGATACGGCTGGTTCTTGCGCAGATCCCAGTCGACGCCGGACGCGCGCAGCACCGGGCCGGACTGCCCCAGGGCAAGCGCATCGGCCGCGCTCAGCAGCCCCAGGCCCTTTGTCCGCTCCAGCCAGATCGCGTTGCGGTTGAGGATCGTCTCGTACTCGTCGACCGCGCCCGGCATCCGCTCCGTGAACGCGCGGCACTCGGGGAAGAACCCGCGCGGGATGTCCTCCGCGAGCCCGCCGGCCTGGAAGTAGCGCGTGTGCATGCGCGTCCCGCAGCAGAGCTCGAACAGGTCGAGGATGCGCTCGCGCTCGCGGAAGCAGTACCAGAACATCGAGATCGCGCCGAGCTCGAGAGCGCCGGTTGCCAGCCACACGAGGTGCGAGTGGACGCGGTTCAGCTCGCACAGCAACATCCGCATCCACGAGGCCTTCGGCGGGATCTCGACTCCGAGCAGCTTCTCGATTGCGAGGACGAATGCGAGCTCGTTGTTCTGGAACGAGACGTAGTCGATCCGCTCGGGGTACGTGATCGCCTTCCACCACGTCTTCTGCTCCATGTTCTTCTCGAAGCCGGTGTGCAGGTAGCCGACAACCGCGGCGAGGCTGACGACGTTCTCGCCGTCCAGGTCGACGATCAGTCGCAGGACCCCGTGCGTGGAGGGATGGTTCGGACCGAAGTTGACCTGGAGGATGTCGTCGTCCTCGCGGAGCGACTGGTCGAGCTGGAGCACCGTCGGGATGGGCGAGGGGATTCGCGTCCCGCGGTAGATCTCCGGCTTGCCGGGCGCGATCGTCATTCTTCTCCGGAGAAGCGCACCGGCTCGCCGCCGATCGGATAGTCCTTGCGCAGCGGATGGCCTTCCCAGTCGTCGTCCATGAGGATGCGGACGAGGTTCGGGTGGCCCTCGAAGGAGATGCCCATCATGTCCCAGGCCTCGCGCTCGTGCCAGTCGGCGGTCGGCCAGACGTTCACGACGCTCTGTACCGGATCGCCGTCCTCGACCCAGACCTGGACGCGGACGCGGCGGCCGTCCGGGATCGCCAGCAGGTGGTAGTTGACGCAGAAGCGCGTCGCGCGGGGATCGGGAAGGCGCGCGAGGCCCCAGGAACCGGGCGCGTTGATGTTGCGCCCGGCCGCCGAGCCCTTGTAGCCCGCGACCTGCTCCTGCGACTGCGGCCAGCCGAGGTAGTCGGTGGCGGCGAGATCGGCGAGGACGTTGAACCCTTCCTCGTCGCGCAGATGGAAGGACGCCTCGCGCAGCCGCGCCGGGTCGACGATCAGCGTCGTCTCCCCGTAGTCCTCCTTCGTCTCTACGAGCCCGGGAACCCCCTCGTACGTCACTCCGCGACCCCGCGGATCTCGTATGCGGGCGGCACGCCCGCGTGGATCTTCTCCTGCAGCCGGACGATCCCCTCGACGAGCGCCTCGGGGCGCGGCGGGCAGCCGGGGACGTGGATGTCGACCGCGACGATCTTGTCCACTCCCTGCAGGACGGTGTAGTTGTTGAACATCCCGCCGGAGCTGGCGCAGGCGCCCATCGCGATGACCCACTTGGGCTCGAGCATCTGGTCGTAGATCTGGCGGAGCGGCGCGGCCATCTTGTGGGCGACGCGGCCGGAGACGATGAGAAGGTCGGCCTGGCGCGGTGAAGACCGGAAGACCTCGGCGCCGAATCGCGCGATGTCGTAGCGCGCCGAGACGATGGACATCATCTCGATGGCACAGCAGGCCAGGCCGAAGGTGTCCGGCCAGATCGAATAGCCCTGCGCCCACGCGACGGCCTTCTCCATGGTGGTCAGGCCGAGCCGGCTCTCCAGGTCGCCGAGCTCTTCCTCGAAGACGCCGGGGCCCTTCCCGCGCCAGAGGACGCGCTCGCTCTTCAGGCCGTAGTCGGCGAGGCGCTTCTTGTTCACCGCCACTCGAGTGCTCCCTTCCGCCAGACGTACACGTACGCCAGGGCGAGGATGAGAATGAAGAACGCCAGCTCGGAGAAGCCGAACCAGCCGAGGGCGTGCAGCTGCACCGCGAGCGGGTACAGGAAGACGATCTCGATGTCGAAGACGATGAAGAGCATCGCCGTCAGGTAGAAGCTGATCGTGAAGCGCTGCTGCGGCAGCGGCCCGGTCGACACGCCGGACTCGAAGGGGATCGTGCGCGCGCGTAGGCGCTTACTCGGGGGCGTCGACAGGACGAACGAGAGCACGATCAACGAGGTCGGGATCGCGAGCGCGAACAGCCCGTAGATGAGGAACGGGAGCCACTTGTCGACAGTCGCGCCGAGCACTTCCACCCTTCCTTCTCCGACCGGAATCGGACGTTAGCAAAGGCGGCACGAGCGAGCCGGAAAACGGCTCAACGGTGCTAGAACTCGGTGTTACAAAGTCTCCGTGCGGAGTGAGGCCGCCACCTGTGGCGCGGGCCAGCTTTCGAATTCGCTGACAGAGCACGTTGCTACCATGGCCGCATGGCAACGATCGAGCGTTCCGACACCGTGATCACGCTCACCGAGGCGGCTGCGGACAAGATCAAGCAGCTGATGGCCGAGGAGAACGAGGTCGCGGTTCTGCGCGTCGCCGTCCAGGGCGGCGGCTGCTCCGGCTTCGAGTACGCGCTCGGCTTCGATCGGGGAGCCCAGGAGGGCGACCTCGAGCTGAACATGCACGGCGTCGAGGTCGTCGTCGATCCGTACAGCGCGCCGTACCTCCAGGGCGCGACGATCGACTTCCTGAACGGCCTGCAGGAGTCCGGCTTCAAGATCGACAATCCGAACGTCTCCGCCTCCTGCGGCTGCGGGCACTCGTTCCAGGTGGAGGAGGGCGAAGCGCCCGCCGACACCGCCGGCGGCTGCGGCTCCGGCTGCTCCCACTAGAGTCCTGTCTACGGACTCCGTCGTCGACATCACCATTCTCGGCGCAGGCCCGAGCGGGCTTGCTGCCGCGTACTACGCGGGCCACCGCGACGCCACAGTCCGCATCGTCGAGAGCCTCGAGCAGCTCGGCGGGCAGGTGGCGGCCGTGTATCCGGAGAAGCACGTCTACGACGTCGCCGGCTATCCGAAGATCCTGGCCCAGGAGCTCGTCGACCGCTGCGCCGAGCAGGGCCTCCAGTACGGCGCGCAGGTGCACCTGGGCGAGGAGGTGCAGACGCTCGAGCGGATCAACCAGAACGGCGAGGAGCTGCTCTCGGTCTCGACCAACAAGGGCGGCCCGTACCTCTCGCGCGCGCTGATCATCACCGCCGGCCACGGAGCGTTCGAGCCTCGCAAGCTCGTCATCGACGGGATCGACGAGTGGGAGGGCCGGGGGCTCCACTACTTCGTGCGCGAGAAGGAGGTCTTCCGCGGTGCGCGCTGCATCATCATCGGCGGCGGCGACTCGGCGCTCGACTGGACGCTCGGCCTGCAGGACACCGCCGCGCATCCGATCGCGCTCATCCACCGCCGTGACCGGTTCCGCGCACTCGAGTCCTCGCTGAACGAGGCACGCGAGCTGGAGGAGAAGGGCCAGGTCCGGATCCTCACGCCGTACGAGGTGCGCGAGATCCATGGCGACGGACAGATCCAGGCAGTAACGGTGGAAAACACGAACACCAGCGAGACGGAGCAGGTGGACTGCGACGCGCTCATCACGCTGCTCGGCTTCCACTCGCACCTCGGCGCGATCGCCGAGTGGGGCCTGGAGTTGGAGGGGAAGCGCCAGATTCGCATCGACCCGATGACCTGCCTGACGAACCTCCCCGGCGTCTACGCCGCGGGCGACGTGGCCGGGTACGAGGGGAAGATCACGCTCATCACCATCGGGATGGGCGAGGCCGCCATCGCGGCCAACAACGCAGTCGCCTCGATCCGCGGCGAGAAGGTCCAGCCGAAGTACTCGACGGACTAGTGGACGTCGAAGCTGCGCGGCAGCTTCTGCCCCAGATGGAGCTGACCGCCATCGAGCCGCTCGACGGCGGCGAAGTCCACGCCAACTACGGACTGGAGACCGCGGATGGACGCCGTCTCGTGCTCAAGGTCTACCGCGGCGAGCTGAGCTGGAAGCTGGAGAAGGAGGTCTTCCTCCTCGAGCTGGTCGCGGGCCGTGTGCCCGTACCCGAGATCGTCTACACGACTCAGGGCATTCTCGTGATGACGCGGCTGCCCGGCCGGCCCGCACGCTTCACCGGTGACGACCCGATCGCGGTCAGCCGGCAACTCGGCCTTCTCCTGCGCCAGCTGCACGCGATCGCGTTCGACAGCTTCGGCTACATCGAGACCCGCGTGACCAGCCCGGTAGCCACGAACCTCGAGTACATGCGCCGGCGGATCGAGCGGAAGGTGCGGCAGCGGCCCGCCGGAGCTGCGCGACTCACTGGAGCGCCACTTCGCCGAGCGCGAGGGGGCCTTCGCAGGGCTGTGAGACGGCCGTCCTCTGCCACAACGACGCGCACGACGCCAACGTCCTGGTCGAGAACGGACGCATTACGGGACTCATCGACTGGGAGAACGCCGTCGCGGCCGATCCGATCTTCGACCTCGCCAAGGCGTGGGCGTTCTCGGACGGCCGGAGCGACGAGACGCTCGCACGCGCTGCTCGAGGGGTACGGGCCGCTGCGCGCCGACTGGCGCGAGGCGTTCGACCTGTACGTCGTCGACCACTCTGCTCGAGCTGTGGATCTGGTTCCACCAGCTCGGCGTGACCGATCCGCTGCCGGAGCTCGAGGGTTACCTCGCGAGGCGGATCAGTGCCTGAGTTCCTTCCGGGCGCGGAGCTCGCCCGTGCGTTCTACGAGGAGGTCGTCGCCGGGATCGTCGGCGACGTGCCCCACTCCGCCGCGTTCCTCGGCTACGGCTCGGACGTCCTCGGCTACGACACGGAACGCTCGACCGACCACGGCTGGGGACCGCGGCTGCAGATCTTCACCGAGTCGAAGCTGGACCTCGAGCCGGAGCTTCCGGAGACGTTCCGGGGGTGGCCCGTTCGCTACGGCTGGGATGACCACGCGGTCCGGCATCGCGTCGACGTCACACCGCTCGGCGCGTGGCTCCACGCAAGGCTTGGCTTCGATCCACGCCGCGGCATCGCGACGCGCGACTGGCTGACGACTCCGCAGCAGCTCTTGCTCGAGATCACCGTCGGCCCGGTCTTCCACGACGGCCTGGGTGAGCTCGAGCCCCTCCGGGCCGAGCTCGCGTGGTACCCGCACGACGTCTGGCTCTGGCTGCTGGCCGCCCAGTGGCGGCGTCTCGACCAGGAAGAGCCGTTCGTCGGACGGACGGCCGAGGTCGGCGACGAGCTCGGCTCGCGCGTGCTCGCCGCCAGGCTCGCGCGCGATCTGATGCGACTCTGCTTCCTCCTCGAACGGCGCTACGCGCCGTACCCGAAGTGGTTCGGCACGGCGTTCAAGGAGCTCGACGCGGCGAGTGAGGTGGGGCCGCCGCTCGAGCGCGCGACTGCCGCGACCGACTTCCCCACGCGGGAGGAAGCCCTGGTGGAGGCGTTCGAGGCCGTGGCCCGGCGACACAACGCGCTCGGCCTGACGGAGGAGATCGATCCGACCGTCCGCCTCTTCCACGCGCGGCCGTTTCGCGTCATCGGCTCCGCGCGCTTCGCCGACGCCTGCCTCGCGCGCGTCGAAGACGAGTGGCTCCGCACGCTCCCGCTGATCGGCGGCATCGACCAGTGGAGCGACTCGACCGACGTCCTCAGCGACCCGGTGCTTGCCCGCAAGCTCGGCAGTAGACTCGAACCGTGAGCGTCGAAGAGCGACAGGAGCTCTGGGGCCCGGAAACCCGCAAGGCGATCGAGAACTTCCCCGTCTCCGGCGAGCCGATTCCCGCACCCGTCGCGCGCTGGCTCGGCCGGATCAAGGCCGCCGCCGCCCGCGTGAACGCGGAGCTGGGACTGCTGGACGCGGACAAGGCAGAGCGCATCGCCGCGGCCGGCGACCGCATCGCCGCCGGCGAGCTCGACGACCAGTTCCCGCTCGACGTCTTCCAGACCGGCTCGGGAACGTCGTCCAACATGAACGCGAACGAGGTCATCGCCGCGCTCGCGGGCGACGACGTCCACGCGAACGACGACGTGAACATGGGTCAGTCGTCGAACGACGTCTTCCCCACTGCCGTCCACCTCGCCGCGCTCGACGAGCTGACGCACAGGCTGCTCCCCGCGCTCGACCAGCTGGCCGAGTCGCTGGAGGAGAAGGCGATTGAGTTCGCCGACATCGTCAAGTCCGGCCGCACCCACCTCATGGACGCGGTCCCGGTCACGCTCGGCCAGGAGTTCGGCGGCTATGCGGCGCAGATCCGGCAGGGCAGCGCGCGGGTCGAGTCGACGCTCGATCGCGTCGCGCAGGTCCCGCTCGGGGGTACCGCCGTCGGTACCGGGCTCAACACGCATCCCGAGTTCGCCTCGAAGGTGCGCCGCCGGCTGTCCGACGAGACCGGCCTCCGCATCCTTCCGCCCGCCGATCCCTTCGAGTCGCAGGCCGCGCGCGACGCGCTGGTCGAGGCCTCCGGCGCGCTCAAGGTCGTCGCCGTCTCGCTCACGAAGATCGCGAACGACATCCGGCTGATGGGGTCCGGCCCTCGCGCCGGGCTCGCCGAGCTGCGGCTCCCGGAGCTGCAGAAAGGGAGCTCGATCATGCCGGGGAAGGTCAACCCGGTCATCCCCGAGGTCGTGACGCAGGTTGCCGTCCAGGTGATCGGCAACGACGCTGCCATCACCGCCGGCGCGATGCAGGGCCACTTCGAGCTGAACGTCTTCGTCCCCGTGATCGCCCGCAACCTCCTCGACTCGATTCGCCTCCTCGGCGCCGCAGCGAGCGTCTTCGCCGACAAGTGCATCGACGGGATCGAGGCGAACCGCGACCAGCTCGAGCACTACGCCGAGCTGACGCTGTCGGCCGCCACCGCGCTCAATCCGTACATCGGCTACGACAAGGCGTCGGAGATCGTCAAGGAAGCCGCGGCCTCAGGCCGGTCGCTGCGCGAGGTCGCGCGCGACGCGGGCGTCGACGAGGAGACACTCGACAAGGCGCTGGATTACCGGGCCATGGCCCGGCCGCACGCCTAGTCCTCAGTACTTCGGCGGACCTTCGGAGTCGCGCTCGAAGTCGAGGCCGGGGCACCGGCGCCCGAGGCGTACTGGTCCTGGACGCGGATGTCCTCCTTGCGAGACTCGTAGTCCTCTTCGGCCACGTCCCGCTCCGCCTGCGTCATCGACCCCTCTTCGTCCGAGAGCTCGGTCCTGTCCTTGTTCCACCAGGAGCTGATCTTGTGAAAGATTCCCATCGTCTCGAAGCGTACTAGTACGCGACCGCGCCGCGGCCGGTCTCGGCGGCGTGGCGCTGTTCGTCTGCGCGGTAGCTCGAGCGCACGAGCGGCCCCGAGAACACGGAGCCGAAGCCGAGCGCCTCGCCTTGCTCGCGGAACCAGCGGAACTCGTCGGGGTGCACCCAGCGGTCGATCGTCGCGTGCTTCGGTGACGGCTGCAGGTACTGGCCGATCGTCACGACGTCCACGCCGTGCGCGCGCAAGTCGCGCATCGTCTCGACCACCTCGTCGTTCGTCTCGCCGAGGCCGACGATGATCCCGGACTTGGTCAGCACCGGGTAGTCCGCGATCTCCTTGGCGCGCTGCAGCAGCCAGAGCGCCTTGTCGTAGGAGGCCTTCGCGCCGCGCATCCGCGCGTGCAGGCGGCGGACGGTCTCGATGTTGTGGTTGAACACCTCGGGGCGGGCGGCGAGCACGGTGCGGAGCGACTCCTCTTCGCGGTCGAGGAAGTCCGGCGTCAGCACCTCGACGGAGGCGTCCGGCAGCTTTGCCTTGAGCGCGCGGATCGTCGCCGCGTAATGCCCGGCTCCGCGGTCCTCGAGATCGTCGCGGTCGACCGACGTGACGACCACGTGGTGGAGACCCATCCGCTCGGCGCTCGCGGCGAGCCGCAGGGGCTCGAGCGGATCCGGCGGCCCGTCGGGCTTGCCCGAGTGGACGTAGCAGTAGCGGCACGCGCGCGTGCACGTGTCGCCGAGGATCTGGAACGTCGCCGTCCCCCGCCCCCAGCACTCGGCGATGTTCGGACACCGCGCCTCCTCGCAGATCGTGTGCAGGCCGTTTCCGTGGATGAGCTGCTTGACCTCGGCGTAGCGCGAGTCCGCGCTCGGCGCGCGCACCTTCATCCACTCGGGGCGGCGCGGCCGCCCGGCCACTGGCAGCGACGTCTGCATTCGAGCTGAATGTATAGAACGCAGCACTACAGGAGCCGCTCCTAGCCAGAAATAGGCCTACACTGCATGGTGCGGTTTCGCAAATCCAGTCAGCGAATGGGGGAGGGGGTTCGATGCGCGTTGGCACCGGGCATCCTCGCGTGCCCTCGCGCGTCGTGACCACCGAACTGAGGAAATGAGAACGCTGCTCCGTCACGACAAGGCGCGAATCGTCGCGCTGGTCACGCTGGTAGGCGTTGCGCTGGTGGTGCCGTTGGCGGCCCATTCACACCAAAGTGCCAACGAGCGCCTTCTCCATACGTTGGGCACAGGGCTGTCGATGCAGGGCGAGCCGGGCTCCGTGGCGCGCCCGCGCGCCGGCGTCGCCGACCGCGCGAACCCGCCGCCTCGGAAGACGAAGAAGCCCAAGCAGCTCCATTTGACGAGGGCGCACAGCGCCGTCTTCGACGCCCGAAGGCTCCGGAGCACCGTGATCAAGCGCGAACGACCGGAGCACCCGGCGCCTGGAGAGCCCAGGGGCGAGGCCGGCGCCGATCCGGACGCGACCCTGGCAGCACCGACCGGTGCGCTGCCGGCGCAGCTCGACCAAAGGACGATGAGGAAGTCATCGGCGAGCGCGTCGGCCGCGCCTCCGCCGCTCACGACTTTCGAGGGTCTCGACTTCGCGAACTGGGGCGCGGGCCATCCGCCGGACACCAACGGCGACGTCGGTCCGACCTACTACATCCAGACGATCAATACCTCGATCGGCATCTACGACAAGTCGAACGGCAACCGCGTAGCGGCCTTCACGTTCGACGCGTTCATGAGTCAAGGGCAGTTCGGGAACTTGTGCGACACCGACAATTTCGGCGACCCCGTCGTCCTCTACGACAGCTTCGAGGATCGCTGGTTCATCACCGATTTCGCTTTCAAGCTCGACGCGGGCGGCAACGTCAGCCCTCAGACCGTCTACCAGTGCTTCGCCGTCTCGAAGACGGGCGATCCCGTCGCCGGCGGCTGGAACTTCTATTCGATCGAGACTCCAGGTGGGCTCGGCGACTACCCGAAGTTCGGCGTCTGGCCGGACGGGATCTACATGACGGCCAACATGTTCGGCTACAGCGCGAGCTCTTCCTACACCGGCTTCCACGTGTGGGCGATCAACAAGCAGCAGATGTATGTGGACGCGCCCGCTGCGCAGGTCGTCGACTTCGCCGGCGACGCCTCGGACTTCACCGTGATCCCGGCGAACGCGCGGCTCCAAGCCGGTAGCCCGCCGGCGGGCTCCCCTGAGTACTTCGTCTCGACATGGCAGTACCTGAACGCGCTGAGCATCTACAAGTTCAAGGTCGACTGGGACAAGGTTTCGACGTCGACGTTTACCGGGCCGGAGCTCCAGCTCGCGCCAACCTGTTGGCCGAACGCGAGCGTTCCGAATGCATCGACTCCGGCGAACAGCATCGACACGCTCTCGATCCGCGCTATGGCTCAGGCGCAGTACTCGAACATCGGCGGCACAGAGTCGGTTTGGGTCTCGCATACGGTGCGTCGCGGCGAAAGCGCGACCAACACGAACTGCAACGCGCCTACAACCGGCAACGCCACGGTTCGCTGGTACCAGGCGAACGTCACCGGCGGCACCGTCGCGGCGAACACCATCCAGGGGAAGTCGTTCGATCCGGAGGGCGCGAATACCTTCTTCCGGTTCATGCCGAGCCTCGCCGTCGATCGCGTCGGCGATATGGCGATCGGCTACAGCAAGTCGAACTCGACCACGAACCCGCAGATCAAGTACGCGGGCCGCCTGGCCGGCGATCAAATCAACACGCTCAATCAGACCGAGCAGACGCTGATCGACGGCACCGGATCGCAGATGGGAAACTGTGGCAGCTCCGCCTGCTCGCGCTGGGGCGACTACAGCGGAATGGCGCTCGACCCGAACGGCTGCACGTTCTGGGAGACCAACGAGTACTACGCCGTGACGGGCCTCGACCATCACACGCGGATCGGCTCGTTCCAGTTCCCCGGCTGCACCACTGTGGGGAACGGGACTCTCTCGGGGGTGGTGAGCGACGGCAGCAACCCGATCGCCGGAGCGATCGTCACGCTCGGCAGTCGAACGGCCACGACCGACTCGAACGGGAACTACGCGTTCGCCGTTCCCGCGGGAACCTATCCCTCGCTGATCGCCGCCAAGGCCGGCTTCGATCCGGCCTCGGCGAGCAGCATCGCCGTCCCGAACGGCGGAGGCGCGACGAGGAACTTCACCTTGAACGCAGCGGCACAGAGCGGCTGCTTCACCGACAACACACAGACCGCGTTCCAGCGCGGCGTTCCGTCGAACTGCGACCTGACCGCAAGCCCGGGGGCCGTCGTCCTCGCGAAGCCGGACAACACGGACGCCAAGAACACGAGCGTCAACCCGACCGGCTTCGGGTTCACCAACACGAGCTGGGCCGGGCAGACGTTCACGCCGACCGTGACCGGACAGCTCGTTCGGGTCGACGTCGAGCTCTTCTGCTCCGGCTGTAGCGGCACGAACCCCGCCATAACGCTCTCGATTCGCAACACCACGGGGACGACGCCGGTGCCGACCGGCGCCGACCTCGCGACTGCGACGCTGGCCGGCTTCAACGACGGCGGCGCCGGTGGGCTGAAGACGTTCACGTTCAGCAGCCCGATCACCCTGACCGCGGGCACGCGTTACGCGTTCGTCTTCCGCGCGAACGCGGCGCGCACGGGTACGTACGCGTATACGTGCAGCTGCGGGACGGGATCCTCCAACTTCAATCCGTACGCGGGCGGGCAGTTTGTCACCTCGTCGAACAGCGGCTCAACGTGGGCGGCCGACACCAACGCCGGCGGGCGCGACCTCAACTTCGTCACATACGTCAATCCCGGCTATTCGGACGGGACGTTCGTCTCCTCCGTCAAGGACGCGAACCCGGCCGTCGGGGCTGCGCCGACGTGGACGACGCTCTCGTTTTCGGCGACGACGCCCGCCGGCACGGGCGTCAAGTTCCAGGTCGCCGCCAGCAACTCGTTCTACGGCCCGTTCAGCTTCGTCGGGCCCGACGGAACCGGGAGCACCTACTTCACCACGAGCGGCGCGAGCCTTAGCCAGTTCAACGGCTTCCGCTACCTCCGCTACAAGGCGGTCCTGTCGACCACGAACGGCAGCGTGACGCCGTCGCTCAGCAGCGTCTCCGTCTGCTTCGTCGACAACCAGGTCATCGCGACCGGCACGCTGACGACGCCGACGGCTGCCGTTTCGGCCGGCCAGACCGGCAGGACGATCACGTTCACCTACACCGCTGCGGCCGGTGGGCTCGCGAACGGCGCGCTCACGCTCGAGGTGCCTGCCGGGTGGAATGCTCCCTCGACGACTGTCGGGACGCCGGGCTACACGACGGCGACCCCCGGCATCGTCTCGACCTCCGGGCAGACGATCACCGTCTCGGGGCTCACCCGGACCGTGGGGCAGAAGGTGACGATCACATACGGGTCGAGGGCCTCCGGCGGGACCGGCGCGACCGCGCCATCGACACCCGCCGACCAGACATGGCAGGCGCAGCAGCGCTCGACCGCGGGCGGGTCGTTGGTGCCACTGTCCTCGTCTCCGGTCATCACCGTCGCTGCGGCCGACGGCTCCGGGGCGATGGCGGTGACTCCCGCGGCGGTAAGCGCGGCCTCGACCGGACGCACGCTCACGTTCACTTACACGGCTGCTACAGGCGGTCTCGTCGGCGGCCTCGTGCGGCTGACGGTCCCGAGCGGGTGGAGCGCGCCCTCGACGGTGGACGGGAGCGCCCGCGGGTACACAACCACGGACAAAGGCTCGGCGAGCGTATCGGGCCAGCAGATCAGCGTCTCGGGCGTGACGCTTGCCGCGGGGCAGACGCTCACGATCGTCTACGGCTCGAAGGCATCCGGCGGTCCGGGCGCGAACGCGCCGGGCGCACCCTCTCCTGCGCAGGCGTGGCCGGTTGTGGAGAAGTCGACGCTGAACGGCGTCTTGAAAAACCTTTCGTCGCAGCCTGTCGTCTCCGTCCGCGCCGCCGACGGCTCCGGGACGGTCACGCCCACGCCGACCTGGGTGAGGCCCGGATCAGGCGGCAACACGATCACGCTCACCTACACGGCCGCAAGCGGCGGAATGGCCGCGGGCGAGGTCGCGATCACCGTCCCGGCCGGCTGGCCCGCCCCGTCGGCGACGGGTACCGATCCGAGCTACACGACGAGCAGCGCCGGCACGCTCGTCCTTTCCGGACAAACGATTGACGTCACGGGCCTCAACCTCGCCGCGGGCGGGAAGCTGACGATCGTGTACGGCTCGAAGGCCGCGACCGGACCTGGTGTGGCGGCGCCGGCGAGCAGCGGGAGCCCACCCTGGACGGCCCAAGAGCGTTCGACGGCCGCGGGAACGCTCGCGAGCCTCGCCTCACAGCCCGCCGTCACTGTCATCTCCGCCGACGGCTCGGGCTCGATCGCCCGCTCGCCTGACACGGTCGTCCACTCCTCGACCGCCAACCGGATCACGTTCACGTATACGGCCGCGCAGGGTGGGCTCGTGAGCGGTGCCGTCCGGGTGACCGTCCCGACCGGGTGGACTCCGCCGTCGACGACCTCGACCGCCGCAGGCTACTCGACGGCGACGACCGGGACGCTCAGTGTCTCCGCTCAGCGGATCACGGTGTCGGGCGTCACGCTCGCGGGGGGACAGACCCTCACGATCGTGTACGGCGAGACGAGTAGCGGGGGCCCCGGGGCGACCGCCTCCGCCGCGACGGGGCGCAGACGTGGCAGACCCTCGAGAAGTCGTCGAGTGCGGGGACGCTGACGCTGCTCGCTTCGCAGCCGGTCATCACCGTGACCTAGATGGTTGATGCCACGATCTCGCGCGTGCGGCTGCGCGATCTGGCACGCCTGGGCCGCTCCGGCACGCTGCGGCCGGCGGAGCCGGCCTCCACCGTGCCTGCGCTTCGCCGCGTCGACCGCTCACCGATGCTTCCGGCATCGGCAAGCGTCCGCCGCAGCGCCCCGACGCACCAGCTCGCGCCCCGCAGTCGGCGATCTCATGGCATCACCCATCTAAGCTCAGCCGTTCTGTGCGACTCTAGGCGCGTGAGCCCCGAAGCGGCCGCGCGTACGACCAAGTACGGCCTCGTTCACGACGAGCGCGGCTGGTTCGTGGTCAGCGCGCGCGAGGAGCGGTGGAACGACACCGGACCGTTCGGCTTCTACTGCAACTTCGAAGGGAAGAAGCCGTTTCCGCAGCTCGGCGTCAACATCAGCGTTCTCGAGCCGGGGCAGGCGATCGGCGCCTACCACCGCGAGGCCGCGCAAGAGGGTTTCCTCGTCCTCGCCGGCGAGTGCCTGGCGATCGTCGAGGGCGAAGAGGTTCAGCTACGCGCATGGGACTACTTCCACTGCCCGCCGGGAACGGCCCACGCCGTGCTCGGTGCGGGCAAGGGGCCGTCGGTCGTTCTCGCCGTGGGCCGGCGCGGGCTGCCCCGGAAGGGCATCGAGTACCTGGAGGACGAGCGCGTGCCGCCGCGCTCAACCGGCCGGGCTCGCGTCCCTTACCGCGAGGGCTGGCTCCCCGAGCTCTAGCTCGAAGACCTCGGCGATCGCGGCGGCCGCGTGGGGCCTGACCTCGTCCAGCGAGACCGGCCGGCCGAGCTCGCGCGCGATCGTGGTGAAGGCCGCATCCTCCAGCCCGCAGGCCGTGATCCAGTCGGTGAAGGGCGCGGGGTCGAGGTCGACGTTGAGGGCGTAGCCGTGCGTCGTCACCCAGCGTGAGATGTGCACGCCGATGGAGGCGATCTTCCGCGGCGGGCTCTCGAGCCACACGCCCGTGAGCCCTTCGATACGCGTCGCCTCGAGGCCGAAGGGCGCTGCGGTGCGGATGATCGCCTCCTCCAGGTCGCGGCAGTACTTGCGGACGTCGCGGCCGTGCCGGTTCAGGTCGAGGATCGGATAGCAGACGAGCTGACCCGGCCCGTGAAAGGTGGACTTGCCGCCGCGGTCGGTCTCGACCACCTCGACGTCGGCGGCGGCGGGAAGGTGGAGCTCGCCGTCCTCGGCGCGGCGGCCGAGGGTGATCACGGGCGGATGCTCGAGGAACAGCACTGTGTCGGGGCGCGTCCCGGCGAGGACGTCGTCCGCGACTGCGCGCTGCAGCTCCCAGGCTTCCTCGTAGCCGATCCGGCCGAGCTGGACGACCTCGCCTCTCAACGCCCCCAGCCTTCGAAGGGCTCGTGCGGTCCGGGCTCCTCGTTCCAGTACCCGTGCTCTTCGACAACCATCCCGGCACCGTCGAAGCGAAGGAGGGACACGCCGGCGAGCGTCAGCTCTGCCTCGCCCGCCCTCGCGACCGTCCACCACTCGACGACCGCCCTGTCTCCGCTCACCGCCACCGGCTCGCCGAAGCGGACCTCCGCCGAGTCCTCGTCGGAAAAGGCCCACTCGCTGTACGCACGGGGATCCTGCGGCTCGCGGAACGGCGACGTGCGGAAGATCGCATCCTGGGCGTACAGCGCGGCCACCCGGTCGGGATCGTGCTCCGTCCAGGCGCGCTGCCATTCCGCCGCCCAGCGCCGGGCTGCCTCGGCCGTGTCCATCAGCGGGCCTCCAGCATCGTCGAAGCGAATGTAGCTGCGTCGCCGCGCGGCGGCGGCAGCGGCATCGGCCCTCCGCCCACCGGCGCGAGCTTCCCCTCCTCCCAGAGCTCGTACAGGAAGAGGTAGGCCCACGTGTCGCCGAGGAAGATCGCCTCCTCCTGCTCCTGGTTCGCGAGGAAGAGCTGGACCGCCGTGCGCGGGCCGTCCGCCACCGCGTCGAGGAGCTGCCGCTTTGTCCGCGCCGGCTCTTCCGCGAACCGCCGAAGGGCGGATCCGAGATACGGAAGCTCCGGAACGTCCAGGTCGAGATCGCCCGCGACGACGGCGCGCCAGGCCGCGCGGGCCGCGTCGACCGTGGCGTCGTCGATCGGCGCAGGCGCGAGCGCCTCGAGCTCGCTCGCCTCGAGCGAGCCGAGGTAGACGTCCGTCTGGACGAGCTCGGCCTCGGTGCCGGGCTCGAGTTGCGAGAGGACCTGGAGGAGCTGGAGCTGGTCGACGACGTCGTGCTCGAACCAGAGGACGACGCGCTCGGCGCGCGCGAGCAACTCGTCGCGGCGCTCGAGCTCAGCCTCGATAGCGGACGCGTCTCCCCAGCCCTGCTCCGCGAGGAACCGGGAACGCACGCGGCGCGACTCGGCGGGATCGAAGGCGAGCGGTCCGACGTGCAGGACGTCGTCCCAGGAGAGTACGACTCCCTCGAGGCCCGTCTCCCGCAATGTGCTCGCCGCCGACTCGCCGTTCGTGACGTGCAGCGGCTCGCCCACCGGCTCGCGGCCGGCGCGGGCGAGGTACGCCGCGGCCGAGGTGCTGCTGTCGACCGAGCTCCAGCGCTCGTACAGCGCGCGCTCGACGCCCGCGCGCATCCGGCGCAGGACGGCGAGCTTGCGATCGATCTCCTCGAGCTTCCCTGTCAGCCGCTCGCGCGCTTCCTCCGGCGCCCGCGAAGGCGCGCGGCGCGTGAGATTCATGTACTCCTCGATCTCCGAGAGCGAGAAGCCAAGTGTCTGGGCCTCCTTGACGGCGCGCACGAACCGGACAGTGTCCTCGTCGTAGTCGCGATGCCCGCCCGGACTGCGGAACGGCTCTGGCAGCAGGCCGCGGCGCTCGTAGTAGCGCAGCGTCTCGACGTTCACGCCGGCCCGCTCGGCCACGTCTCCGATCCGCATGTCCCTTAGTGTAAACCCGTACCTCGGTACGGATTGCAAGACCGTTTCGCTGTTTCGCGTGCGCGGGCTGCGCCTCGTGATCGCCTGACGCCGCGGCGGAAGCGGCGTACGGCCTATGCGCCCAGGCTGGCGCCCGGCCCGGCGGCCTTCCCGTAGATCTCGCGCCACGCTTCGATGTTGTGCGGGTAGTCCTCGCGCGCCGGCGGCGAGAGCGGCTCGAGCAGGCGCTCCCAACTCTTCGACCGCGCAAGCGCGCCAAGCGCATAGGCCTCCGTGAAGATCGCACGCAGCTCGTCGAGCGGCGCGAACTCCGTCCACGTATCCAGGTACGCGTCGCGCAGCGCGAGCACGTCGGGGCTCCCGGGGTCCCACCCCGCGCGCCAGCTCACGATCCGCAGCGTGTTCGTCATTCCGGCGAACGGGTGCGAGATCGACGCTTCGGCCCAGTCGATGAAGACGGGCTGCCCGTCGCGCACGTGCACGTTCCCGTCGTGTACTTCCTCGTGGATCAGCGTCAGCGGCAGCGGTCCGTCGACGGCGTGACCGAGCGTCTCGGGCCGGCTGTCGGGGACGCCGAGAGCGAGCAGCTCGTCGACGGCGTCCGCAGTCTCGATCTGGAGCTCGGCATACAGGGCGAGGATCTCTTCCCACGGCGGTGTGGCTGCTCCCCGCTCGGCGAGCACGCGCAGGGAAGGCCCCGCGTCCGCGGTGAGCATGCGCGTCTCCTCGGAGGCGATCACGCGGGGGATGCGGTCGGGGCGCAGCGCGAGCAGACGCTCGGTCAGCGCGGACTCGAATCTCGTCACCGGCGCGGTTTCCTTGAACCACGCGTTGCCCTCTGAGGTGGGGACGCGGATCAGCGCCGACCACGGGCGCGTCCGCAGCAGCTCCAGCTCGCCGCGGCGCTCGACGCGCGCTTCGATCCAGGCAGCTGCGTCGTCGAACCAGCCGCCGTCGTCCCAGGGAAGCGACGACACTCAGTCGCTGAACATCCAGCGGTGGCCTTCGAGGTCCTCCGCCGAGTACAGCCGATGGCCAATGCCGGGATCCGCGGGCTCACGCAGGATGGTCGCGCCGGCTGCCCGCGCCCGCTCGCAGTGCGCGTCCACGTCGTCGACGTCAACGAGATTCCCGTCGATCACCCACGGGTTGTCGTACATCCGCGCGGTCTGCTCGCACTCGCCCGATGCGACTTCGGCGAGCGGTACTCGGGAGTCGGATTCGCCAGCATGATCGTGGCCTCGCCCAGCGACAGCTGGGCGTGCGTGATGCGGCCGTCCGGCTCGGTGTAGCGCTCCGACTCGTCCTCCTCGAAGCCGAACGCGCTCGCTCAGGAACTCGATCGCCGACGCCGGGTCCTCGTACCCGATCATCGGGATGATGCGCTGCACTAGTACTTGTCCTCGCCCCAGCTCTCGAGCTTCTCGCGCAGATCGCGCAGGAAGCGGCCCGCGAGCGCGCCGTCCACGAGCCGGTGGTCATAGGTCAGCGTCAGGTTCATGATCGGCCGGATCGCGATCACGTCCTGGCCGAGCTCGTCCTGGACGACCCACGGGCGCTTGACGACGGCGTAGGTGCCGAGGATCGCCGCCTGCGGCTGGCTGATCACCGGCGTGCCGTGGAAGGTGCCGTAGCCGCCCGGGTTGGTGATCGTGAACGTTCCGCCCTGGACGTCGTCCGGCAGCAGCTGCTTGTTGCGCGCGCGCTCGGCGATCTCGGTGACGGCACGTGCCATCCCCAGGAGATTGAGCCCCTCGGCGTTCTTGACGACGGGGACGATCAGGCCCTTCCCGTCCGCCAGCTCGACGGCGAAGCCGAGGTTGACGTAGTTGCGCGTGACGATCTGGTCGCCGCGGATCTCGCCGTTGATCCACGGGTAGTCGAGCAGCGTGTCCGTTGCGGCGCGCGCGACGAAGATCAGATAGGTCGGGTTCACGCCGAACTTGCTCTGGTAGTCGTTCTTGAGCTTCGAGCGGATGGCGACGATCTGCGACATGTCCACCTCGATCGCGCTCGTGACGTGTGCCGCGGTGTCGAGCGAGCGGCGCATGTGCTCGGCGATGCCCCTGCGCATCGCGTTCATCGGCTCGAGCGACTCGCCCTGCTCGGCCGTGACGGGAGCAGCGGGCGCCGCGGCGGGTGCGGGCGCCGGCGCTTCCGCAGGCGCTGCGGCCGGGGCCGCGGGAGCTTCGGCGGGGGCCGGAGCGGCGGGCGCGCCGCCCTCGATGTAGCCGAGGATGTCCTTCTTGGTCACGCGGCCGCCGCGGCCGGTGCCGGGGACGGCGCTCACGTCCACTCCGTGCTCCGCTGCGATCCGGGCCACGACGGGCGAGACGAAGGTCTTGCCGTCTGCGGCGCCGTCGGTAGGCGGAGCGGGGGCCGGTTCCGCGGGAGCGGCGGCCTGCGGAGCCGGAGCCGGTTCAGGCTCGGGAGCGGGCGTCGCCGGCGCCTCCTCCTTCGGCTCCTCGGCGGCCGGCGCGGGAGGCGCCGAGCCGGCGGGGCCGATGACGGCGAGCTTCGTCCCCACGTCCACGGTCTCGCCCTCGGGGACGAGGATCTGCAGCAGGACGCCCGATCCGGGACTGGGCACTTCGGTGTCCACCTTGTCGGTGGAGATCTCGAGCAGCGACTCGTCGGCCGCGATCTCCTCGCCCTCGTTCTTCAGCCACTTGGTGATCGTCCCCTCCGACACGGAGACGCCCATCTGCGGCATGACGACTTCGATCGCTGTGTCGGTCGCCATTCCTAGTACTCCGCGAGGTCGCGCAAGCCGGCGACGACGTCCTCGACCTGCGGGATGAACGCCTTCTCGAGCGGCGGGGAGAACGGGACGGGACAGTCGGGAGCGGTGATCCGCTTCACCGGCGCGTCGAGGTTCTCGAAGCCCTCCTCGGCGATCGTCGCGGCGATCTCCGCGCCGAAGCCGCCGGTGCGCGTGTCCTCGTGCAGGACGAGCACCTTCGAGGTCTTGCCCGCGGACTCGAGGACGGCGTCCTTGTCCCACGGGATGAGCGTGCGCAGGTCGAGGATCTCGACCGAAAGGCCCTCGCTCTCGAGCTGCTTGGCCGCCTCGTCCGCGGTGTACACCATCGCGCCCCAGGTGATGACGGAGATGTCGCTGCCTTCGCGGTGCATCCGGGCCTTGCCGAACGGCGTCGTGTAGCGCTCGTCCGGAACCTCGGCCTTGATCCGGCGGTACAGGTGCTTGTGCTCGAAGTAGAGGCACGGGTTCGGATCCTGGATCGCGCTCGCGAGGAGGCCCTTGGCGTCCTCCGGCGTGGCCGGGCAGACGATCTTGAGGCCGGAGATGTGCGCGAAGGAGCTCTCCGGGTTCTGTGAGTGGAACGGCCCGCCCGAGAAGCCGCCGCCGGAAGGCAGGCGGACGGTGATCGGCACCGGTGTCCCCGCGCGGTAGCGCTGCTTGGCCGCCACGGTGACGAGGTGGTCCCACGCGCAGGAGATGAAGTCGGCGAACTGCATCTCCGCAACGGGGCGCATGCCCATGATCGCGGCGCCGGTGCAGCCGGCGACGATCGCGGTCTCGGAGAGCGGCGCGTCGATCACGCGCCACGGGCCGAACTCCTCCTGGAAGCCGAGCGTGACCTTGAAGGCCCCGCCGTACACGCCGACGTCCTCGCCGATGACGAAAACGCGCTTGTCGTGCTGCATCTCCTGGCGGAGACCGTCGGAGATCGCCTGCAGGTAGGTCTTCTCGGCCATTACTTGTGGTGCGGTGTGTCCAGCTCTTCGGGGGTGGCGAAGACTCCTTCGGTCAAGCTCGACGGATCGGGCAGCGGCGACTCGTCGGCGCGCTGGAGCGCATCGTTCAGGACCTTCTTGACGCCGCCGGTGATCTCGTCCTCCTCCTCGTCGGACATGTCCGCGTTCTCGCGCAGCCAGGTTCGGAAGCGCTCGATCGGATCGTTCTTGGCCCACTCCTCGAACATGTCCTTGGGCACGTAGAAGGCGTCGTCGTGGACGGCGTGCCCTTCCATCCGCAGCGTGACCGACTCGATGAGCGTCGGACCGCCGCCCGCCCGCGCCTTCTCGATCGCCCGTCTGGCCTCGCGGTAGACGGCGAGCACGTCGGTGCCGTCGACGACCACGCCCTCGAACCCGTAGGCCTGGGCGCGGTCGGCCACGTTCTCGGTTGGAAAGCCGAGATGCGTCGGCGTCGAGTACGCCCACTGGTTGTTGTCGCAGATGAAGACGACGGGCAGCCGGCGGACACCGGCCAGGTTCATCCCTTCATGCGTGTCGCCTCTGGCCGCGGCGCCTTCGCCGAACCACGCGACCGCGACGCGCTTCTCCTCCCTGATCCGGAAGGCGAGCGCGCAGCCGACGGCGACCGGCAGCATCGCGGGCAGATGGCTGACCATGGCGAGCAGGCCGAGGTTCGAGTCGGCCATGTGGACGTTGCCGTCCCTGCCCTTGGTCGGCCCGTCGGCGCGGCCCATGTACTGGGCAAGGATGCGCCAGGGCTCGACACCGCGTGTGACGTGGACGCCCATGTCGCGGTGAAGCGGCGTCCCGACGTCGTCGGGGCCCATCGCGGTCGCGATCGCGACCGAGGCACCCTCGTTCCCGCGTCCCGTGTAGAACGAGCCGGGAATCTTGCCCTGCTTGTAGAGGATGTGCCCGCGCTCCTCGATGCCGCGCGTGATCAGGAGGTTGCGGTAGATGCCGAGGAGGTCCTCGCGGTCGAGGCCTGCCTCCTTGACCTCCCGTAGCGAGCCGACCGGCTCCGCTTCGCGCGCGACTGCCATCGGGGCACAACTCTAACGACTCGGCCGAGCCAGATTTCGACGTGGGAAAAGCCGTCCGACTGGCTCCGCGAGGAGCGCCGCAAGACGCTGGGCGACTGGGTCGCCTTCTGCCTGACCTGCGGCTTCGCGCAGCGCTACTTCGAGGAGTGGCAGGACGAGCTTCCCGCCACGTGCCCGCAGTGTGAGCGGAGAGATGCGCTGCCCAGTGTCCCGCCTGCGACGCGCGTTTCTCGTCCGCGTTCGCCGTCGACTGCGAGAGCTGCGGAGCGGCGCTCAGGCCGGCGGAGCAGTTCGGCGTCCCGATTCGCCGTGAACGAACGCGCGCAAAGCGTCCGTGACGGCGTCCAGGCGGTCCTCCTGCAACCCGTACAGCACGTAGTAGCCGTCGCGGCGTGAGGTCACGACGCCGGCCTCGCTCAGCCGGTGCAGGTGCTTCGACACCGCCGAGTCGGTGAGCCGCAGGAGAGGTGCCAGCTCCTGCGTCGTACGCGGCTTGTCGGCGACGAGGCGGACGATCTCGAGCCGCACATCATCGGCCAAGGCGCGCAGTGGCTTGACGAGCTCGTCCGGAGGCACCCGGGTCCGCGCGCGGCTTCGGCTGAAAGGCGTCGGGTACGCGACCGCGTACGGCCACGGCGCCTCGCAGTTCACGCGCACGTGCGGCCAGAGGTAGTAGCTCGGGTTGAGCACGAGCTGGTCGTCGGGCCCGATCTCGACCTCGTGTTCGTGGAGGCGGTCGAAGGAAAACCGCCCGGCCGTCCGATCCGTCCGCACCTCCAGCCCGAGCGAGTCGAGGAAGCCGTAGATCCCGGCTCGCGCGAGCTCGGCACCGGCGAATTCCACGCTGAGGGCGATCTCCCGCTCGATGCGGCGCCATTCGCCGGCGAAGGCGCCGGTCCAGTACCCCTCGAGCATTCCACAGAGCCGCTCGACCAGCTGCCGTGGCGAGTCCAGCGCGAGCTCTGCGAGCTCGCCGACGCCGGCCTCCTCGGCGCGCTCGACGGCGACCGCCACGCCAGCTCTCGTCTTCCGGCGAATACCCCGCGCTGATCGCGGTCTGCCCAGCGAAGGGTGCGCTGAACTCGTAGCGGACGGTCTCGTCGTCCAACCGGAGAAGACGTTCGAGCTCGGCGTCGAAGCTGGGATAGTCACCCGTCGGATACGTCGCGATCGGGCTCGGGATGTACGGGTCGTAGTAGTACGAGAAGAACGCAATCTCTCGTCTCAGAGCGGGGGCCAGCTTGCGCGCCCGGCGTACCCAGGCATGGTGGAGCGGGTGGTGCTTCGGCTCGGTGAGGACGTCCAGGCTGAAAAACGCCTCGACCAGCGGGGAGTAGGCCACTGCGATTCGTTCGAGCGCGCCCTCGGGCAGGACGAAGGTGATCATCTGATTTCCCGTTTAGTGGATTAGTTGCGATCGTAGCGCCGCGCGACGTCTAACGGAATATGACGCGGCTGCTCGAATCTCCGCGCCGCCGCCGCCGGCTCGCGTGGTCGGCGGGCAGCCTGATCGTCGCGGTCCCGCTCGTGTATCTGGCCGTCCACCTCTCGTCCCCGGGGTCGCCGGGGAACGCGAACGGCCCGGTCGTGCACAACCTGGCTCTGTACCGCGCGCCCAAGCACGTCCCTTTCGCGCCCGCGACCGGCAGCGGTGCGCCGAGCTCCTTCGCCGTTTCATCTCCACCGCGGTCGCGCGTCACGACGTCGCTCGCGTCGTGGCCGCTGGCCGGCCCGTCGCTGCGTGCCGGCTTTACGCGGCAGGAATGGGCGACGGGGCGCATCCCCGTCGTGCCGTATCCCGTCTCCCGGCATGGCCAGGGCGCGTGGAGCCTGGTTCAGTACTCCTACCGCGACGAGGTGGGTCTCGAGGCGCTCCTCTTTCCGCTCCGCTGCTCCGGGTACTCCGTCGCCACGGTCGATGCGACGGTCGTCCGCGGCGCGGACCGGCGCTGGCGCGTGGACTACTGGATGATCACGAAGTTCCACGGGCCGGGCTCGACGGCGCCTGCCGACTCGGCGTCGGCCCTGAGCGAAGGGCCGCCGAACGTGCACGAACTCCCCGGCAAGAAGACCGGCTGCTAGGGCTTGATCTTCGAGAAGCGGATCACGGTGACGGTGTCGGCCTCCGTCACCTCACGGTTGTAGAGCTGGCTGAGGAAGTGCGCCATTTCCTCGGGACGGCGGATCTCCGGGTTGTCGTGCTCGATCTCGCGTGGTGAGAGCTCGGCGAGCGCCTTCACCTCGATCTTGTCGATGACCGCGTCGAAGATCTTCTCCCGCGGGCCGAACCGCGCCCCGGCCAGCACCTGCACGACCATCCCCTTCTTGTACTTCTGCGACTTGTCGCCCAGCCGGATCGTGGCCGTCTTCCGCAGCGAGCGGAGCTGGTCGGCGACGAGCGGGGAATAGAAGTTCAGGGCGTACAAAGCGTCAGGATGATAAGGCCTCGATGGCCTTCGCAGCCATCTCTCGCTCGCCTCCGTATGCGAGCAGCGACGGCGCCTCCTCGAGCGGCAGCCAGCGCGCTTCCGCGACCTCGTGTGCGTGCTCGGGCGGAATGTCCCCGAGCCGGCCCGAGGAGTAGCGCAGGAGATAGAAGCTGACCACCTTGAAGATCCGCTCCCCCGCCCACGTGTAGACGTAGCGGACGTCGCCGAGCTTGCCGAGCGACCGCGCCTCGACCCCCGTCTCCTCGGCGACCTCGCGCACGGCGGTCTCCTCGGGCTTCTCGCCCTCCCCGATCAGCCCCTTCGGCAGCGCCCACACGCCGGGTGGCTTGCCTCCCGGCCTGATGGCCGCCATGCGCCACTCTCCCCGCAGTCGCCGAACGACAACTCCGCCGGCCGAGAATTCCCGCTTCACACCGCCGTTTGTAACACAGCGTCATGTCGCCGTGCCCAAATGTTGCGAATGCGGCCTCCCTGCAGTTAGAATGCCTCTGTCACTCACCTAGTTCGAGTGCCAACAGGTGTTACAAAGTGGAAAAGCGAGGAGGAAACCCATGAATCTACAGCCGCTGGGAGACCGCCTCATCGTGGAGGTTCTGGAGGAGGAGGAGACCACTGTGAGTGGGATCGTCCTGCCCGACACCGCCAAGGAGAAGCCGCAGCGCGGCAAGGTCCTGGCAGTCGGCCCGGGCCCTCGTAACGATGAGAGCGGAGAGCACGTCCCGATGGACGTGGAGGAAGGTGACGAGATCATCTTCTCCAAGTACGGCGGAACCGAGATCAAGCTCGGGGCCGATGATGTTCTGATCCTGCGTGAGTCCGATGTGCTGGCGAAGGTCGTCGGCGACCGTGAGCTCGCAGGCGCCAAGAGCTAGACACATCAAGGAGGAAGAGTGAAATGGCTCACAAGGAGCTGAAGTTCAACGAGGATGCGCGCCGCTCGCTCGAGCGGGGCGTGAACATCCTCGCCGACGCGGTCAAGGTCACACTTGGCCCGAAGGGGCGCTACGTCGTGCTCGACAAGAAGTTCGGCGCGCCCACGATTACCAATGACGGCGTCACCATCGCCCGCGAGATCGAGGTCGAGGACGTCTTCGAGAACCAGGGCGCTCAGCTCGTCCGCGAGGTCGCGACCTCGACGAACGACGTCGCCGGCGACGGCACGACGACCGCCACCGTTCTCGCCCAGGCCATCGTCCGCGAGGGCCTGAAGAACGTCGCCGCGGGTGCGAACCCGATGGCGCTGAAGCGCGGCATCGAGAAGTCCGTCGACGCCGTCGTCGAGGACCTGAAGTCGCAGTCCAAGGAGATCTCGGGCAAGGAGGACATCGCCCGGGTCGCCAGCATCTCGTCTCGCGAGCGCGAGATCGGCGACGTGATCGCCGACGCCATCGAGAAGGTCGGCAAGGACGGCGTCGTCAACGTCGAGGAAGGCCAGACCTTCGGGCTCGAGCTCGAGTTCACCGAGGGCATGCAGTTCGACAAGGGCTACCTCTCGCCGTACATGATCACCGATGCCGAGCGCATGGAGGCCGTGCTCGAGGACCCGTTCATCCTGGTCGCGAACCAGAAGATCGGGGCGGTCAAGGACCTCCTGCCCGTGCTCGAGCAGGTCATCCAGTCCGGCCGCCCGCTGCTGATCGTCGCGGAGGACGTCGAAGGCGAGGCACTCGCCACCATCGTCGTCAACAAGCTGCGCGGCACCTTCACCGCCGTCGCCGTCAAGGCGCCGGGCTTCGGTGACCGCCGCAAGCGCATGCTCGAGGACATCGCGATCCTCGCGGGCGCCGAGGTCATCACCGAGGAGATGGGCCTCAAGCTCGAGAACACGAAGCTCTCGCAGCTCGGCCGTGCCCGCCGCGTCGTCATCACCAAGGACACGACGACGATCATCGACGGCTCCGGCGATCCCGAGGGGATCAAGTCCCGGATCAAGCAGCTGAAGGCGGAGATCGAGAACACCGACTCCGACTTCGACCGCGAGAAGCTGCAGGAGCGGCTGGCGAAGCTGGCCGGCGGCGTCGCGGTGGTCAAGGTCGGCGCTGCCACCGAGACCGAGATGAAGGAGAAGAAGCACCGCGTCGAGGACGCCCTGCAGGCGACCCGCGCGGCGCTCGAGGAAGGCATCGTCCCCGGTGGCGGCGTCGCGCTCCTGAACGCGGTCAAGTCGATCAAGCTCGACGAGTTCGAGGGCGACGAGAAGACGGGCGCCAGCATCGTGGCCCGCGCGCTCGAGGAGCCGATCCGCCAGCTCGCCTACAACGCGGGCCTCGAGGGCTCCATCGTCGTCGACAAGATCCGGACCGGCACCAAGGGCCACGGACTGAACGTCGACACCGAGGAGTACGAGGACCTGGTCAAGGCCGGGATCATCGACCCGACCATGGTCACGCGCTCGGCGCTGCAGAACGCCGCGTCGATCGCCAAGAACATCCTCACGACCGAGGCAGTCGTGGCCGAGCCGCCGGAGAAGAACCCGGCGATGGCCGGAGGCGGCATGCCCGACATGGGCGGGATGATGTAACCAAGCCCTCCGGGGTTGCTTTTCGAAGGGCCGGCTCTGCCGGCCCTTCGTGTTTACTGGCGTCGTGCGCCTGGTCGCGGTTCTCTTCGGCGCGCTGATCGTCCTCTCGGTCGGCTCGGCTCAGGCCGCGCCCGGCGAGCTCGATCCGAGCTTCGGGCGGGCGGGCAAGGTCGTGACGATCCTTGGGACGACCGACGACTGGGTGTGGCTGGACGACGTCGAGTTGCAGAGTGACGGCAAGATCGTGGCCGCGGGAGGCAGCGGCGCCTTCGGGAGCGAGGATTTCACGCTCGTGCGGTATCGCAACGACGGGAAGCCGGACGAGAGCTTCGGCACCGGCGGAAGAGTCAGGACGAGCGTCGCCCCGAACGACGACGAAGTGCTGAAGGTCGCGCTCCAGCCCGACGGCAAGATCGTGGCCGTCGGCGCCGGCGGCGACGGGTCGCAGGGGTACGGAATCGTCGCGCGCTACGACGCCGGCGGATCGCTCGACAAGGCATTCGGCTCCTCCGGGTCCGTCGAAGCCCGCCGCGGGCAGAACTCGTTCCTGCGCACCGTCGCAGTGCAGGCCGACGGCAAGATCTTGGTCGCCGGCACCGCGTTCGAGCCGGAGCAGGGAGAGTTCCGGTTCGTGGTCGGCCGCTACGACGCGGACGGAACGCTCGACCGGTCGTTCGGCTCCGGTGGCTGGGCATCCCCCGGCGGCGATTCGTCGGCGGCGGCGGACGTCGCGCTTCAGCCGGACGGGAAGATCGTGGTCGCCGGATCGCGTGTGAGGGTGGTCGAGGGGGACTACGAATGGGGTGGTTTCGTGCTGGCGCGCTACCGCTCGGACGGGACGCCGGACCCGACCTTCGGCTCGGGAGGACGAGTCGTGACGCAGGTCGGCGCCGGAGGCGAGGCCGACGCGGTCGTCCTGCAGGCCGACGGGAAGATCGTGGTCGGAGGAACGACGATTGCGAAGAGCGGCGAGAGCGTGGACTCGACCGGCAAGCTCGCGCTCGTGCGTTACGAGGCGGATGGAAGCCTCGATCCCACCTTCGGCCGCGGTGGGAAGGCGACATCGGGCTTCGGCAAGCTGGGCTATGCCGAGGACGTCGTGCTGCTGGCCGGCGGGCGAATCGCGGTGGCCGTGGGAAACGATCTCGGCCTCTTCGAGGTCGCGCGGTACCTGCCGAACGGCGCGCCCGACAAGGCGTTTGGGAAGGGAGGCGTCGCCCGAGCCTCGTTCGGAGGGCAATTCGACGTCGCGACCTCCGTGGGCGTGCAAGCGGACGGCATGCTCATCGGGGCGGGGACGACCTACAACTCGGCGAAGGAGGAGCAGCGCTTCGCGCTCGCGCGCTTCATAGATACCCAGACGATCTGCCACGTGCCGAAGCTGAAGGGCCGCGGCCTTTCGGACGCGAAGGGCGCCGTCGCGCGCGGTCACTGCTCGGTGGGGCGGGTGCGATGGATCTTCTCGAAGGCGCCGCGCGGGCGGGTCATCTCCCAGACTCCGCTCGCCGGCACTCACATGGTCGCGGGCGGGAAGGTCGGTCTCCTCGTCAGTACTGGGGCGCGATGACGCGGCAGCTGGGGCGGAGCACGTCCTGGGTCGTCGCGCACCCGCTGCGCTTCCGGATCATGGAGGTGCTCCGCGAGGCGCCGTCCACCTCGGCGCGCATCGCCCAGCGGCTGGGCGAGTCGCGCGGGTCGATCAGCTACCACCTGCGCATGCTCGCCCGGGTCGGCGCGATCGTCGAGGCGCCCGAGCTCGGGACGAAGCGCGAGCGCTGGTGGAGGCGCGAGCCGGAGCTCGTCGTCTTTCCGAACGACCCTGACGGCGAGGGTCGGGCAATCAGCGAGCGCTGGTCGGCGCTGTTCTTCGCTCGCGACGAGGAAATTCGGCATCGCTTCGTCACCGGCGACGTCCCGCCCGAGTGGCACGAGGCGGCCGCGGCCGCAAGCTGGTTCATCAGAATGACGCCGGAGGAGGCGTCCGAGCTTGGGATGCGCCTGTATGCGCTCACGCACGAGTTGCGCAGCCGCGCCGACCCACCTCCGGATGCGGCGGAGACACTCGTCTCGGTCAGCGTGCTGCCGGTCGTCAGTGAGTCGAAAGAGTCGTGACGGTGCCGTCGGGCGCCACGTGCTTGATGTGGCCGCTCGTCTCCGCCTCGACGACGTAGACGCCGCCGTCCGCAGCGACGGCCAGCGCGTACGGAACGGCGAAGACCGGGCCGACGAATCCGATCCGCCGGCCCGTCGCGGTCAGGTGGAGGACGCGCTGCGCGGTCATGTCGCAGACGTAGAGCGAGCCGTCCGGGCCGACCGCCAGGTCGCCCGCGGAGCCGTCCAGGCGCGCGAACGTCGTGACCGTGCCGGTCGCGGGGTCGACGCGGACGATGGAGTCACTCTCGGTGTTGGAGATCAGCAGCGCGCCGTCCCCTGCCAGGGCGAGCCCGTGTGGCGCCGCGAGCCCGTCCGCCACGGGAACCTGCGCGTGCGTGCCCGCCGCCACGCGGTAGGCGGTGGTCGCGGTCGTGTAGTAGAGGTCGCCGTTCGGTGCCAGAAGGATGCGGCCGATCTGCCTGTCGGCCGTCGCGATCACCTCGCCGGTTCCCAGGCGGATCACCGTGCTCTCGGTCGAGAGCAGGATGCTTCCGTCGGGAGCGGTGATGACGTCGTACGGCCGCGAGAGCCCGGACGCGATGACCGTCTTCGCGCCTGTCGACGGGTCGACCCGGAGCACCCGGCCGCTGCCGTTCTCCACCACCAGCAGCGTCCCTCCGGGCTCGAGGGCCACGGAGGTCGGCGAGGAGAACACCAGCGGCCCGACTCGGCGCCGCACTGACACGGCACCGAGCCGTGAGGTAGAGCCGCCGGCGCGGGCGCTCAGGGTCCAGCGCCCCGGCTTCGGAAAGACGAGTCGCGCGCGGTAGGAGCCGTGCCTTCCTGTTGCGCGCGCGGATGCCCTGCCGGGGCCGCTTCCGGTCACCAGCACCTTCCCCTTGAACGACGCAGGCCGTACTGCCAGTCTCGCCGTCCACGCCGAGCCCGCGGTCAACGCCGGCGGCCGCCCGACGAGCGAGACGTGCACCGGAGTCGCGGCGGCCGCGCCGGTAACGACGAGGAGCGCCACTGGTAGGGCCGCAATGCGCATTCGATCGTTCCGACGGGCGGCGTGTTTCCGAGTTTGCAAAGGTTTTCGTCAACCTGTGGCGGACGGGCGCACTCGTCCGCACCATCGTCGTTGTGCGTCTGCTCTTCCTCGTCGTGCTGGTCGCCGCGGTCGGTGCCTGGTCGAAGGCGCCGAAGCTCCCCCATCCCCGCTCAGCGCACGCTGTGGTCGTGGAGCACGGCTCCATCTACGTTCTCGGCGGACCGAGCACAGCGGTCGTCGACCGCTTCGACGGGAAGAAGTGGCGCCGCGAGACGATCCTGCCGGGAGGGAAGGTGAACGCCCCGGCGGCGGTCTCGCTGGCCCGGAAGATCTACGTCATCGGCGGCTTCTCCGGCTCGTCGAACCGGCCGGAATCGACGGTGCGCGTCTACGACACTGCGAGCCGCCGCTGGAGCAGGGCGGCTCCGCTTCCGGCGCCGCGCGGCGGCCAGGCGGCGGCCGTGCTCGACGGAAAGATCCACGTCGTGGGCGGCGGGAACTCCGAGTCGACGATCGCCGACCACTCCGTCTACGACCCCGCGACCGGCTCATGGAGCGAAGCGGCGCCGCTCCCGCGCGCCGAAGGCAGCCCGGCGGCCGTCGTCTTCCACGGCAGGCTGTACGCCATCGGAGGCCGCAGCGGGACGAGCGACTACGGCGACGTGTTCGTCTACGACGCCACGTCCGATACCTGGTCGAACGGCCCGTCCATTCCGCCGCGCGGGACGGCCGGCGCCACCGTCTTCCACGACGCGATCTACGTCTTCGGCGGCGAGTCCCAGGCCCGGTTCAAGACGTTGCGCGACGTCTACCGGCTGACGGCGGGGTCGACGGTCTGGGCGAAAGTGGCCCTGCTGCCGAAGGCGCGGAACTACGCGCGCGCGGTCGTCTTCAGGAACGCGGTCTACGTAGTGGGCGGAAGCCGGACACCCGGCGACAGCCACGGGTCGTACGGGAGCCGCCTGGTCGACCGCTTCACCGGCTGAGGTTTGTAACGGTGCGCGGGTGCGTGTCGTCGTAACGCATCCAGTGCCGCCCCCGGCCGTGGAGATGCTCCGCGAGCGCGGATATGACGTGACGATCGGACCGTCGGAGGATGCGTACGAGCCGGCCGAGCTCCAGGGACTCGTCGCCGGCGCCGACGCGATCCTCGCGCTCCTGATCGACCGGATCGACGCGGAGGTGCTCGAGGCGGCCGGCCCGCAACTTCGGGTCGTCTCGAACTTCGCCGTTGGCTACGACAACGTGGATCTGAGAGCGGCTGCATCGCGTGATGTCAGAATAGGCAACACACCGGACGTCCTCACGCAAGCGGTGGCCGAGCACACGATCGCGCTGATCCTCGCCGTCGCCCGGCGCATCGTCGAAGGAGACCGGATCGTGCGCGAGCGCCGCTTCCGCCGCTGGGGGCCGAGCTTTCTGCTCGGCGTGGAGCTGCGCGGCAGGACGCTGCTCGTCGTCGGCGCGGGGCGCATCGGGCGGGCAGTCGCGCACATCGCCGAGGCGGGCTTCGGCATGACGGTCGAGACCGCCGGGCGAAACGACGACCTCGGCGCAGCCCTGGCGCGCGCGGACGTCGTCTCGCTCCATGTCCCCCTCACGCCGGAGGCGCACCACTTGCTCGGCGCCCCCGAGCTCGAGGCGATGAAGCCCGGGGCGATCCTCGTCAACACCGCGCGCGGCCCGGTGGTGGACGAGGCGGCGCTTGTCGACGCGCTGCAAGCCGGCCGGATCGGCGGCGCGGGGCTCGACGTCTACGAGCACGAGCCCGAGCTCGCGCCCGGGCTGGTGGAGCTCGAAAACGTCGTTCTGGAGCCGCACACCGCATCGGCGACGGTGGAAGCGCGCACCGCAATGAGCCGGCTCGCGGCCGAGAACATCATCGCCGCGCTCGAAGGCCGCCCGCTGCCCAGCCCGGTGGCGTAGAGGCCATTCACACGCTCACTGGAGCGATCTGATCGCCTCTCGCAGCGAGCCGCACTTCCTCGTCCTGCCGGAGAGCGTGACGGTGAAGGCGGAGGCGCGGTTGGGCGTCCATGCCGGCCGGTGTTCGTCTCCTCCGCCAGGTAGACGGTGCCCATCGCGCCCTGGCCGAGCAACGACTCCACGCGAAAACCGGCGATAACTGTGCCGCTCTGAACCTCGAAGGGCATCGCAGGGGACGAACGTTGCCAGATCCGCCCGGACTACCTGGGCAGGATCGCGTCGAATCGTGTGCACGGAATGCGGTAGACGGCGAGCCGCTCGCCGACCGTGCCCGTCATGACGACACTCCGTACGTACCGGCAGCGGCGGTGCTCGCACTCGCGACCACGACCGCCGCGACCGCTACCGCTGCCGCCCACCTAGAACCCGTAGCGCTCCTCATTCCAGAAGTCGGCGTTGTTGTTGTAGCCGTACCGCTCCCAGAACCCTTGCTGGTCATGGTCGAGCAGCTCGAGCCCGCGCAGCCACTTCGCGCTCTTCCAGAAGTATCGGCTCGGAACCATTAGGCGCAGCGGCCAGCCGTGGTCGGGCGTGAGCGGCTCGCCGTCCGCTTCGTACGCGATCAACGCGTCGTCCGCCTCGAGCGCCTCGAGCGGCAGGTTGGACGTGTAGCCCTGCTCTGCGTAGGCGACGACGAAGCGCGCAGAGGGCTTCGGCCGCACCAGCTCGGCGAGATCGCGCCAGTGCACTCCGCGGAAGCTGGTGTCGAAGCGGCTCCAGCGCGTGACGCAGTGGATGTCCACCGTGACCTCGGCCGCCGGCAGGTACTCGAGCTCTTCCCACGACAGCCGGATCGGGTTCTCGACTTCGCCCCAGACCCGGAAGTCCCAGGTCGCGAGATCGACCTTCGGGACCGTCCCCGCATGCAGGACCGGCCACTTCTCCGTCAGATACTGGCCGGGCGGGAGGCGGGCCGGGTCGTACCCGGCGTCCGCGACTTTCTTCTCCGCTCTGGAGCGAAACACGTGCGGCCTAGACTAGTTCGCGATGCCCATCGCGGAACGGCAGCGGGACTTCGTCGGCGTGCGCGGGCCGGATGCCGAGGATTTCCTCCAGCGGATGCTCTCGAACGACGTCACGGAGGCACCGTGCGACGCGCTGCTGCTGACGCCGAAGGGGCGGATCATCGCGCCGATGCGCGTGGTGCGCCGGGCGGCCGACGACTTCCTGCTTCTCACCGAGCGAGGGCTCGGCGAGACCGTGCGGTCGGCGCTGTTGCGTGCACGGTTCGCGGCCAAGTGCGAGATCGAGCCGGAGGCGCACACTTCCGCGCTCGTCTGGGACGGCGACTTCTCTGTCGCGGAGGAGCAGCTCGACGCCGGCGCAGAGCCAACCGCGACCGCGGACGATCTCGAGCGCGCGCGGATCGAGGCGGGTGTGCCTGCATGGGGGAACGAGATCGATGAGTCGATCCTCCCTGCCGAGGCGGGCCTCGACCGCACGCACATCTCCTTCACCAAGGGCTGCTATCCCGGCCAGGAGCCGGTCGCACGGCTGCACTACCGCGGGCACGCGAACCGCGGGTTGCGCGTGTTGCGGATTGACGCGCCGCCGGGCGCGGACCTTCGCTACGACGGGAAGGTCGTCGGGCGCGTCACGAGCGCCGTTCCGGGCGTCGCGCTCGCGTATGTCCGCACATCGGTTCCGGCAGACGCCGAGCTCGAGATCAGCTACTAGCCCTCGAGCTTCGCCTTCAGCCGAGCGAGATCCTCGGGGAGCTCCTTCTCGGCGCCGCGGCGGGCCACCTTGCCGAACATCTTCCCGGTCAGCCCGTGCGTCTCGAAGTCGAACTCGAAGTCGTACTTCGTCCGCGCTCCGCCGTCGAGGGGCGTGAGGACGTACCGGCCCATCGGCCTGATCGATCCGTCGATTCCCTTGAAGGCGGACGATCGCGGGCGGTCGACCTCGGTTATCTCGTAGGTGATCGTCTGGTCGCCCCCGGGTCCTTCTCGGACGATCCGCGCCCGGGTGCCGACAGCCGTCGGGCCTGGGGTCAGCACCTCGATGCTCTTGACCGCGTCTTGCCACTCGCCCTGCCGGTCGAGCTGAGAGAGGTAGTCGAAGACCTTTTCGGGCGGGCAGTCGATCTCGACGCTGGCGGTAATCGGGGCCATCTGGATCTCCTTTCAGGCCGGAAGACCCGGTAGCTGGAGAAGCTGGACTCCGGCGAGGATCAGCAACACGGTTCCGACGATAACCAGCCCGATGCGCACGGACCGGAACGGGAAGTGGCTGCTGAGCCCGACGAGGAAGAGGACGCTGGCGAGGATAACCGTCACGCGGATGTACTTGTCGCTCGTCTCGCCCGCGTGCTGGCCCTCGGCGTAGAGCTCGTCAGCCTCTGCGTCCAGCCGCTTCGAGAGCGCGGCACCGGGGGGCTTGTACTGCGGCATGTACTGCGGGCCCTTCGGCGCGTTCGGATTGGTGAACGGCCTGGTCGCAAGCCATGCCTTGAAGGCGACGTCGTACTGCGTCCGGAAGCGCTTCTCGGCGACGAGCTGCTCCTGCTTCTTGCCCGAGAGGTAGGCGGCGAACCAGGCGTTGAAGTTCGCCGCGTCCTGGGAGCGCACCGTCAGCGACCCCTGGAACGCGCGGTTCGCCTTCGCCCGCACGGCGGTCCCCTTGGCCAGTTTGAGTGACGACTCGGTGTTCCACTTGGCCGCCGAATAGCCGGACCAGGCGGCGGTGAGCGTCACGATCGAGAGGAGAATCGCCTCGGCGATGGAGATCGCGCGATCGTGGCGGTGCCGATGCTCGCCGTGGCGCTCAGCGTGCTCGCCGATCTCCTTGCCGACCTCGGTGGGGGAGAGCCCCTCGGGCACCTCCGCATCCTCCGTCGGCCGGTTCGGACATCGCCGCGTGTCAGTGCATCACCCAGGTGGCATGAGCCGCGTCCTGGCGCGCGCGGGCTCTGCCCGTGCGCGCATGTGCTGCTCGAATCCAAGTCGCCTTTCCCGCCGAAAATCGCACGCCGCGCGAAGCGCGGCTGATTTTCGGCGGCCTATGCGCCCGGCAAGATTCGAACTTGCGACCTCTGCCTCCGCAGGGCAGCGCTCTATCCCCTGAGCTACGGGCGCCCGGACGGCCAGTCTAGCCGCGCAGGACAGAGGTCAGGTCCGCCGAATGGGGCCGCGTGCCGGACATCCCGGACACCATCGTCCTCAAGCGCGATCGCGACTTGGCGAAACGCTCGAAGGAGCTCTGGGTCCGGCGGACCCTACTCCTGGCGCTCACCGCGTTCGTGATCCTCGCGCTCCTCAACGTGTTCGGCCAGCGTGCCACGACGTCTTCGACGACCGCTCCGGCGGCCACGCTGGCGATTCGCTCTCCCGACACGCTCCGCAGCGGCCTCGTCTTCCAGACGCGGCTGAGAATCTTGGCAACCCAGGAGATCAAGGACGCGATCGTCGTCCTCTCCCCCGAGTGGATCGAGGGCATCACGTTCAACACGATCGAGCCCTCTCCCATCGGCGAGGCGAGCAAGAACGGGTCGCTGTCCTTCGACCTCGGGCACATCCCCCAGGGGCAGGAGTACTCGCTCTACATCCAGATGCAAGTGAACCCGACGACGTTCGGCAGCCGAACGGAGGAAACGCGGCTCTTCGACGGCCAGACCCTGCTACTAACGTCGAGCCGCGACGTGAGGATCTTCCCGTAGCTCATGGATATCGCGATCCGCGCAGTTGTCCTCTACGTCTTCGTCTTCCTGCTGATGCGGCTGGCAGGTCGCCGCGAGCTGTCGTCCCTCCAGCCCTTCGACCTCGTCCTCCTCATCATCATCGGCGACGCTCTCCAGCAAGGCCTGACCCAGAGCGACTATTCGGTCACCGGGGCGATGATCGCGGTCGGGACGTTCGCCTTGCTCCAGGTCGGGACCTCGTATCTCAACTTCAAGTTCAAGTGGATTCGGCCCGTGCTCGAGGGGTATCCGATCGTCGTCGTCCAGGACGGGAAGGTGATCGAGGCGAACCTCAAGCGGGAGCGGATCACCGTGGGCGAGCTTGCGGAGGCGGCGCGCCTTCAGCAGCTCGCATCGATCGACGACATCGCCTGGGCCGTGGTCGAGACGTCGGGGCAGATCAGCTTCATCCCTAAGAAGTCCTCCTAGACTCTCGCGCGTGCCGCTGTATCTGACGGAGAGGGACGTCGACGGCCTCATCTCGCCCGCGGAGGCCGTGCACGCGATCGAAGAGTGCTTCCACCGGCTCGCGCGGGGGGCGATCGAGAACATGCCGCGACGGCGGCTGCGGATGCCCGACGGGGCGCTCGCGGTGATGGGGGCGGCGGACGCGGAGCTCGACCTCGCCGGCTCGAAGACCTACCTCGCCTCGGGGGAAGGAACGACGTTCGTCGTCAGCCTCTTCAAGCCGGGAGAGACGGTCGCCGTGATCGAGGCGGACCGGCTTGGGCAGCTGCGCACGGGCGCCGCGAGCGGTGTCGCGGCGCGCCACCTGGCCAGGCCCGGCGCTCGCTCCCTGGGCGTGATCGGCTGCGGCTGGCAGGCCGAGAGCCAGGTCGCGTGCATCCGCGCCGCGGTTCCCTCCCTGGAACGCGTCGTCGCCTACTGCCGGACGCCCGAGCGGCTGGCCGACTTCTGCGAGCGAACCGGAGCCGAGCCGGGCGAGAACCACGCAGACGCCGGAGAGCAGGAGATCGTGGTGACGGCCACGACCTCGCGTGACCCGGTGCTGCGCGGCGACTGGGTGCAGCCGGGGACGCTCGTGTGCGCCATGGGCGCGAACCGGCCGAACGCCCGCGAGCTCGACGACGAGGTTCTCCGGCGGGCCGCCTTCGTCTGCTGCGACTCGCTCGAGCAGGCGCGCATCGAGTCAGGCGATCTGATCGAGCCCGTGGAGCACGGCGTCCTGGACTGGCTCGAGGTGCACGAGCTGCAGGAGGTCGTGGCCGGCGAGACCGAAGGACGCCAGTCGGACGCGGACATCGTCGTCTTCAAGTCCAACGGCCTCGCGGCCTGGGACGTCGCCATCGGCGCGCTCGCCGTCG
Organism: uncultured Actinomycetes bacterium; assembly: GCA_963842575.1. Lineage (GTDB taxonomy): Bacteria > Actinomycetota > Thermoleophilia > Gaiellales > Gaiellaceae > JACDER01. The sequence goes on along the minus strand of CAWJGS010000003.1, from coordinate 17,464 downwards.
AGCGCGCGCTCGAGGCAGGCGTGGGGACTCAGGTCTGAGGCGGGCGCAGCTTCTCGACGACGTCCTGGCCGAGCGCGTGCACGACCTCCGGACGGTCGAGGATCCGCGCCCGCTCCTGCTCGGTTGCGCGGTTGCGGAGGTAGGGATCGTCCAGGATCTCCGCCAGCGGCCGTCCCCGGTCGTGCTCGCGGATGACGTACGCGGCCAGCCGCTCCTCCTTGGCCGAGCGCGTGCCGAGGAACGAGAACGGGTTGCGGAAGAGATTCGAAAGCCAGCCCACGGCGGTAGAGTAATCGCGTGAAGCGGAAGGCTGACGCCGGCCGGTTCGCGGAGCGTGAGGTACACGGCTTCGACGATGCGGGCGCGCCCGAGCGGATCGTGATCTGGATCGAGCGCCGCTCCGGCGGGCTGTGGGCCGTGGGCCGCTGCGTCAATCCCGAGCATCGCCCGAGCCACGAGGCTCGGCCCGAGGACTACGTCTTCGAAGGGCACGAGCTCCAGGACGCGCTCGAGTGCGCGAACACGACGCTGGAGGACGATGTCCGCGTCTCCGAGCAGGACGGCCGGCCCGAGCACATCCGGCCGTTCGTGCGCGAGGAGCTCCTCAAGCCCCTAGAACGCTGGTTCTTCGGCCGCCGTTGAGGCTCGCCGGGCTCCGGACGGAGATCGTCGACGTCCTGCGGCGGCTGGAGGCGGGTGGGCTCGTCACCGGGACGTCCGGCAATGTCAGCGCGCGCGACCCCGAGACGGGTCTTGTCGCCGTCTCGCCTACGTCCATCCCGTACGACCGGATGCGGCCGGAGGACGTCGCCGTCGTCGATCCCGAGGGAGAGCTGCTCGAAGGCGCCGCGCCGAGCGTCGAGCTTCCCATGCACCTGGCGATCCAGTCTGGGCGCCCGGAAGCCGCCGCGGTCGTGCACACGCACTCGCCGTATGCGACCGCCCTGGGCGCCGTCCTCGACGAGATCCCGGTCGTTCTCGCCGAGCAGGCCGCGGCCGTGGGCGGCCCGATCCCCGTCGTGCCGTACGCGCCGACGGGCGAGCGCGCGATGGGCGAGGCTGTTCTGGGAGCGGGGGACGCCTGGGCAGCCATCGTCCGGAGCCATGGGCCGGTTTGCCTGGGCAGGTCGGCGGCGGAGGCGCTCCGCTGCGCCTTCGCGGTAGAGGAGGCGGCGGAGGTCTACGCGCTCGCGCGGCAGCTCGGCGAGCCGGCGCTGCTCCCCGACGAGGAGCTCGTCCGGCTCAACCGACTCCGACTGCGTCCGCGAGCTTCCGGGGCACGACCTGGTCGTTCCCGTCGATAGAGATCGTGAGCGGGCGGAGCTTCTTGACCGTGATCTGCCGGCCTGGCACGAGCCCGAGGGCGGACAGCTGCGGCAGGAGCTCGTCGTCGTCGGGGACGCGGCGCACGGTTCCCGCCTCGCCTGCTGCGAGCGCGGAGAGCGGCCGCACCTCGTGCTCGGCCTGCATCTGCAGGCGTGCGTCAGGGATGGGATCGCCGTGCGGGTCGTGCGTCGGGTAGCCGAGCGCGCTGTCGATCCGGGCCTCGAGCTCTTCGGAGAGCACGTGCTCGAGCCGGTCGGCCTCCGCATGGACGGACTCGACCGCGATCCCGAGTGTCTGCGCGAGATACAGCTCGAGGAGCCGGTGATGGCGGACGACCTCCAGCGCGACTCTCTCTCCCGCCGGAGTGAGATCGACGCCGTGGTACGGGACGTGCTCGGCGAGGCCGAGGACGGCCAGCTTCTTCACCATCGCGCTGACCGACGCGGGCGAGACGTGCAGGCGCCTGGCAAGGCGGGTGGTGGTGACCTTCCCGCCGTCCGTCCGGAGCTTGTAGATCTCCTTCAGGTAGTCCTGGATCGCGTTGCTCAAGGCCTCTTCGGCCATGCGCGAAGTTTAGGCATGGTTCAACCGTGATCCTCGTGGTGGCGGCGACGGAACGGGAGCTCGTCTCGGTTGACGGGGCCGCGTCGCTCTGCTGCGGGATCGGCCCCGTCGAGGCGGGAATCGCGACGGCCAACGAGCTGGCGCGGGAGCGGCCCGACGCGTTGCTCCACGTCGGCATCGCCGGCGCCGCGGAGCTGGAGGCGGGATCGGTCGTGATCGGCTCCGAGGCCTTCTACTGCGACATCAGCGACGCCGCCTCGACGATTCCGCGCGTCGAGCGCGCCTATCCGGCGCAGGAGCTCGTCGATTGCGCTCGGCGCGCCTTGCCCGACGCGCGTCTCCTTCCGATCACGACGTCCGGCCGCGTCGGCGGCGGAGGCGCCTGCGACGTGGAGGCGATGGAGGGATTTGCAGTCCTCCGTGCCGCCGAGCTCGCGGGTGTGCCGGCCGTCGAGGTGCGGGTGGTCTCGAACCGTCCGGAAGACGCTGACCGCGGGCTCTGGCGGATCGAGGAGGCGCTCGCCCGGCTGACCGCGATCGTTCCGCCGCTCGTCGAGGAGGTGCGCGCGTGCGTTCGTTGACCTTCGGGTTCACGCCGTGCCCGAACGACGCGTTCGCCTTCCATGCCCTCGTCCATGGGTTGGTCGAGGCGCCATTCGTCGTCGAGCCCGTCCTGCTTGACATCGAGGAGCTGAATCAGCGTGCGCGTACGGGTGAGCTCGACCTGACCAAGCTGAGCTTCGGAGCGGCGCCGGCGGCGCGCGACCAGTACCGGCTGCTCCGGAGCGGAGCTGCGCTGGGGCATGGAGTCGGGCCGCTGGTGGTGGCCCGTGAGGTCTCCGAGGGCTACGAGCGAATCGCCGTTCCGGGCCGTGACACCACTGCCTTCCTGCTCCTCCGTCTCGCGTGGCCGAAGCTCGGCGAGGTCGTCGAGATGCGCTACGACGAGATCTTGGACGCGGTCGCATCCGGGGCCGTCGACGCGGGCCTGATCATCCACGAGAGCCGGTTCACGTACGCCGAACATGGGCTCGTCAGGGTCGTCGACCTCGGCGAGTGGTGGGAGGCGGAGACCGGACTACCCGTCCCGCTCGCCGGGATCTACGCGCGCGAGGGTCTGCCGATGGACGAGGTCGAGCGCGCAATCCGCGCCTCGGTCGAGTACGCCTTCGCGCATCCGGAGGCGAGCCGCGAGTACGTGCGCGAGCACTCGCACGAGCTGTCGGAGGACGTCTGCCGCGCGCACATCGACCTGTACGTGAACGAGTTCAGCGTCGACCTCGGCGAGCCGGGGCTCGCCGCGATCGAGCGGCTCGCGTCGGCTAGCCTCGCCGCATGAGTCTCCCTGTCGTCCTCTCCGCCGTCCGCACGCCGGTCGGACGTTACGGCGGAGCGCTTTCGGGAGAGCGGCCCGACGACCTGGCGGCGCTCGTCATCGCCGAGGCGGTCAAGCGCGCCGGCGTCGATCCCGCGGAAATCGAGGACGTCTACTTCGGCGCCGCCAACCAGGCGGGTGAGGACAACCGCAACGTCGCGCGCATGGCCGCGCTGCTCGCGGGCCTCCCCGAGTCCGTGGCCGGCGTCACCGTGAACCGGCTGTGCGCGTCCGGCCTGGCCGCGGTGGTAGGCGCGTCGCACGCCGTCGTGGCCGGGGACGGGGATCTCTTCGTGGCGGGCGGGGTCGAGTCCATGAGCCGCGCGCCGCTCGTCATGGGCAAGCCGGAGCACGCCTTCCCGCGCGGCAACCAGACCGTGTACGACACGACACTCGGCTGGCGCTTTCCCAATCCCAAGATGGAGGAGATGTTCCCGCTCGAGTCGATGGGCGAGACCGGCGAGAACGTGGCTGAGCGCTACGGGGTCTCACGCGAGGACCAGGACGCCTTCGCGCTCCAGTCCCAGCGAGCGCTGGGCGGCGGCCAACGAGGCCGGCCGCTTCGACGACGAGCTGGTCGCGGTCGGAGACGTCACGCGCGACGAGCATCCCCGGCCGGACACGAACCTCGAGAAGCTGGCGGCGCTCAAGCCGGCATTCCGCCGCGAAGGCACCGTCACAGCGGGGAACTCGAGCGGGATCAACGACGGCGCGGCCGCTCTCGTGATCGCGAGCGAGGAGCGCGCAGAGCAGCTCGGCGTCGAGCCGCTCGGCGCCTTCGCCGGCGGCGCGGTCGCGGGGGTCGACCCTCGCATCATGGGGATCGGCCCGGTGCCTGCAGTGCGAAAGCTCCTCGAGCGCGCCGGGGTCGAGGTCGGAGACCTCGACCTGGTGGAGCTGAACGAGGCGTTTGCATCGCAGAGCCTCGTCGTCATCCGCGAGCTCGGCCTCGATCCCGAGAAGGTCAACGTCAACGGCGGGGCGATCGCGCTCGGCCATCCGCTCGGGATGAGCGGTGCGCGGCTCGTCGTCACGCTCCTGCACGAGCTGCGCCGCCGCGGCGGCCGCTACGGGCTCGCCACGCTCTGCGTGGGGGTCGGCCAGGGCCAGGCCGCGCTGTTCGAGCGCCGCAGTGGGAGGGGCTGGTGGCCCCGGAGGCGAGACGGATCTCTGGCGCTAGCCGACGGCGGGCGCACGTAGATGACGCCCTCGTGCTTGATCGGGACGAAGGGCGCGCCGAGGGACATGATCATCCCCTCGACCTGCTCGTAGACCTCGCCCTCTTCGGCCCGTACCTCGATCTCGACCTCGCCCACTGGACGCGCCTCGAGCCCGGCTTCCTGCAGCTCCTGCAGCAGCCGGTCGCGGTCGGGGATGCGCGCCGCCTCGATGTCGACCGAGTCACTCACGCCGCCATCTTAAGAAACCAAGGGGCCCGAAGGAGGGTACGGGCCCCTTGCCAGTCAGCGATGCCCGTACTACGGGCCATCCGGCGTATCGGTTTCGCCGGAAGTTCTGTTAGCTAGGCTCCGGCTTGATGGCGGTGGCAACACGCGAGTACGGGCTGTTCATCAACGGCGAGCCGACCGAGGCGACCGGCGGAGAGACGCGCGAGCTCACCGAGCCGGCGACCGGCGCGCCGCTCGCGACCGTCGCCATGGCATCGGAGCAGGACGTCGACCGTGCCGTCGAGGCTGCCCGTGGGGCGCTCGAGGGCGCGTGGGGCAAGACCCCGGCGACGGAGCGCTCACGGCTCCTGCACGCGCTCGCCGACGCGCTCGTCGCGAACCGCAAGGAGCTCGCCGAGCTCGAGGTGCGCAACGTCGGCAAGGCCATCTCCTCGGTAAAGGCCGAGCTCGCACAGGCGGTGGAGAACTACCGCTTCTACGGCTCGGCGATCGCCTCGATCGCAGGTCGCTCGAACCCGATCGGCGGCTCGCTTCTCTTCTACTCGCTGAAGGAGCCGGTCGGCGTCGCCGGACAGATCGTTCCCTGGAACTACCCGCTGATGATGACCACGTGGAAGCTCGCGCCGGCGCTCGCGGCGGGCTGCACGGTCGTCCTCAAGCCCGACTCCGCGACTCCGCTGAGCGCGCTGCGGATGGCCGAGCTCGCGTCCGAGGTCGGCTTCCCGCCCGGCGCGATCAACGTCGTTCCGGGGGCGGGAAAGACGATTGGCGCGTACCTCGTCAGGCATCCCGGCGTGGACAAGATCGCGTTCACCGGCTCGACCGAGACGGGCGGCGAGATCATGCGCATGGCCTCCGATCCCATCAAGCGCATCACGCTCGAGCTGGGCGGGAAGAGCCCGAACGTCGTCTTCGCCGACGCGGATCTCGCCGATGCGATTCCCAGCTCGGTCTGGTCGATCTACTACTCGGCCGGCCAGAGCTGCGAGGCGCGATCGCGCATCCTGGTGGAGGAGTCGGCCTACGACGACTTCGTCTCGAAGTTCGCGGATGCCGCCAAGAGCCTGAAGGTCGGCGATCCGCTCGAAGCGGAGACCCAGGTCGGCTCGCTCATCTCCACCGAGCACCGTGATCGCGTGCACGGGTTCGTCGAGACCGGACGCGAGGAGGGTGCCGACGTCGTCACGGGAGGGGAGGCGCCGGACGGTCAGGGCGCGTTCTACCCGCCCACCGTCCTCGCCGGCGTGAACCAGGAGATGACGGTCGCCCAGGAGGAGATCTTCGGCCCCGTGGTGACGATCTCTCCGTTCGCCGACGAGAAGGACGCGGTGCGGCAGGCCAACGCGGTCCGCTACGGGCTGATGGCGACGGTCTGGACGGGAGATCCCGCGCGCGGCCACCGGCTCGCGCGGCAGATCAAGGCCGGCACGGTCGGGATCAACATGCCGTACACGGCGTTCCCGGGGATCCCGTTCGGCGGGTACAAGCAGTCCGGCTTCGGCCGTGAGCTCGGGCTCGAGACGCTCGAGCTGTACCTCGAGACCAAGAGCGTCCTCGTCTCGACGAGCTCGAGGCCGTTCAACCCGTTCGGGCTGTAGACAGCCACCCGTACCGCTGGGTCGTGCTGTCGGGCGGCACGGCTGCCCAGGCGAGCTTCTCGGCGATCGGGATCGGCCTGCCCGCCCTCGCGCCGGCGATTCGCACCCACTACGGGCTGACGCTCTCGGAGGTCGGCATCGTCCTGGCGGCGACTTGGGTGGGGACGCTGCTCACGCTGCTGCCCTGGGGGCTCGCCGCCGACCGTTTCGGGGAGCGGGCCGTCCTCGGCCTGGGGCTCGCGGGCTGCGCGGCTTTCCTTACCGCCGCCGCCTATGCGCCGAGCCTCGCCTGGCTCGTCGCGTTCCTGAGCCTCGCGGGTGCCGCCGGCGCGAGCGTCAACTCCGCCAGCGGCCGCGCCGTCATGCAGTGGTTCCAGCCGTCTCAGCGAGGGCTCGCGCTCGGCATCCGGCAGACCGCCATTCCGGCAGGCGGGCTCGTGGCCGCCCTCGTGCTTCCGCACCTCGGTGTTCGCTCGGGGCTCCTATTCCTGGCCGGGCTCTGCCTGCTGGGCGGGATCGCCGGGGTCCTCACCGTCCGCGAGCCGCACGAGCCGCAAGTTCCGGTCGAGGCGGTCGAGTGGACGCTGCGCGACCGCAAGCTGTGGGAGCTCTCCTTCGGGAGCGGCCTCTACCTGGTCGCCCAGGTCGCGGTCATCGGCTTCGTGGTGCTCTTCCTGCACGACGAGCGCGGCGTGTCGGACGCCGCCGCCGCCGGTGTGCTCGCGGCGATCCAGATCGCGGCGGCCGCCCTGCGGATCGGCGCGGGCCGCTGGTCGGACGTCCTCGGCAGTCGGGTTGTCCCGCTGCGGCGCGTCGGCGTCGCCACCGCGCTGGCCACCGGGCTCGTGGCCGCGCTCACCGGCGCATCGCTGTGGATCCTCGTTCCAGCCTTCGTCGTCGCCGGCGGGCTTGCGATGTCGTGGAACGGGCTCTCCTTCACGGCAGCCGCCGAGCTCGCGGGGGGACGCCGGAGCGGCGCCGCGATCGGCTTTCAGCAGTCGGTGCTCTCGGGCGTCGGAGCCGCCGCTCCCGTTGTCTTTGCCTCACTCGTCGCGGCCACGTCGTGGAGGGCCGGCTTCGCGCTTGCCGCGGTCTGCCCGCTTGCGGGGATCCTCCTCCTCCGCCGTCTTACCTAATTCATATGAAGTGCAGGCATTTCTTAATCGGCGCTACATGTCGGCTTAGCACTTGCGAGATAGAACACGAAGTGTCTGCCGACACCGGGAGGCCGAGTCATACGAAGCCCCTCCAAGAGAATGCTCACCCAGTTTTGTGGGGAACTGCAGCATCCGCGACCCTCGCGGCGTAGTCTCCTCCACAGTGTGAGCTGCGGCTCTCGGCCTCCCGCTCCCCCCTCTTCTCGGCAGTGAGAACCGCTGTCACCTGGATCCTCGCCGGCGTCGCCGTCGCGGGCGCGCTCGGCAGCGTTGCCGTCACGCGCTCCGCGCCGGCCAGAGCCACGCTCCGGCCCACGCGCTCGAGCCGGCGGCTGCGCGGGATCCACAAGATCCAGCACGTCATCGTGATCATGCAGGAGAACCGCTCGTTCGACTCCTACTTCGGGACGTACCCGGGAGCGGACGGCATCCCACACGGCGTCTGTGTCCCCGATCCCAAGAGCAAGACGTGCGACAGGCCGTACCACGATCCCTACGACCTCAATCGCGGCGGCCCGCACGCGCAGACCAATGCGACCCGCGACATCGACGGCGGCAGGATGAACGGATTCGTCACGCAGGCCGAGGGAGCGGAGGAAAGCTGCGCGAATTTCGCCAACCCCTGGTGCCGGAAGCACGGCCGCATCGACGTGATGGGCTACCACGACGCCCGCGAGATCCCGAACTACTGGGACTACGCGAGGAACTACGTCCTCCAGGATCACATGTTCGAGCCGAACGCGTCCTGGAGTCTCCCCGCGCATCTGTTCATGGTCTCCGAGTGGTCGGCGAAGTGCACGAGCACGGATCCGTTCAGCTGCAAGAACGAGCTGCAGCGGCCGGGCCTGACGCCCGACTTCACGCACGGCGGCCCGCCGCCGGTGTACGCGTGGACCGATCTCACGTACCTCCTGCACCGTGACGGAGTCAGCTGGCGCTACTACATCACCAAGGGCACCGAGCCCGACTGCCGCACGGGGGCGGTTCGGTGCGCCGACTTCCTCCAGGATCCGGACACGCCGGGAATCTGGAACCCGCTTCCCTACTTCGTGACGGTCAAGCGCGACCACCAGCTCCGGAACATCACGTCACTCGACCACTACTTCGCCGCCGCCCGGACGGGATCGCTGGCGTCGGTCTCGTGGATCGTGCCGGACGGCCGCGTCAGCGAGCATCCGCCGGCGCTCGTCAACGCCGGCGAGAAGTTCGTCACCAAGGTGATCGACGCCGCGATGAAGAGTCCCGACTGGGGCTCCACCGCGATCTTCCTCGCCTGGGACGACTGGGGCGGCTTCTACGACCACGTCATGCCGCCGCGGGTCGACGGCAACGGCTACGGCCTGCGCGTCCCCGGGCTGGTCATCAGCCCGTACGCGAGGAGGGGCTACGTCGATCACCAGACGCTCAGCTTCGACGCGTACGACAAGTTCATCGAGGACGACTTCCTCGGCGGGCAGAGGCTCGACCCGCGGACGGACGGCCGGCCCGACCCGCGACCGGACGTGCGCGAGACGGTTCCGATCCTCGGCGACCTGGTGAAGGACTTCGACTTCACCCAGGAGCCGCGCACTCCGCTGGTCCTCAGGCCAAGGTAGGGAAGAAGCCGCTCTCCTCCCCCGTCCTGTGGGCGGGAACTCGATGAGGAGGAGCAGATGAAGGCTTCGCGTCACACACGTCTGATGAAGTGGATGGCCGTGGTCGGAGCAGGCGCGGCGGTTGCCGCGACGTCCGCCCAGGCTGGAGGCCCGCCGCCCGATCCGGGCTGGCTCGGCGTCCCACACTGCACCGTGCCGAACATCGAGGGCAAGCAGCTCGCCGCCGCGCGCAAGAGCCTGCGCGGCTCGCTGTGCGGAGTCATGGCGCCGATGCGCCGGCGCTCGGTCGCAGCGCGGAACACCGTGCTGACCGCCCTGCCGCAGGCGGGGACGATCCTCGCGCCCGGCACGAAGGTCCTACTCATCGTCGCCAGGTGATCAAGGCGGCAGTGCTGCTCGGGGCGGTCGCCGCGGCGATCGCCCCAACCGCGCCGGCGCAGATGCTCGACCCGGGGCCGCCCGAGGATCCCGGCGTGGCCGGGATCCCTCACTGCACCGTCCCGGCCCTGCGCGGTGTTCAGCTCGGCGCCGCGAAGCACCGCGTGCTCGGCGCGCGCTGCACGGTCTCGGCAGTCATGCGCAAGCACTCGAGCGTCCGCAAGGGCCGCGTGGTCACGGTCGTGCCGCGTGCCGGCACCGTCCTGGCGGAGGGAACCGGCGTCCTCCTGATCGTCAGCTCGGGCTAGCCGCGGCTGGACGGACTCGTCGCTCTGGAAGAGGCTGAACGCGATCCCCTCGGTGTCGGTGCAGTGGGAGAACCATCCGACGTGCGGGATCGGCGTCTTGTCCTCGGCCTCGCCCCCGAGCTCCCTGACCTTCGCGATCGACGCATCGATGTCGTCGGTGTCGAAGTAGACGATGGGTGAGCTCGCCGGCGTCTCCGAGGGCATGATCGCGCCGCCCTGGTCGTCACCGGTTTGCACCATGTAGTACTCGAACTCCGGCATCGCCGAGTCGCCGAACTCCCAACCGAAGACGCCGCTCCAGAAACGCTTCGCGCGGCCGACGTCCTGAACCGGAAGCTCGAAGTGGACGAGTTTGCCTGCCATGCCAGTCTCCTTTGTCGTATACCGCAGAGGAAGCTATACGCTCAGCGCACCGCGAGGAAGGGAGCGAGGGATGGTCAGAGCATTCGTGCTGTACGAGGGAGAGACACCGGATCCGGCCCGCTACGAGCAGCACAACCGCGACTTCTCGAGCAAGGTGCCGGGCGCGACGATCCGGCACGGCGAGGTCTTCGGCGCCGCTTTCGGCGAGCCCAAGTACAAGTACTACTTCGAGTTCGAGTGGCCGGACATGGACGCGTTCAAGGCCGCCACGCGCAGCGAAGAGTTCGCCGCGGCCGGCAAGGACGCGATGGAGATGGGAATCCCGTTCAACGTCTACTTCGTGGAGTTGTGACCCGATGACCGAGCCGGCGCGTCCCGCTCCGCTCGACCCGGCCGAGCTCGGCTTCGAGCGGATCGTCTACGAGAAGGCACCTCCGCGGGCGACCATCCGCTTCAACCGGCCCGAGGTGCTGAACGCGTTCGACTTCCAGACGCTGCGCGAGCTCGCGCGCGCCTGCGAGGACGCGTCCTGGGACGATTCGATCCGCGTCGTCGTCCTCACCGGGACGGGCCGAGCGTTCTGCGTCGGCGCCGATCTCAAGGAGTGGAGCGAGGGGTACGTCGGCAACCCGACGGAGTACTGGAAGTGGTTCGGCGCGTTCAAGGATGCGCACGACCGGCTGCGCGAGATCGGCAAGCCGACGGTGGCGCGGATCAACGGGATTGCCGTCGGCGGCGGCAACGAGCTGCAGATGGCCTGCGACCTGGCTGTGATGGTGGAGGACGCGTTCATCCGCCACGTCGGGCCCGAGCACGGGTCGGTGCCGGCCGGAGGCGCGACGCAGTGGCTCACCATCATGGTCGGCGACCGCCGCGCCCGGGAGATCGTCCTCCTGTGCGAGGAGATCCCCGCGCGCAAGGCCGCGGAGTGGGGGCTCGTGAACAGCGCCGTGCCGGCCGACGGGCTGGACGCCGAGGTCGACCGCCTCGTCGAGAGCCTGGCGCGCAAGCTCCCGCAGACGACCCGCTACGCGAAGCAGCACCTGAACTTCTGGCGCGACCTGGCCTGGCACGAGACGATCAACCACGCGCGCGACTGGCTCGCGCTGTCGATGGCGACGGACGAGCCGAAGGCTGCGATCAAGGGATTCCTGGAGAAGAAGTGACCGAGGAGCTCGTCCTGGTCGAGCGCGAGCCGCCGGTCGCGGTCGTGCTGCTGAACAGGCCGAAGCAGCTGAACGCACTCTCGGACGAGCTCATGGACGAGCTCGTCGGGGCGCTGCAGGAGCTGGACTCAGACGACGGGATTCGCTGCATCGTCCTCGGCGGCTCCGAGCGGGCGTTCGCAGCCGGCGCGGACATCGGCGTCCTCGCGCAGACGAGCCCGTACGAGGCGGCGACGTCGAACCGGCTCGGGCGCTGGGACTCGATCCGCAGGATCGGCAAGCCGATCGTCGCGGCCGTGTCGGGGTTCTGTCTCGGCGGCGGCTGCGAGCTCGCGATGCTGTGCGACCTGATCGTGGCGTCCGAGACCGCGCAGTTCGGCCAGCCCGAGATCAACCTCGGCCTGATGCCCGGCGCGGGGGGCACGCAACGGCTCACGCGGGCGGTCGGCAAGGCAGTCGCGATGGACGTGATCCTCTCCGGGCGCTTCCTGTCCGCGCGCGAGGCGCAGGCGGCCGGGCTCGTCGCCCGCGTCGTCGAGCGGGAGGCGTGGCTGGACGAGTCCAAGCGCCTCGCCCGCGCCATCGCCGAGAAGAGCCCGCTCGCGCTCCGCCTGGCGAAGCAGGCCGTCAACCGAGCGTTCGAGGGATCCCTTCAGCTAGGCGTCGAGTACGAGCGGCAGGCGTTCGCGATCGCACTCGGAACGGAGGACGCGCGCGAGGGGATGAGCGCGTTCATCGAGAAGCGACAGCCTGAGTTCAAAGGAGAGTGAGATGAAGGTCGACGAGCTGTTGAGTGGTGTACGAGAGGCGATGTCGGTCAAGAAGGTGTTCGGCGAGAGCGTCCACGAGGACGGAGTCACGGTCATCCCGGTCGCCAAGGTCGGCGGCGGTGGTGGGGGAGGCGGCGACACCGAGGGGAACGGCGGCGGAGGCTTCGGCCTGGCGGCCAAGCCGGCCGGCGCCTACGTGATCAAGGACGGCGAGGTCACGTGGAAGCCGGCGGTCAACCCGAACGCGATCATGGTCGGCTGGCAGCTAGTCGCCGCGTTGGCCGTCTTCGTGCTCTGGCGCCTCCGGCGGAACAGCGAGTAGCGCGAACCCCCACGCGATCCCGCCCAGGAGAGCCGCGACGGCGACCCCGCGCTGCCACGCGTTCTGGCAGAAGATGTTCAGGAGCGCGCCGGCGATGAAGACGGAGGCGGCCGCGCCGACCCGGACTTCCCAGCGGCCGATCCTGATCGCCCTCCGCTCGCCCGCCTCATCCGGTTCGGCCTCCCGCTCGAAGCGGCCGCCGAGCAGAAGCCCGTAGAGCAGGCTGAGCGACGGAAGCAGGAGGACCGCGGCGATCACGGCCGCGACGACGATCACGACCAGCGTTGCGTGTGGCGCCGCCGCCTCGTCCACCGTCAGATCGGGCGGAAGGATGTACGGCCGTTGAGCGAGGGCCCAGCCGGCGATGATCGCGGCCACCGCAGCCGCCGCGGTGACGCGCGACAGCCCGAAACGGCGAGCCCAGACGAGGCCGATGGTCACCAGTCCCGCAACAGCGGAGGCGATCACGCACGCCAGCCCGCCACCGTGGGTGAGGCCGTCGTAGAGCTGCGGAGCGTCGTCGCGGATGACGGGGAGCGCGCCCAGTGCAATCGCGCCTGCCGCCACCGCGGTACCGAGCGCGCGGCGCCTGAAGGCCTCCTCCAGCTCGAGGTCGCCGATGCGCCGCGCGTCCGCCGCGAGGTAAACGGCAGCCAGGTAGGCGCCTGTGACAACGGCGATCGCGCCGATCATCGCCGAGGTTGGATTGAGCCAGCTCGTCACCAGGTCGCCCGCCGCATTCCCCACGGGCACGCGGCCCGACGCAATGCCGCCCGCCGCCGCGCCGAGCATGAAGGGCGTGAGGATGGAGGCGGCCGCGAACACGAGGTCAGCGGCCGCGCCCATCCGCGTCGTCCCCGCCGCCGAGCGCAGGACGTACGTCGATCCGCGCAGGATGATGCCGATCGCCGCCACGAAGAACGGCACGGTCAGCGTGGACATGATCGACGCGAACGCGGTCGGGTAGCCCGTCCAGCAGATGACGAGCACGAAGATCAGCCAGACGTGGTTCGCCTCCCACACCGGCCCCATCGCCCGGTGCGCGTGGTCGCGTACCCGCTGCGTCAAGCCGCCGCCCGGAAGCATCCAGAAGCCGGCGCCGAAATCGGCCCCGCCCAGGACGGCGTAGGCGACGAGGCCGGCCAGGATCAGGATGAGCGGGAACTCAGCCAGCGACATCGGCGGAGACGGAGTCGGAGGGTGGTTGTCGCTCGAGCGGCGAGCGGGCCAGGCGGCGGAGCAGCCAGACGACGAGCCCGGCGAGCAGGAGGTAGACCACTGTGACGGTGGCGAGGCCGACCGGGAGCCCCTTGGCTCCGGTCACGGCGTCGGCCGTGCGCATCACCCTGTAGACGATCCACGGTTGCCGGCCAATCTCGGTCGTGAGCCAACCGGCCAGGAGAGCGACGAGGGACAGAGGCGCGGCCGCGACGAGCGCCCGATAGAACCAGGGCGTCTCCGGTAAGCGCCGCCGGAAGATCCGCACCCAGAGGTACCACATGCCGAGGAACGCGAGCCCGGTGCCGATGAACACCATCGCCTGGAAGGAGAAGCGCACCCAGTTCACCGGCGGCCGGTCGTCCGGCGGGACCGTGTCGAGGCCCTGCACGGTCGCGTGTGGGCTGTGGTGCGCGAGCAGCGAGAGCAGATCGGGGATCGCGATGCCGTACCGGATGCCCGTCCCGTCGTACCAGCCCAGGAGGTGCTCGGGCGCGCCCGCGGTCGTCTGTTGCAGCCCCTCGAGGGCGGCGAGCTTGATCGGCTGGTCGGCGGCGACGGCCCGGCCGTTCCAGTCGCCGACGACGATCTGCGCCGGGGCGGCCAGCGCGGCGACCGTCAGCGGGATCGCGAGGGCGATGCGCTCGTACCGGCCCCAGCGGCCGCGCAGCTTCCCCCACGCGTAGACGCCGGCGACGACGAAGCCGACGACCATGTACCCGGCGAGGTACATGTGCACGAACTCGTGCCAGAAGTACGAGTTGGCGAAGAGCGCGTCGAACGGATGCACGTTCGTGACGCGGCCGTCCTGCATGGTGAAGCCCGTCGGATGGTTCATCCAGCCGTTGACCGCGATCACCATGAGCGAGCCGGTCAGCCCTGTGATCGCGATCGGGATGCCGGTCAGGAGGTGGACGCGGGGCGAGAAGCGGTTCCAGCCGTACACATAGATGCCGATGAAGATCGCCTCGAGGAAGAACGAGACGCCCTCGAGCGCAAAGGCGAAGCCGAAGACGTCGCCGAACTTCGCCATCCACGCCGGCCAGAGGAGGCCGAACTCGAAGCTGAGGATCGTCCCCGTGACGACGCCGACCGCGAAGAGCGAGATCATCACGCGCGACCAGCGCCGCGCCAGCGTCCGGTAGACGGGATCGCCGGTGCGGATCCCGAGCCACTCGACGAACAGGACGAGCGCGGGGAACGCGATCCCGAAGCAGACGAGCGGGATGTGGACGGCGAGCGAGAGAGCTTGCATCTGCCGCGCCTGCAGGAGGTAGTGCTGGTCGACCTCTGGAAGCCCGCTGCGAGGAGTCCGTGGATAGAGGCACCGTAAACTCACCGCGTGCCCGAAGTCGAGACGACCCGCGACGGCAGCGTCCTGACGATCACGCTCAACCGGCCGGACGTCCTGAACGCGTTCAACAAGGCGATGCACGACGCGCTCGGCGCGGCGCTGAAGGAGGCGCGCGACCCGGAGGTGCGCGCGGTCGTGCTGACGGGCGCCGGACGCGGCTTCTGCGTCGGTCAGGACCTCGGTGAGTTTCGCGAGGCGCCCGGCGACATCGGCGATCGCCTGCGCGCGACGTACCACCCCAACGTCCTCGCGATCCGCGCGCTCGAGAAGCCGGTCATCGCCGCGGTCAACGGGCCTGCGGCGGGAGCGGGGATGTCCTTCGCCTGCGCCTGCGACCTGCGCATCGCGGCCGACTCGGCCAGCTTCGTCCCGGCTTTCATCAACATCGGGCTCGTCCCCGACTCGGGCGGGACCTTCTTCGTGACGCGGATCCTCGGCTACTCCCGCGCGTTCGAGTGGCTGGCGTCGGGGCAGGAAGCTGACCGCCGCCGAGGCGCACGCGTGGGGGCTCGTCTCGGAGGTCGTCGAGGCCGACGCGTTGCTCCAGCGCGCGGGCGAGGTCGCCGCGGAGTTCGCATCCCTACCGCCGCTCGCGGTCGGCATGACGAAGCGGCTGCTCGACCGCGCGGGAGCCTCGACGCTGGACGAGCAGCTCGAGCGCGAGGCTCAGCTGCAGACCGCGGCGACGCAGACGGAGGACTTCCGCCGAAGGCGTGGCCGCCTTCCTCGAGAAGCGGCCGCCCGAGTTCAAAGGGCGCTGACGATCTCGCGCTCTTCGGGGAAGCGGCCCGTTTCCTTCTTCGAGAAGATCAGATCGCCGTCCGTGAAGACGTCGAACTGACCCTTCGCTCCCGGCGTCGTCTCCGCCTCGACTCCGGTCTGCTCGGTGATCGCGGCCGCGAGACTCGTGGCCCGGCGGTCGTAGCCGCTTCAGGTGGGGCAGTAGAGGATTCGGACCGGCATGCCCGGAGACTAGTCGCTGGGTAGGTCGGGGCAGACCGTCGAATAGCTGCGGGCGCCCACGAACCGCGCCCACTCCTCGCGCGTGAGGTTGCGGCCTGCGACCGCGCAGGCGTGGTCCTTCCAGGCGCTCACCGACGTCGGCCAGACGAATCCCTCTCCGTCGCCGTACACCACGATCAGCTTCGATCCGTCGGGCGTATAGCGCGCATTCCCCACCTGGCCCGGATCGGCGGGAAAGTCGGCGCCGAACTGCTGCTGTGTCTTCGTCGTCCAGAGCTTCGCGAGCCCGTCCGAACCGCCCGTTGTCGCGAATCTCTCTCCTGACGGGTCGAATGCGATGCTGGCGACGGGTGCCGCGGCTACGAGGGTGGGGTGGCCGATCTGAGCGCCCGTCGCTGGGTTCCAGAGCTGCACGATTCCTGAATCGGTCCCGGTCGCGAGGGTTCCGTCGCGGGCGAAGGAAAGAGCGTGAACAGCGCTCTGGTCCCCGAACACGCGCAGCGTGCGTTCGATGTGTCCAGTACGAGCATCGACCAGCAGGACTCTTCCGTCGTCCAGACCCGTGGCGATGGTTTTCCCGTCCGGAGAGAACACGACCGAGTCGCCGGCGTTACCGAGGTTCAGCGGCTCGCCACAGAAGCTTTCCGGAGTCGGATCGCCAGACTGCGAGCCGGCCTAGGAACGGAAGCGCACCGGGCGTGTGATTGAGATCGGTCGCCGCGACGAGCCGGCCGTCAGGTGAGAAGGCGACTCCCATCACCGTTTCCGGGAGGTTGTTCGTCGAGTGGAGTCCGGTCAGCGCTCGAACGAAATGCGGCTTGCCGCGCAGGCTCCAGAGTTGAACCTGGCCGCTGCTTCCGACCACGGCGATCTCGCGCGACGGCGACCACGCGATCGCGTTCACGTCACGTGCTGTCTGGACGACCCTGCCCGAGGGCATCTTGACGACGCCTCTGAGCGCGGCCCTGAACGAGCGCAGGCGGCGGGGCGCGACCACGGAGAAGAATCCGACGCGCGAGCGGCCGAGGCGCACGGCGAACTCGGAGCCGTCCGGTGAGACTGCCAGCGGCGGGGTGGGCGGGACGTCGAACCCGAAGGAAGGAACCTCACGCGTGGTCGTGAAGGGGACGCCGAACCGGCGCGTCGTGCCGAGATCCCACTCGAAGACGGCGCCGTCGAGGCTCGACGTGTAGAGCGTCTGCCCGTCTGCAGCTGAAGGCGATTCCGAGCGGCCGCCCTGCATGCCCGACTGAGGTGTTCCACAGGTTGCGCCGTCCTTGCGTCCCACACGATCACGGAGCCATCCTCCGCGGTCGTGACGAGCGTGCGACCGTCCGGAGAGAACTCGCCCCGGACAACCGAGCCTGAATGCCCACCGAGCCCGGGAGTCACCCGGCCCGTCGAGAGATCGACGAACGAGATCGATCCTGCCTCCGACCCGACTGCGGCCACCCGCCCATCTGGTCTGATCGCGACCATGGGCCCTGGAGGAAGCTGGACTGTTCGGGCCCGCTTCAGCGTGGCGGCATCGAGAACCGTGAGCTGTGAATCGCCTGCGATGAGCAACCGCCTACCGCCGGCGACGAGAGCGGCTGCTC
>CAWJGS010000002.1:0-224006 GCA_963842575.1 uncultured Actinomycetes bacterium | reverse complement strand
GCGCTTGCGTTTCGTTCAGGCGGCGGTGCGTTTGACCGGCCGCTCTTCGAGGACCTCGCGGCAAGAGAAGCAGAAGGTGCGCTCGACTTCGTACGGAATGCCGTTGCGCTGGAGAAGCACCACCGTGGTCACCGGCGTATGCTCGTGAGCCTTCGTCTCGGCGACCTTCATTGTCAATTCAGACTAGATCGGGCCTCGGAGGTTAGTGATTCAGCACCGTAAAAATCCTGTGAAGATCCAGCGCCGTCTCTTGATCTTGCTCGCGTTCGCCGTCGCCGCGATTGCGGCGGCCGGGTCTGGCGGGCCGCGGAGCCGGGAACAAGGCGACGGTCGCCGCAGGAGGGCCCGACTCCCGGACGCAACCGCTCGCAGACGGCTGCACGCGGGAGCGCGGCTCGATCCTCACGAAGCAGGTGCCGAACTGGGTGTACGTGGGCGGGGGTCTCGCACAGAATCAGGTCGTCACCGGGGTGGTCGACTCGCAGTACCAGCCAGACAAGGCGGCGGAGCCGACGGGGACGGACGACCCGTTCACCCACACCTCCTACGACTTCACCTTCAACGTCAAGCCGGATCCCCCGTACGAGAACCTCCTCGGAACCGGCAACTTCGAGGGCCAGAGCTCCGAGACCGCGCGGCTGCACACGGAGCGCGAGTCGCTGACCTTTCCGACCTGGGCCTGGCCCGATCGCGGCGACCGCATCTCTCTCGTCGGTTCCTGGGTCTGGGACTGCGACCACCTGACGGCTACCGGGGAGCACACGGAGATCCATCCCTGGCGCGTCCTCTGGGTCGAGCGCAATCCGGGCGGTTCGTCGCGGAGGAGCTCGTTCGGAGACAGAGAGGGCGACCTGTACGTGACGCACGCCGGCACGCCCGCCGACACGCAGGCGCTGTGCGCTCACCAGACGAAGGGCGACCGGAACGCCTTCAAGCAGTGCGTCGCGACCCCGGTCACGAGCGTGCCCGTGACGGGGACGTACACGTTCGTGCTGAAGGCCGGAAAGAAGCCCTCGCCGAAGGCGCGCCTCGTCTACCGCGTGACCGACGTAGGCGCGTCTTCCTCGGCAACGGTGAGGCGCCTCGCCGACGGGATCTCCGTTTCCGTGGATGCGTCCCAGCCGCTTGTCGCGAAGAGGTTCTTCGTCGGCTGGCGTCCGGTGAAGGCACGTCCGCTGCACCTGCGTGTCCGCCTCGACTCACTGCTCGTCCGGCGCGCGATGGATCCCGGCTGCCCGCCGTACGACTTGAACTGCCCGTTCAAGGACGAGTCGACCCTCGTCGGCCAGGTGACCACCTCTCCCGGCGAGTGGAATGTCTACCTGGACGCGGGAGGGATCTGGACTTCCTGGAAGCCGATCGTCATCGAGGTCGCCGATGGCCAGACCGTTCGCACGAAACAGCGGATGGACCTCTTCCTCGCGAAGGGGAGGCCGTGGCGGTTCTTCGTGCAGACACGGGAGTGCGACTTCGGCTCGCTCGGCAACGCGTATTCAATCCGGGGCGAGGTCACACCGTGCCCGCACATCAATGAGGTCGGCAACACCGTGAGCGACGACCAGCCGGGGATCCTGGCCGTCCATTTCCGCTCCCCGCAGGCGAGTCTCGGCAGGCACCAGGTGAACTCGAGCCTCGCTGGATCGACCTGTCCGGCCTCCAACGTGCACGGCTGCTATCGGTTGACGTTCACGATTTCTCGAATCCGGCCATAATCAGGCAATGGCTACGCAGAAAACCGACGACAAGGATCTGGTCGCGCGGATCAAGGACGCGGGCGGGGACGCGATTCAGAAGATCGGCGACGTCCCGGGCGGCAAGATGGCCCTCGACGCGCTGAATGGCCTGCGCGACCGGATAGACGACCTTCAGAAGCGCATGAAGCGCGTCGACGAGCTCGAGAAGCGCGTCGAGGCGCTCGAGAAGGCCGCCAAGAAGCCGGCCCCGCGCAAGCGCTCCTCGAGCGCTTCGCGTCCGTCTTCGAAGTCGACCCCCAAGACGAGCTAGGCAGAGCTAGCGGACCCGGACCCGGAGGGCTCCGGGGACGATCTCGAAGCGCGCCGGCGTCGTTCCGGGCTGCTCGCCGTCGAGCACGACTGGAAGCGGGGGATCTGACTCGATGGTGACGCTCGCGCCGCGCACGAGCTCGATCTTGGGATGCCCGAGGTGGCGGCCGCTGTAGATCTTCGGGAACGTGGTCATGAAGTCGAGCTTGGTCACGTCGCCGAAGAGCACTGTGTCGAGCAGCCCATCGTCCATCAGCGCCTCCGGCGCGATCTTCATCCCGCCCGCCGCGTAGGGGCCGTTCATCGCGACGATCTCGAACATCTGCCCGCGTCGGGTCTCGCCGCCGACGGCCGCCTCTACGCCCGCGCTCTTCCAGCGGGCGAATACCTTGACCGTCGAGACCATGAAGGAGACCTTGCCGCCGAGCGCCTTCGACGAGGAGTTCGCGTCCCGGGCGATCGCGCCGCTGATCCCCGCTCCGGCGAAGTTGGCGAACCAGGCTTCCCCGTGGTGGAAGGTCGCGCGGCCTGCGTCGATCGTCCGCACGCGCCCGTCGAGGGCGACTCGAACGGCCTCGTCGAACTTGAGCGGGAGCCCGAGGCTCCGCGCGAAGTCGGTTCCCGTGCCGCGCGAGAGGAGGGCGATCTCCGCGTCGCCCGCCGCACCGAGCAGGCCGTTCACGACCTCGTGCACGGTGCCGTCCCCGCCGACGACGACGAGTCGGGTCGCCCCCGCGTGGACGGCCTCGGCGGCCAGCTCGGTCAACTGTCCCGCGCGTTCGGAGATGAGCGCGTCGCCGCGCAGGCCGAGCTCCGCGGCCCGCCGGGCGAGCACAGGCCACTTGCGCCCCGTCGAGCCGTTTGCCGACGCGGGGTTGACGAGGAAGACGGTGCTCACGCGACTCCCGCCAGCGCGATGCGGGCCATCCGTTCGACCGCCTGGTCGAGGTCCGCGTCGGAGATCCTCCCGTGCCCGCCCTCGAACGTGTCGCTCACCGTCAGCAGGCAGGCGGCCTGCGCGCCGCGGAGCGATGCCACCGTGAAGAGCGTGGCGGCTTCCATCTCGACGGCGAGCAGCCCCCGTGCAGACCAGCGAGCGAACCGCCCTTCGTCGGGCTCGTAGAAGACATCGGTGGACACGATCGGGCCGACGTACGTGATCCGCTCGCCGATCTCTTTCGCGGCATGGACGACGCCGTGCAGTAGGTCCCAGTCGGCAGTGGGCGCGATCGCCTCGCCCCCGGCGTAGCGCTGCGACGTCCCGTCGTCGGGCACCGCCGACAGCGCGAGGATCAGGTCTCCGTGAGCCAGGTGCGGCTGCAGCGCGCCGCACGTCCCCACGCGCAGGAGGCGCTTCACGCCGAGCTCGATCAGCTCCTCGACGACGATCGCCGCCGACGGGCCTCCCATTCCGGTGGACTGCACAGAGACCGGCTTTCCCTCGAAGTTGCCGGTGTAGCCGAGCAACCCTCGCTCGTTGTTCCGCTCGACCGCGTCGTCCAGGAACCGCTCGGCGATCAGGCGCGCGCGGTTCGGGTCGCCGGGGAGGAGGCAGGCCTCCGCGTAGTCGCCGGGCTGGGCGCGGACGTGGACGGGCATCCCGCGGAGCCTAAAGTCTCCGTAGATATGGACGTCTTCACACCGGACCGGGGCGCGTTGCTCGACTTCTGCGCCGAGGATCCGATCGAGCGAGTCTTCATCGAGGATCTCGTCCGCCGCGGCGGCGGACGCCTGAGCGCGATCGGGGACGGGGAGCGCCTGCTCGCCGTTGCGCACATCGGCGTCAACGTCGTCCCGTCGGGACAGGGCTGCGCGGCCTTCGCCGCCCTCGTCGACACGCGCGCGCGAATGATCATCGGCGGCGAGGAGGCCGTCGCGGAGCTCTGGGACGCCGTCGCGCGCCGGCTTCCCGCGCCGCGCGAGGACCGGCCGGGCCAGCCGGTCTACGTCATGGACGAAGAGCCCGAGCCGGGCGAGTCCGGCCTGCGGGATGCGACCGTCGACGACCTCGACCTACTCGTCCCCGCCTGCGCGGCGGCGCACCGGGAGGAGCTCGGCAGCGATCCGCTGCGCGCCGATGCGGAGGGCTTTCGCTGGCGGACGCGCGCGCAGATCGAGGACGGCCGCTCGTGGATCTGGACGGACAACGGGACGATCCTGTTCAAGGCCGAAGCGTCGGCCTGGACGCCGAGTGCCGTTCAGCTGCAGCAGGTCTGGGTCGACCCCGAGGTGCGGAACCGCGGCCATGCGCAGCGGGCGCTGCGCGACCTCTGCCGCCGGCTGCTGGCCCAGACGCCGTCGGTCTGCCTGTTCGTGCGGCCGGAAAACGCACCCGCGATCCACCTGTACGAGAAGATCGGGATGCGCCGCCAGGGGAGCTATCGAAGCGTGCTGCTATGACCGTCCCGGAGCGCGTCGAGGCGTTCATCCGCCGTCACGAGCTCATCGATCCGGGCGGCGAGGTGACCTGCCTCGTCTCCGGCGGCGCCGACTCGACCTGCCTCTGGCACGCGCTGCGCTCGCTCGGCTACCGGGTCAGCGCGCTACACGTCGCCACGGCTTGCGCGGCGCGGAGTCCGAGGAGGACGCCCGCTTCTGCCGCGAGCAGCTCGGGGCCGAGGTCGTGGACGGCCGGCCCGCCGGCGCCGCGAGCGAGGACGCGCTCCGCGAGATCCGCTACTCGTTCGCACGCGACCGGCTCCGCGCTACCGGCCATACGGCCTCCGACCAGGTCGAGACCGTCCTCTACCGGCTGGCGGCGAGCGGCGTGGCCGGCGGGATCAAGCCGAAGCGCGAGGACGGCGTCGTCCGCCCGCTGCTCGAGCTCTGGCGCGACGAGACCGAGGCCTACTGCCGCGCCGAGGGGCTGCACTTCCGCACGGACACGTCCAACCCGGACACGAAGCGCGGGCTCATCCGCGAGCGGCTCCTCCCGCTTCTGCGCGAGCTCCACCCCGCCGCCGAGAAGAACCTGCTGCGGCTCGCCGAGCAACGCCCGTCGAAGCTCGACGAGCTGCTCGCGTCGACCGAAGGCTCCCGCCGCGTCGACCTGGGCCAGGGGCTCACCGCGGTGCGGGAATACGAGCGAGTCTGGCTCGAACAAACCCCTGTCGCGCTCGAGGGTCGCGTCCGCTGGGGGGCGTGGACGATCGAGTCGGAGCTCGGAGGCCTTAAGGTACGGGCCTGGCGACCAGGCGACAGGCTCGCCGGGCGCAGCAAGAAGATCCAGGACGTGTTCGTCGACGCCAAGATCCCCCGATCCGAGCGCGAGGCGTGGCCTCTCGTGGTGCGCGGCGACAGGGTCGTCGCCGTTCCCGGGCTCGTCGATGCTCCGGGTGTGAGAGCCTGGCGGGACGAATGAGCGTCACAACGGTTGGAGAGGTGCTGATCGACGAGGCCGCGCTGCGGCAACGGATCGAGGAGCTCGGCGAGGAGATCTCGGCGGACTACGACGGCCGCGAGGTGCTGCTGGTGGGAGTGCTGAAGGGCGCCGTCTTCTTCATGGCCGACCTCATGCGCCAACTCTCGCTCCCGTGCGAGATCGACTTCATGGCCATCTCCAGCTACGGCGAGGGGACGGATTCGTCCGGTGTCGTCCGGATCCTCAAGGATCTCGACAGCAACATCACCGATCGCCATGTCCTCATCCTCGAGGACATCATCGACACCGGTTTGACACTGTCGTACCTCATGCGGAACCTCGGTGCGCGCGAGCCCGCCTCGCTCGAGGTGTGCGCGCTTCTGGTGAAGCACGGCCGGCGCGAGACGGACGTTCCCGTCAAGTACGTCGGCTTCGAGATCCCGAATCGCTTCGTGGTGGGGTACGGCCTCGATTTCGGGGAGCGCTACCGCAACTTGCCGCACGTTGCGGTCTTGGAGCCCGAATCGTCCTAGAAGCGTCCTAGAAGCAGGGAAAACCGCCATACCGACGCCGAACTACAGGGGAATCAACGGTGCTACCCTGGCGTTGGAGATCTTGTGAATCGATTCTTCCGTAGCGCACTGTTTCCCCCTGATCGTCATCGTGCTGCTCGTCTACCTGGCGAGCCAGACGCTCATGCGCGGGGGCGGCAAGGAAACCAAGGTCTCGACCTACGGGCTGACCCAGGCGATCAAGAACAACCCGAGCGGGGTCTCGGACGTCTCGATCGACCCGAACAAGCAGAAGATCAGCTTCACGCTGAACGGAAGCAAGAGCTCGGTCAGCTACGCGTCGGCGCAGGACGAGCACCAGATCGTCAACCTGATGCAGAACCGCGGCGTCGACTACAACTCCAAGGGGGTCGGCTCCTCGCCGTGGTGGTCGATCCTCACCTCGCTCTTGCCGTTCGTCCTCCTGTTCGGCTTCTGGATCTTCCTCATGAACCAGGTGCAGGGCGGCGGCTCCAAGGTGATGAGCTTCGGGAAGAGCCGCGCGAAGCGGATGACGCCCGACTCGCCGAAGATCGGCTTCAAGGACGTCGCCGGCGTCGAGGAGGCGGTCGAGGAGCTGCAGGAGATCAAGGAGTTCCTCGAGAACCCGAAGAAGTTCCAGGCGCTCGGCGCGCGCATCCCCAAGGGCGTCCTCCTGTACGGGCCTCCCGGAACCGGCAAGACGCTGCTCGCGCGCGCGGTCGCCGGCGAGGCGGGTGTGCCGTTCTTCTCCATCTCCGGCTCGGACTTCGTCGAGATGTTCGTCGGCGTCGGCGCGAGCCGCGTGCGCGACCTGTTCGAGCAGGCCAAGCAGGCGTCGCCGTGCATCGTGTTCATGGACGAGATCGACGCCGTCGGCCGTCACCGCGGCGCCGGCCTCGGCGGGGGCCACGACGAGCGCGAGCAGACGCTGAACCAGCTCCTCGTCGAGATGGACGGGTTCGAGCTGAAGGACAACATCATTTTGATCGCGGCCACGAACCGGCCCGACATCCTCGACCCGGCGCTGCTCCGCCCCGGCCGCTTCGACCGGCAGATCGTCGTCGACAGGCCCGACCGGAACGGCCGCCGCAAGATCCTCGAGGTGCACGCGAAGGGTAAGCCGCTCGCGCCAGTAATCGATCTCGACGCGCTCGCGGCCGGAACGCCCGGCTTCACGGGCGCCGACCTGGCGAACCTCGTGAACGAGGCGGCGCTGCTCTCCGCGCGTCGCGGCAAGAAGATGATCGAGCAGGAGGAGCTCGAGGAAGGGGTCATGCGCGTGATCGCCGGCCCGGAGAAGAAGACGCGCCTCCTCTCCGAGCACGAGCGCAAGATCACCGCGTACCACGAGCTCGGGCACGCGCTCGTCGGCCACTACCTCGACCAGGACGCAGACGTGCACAAGATTTCGATCATCTCCCGCGGCCAGGCGCTCGGCTACACCATCTCCCTTCCGCGCGAGGACCGCTACCTCACCACGAAGTCGAATCTGATGGACCGCCTGGCGATGACGCTCGGCGGGCGCACGGCGGAGGAGCTCGTCTTCCACGAGGTCACGACCGGCGCCGCGGACGACCTGGAGAAGGTCACGTCGACGGCCAAGCAGATGGTCATGCGCTACGGGATGAGCGAGAAGCTCGGCCCGCGCGTCCTCGGCCGCAACCATGACATGCCGTTCCTCGGCCGCGAGATGGGCGCCGAGCCCGACTACTCCGAGGAGATCGCGCGCGAGATCGACGACGAGATCCGCCGCGTGATCGAAGAGGCGCACACGCGGGCCCGCGAGGTGCTGGAGCAGCACATCGACAAGCTGCACCAGCTCTCGATGATCCTCATCGAGCGCGAGACGATCGACAAGGACCAGTTCGAGCGTCTGCTCGCCGGCGAGGCCGAGGAGAACGTCTTCGTGGACGAGCAGCCGGTCGCCGAGCCGGAGCCGGCCCGCGAGCCAGAGCGGAAGCCGGCGCCGAAGCCGAAGCCCTTCCCGCTCCCGGGCGCGGCGATGAAGCCGCCGCCTCCCGAGCCCGAGCCTTCCTGACCGCCGCTCCGTAAGTCAGAATCCCCGTCCATGACTGGCGGCCGTGCCGCGTAGAGGAAAGGGGATCGGATGAACAGAATGCAGCTGGCGGGAATCGGCGTCCTGGCCGGGGCGCTGACGATCGTTGGGGCGGTCGGCCCGTGGGCGACTTTCCGCGGGCTGTCGTTCAGCGGAACCGACGCGAATCGCGGAGTGACCGTGGCGATCGCGGCCGGCGTGGGCCTCCTGCTCATGGCGCTCGCGGGCTGGAAGAACCTGCGCTGGGCCGCGATGCTCGCTGCGGTCGCGGGCCTGCTCTCGTTCGGGCTCACCATCTGGAGCTTCGCCGCGATCAATGCATTCGCCGGCGCTCCCGACGGGCTTTCGATCGGGCGCGGCTGGGGCATCTGGCTGTCGCTGATCGGCTCGATCGTCCTTGTCGTGACGGCGTTCCTCGCGGCGCTCGTGAGGGAACCGGACACCGCAGCCGAAATCCCCCCCGAAACGACGACGACCTGACGAAACGGCCCGGCATCCGCCGGGCCGTTTCACTCTTCGAGCGGACTACTGCCCCGGCGGGGGCGCGCCCTTCGACGCCCAGAACTGGTTCAGGGCGGTCTGGATCTTGTAGAGCCAGATGATGCCGCCGGCGTACGGGACGAGGACCCAGAACCCGCTCAGTCCGCTGACCGGGTTGTTCGGGTTTCCGTCCTCGTTGTACATGCGCCCGACGTAGGCCGGGAGCAGGAAGATCGAGACGATCACGAATGCGAGCAGTGTGCCGACGATTCCGTTGACGCCCTGCTTGCGGTAGTTCTTCAGCATCTCGAACGTCGTGTAGTACCAGTAGATGGAGTAGATCCCGAGCGTGAAGATCGACATCAGGATCACGAACAGGACGCCGCGCTGACGGCCGATCGGACGATCGGCGGCCGCAGGTGCCGCGGCGGCGGGCTGTGCTGCCTCTGTCATTCCATACCTCCTAGCTGACTGGAGCCGGCGCGGCCTCGACGGCCGGCCCGGCCTTGCTCTCCCAGTAGCGGTTGAGAGCGCCCTGCACCTTGACGAACCACACGATCGCCCCGGCGATCGGCAGGAGGATCCACCATCCCGTGTGGCCCGTCACCGGCTTCGGCTGTCCGTCCTCGGCGTACAGGTTGCCGACCTCGGAACCGGCGAAGAACGGGATCGCGATCGAACCTCCCACGAACATCAGGATCAGCGCGATGAGCCCGCCGATGCCCTGCCCGTTGCGGTGGTTCTTCAGCTCCTCGAAGGTCGCGTACGACCACCAGTAGCAGTAGATGCCGAGGGTTACGATCGTCATCAGGATGCCGAATCCGACGCCGCGTTTGTTCCCGAGCGGCCCGGACGGTTTCTGCATGTTCATGGAGGAGCCTCCTCGTCGGGGTCGGGGAGGTTCATACCACGTTCGGGGAGTAACCTCCAAACCCCTTGACCAGCGTAAGGCCGCCCATCGAGCAGCGCTTCCGCCGCCCATCCGTCATGGGCGTCGTCAACGTTACGCCTGACAGCTTCTTCGACGGTGGTGCGAACTTCGCTCCCGCAGATGCCGTGGCGACGGCGCAGGCGATGATGGAGCACGGCGCGGCGATCGTCGACGTCGGCGGCGAGTCGACGCGCCCGGGCTCCGAGGGGACGTCGGCGGAGGAGGAGCTGAACCGCGTGATCCCCGTGCTCGAGGGCCTGGACGACGAGGTGCCGATCTCGATCGACACGGCCAAAGCGGAGGTGGCCTGGCAGGCGCTTGCCCTCGGCGTGGAGATGGTCAACGACGTGACAGCACTGCGAGGCGATCCCCGGATGGCGGAGGTCGTCGCCGACGAGGGCGCCTACCTGTGCCTGATGCACATGCAGGGCGAGCCGCGCACGATGCAGGTGAACCCGACCTACGACGACGTCGTCTCGGACGTGGCGCGTTTCCTCGAGGAGAGGCTGGCGTTCGCCGTCGCGGAGGGCGTGCGCGAGGAGCTCGTCTGCCTCGACCCGGGCATCGGCTTCGGCAAGACGGTCGAGCAGAACTTCGAGCTCGTCCGCCGGCTGGACGAGCTGACCGCGATCGGCCGGCCCGTGCTGATCGGGTTCTCGCGCAAGAGCTCTCTGGGCCGGATACTTGGCGACCCCGACGCGAAGACGGGGCCGCTGTCCGCCAGCCTCGCGGTCGCGGTCGCCGCGTACGAGCGCGGGGCGGCGATCATCCGCGCGCACGACGTGCGGGAGACGGTGGAGGCTCTGACCGCCGCGCGTGCCGTGGTGGGCGGATGATCGAGGTCGAGCTGCACGGGCTCGAGGTCTTCGGGCATCACGGGGTGTCCGAAACAGAGCAGGAAAGGGGTCAGACCCTGCTCTGGGACGTCGCTTGGCGACTGGGGGAGGTGTCCCAAGACGACCTGTCGGCGACTGTGGATTACGTCGAGGTGGCCGAATTGGTCAAGGAAGTGTCGGACGCGCGGCGCTTCCAGTTGCTCGAGTCGCTGGCGGGGGCCGCCGCTGACGCGATCTACGAGCGCTTCTCGGTGCAGTGGGTGCGGGTGCGGGTTCGCAAGCCAGATGTCGACCTGCCCGTCGAGTTCACCGCTGCGACCGTCGAGCGGCCGTGACGCGCGCCTACGTTGGGCTCGGGGCCAACCTCGGCGACCGCGAGGCGACGATGCGCCGTGCGATCGATCTCCTGGGGGACGAGGTCGTCGCCGTCTCGACCTTCCGCGAGACCGACCCCGTCGGCTACGAGGACCAGCCGCGCTTCCTGAACGCCGCCGTCGCGCTCGAGACCGCGCTGACGTCGCGGGAGCTCCTCGACCGGCTCCTCGCGGTCGAGCGCGAGCTGGGGCGGACGCGCGACGGCCCACGCTATGGACCGAGGACGATCGACCTCGACCTGCTCCTCTACGGGGAAGAGATCGTGGACGAGCCGGGGCTGCGCGTCCCGCACCCGCGCCTCGCCGAGCGGCGATTCGCCCTCGAGCCGCTCTTCGAATTGGACCCCGGCCTCATCATCCCCGGCGTGGGCCCGGTCTCGGCACTGTTGCAGGGACTAGAATGACTGCCGCGCCATGTCGCACCTTGACGAGCTTGACGAATACGAGGCCGAGCTCGAGCTCGCGCTCAAGAAGGAGTACACGGCCGTCTTCGGCCTGTTCCGCTACTGCGTGCTGACGCAGGACGCGACGTATCTCTGCAACAAGCTCGACGTCAACTACGCGCCGCAGGCGAGCTACCCGTTCTTCCACATCAAGATGGAGGACGTCTGGGTCTGGGACAAGAACCGCCCGACCCGGATCATCCCGCGCGCCGAGGTGTACACCTCGAGTGACGTCACCGTCGAGGAGCTGCGTGGAGCGGGCGACGAGCCGCAGCTGACCGCCGAGGCCCTCGCCGAGAAGATCGGCGAGTCACTGTCTTCCGACGAAGACTGACGTCTAAATAGGCAATGGGGAAGAGGGGAGCCTTCGTAGCGGTCTCGCTGCTGGCCCTCATGGCCGGGCTGGCCAGCGCGTCCCCTGCCAAGCAGGGCGGGATCCTCCGGCTCGGCATAGCGGGAGCCTCCACGCAGGTCGATCCACAGGTCGCTTACGTGACCACCGCGTGGTGGCTCGAGTACGCGACCGCTGCGAAGCTCTACAACTACCCGGACCGGTCCGGACAGGCCGGAGGACTGTTGCGTCCGGAAGTCGCATCCGCCTTCGCCGTCTCCGGTGACGGGAGGACGTATGTGTTCACGATCCGCAAGGGCTTCCGCTTCTCGGACGGCGCACCGGTGACGGCGAAGAACTTCGCTTATGCCATCAAGCGGGCGAAGGATCGAGACCTCGCGTCGCCCGCCGCGCAGTTCATTACGGATTTGATCTCGGCACGGGCGAAGGGCAACAAGCTGACGATCCGCCTGACCGGCCCGGATCCGTCGCTCCTGACCAAGCTCGCCATGCCGTTCTTCCAGGCGACTTCGACGAAGCTGCCGCTGAAGACCGAGGTGACGACCGGGTATCCCTCGGCGGGGCCGTACTACTTCGCGCGCAACGACGTGAACGTCCTCACCTCCCTGCGCCGCAACAGGTACTGGCACGGCGGCCGGCCGCAACACCTCGACGGAGTCGAGGTCCGCTGGAACCAGCCCGAGAACATGGAGAGTTCGTTCGACCTCAGGACGCCCGCGGCCGCCGAGGTGCCGCAACTGATCCAGCGCTTCGGAGTCAATAGGAGCCGCTTTTGGCGGATGCCGATCAACTGCTTGAGCTACATCCCCTTCAACAACGCGAACGGCATCTTTGCGGGCAATCCTCAGCTGCGGAAGGCGGTGAACTGGGCGATCGACCGGTCCGATTACCTCGGTGGCTCGTTCACGATCACTCCCTGGACGCACCTCCTCACTCCGCTGACGCCGGGTGCCGTGACCGCAAAGAAGAAGCAGCCCTACGGCGTCCGCGCGAACATCGCCAAGGCGCGCCAGCTCGCGGCGGGCCACCTCCGCGACGGCCGGATCACGGTTGCCTACCGCTCGTCCGGGACCGTGAATCCGCGTCAGGCCCAGCTCGTTCGCGACGCTCTGGTCACGCTCGGGTTCGACCCGGCGAAGATCGTGCTGAAAGGGTTCTCCGGAGCTCAGATCTATGACGCGATGGGCGTCAGCGGAAACGGCATCGACATGGGCGTCTCCATGGCGTGGTGCTCGGACTACCCGGACGGTCGCTCCTTCCTGCGCACAGGCTTGGGATTGGCGCAGTTCGCCGGTTATGAGGCGAAGATCGCCGCTGCCGAGCGGCTCCCGGCGGCTCAGCGCGCGAAGGCCCTCGGCAAGCTCGACATCGCGATCATGAAGAACGCGGCGCCGCTCGCGCCGATGGGCTACTACAACAACCTCTTCGTCTTCTCGAACCGGGTCGATCCGCGCAGCCTCGTGTACAGCCCCGTCTACACGGACTGGAGCATCCCGGCGCTGGCGCTGAAGTAGTCAGGCGGCGACGCGCTGCCGCTCGGCGTAGAAAGCCTCGAAGCGGCCGCCCGGCGTCTTCAGAAACTCCGCGAGGTCGAGCTCGAACCGGCCGATTCCGCCGCGGAGGCGGAACATCTGAAAGTCGATGCGCCGGTCGCCGTCGCAGACGTGCTCGTCCCGGTCCTCGCCCGCGAGCGAGGCGCCGCATTCCGAGCACGGGATGTACTGGGAATGGGCAAAGAACGCGAACATCACTTGGTAAATCCCACACAGGGGATCTGTCGAAACATCTAGGCTCGCCTGAGTGGCGCTGCTCGCGATCGACGTCGGCAACACGCAGACGGCCCTCGGCTTGTTCGACGGGACCGACCTCGTCGAGCACCGGCGGGCCGCGACCGAGCCGGCGCGGACGGGGGACGAGCTCGGCGTTCTGCTCCGCAACCTGCTCGACCTCGACGGCCTCGAAGGCATCATCCTCGCCTCGAGCGTTCCGCAGCTCCTGCGCGCCTACGAAGAGGTGGCGGACGGGATCGGAGCCGAGATCCTGATTCTCGGCCCCGGCACGCGCACCGGCATGCCGATTCGCTACGACGACCCGCGCGAGGTCGGCGCCGACCGGATCGCGAACGCAGTCGCCGCACGCGAGCGCTACGGCGCGCCGTCCATCGTCGTCGACTTCGGGACGTCGACCAACTTCGACATCGTCTCAGCCGAGGGCGAGTACGTCGGCGGCGTGCTCGCGCCGGGGATCGAGATCTCGATGGACGCGCTCTTCGCCCGCGCGGCGCGGCTCTTCAAGGTCGATTTCGTCGAGCCGCCCTCGGTGATCGGGAAGACGACGGCGGCCGGCCTGCAGTCGGGGCTCGTCTACGGCTTCGCCGGCCAGGTGGACGCGATCGTCGACCGCATCCGGGCGGAGCTCGGCGCGGACGCTCCGGCCATCGCGACAGGGGGCCTCGCCGACCTGATCTCGCCGCACGCGCGCACCATCGAGCGAGTGGACCACTTCCTCACGCTCGAGGGTCTGCGCCTGGTCTGGGAGCGCAACCGGTAGACCGGCACAAGGCGCTCGTCGTTGCGGCCCTGGCGACCGTCTACCTCGTCTGGGGCTCGACCTATCTCGCCATCAAGGTGATGGTCGAGACCATGCCGCCGCTCCTGTCCGCGGGCCTCAGGTTCCTGCTCGCGGGCGGGGTCCTGTACGGCTGGATCTGGTTCCACGGCGGCAGGCCGAGGCTGCGGATGGGGCGGCGCGAGCTTCTGGCCGCGTTCGTCCTCGGAGTCCTGTTCTTCCCCGGCGGAAACGGGCTCGTGACGCTGGCGGAAAAGGAGGCACCGTCCGGTCTGTCGGCCCTCATCATCGCGGCTATCCCGCTGTGGGTCATCGTCTTCAGGCTCGTCGCGAGGGAACGCGTGCCGCGTGTGACGCTCGTCGGTGTCGGCGCCGGGTTCGTCGGCGTCGGCATCCTCGTCGCGCCGGGCTCGCACGCCGCCGGGATCGCCCTGTGGAGCCTGCTCACGCTTGTCGCCGCCTCGTTCTGCTGGGCGTTGGGATCGTTCCTGTCCCCACGCGCACCGCTCCCGCGCGACGTGCTCGTAACCGCTGCGGCCGAACAGGTACTCGGCGGCTTGGTGCTCCTCGTCATCGGCTTCGCTGCGGGGGAGACGCTCGACGTGGGCGCGTGGTCGGGCCGCTCGCTCGGCGGCTTCGCCTATCTCGTCACCGCCGGCTCGCTCCTGGCGTTCACGGCCTACGCGTGGCTCCTGCACAACGCGCCGATCTCGACCGTTGCGACCTACGCGTTCGTGAATCCCGTCGTCGCGGTGCTGCTCGGCTGGTGGCTCCTCTCGGAGGAGCTGACCGCGGCGATGCTCATTGCCGCGGTGGTGATCGTCGCGTCGGTTGCTCTCGTGGTCAGGACCGAAAGGTACGACGAGCCCACGCCTTCAGACGCGCACTGAGCGACGGGTCGTGCGCGAGCCTGGCCTCGCGCTTCTGCTCCTGGCGCACCCAGGCGCGATGTCGCATCGACCGGGTCGCGTACTTGGGCTTCCAGTAGACGGGCCGGCGGCCCATCAACCGCCGCCGTAGATGGAGATCGGCAGCTCGAGCTCGATCTCATCCGCGGGCAGCCCGTCCTCGAGCCGCTCGAGCAGGTCGGCGGCACCCGGTGCGGCGATGAGGAGCCGCCGCTCGACGTCCGCGATCGTGGGGAGCTGCGTCAGCTCGGACTTGAAGGGCCGCGGGAAGCGCCCGCGGCCGAGGTACCACCCGTAGAACTTCTTCAGGAAGCTGGTCGCGCGCTGCTCGCCGAGCTCGCGCACGGTCTCGCGCATGAACAGCATCAGCTCGGCGACTATCTCCTCGCGCGTCGGCTCCGGAGGATCGATCTCGACGATCTCCTGCAGCACCCACGGGTTGCCCTGCGCTGCGCGGCCGACCATGACCGCAGCGGCTCCCGTCGTGGCGAGCACTGCCTGGGCGCGGGCGCGCGAGGTGATGTCGCCGGACGCGATCACGGGGACGCCCACGCGCTCCACAAACTCAGCCGTCAGTGAGTGGTCGGCCTCACCGGTGTACATCTGCTTGGCCGAGCGGGGATGGAGCGTGAGCGAGGCGGCGCCGGCGTCGACGAGCCGCGGGCCGACGTCGAGGCACGTGCGCGACCCGTTCTCGAGCCCGCGCCGCATCTTGACCGACACGGGGACGGACACGGCGTCTGCGACGGCGGACACGATCCGGCACGCGCGGTCGGGCTCGTCCAGCAGCGTCGCGCCTGCGCCCGTCTTCGTCACCTTCTTGACGGGGCAGCCGAAGTTGATGTCCACCAGGTCGGCGCCGGCGGCCTCGACCATGCGCGCCGCCTCGGCCATCGTCTCCGGCTCGGAGCCGAAGATCTGGACGGCGAGGGGATGCTCGTCGGAGGCGATGCGCAGGTAGCCGAGCGTACGCTCGTTCCGGTGGTGCAATCCGGCGCAGCTGACCATCTCGGAACAGACGAGCCCGGCGCCGTAACGGCGTCCCTGACGGCGAAAAGCCTGCACGCTCACGCCCGCCATGGGAGCGAGCACCAGGCGAGTCGGTACCTCAACCGGCCCAATCCTCCACGGAGAGCGAAGATCTACCTGCACAGAGCGTGAAATGTAGCCGTCACCACCCTTGACGAGGGTTTGACGCGAAAGCTAAAATTCGCCCCCGCGACGGCGCTTGAGCGCCGCGCTTTTTCTATCAAGGGGCCAAGGAGGCCCTACATCGTGAAAGAGATCGTGCTGACTCCCGAGGGCTACGAGAAGCTCAAGCAGGAGATCGAATACCTCTCCACGGACAAGCGCCGCGAGGTCGCGGACCGGATCCGCGTCGCCCGCGAGTTCGGCGACATCGCCGAGAACGCTGAGTACGACGACGCAAAGAACGAGCAGGCTCTGCTCGAACATCGGATCGCGATGCTCGAGGACCGGGTGCGGGCCGCCCGCGTGATCTCCAAGCGCGACGTGACCACCGACGTGGTGTCGGTCGGCTCCCGCGTGCGCCTGCGGGACGTCAACGCCAAGAAGACCTTCGAGTACTACATCGTCGGCTCGGCCGAGGCGGATCCGGCGGAGAACAAGCTCTCCAACGAGTCGCCCGTCGGCAAGGCCATCCTCGGTCGCAAGAAGGGGGAGACGGTCGAGGTGTCCGCGCCGCGTGGCGCGCTGACGTTCAAGATCCTCGAGATCAAGGCCGCCTAGCTCGCCTGGCCGGCGACGACTACAGCCGGGCGAAGCCCCTGCTGCTATGACGAGGGGAGAGAATCCCGGCGTGCTGCCGAAGAGATTTCCGGACCGGGACGAGATCGCGGCCGTGCGCGCCGAGGCCGAGGGGCTCGAGGCGGACCAGGAGGGCGACGAGAAGCGACGCCTCGCCGGGCGCGTCATGGCCCGGCGCGAGCACGGGAAGCTGACCTTCCTCGACCTGGTCGACCGTTCGGGCCGGATCCAGCTCTTCTGCCAGGCCGACCGCGTCGCGCTGCCGCACGTAGATCTCGGTGACATCGTCGGCGCGACGGGCTCTGCGATGAAGACGCGGCGCGGCGAGCCGTCGCTTGCGGTCGACGAGGTGGCGGTGCTCGCCAAGATCCGTCGTCCCCTTCCCGACACCTTCCACGGCGTCACCGACGTCGAGGCGCGGTACCGCCGCCGCTATCTGGACCTGCTCATGAACGAGGACGCGCGTGAGCTGGCGATGCTGCGGGCCCGGGTGGTCGGGGCCGCGCGCGCGTACCTCGATTCCGAAGGGTTCGTCGAAGTGGAGACGCCGATCCTGCAGCCGCGCTACGGCGGCGCGTTTGCGGACCCGTTCGTGACCCACTCGGACTTCCTCGACCGCGACATGTACCTCCGGATCGCTGACGAGCTCTACCTCAAGCGGCTGATCGTCGGAGGCCTGGAGAAGGTGTACGAGCTGTCGAAGGACTTCCGCAACGAGGGCATCTCCTACAAGCACTCCCCGGAGTTCACGCAGCTCGAGTGGTACGAGGCGTACGCCGACTACCGCGACACGATGGAGCGGCTGGAGGCGCTGGTCGAGCGCGCAGCGCAGGCCGCGACCGGCGGGACGACGGTGACCTTCCGCGGGCACGAGATCGAGCTCGCGCGGCCGTGGGCGCGGGTCAAGTTCGTCGAGGCGCTCGACGCGCAGGGCGCGTGGTCGCGCGATCCGGACGAGTTGCGGGCGAAGCTCGACGCGGCCGGCGTCGACACGTCCAACGACAAGACGTGGGCCCAGCTCGTCGACCACGCGTACTCGCATTTCGTCGAGCCTGAGCTAATCCAGCCGACGATCGTCTACGACTGGCCGATCGAGATGTCCCCGTTCGCGCGGACGACCGACGACGATCCCGCGATCGTCGAGCGCTTCGAGGCCGTCGTCGGTGGGATGGAGTTCGCGAACGCCTTCAGCGAGCTGAACGACTCCGAGGAGCAGGCGGCCCGGTTTGCCATGCAGGCCGAGGAGAAGGCCGCCGGCGACGCCACCGCCGAGGGAGAGGACCCCGACTACGTCGAGGCCCTCTCCTACGGGATGCCGCCGACGGGCGGGCTCGGCATCGGCATCGACCGGCTGACGATGGCGCTGGCCGGGAAGGATGCGATCCGCGACGTCATCCTCTTTCCGGCGCTGCGCGAGCGAGAGGCTCGGCGTCAGAGCACGTAGACGTAGACGACGTTCGTGGCCACCTCCGTTCGCGCGAGCTGACCTCGGCGAGCTGGCATGGGTCGGCGTTCGCAGCGATTCCGTCCACTCCGCGTACGGAACGCAGTGACGAGCAAGAGCCGATCGCTGATGCGATCCGAAGTCGATCCCCAGAGGCCGACGACCGCCGGTCGCCGTGATCCCGCAGTTCGACGTACCCTGAGCGCTCGAGATGGTACCAGTGGACGACTTGCTGCCCGGCGGGCCGACTCGAGTCTGATCACGGCGATCGCCTGCACCCAGCCGCCGCCGTTGCGCTGGCCGGCGTCCCCGTGCGCGGCGACGCCATGCCCGTGCTGCGGTCGCCTGCCCGTAGACGCCGATCTTCCGCCGATCCCGCGTAGCCGACCCCGCCGGGACCGGCCAGTCCGTGCACGCCCGTGCCTGCGCCGGTGACCTTGCCGACGACTCCGATACCGGTCGCGCCGACTCGCGGATGAGAACGCCGCCACCGTTGCCGCCGATTCCCGCGCCCATCCGTGACCCGCCGGCGCCCGGCCTCTGCCCGGACGCCGTGGCCGGCGCCCGTCGCGTGCCGACCACTCCGGTCCCGGTTGCCGTGTCGTGGACGACGAAGAAGCCCCCATTGCCGCCGATTCCGCGCACCCCGGACCCGTCGGCGCCCTGGCCGTCCGTAGACGCCCGCACGCCGGTGTCCGGTCGCCCGGTGACCGTCCAAGGACTCCCGCCGACGACGTTCGACGGTGCCGATGCCCGAGACGCCGTACCCGCCGTTGCCGCCGATTCCCCTCACGCCCGAGCTGCCGCTCGGCCCTGCCGCGCACCCCGACGCCACTGCGCGCTGCTGATGCCCTCTGACGGCGTCGGAGCTGGTGGCTGCGTTCGCGGACGTGATCCGCCCGAACACGCCGGTCGCGTTGGCCGCGGTCGAGCCGATCTCGCCCTGGACGCCGGCGCCGACGCCTGCGCGGCCGAGTGCGCTCCCGAAGCACTCCGATCGCGCCGTCGGTTCCCTGCTGGTTGTTGACCCGCAGCTGCGGATTGCCGCCGGTGTTTCCGCGCAGTTGCGTCTGTCCGTCGACGCTGTTGTCGACGCCGAGGTTGAAGATGCCGTTGATGCCGGTTCCGGCGAGCGCGACCGTGGCGGCCGCGCACAGCGCTCCCGCGATGCCGCCTGCAACGGCTCCCTTGAAGAATGTCGGTTTCATGCTTTCTCTCCTTCCTGGTCGATGGGCCGAGCATCGCGGGATGCCGTTGCAATTTCGTTGCAACGTGGCCTCATCGCTGGCTCGCCGGAACCACGATCTTCACCTTGGCGCCGACGTAGCCGGCGCGGGTGGCCGTCGCCGTCAGAATGCTGCTTGCGGCTGAACGACTCGGTCGAGCGAGGCGGAGCGCTTTGACATGCAGGCCGAGGAGCAGGCCGCGGCGACGTACCCCGTGGAGGCCCGGTCTCCTCGAGGCTTCACGCCGCACACGGCGGCCTCGGAATCGGCATCGACCGGCTGACGATGGCGCTCGCCGGGAAGGACGCGATCCGCGACGTCATCCTTTTCCCGGCGCTCTCGCGAACGCGATTGAAGTCGGTCAGAACACCGCCAGTGAGTAGGCGGACGCAATGGGGCCGCAGCTCCCGCCGCCACAAGTCCAGGTCCGGACGCGCACCTGGTTTGCGGCCGGGAAGTCGTACGTCGCCATCACCGGCGCACCGGCCGCGTACTCGGGGGTGACCACGACGAAGCGGTCGTCGACCCGAAACGGGAACGTGACGGTCGTCTGGCCGCCGGAGCCGCTGAGCGACCAGGGCGCCGAGCACGCGGTAGTTGTCGAGTGTCGAGCCCTCGTCACCTCGATAGCAGCGCGAGAGGAAGCCACCGTAGTACCGCACCATGCCGAGTGCGGTGCCGGTTCCGGTGACGCGTCCGCCGGCCCTGAGGTCTCCGGCCGCAGTCAGGCCACCGCCGTACTCGACCGAGACGGCGTCCACCCAACCCACGGCGCCGTTTGATCCGCCCATCTGCGAGACGTACCAGGATGAGCTCGTGCGTTCCGGCTGAGGCACGGGAAAGACCACCTCCGTCCAGTCGACGTGGCCCGTGATCTGCCCGCCGCACGTCATGACACCGGGTTTCCGAGTGAACGTCGACGCAGAAACCCAGGCTCGCCGCCGCCCTCGAAGCAGCCCGGGGTTGTCCTCGACCTTCCAGCGAAACCGCACGCACCGGCCGTCATCGGGAGCGTCACGTTCACGTTCAACTCGCTGACGGACGGGGAGTTGCCACCTGACCGCGAGCCCGCTCGCCGACGCTGCGCCCGGAGTACTTCACGCTCGTGTCGCGGCTCCACTGCATGCTCCTCACCGAGCGTCCATCCGGCCGGCGGGAAGGTCGTCCCCTCGAAGTCCTCCGCGAGGACGGTGCTCGAGCGCACGCGTACGTGACCGCCCGTCACTTCGAGCTTCTCCGACGGCGAGGTGGTTCCGATTCCCGACGTTCCCTGCCGCATCGATCCGCATCGCCTCATTGGCGTTCGTCTTGAAGATCGAGCGGCTGGTTTGTCGGTCGTGCCGAGGAAGTGCGTACCGCGGTCGTGCCTGCGTTTCCCGCCCGCCTCCAGAACGCGCTTCCGTCCAGCCCGTCCAGGAAATCGGCGTTCATGATTGGCCACCTTCGTAGACGAGTTGACGGTGAAGGGAGCCTTCCCGCGTTCACCAGCAGCGCCAGCGCAGGACCGCCGCCCGTGTTCAGGCCGAGGAGCGCCGGCGCGTTGCCCGAGAGCCGACTCGCCCTTGACTCCAGGTCCGCTCCCGGTCGCAGCGGTGTGCTTGCCGTACACGCCCGATGCCGGTCGACCGCGGTGCCGAAGACGCCCGGTTCCACCGCCCGCATGTGTGCCGATCACGCCTGTTCCGGCCGAGTCCGGTTCCGTTGTTCTGGCCCTTCACTGCGACCGAGTTGGCTCCGGGCGCCGTCGGGTTGATCAGGCCGAACACTCCGAACGTGGCGGCCGCAGTCGAGTTGTTCTGCACCTTGAGCTGGCCGGCGGCGCTCGATCCCGTCAAGATGCTGGTCGCATCGACGGTGTTCGTTTGGCCGAGGTTGAAGGTTGCGCCCACGCCGGAACCCGCGAGGGCAGTCGTGGCGCTCAGCGCAGCTGCGGTCGCCGCCGTCGCCACCAGCAGCGCGCAGATCTTTCCCGTGACGTTTGCCATCTGTTCCTCCTCCTAGAAGCGAAGCCCCTGCCAACCGGCAATCCCGAAACAGACCCAGACCTCGTTGTACGAGCCGCCTTGCGGGTTGACGACCATGACCGTCATGCGCCCGTTCTCGGATGTCTCGTTGCAGTCCGAGTCGGGTGGCTTGCCGTACGACCACGCCAGCCTGAGGTAGCCGTTCACGTCGACCTGCCCGTCGAAGACTCCGGCGCGGCCGGTCTGGGACGTCCCGTACACGCCGGTGCCCGACGACGTGTTCTTGCCGATCACGCCGATGCCGCCGGCGCCGGCCTCTCCTCGGACGCCGTGGCCCGCTCCGGTCACCGTTCCCACGACTCCCGTGCCGTTTCCGACGACGGAAGAGAACGAGCCGCCGTTGCCGCCGATGCCGCGCACGCCGGACCCGTTCACTTCGGCCTCTCCACGTACGCCGTGCCCAGGCCCGTTCACGGTCCCGAGCACGCCCGTGCCATTGGCCGCCGACGACGAGAACCATCCGCCGTTTCCTCCGACTCCGCGCACCCCCGTCCCCCCGACGCCCGTGTTTTGTCCGTAGATGCCCGATCCTGCGTTGTTGCCGGTCGTCGCCCAGACGCCGGAATCGCTACCCGTTCCGACCAGTCCGAACTTCCCCTGGCCGAAGACGCCGTAGCTGCTCGTGCTCTGGCCGTACACGCCGTAGCCCTTGCCGAGGTTCACACCCTTGACGGCGGCGGAGTCAGGCGCCGCGTTAGCCGAGGTCGTTCTTCCGAAGACGGCGACGGCGCCTGCCGCGGCTGAGGCCGTGTCCCCCTGAACCCCAGCGGCCTTTCCCGCTCCCGCCGAATGGATGCCGAACACCCCGACGGCGCCATCGCCGCCCTGCTGATTGCTGACGCGGAGTTGCGGGTTTCCGCCGGTGTTGCCGCGTAGCAGTGTCTGACCGTCGACCGCGTTGTCCTCACCGAGGTTGAACACGCCCCCGATTCCGGCGCCCGCGAGCGCGACCGTCGCCGCGGCGAACAGTGTCCCAGCGATCCCGCCGACCACCGCTCCCTTGAAGAACATCCCGTCCATTCGCTCCCTTTCGCCCGTAGTGGACTCAGTGTGTTGAGCGTGCCCTCGCCGGAACGGCGACCTTGACCCGGGCGCCGACGTAGCCCGCTCGCACAGCCGACGCAGTCACACGATGCTTCCGCGCGGTCAGGTGGACGAGGATCTGCGCCGTACCCCTTCGCGTTCGTCGTGCCGGCCCGGCTGCCGATCCGGATCCGCACGCCGCTCACCGGGTCGCCGGCGTCCACGGCCTTCACGCTCACGAGCGCGGAGTCAAGCCCTCGCCGCGCGACGCGTCCACGGAGCAGGGTCAGTCCAGGTAGCAGCTGGGTGTGCGCCATCTTCAAGGTGCCTGCGTTCGTCTGCTGAAGCACGACGACGTCGAGCCGATCGGACTGGGCTGAGAGATTGACTGCGCCAGTCAGGAGACCTCCCGGCGGTGCGGCCGTGACCGTTGCTCCAAACGACGTGCCCTGCTTGTTCGAGCGCCGGGCGACGATCCGCGTCCCTCCAGGACGCCTGTCGACCCAGGCGACCCAGATCCGCCCATCGGGCGCGGCTGCGAGTGCCGGGTCGGAGAACCCGAGGTCGGCCTTGCTCGTCGTCTGGCCCGCCACAAGCTTGCGGGTGAGGCCAGAGGCGTCGAGACGCCAGACGAGTACGCGGGTGAGCGTCGGGTAGCCAGCCGTCCCCGCTGCGTAGAGGCCGCCGCCGGCACGGGCGACGAGCGGCTCTCTGCGCGCGATCGTCGCCTCGAGCACGCAGCTAGCGTTCTCGCTCCCCTGGTACTTCGTCGTCGAGCCTGGCAGCTGGATCTGCGGGCCGGTCGGGGCTCCGGTCGCCGGGTCGATTCGCTGCGCGATCGTGCCGAAGGTGGTCCCGCCGAAGCGGCACCAGACGACCCACAGTGCGCCGCCCGAGTCAGCCGCGATGTTCGGTCGCGCGTTCGACGAGCCAGCCGGCGAGGAGATCGCACGGGGGGCCGTCCCGCTCAGGCCGCGATGGACGAGGATCGAGGGCGCGGCCCAGGTCTGGAACGAGGTCCCGTCCGCAGCATTGGCGACGCCCGGCGTGGACGCGGTCGTCGGGACGATTCGGACGGGCGTCGACCAGGTGGATCCGGTGGCCGATCCGCTCGTGGCGAGGCCCGCGATCGGCGATCCGGCGCCCGCTGCGAAGTAGAGCTGTAGACCCGACGGCCCGACGGCGAGTGCCGGATCCGAGGGGATCGGGACACGGGAAACCGCCGTCTTCGTGGCGCCGATCTGGCCGGATGCGGTGATCGAGCTCGTGCGGATCACGGCGCTCGAGCCCGAGTCGTCCTTCCACGCGACGTGGAGCGTTCCGTCGGCTGTGCGGGCCAGGCCGATGTCCTGGGCCGCACCGTGCGTGCCTTTGCCACTCGCGATGGTCGACCAGTGGCCGGGGGATCCCCCGGCTGCGGCGGCCGCGAGGACGAGGGCGCCTGCGGATAGTGCGGCGATCGCTTGTACCCCGTGCGTTCGATTGATGTTCATGTCTCTCCCTTTCGATCGGCGGTTGAGTTGAGCTCGCGAGCGGGAGAAGCAGCCTCGTCCGCGCTCAGCATCTGGGCGCCGCACTGCCACGAGCCGTCGGGCTGCCGCTCGTGCACCGCCATGTAGCTCCCGTGGTCGAAGGCGACTCCGTCTTCGTCCTCGAGCCGCAGCCGGTAGCGGCCGACTTCATATGCGAGCTCGCCTCGGCTCTCGAACGCGAGTGGCTCGAACGCTGCCTCGGAGATGCCCGCCGAGATCCCGGCGCCCCAGAACGCCTCGATCTCGGTCCGGCCTCTCAGCAGCCCGGCCGCAGGCGCGACCAGCGTCGCGCCCTCGGCATAGGCGCTCGAGGCCGCCGCCGCATCGCCGGCCTCGAGCGCTCGCGCAAAGCGAGAGTGAGGCAGGACTACCGGCGAACCGGTAGTCCTGCCCATCCGATCGGAGTTCGTCACGCGCACGGCGGGAGCACCTTCCCGCCGAGGCTCGTGACCAGGTTCGAGTAGTACGCATAGTCGTCCGCCATGAGCTGCGCGGACAACTGCGGCGCCGCGAGGCAGAGCGCCGCGTGGTAGACGAGCATGGCGTCGAGCTGGAGCGTCTTCGCCGTCGGCGGCGTCAGGGTCTTACCCGCCTTGGGCGTGCAGCACTGCGCCTGGAGCAGGTCGACGAAGGCCTTCAGATCGCCGAGGGCCGGCACGTAGCGGTGATCGCCCATGTCCGCCTCGACGGCTGCGAAGATCTTCAGAAGCGCCTTGCCGACGCCCGCCGAGTTCGGCCCGGTGAGGCCGCCGTTCGCCAGCGCGTCCTGGATCAGCTGCTTCATCGTCTTGTACGTCAGCGTCGTGGTGAACGGCGCCGTGAGCGTCGCCGGGGGCGCGGGCGCGAAGGTCTGCGCGAAGTACTGCGTCCCGTCGACGCCGTTGACGTCGGCGTCACCGGCGAGGGCGAGCGTGGTGCCGTCGTCGATCCACGTAGCCACCGGCGTCGTGTCGTTCGCCTGTCCGAGCGCCGTCCCGCTGTTGGTGATGGTGCTCAGGTTCGGGCTCGGGAGGCCGCTCGTCTGCACGGTCAACAGCTGCTGCGTCTTGTACGTCGCCGTGACCGGGCCCGTCGACAGCACGAACAGCGGGGTGGTCGCGGACGCGCTCACGAACGCGTACCTGGTGCCGGCGGTGAGAGCCGGGACGGGATTCTGGAAGCTGAAGTCGACGAAGTCGAACTCGTCGAACCACTGGCTGTACGGCCCGGCGTGGTCGGTTCCGTCGACCTTCACGTTCCACGGCACGCCGGCCGGGATGCCCGTCTGCTGGAAGGTGATCTGGTGCTGCAGCTTGTAGTTCGCGGTCGCCGTCTTCGGCGCGTTCATGAGAACGTTGGTGCTCTCGAAGATGTCGGAGACGTCGCCGCTCCAGCCGTTGAAGCGGTACCGGTCGACCCCGGACGGGACGAACGAGTCCGTGGTGACATTGACCGTGTTGCCGTCGTCGACCCACTGGCTCGGCGTGAGTGACGGTGGGTTGACGCTGCCCGGAGACGTGTTCACGGTCAGCCGGTACTGCTTGGTGTAGTTCGCCGTGGAAGTCGTATCGATCGTGATCGGAGTCGACCCTCCCGTGTTGCTCGTGACGTACTGGACGCCCGTATCGCCAGACACCGGCGAGGGGAACGTCCACGTCGCGCGGGCGCCGTTGACGAGCTCGAAGGTCTTTGGCAGGTCGACGGTGTGCGTGGCCGTGTCACCGAAGATCGCGAGGCTCGTGACGTCGGCCTTGCCCCCGTCCGCGAGCCCGCTCGTCTCGAGCTTGAGCTTCCGCATCAAGGGGACACATTGGCCGTCGAAGTTCGACCAGTAAGGCTCGACGATGATTCCGTTCTCGAGCCGGTGCTCGCGCACGTCGCCTGCGGGGCCGATGCCTGACTCGCAGATGTCGGCTGCCTCGCCCTCCTTCAGGAAGTCGCCGCTGAGGTTCAAGGTCGAGTTGTCCAGCCAGCCGCCGAGGCTGATCGGATCGGTCGCAGCCTCGATGAGCTCGTGGCTGGCGAGCTCCGTCAGTTCGTCCGCGTCGAGCGGATCGCCGGGGGCGCCACGCGACGTCACGGTGCCGTGATTCGCCGGGTCGCGCATGACCTTCGCGCACTTGAGCGGGATGACGGCGTACGGGTAGGACTGGAAGTGCGCGTCGAATGGCGGGAACTCCGTGAAATCGGGGCCCGTCCACGGTGAGCGCCATCGACTGCAGGTGGTAGGCGGTGAAGTTGTCGCACGTCCCACCGAACGGCCCGTTGTTGATGTCCACCGTTTCCGGCAGGTAGATCACGTAGATCGTGTCGTTGTCGGGGAGCGGAACCCCGGTGCCGGGCGCCTGGACCTCGCACGTGATCCAGAGCTCGATCGACACCTGATTCGTCGTCCCGTCTGGGGCACCGGTGCAACCGTCGTTCTCGGACGAGCCGGCGAGCGTCGGCGGGTTGATGCCGTAGTGAATCGCGGGGCCGAAGTAGTCGCTGCCTGCCGAGGTGTCGATGATCTTTCGCGTCATGTCGTTGATCGCGGCCTTGCTGAAGGCGGCCGAGTGCGAGCTGTCCCAGTTGTCGCCCGCGTAGATGTTCCAGATGTGCGGATGACTCACGATGCGCCCGTGCATGTCGGGGCACACGTCGAGGTCGAACCAGCTCAGCGCCTGGAACGGCCCGAGGATGGCGTTGCAGACGTCGGCGGCGAGGCCGACGACATTGCCGTTGCCGCGGTTGTCGTCGAGCCGGTTCGGAGCCGTTCCCGCGCCTGCCGAGCCCACCGCGATGAACGCGGCCAGCGCGACGACGAGGAACGAAAGCAGGACGCGCTTCCTCATGATTGTCTTCCCCTCCTTCTCCCTGATGCGGTTGACGCAGGAAGCTTCGGGGAAGTGCGTTGCAATCTTGTTGCAACCTTGTGGAGCGCTCAGGCTGCGGAGTGCGTAAGGGCGCCGTCGAGCACGTCGTCGAGCTCTGCCTGCGTTCCGCGTCTCATCGCGGTGGCGAAGAGATCGGCGCCGCACAGCTCGAGCGCGCGGGCGACGGTCTCCTCGTGGAGACGCCGCTCGAACGGCTTGAAGTCGGCGCCCATCTCGGTCAGCAGCGTGTCGGCTGCCCCCAGTAGCTCCGCCGCGTGCTCCCCGCGATCCTCGGCCGCCTCGAGCGCCGCGAAGCCCTCGAGGCACCAGGCGAGGTCCTCCTTGTCGCCGGCCTCCCTCCCGTGCAGGACGCTCTCGCTCAGCCGTCCTCGCGCGACGTCGAGCCGGCCGAGACCCAGCGCGACGGCTCCGAGGTTGAAGAGCGCGCGTGCCACGTTCGCGGTGTCGCCTCGCGCTCGGAGCAGGGCGAGGCTCTCCTGGAAGAGCGGTTCCGCGCGGTCGAGATCTCCGACGGTGAGCGCGAGATCGCCGAGGTTGTTGATGGCGAGTGCCGCGATCCGCTCGTCGCCGACTTCTCTCGCGAGCCCGACGGCCTCCTCGAGCAACGACTCCGCCCGCTCGGG
The DNA here is from genome assembly GCA_963842575.1 of uncultured Actinomycetes bacterium. Classification (GTDB taxonomy): domain Bacteria; phylum Actinomycetota; class Thermoleophilia; order Gaiellales; family Gaiellaceae; genus JACDER01. The sequence goes on along the minus strand of CAWJGS010000002.1, from coordinate 196,667 downwards.
GTCGCCCGCGGCAAGGACGATCGCTCCCAGGTTGCTGAGCGCGTTGGCGACGAGGCGAGGCTCGCCGGTCGACTGTGCAGCCTCGAGGCTCTCTTCCGCCAGCGCCGTCGCGACCTCGTAGTCGCCCTGCAGGAGCGCAAACGACGCCCCGGCGGTCAGCGCTCGGCGGCGCAGGCCGGGGTCGGCCTCGCCCGTATCTCCATGCGCCAGCTCCAGCCATCTGCGTCCTTCGCTCAGGTAGCCCCGCACGTACCAGAAGCGCGTCAGGGCGACCGTCAGCCGGAGGCGCAGCTCGGGCTCGCTCGCGTCCGCGAGGTAGGAGAGCGCGCCGCGCACGTTGTCGCGCTCTCGCTCGAGGACCGCGAACCACGTTGTCTGCCGCTCGCCGGTCAGCTGGGGCTCGGCCTCCTCGGCCAGCTGGAGGCACCATTCGGCGTGCGCCCGCCGCAGGAGATCGCTGGAGCCGGACTCGCTGAGGCGCTCGGCGCCGTACTCCCGAACCGTCTCCAGCAGGCGGTACCGCATCTCACCGTCGCGCTCCTCGGCGATGACGAGGGATGCGTCCACGAGCCGCTGGAGCAGCTGAAGCGCAAGCTCGTCGTCTCCGTCCAGGCACACGCGCCCGGCGGACGCGAGCGTAAAGCCGGCGGCGAAGACGGACAACCCACCGAGGAGCCGTTGCTCGTCCGGAGACAGGAGCTCGTAGCTCCAGTCCATCGCCTCCCTGAGCGTCCTGTGGCGGGCGGCGCTCAACCGCCGCCAGGAGACCAGGAAGCGGAACCGGTCGCCCAGCCGGGATGCGATCTCGTCGAGCGACAGCGCCTTCGCACGGGCGGCTGCGAGCTCGAGTGCGAGCGGCAAGCCGTCGAGGTCCCTCGCGATCCGGGCGGCATTCAGGACGGTCTCGTCGTCCTCGCCCAGCCGCGGCCTGGCATCGCGCGCGCGGGCAAGAAACAGCGTGACCGCCTCCGAGCGGAGCAGCTCCTCTGCGCCGGCTTCCTCAGGCGGGAGGGACAGCGGCGGGACGGGATAGTCGGCCTCTCCTCCCAACCCGAAAGGCTCTCTGCTGGTCGCGAGCACGCGGAGCTGCGGACAGGAGGTGAGGAGCCGCTCGACGAGCGCCGCGCAAGGCTTCGAGGAGGTGCTCGCAGTTGTCCAGCACGAGCAGGAGCTCCGAGGTGCGGAGCTCGCGGGCCAGCACATCTTCCATCGGAAGCTCGCCTTCCTCGGGGATGTCGAGCGCGCGGGCCAGCTGCCGCGCCAGCAGTCGGGATTCGGCCAGCGTCGAGAGATCGCAGAAGAAGGCGCCGTCGGGGAAGCTCGGAAGCGTCCGCCCGGCGAGCTCGAGCGCCAGCCGTGTCTTGCCCGCCCCGCCGACGCCCGTGAGGGTCACGAGCCGGGAAGCGCGCAGCAGCGCTCCGAGCTCCGCCAGCTCGGCCTCGCGGCCGACGAAGCTGGTCACCGGAGTGGGCAGGTTGTGCCGCTCGACGGGCGCTTCCGCCGGCGGGACCTCGTGACGGAGGATGGCCTGCTCGAGGCGCTTGAGCTCCTCGCCCGGCTCGAGCCCGAGCTCCTCGTCCAGGATCGTTCGCGCGCGCGCGTATGCCGCGAGTGCGTCGGCCTGGCGGTCGGCCCGGTAGAGCGCGAGCATCAACTGGCGCCACAGGCGTTTCCCGGTACGGATGATCCTCGACGAGCCTCTCGAGCTCGTCGACGAGGCCGGCGTCGCGCCCGAGCGCGAGATCGGCCTCGACGCGCAGCTCGACGGCGTGCATGCGGAGCTCCTGGAGCCGCTCGGCCTCGAGTCGCAGGGCGCCCTCGTCGGCGAGCTCGCCGAACGGGCGGCCGCGCCAGAGATCCAGCGCCTCGCGCAGCATCCCGGCGGCCCGCGCCGCCGCGCCGCGCCCGAGGGCCACCTCCGCGTCGCGCACCAGGGCCTCGAACCTGAACGAGTCGATGAGGTCGGTGGGCGCTTGCACCCGGTAGCCGTCCGGCCCGCCGTCGATCGGCGCGTCGGCCCCGAGCGCGGAGCGCAGCCGCGACACGTACGAGCGGACCGTGGTCGACGATCCCGCCGGGGGCTCGCCGTGCCAGAGCTCTTCGGCGATCGTGTGCGCCGGGACGGGTTTTCCGGCATCGAGCAGCAAGAGCGCCAGAAGCGCTCGCTGCCTCGGGCCGCCGAGTCCGATCGTCTTCCCCTCGCGCACTGCTTCGACCGGACCGAGCACCGCGAACTCGATCGGCTTCGCGAGTCTCTCCACCTAGGCGCATTCTGCCTCGCTCGACGCGTTTTTCAAGGGCTACGCTGGGGCCGATGTTCGAGCGGTTCACCGAGCGCGCGCGGGAGGTCGTCGTCCTCGCGCAGGACGAGGCACGGCTGCTCAAGCACAACTACATCGGCACCGAGCATCTTCTGCTCGGGCTGCTGCGGGAAGAGGAGGCGATCGCCGCTCGCGTCCTCGAGCGCGCTCGAGCATCACCCTCGAGCGAGGTGCGTGCGCAGGTCGCGCGCATCATCGGATAGGGCGAGCGAGCTCACTCCGGGGCAGATCCCGTTCACGCCCGCGAGGAAGAAGATGCTCGAGCTCGCGCTGCGCGAGGCTGGCGCTCGGGCACGACTACATCGCGACCGAGCACATCCTGCTCGGGCTCGTGCGTGAGAACGAGGGCGTCGCGCGCGCATCCTGCTCGATTTCGATGCGACGCTGAAGGCGTTCGCCAAGAGTCATCGAATGCTCTCGAGTCCCGGGACGGCGCTACCGAGCCCGCAAGCATCCGCCGAGCCGTCCTTGAAGGAGTACGGACTACGGCCTGCGAGCCGCCGCCACCCGGACGTCGACCCTCGCGCTCCTCATCGCCGCGATCGTGGGCGCGTCGATCTTCGGCGTCGGGCTCCTCATCGGCTGGCTGATCTGGGGATGACGGAGCTTTCGACGGGCGCGGAGATGCGCGTCACCGGCGTGCCCGGAGAACGGGCCGTCGTCTGCGTCAACGGCGGGACGGGTGCGGACGTCCCCGGAACGTGGAGCGCTTCGCTGGAGTGGCTCGTCGGCCGCCTCGCGCCGCGCTTCCCCGAGCTTGCCTTCGGCGAGGTCAAGTACCGGATCAAGTCCTGGAAGCGGCTGGACATGTGCGCCGAGGACGCGCTCGCCGCGATCGAGCAAATGGGCGCTCCCTCCACGCTCCTGCTCGGCTTCTCCATGGGCGGCGCCGTCGCGATAAAGGCGGCCCGGCATCCGTCGGTGGAAGAAGTTGTCGGCCTCGCCCCCTGGATTCCGGAGCGCCTCGACCTCTCGCCGCTGAAGGGACGCAAGCTCGTCGTGTTCCATGGCAGCCTCGACCGCTACCTCCCGGGCATCCCGGGGGTGAGCCCGCGCAACTCGCGCGCCGGCTACGAGCGGGCGAAGGCGCTCGGCGTCGAGGGGAGCTACACCCTCATTCCGGGCGCGCTGCACGGCATCGCCGTCCGCGGCCCGTGGGGACGGCCGTTCACGCTCCCGCGCGCCCGGACGTGGGCGCGCTACGTGGCGTCCGCGGTGGAAACCTGGGCGGAGGGCTGAAGCTTCTTCCGCTCGAGCTGCTGCGTCGAGGGCACCTTGACGTTCGAGATGAGGCGGAGCTGCTCCATTCCGCGGATCACCCACCACGAGAGGTCGATCTGGAACCGGTGCAGGCCGTGCCGCGCGGAGGACGGGAAAGCGTGATGGTTGTTGTGCCAGCCCTCTCCGAATACGAGCGCCGCGACGAGCCAGTTGTTCCTCGACTCGTCGCGTGACGGGTAGTCCTTGCGTCCGAACATGTGGCAGATCGAGTTCACGCTGAACGTCGCGTGCTGGTAGAGGAAGACCCGCAGGAGCCCTCCCCAGACCAGGCCCTCGAGACCGGCCTGCCACGTTCCTCCGATCGCGTATCCGATCGCGAACGGGATCCCGAACGTGAGGACGACCCAGAGCATGTACATGCGGTCGATCGTCCGGACGAGGCGATCCTCGTACAGGTCCTTGCCGTACTCCCGTCCGCGCTCCATCCCCTTGAGCGTGAAGAGCCAGCCGACGTGGGCGTGGAAGAAGCCGTGGATCGCGCCGAACACACCGTCCCCGTGCCCGACATGTGGTGAGTGCGGGTCGCCGTCCTTGTCGGAGAGCGCGTGATGCTTGCGGTGGTCGGTCACCCACTGGGTGAGCGGGCCCTGCATCGTCAGGCAGCCGAGGATGGCGAGCGAGGCCTTGACCGGCGTGCGCGCGTCGAAGCCCTTGTGCGTGAAGTAGCGGTGGAAGCCGATCGTCGTGCCGAAGGCGCAGACGACGTAGAAGCCGGCGAGGAGGACGAGGTCGTACCAGTGGAAGGCCACGCCCCACAGCAGTCCCATGGCCGCGAAGAGGCCGATCGGCGGGACGGCGACCGCGATCACGGTGACCACCTGGCTCGCGAAGCTCGTCCGGCCGCGGACGGTCGCTATGCGTTGCTGGTTGATTGCCTCGTCCATCTCCGTTTTCCTACCCTTTGCGGCCAACCGCTATTCGCGGTGCGGCGAATGTCACTTCGACCATAAAACGATGCGGATAGCGATTGTAGGAGCTGGAGTCTCGGGCCTGGGCGCTGCCTACCTGCTCGCGCGCGCCCACGACGTCGAGATCTTCGAGCGCGACGCGCGTCCGGGCGGCCACGTGCAACACGATTGCGCACGACGGCCTCCAGCTCGACACGGGGTTCATCGTCTTCAACGAGCGCAACTACCCGCGGCTCGTCCGCCTGTTCTCGGAGCTCGGCGTGCGCACGCAACCTTCGGAGATGTCCTTCTCGGTCGGCTGTGACCGCTGCTCGCTGGAATGGTCCGGCCGGCGGCCGTTCGCGCAGCCGCTGAACGCGGCGAGCCCGCGCTTTCTCGCTTTCCTGGTGGAGGTGAGCCGCTGGCTGCGCACGGCGCGCCGCGCTCTGGAGGACGGGAGCTACGGCGACCGCACGCTGCTCGACTTCATCACCGAGCGCGGCTACTCGCGGCTGTTCCGTGACCACTTCCTCGTCCCGCTCACCTCGGCGCTGTGGTCGACGGCGCCGGAGCGCGCTCTCGAGTTCCCCGCCGGCTACGCCATCCGCTTCTTCAACCAGCACGGGATGCTCGGGTTCGGCCGCTTCGACTGGCGAACGGTGGCGGGAGGAAGCCGCGCCTACGTTGCCGCCCTCTGCGAACGGCTGCGCGGCCGGGTGCACCTCGGCCTGGGCGTCAGCGAGCTGCGGCGCACGCTCGACGGCGTTCTCCTGCGCACCGAGGACGGGCAGGAGCGTCGCTTCGACAAGGTCGTGGTGGCGGCGCACGCCGACCAGGCGCTGCGGCTGCTCGGCGACGCGAGCGACGAGGAGCGGCGCGTCCTCGGCGCCTTCGGATACACGACGAACGACACCGTGCTTCACTCCGATCCCTCACTGCTCCCGCGTCGGCGCGCCGCCCGCGCATCGTGGAACTTCGCGCGTGGGAACTGCGGCGTTTCGAACGGGCGGCCCACGATCACGTACTACCTGAACCGGCTGCAGCAGCTCGAGGCGGACCGGGACTACTGCGTGACCCTCAACCGCACCGACGAGATCGCCCCCGAATCCGTGATCGCGCGCATGACGTACGAGCATCCCGTCTACACCCTCGAGAGCCTGGCCGCGCAGCGTGACCTCTCCGAGCTCTCCGGCCCGCGCCACACCGTCTACGCGGGCGCGCATCACGGTAACGGCTTCCACGAGGACGGGCTCGCCTCCGGCGTACGCGCAGCGGCGCTCCTGGGGGTGGAGTGGTGAGCTCGGCGCTGTACGACGGCACGCTCGTCCACGCGCGGCGCACACCGGCCGAGAACGTCTTCCGCTATCGCATCTCCTTCTACGTGCTCGACCTGGACGACCTGGACGCGCTCGAGCGGCGTCTCCATCTCTTCTCGGTCAACCGGCCGAACGTGGTCGCGCTGTACGACCGGGACCACTTCGACGACGACGGGCGCTCGCTCAAGGAGAAAGCCGTCGCGTTCTGCGCCGAGCGCGGCGTGGAAGGAGTCGAGCGTGTCGTCATGCTCGCCCAGCTGCGCTTCCTCGGCTACGTCTTCAACCCGGTCAGCTTCTACTGGTGCTACCGGGCCGACGGCGAGCTCGCCTGCATGATCGCCGAGCTGAACAACACATTCGGCGAGCGGCTACCCGAGCTGCTGCGCGGGGGGAGCCTTCGCTACGAGCACGACAAGCGGCTGCACGTGTCCCCGTTCTTCGGGCTGGACCAGCGCTACCGCTACGTCTTCTCGGAGCCGGGCGACTCCCTGTACGCGCGCATCGAGGTGCACGACGACTCCGGCCGGCCGTTGCAGGCGGTGCTTGCCGGCAAGCGGCAGGAGCTGACCAACAGGACGCTCGCCGGCATCGCTGCTGCGCTACCCGGCCATGCCGGTGCAGGTGATCGGCCTCATCCACTGGCAGGCGCTCAAGCTGTGGCTGAAGCGCGTGCCGTTCCACCGCAAGCCGCCGTTCGTGCCGGGGAAGGGCTCGGTGCGGGCGTGAGCGAGCGCGCGCTCCGCCCGGCTCCGGACCTTCGCCTGCCCGGGCTCGGGAAGGCGGCGGTTGCGATCCTCGAGCGGATCATGCCCGGGCTGGAGGCAGGGGCGCTGGTGGTGCGGCTGCCGGACGGCTCGACGCGGCGCTTCGGCTCCGGGCCGGTCGTGCATATGGAGATCCGGAGCGCGCGCTTCTTCCGCCGGCTCGCGACGCGGGCAAAGCTCGCGCTCGGCGAGTCGTACACCGCGGGCGAGTGGGAGGTGGACGATCTCGTCGCCTTCTTCGAGCTCCTGCTGCGGAACGCCGAGTCCGCGCGTGAGCGGCATCCACATCTGCGCCGCTTCCTCGAGGCGCGGCCGCGCGTGAACCGCCGCACCGGCTTCATGCGGGCAAGGCGGAACATCGAGTACCACTACGACCTCGGCAACGACCTCTTCGCGCTCTTCCTGGACGAGACCATGACCTATTCGTGCGGGATCTTCGAGCGGGACGACGAGCCGCTCGAGGACGCCCAGCTCCGCAAGCTCCGCCGCATCTGCGAGAAGCTCGAGCTCGGCCCTGACGATCACGTGCTCGAGATCGGCTGCGGGTGGGGGAGCTTCGCCACCGTCGCAGCCGGCGAGTACGGCGCGCGCGTCACCGGCATCACCATCTCGTCGGCGCAGGCCGAAATGGCGCGGGAGCGGATTGCCGCCGCCGGCCTCGCCGACCGCGTCCGTGTGCTCGAGCAGGACTACCGCACTGTCGAGGGCCGGTTCACGAAGATCGCGTCGATCGAGATGCTGGAGGCGATCGGCGAGAAACAGTTCGAGACCTACTTCGCGGCCTGCGATCGGCTGCTCACGCCCGGCGGACGCGCCTGCATCCAGACGATCCTCGTCCCCGACGCGCGCTACGACCGCTACCGGAAGACGCCGGACTGGATCGAGCGCTACGTCTTCCCCGGCTGCCTGATTCCCTCGCTCGGCGCCCTGACGCAGGCGCTGAAGACGACGAGGCTCCAGGTCGCGGGCCTCGAGGAGATCGGCCCGAACTACGCCCAGACGCTCCGTCGTTGGCGCACCCGCTTCGACGAGCGGCGCGCGGAGGTCGAGTGGCTCGGCTACGACGAGCGTTTCCGCCGCACCTGGGACTTCTACCTCGCCTTCTGCGAGGCGGCCTTCGGGACGCGCTCTCTCCACGACGCGCAGCTGATATTGAACCGGGCGTGAACCTCTACACGATCTTCGACGCGATCGGAGTCCGCGAGCTGCTGCGGCGCGTCTACCGAATCGAGGTCGAGGGCGGAGAGCACATCCCCGCCGCCGGCCCGGCCGTCCTCGCGGCCAACCACGAGTCGCTCGCCGACCCGTTCTTCCTCGGCGTTGCAACGACCCGGCCGATCCACTACATGGCCAAGGCCGAGCTCTGGCGGAATCCGATCGTCGCGTGGCTGATGAACTGGTTCGAGACGTTCCCCGTCGAGCGTGGCGGGGGCGACTCGAACGCGCTCCGTCACGGCATCCGGCTGCTCGAGCAGGGAGCGCTGCTCGGGATCTTCCCGCAGGGAACGTCGCAGCCCCGCCGCAACCGCCCCTACATGCGCGGCGCGGCCCGGCTGGCCCTCACCACCGGGGCCCCGCTCGTCCCGATCTGCACCATCAACACGGAGAAGGCCCTGCGGCCGCACAAGGTCAAGGTCGGGCTCCCGCAGATCACGATCCGCGTCGCGCCGGCCCTGCGGGTGGAGAAGCAGAAGCCGACGGTCGCGGTCGCGCGCGACCTGACTCGCCTGCTGGAGGACGCGATCGCCGACCTGCGCCAGCCCTATGGCCAGCCCGCGCACGCCTGGATGGACTAGCACTGATGTGATCGCGCACCACTGGCAGCTCCTACTCCTCGGCCTCGCACTTGCGGAGGCGGTCTTCGTTCCGCTGTACCTGCTGCAGCTCCGTACCGGTGACGCCACCGCCGTCGACGCCGGCTGGGCGGTCACGCTCGCGCTTCTCGCCGCGCTGTACGCCGGCCTCGGCCCGGGGAGCCTCTCCTATCGCGTCCTGATCGCCGTCACGGCGGGCCTCCAGTACCTGCGCGTTGCGTCGGTCGTCCTTCGGCGGGTCGGGCACGGGGAGGACCGGCGTTACCGCGACCTTCGCGCCCGCTGGACGGAGCGGGGAGGAGCACAGCCGCGCTTCTTCGTCTTCTACCAGGCTCAGGCCCTGCTGGCGCTCCTGCTTTCGGCGCCTTTCCTGCTCGCCTGCTTCGACGAGCACGACTCGCTCCAGCCGGTCGCATGGGCGGGCGCCGCGATCTGGGCGGTCGCGGCCATGGGCGAGGCGCTCGCCGACCGGCAGCTTCGAACCTTCAAGGCCGACCCGGCGAACAAGGGCAAGACCATGCGCTACGGCCTCTGGCGCTATTCCCGCCATCCGAACTACTTCTTCCAGTGGACGAGCTGGGTTGCGTACGCGCTCATCGCGACGCAGGCGCCGTGGGGGTGGCTCGGGTGGATCTCGCCTGCGCTGATGCTCTACCTGATCGTCTTCGTGACGGGGATCCCGCCCTCGGAGGAGCAGGCGCTCCGCAGCCGGGGCGACGACTACCGCCGCTACCAGCGCGAGACGAGCGCCTTCGTCCCGTGGGTTCCGAGGTCGGCATGACCATTAGGAACGCTTATGCATGAGCATGCTCGGGGTCTGACCCCGGGACATGTCCCGGGGTCGGCATGACGGACGCCGTCCTCCGGGCCGGGATCAGGAACGCGTGCGCGCGCCGGCTACGGCGCGAGCGGCGGCGCTCCTTCGCGGAGCGGCGCGCGTTCGTGCAAGGGATGCGGCGCGCGGCCATCGCCGAGCAGGTCGAGAAGCCGAACGAGCAGCACTACGAGCTTCCGACCGAGTTCTTCCGGCTCGTGCTCGGGCCACGGCTGAAGTACAGCTCGTGCTACTGGCCCTCCGGGCGTCGAGACACTTGCGGCCGCGGAGGAGGCGATGCTCGACCTCACCTGCCGCCGCGCGGGGATCGAGGACGGGATGGAGATCCTCGACCTCGGCTGCGGGTGGGGCTCGCTCACGCTCTGGCTCGCCGAGCGCTACCCGAGCGCCCGCGTCCTCGCCGTGTCGAACTCGAGCGTGCAGCGCGAGCTCATCCGCGCGCGTGCCCCCGAGCACGTCGAGGTGGTCACGGCCGACGCCAACGTCTTCGACACCGCTCGCCGCTTCGACCGCGTCGTCTCGGTCGAGATGTTCGAGCACATGAAGAACTGGGAGTCGCTGCTCGGGCGCGTCTCCTCGTTTCTAGAGCCGGGCGGCAAGGTCTTCGTCCACGTCTTCTCCCACCGCGAGTTCGCGTACCCCTACGACGGGACGTGGATGGCGCGCCACTTCTTCACCGCCGGCCTCATGCCGTCGCACGACCTCATGCTCGAGTTCCAGCGCGATCTCGAGGTGGAGGAGCGCTGGCTCGTGGACGGCTCGCACTACGCGCGCACGGCCGAGGCGTGGATCGACAACTTCGACGCGCACGCGGACGAGATCCTCGAGATCATGGCCCGCGTCTACGGCCGCCGGAAGGCGCGGGTCTGGCGCGCCCGCTGGCGCATCTTCTTCCTCGCCTGCGCCGAGCTCTGGGGCTGCCGCGGCGGCGGCGAGTGGGGTGTTTCCCACTACCTGCTGTCGGGCAGGCGAGCAGGGTGATCAAGCACGTCATGGGAGCGGGCTCGCTGGGGCTCGGCGTTCTCGGCCTCGCGAAGCCGGACCTGTTCGTGCGGCTCACCGGCGCGGAGAGGGACGAGGCGCGCGGCCTCGGGTTCCGCGACCTGCTCGTCGGCCTCGGGATCTATGCGGCGCCGCGGGTCGGGCTCGCGCAGCGTGCGCTCGCGGACGTGGGCGACGCGGTCGTCTTCGCGCGGCGCAAGCCGCAGGTCGTCCCGATCGCGCTCGTCTCGGCCGCGCTCGCGGCCTACGCCGCCGCGCGCGCCTGAGCGCGCTTCAGGGCGGCCCGGCGCTCAGCTCGTACGCGTGAGTGTGTAGCCGCCCGTCCGCGTCCGAGGGAAGGAGTCTCCGACGAGGATCGTGTAGGTGCCGGTCGTGTCGGCCAGGCAGTCCAGGTGCGCGGCGGTCGTGATGCACCGGGTTGTCCCGTTCGTCCGGACGACTTCCATCAGTGGAACCACGGTGCCCGACGTCGCGGCGAGGTCGAGGGGGATCGTCGTGCCGGCGGTGGCGGCGACCGTGAAGCAGTCGAGCTCACCGGCTGCACCGATCGAGCCCACCGCCGGAGTCCCGGCCGCAGGGAGGGCGGTGCAGCCCACGGGCGCGTTCAGGCGCTGGATCACGACCGCGTAGTTGCCCGTGCGCGTGCCCGACGAGTCGCCGAGGACGAGCGTGTGGGTGCCGGTAAACGTCAGCGCGCACGTGAACTCGGCGCTGCCGCCAAAGCTGTCTGCGTGTTCGTCGCAGGCGACCGTGCCGCTTGGGCGGAGGACGTCGGACACGAATTGGAGCGTGCCGGAGGTCTCGACTGGACGGAAGCGGATCCGGTCGCCCGGCAGTCCCCGTAAACGTGAAGCAATCCTCCTCGGCGGCCACCGCGATCGTCCCCGTCGTCGGCGCCGCTCCGAAGCCGAGTGCGGTACAACCGACCGGATTGTTCGCCCGCTGGATTGCGAGCGAATAGTTCCCCGCGCCGGCGCCTCCGACGAGGCCGCTGACGATGAGCGTGTGCGTCCCCGCGGCGGTCAGCCCGCACGCAAAGGGATTGGAGAAGGAACCGGGGTCGAAGATGCATACCTGGCCGCCGGTCGGGTTGAACAGCTGCGCCGTGAGCGCGGTCCCCGACGTCTTGACGAGGTTGGCATGGATGCGATCGCCGGTTGCGCCGGCGAACGTGAAGCAATCCATCTCGCCGGCAGCGACCGTCCCCGTGGTCGGCGCCGCGCCGAACACGATCGGCGTGCAGCCGACGGGGTTGTTCAAACGCTGGACCGCGAGTGCGTAGTTGCCCGTTCCGGTGCCGGCCGAGTCGCCGACGAGGATGGTGTAGGTGCCCGCTGAGTCCAGGGAGCACGGCACGCACGCGGTGCCCGGGACCGTCGTGCCGTTCGGGCGCACCAGCTCGCCCACGACCGTGAGCGTCCCGCTGGTCTTGACCGGCCGCTCTTCGACACGGTCTCCGGCCGCGCCGCTGAACGTGAAGCAGTCGAGCTCGCCGGCGGCGGCGATCGTGCCCGTGGTCGGCGCCGCGCCGAAGGTGAGTGGGACGCACCCGACGGGGTTGTTGAGCCGCTGGACCGCGAGCGTGTATCCACCCGTGAGCTTGCCGGTCGTGTCGTCGATCAGGAGCCTCGTGTTCCCGGTCGCGTCGAGTCGGCAGGTGAGGTCCGAGGAACTGCTCCCGAGCCCCGAACACACGGTCGTGCCTTCCGGCCGCACGATCTCGCCGTGCTTCACGAGGGCGCCGGACGAGGTCACGTGCAGCCGAATCCGGTCACCGGCGGTCCCGCTGACGGTGTAGCAGTCCATCTCCGCGGCGACGCCGATCGTGGCAGTGGTGGGCGCGGCGCCGAAGGCGAGTGCGATGCAGTTGTTCGGAGCATTGAGGCGCTGGATCGCGATCGCGTAGTTGCCCGTGTTCTTGTCGAAGGAGTTGTCGCTCACGATGATGCGGTGCTGGCCCGCGGCGTCGACTGCGCAGGTCACCTCGAGCGCGAGCGCATGGCCGCACACCAGCGTTCCGTCGGTCTGCGCGACCTCGTTCGAAGCCTGCAACGTCCCGGACGTCGCGGTCAGGCGGATCCGGATCTGGTCGCCGACCGCGCCGCCGAACGTGTAGCAGTCCATCTCTCCCGCGGCGCCGATCGACGCGGCCGTCGGCGCCGCTCCGAAGCTGAGCGCCGTGCAGGTCGGCCCGGGCGGGTTGTTCAGGCGCTGGATGGCAACCGCATAGTCGAACGTCGAAGAGGCGAAGGCGGACTCGACGAGGATCGAGAAGGTGCCGGTCGCGGAGAGCGTGCAGGGCAGGGTCACGGGGTGACGCTGCACACGACGTCACCGTTCGGATCGAAGACGTCCCCGGTCCGCGCCCCGCTCGACGAGGTGACGGGCAATGCGATCTGGATCTGGTCCCCGGGCGCCCCGCTGAACGCGTAGCAGTCGATCTCGGCGGCGGCTGTGATCGAACCGACAAACGGGGCCGCGCCGAAGCTGAGCGGTGTGCAGCCCACCGGGTTGTTCAGTCGCTGGATCGCAAGGGCGTACGTACCTGTTTCGAGCCCGATGAACGGGTCGTCGCGAACGAGGATCGTGTAGGTGCCGGTGGTGTCGATCGCGCACGTCCGCTCGGTGGCGTCGAAACAGTTGACGGGATCTCCGTCCGGACCGAAGACGAGCGCCTCGACGTGGGTCGCGCCGGAGGTGCCGAACCGGCGGACCCGGACCTGGTCGCCGGCGGCGGCGCTGAACGTGTAGCAGTCCATCTCGGCGTCGACGAACGAGCCTGTCGACGGGCCGCCGCCGAAGCTGATCGCGGTACAACCGGCGGGGTTGTTCGAACGCTGAGCCGAGACGCTGTAATTCGTTGTGAAAATGTTCGCCTCGACGATGAGCGTATGAGTCCCGGCGGTGTCCAGAGGACACGCCAGGTTCACTGCGAGGGAGAAGTCGGAGCCCTCACTGCATATGAACGAGCCGCCGTCGGACACGAGGGTTCCGTTGGGACGGAAGAGGTCGAGGCTCAGGAAATCGTCAGACTCCGCGGCGATCGCGTGGACCTGAATCCGGTCGGCGACGCTGCCGGTGAGTGTGTAGCAGTCCATCTCGCCGGGCTCGACGGTCCCGGCCAGGGGCGACCCGTCGAGCCCGAGCGGCGTGCAGCCGACGGGATTGTTCAGGCGCTGGATCGAGATCCGGTAGTCGCCGGTCCCCGTGCCGACCAAGTCTCCGACGATGATCTTGTGCGTACCTGTGATGTCGATCTGGCAGCAGCGACGACGAGAACGTCGTCCCATCGGGACGGACCAGCATCTCGTCGACCGGGCGTCGAGCGTGCCGGAGGTCTTGGTCGCTCGGAACGGACCATGTCGCCGAGCGGCTCCGCTGAACCGGAAGCAGTCCATCTCTGCGGCTGCGCCGATCGTCCCGCTCGTGGGCGCTGCGCCGAACGTGAGCAAGGTGCAACCCGAGGTGCTGTCGAGCCGGCGGATCGCGATCCGATAGTTTCCGCTCTGGTCGCCGGTGTTGTCAGAGACGACGATCGTGTGGGTGCCGGTCGCATCGAGCGGACAGGTGAGGTCGAGGTTGGTCGTCGCGCGCGCACACGGTCGTCCCATTGGGACGCGCGACGTCGTCACGTGCGACGAGCGCGCCGGACGTCTCGGCGACCCGGACCCGCGTCCTCTGCGTCGTGGAGGCGCTGCTGAACGTGTAGCAGTCCATCTCGGCGGCTGAGCTGATGGACGCTTGCGGTCGGCGCGGCACCGGAGCTGATCGCGGTGCAGCCGACGGGGTTGTTGAGCCGCTGGATCGCAATCGCGTAGTTGCCGGTTCGAGTGCCGGCTGCGTCCTGAACGGTGATCGTCCAGGTGCCCGCGACGTTCAGCGGAGCAGTTCAGCTCGGTCGCCTTGGACGCGCCGCCGCAGGTCGGTGCCGAGTTCGGGTTGAAGAGGGTCTGCAAGGTTCCGAGCGTCCCCGACGTCTTCGCGATCCGGATCCGGACGCGGTCGCCGGCGGCGCCCGTGAAGGTGAAGCAGTCCTTCTCGCCTGGCGGCGACAATCGCCCCTCCGGTGGGAGGGTTACCGAAGGTGAGGGCCACCGTGGACGAGCAGCCCGTGACCGCCTTGCCGTCCGGCGCCGCGATCCATCCGGAGAGCACGCCGAGCACGCAGACGACCAGTCCGATGCGCAGAAGGACTCCCATAACCCGCCTGCGGATCGTATGGGAACTGCGAGCTTCGTGCCTAGTGCGACTTAGCGCCGGTCAGGGCAGGAGCACGATGCTGTAGCTGCCGGTCAGCGTCTGGGTGGAGTCGCCGACCAGGACGGTGAACGTGCCGGACGTATCCAGCTTGCAGCTCAGCTGAGTGTTCCGTCGTCGGCCCGCAGATTTCGTTCCCGTTCGGGCGGACGAGCCGCATCTCGCCGACCAGTGAGCCGGAGGTCTCGTCGAGCTCGAGGACGAGTGTCTGCCCCGCGTTTCCGGTCAGTCGGTAGCAGTCGAACTCGGCGGCCGTGCCTATCGAGCCGGCGATCGGCGAGCCCGAGAAGGGGATGGTCACACAGCCGACCGGGTTGTTGAGCCTCTGGATCTCGAGCGCATAGTCGCCCGTATGGGTGGACCCGGGCGGCGATAGGTCCCTGAGCATGAGCGTGTGCGTCCCAGTGGTCGTCAGGACGCAGACGAGCCGGTTCGCGCCTGGGTTGCTACAGCTGATGAAGTTGCCGTCGGCCCGCGCCACGAGCCGGTTCAACGCGAGCTGTCCGGAGGTCACCACGGAGCGGATCTCGATGCTGTCGCCCCGATTGCCGGTGAACGTGAAGCAGTCGTCCTCGGCGGCGGCCGAGATCGTGCCCAGCGTCGCGGGCGCGCCGAATCCGAGCGCAGTGCACCCGACCGGGTTGTTCGTGCGCTGGATCGACAGCGCATAATCGCCTCCGTTCGTGTTCAGGAAGATCCCGACGAGGATCGCCTGCGTTCCGCTGGTGGCGAGTCTGCAGTCGCTCGCGAGGGAACCGCATGTGGACCTGCCGGTCGGGT
This sequence comes from uncultured Actinomycetes bacterium, assembly GCA_963842575.1. Lineage (GTDB taxonomy): Bacteria > Actinomycetota > Thermoleophilia > Gaiellales > Gaiellaceae > JACDER01. The sequence continues at coordinate 181,410 of CAWJGS010000002.1, read as the reverse complement.
CGAACAGCGCGGGACCCACGCCGAGCGACCCGGTGGTCTGCGCGAAGTCGATGTGAACGCGATCGCCCGCGGCGCCGGTGAACGTGAAGCAGTCGGTCTCTGCGAGACTCGCGATAGACCCGGTCGCCGGGACGCCGCCGTACGCGATCGGCGTGCAACCGACCGGGTTGTTCAAGCGTTGGACCGAGAGCGAGTAGTCGCCGGTGTCGAACGCGCCGCCGCTGCGAACGAGGACGGTGAACGTACCGGTCCCGTCGACGGGGCACCCGCTGCAGGTAGCCAACGTGCCGTTCGGCTGGAAGAGCTCGGTCTGTACGAACAGCGGGCTGGTCGCCGCGGAGCGCAGCAGAATCCGGTCGCCGGACACGGCGCTGAACGTGAAGCAGTCGAGCTCGCCCGCGGCCGAGAGCGTTCCCGTCGCCGGTGGAGCCCCGAAGGCCACGGGAGTACAGCCGGCCCCGGTGTTCAGGCGCTGGATGGCGATCGTGTATCCGCCTGTCAGCAACCCCGACGCACTGTCGAAGATGATCCTGGTGGTTCCGCTCGTATCGAGACGGCAGGTCAGCTCGGTGCCGGAGAAGGTGCTGTCGAGACCCGAGCAGAGGGTCGTGCCGTTCTGACGGACGATCTCCGCGTGCCGGTCGACCGGCCCGTCCAGAACGTGCAGGCGGACGCGATCCCCCGCCGCCCCCGTGAAGGTGAAGCAGTCCATCTCTGCCGCTCCCGAGATCGAGCCGCTCACCGGTGCGCCGCCGTACGTCGAGCGCAACACAGTTGTTCGGCGCGCTGAGTCGCTGGACCGCAATCGAGTAGTTGCCCGTGTCCGGGCCGAAGGCGTCGTCGCTCACGATGATCCGGTGCTGGCCGTTCACGTCCGTCGCGCAGGTGAAGTCGAGCGCCGTGCCGGGCTGGCACACCAGCGTCCCATCGGTCTGCACGATCTCGCTGGACGCTGAGAGGCCTCCGGACGTGGTCACGAGCCGGACCCTGACCAGCGCGCCGACCGAGCCGGAGAACGCAGTAACAGTCCATCTCGCCGGCCGCGCCGATGGAGGCGCTCGTGGGCGCCGCTCCGAAGGAGAGCGCGGTACAGCTCGGGCCCGGTGGATTGTTCAGGCGCTGGACGGCGATCCCGTAGCTGCCGGTCCCGGCGCCGTTCGAGTCGTCCACCAGGATGGTGTGCATGCCCGCGTTCTCGAGGAAGCACGGAGCCGAGGGGGCGCTGCAGATGAGCCCGCCTTCCGGTGCGAAGACGTCCACGTCACGGGAGAGCGTCGCCCCCGTCGCCACCGCCACGGCCATCTGGATGCGGTCGGCGGGCGCGCCGCTGAAGCGGAAACAGTCCATCTCGGCGGGCTGGCCGATGGAGGCGGCGACGGGTGCGGCGCCGAAGCTGAGCGACGTGCAGTTGCCCGGATTGTTGGGACGCTGGAGGGCGATCGCGTAGGTCCCGGAGCCGCCCCCGGACGATGAGCTGTCGAGCACGAGGACCGTGTAGGTGCCGGTTGCGCCGAGCGAGCAATTCAGCTCGGCGGCCGATTGCGTGCACTCGGAGGAGAGGGATCCTCCGTCCGGATCGGCGAGCACGAAGATCGGAGTGAAGTTCCCGCCCGTCTTTGCGTGGCGCAGGCGCATCGTGTCGCCGGCCACGGCGTCGAAGGTGTAGCAGTCCATCTCCGCGAAGCCGAGCGTGCCAAGGGTCGAGATACCGGTGAAGTCGAGGTCTGAGCAGCCGACGGGGCCGTTGAGCCGCTGGATCGCGAGCCGGTAGCTCGCGGGCGCATCCGGCGAGGTGAGGACGATCGTCTGCTGTCCGTCCGTGGTCAGCCTGCAGGACCTGTTATCGCCTTCCTGCGCGCCGACGGTCGTGGAACAAATGAACTGCCCGCTGGGGTCGTACAGCTGCAGATCGATCTCGGCCACGTCCACCGACACTGTGTGGATGTCGATCGCGTCGCCGAGGCTACCGGTGAAGGTGACGCAGTCCATGTCGGCGAGGCCCGAGACCGCTCCGCTCGCCGGAGGGTCGCCGAAGGCGATCGACGTGCAGCCGACCGGGTTGCTCAGCCGCTGAATCGAGATGCTGTAGTTCCCGGTGCCCGTTCCGATGAACGAGCCGACGATGATCCTGTGCGTGCCGGCCGCGTCGAGCACGCAGCACGGCGAGACCTCCGTCCCGTCCGGCCGGAAGAGCTCTCGTGCCCCGAACGAAAGGGTGCCGTCGAACTCGATCCGAACGTTCTCACCGGGCGCGCCCGTGAAGCGGAAGCAGTCCATCTTCGCCGCGGCGCCGATCGTCCCGCTCGACGGCGCGCGCGCCGTACGTTGATCACCGTGCAGCCGGTATTCAGGTCGAGCCGGCGGATCGCGATCGAGTAGTTCCCGGTCTGGGTGCCGGCGTTGTCCGAGACGAAGATCGCGTACGTGGCTGCCGAGTTGAGGGGACAGTCGAGGTCGACGTTCGTCGTCGCCGTACAGGCCGTGGTCCCGTCGGGGCGGATGACGTCGTGGCGCGCGACGAGCGCTCCAGAGGTCTCGGCGACCCGAGTGCGGATCATGCCCGCCGTGCCTCCGGAGAACGTGTAGCAGTCCATCTCTGCGGCGGAGCCGATCGAGGCGGTCGTCGGCGCGGCGGCGTTCGTGAGCGCCGTACAGCCGTGAGGGCTGTTCAGCGTGTTGATCGCGATCGCGTAGTTCCCGGTGTGCGTACCGGCCGCGTCCTCCACGCTGATCGCCCACACGCCTGCCGTGTTGACCGTGCAGTTGAGCTCGACGGTCGTGGCCTTTGCGGGGCCGCAGGCGACCGTTGCATTCGGACGCCGGACGGTCACGAGCGGGCCGAGTGTCCCGGACGTCTTCGCCACCCGAACACGGACGCGGTCGCCGACCACCCCCGTGAAGGCGAAGCAATCCACGTCACCGGAGGAAGTGATCGACCCCGTGCTCGGCGGATCTCCGAAGTTGAGCGCGACGCAGGGTCCGCCCGCCTTTGCTCCGGGCGCGCCGAACCCGTACGCGACGCTCAGCGCGCACGCCACGAGCGCGACGCGAAGGAGCAACCTCAACCGTCCGCCTTGCCGCTCATCCCGTCCTCCCGCGGAAGATCCTAGGGGAGTACGAACGTCTTTACCACCCGGATTTGCCCGGGCAGGTGCGTGCTACTGTCGGCCATATGTCTTCTCGGCCGCGCAGTGTCAAGACCGGTCCATGCGTCGACGAGCACCCCCGACCCGTCCGCTACGATTGCCGAACTTCGACCTGCGGACGGGCGGCCGTCCGTCCTCCAGGTGGATGTGAGAGGAGGCTTGGGGTTGTTCGAACGGTTCACCGAGAGAGCTCGACAGGTAGTAGTCCTCGCCCAGGACGAAGCGCGCGCGCTCAAGCACAACTACATCGGCACGGAGCACATCCTGCTCGGCCTTCTCCGCGAGGAGGAAGGTCTCGCCGCGCGCGTCCTGGAGTCGCTCGACATCACCGTGGAGGAGGTGCGCGCGCAGGTCGCCCGCATCGTCGGCCAGGGTGACGAGGTCACCACCGGCCAGATCCCGTTCACTCCTCGAGCGAAGAAGGTCCTCGAGCTTGCGCTGCGCGAGGCGCTGTCGCTCGGACACAACTACATCGGCACCGAGCACATCCTGCTCGGCCTCGTGCGCGAGAACGAAGGCGTTGCCGCGCGCATCCTGCTCGACTTCGACGCGGATGCGGAAAAGATTCGTAACGAAATCATCCGGATGCTCTCCGGGCCCGGCCGCCGCCAGCAGCAGGGTGGAGGCTCGGGCGAGAAGTCGAAGAGCTCGAAGCTGCTCGACCAGTTCGGCCGCAACTTCACCAAGCAGGCCTCCGAGGGCAAGCTCGACCCGGTCGTCGGCCGCCAGACCGAGATGGAGCGGGTCATGCAGATCCTCTCGCGGCGGACGAAGAACAACCCGGTGCTGATCGGCGAGCCGGGAGTCGGCAAGACGGCGGTGGTCGAGGGACTGGCGGCGAAGATCGCCGCCGGCAATGTGCCCGAGCTGCTCAAGAACAAGCAGATCTACTCGCTCGACCTCGCTGCCCTGGTGGCGGGATCGAAGTACCGCGGCGAGTTCGAGGAGCGCCTGAAGAAGGTGATGAAGGAGATCACCCAGCGCGGCGACATCATCCTGTTCATCGACGAGCTGCACAACCTCGTCGGCGCGGGCGCCGCCGAGGGCGCGATCGACGCCGCCTCGATCCTGAAGCCGGCGCTGGCGCGCGGCGAGCTGCAGACGATCGGCGCGACCACGCTCGACGAGTACCGCAAGTACCTCGAGCGCGACGCCGCGCTCGAGCGCCGCTTCCAGCAGATTCGCGTCGAGGAGCCGAGCGAGGACGAGACCGTGCAGATCCTCCGCGGGCTTCGCGACCGCTACGAGGCGCACCACCGCTGCAAGATCACCGACGAGGCGCTGCAGGCAGCCGCGACGCTCGCCGCGCGCTACATCCAGGACCGGCACCTCCCCGACAAGGCGATCGACCTGATCGACGAGGCCGCGTCGCGCATGCGCATCAAGACGATGAGCGCGCCACCGCGCTACCGCGAGCTCGAGGAGGAGATCGAGAAGGTCCGCAAGGACAAGGAAGACGCGATCGAGGCCCAGGAGTTCGAGAAGGCCGCGAGCCTGCGCGACAAGGAGCGCAAGCTGACGCAGAAGAAGCGTGAGCTCGAGGAGAGCTGGCGCGAGAACGAGACGGCCGAGCAGCCGGAGATCGGCGAGGACGAGATCGCGGACATCGTCTCGATGTGGACGGGTATCCCGGTCTTCAAGCTGACCGAGGCCGAGTCCGAGCGCCTCGTGCGGATGGAGGACGAGCTGCACAAGCGCGTCATCGGCCAGCACGACGCGATCGTGGCCGTGTCCAAGTCGATCCGCCGCGCGCGGGCCGGCATCAAGGACCCGAAGCGGCCGACCGGCTCGTTCATCTTCCTCGGGCCCTCGGGCGTGGGCAAGACCGAGCTGGCGCGAACGCTGGCCGAGTTCATGTTCGGCGACGAGGACGCGATGATCCAGATCGACATGTCCGAGTACATGGAGAAGCACTCCGTGTCCCGGCTCGTCGGCTCACCGCCCGGCTACATCGGCTACGACGAGGGCGGCCAGCTCACGGAGGCCGTCCGGCGCAAGCCGTACTCGGTCGTGCTCTTCGACGAGATCGAGAAGGCGCACCCGGACGTGTTCAACATCCTGCTGCAGATCCTCGAGGACGGGAAGCTGACCGACGCGCAGGGGCGCAAGGTCGACTTCCGCAACGTCGTCGTGATCATGACCTCGAACATCGGCTCCGCCTCGATCTCGAAGAACCAGACGCTCGGCTTCTCGGTCGGCGACGAGGAGGGCCTGTCGTACGACGACATGAAGACGCGGGTCATGTCCGACCTGAAGCGCGTCTTCCGGCCGGAGCTCTTGAACCGGATCGACGAGATCATCGTCTTCCCGAAGCTGACCAAGGACGAGATCATCCAGATCGTCGATCTGCTCCTGCAGCGTGTGCGCGAGCAGATGACGGCGCACGAGGTGACGATCGAGCTGACCGAGGAGGCCAAGGAGCTGCTGGTGGAGCGAGGGCTACGACCCGGCGATGGGTGCGCGGCCGCTGCGGCGGGCGATCCAGCGCTACATCGAGGATCCGCTGGCGGACTTCGTGCTCGGGCGCGAGCTCATGCCCGGCTCGACCATCGTCGTCGCGCGCAAGAGCGACGAAGAGGTCGACATCGACGTGATCCCGCCGACGATCCCCGAGGACGTCACGAACGTCACCGTCCCGCCCGAGGAGCCACGCTCCGAGGACGAGGACGAGGGCGAGAGCTAACCCGGCCCGCGAAGCTCGTCGCGCAGCTGGGCGACCTCGCGGCGGAGGTCTGCGACTTCGCGCTCGAGCTGGGCGAGCCGGTCGGGCTGCGGCCCTGGTTCCGGCTCCGCCGGAGACGGCGCCGCTTCCGCGTCGTCCTCGGACAGGAGGTGCTCGAAGCGCTCCTCCTTCTGGCCCGGACGCCGGTCGAGCCGGCGCGCGAGGTCGCCCTCGATCAGCTCTTCGAGCGCGCGCGCGATCTCGTCCAGCCCGTCGAACGCGTGCAGCCGCTGCGTGCGCTGCTTGAGCTCCCCGGGCGTTTGCGGGCCGCGCAGCATGAGCACGGCGAGGACCGCCGTCTGCTCGGACGTGAGCCCGAGTGCTTCGTCGAAAAGGTGGCGGAACTTCACAGCACGGCTCCCGGGCCCACTCGCGAGCCGAGCCCACCCGCGGCGCGAGAGACGGTTCAGCCCCTCACGGATCGTGTGCTCGTCGTAGTCCACCACTGGGTCCCGGTTCGTGGACTGGTTGCAGGCGAGGCGCAGGGCGTTCAGCGAGAGCGGGTAGGTCTCGGGCGTCGTCCGCTGCTTCTCGATCAGACAGCCGAGGACGCGGATCTCGACGGCGTCAGCGTCCACGTCAGGCCAGGCGCTTGAGCAGGTAGGTGCACGTCTCGTGCGCCTGGCGCTCGACCCCGTCCTCGTCGATATACGGGTACGAGACGACGAAGCGGCCGAGGCCCGATTCCTCGTAGCCCTCCTGGCGGTACAGCCCTCGCGCGGGATCGTTGCCGACGTCGACGCCCAGCCCGATCGTCCGGAACCCGTGCGCCTGCGCCGCCTCCGCGGCCCGCTGCATGAGCTCGGTGGCGACCCCGCGCCGGCGGTGCGCCCGGGAGACGCGGAGGTCCTCGATCTGCGCGGCCCGTAGCCGGCGTGCGCGGTCGGGAAGCTTCCGCCCGCGCAGGCGCAGGTTCAGGTGCCCGACCGGCTCGTCGCCGACCCAGGCGATCAGGTAGAGGCACTCGCGCTTGCGCTGGCCCTGCAACCGCTCGCGGTGCTTCCCCGGGTAGCGCGCGAGCATCCGCTCGACCACGTCGAGATCCTCCGCCGCCAGCGGTCTCACCTCCACCGTCCCACGTGCGCGCACAGCGTCCACTGCTCGTCTTCCGGCAACCTACACTCGGCGCATGCGGGCGGGATTCGTCGAGTCGGTCGCCGATGCGCTTCTCGCCGACGGGACGCTTGCGCGGTCGGACTCGGTCCTCGCGGTCTGCGCCGGGAAGCGTGAGCGAGACCTCCTCGCGGACCGCGGGTTCACCGACGTGGTCATCTCGAACCTCGAGGCCGAGGCCGACATGGCGCCGTTCGCGTGGAGTCGGCAGGACGCGCAGGACCTCGAACTCGACGACGGCTCTTTCGACTTCTGCATCGTCGTGGCCGGGTTACACCACTGCGCCTCGCCCCATCGCGCGCTGGTCGAGATGTATCGAGTAGCCCGCAAGGGGATTCTCGTGATCGAGGCCCGCGACGGGCTCCTCACGCGTGCGGCCGTCCGGCTCGGCGCCGCTTCGCGGTACGAGCTGGAGGCCGTCGCGGCCCACGACGGGCGAGCAGGCGGCGTGAACGACACGTCGGTCCCGAACTTCATCTACCGGTGGAAGGAGGACGAGTTCCGCAAGGTCATCAGGTCGGCCGATCCGACGGGCGAGCCTTCGTTCAGGTTCTTCTACGCCCTCGACGTTCCGGGCCGCGTGCCGGCGGCGTCGGTGGTGGATCCGGTCCTCAGGGCCGCGGCGCGCATGGTCCCGCGACTGGCGAACACGATGGCGATGGTCGCTCTGCGTCCAGCGCGCCTGTGGCCATGGCTGACGCGCGCAGGAGGGAGAGGTGACCTTCGACCGTAGCTACCGGGCCACGTGAGGCTGCCTGGCCAACTCCGCGCCGGTTAGTGCCCTGGCTCTAGATGATCGCCGCCTCTGCGATAGAACGCCGGGATGCGGCTTTCCGTCCTCGCGCGCCGGCCGGCGGTCACCGTGCTCGTCGGGGCGGTCGCGATCGCGTTCTCGGGCGTCCTGTTCGAGCTCGCGCACGTCTCGCCCACGACCGGCGCGTTCTACCGCTGCGTGTGGGCGCTCCCGCCGCTCTTCTTGATCGCGTGGTGGGAGCGGAAGAAGTTCGGGCCGCGGCCGGCGCGCTCCCACTACTTCGCCTGGATCGCGGGCGCGTTCTTCGCAGCCGACCTGGTCTTCTGGCACACCTCGATCGAGCACATCGGCGCAGGCCTGGCGACGGTGCTCGGGAACCTGCAGGTCGTGCTGGTCGGCCTGCTGGCCTGGGTGCTCCTGCGCGAGCGGCCGAGCAACGCGTCGCTGGCGTCGATCCCGGTCGTGCTGATCGGAGTCGTGCTCGTCTCGGGTGCGCTGGAGCAGGGCGCGTACGGGCCCAACCCGGGGCTCGGCGCCGTCTACGGTCTTCTGACCGCGCTGATGTATTCGGGCTTCCTGCTGACGCTGCGCCAGGGCGGGCGGGGAGTGATCGGGCCGGCCGGGCCGTTGCTGGACGCGACCTTCGCCGCCGCGGTCGGCTGCGCGCTGATCGGGCTCGCCAACGGCGATCTGGACTGGACGCCGAGCTGGTCGGCGCAGGGCTGGCTGATCCTGCTGGCCCTCAGCTCGCAGGTGCTGGGCTGGCTCCTGATCGCGATCTCGCTCCCGCGGCTGCCGGCCGTGGTCACGTCGGTCTCGCTGACGCTCCAGCCCGTCTGCTCGGTGGTGTTCGCGGCGCTCATCCTGAGCGAGTACCCGTCGGCGCTGCAGCTGGTCGGGGCCGCCTGCATCCTCGCCGGGCTGGTCATCGCCTCGCTCGGCCGGCGGGCTCCGCCTCCTCCCGAGCCCGAGCTCGCGGGTTGACACAGAGTCGGCACAAAGGCGTCCGGGCGGCGGCATAGGGTGGCTGCATGGCCAAGGCTGCGGTGGTGTATGCGTGCGCGGAGTGCGGATATTCCGCCGGGCGCTGGTTCGGAAAGTGCCCCGGGTGCGGCTCGTTCGGGACGCTTGCGGAGGAGGCCCCCGAGCCCGCCGGGAAGGCGGCGGCACGGCCGCTCCTGCGGCTCGTGGACGTCGAGGTCGACGAGGCCGAGCGGATCGCGACCGGCGTCCCCGAGCTCGACCGCGTCCTCGGCGGCGGGCTGGTTCCCGCCTCGCTCGTCCTTGTCGGCGGTGAGCCCGGCGTCGGTAAGTCCACGCTGCTGCTGACCGCGCTTCGCTCCATGAGTGAGGCGCGGCGCACGCTCCTCGTCACCGGAGAGGAATCCGTCGCGCAGGTCAAGCTGCGCGCGGCGCGGCTCGGCGGCGCGGGAAAGGTCGAGATCCTGGCCGAAACGGAGCTCGAGACGGTCTGCGCGACGCTGGAGAAGGAGCGGCCCGCAGTGTGCGTGATCGATTCCGTGCAGACGCTCTACTCCTCCGAGCTCGGCTCGGCCCCCGGCTCGGTCGGGCAGGTGCGCGAGGCGGCCGGGCGGCTGCTGCGCGTGGCGAAGGAGTCGGGGATCGCGACCATCCTGGTCGGCCATGTGACGAAGGACGGCTCGGTCGCCGGCCCGCGCGTACTCGAGCATCTGGTCGACTGCGTTCTTCAGTTCGAGGGCGACCGCTACCACGAGCACCGCATCCTCCGGGCGGTCAAGAACCGTTTTGGCTCCACGAACGAGCTGGGCGTGTTCGAGATGACCGGCGCGGGGCTCGAGGGCGTGCCCAATCCGTCCGAGCTGTTCGGGAGGACGCAGACCGGCGACCCGGGCGCGGCCGTCGCGTGCGCGCTCGAGGGGACGCGTCCGATTCTGCTCGAGATCCAGTCGCTCGTCTCGCCGACGGATCTCGCGATGCCGCGCCGCGTCGGGACCGGCGTCGATCCCAAGCGGCTGGCGATGATCGTGGCCGTCCTCTCCCGGCACGCCGGCGTTGCGCTCGGCTCGGCCGACGTCTTCGTCAACGTCGCCGGCGGCGTCAGGATCGACGAGCCCGGTGCCGATCTGCCGGTCGCGCTCGCGATCGCGTCGGCGGCAAAGGGCGTCCCCGTGCGCGAGTCGCTGGCCGCGTTCGCCGAGATCGGCCTGACGGGCCGCCTGCGGCCGGCGACACAGGGCGAGCGGCGGCTGGAGGAGTGCGGGAAGCTCGGGCTGGCCGAGGTGGTCGTCGCGGCCGGGTCGAGCCTTCGTGGCAAACTTCGCAAGACGGAGGCGGAGACCCTCCGGCAAGCGATCAGGCACGGGCTGGTTGAAGACCGAGGGCAGACATAGGGAAGAGCGGACGCGCGCGCCTTCGGGCGTGCATCGCCGGCCGCGCGAACAGGACCCGCGGCGCGACTCCGAGCTGCTGGCCGCGATCGCCCGGGTCGCGCCCGGAACCGACCTGCGCCAGGGGATCGACGACATCATCCGCTCCCGCAGTGGGGCGCTCATCGTGATCGGCGAGCGGGCGGACCTCGAGTTCATGTTCTCGGGCGGGATGCGGCTCGACCTTCCGTTCACGCCGCAGCTCCTGTACGAGCTGGCCAAGATGGACGGGGCGATCATCGTCGACACCGAGCTGAAGACGCTCGCGAACGCGAACGTCCAGCTGATGCCCGATCCTGCGATCCCCTCCGTCGAGACGGGGACGCGGCACCGCACCGCGGAGCGCGTCGCCAAGCAGACGGGAGCGCTCGTCATCTCCATCTCGCAGCAGCGCGAGACCGTCACGCTGTTCATGGGCGAGCGTCGGTACCAGCTCGACACGATCGCCGACGTGCTCGCCAAGACGAACCAGGCCGTGGCGACGGTCGAGACGTTCGGGCAGCGGCTCGAGCAGGTGCTGACGCGGCTCACCGCGCTCGAGTTCCAGAACGCGGTCATGCTGGACGACGTCCTCGTCGTCCTGCAGCGAGCGGAGCTGACCACGCGGATGGCAGCCGTGGTCGAGCGCGACTACATCGAGCTCGGGTCGGAGGGGCGTCTGATCCGGATCCGGCTCGAAGAGCTGATGGTGGACGTGCCGCGTGAGAAGACCGCGGTCATCTTCGACTACCAGGCTGCGAACGGCGAGGGGAGCGTCGGGGATGTCCTCGAGCGGCTTGGGCAGCTGTCGTACCCGGAGCTCCTCGAGTCGGAGGAGCTGGCGGAGGTGCTCGGCTATCCGCGCAGCGTCAATCCACTCGACTACGCCGTGACTCCGCGGGGGCTGCGCGTGCTCTCGCAGATCCCGCGGCTGCCCGAGAACGTCGCACGCCGCGTCGTCGCTGACCTCGAGGGGCTCGACGCCATCCTCCGCGCGTCCAGCCGCGAGCTCGAGGCGGTCGAGGGCGTCGGGCAGGCGCGGGCGCGCGAGATCCGCGAGGGGTTGCGCCGGCTGCAAGAGCACAATCTCGTGGACCGTTACCTCCAGTTGTAGGTGCCGCTTTCCAGGGATTTCTTCCAAAATCCCTGGAAAAATGGCGTTTTCAAGCGGTTTCAGCTATACTGGAAGCGTTCCGCCGGCGAGTGTCACAAGTCGCCGGCGTTTTTGGCGAATACGGGCGAAAGGGAGGGTCGCTTGTACAAGGTCGGCGACAAGGTCGTGTACCCCCACCACGGTGCTGGAACCGTGGTCAAGAAGGAAGAGCGCGAGGTGCTCGGCCAGCAGCGCGAATACCTCACGATCAAGATCCTGCACAACGACATGACTGTCAACGTGCCCTGCGAGAACGTCGAGAAGGTCGGTCTTCGCAAGGTCATCGACGAGGCGATGGTCGAGCAGGTGGTCAAGGCACTTACCGGCAACGGCACAGTCATGCCCAAGAACTGGAACCGGCGGTTCAAGCACAACCGCGACAAGATGAAGACGGGGGACATCTTCGAGCTGGCCGAAGTCGTCCGCAATCTCTCGCTACGCGACCACGAGAAGGGTCTGTCCACGGGCGAGAAGCAGATGTTCGTGAAGGCGAAGAAGATCCTCTCGAGTGAGCTGATGTACGCCAAGGACATGGACGAGGAGGAGGCCGCCCTCTGGCTCGAGGACGTTCTCTCCGGCGTCGGCGTCAAGAAGACGAAGAAGAAGGCAAAGGTCGGCGCAGGCGCCTAGGAGGGTTCGGCGGAATACGGTCTGTGCCGTCAGGCCGCACCGCGCGGCCCCACGCGGCAGCCGCAGACCGCGCCCGTATTCCCGATACGAACGCGGCCTGCGGCTTTGCCTGGAACCACGCGGAGCGTCCTGACGACGAGCAGCATTCCACCGAACCCTCCTAGCGGTACCGGCGTCTGGGCGGTCATCGTCGCGGCCGGCCGCGGGGAGCGGCTCGGCACGGAGCATCCAAAGGCGTTCGCCAAGCTCGGCGACCGTCCACTGCTGGCCGAGAGCCTGGAGCGGCTCGACTCGAGCGACTGGATCGAGGAGATCGTCGTCGTCGCTCCGGCCGGGTGGGAGGAGCCGGCGATCCTGCTGGCAGAGGAGCTCGGCTGTTCGAAGGTCGAGCTCGTGCGTCGCGGGCGGCGCGACGCGCGGTGATTCCGTCCGTGCCGGCGTGCGCGAGGTGCCCGACGGCGCCGTGGTGATCCTCGTCCACGATGCGGCACGCCCGCTGCTTCCGGAGGGAGTCGTCGAGCGCCTGCTCGCGCCGCTCGCCGAGCACTGGGACGGCGCCGTTCCAGGCTTGCCGGTGGCCGACACGGTCAAGCGCGTACGCGGGGACGAGGTGGCCGAGACGCTCGACCGCGACGAGCTCGTCGCCGTCCAGACGCCCCAGGCCTTTACGGCGGACGTGTTGCGGGGCGCGCTCGGAGGCGACGTCGCCGGCGCGAGCGACTGCTCCGCGCTGGTCGAGGCCGCAGGCGGCCGCGTGAAGGTCGTCCCGGGAGATCCGCGGCTGCTCAAGGTGACGACGGCCGAGGATCTCGAGCTCGTCGAGTCCTGGTTATCGTGACGGCCCCTCCGGCCCCATCTCGAATGCGCCGGGGTGCTGCAACGCTGCGCCTCGCGGCGTCCTCAGTCGCGCCCGTAGCCTCCGGCTACGAACGCTCCCTGCGTCCTTGCGACGCGCGCGTTTCGCAGCCGGCGCATCCGAGCTGTGACCGGAGTGACCGTTGATCGTCGACTACCACATGCACCTTCGCCGCCCCGGAGACGGCGAGGCGGAGCTCATCGACCACACGGCCGACGCCGCCGAGCGCTTCGTCGAGGTCGCGGCCGAGCGTGGGGTGGACGAGATCGGCTTCACCGAGCACGTCTATTACTTCCGGCAGACGAGGGAGCTCTGGGTGCAGCCCTACTACGTCGACCGGTGCGTCTACGACCTCGACATCTACGTGGACGCCGTGCTCGAGGCAAAGCGACGCGGCCTTCCCGTGAAGCTTGGGCTCGAGGTCGACTACGTTCCGGGCCGCGAGCGCGAGACGCAGGATCTCCTCGCGCCGTACCCGTGGGATTTCCTGCTCGGTTCCGTCCACGACATCGAGGGTCACGCGATCGACTCCGATCCAGAGGGCGGGATGTGGAAGCACTTCCCGGTCGAAGAGGTGTGGCGCCGTTACTTCATCGCGCTGCGCGGCGCCGCGCGCAGCGGGCTCTTCGACGCGCTCTCGCATCCCGACCTGGTCAAGCTGTTCGGGCGCAAGCCCGCTCCGAGTGACGTCTTCCTCCACCACGACGAGACGGCCGACGCGATCGAGGCGGCGGGAGGGCTCGCGGTCGAGGTCTCCACCGCCGGCCTGCACAAGCCCGTGCGTGAGATCTATCCCGACAGGGCCTTCCTCGAGGCCTGCCATGCTCGCGGGATCCCGATCACGACCGCATCGGACGCCCACGTCCCGGCGAACGTCGGCCGCGACCTCGACCAGGCGGTCGAGCACGCGCGCGCGGCCGGTTACTCCACCGTCACCGTCTTCGACGGGCGCAAGGCGCGTCAGGAGCCGCTCGGGTGAGCGAGCTTCGGGTCGGGCTGGGCGTGGACGCGCATGCGCTCGTCGAGGGAGTGCCGCTCGTCCTCGGCGGTGTCCGTTTCGATCATCCGCGCGGGCTGGCCGGGCACTCCGACGGGGACGTGATCGCGCATGCGCTCGTCGACGCCGTGCTCGGCGCGGCCGGCGCGGGGGACATCGGCACGCTCTTCCCGTCGGACGATCCTGGGCTCGAGGGGATCGACTCGCTGGACATGCTCCGAGAGGCGTACGCGCGTGTTCGTGGAGAGGGATGGGAGCTGGTGAACGCGGCCTGTGTGTTGATCGGCGAGGAGCCGCGCATCTCCGGCCGGCGCGAGGAGATGTCCGCCGCCCTTGCCGGCGCTCTCGGCGTGGATGCGTCGCTCATCTCTGTGACGGCGACGACCACCGACCGGCTCGGGTTCACGGGCCGCGGCGAAGGCCTGGCCGCCGAGGCCGTCGCGCTACTGAGCCGGTAGCAATCCGTCGCGCCGGAGCGCGGCGACGGCTTCCTCGTCGGACGGGTCCTCGCCCTCGAGCGCGGCGCGCAGAGCACGTGATCGCCGCTGGCGAAACGAGCCCTCGAACGGGCCCTGCTTGCGCAGCGGCTCGTACCGGCGGCCGCGCGAGGGACAGCCTGCGGAGAGCGGGCACGCAGAGCAGCGGGGGACGCGTGCGAGGCAGACGGTCGCCCCGAGATCCATCAGCGCCTGCGCCGAGCCCGAGCCGAACTCCATCCCGCTGCGCTCGAGCACGCGGGAGACGTTCACGTCCAACGGCAGCACGTCGCGGCCGAGCGCGAAGCAGGCAATCGCGTCCGCCGTGTAGCGGCCGACGCCGGGAAGGTCGGTCAGGTCGTCCGGCCAGCCCTCCGAGGCGATCTGCTCGGCGGCTCGATGGAGACTGACCGCGCGCCGGTTGTAGCCGAGACCTTGCCACTCGCGGATCACGTCGGTGCGCGCAGCGGCAGCGAGCGACTCCACCGTCGGCCAGCGCTCCAGCCAGGCGAGATAGCGGGGGACGATACGGTCGACCTGCGTCTGCTGGAGCATCACCTCGGAGACGAGGATCGCGTAGGGATCGCGCGTCTTCCGCCACGGAAGGTCGCGGCCGTTGGCCCGAAACCACTGTCGAAGCAGACGCTCGCCCACTGCTCGCTAGATTCTCTCGCAGGATGAGGACGCGGGTTCGCTTCGCCCCCAGTCCGACGGGAACGCTCACCGTCGGCAACGCGCTGGGCGCAGTCGCGAACCGGGGCTTCGGCGACTGGATGCTGTTGCGGATCGACGACACCGATCCGGCCCGGAACGTGCCCGGCGGCGAGGAGGCGATCGTCCGCGACCTCGAGTGGCTCGGCGTGGAGTGGGACGAGGGACCGGTGCGCGCGAGCGAGCGCGCCGATCGCCAGCGGGAGGCCGCTTCGGCGCTTCCGCAGCTCTTCGACGGCGTGATGCTCTGGCGCGACGACGGCACGCCCACGTACCACCTCGCGAGCGTCGTCGACGACATCGACTTCGCGATCACGCACGTGGTCCGTGGGAACGACCACC
The DNA here is from genome assembly GCA_963842575.1 of uncultured Actinomycetes bacterium. Lineage (GTDB taxonomy): Bacteria > Actinomycetota > Thermoleophilia > Gaiellales > Gaiellaceae > JACDER01. The sequence goes on along the minus strand of CAWJGS010000002.1, from coordinate 166,123 downwards.
GGCCGAACGAGCTCCTGCACCGGCGCCTGCACGAGGCGCTCGGGACGCAGCCGCCGGAGTACATCCACCATGGACTGCTGCTCGGCGAGGACGGAAAGAAGCTGTCGAAGCGTGCCCAGGGAGCCACGGTGGCCGCCCTGCGCGAGGCCGGCATCCCCGCCGAGGCCGTGCGCGCGTACCTGGACGAGCTGGGACTCCCCCGCCACGATGTCCACTACGACCTGGGGCGGATCCGGCGTCTGTCGGTGGACACCATCGCGTCGCTTCCGGACGAGGAGCTCGCGGCCAGGGTCGGCGCTCCGGTCGAGCTCGTCCCGGCGCTGCGCGGCGCGCGTGACCTCGAGGAGGCGCGCGAGACTGTCCGCGTCATCCTCGAGCCGGCTCCTGCGTCGCTCGGCGAGGAGGCGCGGCCGACGCTCGAGCGGTTCCGCGAGCTGCGCGAGCGCGCGAACGGCGGCGTCGACCACGACATGGCCAGGGCGCTGCTCCGTGAGCTGAAGGCGGTGGGCGGAGACCTGCGGGCGCTGCGGGTCGCGCTGACCGGACGCGAGCGCGGGCCGGAGCTGGCGGCGATCGTCGCCGCGCTCGACCGGGACGAGACACTGCGGAGGATCGATGCGGCTCTATGACACGCTGACGCGCTCGAAGCGCGAGCTCCCTCCGCCGCCGGGCCCGGTGCGGATGTACTTCTGCGGCCCGACCGTGTACGCGCGCGCCCACATCGGAAACGCGCGGCCGTTCGTCCTCGGCATGTGGCTGCGGAGCTGGCTGCGCGAGCGCGGCTACGACGTCACGCTCGTCCACAACATCACGGACATCAACGACAAGATCTACGCGGCTGCGCCCGGGGCGAGCGCGCAGCTGGCGGAGGAGGCGACCCGCTGGTACCTGGAGGACACGGGCGACCTCGGGCTCGGGATGGCGGACGAGACGCCCCGGGCGACCGACTACGTCCCGCAGATCGTCCGCTTCATCTCGGCGCTGGTCGAGGGCGGGTTCGCCTATCCGGCCGGCGGAGACGTGTACTTCCGCGTCGCCGGCTTCTCCGACTACGGCCGCCTGTCGGGCCGGCACGACCACGAGGACGCGCTGCGCAACCCGTCGGAGGAGGAGGAGCAGAACGAGCTGAAGGAGGATCCGCGCGACTTCGCGCTCTGGAAAGGGCACAAGGAGGGAGAGGACACTTCGTGGGACTCGCCCTGGGGACGCGGCCGCCCCGGCTGGCACATCGAGTGCTCCGTCATGGCCGAGGAGCTGCTCGGCCCGGTCTTCGAGATCCACGGCGGTGGCGTCGACCTCGTCTTCCCGCATCACGAGAACGAGATCGCGCAGTCGCGCGCGCTCGGACACGAGTTCGCGCAGGCGTGGATGCACAACGGGATGCTGCAGTTCGTCGGCGAGAAGATGTCCAAGTCGCTCGGGAACGTGAGAACGATTCGCGATTCGATCGACGGTTGGGGCCGCGAGGCAATCCTGCTCTTCTTCCTGAGCGGACACTGGGGCAAGCCGATCGACTATTCGGACGACGCGCTACGCCAGGCCCAGGCGCGGGCGGAGCGGTTTCGAGACGTCTTCCGCGGCCCTTCGGAGCCGGCCGGCGACGGTGAATGGGAGCGCTTTGCGGCTGCTCTGGACGACGACTTCAACACGCCGGACGCGCTGGCGGTGATGCACTCCTGGCGCGACCACGAGCTGCTGCGCCGCGCCCTCGGTCTCTTCGGCCTCGCATCGCTCGCCGATCAGGTCGAAGCGCCGCCGGAGGTCGTCTCGCTCGCCGAGCGCCGGCAGGCGGCGCGGGCGGGCGGCGACTTCGGTGAGGCAGACCGGCTGCGCGACGAGATCGAGCAGGCCGGCTGGGTCGTCCGCGACGAAGCCGGCGGGTTCGCGCTCGTCCCGAAATCGTGATCCGGGAGCTCGTCTACGGGCGCCGACCGGTTCGTGAGGCGCTGCGCGGCCCCCGCGCCGTGCTCGAGCTCTGGGCGACCGAGCGCGCTCTCCGATCGGAGCCGTGGCTGCAGGAGCCCGGCGCGCCCCGCCTGCAGGTCAAGCGCGAACGGGCGCTGACGGGCGCCGCCGGCACCGATGACCATCAGGGAGTGCTCGCCTATTGCGAGCCGTACCGGTACGCGGACGGGCTCGAGCTGGCCGCGCAGCCGGAGCCGATGCTGGTGTGTCTCGACCGCGTCACTGATCCGCACAACCTCGGGGCCGTCTGCCGCAGCGTCGAGGGCGCGGGAGCGACGGGCATCGTCCTGCCCGCGCATGGGTCGGTCCGCGTGACGCCTGCGGTCTGCCGCGCCTCGGCCGGCGCGGTCGAGCACGTCGCCGTGGCGGTCGTTCCCAACCTGGCCGCCTACCTCACCGAGATCAAGGGGCCCGATCTGTGGGTCTGGGAGGCGTCCGGCTCGTCCGGCTCTCCGATGTGGCAGACGGATCTGTCCGGCGGCGTCGCGCTGGTGCTCGGTGCCGAGGGCAAGGGCGTCCGCCCGCTCGTCCGCCGCGCATGCGACGGCGCCGTTTCGATCCCGCTCAGCGGGAAGGTCGAGTCGCTCAACGTCAGCGTCGCCGCCGCCCTCCTCCTGTACGAGACCGCCCGTCAGCGGGCCTCCGCCCGGGCTCATGCCTGAGCCGACTCTCTATCTGTTCGACGGCTACAACGTCCTGCACGCCGGCGAGTTCCACGGAGACGTCCGCGAGCTCACGAACACGCTCGCCAGCTTCGTCGCCGTGCGGGGGGCACGCGGCATCGTGGTCTTCGACGGCGTTGGCCGCGACGAGCAGTTCGGACCGCTCCAGGTGCGCTACGCCGAGAACGCGGACGCGCTGCTCGAACGGCTCGCGTCGGAGCACCGGGGCCGCGAGCGGGTCTGCCTCGTCTCGTCCGATCTCGCCGTGCGCGGCACCTCCGGACAGGAGGTCGCACACCTCAGCTCGCGCACGTTCGTCCGCGATCTCGAGCCGACCCAGCACTCCGAATCGAGGCCTGCGCAGCTCGGCGACCGGCTCGATCCGGAGACGCGGGAGCGCCTCGAGCGCTTGCGTCGAGGCGAACACTAGTTCGCCGACGCACAAATTGCCCTTGCCAGGTCCGGACCTCGGTGCTATCTTCTGGCTCAACTTGAGATTGAGGGACGAGGGGAGCCGTTCCGATATTTCCCTGCAGATCCTGTCGAAACTATGACCGCGCAGACCGCAGCCACCATCACCCAGTCGCACAAAGCTCAACGTGAGGTTGAGGATCGACGCCTGGCCCTCCAGGCGCGAAACGGCGACCTGCGCGCGCAGGACGAACTGATCCGGCGCTATGCCGGATTCGTCCGGCTGAAGGCGAGCTCGTACTTCCTGGCCGGCGGCGAGTCCGAGGATCTGATCCAGGAAGGCCTCATCGGCCTGTACAAGGCAGTGCGCGACTACCGCCCCGACAAGGAGACGTCGTTCCGGAGCTTCGCCGAGCTGTGCGTCACGCGTCAGATCATCACCGCGATCAAGACCGCAACCCGGCTCAAGCACCGGGCGCTCAACCACTACGTGTCGTTCGGGCAGACGCCGGCGGGCCAGGACTCCGACAGCGACTGCACGCTCGGGGACGCATTGCCCGGCTCGCGTGTCGACGATCCTTCGCTCCGCGTCATCTCGACCGAGGAGCTTCAGAGCCTCGTCTTCTGTCTCGGCAGCAGCCTGTCGACGCTCGAGGCCGACGCTCTCCGCATGTACCTCGAGGGCTCGTCGTACGAGGAGATGGCGGAGGACCTCGGTTGCGACACGAAGACGATCGACAACGCGCTCCAGCGGGTCAAGCGCAAGGTGATCACGCACCAGCGCTCGCGTCAGGTTTTGCAGTAACTGCGGTTACACGGCCACGACGCTCACCTTTGCGAACTCGTCGTGCGCGGTGTGTCCAGTACGGTCTCGTTGGCTCATTGCCTAAACAGTAAACAAGCCATCGGACGGCTACCCTTAGCGCCGCGCCGGAGTAGCTCAGTTGGTAGAGCAACGGCTTTTGTAAAGCCGTGGGTCGCCGGTTCGAGTCCGGCCTCCGGCTCTACTCGCCCCAGGTCTCGCGCAGCACCCGAATCCAGTTCCCGTGCGCGATCTTCGCGAGTGACTCGTCGCCGTATCCGCGCTCGCGCAGCGCCTCGAACAGATCCGGAAGCCGCGTGACGTCGCCGAGCTCGGCGGGCGGCGCGGCCCCCTCGTAGTCCGAGCCGAGACCCACGCAGTCGATCCCCATGCGGTCGACCAGATAGTCGATGTGGCGCACGACGGTCTCGAGCGGCGTGTCCTCCGGCTCGAGCATCCCGTCCTCGCGCAGGAAACCGACCGCGAAATTCACCCCGACCAGGCCACCTGACCCGGAGATCGTGTCCAGCTGCTCGTCAGTCAGGTTCCGCGTCGAGGCGCACAGCCTGTGGGCGTTCGAATGCGAAGCAACCAGCGGCGCATCGGAGATGTCCGCGACGTCGAAGAAACCGCGGAGGTTGAGGTGCGAGAGGTCGACGAGGATGCCCAGGCGGTTGCACAGCCGGACGAGGTGGCGGCCCTCCTCCGTCAGCCCCGGCCCGGTGTCGGGCGAGGCGGGAAAGCGAAACGGGACGCCCTCCGCATACTTGTTCGCGCGGCTCCAGACGAGCCCGACGGAACGCAGCCCGCGGTCGTAGCGGCGCTCGAGGTCGTCGGGGCTCAGGATCGGCTCGGCCCCCTCGAGATGCAACACGGCCGCAATCGTCCCGTCCGCGAAGCACTCCTCGATCTCGATGGCGGACCGGACGAGCCGGATGGCGCCCTCGGCTTCCAGCCCGCGCAGGATCTCCTCGAGCTCATCCGCCCGCGAGACCGCGAGCTCCGTCGGGATCGTCGGGGCGAGCGGGAAGGAATAAGCCCCTTCCGGCTTGCCGCCCATGTCGCCCTGCTCGGGGCCGGAGACGAAGATCGCGAACAGCCCGCCTGCGAACCCCCCGCGACGCGCCCGCGGAAGGTCGAGGTGGCCTTCGCTCGACTCCTCGAGGAAGCTCCGGCTCTCGCCGAGGCGGAGAACGACGTCGTTGTGGCCGTCGAAGACCGGGATCGTCACGCGAGCGCTTGCTCCAGGTCGGCCCACAGCGCGTCCACGTCCTCCAGACCCACGCTGAGCCGGATCAGGTTCTCGGGCACGCGGTCGCCCTCCCAGCGATAGCGCGTCTCGAGCACCGAGTCGACGCCGCCGAGGCTGGTGGCGTTTTCGATCAGCCGCGTCGACGTCTCCACCGCGCGCGCATCCCCAGTGACGTCGAACGACATGAGCCCGCCGAACCCTCCGGACATGTAGCGCGCGGCCCGGTCGTCGCCGAGGCCGGGATAGCGGACGCGCTCCACCCGTGGATGCTCCGCGAGCCGGCGCGCGAGCTCGAGAGCGCTCTCGGACTGGCGGCGGACGCGCACCTCCAGCGTCTTCAGTCCGCGCAGGACGAGCCAGGCCGTGTCGGGCGCGGCGACCGGGCCGGTCCGTCCCCGGAGACCCTTGATCCGCTCGTAGTCCTCCTGCTCCGCGAACGCCAGCATTCCCGCGAGCGCATCGTGATGGCCTCCGAGGTACTTCGTCGCGCTGTGCAGGACGACGTCCGCGCCGTGCTCGAGCGGCCGGAAGAGCACGGGGGTGGAAGCCGTCGCGTCCACGAGCAAGCGAGCGGGGTGCGCGGCGGCCGCTTCCATGTCGGGGAAGGTGAGGAACGGATTCGACGGCGCCTCGAGCCAGATGAGGTCGGCAGCGTCGGGCGCCGCCCCGGTCTGGTCGAACTCGACGAAGCGCAGCCCCCAGCGCTCCAGCTCTCGGAAGAGCATGGAGGTTCCGTAGTAGGCACCTTCCGCCAAGGCGATGGTCTGTCCGGGCCCGACGAGCCCCAGGGCGGCCGTGGTCGAGGCGGCCGCGCCCGACGAGAACAGGAGCGCGTGCCCGCCTTCGAGCTCTCCCAGGGCACGCTCCGCTTCGACGCCCGCCGGATGGTCGTACCGCGAGTAGAAGAACTCGCCCGGCTCGCCGTCGCGGTACGGCCAGATGGTCGAGCGGTCGAGCGCCATCAGGCGACTCTAACCGGCTCGGGCCGGAGATCCTCCAGTCGTCCCAGGTGGGCGAGCGAGGGGAACAGCCTCGTCCACGACAGGGCTATCCCAATCGTGGCGACCCCGCCTGCGACGACCGAGGTGACCGTCCCGAATAACCGCGCGACGACGCCCGACTCGAACGCGCCCAGCTCGTTCGACGCGCTGATGAAGACCATCTCGACGGCCGTCACCCGCCCGCGCAGCTCGTTCGGCGTGACGAGCGCGATCGTGGTCGAGCGGATGTTGACGCTGATCATGTCCACGAAGCCGGCCACCGCCAGCGCCGCGAGCGACAGGGGGAGCCACTTCGAGAGGCCGAAGACGACCATGCACACCCCGAATAGCGCCACGACGACGAGCAGCGTCGGCCCGGCGCCGGTGCGCAGCGGCCGGCGGGTCAGCATCAGGGCCGCCAGGAGGGCGCCGACGGCCGGCGCCGTCCGCAGGGCCCCGAGGCCCACCGGCCCGACGTGCAGGATCGAGCGCGCGAACACGGGCGCGAGCGCGATTGCTCCGCCGAACAGCACTGCGAAGAGGTCGAGCAGGATCGCGCCGAGCACCATGGGCGTGCGGCGCAGGAAGCGGACGCCCTCGATCAGGCTCTGCCAGCCGGGCGCGCGTCCTCCGGTGCTCGCCGCCGGACGCTTGCGCAGCCCCAGCACGCAGCCGAGCCCCGCCACGAACAACCCCGCGGACAGGGCGTACAGCAACTTCGGCGAGATCTCGAACACGAGGCCGCCGACGGCCGGGCCGGCGACCACGGAGATCTGCCAGCCCACCGAGCGCAGGGCCATCGCCCCGGCCATCATCTCCGCCGGCACGAGCTCGGGAAGGAGCGAGCGCAGCGCCGGCGCCGAGATCCCGGCGGCCACGCCGCTCGCAGCCGCGAGAGCGAGGTACGGCCAGAGCGTCCGCCCGCCCGACACGGTCACTCCGAGCAGGAGGAGCGCGATCCCGACCTCCATCCCGAGCGACACGGCGACGATGGCGCGCCGCGGGACGACGTCCGCGAGCTGACCGGCCGGGAGGGCCAGGAGGAGAAGCGGGACGAACTCGACCAGCCCGATCAAACCGAGGTCGAGCGGGTTGCGGTGGATCGCGTACACCTGCCACCCGACGGCGACGAGGATCATCTGCGTCGCCAGCCCGGCGACGATGTTCGTCACCCACAGCAGCGAGAACTCGCGCTCCCTGAGCGCCGGAGGCAGCCGGTCGCGCACAACGCGAACCTAGCAGCGGCCCGGTTAGGCTCCGGCCGTGACGGACACCGGCCACGGCACCGGCGACAAGCTCGAGCTCCTCGGCAAGCTCCGTGACGAGGCGCTCCACGCGGGCACGGGCCGCGCGGTCGAGAAGCACCGCTCGCAGGGGAAGCTCCTGGCGCGCGAACGGCTCCTCAAGCTGCTCGACCCCGGCTCGTTCGTCGAGCTCGACCGGTACGTCCGCCACCGCGAGGCCAACTTCGGGATGCTCGAGAAGCGCCCGTGGGGCGACGCGGTCGTCACGGGCTACGGGACGATCTTCGGCCGCAAGGTCTTCGTCTTCTCCCAGGACTTCACCGTGTTCGGCGGGAGCCTGTCCGAGGTCTTCGCGGAGAAGATCTGCAAGGTCATGGACCTGGCGGCGAAGATGGGCTGCCCGGTCATCGGCATCAACGACTCGGGTGGCGCGCGCATCCAGGAGGGCGTTGTCTCGCTCGCCGGCTACGCGGAGATCTTCTGGCGGAACGTCCAGTGCTCCGGGGTCATCCCGCAGATCTCACTCGTGATGGGCCCGTGCGCGGGCGGCGCGGTCTACTCGCCGGCGATCACCGACTTCGTCCTCATGGTGGAGGGAACCTCGTACATGTTCATCACCGGGCCCGACGTGGTGAAGACGGTGACCGGGGAGGAAGTCACGTTCGAGGAGCTGGGCGGCGCGGCCACCCACGCGTCCAAGTCGGGCGTCGCGCACTTCGTCTCACCCGACGAGGAGGCCTGCCTCGAGGACGCGCGCTACCTCCTCTCCTTCCTGCCGCAGAACAATCTCGACCCGCCGCCGTACTCGGAGCCGACCGATCCCGCCGGCCGCGAGGACGCCGAGCTCGACACGCTCATCCCCGACGATCCTGCCAAGCCGTATGACATGAAACAGGTGATCCAGCGCGTTGTGGACGACGGGGAATTCCTCGAAGTCCAGGAGCGGTTCGCCGAGAACATCGTGTGCGTGTTCGCCCGGCTGAACGGACACCCTGTCGGCGTCGTGGGGAACCAGCCGAGGTCCCTCGCGGGCGTGCTCGACATCGACTCCTCGGTGAAAGCCGGACGCTTCGTCCGCACCTGTGACGCCTTCAACATCCCGCTCGTCACCTTCGTGGACGTGCCCGGGTTCCTGCCGGGCACAGCTCAGGAGTGGGGCGGGATCATCCGCCACGGCGCCAAGCTCTTGTACGCGTATGCCGAGGCGACCGTGCCGAAGCTGACGGTGATCACGCGCAAGGCGTACGGCGGTGCGTACGACGTCATGAGCTCGAAGCACATCCGCTCAGACTTCAACTTCGCGTGGCCCACGGCCGAAGTGGCCGTGATGGGGCCGGAAGGGGCGGTGAACATCGTGTTCCGCCGCGAGCTGGAGGACAACGAGGATGCTGAGGCGCGACGCGCCGAGCTGATCGAGGACTACCGCGACCGCTTCGCCAATCCCTACGTCGCCGCCGAGCGCGGCTACGTGGACGACGTCATCGAGCCGCGGCGCACGCGGCCGGTGCTGATCGATGCGCTCGAGACGTCGCTCACCAAGCGGGAGCCGCGGCCTCCGCGTAAGCACGGGAACATCCCGCTCTAGCGCTCGCCGACGACTCGCGGCGACGCTACTCGCGGTTACGCCACTCTGCCTGCGTCAGCGCGTACTCGACATCGCCCTGCTCGTCGCCCTCGATCTTGTACGGCCACTCGGCGTGGAAGGTCCGCACGTACCGCAGTCCGGCCTTCTCCAGCACCCGACGTGAGGCGACATTCACGACCATCGTCATCGCGTAGACGCGCCGCGCGCCCGACGCGAATGCGTAGGCCACAAGCGCCTGCGCACCCTCGCTCGCGTACCCCTGGCCCCACGCGGCCCTGCGGAGGCGGTAGCCGAGCTCGACCACGTCGTCGGGGTCGCCGTCAGACGGGCGCAGGTGAAACCACCCGAGAAACGTTCGCGTCGCCTTCTCCTCCGCCGCGAAGAACCCCCACCGGCGCCACCGTGCGTAGTGAGCGAGAAATGCCGGCAGTTCGTGCTCCTCGATCTCGCCACGCGGCGTAACGCGGCCGCCCGTGATGTACAGCATCACCAGCGGATCGCTGTCAAGCTCGACCAGCCGCTCGACGTCGTCGGGAGCGAACCGCCGAAGCGTAAGCCGGTTCGTCTCCAGCACGGTGCCCACGCCCGTCCATTGTCGACGACAAAGCTGCCTAGGGTCGATCGACTAGCGTTTCGACCAGTGGACATCTTCGATCTCGACGAGCTGAAGTTCAGCCCGACCGCATCACTCTTCGAGGGACGTCCCCGCGCCGGGGTCGGCATCTCCTTCTTCGTCGTACGGACGCCGCCGGGCAACTCGGTCGATCTCCACGTGCATCCGTACTCGGAGACGTTCATCGTCCTCGAAGGGAGCGGCCGCTGGACGGCCGGCGACGCCGTCGTGGAGCTGCGCGCCGATCAAGTCCTGGTCGTCCCCCCGGAGACGCCGCACGGCTTCCGCAATACGGGCGACCGCCCGCTGCTCGTCGTCTCGATCCACGAGTCGGGGACGCTGGAGCAGACCTTCGTCGGGGGCGAACCCGCTTAGCCGTCCGCGGGGCGAGCCCGGGGGTGTAGCGTCCTCCCCGTGACAAGGTTCGTCGTCGACTGCGACACGCTGATCCGGGTTGCCGCCGGCGAGATCGAGGTCGGGGCCGAGCACACGCTGCTCGCTCCGACTCTCGTTCGTTCCCAGGCGCTGGCGAACGTCTACCAGGCGGCCCGCCGCGGAGAGATCTCCGCGGCCGAGGGGATCGAGCGGGTCACCCGCATCAATTCCCTCAAGGTGCGCTTCCTCGGCGACAAGGTGCTCCAGCGGACGGCGTGGAGGGTGGCCGAGCAACTGGGGTGGGAGACGACGTACGACGCCGAGTACGTCGCCTTGACGCAGTTGCAGGCCGACGCGTTCGTCACGTCCGACGCCGAGCTGGCGCGCACGGTCTCCGGCCTCGTGCAGACGGCGACGGTCGAAGCGCTGGCGGAATGAACCATTCGCTGAGCTGATCTGCGTCAGCCGCCGCGCGGCCGGTAGACGTGAATTGGGCTTTCACCTGCGGCGGGTGGGTGAAGCGTTACGAAGCCGCCACAGACACGTACGTCGACGGCGGATAACGTGTCTCCAGGGGTCCCGGGGGACCCCTGGGGGCAGTTGGGGTCGCTTTCTGCGGCCGCGCCGCCGGGGAAGTGTCGGACCTCAGCGCACGCCGGCGCGCACGCGATAGCCGAAGAGGAAGGGCACGGTCCGGGCGCCGAGGACCCTCCGGGCCACCTCCTCCAGCTCGGCCACGCGCAGCTCCTTCTCGAGCTCAGGGTCGTCGACCGCGGCCGGCAGGCCGAGGCTGTAGGCGAAGCCGACTACCCGGTCGGCATCCCCCTCCTCGATCGAGTGCAACAGGATCTCGCGGCAGAAGCGGAAGAGCCCGCTCTCGCGCATGCGCTGAAGGTGGCCGCTCTTGTCCCAGCGGTCGACGCCGCGCTGGATCCCGCGGTTCCGCCGCATCTCGCCGCGGCGCCACTGGTACGCGTCGTAGGCCTCGTCCACCTCGGGATCGATCACGGGCGGCCAGTCGTAGTCGTAGGCCGCGAACACGCCGCCCGGCCGCAACACGCGCGCGGCCTCGGCGAAGGTCGGCTGCGGATCCATCCAGTGGAGCGACTGCGAGCAGGTGACGATGTCGGCGACCCCGTCCTCGAGGCCGGTCGCCTGCGCGAACGCCTCGCGGTACTCGACGCCGGGGGCTTCGGCGGCCGAGGCGAGCATCGCCGGGTTCGGCTCCACGCCGACGATGCGGTCGGCGCGGCCGCTCCACGCGCGGGTGGACAGGCCCGTGCCGCACCCGAGATCGACCACGAGCGCCGGCCGCTCGACCCGTGCATAGCGGCAGAGCGTCTCGAGCAGCACGTCCGGCGGGCGGGGCCGGTGCCGGTCGTATCCCTCCGCGAAGCCGGCCCGGTCGTAGCCCGAGGAGTCGATCAGCTTCCGCGACCACTCAGTCATGCAGGAAGTTCTAGGCTTCGCCGCGGATGGACGTCGAAATCACGCCGCAGCCGGAGGCGGAGGAGCGAGAGGCGATCGAGGTCGCGCTCCGCCGGTTGCTGGGCCGGGGAAATGTGCCGGCGGCGTACGCGAGCGCGTGGAGGAAGGCGGGACTGCGTGAGGCAATCGAGCCCTACGCGGGTGCCCGGCCGCGCAAGAGCTTCGGCGCGACGCGCGCGTAATCCAGGCCCGACACCCACGTCAGCACGAGGGCCACGAGCAGCGCCCACCAGGCGATCCGATCACCCCACGCCCCCGCCGCGGCGAAGCCTCCGATCGCCGCTGCCAGCGCCTGCGACCACGTCTTCAGCTTCCCGAGGTCGCGCGCATGCATCACCACGCCACGCTCGATTGCGGCCAGCCGCAGACCCGAGACGAGGAACTCGCGGGCGACGATCGCCGCGACCATCCAACCGGGAAAGACGCCCTGGTCGATGAGGACGACGAGCACGGAGATGACGAGGATCTTGTCCGCCACCGGGTCGAGCAGCGAGCCGAGCTGGGACGTCCTCCCGTACCGCCGCGCGACCCGGCCGTCGAACCAGTCGGTCGTCATCGCGAGCACGAAGAGCGCCGTCGCCCAGTAGTTGTGGCCGTGGAAGTCCACGGCGTAGAGGAGGACGACGAACGGCACCGCCGCGATGCGCGCAAGCGTGAGCTGGTCGGCAAAGGACATTTCGTAGGGAGAATACGTCCGCATGCCGCCGTTTTCGAAAGTCCTGGTCGCCAACCGCGGCGAGATCGCGATCCGCGTGTTCCGCACCCTGCGCGAGCTGGGGATCGGCACCGTCGCGGTCTACTCCGAGGCCGATCGCGGCTCGCTGCACGTCGAGTACGCGGACGAAGCGTTCCTGATCGGACCGCCTCCCGCGGCGGAGAGCTACCTGCGCACGGACCGCATCCTCGAGACGGCACAACGTGCCGGCGCGGAAGCGATCCACCCCGGCTACGGCTTCCTCGCCGAGAACGCGGCGTTCGCGCGCGCGTGCGCGGAAGCGGGCATCGTCTGGGTCGGGCCGCCGCCGGAGGCGATCGAGGCCATGGGGTCGAAGGTGGAGGCGCGGGAGCGGATGAAGGCGGCCGGCGTGCCGATCATCCCCGGGACGACGGAGCCGGTCGAGACCGCGGACGAGACTCGCGCGCTGGCCGAAGAGATCGGCTACCCCCTCGCGATCAAGGCGGCGGCCGGGGGCGGCGGGAAGGGCCTCAAGGTGGCGCGATCGCCAGACGAGGTCGAGCGTGCCTTCGCCTCGGCACGGCGCGAGGGCGAGGCGTACTTCGCCGACCCGACGGTGTACGTAGAGCGGTTCCTCGAGGATCCGCGGCACGTCGAGGTGCAGGTCCTCGCGGACGCACACGGGAATGTCGTCCACCTCGGCGAGCGCGACTGCACGATCCAGCGGCGCCACCAGAAGCTGGTCGAGGAGACGCCGTCGCCGGCGGTCTCGCCCGAGCTGCGCGAGCGGATCGGCGCAATCGCCGTGGATGCCGCGCGCGCCGTCGGCTACCGCAGCGCCGGGACGATCGAGGGCCTCCTCTCCCGCGAGGGCGAGTACTTCTTCCTCGAGATGAACACCCGCATTCAGGTCGAGCATCCGGTGACGGAGCTCGTCACGGGTTTCGACCTCGTCCGCGAGCAGGTGCTGATCGCCGCGGGCGAGCCGCTCTCGTTCCGTCAAGAGGACGTCCGCTTCGAGGGGCACGCGATCGAGTGCCGCATCAACGCCGAGGACGCGTCCGCCGGCTTCCTCCCGGCTCCCGGCCTCATCACGACCTACCGCGAGCCTGCCGGCCCCGGCGTGCGTGTCGACTCGGGCGTGGCCGAGGGATCCGAGGTCTCCGGCACCTACGACCCGCTGATCGCCAAGGTGATCGTCCACGGGCTCGACCGCGAGCACGCGCGCCGGCGGATGCTGCGCGCCCTCGAGGAGTACGTGATCGACGGGCCGAAGACGCTGATCGGCTTCCACCGCGCGCTTCTCTCGCACCAGTGCTTCGTCGACGGGGAGACGTGCTTCGGCCTGGTCGAGTCGGAGCTGCTGGCGAGGCAGGCGGAGGAGCTCGAGCCGGCGCGTTCGCCGGCGACCGCGAACGGTCGCGTAGACACGCGCGTCTCGCTGGTCGAGCTGGACGGCCGCCGCTACGAGGTGCGCGTTCTCGTCCCCGAGCCGCAGTACAAGGAGCTCGTCCGGCGTCGCCGCGAGCGAGGGCACGGTGGGCACGGGGGACACGCGCGCGACGCGGTCACCAGCCCCATGCAGGGGACGGTGCTGGCCGTCGAGGTCGCGGACGGCGACGAGGTCGAGGCTGGACAGGTGATCTGCATCGTCGAGGCGATGAAGATGGAGAACGAGATCAGTGCGCACCGCGACGGCGTGGTCTCGGAGCTGTCGGTCGCGCCGGGCCAGGCGGTCAGCGCCGGGCAGGTCATCTGCGTCGTCACGCAGGATGGCGTCGACTCGTAGGCCGCTCTGCGCGGAGGTCTCGGCCGGCCTCGGCGAGCCGCTCGGCGCGACGGCAAGTCGCGTCGACAACTGGATCCTGCTCGAGTACCGCGGCGTCTGGGGCCCCGAGCCGCTCCAGGGCAGCATGCTCGACCCTTCCGTCAAGGCGCACCTGGCCGAGCAGCTCTCTCGCCCGCGCTCGAAGCTGCTCTTCATCCGCCGGCCGCGCCAGGAGCGGCACGGCGTCGCGTGCTATACGGCTACGACCGCCGAAGGCGAGCAGACCCTTCACCGTCTCGACCTCGACGTGCACGAGGAGCTCGTCGGCCTCGACCTCTTCGGAGCCGACCGCGGGCAGAAGGTGGGCGAGCCGCTGTTCGCCGTTTGCACACACGGCAAGCGCGACCCGTGTTGCGCGAAGTTCGGCCGCCCGCTGTACGACGCGCTGCGCGACCAGTCCGATCCCGAATGGGTCTGGCAATGCACGCACGTCGGCGGCGACCGCTTCGCCGGCAACCTCGTCTGCTTTCCCGAAGGGCTGTACTTCGGGCGAGTTGGGCTCGGTGATGTCGCTCCGCTGCTCGACCACTACCTCGCCGGTCGGATCTACCTCGACTGCTACCGCGGCCGCGCCGCGTACTCGATGCGGGTTCAGGCGGCCGAGCGCGCGGTACGAGACCGCACCGGCCTCACCGGATTCGAGGACGTTCAGCTCATCGGTGAGCTCGGCTCAGTCGTAACGTTCCAGGCGGCCGGCGAGATTCACGAGCTCGAGGTGACGCCCGTCGTCGGTGAGCCGATGTTCCTCACGTGCGACTCGGAAGAGATGAAGCGGCCAGTTCACTTCGTCGTGGCGTGAACCGCGTCGTCGTCCTCGGTGCGGGCGGCGCGGGCAAGACGGAGCTCGCCAACGGGCTCGCCGCCCGCACCGGCCTGCCGGTCGTCCACCTCGACAGGCTCTTCTGGAAGCCCGGATGGCAGCAGGGGCCTCGCGAGGACTTCCGGGCGGCCGTGGACGAGGCGGTCGGGGGCGAGCGCTGGATCATCGACGGCAACTTCCTGAGCGCCGGCGACGCGCGCTTCGAGCGGGCGGACACGGCGATCTTCCTCGACCTGCCGCGCACAACGTGTATCGCGCGCGTGCTCCGCCGGGCGGTCCGCGACCGAGGCAGCCGCCGGCCCGACCTGCCCGAGGGCTGCCGCGAAGGCTTCGACTGGGACTTCCTCAAATGGATCTGGCACTTCGGGCGGGACGACCGTCCCCGCATCCTCGAGACGCTCGCGCGCTTTCGCGGCGACGTCGTCCAGTTGCGCTCGGCCGCAGAGGTTCGGAGCTACCTGACGAGCGTTACTTGAGCTGAAGAAAGCCTTCGCGGACGAGGCGGCGCACGAGCACCAGCCGGCTTTCCTGGTCGAGATCGCCCGGCAGGTCGGCCGCGCTGAACTCGGCGTCGGCCGACGCGAGGAACTCGACTTCCTCTTCCACGTGTGCGGGGAAGGTGATCGTCTTCCCTTCGAACGAGAGCTCGGGAAACGAGAGCTCGAAGATCGTCGTGCGGCGGCGCGCCAGCGGCGTGGCGACGCTCAGCTCGTCCAGTGCCCGCAGCTGCGAGAGCTGTCCTTCGCGCACCGGGCGGCGCGATTTCACGAACCGCCGGCGCTTGCGGGCGGCGACGTCGGCCGGCGCGAGCCGCTCGGCGAGGGCGGCGAGCAGGTCGTCACGCATCTCACCGTCGGCCGGCACCGACCGCCGGAAACCGACGTCTGTCCCGCACTCCTCGAGCGCCGCCTTGGCCGCGTCGAGCCAGGTGTAGACCTTGACCCCGATGGTCAGGTGGAGCGACTCGGAATCGGTCGTGAGCGCGTCGTGCAGCCAGCCGCGCGGGAGGTACATCGTGTCCCCCGGCTCGAGCACGCAGTCCTCCACCGGCTGCCCCGGTTCGCCGTGCTTCGCCGTCGAGTACTTCTGGTCCTGGAGCGGCAGCTCGACCACCGGCTCGTACACGCGCCAGTGCTTCTTGCCCGAGATCTGAAGGACGAAGACGTCGTGCGTGTCGTGGTGGACGGCGAGCCCCTGCGCCAAGCGGGGCGTGAAGTACGCGTTCGCCTGCACCGGCTCGCCCAGGGCGGCTTCCAGCTCGCGGCAGAACCCGGCGATCGGCCCCCAATTGTGGTGCAGGGCCTGGAGGACGATCGTCGCCCCGTCCTCGAACTCGGCCAGGACGCGGTCGACGTCGATCGTCCCGCTGAACGGGACCGGGCTCCAACCGAGGTCGACCGTGTACGAGGAGGGCTCGAGCACTGCGCCCTCCCGGACGAGCCGGAACGCGGGGAAGCGGATCGCGCTCGAGCAGATCAGCCGCTCGACGTCCTCGGGCGAGAGCAGGTCGCCGAAGCGAGCCGGCTCCTCCCGGTGGACGACGAGCGGCTTCTGCTCCCAGTAGCCGGCGAGGAAGTCCTGGGCCTCGACCGGCTCGACGCAGCGCGCGAGTGCGTCGGCGCTACGTGTCCGTGCCGTCGGAGTCGGAATCGGTGCCGTCGGTGTCGCTGTCGGACGAGTCGGTCTCGTCGTCCTGGTCGGCGTCGGTGACCGAGAACCGTGAGCGTGTGTCGCCCGGGGTGCTGGTCAGGATTTCGTCGTCCGTCAAGGTGGTGCGTTTCTCCTCCACTGCGAAAGCCCCCTTTCGGTCGTGTGGCCCGATCCTACCGGGGGCGGGCAGCTGATCTGTCCATAGAGTCTGAGAAGTGCGCAACGCGCGCCTGATCGCCGCGGCCGCCGCCGTTCTCGGTTTCTTCCTCGCAGGCTCGGCGGCGCCGGCGCATACGTCGTCTACTCGCTGGCGTGTCCTTCCCGGCGGTCTGTTGATCGGCACGCCCGCCTGGTACTCGCCCGCCCGGCACCCCGCGCTTCCTCTCGTCCTCTCGCCGCATGCCCGGGGAGGCGATCCCGAAAAGAACGCCCGCCGGTGGGGTGACCTGCCCGGGAGGAAGGAGCTGATCGTGCTGGCGCCGGCATTGAAAGGCCGCGTGCTCGGCGAGACCCGAGCGTGGGGATACCCGCCGGCGATCGCGAAGCTGCTGGCCTCGCCGGCTGCGGCGCGACGCGCGCTTCCCTGGCTTCAATGGGATGCGGACCGCGTCTACTTGGCCGGCTTCAGCATGGGTGGACAGGAGAGCTTGCTCGCGCTCGCGCGCCGACCCGATCTCTTCGCCGCGGTGGCCGTCGCCGATTCGGTAACAGACTTCTACCGGCGCTGGTTCGAGTTCCCGCTCAGCCCGCTGACCCGGGCCGAGCAGGCGAAGGCGACGCGCGAGCTCGGCGGCACGCCGGCGCAGGTCGGTTGGCTCTATCAGCGCCGCAGTCCGGCTCGGTTCGTACGGACGGTCGCCTTTTCCGCCGTCCCGACGCAGATCTGGTGGAACCCCCACGAGGACGTCGTCGTGCATCAGGGAACGACCCAGAGCGCCGCGTTCGTGCGGCTGCTGCGCCGGCTGAATCCGGATGCGCCGGTCGAAGCGGTTGTCCATTCGCGTCCGCACGGTGAGGTTTTCCGCTCGACGACCTCGCTCCCACGCATGGTGGACTTCCTGCTCTCGCATCGCCGGGGAGCGCCGCCCGACTCCGGATTCTCGTACGTCTCCTGGCTACCCGAAGTGCACGTTTGGGGATGGGCCTTCCGCTCGGCGAAACCCGGTCACGGCTTCTGGCGGATCGAGCACGCTTCGGAGCGCGGATTTTCCAGCTGGTCGGCGGGCAGGCTCCTCGTGACGCCGCCCGGGATGCGAACGATCCGCCTCCCGCCGGGCCGGCACAGCGTCATTTTCGACTACTAGAGAGAGCGCTGGTAGGCCCGGAACGTCCACGTGGCCAGGCCGGTCATAACGAGCGTGAGCGCGAGGAGCAGGCCGAGGTGCTCGCCGACGCTGCCCCAGTCCGTCCCGGGCAGCACCACCTGTCGCGCGGCGTCGACGCCCCAGTTGACCGGGTTGTAGCGCGAGCCGTCACCTGGATCCAGTGCGGAACCTGGTTGATGGCGATCAGGGTGGAAGAGAGGAAGAGGAGCGGCAGCCCGATGAAGTTGGCGACGGCGATCATCGTCGCCTCCTTCCGCGTCAGCAGCGCGATCGCCGTGGAGAGGGCGGCGAACGGCGCGGCCACCAGGCCGGCGGTGGCGAGGATGACGAGCCAGCCGGGAAAGCCGGTGTGGATGCGCACTCCGAGAGGGAGGGCGATCAGCAGGATGATCAGGCCCTGGATCATCGCGATCAGCCCGGCGCGGACGACCTGCGAGGCGATGAGCGCGAAGCGGCTGACAGGCGTCGCGAGGAAGCGGGGGATCACGTCCCGGTCGAGGTCGCTGATCATCGCCATGCCGCTCCACGTCCCGCCGAAGAACGCGTTCATCACCACGATCGCGGGAGCGAGGAATGTGATGTACGAGGTGGTGCCGAAGCCGCCACCGGGCAGGTTGGTGACGCTCTTGAACAGCTGGCCGTACAGCGTGAGCCACACGAGCGGCTGGATGACGAGCAGCGCGATCCAGATCGGCTCGCGCATGAGGTTGCGCGCCTGCCGGCCGACCATGTACCAGGTGTCGCGCGCGACGTGCGTGTTCATTCGGCGACCGCCTCGTCCTCCTCGCGGAAATCGCGGCCCGTGTAGTGGAGGTAGACGTCGTCGAGCGACGGCCGGTGCGAGTCGACCGCCTCGACGGCGATCCCGCCGCGGTCGAGGGCGGAGAGGATCTGCGGGATGGCGCGCGCGCCGTGGTCGACGCGGCTGCGCAGCTGCCGTCCCTCGGCGCGCACCTCGCGGATGCCGTCCAGGCTCTCGATGATGGCCCGCGCTTCGGGCGTGTTCCCGTCCGAGAGCTCGACGATGACGGAGTCGCCTTCGAGGCTCTGTTTGAGCACGTTGGGAGTTCCCTCGACGACGACATGCCCGCGACTCACGATCGCGAGTCGGTTGGCGAGCCGGTCTGCCTCCTCCAGGTAGTGCGTGGTCAGCAGGATCGTCAGCGCCTCCTCCCCCGCGATCCGGCCGAGCTCGTCCCACATGCTCACGCGCGCCTCGGGATCGAGGCCGGTGGTCGGCTCGTCGAGGTAGACGACGCGCGGACGGTGGACGAGCCCGAGCGCGACGTCGAGTCGCCGCTTCATGCCGCCGGAATAGCCGCGGACGACGCGATCGGCGGAGTCTTCGATGCCAACGAGCCGAAGGAGCTCGTTCACTCTGCTCTTCAGCTGCGCGCCGTGCATGCGCTGGATGCGTCCCTGCAGCATCAGGTTCTCGCGGCCCGTCGCGTCGCGGTCGACGCCGGAGCCCTGCGGGACGTAGCCGATCGAGCGCCGGACGCCGTTCGGATCCTTGACCACGTCCTGCATGACCACCTCGGCACGCCCGGAATCGGGCTTCGTGAGCGTGGCGAGAACCTTGACCGTCGTCGTCTTGCCGGCGCCGTTCGGGCCGAGGAGCCCGAAGACCTCGCCTTCGCCGACGGTGAACGAGATGCCGTCCAGCGCCTGGACGTCTCCGTAGGCCTTCCGCAGGTCTTCGACGATGATCGCGTCCACGCGGCCGAGTTTACGGAGGGTCTGGCGGAAGGCGGCTGAGGCCGCGGGGCAGTGCCGCTCGGCCTGAGGCGCATGTCCTCGGGCGTGCACGTATTGCCGATACGAACACGCCCTGCGTCCGTGGCCTCAGACCGAGCGGCGCACCCCCACGGCGTGCAGCCTCCCGCCAGCCCCTCCAGTCCGGGCCTTCAGCTAGCCTCGGCGCGTGTTGCGCCGGGGTCTCGCTCTGCTCGCCGTGCTCGCATTCGCGCTGCCGGCCGCCGCTTCGACGGACAGAAGCGCCAAGTTCGCGTGGCGAATCTCGCCGATCGGCGCGGCGCAGAAACGGGTCATGACCGGCGTTTCGTGGCACTCCGGCTGTCCGGTCGGCCTGTCGGAGCTGCGCGACGTCCGGGTGTCGTACATCGGCTTCGACGGGCGACGGCACCTCGGGCAGATCATCGTCAACGGCTCCGTGGCGAAGTCAGTCGTGAGCGTCTTCCGGAAGCTGTACTTCGCGCGCTACCCGATCCGTCGCATGGTGCCGGTGGACGTCTACCGCGGCAGCGACTTCAACTCGATCGAGCACGACAACACCTCGTCCTTCAACTGCCGGAACGCGACCGGGTCGAGCAACTGGTCGAACCACGCCTACGGGCTCGCGATCGACCTCGACCCGCTGGAGAACCCCTACGTGTCCGGCGGCCGGACGTCACATGCCGGGAGCGCGAAGTACCTCGACCGCTCGAAGCACTACAAGGGGATGATCCATCCAGGCGACTTCGTCGTCCGCGCCTTCGAGTCGATCGGCTGGGGCTGGGGCGGCTACTGGAGCGGCTCCGTCAGAGACCTGCAGCACTTCTCGGCCAACGGCCGCTAAACGGTCGGTTCGGGCTTGTAACGACGGCCGAGTCTTTCTACGATTCGCGCCCTTGCTACGAGCGCTGTCACTCGTCGCCATCCTGGCCGCCGCCTTCTGGGCGAGCTCGTCCCAGGCTGCACAGCTGATCACCAACCGGGGGGCGACACAGGTCCGATTGCAGGTCAACTCCAAGGGGGAGGCGCTCCTCACCTACCGCTCGAATGGAAAGTTGCACCGCGTGCTCGTGTGGGGCGCGGTCAACGCGGTGCACCCGGCCCGTGGCGCGAAGCAACAGGCGTTCAAGCTGGACTATTCCGGCGGCTGGAGCACGCACCACACGAAGTACTGGGCGAGCTTCCCGGGCAGGTGCGACGGCTACGACGGCCCGGCGCTCCCGAACGTGGTCGCGGCGTGCACGGCGCCTGACGGTAGCTACTGGGTCGCTCAGAGCTGGCGACAGCTCCTGCCCGACCTGGGCTACCTGCCGTGGCTACCCGTCCAGAAGGCCAAATGGCTCTTCCTCTCGCACTGGACCGGCGCGGTCGCGCAGATCGAGGCGGGCATGGACTGGATCTACCACGGCAGGTGGCAGCAGATCTTCGTGCGCGTGACCTATCGCGGCCGTCCCGTCCACGGGTTCGGCAGCTCGAGGTACGGCGTCCCCACCGACGCGTTCGGGCGGATCGTGTACGTGGACACGCACAACTCCCCGTACGGCGCCGGGTGGCGCCGGGAGCACTCAGGGGTCACCCACAACCCCACGGGCCTCTTCTGCCACGGCCTCTCCCCGCAGAATCCGAAGACCGGCGGCTACCGGCATCCACCGGGCCAGACCGCGCCGCGCGGGCCGGGCACGGGGGACAAGTACCGGCTCACGGTCGACGGCCCCGGTGTGACGCCGATCGTGGGGAAGGTCATCGCGGGGCTGCACGCGTACGACGCGACCGACCCGGACGACGTTGCGCAGCAACGAGAGCAGCTCGCGCGGCTGGAAGCGTGGGGCGGCCGCGGCGAGCGCGGCGACTGCGGCATGGGTTGGTTCGAGCCCTAAGTCACTCTCAGCCGCGTCAGTAGACTCACGCCGCGGTGGACCTGTACGAGTACCAGGGCAAGGAGCTCTTCGCGCGCTTCGGCATTCCGGTGTCGGAGGGAGGGCTCGCGACCACGCCGGCGGAGGCGCGCGCGGTGGCCGAGGAGATCGGCGGCCAGGTCGTCGTGAAGGCGCAGGTGCTGACCGGTGGACGCGGCAAGGCCGGCGGCGTGAAGCTGGCCGAGAACCCGGACGACGCCGAGCAGAAGGCCCGCGACATCCTCGGGCTCGACATCCGGGGCCACGTCGTCAAGAAGCTGTGGATCGAGCAGGCCTCGGATATCGCCAAGGAGTACTACCTCTCGATCACGTTCGACCGCGGCGAGAAGAAGCCGCTCTTCATGCTCACGACCGAGGGCGGCGTCGAGATCGAGGAGGTCGCCGAGAAGAACCCGGACGCGCTCTCGCGGCTGCACATCGATCCGCTCGAGGGCTTCCAGCCCTGGCAGGCCCGCCGCCTCATCTACGGCGCCGGGATCGAAGACCCGGGCGAGCAGAAGCAGATCCTGAACATCATCGGCCGCCTCTACCTTGCCTTCATCGAGTGCGACGCGATGCTTTGCGAGATCAACCCGCTGATCGTCACCCCCGAGGGTGAGGTGCGCGCGCTCGACTCCAAGTTCACCGTCGACGACAACGCGCTGTACCGGCACGAGGACATCGCGGCCATGCGCGACTTCGACGCATATCCGCCGGAGGAGCGCCTTGCCCGCGAGAAGGGCGTCACCTACGTCAAGCTCGACGGCGAGGTCGGCATCCTCGGCAACGGCGCCGGCCTCGTCATGTCCACGCTGGACGTGATCGCGCTGGCCGGCGGACGTCCTGCGAACTTCTGCGACCTCGGGGGTGGGGGAGACGCGGAGGGCGTCGTGGACGCGCTCGAGGTCATCACCTCGGACCCGCAGGTCAAGTCCATCCTCTTCAACATCTTCGGCGGGATCACGCGCACCGACGAAGTCGCGCGTGGCATCCTCGCCGCGCTCGACCGCATGCAGATCGATCATCCGATCGTTGTCCGGCTCGACGGCACGAACGCCGAGGAGGGACGTCGGCTGCTCGAGGAGTCCGACGCGCCGATCGACGTCGAGCCGACGATGCTGGAGGCCGCGAAGCGCGCGGTGGAGCTGGTCGGATGACCGACGTCTGGTCCGAGCGCGCGCAGGCCTACGCCGACAGCGACACGCACCGCGAGGGGAGCGACCTCGACCTGCTCGTTTCCTGGGCCGAGGGAGAGACCGCGCTCGACGTCGCGACCGGCGGCGGGCATGTCGCGCGGCGCCTGCGGCAGGAAGGGTTCTCGGTCGTCTCGTCCGATCCCGCGCCCGGCATGAAGGCCGACGTCGTCTGCCGCGCCGAGGACCTTCCCTTCGCCGACTCGAGCTTCGACACCGTCGTCACCCGGATCGCGCCGCACCACTTCGGCGACATCCGCGCGGCGATCGGTGAGATGGCGCGCGTCGCGCGGCGGGTGGTACTCGTCGAGGACACGCTCTACGAGAGCGAGGCGATCGAGGAGATCGAGCGCCTGTATCACGACCCGACACACGTCCGCTCCTACTCGGAGGACGAGTGGCGCTCGTTCCTCGAAGACTCGGGGCTCGAGGTGGAGGAGGTCGCGTTCGAGGAGAAGTGGCGGGACGTCGACGCCTGGTGCGACCGCACCGGCTGCGTCGGCCCGGACCGGCTGCGCGTGAAGGAGCTGCTCGGCGACCGGATCGACGAGCGCGGCGGCTACACGGACACGAAGATCCTGCTCAGGGCGAGGAAAGCGGACCTAGTGGCGATCATCGTCGACAACGACACCCGCCTCGTCGTCCAGGGGCTGACCGGCCGCGAGGGCCGCTTCCACGGCCTGCGCAACCGCAACTACGGGACGAACGTCGTCGCCGGCGTCACCCCGGGGAAGGGCGGCCAGGACGTCGAGGGCGTCCCTGTCTTCAACACGGTGCTCGAGGCGGTGGAGGAGGCCGGAGCGAACACGTCGCTGGTCTTCGTGCCGGGCCCGTATACACCCGACGCGATCTACGAGGCCGTCGACTCCGGAATCGGGACGGTCATCGCGATCGCCGAGCATGTCCCGGCGCACGAGATGCTGCGCGTCTACAACTACGTCCAGGGCCTCGACATCACGCTGATCGGCCCGAACTGCCCCGGTGTGCTCTCCCCGGGCAAGGCGAACGTCGGGATCATCCCCGGCGAGATCTTCAGCGAAGGCTCGATCGGCCTCGTCTCCCGCTCGGGGACGCTCACGTACCAGATCGGGCACGAGCTGACGCAGCTCGGCCTCGGCAACTCCACCATTGTCGGGATCGGCGGCGACCCGGTCGTCGGTTCGTCCTTCATCGACATCCTCGGCAAGTTCGAGAACGATCCCGAGACCGAGCGCGTGGTGATGGTCGGCGAGATCGGCGGCGACGAAGAGGAGAAGGCCGCGCGCTTCATCGACGCGAACATGTCGAAGCCGGTCTTCGCCTACATCGCCGGCTTCACCGCCCCGCCGGGCAAGACGATGGGCCACGCCGGCGCGATCATCTCCGGCTCGTCCGGGACCGCGGAGGGCAAGAAGGAAGCGCTCGAGGCCGTGGGAATCACGGTCGGCACTACGCCGACCGAGGTGGCGCAGCTGGTCGCCGAGGCGGCAGGCGCAGCTGTCTGAGCTTCTCGTCCTCTTCGACATCGACGGGACGCTGTTCCTGACCTCCGACCCGCTCGTCGGCCGGGCGACACTCGACGCTGTCGAGGACGTCTGGGACCTGCGGCTTCCGGCGGACGCGATCGGGAAGGTCGACCATCCGGGCCAGACCGCGCAGCGGATCACGCGGCTCGTGCTGGAGGCCGCGGGCGTGGACGACGAGCACATCGACGAGGGGCTACCGCGCTGGTGCGAGCGCGTCTCCGGGCGCTACCTCGAGCTGCTGGCCGATACGGATACGTCCCACTGGCAGGCCGCTCCGGGTGCGGCCGAGACCCTGGGGACGCTCTCGGAACGTGCCCGGATCGTGCTCATGACCGGCAATCCGGAGCCGATTGCGCGGGCACGGATGGAGCGTCTCGGTCTCGCGCGGTTCTTCGCCCGCGGCCAGGGAGCCTTCGGCTGCGATGCCGAGCACCGCGTCGACCTGATCCGCATCGCACGCGAGCGCGCGGGCGGCGTTCCCGTCGAGAACACGTGGGCGGTCGGCGACACGCCGCGCGACGTCGAGGGCGCGCACGCCGCCGGAATCCGCTGCGTCGGGATCACGCTCGGCCGCTTCGGGCGAGACGATCTGGCGGACGCCGACGCGGTCGTGGACGAGTTCCCCGACCTCCTCCGGGTCGCTTCCCTAAACTCGCACGCATGATCTCCTTCGCCCGCGGAGTGCCCGGCCCCGACTGCCTGCCGGTCGACGAGATCGGGCAGTGCACGCTCGCCGTCCTGCAACGCGAGGAGCGCGACGCGCCGCAGTACGGCCCTCCTTCGGGCTTCCCGCCTCTGCGCAAGCTGCTGGCCGAGCGGCACGGCGTCGAAGCCGAGCAGGTCTTCATCTCCAACGGCTCGCTGCAGGGCCTCGCCTTCCTCTGGCAGCACCTGCTGCGCGGCGACAACAAGCGCGTTCTGGTCGAGGCGCCGACGTACGACCGCCCGCTGAAGATCCTCACAGGGCTCGGCGCCGAGATCGAAGGCATCCCGATGGACGACGACGGCCTCGACCTCCCCGCGCTCGAACGCGCTCTCGAGGACGAGCCTGCGTTCCTGTACACGATCCCGACCTTCCAGAACCCGAGTGGGCGGACGCTCACGCTCGAGCGGCGCGAAGCGCTGATCGAGCTGGCCGAGGAGCGTGACCTGCTCGTGATCGAGGACGATCCGTACGGTCTCGTCCGGTTCGAGGGAGAGCCGCTTCCGTCTCTGCTCGAGCTCGCGCCGGCCGGTCGCGTCATCTACTCCTGCTCGTTCTCCAAGACGGTCGCGCCGGGGCTCAGGGTCGGCTACCTCGTCCTCCCGCGCGATCTCGGCCAGGCGGTCGAGGCGATCGCGGTATCGACATACGTCTCGCCCGCCATCTTCACAGAGGCGATCGTCTGGGAGTTCCTCCGCACCGGCCTGCTCGAGCCGAACCTCGCCCGCACGGGTGCGAAGCTGCGCGCGCGGCGCGATGCGATGCTGGAGGCGCTCGAGCGCGAGCTCCCCGATGCGACCTGGAGCCGGCCCGAGGGCGGCTACTTCATCTGGCTCGACCTGCCCGGCGGCGTGGACGCGGGCGAGCTGCTCGCGCAGGCCGAGGAGAACGGCGTGACCTTCGTGAAGGGCGCGGACTTCTTCGCCGGCCCCGGCGGTGAGAGCTCGGCGCGGCTCGCCTTCAGCTTCGCCACCCCGGACGAGATCACCGAGGGCGTCGGCCTGCTCGCTTCAGCGGTCCGCCTGCTTGCGGCGCCGGCCGCGGCGCCGGCCTAGATACACGGCGAGCCAGCCGGCGATCGCTCCGAGGATCAGGGTGACGAGGATCACCCAGATGAGCGAGCTGTGCGTCGTCCCGAAGATCCAGTGGATGTCGACGCGGTGCGTGTTGTCGATGGCGAACCAGATCAGGTAGCCGGCCACAAGCGCCAGGCTGATGACGATCAGCCACGCGCGTGCCTCGTTGCGCTGCGGGCGGCGTTCCGGGGGGCGGGGCGGCTCGGGCGAGCCGGGTGTCCCCGCCGGCTCGGTCATGCCGAGCGCTGGGCGAGCTCGCCCAGCTGCCTGGGCAGCAGGCGCGGCTGGCGCGGCGGAACGAGCGACCCGCGGCTATGCGCGCGGAACGTCGGGCACGGCTCGGCGAGCACGAGCGCGCACAGCCCCGCCCGCCGAAAATAACAGTCGTCGCACGTGATTCCGCTGCGCTTCCGCACCCTCTGAGCCCCCCTCCCGTGTGCCGCTGGACGAAGGGGCAACTATAGGACGATTGGCTCTAATTTCAAGGTTGCCTAAACGGAAATTCATGGAATTTCCGAGAGTTTCTATGCAGGCAAAAGTACCTCGAAGTTACGATTTCGGAGGCACTGTTGCCAGCTTGCGCAACGCCTGTTGAAAGCTGTTCACAGGGATGACGCGCATGCTTCCGGCGAACTTCCGAGCCTCCGCCGCGTTGTCCCCAGCAGGGACCAACAGGATGTCCACATGCGACCGCTTCGCCTCGATCGTTTTCTGCTCCACGCCGCCGATCGGCAGCACCGACCCGTCCAATTGGAGCTCGCCGGTCGCCGCGACCTTGTATCCCCGGTCGACGTTGCGGCCGAGCTTCTCCATGATCTCGAGGGCGAACGCGAGCCCCGCCGAGGGGCCGACGACGGAGCCCGCCTGGATCTTCACCGGGAACGGCAGCTTGATGTTCGCGCTCTGGTCGATGATCACGCCGATCACCGGCTGGCCGCTTTCGTCCTTCGTCCGTAGCTCGACCGTGCGCAGTCCCTTCGAGTCGCGCACGCCGAGGCGGACGAGCTCGCCCGGCTCGTGCCGGCGGATGAGGCGGCGGAGCTCGCTCGGCCCCCGCACAGGGCGGCCGTCGACCGAGACGATCACGTCGCTCGGCTTGAGCTTCCCGACCGCCGGTGTCCCCGGGACGATCTCGGCGATCTCGGCGCCGTTGCGGTGCTCGAGCACCTTGTAGCCGAGCTGTTTGAGCGCCACGGCGGCGGCCAGGCTCTGCGACTGGGACATGTCGTGCTCGTCGATCTTGCGCTGCGCGCTCTCGCTCACACCCGGCGGCCGCAGGGCCGCTGCGGGCACGAGCGTGGCGCCGTCGTCCCGCACCGCGGGAATGAGGCGCTCGAGCAGGTTGGCCTTCCGTACGAGGACCGCGAGGAAGAACAGCTCGCCCTTGTCGTCCCCTCTGGCCCGGTTCTTGGGAACGTGGACGAGCGGCGAGACCCGACGGGCCGTGTCCGGCAGGAGCAGGTAGCTGTCGGACGGGGCGAGCCAGAGGACGAGCGCCGCCACCACCAGTAGGGCGAGCCCGCCGAGCGCCAGTCGCACGGGGGTGAGGGTGCGCTTCACACGACAAGCGTAGAGCGCGAGTGGAGTCGACCGACCCGCGAGAGGCCTGGATCGGCTCCGCCGGGATTCGTCTCAATTTGCACTTCGGCTACCGATGGGATCAGAATCGTCCATGGTCTCCGTGGGCACGGACGTCCTGTTGGCCGAGAACCTCATAGCAGGCGCCCACGAGCCCGCAGTCGGCGGCGAGACCTTCGAAAAGATCGCACCGTCGACCGGCGAGCTTCTGTGTCTCGTCGCATCCTCCGGCCCCGCCGACGTTCAGCGGGCAGTCGACGCAGCCGTCGCTGCGCAACCCGAGTGGGGCGCGCGCACACCCGTCGAGCGCGGAATGGTGATTCGCTCGATCGCCCGCCTCCTGGAGGACGAGCGCGAGGCGCTTGCGGAGACCATCTCGGCCGAGACGGGAAAGTCTCCGGCCGACGCGGGAGCGGAGGTCGATGCCGCGACCGAGTTCGCGTACTTCATGGCGGGAGAGGGCCGCCGCTTCTACGGCAAGACCATGCCGAGCGCGACTCCCAACCGACAGGCATTCACGATCCGGCAGCCGCTCGGAGTGGCGGGGGTGATCGTGGCTGCGAACACGCCGCTCACGAATATCGCGTGGAAGGTCTTTCCGGCACTCCTGTGCGGGAACGCGGTGGTTCTCAAGGCGTCGGAGCACGCGCCGCTCACGGCTCTGGCCTTCGCCCGGCTTGCGGTGCGCGCGGGTCTGTCTCCGGGTGTTCTCGATCTCGTCCACGGGTACGGGCCGGATGCAGGCATGCCGCTCGCCGCAGATCCACGCGTCGACGTCGTCTCGTTCACGGGCTCGACTCCTGTCGGGAGGGCCATCGCGCGGGTGGCCGGTGCCCGCCTTGCAAAGGTCTCGCTCGCGCTCGGCGGGAAGAACCCGTTCGTCGTCTGCGACGATGCCGACCTCGCACGCGCAACCGAAGCGGCGGCGCTCTCGGCGTTCTCCAACGCGGGGCAGCGATGCGCGTCGGGGTCGCGGCTCATCGTCTTCGCCGGCGTGTACGACGAGTTCACGGCTCGTCTGCTCGCTCGGCTCGACGCCGACCCCCCCGGCGGAGTGGGGCCGGTGATGACCGAACAGCAGCTCGAGCGCATACTCGTCGCGCTCGACCGCGCTCGGGAAGTGGGAGCACGGGTCCTGACGGGTGGGGAGCGCCTGGCGGCCCCGGGCTTCTTCGTCGAGCCGACGATCGTCGAGAACGTTCCGTCGGACAGCGACCTCGTCTGTAGCGAGCTCTTCGGCCCGATCGCCACGCTCCACCGTGTGCGCTCGTTCGAGGAGGCGATGACGCTCGCCAACGCGAGCCCGTACGGGCTGACGGCCGCCGTGTGGACGCGGAGCATCGCGCGCGCCCAAGAGTTCGTGCGCCGCATCGTCGCCGGAGGGGTCCAGGTAAACGGCCCTTCGTACGGTTTCGAGCCGCACGTCCCGTTCGGCGGCGAGCGCGCTTCAGGGACGGGCTGGCGCGAGGCCGGCACCGAGTCCCTCGACGTGTACTCCTCCTGGAAGACGGTCTACGTCACGCACGACCCGGTCGAGGTCTGAGTGCCCACGATCGTCGCGCTCATACCGGCGAAGGGGACGTCTCTCAGAGTGGCGGAGAAGAACATCCGCCCACTCGCCGGGCACCCTCTGCTCGCCTACACGATCGGCCCCGCCCGGGAGACGGGCCTGTTCACCGACGTCGTCGTCTCGACGGAATCGCCGGAGGTCGCGGACATCGCCACCCGTTACCGCGCGAGTGTCGTGTATCGGCCTGCCGAGCTTGCACAGCCGCATTCGCTCGACATCGAGTGGGTGCTCGACGCGATGGCGGACCGGGCGGAAGACGCGTTCGCCATCCTGCGGCCGACGAGCCCGTTCCGGACAGCTCGCCGGCATCGAGCGCGCGTGGCGGCGGCTACTCGAGACATCCGACCGAGCCGACTCGATCAGGGCGGTCGAGCGCTGCCGACAGCATCCGGCCAAGATGTGGCACCTCGACGACGAGCTTCTTCGGCCCGTCCTTGCGCATTCGCGGCAGGGATCGCCGGCCCATTCGGTGCCCTATCAGCTGCTTCCCGAGGTCTGGGTCCAGAACTCGAGCCTCGAGATGGCGTGGCGCCACGTACTCGACGGTCCACGGCCCACCATCTCAGGCGAGCGGATTGCACCGTTCTTCACGGAGGGCACCGAGGGCTTCTCGATCGACTACCCCCAGGACTTCGATCTCGCCGAGTGGCTCATCGCGCGCCGCGCGGTCGAGCTTCCTGCGGCCTTCGAGGCGGTGCATTGACGCCCGACGTGATCCCGCGCGTCTTCCACCAGATCTGGGTCGGGCCGGATCCCGTCCTCGATGGGTTCGACGCCTGGCGCGAGTCGTGGGCACGTCACCACCCGGAGTGGGAGTTGCGCCTGTGGACCGACGAGAACCTTCCGTCCGGTCTGCGTAATTCCCAGGTGTACGAGCGCGAGCGGCATGCAGTCGAGCGGGCCGACATCCTTCGTCTCGAGCTCGTGTTCCGGTACGGCGGCGTCTACCTCGACGCCGACCTCGAGTGCCGCAAGCCGATCGACGAGCTCATCCACGGCCTCGACTTCTTCGGGATGGAGATCAAACCCGGTCGCGTGACGAACACCGTGCTCGGGGCCGTCCCTGGACACGCAATCCTGGACCGCGCGCTCGGCGCGGTGACGCCGCAGGAGACGGGCACGCGCTTCGACAAGACCAAGTCAGGCCCGGTCTTCCTGGACGGCATCGTCAAGCAGTTCCCGCCGCCGAAGATCTTCCCGCGCGAGACCTTCTACCCGATCACGCCGGAGGAGCACAAGGAGGCGTACGCGATCCACCACTGCGCCCGGACGTGGAAGAGCCGGGAGGAATGGCGGACCGAAGCTCTCCGTGCTGAGACCCGGCTGAGAAAGCTGAACGAGGAGCTGGGGAAGGAGCGGCGCTCGCATCTGCAGACGAAGGAAGCGCTCGTCGAGTCGCGCCGAAAAGAGGCGGCGCTGAAGGAGAAGTTGAGGGAGCGCGCGTGAAGGCCCTCTTCTTCCTCAGGGGCATCCACTACGACCGGATCTTCGAGAACCTCTTCCGCGAGCTGCTCGGGCGCGGGCACGAGATCCACGTCGTGCTCGTGCACGAGAAGAGTGATCAGCGGGACGACAAGACCCGCTTGTTCGACGAGTTCTCCGAGCAGTACGCCTTCTCGTACGAGCAGCTTCCCCGTCGCCGCGACCCATGGGTGGCCCCGGCCGTCGCGACCCGGTACGGCCTCGATTACCTCCGCTACCTGGAGCCCGAGTACTCGGGTGCCGACCCTTTGCGCGCGCGTGCGCGCGAGCGGGCTCCAGCCGTGGTTCGCCGACTGCTCGCGGCCCCGCTCTTCCGCGGCCGCGGCGGGAGGAGGGTCGTTGGCGGCGCGCTGCGCGCAAGCGAAGCCGTCTTGCCCGTTCCAAGGAGCTTGAAGACGCTGATCAAGGCGCACGATCCCGATGTGGTGCTGGTTTCGCCGCTGGTCGGCCTCGGTTCGCTCGAAGGCGATTATCTGCGGGCCGCGCAGGCGCTGCGCATCCCCACCGTGCTCGTCGTCGCCAGCTGGGACAACCTCAGCAACAAGGGCCTCATCCACGATGTTCCCGGAGCTGACGATCGTCTGGAACCAGACGCAGGTCGAGGAAGCGGTGAGGTGGCACGGGATCCCGCGAGAGCGGATCGTCGCCGTCGGTGCCCACAGCTTCGACCACTGGTTCACCTGGCAGCCGAGCCGGACTCGAGCGGAATTCATGCGCGGACTCGGTCTCGATCACGAGCGACAGCTCATCCTGTACGTCGGATCGTCGCTGTTCATCAGCGGCGACGAGACCGGCTTCATCCGAGAGTGGCGCGCGCGCGTCAGCGCTCACCCTCGGCTCCGCGAGTGCGCGGTTCTCGTGCGCCCGCACCCGCTGAACCTCCTCGGGTGGGACGAACTGGACATCGAGGAGCCCGGCAAGACGGTGATCTGGCCGCGCGCCGGCGCCGAGCCGCGCGGCGAGCAGGCCAAGCTCGATTACTTCGACTCGCTCTTCCATGCCCAAGCCATGGTGGGCGTGAGCACGAGCGCACTCGTCGAAGCTGCTGTCGTCGGGCTTCCGGCGCTGACGTACGTAACGGGTGGCTTTCGCGGCCAGGAGGGGACGCTGCACTTCTCGTACATCGCTCCCGGCAGCGAGGACGGCCTCGTCAGCGTCGCCTACAGCTGGGATGAGCATCTGGACCAGGTTGCCGATGCGATCGAGACGCCCGAGCGCTCGAAGGCGCGGATCGACGGCTTCCTCGCACACTTCATCCGGCCGAACGGCCTCGACATGCCGGCGGCGCCGGCTGCGGGCGACGCGATCGAGAGTGCCGTCGCGTTAGAGGTAGCTCCGCGGAGGGCGGTGCGAACGGGGCGCGTGCTGATGTCCGCCTTCACACCGCTTCTCTGGCTGACCAACCCGATCGTTCAGCCGCGCCGGACGTGGCGTCGCTCGGCGAAGAAGACTCGCCGGTGGATGAAGCAGATCCACAGGGCGAAGAAGGCGCGGCGTCCTCTGAGAAGGCTCCACAAGGACTACCGACGCGTTCGTGCGTTGTCCGCTCAGGCTCTGAAGCGCACGAAGCGCGCCGCCAGAAAGGGTCGGAAGTCCCTGCGCTTCGGGCGGCTAGAGAAGGGGCCGGGACAGGCCGCCGTCCACGGGGATGAGCGCACCCGTGATGTAGGAGGCCCGATCCGAAGCGAGGAAGCACACGACGTCGCCGACCTCCTCGGGCCGCCCGATGCGCCCGACGGGGACCGCGCTCGGATCCTGATGCCCGAGCTGGCGGATGCGGGGCGTGTCGATCAGGCCGGGGGCGACGGAGTTGACGGTGATGCCGCGCAGGGCGAGCTCGCGCGAGAGGGTCTTCGCCCAGGCGACGACGCCTGAGCGAACGACGTTCGAGAGGGCGACTCCATCTACAGGCTGCCGAACGGCATGCGACGCGATGTTGACGACGCGGCCGCGGCCGCTCCGTTCCAGGTAGGGAAGGGCAAGCCGAGTCAGCCGAATCGCCGAGAGGAGCAGGAGCTCGACGGCTTCCTCGACCAGCTCGTCGGTCAGCTCGACAGCCGTGCCCGGCGGCGGGCCGCCGCCGTTGTTCACCACGATGTCGATTCCGCCGAAAGCCTCCACCGTGGTGTCCACCAACCGCGTGAGGTCCTCGAGATTGCGTACGTCACCGCAGACGGCGAGCCCGCCGATCCGCGCCGCTTCCCGCTCGAGCGCCTCAGGGTGACGTGCAAACATCGCGACGTTGGCGCCCTCGCGGGTCAGGCTCTCGGCGGACGCGAGCCCCAGGCCGGACGAGGCGCCGCAGACGATCGCGGTCCGGCCGTGCAGCCCTAGATCCACGGCCGACGACCCTAGCGGCTAGCGAATGCCGATGTCGAGCGTGAAGGTCACGCGCCGGTAGCCCCCGCGAGGCACGAGGACACGAGCCGGATCGAGTGCCCGAGAGAGGCCAGCCGCGCCCCGGTGCGGTGACGGTCCATCTCCCCGGCGCGAGCCTGATCCGATACGTGCCGTCCTCATTCGTGCGCGTGCGGCGAGAGGCTCGTCCCTTCCTGGAGAAGACGAGCAACACATCGTCCGCCGGTTTCGTGCACGGCTGATCCACACGGCACACGGGAAACGCCGGCTCGATCAGCACCATCCCGCGCAGGCCGCTTCGAGGGCCGGCGCCGGCGGCCGACGCTGAGACGGCAAGTGCGAGCGCCGCTACGGCGACGATCTTCACCCTGGAAAGGGTAGCCCGAGCGGGCCCGCCCGGCCGGTGCCGGGCGGGCCCACTTCGGGAGGCGTCGACGGCTAGCAGATCTTCTGCAGCGTGAAGTCCAGCGTGATCGTCTGGCCCGCCTTGAGCTTTGCCTGTTTGGTCTGTGCGATCCATCGGTCCTTGCTCGCGATGACCGTGAAGGGATTGCTCTTGGTTGGTGCCCAGAAGGCGTACTTGCCGTCAGGGCCCGTCTTCAGGGAGAACGTGTACGTCTTGCCGTTGGCCTGAACCTGGGTTCCGCCTAGCGGCGCGGTGTTCCCGTTGCAGTCCTTGCCGGTCACGGTCCCCGCGAGCTTCCCCCAGTCTTTCGGCGGCGTCACGTTCATGGTGACACCGATTGGGCTGATCGCCTGCGGCGTGTCCGCGTTGACCGCGATCTGAGCCGTATAGGTGCCAGGCTGAGTAACGCCCACGTCCGTCGTCGCCTTCAGCGTGACGGTGACATTGACCGTCGCGCCGACCGGGACGTCGAACTCGGTCGGGCTCTCGGACAGCCAGGGTACGTCGGTCACGCCGCACTGGTCGAGCTCGGACAGCTTCTCCGAGTCCGGCGTCGGGCTGAATCCACCCGAGGAGCCGCCGATCTTGTAGAAGCCGCATCCGCCTCCGGCGCG
Source organism: uncultured Actinomycetes bacterium (assembly GCA_963842575.1). Taxonomy (GTDB): domain Bacteria; phylum Actinomycetota; class Thermoleophilia; order Gaiellales; family Gaiellaceae; genus JACDER01. Next base: position 132,333 of record CAWJGS010000002.1, on the reverse strand, counting down.
GTAGCGCGGGAACTGCGCGTTCGGGATCCCGTTCCAGCTATCGGTCGAGGGATCGTAGGCGAACCCCTGGTTGGTGATCGTGTTCGTGCCGTCGGTGACGCCGCCCGAGACGACGAGCATCCCGTTCGGGCCACCAGCGACCATTGCCCAGAGGTCGATCGGCATGTCGGCGATCGGGCTCCACGAGTCCGTGCCCGGGTCGTAGACATAGCCGTTCTTGTAGGTGGTGGAGCCGTTGATACCACCGGCGCAGTAGACCTTGCCGTTGATACCGCCGCACCCCAACCACGAGTCGGCGGTCGGATAGTTCGCGGCACTCGACCAGCTGTCGGTGGCCGGGTCGTAGACCTCGACGTTGCTGGAGGTCGTGCATGACCCGTCCGCGCAGCCGCCGACGACGTAGATCTTGCCGTTGGCGACGGCGACGCCCGGTGCTGCGGTCGGGCTCGGGTTCGGGGCTACCGGGCTCCACGAGTCACTCGACGGGTCGTAGGCCTCGGTCGCGGCGATGGGATTCCCATTCGACGTCCCAGCCGCCGGTGACGAAGAGCTTGCCGTTGAGGGCGGCTACACCCGGCTTCTCGCGCGCGTTCGCCATGTTGGCGATCGCCGTCCACGTGTTGTCGTCCGGGTTGTAGACGTAGCCCTTGTTCAGCGTCGTGAAGCTGCCGTCGATTCCGCCGACCGAGTACTCCTTCCCGTTGAGGAAGTCGGCGGAGTTGTCCATGACCGCCGACGGGTAGTTGGCGATCTGCGACCAGCTCGGATCATGCGGCGCCCCCGCGTCCACGCCCGGTACGTCACCGTGCTCGTGGTTACCGAGGAACTCGGGCGACGCGGCATCCTCCTCCTCGAGGTGGATGTTGATCCGCCTCGCACCGACCAGGCTGAGGATCTGGAACGACCCGGTTCGCTCGCTCAGCTTGACGTGGGCGGGCGCGGTGCCGTCGTTCTTGAACGAGACTGCTGGCGGTCGTCGTGGTTCCGAGCTCCTGCGACTTCGTGATCGACGTCGGTGAGACCACCAGGTGTCCTGCGCCCAGCTGGTAGTCCTGCCGCACCGTCCCGTTGGCCACGACGTTCACCGTCTTGGTCGAGGGCGAGTACAGCGGCTTGCTGGCCGTGAACGGATGTGATCCCGTCAACGACGAGAACAGGAAGTAGAAGCCGTCGGGGTTGTTCGGGTCGTCCGGCGTCGCGAACGTCTTGCCGTTGTCGGCGGGCTTGTCGTCGCTCTGTACCTTGGCGCCGTTGAGCGGTGCGCCCGTGTTCAGCTCGGAGACGTTGCCCTCGACGAGGCCGCCGGGGATCGCGACACACGTCGTGGTCCTCAGGACCGTGACGTCGTCGACCATCCACCAGAAGCCGAACGTCGCCGTGAAGCGGAAGCGCACCTTCACGTTGGCCTGGTGGGCGGCCTGCGGAAGCTGCACCGTCTCCAGGTCCGGGCCCGGGACTGCATCCCCGCCGTGGTGCCACACGTTCGTCCACGTGGCTCCACCGTCCGTGCTCACGTCCACGTCGCCGGTCTGCGGGAAGCTCGGGGAGGCGATGTAGTTGTTGTGGAACGTCAGGAACGGCGCGGCCGCACCCGAGAGGTTGACCTTCGGCGTGACGAGGGACGTGTCCTGAGACGCTGCGCCCCCGTAGAAGTCGGAGTTGATGTCCGCGAAGTTGCCCGAGCCGCCGGTGTCGTTCGCCCGGCCCTCGGGGTCGTTGAGCTGCCACACCTGGCCGTTGGCGAGAGGATCAGTCACGGTCCATCCTGCCGGCGGGAACGTGCTGCCTTCGAAGCTCTCGCTCAGCGCCGTATTGAGCCTGAATCCAGGCGCGGTGCAATCGGATAGCACCGGAATCGCCACGTTCTGAGTCTTGTTGCCTGCACCCACGGCGACCGTCTTCGTGACCACCTGGTAACCCGGCAGCTGTGCCGTATACGTCACGGCATAGCTTGCATTCGCCGGAATTGTGAAGCTGTAGTGGCCCGTGATCGGATCCGTGAACAACGGTCCACCCGGCCTGTTGGCCACGTCGATGCGTGCGTACAGGGGCCAGGGGTGGCCCGAGGCGCCGGTCACGTTTCCGCTCAGCGTCACGGTGGGCGACGGAGTTAGCGCCACGTTCACCGTGGTCGTGTTGCCGTCCGTGATCTGAACGTTGTTCTCGACGTGCGTTCCGTAGCCGAACGCCGAGTAGGTGACGTTGTACGTCCCGACGGGGAGCCCGATGGAGTAGTTCCCGTTCGCGTCGGTCGTGACGCTGCCGAACGACGTGTCTACCTTGGCTCCTGAGATCGGGTTGTTGTTGCCGGCGTCGGTGACCTTGCCGGAAAGCGTCCCGTGCGGGCCGGCGACGCAGTTCGCGAACTTGAAGCTCCCGATCCGGGTCTTCCAGTTGAACGAGCTCGTGCTCGCGTAGTACTCGTTCGTGTACCAGAACGTGCAGTCGTCGCTCGGGGTCGACCGTGAGGTCCGAATAGTCGCCCCAGCGGCTGAACGTGTCGGTCTGGCTGCCGGTGCCGGCGAAGAGGGTGGACTCACCCTGCGCCAGCGTGTTCAGCGGATCGCCGGCCAGCCGTCCCGCATAGCGGATCTGCGGGTTGATGCTGGGGGACGAGGCGCTGAAGCCGACGGCGATGTCACCCAGGGCGTCCATCGCTGCGCTTCCCATCCACCGCCACGTGGTGTCGGGCTGGTAGGTGCTCTGCTGGACGAAGCCGGGCGAGCCTGAGGTCGCGTTGTTGATCTCGTACCAGCGGATGCCTGCAACCCCGTTGGACTCGACCGTCATGTTCCCGACGAGCGCTTCGTGGCCGTCCGTGAAACGTCGGTAGGCGTTTCGGAACATGCTGCGGTCGCCCGAGGTGTCGAGCGTGTCACCGGTTCCCGCCTGCGGCACGCAGGCTCCCGCGCTGCCGCCGCAGACGACGCTGAACGGCGCCGGAACGAGGCTGCCCGCCGAGGGTGAACGTCGAATTGGCCGGGTTGACGAAGTCGACATGGAAGCGCCACAGCTTCCAGGTCGGGTTCGTGCCGATCTCGGTGAACGGGTTCGGCGCGCCCGAAGGCGGCTGGTTCGACCCATCGAGGTCGGCCGGCATGAGCTGGTCGTCGGTCGGGCTGAGCATGCCCGTGCTGACGATCGTGGCGGGGGTTCCGTTGAGCATCGCCGTGCGATCGAGAGCGAACGGCTGCGGGCCGAGGAACGCAGTGCCGGCGGCGTTGAACACATTCATGCTCATGTAGTACGCATCCGGCCACACGCCGAGCTTCGGGTAGTCGTAGAAGTTGTTCCCGAACTGCGAGCCGAGGTCGAAGTCGTAGCGGTTGAACGCTCCCGTTGCGTCGTTCGTGGTGGAGACCGCGACGCACTCGTGGGTCGGCTGCGCCGTCCCTGCGAACTGGCTCACGATCCAGCGGTTGGCCAGCTGGTCGTACAGCACGACCGGATCGCCTTCACCGTTCGACTCGCAGACGCCGCCGAATCCGCTCCACACCGACTCGATGCTGATCGGCCCGAGAACCGAGTTGCCGGTGGTCTTGTCGAACACCTGGAGCCCCGTGTTCACGATCTGGACGTACTGCGTCGCTCCCACCTCTCCGTTCGTGTCGGGTGGTGCGCAGTCGCAGTTGACGCCCGGGAAACCGATCCCGTCGAAGTTGAGCTGCGTCCCCGGCATCTTCGGAGCAGCGAGCGTGTTCTGCACCGCGGTGTCCGTCCGGTTCGTGTGGTCGTGCAGGATCTTCGGATTGGGCTGGGCCGGATGGTTGGGTTTGGGCGTCACCGGCTTCGGCGTAATGTCCCGGAGCTTCGGCGACTTGTCGTTCTTTACCGAGTGTCCGACGGTCACGTGCCCGTTGCCGTTTCCGTTTCCGTTGTTCGACTGCTGTGCCGCGGTCGCGATTCCCTTGGTGGAGCCGCTGGAGGCTGCTGTAGCCAGGCCGGCTCCGACGACGAGGAGCGCGAGCGCGCCGGCGAGCAGCACGATCCGCCTCCTCCCGATCCACGTAGTCAGGTCCTTCACGCCACCTGCTCTCCTTTCTGGGTGGGAGTCACTGGCGGCTCCCACGGCCGGTGATGGGTTCGTGATCGGTCGCGGCGCCCGTGACGCCGCGCCCCTTTGCCGTAGCGCGCCGAGGCCCGTTCGGACCCGCGGCATGCCGGCGGAAGACGTCCATAGGCAGCACCCCCTGTCTATGCAACGGTCGTGGCGGTGAGGTCACGCTCGACGACGAGCGCCTAAAGGCCACTCACGCCTGCTCTCTCCCCGTGCGTTCGACCGCGATCGCTAAGGCGCACCGGAGTCGGCGCGACAGCAGGCGAGGCAACCGCACGCAACATGCGGCCGGCCCGCGTCAGCGAACGCTTGGTCATCGGCACCCCCGTCCCGTTGACTAGTTGGCCCGCGCATCCTATGCGAGCGCCTGTCGGGAAATTCAAGGAGGTTCAGAAACGAGGCTTCTGCGCACAAACTGCGCGTGTTCTTCGGCCGTCGAGTATGCCGCTGGTGAGCGGCGAAGTTGGGAACCGACGTAAGGCCCGGGACGGGGGTGCGCCACCAAGCCTGCCGCGGTGACCTACAGGCGCCGCTCACCAGCGGCAACCCGCGGTGAGTTATCTCGGTTGTCTCAGTACTACAAGGCCGCGAAACGTGCGGATTGCCGCGACGCGAACTTAGCACTCCCACGGATTTGCTGCAACTGAAGTTCAGGTGCGCGCGACCACGCGCGTCGTCATCCCGCCGCGCATGTTGAAGACGCCCTCGACCTCCGCGCGCACCGGAGACGCGCTGGCGACGATCTCGTCCAGCACCTCGTTCACGACCTCTTCCTGGAAGATCTCGCGCCCGCGGAAGCGCGGCGAGGAAGTCCCGCAGCGACTTGAGCTCGAGCAGCTTCTCGCCGGGGACGTAGCGGATCGTGATCGTGCCGAAGTCAGGCGCGCCCGTCAGCGGGCAGATCGAGGTGAACTCCGGATCGGCGAGCTCGACCTCGTAGTCGCGGCCGGCGTACTTATTCGGAATCGTCTCGATCAAGGATGTCCACGACCTCGCGCACCGCCTCGGCCGAAGCGTGGAACGCCTGCTGCTCCTCGTCGGTCAGCTCGAGCTCGATGATCTCCTCGATGCCGCCCGCCCCGAGCTTGACCGGGACCCCCATGTACAGCCCGTCCGTTCCGTACTCGCCGTCGAGATACGCGGTGCACGGGAGGATTCGCTTCTGGTCGAGGAGAACGGCGTCGACCATCTGCGCGCAGGCCGCGCCGGGTGCGTACCAGGCCGAGGTGCCGAGCAGCTGGACGACCTCGCCGCCGCCGACGGCGGTGCGCTGGACGAGCTCCGCGAGGCGCTGCTCCTCGACGAGCTTCCGGATCGGGGCGCCGCCGACCGTCGTCGCGGAGGCGACCGAGACCATCTGGTCTCCGTGGCCGCCGAGCACCATCGCGCTCACGTCCTTGGCGGACGAGCCGGTCTCCCAGGAGATGAAGGTGCGGAAGCGCGCGCTGTCGAGGATTCCGGCCTGGCCGAAGACGCGCTCCTTCGGAAAGCCCGAAACGTCCTTGGCCACGTGGCACATGGCGTCCAGGGGATTGGTGACGACGATGAGGATGGCGTCCGGCGAGTGCGCGACGACCTGCTCGGTGACCGACTTGACGATGCCCTGGTTCGTGGTGACGAGATCGTCGCGGCTCATCCCGGGCGTGCGCGGCTTGCCCGAGGTGATCACGACGACCTCGGAGCCGGCGGTCTCGTCGTAGCCGTTCGTGCCCACGACCGTGGGCTCGTAGCCGAGGATCGGCCCCGCCTGGTTGATGTCGAGTGCCTTGCCCTGCGGGAGGTTCTCGATGATGTCGACCAGGACGACGTCGGCGTAGTCGCGGCGGGCGATCTCCTGGGCCGCGGTCGCGCCGACCGCGCCCGCGCCGATGACGGTGACCTTGCGCCTCATACGGTTACACCGAGCTTCTCGATGATCGCGTCGGCGACCTCGCTCGTCCCGACGGCGGTCGGGTCGTCGCGGGTCGGCTTCATGTCGTAGGTGACGCTGTTGCCTTCGGCGATCACGTCCGCGATCGCGGCCTCGAGCAGGTTCGCGGCCTCCATCTCGTCCAGATGCCGGAGCATGAGGACGCCCGAGAGGATCATCGCCATCGGGTTCGCCCTGTTCAGCCCCGCGTACTTGGGCGCCGAGCCGTGCGTGGGCTCGAAGACCGCGGCCCTCGTGCCGAAGTTGGCGCCGGGCGCCAGGCCGAGGCCGCCTACGAGGCCTGCGCACAGGTCGGAGACGATGTCTCCGTACAGGTTCGGCAGGACGAGCATGTCGTACTCCTCGGGCCGCTGGACGAGCTGCATGCAGAGGTTGTCGACGATGCGGTCGTCGAACTCGATACCTGGATGTTCTTCCGCGACCTCACGGGCGACCCGCAACCAGAGCCCGTCAGAGAATTTCATGATGTTCGCCTTGTGGACGGCCGTGATCTTGCGCCGGCCGTTCTTGCGCGCATAGTCGAAGGCGAACTCGAAGATGCGGCGCGTGCCGGAGACGGAGATCGGCTTGATCGAGATGCCTGAGTCCTCGCGGATCTTCCCGTCGTGCTTGCCGACCCAGTCGATCAGCTCGCGTGCATCGGCGGAGCCTTCCTCGTACTCGATCCCCGCGTACAGATCCTCGGTTGCCTCGCGCACGATGATCAGATCGACGTCCTCGTAGCGCGAGCGGACGCCGCGGTAGCTCTTGCAGGGACGCACCTGGCCGAAGAGGTCGAGTGTCTTGCGGAGGGTGACGTTGACCGAGCGGAAGCCGGTTCCGACGGGAGTAGTGATCGGGCCTTTGAGCGCCACGCCGTTCCGCTCGATCGACTCGAGCACCTGGTCAGGGAGTGGATTGCCGCCGTAGCGGTCCATCACGTCCGCGCCCGCTTCCTGTACGTCCCACTCGAGGTCGACGCCGGTCGACTCGAGCACGCGGCGCGTCGCTTCGGTCAGCTCCGGGCCGATGCCGTCGCCCGGGATGAGGGTCACGGTGTGGGCCACGGCGCGCCACTCTATCGGTAGATTCCAGTGCGATGAACGACTTCAAGCCAGGCCTCGAGGGCGTCGTCGCCTTCCAGACAGAGATCGCCGAGCCCGACCGTGAGGGAGGTGCGCTCCGCTACCGCGGAGTCAATATCGAAGAGCTGGTCGGCAAGTTCCACTACGAGCAGATCTGGGGCCTCCTCGTGGACGAGAGCTTCACACCCGGGATGCCCGACCCCGAGCCGTACGAGCCGGCCGCGCTCAGCGGGAACGCTCCCTCGGATCTCCAGGCCGAGACGGCCCGCCTTTCGAACGTGTGGGGGCTGAAGAAGCTGGTCGACATCTCGCCAGACGAAGCACGCGACGATCTCGCGCGGCTTTCGGCGGAGATGATGGAGATCGTGGCGCGCTCGGCCGCGGTCCACGACGGCCGCGAGCCGGCTCCCGACGACGTCGTCTCCCAGGGCGACTCCGCCGCCGAGAAGTTCCTGCTTCGTTGGCGCGGCGAGGCGGATCCCGACCACGTCAAGGCGATCGACACCTACTGGATCTGCACCGCCGAGCACGGCCTCAACGCGTCCACCTTCACCGCCCGGATCACGGCGTCCACGGGCGCCGATTGCGGGGCCGCGATGTCGGCCGCCGTCGGAGCGCTGAGCGGCCCGTTGCACGGCGGCGCGCCCGCGCGCGTGCTGCCGATGCTCGACGAGGTCGCCCGCACCGGCGACCCCGAGGCGTACGTGAAGGAGATCCTCGCGACCAGCGGCCGCATCATGGGCTTCGGCCACCGCGTCTACCGGGCCGAGGATCCACGCTCGCGCATCCTCAAGCAGACGGCGAAAGAGCTCGGCTCGCCCCGCTTCGAGGTGGCCGAGGCGCTCGAGGAGGCCGCGCTCGCCGCGCTCCGCGACTACAAGCCCGACTACGTGATCGCGACGAACGTGGAGTTCTACTCCGCCGTCGTGCTCGATGTCGCCCAGGTTCCGCCCGACCTCACTCCCGCGATGTTCGCCTGCGCGCGCGTCGCCGGCTGGTCGGCGCACATCCTCGAGGAGAAGCGCACCGGGCGGCTGATCCGCCCGTCTGCGCGCTACATCGGGCCTCCGAGCCGTCCGGTTTCGGAAGTCGGCGGGGCTCCGGTCCCCTCTTGACACTCGCAGAGGCCGCCGCGTCGGCCGACGAGCTGGCCCAGCGAGGCGCTGAACGCGATCTCGCGGAGATGCGCACGCAGTGGGCGGACGAGCTCGAAGCGCAGGCGCGGAGCGAGGACTACCAGGAGCGTGCCGTCGCGTATCGCGCGATCGGCCAGTTCCGTTTCCGCCAGAAGCTGGAGCTGCTCCGGCGCGGCCTCGAGGACACGAGCCCGGCCTGCCGCGGCTCGGCGCTCGTCTCGCTCGAGCTCCTGTCCCGCGATGCCCCAGGGCCGGTCAACGCCGTTCGACCGCTCCTGCACACGCTTGCGAACTCCGATCCGAACCAGGCCGTCCGCCGCCTGGCGATCGTTTGCCTCCGCAACGGCTCCCCGCAGCGCGACACGATGGTGCTTCTCCAGGGGCTCGCCGAGAACGATGAGCAGGACGCGCAGCTACGCGAGACGGCGAAGCGTGTGGCGGCCGGACTGAAGAAGAAAGCGGCGCGCTAGCTCGTACAGCCGCAGGTTCTTCGCTCGATGCGGCGGCCGCACGAGGGGCAGTTCCGCGAGCGGGTCTTCCACTCGAGCGCGCTCTTGTGGATTCCCGAAGCGATCATGAGGAAGCCGATGAGGGGCGTCACTGCCAGCAGTGCCAGGACGTGCAGGTCAAGGCTCATCCTGCGGGGGTTGTTCCCCAGCGGCGGCGGAGGAAACACGGGAACGGCGCGCGTGCGGGTGCGCCTGGAAGTAGAGGTCGCGGCGGCGGCGGTCGGTGACGTGCGTGTACAGCTCGGTCGTGGCGAGATCGGCGTGCCCGAGCATCTCCTGGACGCTGCGCAGGTCGGCGCCCCCTTCGAGCAGGTGGGTCGCGAAGGAGTGCCTGAGGAGGTGGGGGTGAACGCGCTCGGGCTCGAGGCCGGCCTTGGCCGCGAGCTTGCGCAGGATGAGGAAGGCGCCGGCGCGTGTCAGCGGCCCGCCCTGGGCATTGAGGAACAGCTCGGGCCGGTGCCGCCGGTCGAGATACGGGCGGCCGCGCGACAGGTAGCGGCGTAGCGCCTCGACCGCCTGCCGGCCGACGGGGACGATCCGTTCCTTGTTCCCCTTCCCGATACAGCGGACGATGCGCGCGTCGAAGTCGACGCCGCCCTTCTCCAGGCCGACCGCCTCGCTGACGCGCAGGCCGGCACCGTACAGAAGCTCGACGAGGGCGCGGTCGCGCAGATCGCGCGGGCCCGTCCCGTTCGCCGCCTCGACCAGGCGTTCCGCTTCACCTGGCGAGAGCGTGCGCGGCAGGCGGCGAGTGCGGCGCGGGAGGTCGAGCTCGGCGGCGGGGTTGTCGGTGCGCTGGCCGAGCAGGACGAGGTGGCGGAAGAACGAGCGTATTGCGGCCGCGCGGCGTGCCATGGTCGAGGCCGAGAGCCCCTGCGCGCGGAGATCGGCCAGGTAGCGCTCGAGCTCCTCGGTGGTGACCGTGTCCGGCGGGCGCCCAAGCCAGTCCGTGAGTGAGCTCAGGTCGCGGCGGTACGCCTCGACGGTGCGCGGCGCGCGCCGGGCGGCGAGGAGGGCGAGGAAGCCTTCGACCTGAGGATCGGCGTCCACAGGCCGGGCTTCCTTCGCCATCCACTGCCGTGTACCTGTCAACTCATCGCATACTCGGGAGGCGCGATGACCTCTTCCGCGCTCGATCCAGGCATGCAGCTGGTCTTCCCAGGTCTCCAACGACCCGTGCCACTGGATCCCCGCGGCCATCTCATCCGAGATCGGACCGAACGCGCTGAAGCGATGGCGGAGGACCGTCGCATCGCCGTCCTCCTCGAACTCGTATCGATGGTTGAGCGTGATCCCACCGCCGAGCATTCCGCTCACCGTCGAGTAGCCGGCGGGGGGATCCCACCAGCCGATCGTCCCGTACAGGACGCCCGCGCTGTCGCCCCAGTCCTCGTAGATCTGGCCGCCGACACGCCGCTCGAGCACGATCCGCTTGAGGCGGTCCTCGCCGTAGCTGACCTGAAACCACTTCTCGCTCTGGATGAAGGCCTCGAACACCTGCTCGCGCGGGCGCGCGAAGCGGAGTTCGTTCGTGAAAGCGATCTGGCGGATGTCGTTCATGACTCCTCCTTCAGTTGAGGTGCGTTGAGATGGCGCTCGAACGCGAGCAGCTGCGCGGCGCTGGCCTGCTGAAAGGCGCCGAGCCAGCGCTCGAGCTCGCGCTGGATCGGAACTGCGTTCAGCTCATTCCAGCGCTCCCGTCCGTTCCGGCGAACAAGGACGACACCCGCGCGCTCGAGCACGCCGAGGTGTTGCATGACCGCGAAACGCGAGAGCTCGGGGAGCACCTCGCAGAGCGCGGTCGTCGTCTCGAGGCCCGTCGCGGAGCGCGTCGAGGATCGCGCGCCGGTGCGAGCGAGCTGAGGGCCTTCCACACCTGTTCGTCGTCGGACATGACAAGTGATAAAAATATCACATATGTCCGGAGCTGCTACGACCGCGGATGCGCACCGTCGTACACGCGCCGCAGCCGGCGGGCGTCGACGTGGCTGTAGACCTGCGTGGTCGAGAGGGAGCTGTGACCGAGGAGCTCCTGGATGGTGCGCAGGTCCGCTCCGCCTTCCAGGAGGTGTGTCGCGAACGAATGGCGGAGGCGGTGCGGGTGGGGGAGGAGCCGGCGGAGCGTGCTCGTGTCGAGCCGGCGCCCGCGCGCCGAGACGAAGAAAGCGTTCTCGGCGCCGCGCACGAGCGCTGGGGCGGGCCTCGCGGAGGTAGAGCTGCAGCCGGTACGAGGCCTCCTCGCCGAGCGGCACGACGCGGTCCTTGCCCCCCTTGCCATGTACGTGGACGGATTCCTGTTCGAAGTCCACGTCCGCCAGGTCCAGCCCTACGGCCTCCGCCGCACGAAGCCCCGCCGAGTAGACGAGCTCGAGCAGCGCCCTGTTGCGAAGCGGTAGCGGCCCGTCGCCGTCGAGGCTCTCCAGCAAAGACTCGATCTCGCGCGCCGGAGGCGCGTCCGGAAGCCGGCGGCCGCGGCGCTGGGTGAGCGACAGGTCGGGGACGCGGCCCTTCCCGAGAGTGAAGCGGAGGAACGCGCGTACCGCGGCGAGCTTCCGCGCGACGGTCGCCGGGGCGAGCTTGCGCGGGACGCGACCGGGCCTGGAGGCGGCGAGCTCGGCGGCGTAGGCGGCGAGCAGCGGGACGTCGACGTCGTCCACATCCCGGCCGCGCGCCTCGAGCCAGGAACCGAACTCCTCGACGTCGAAGCGGTATGCGCGGCGCGTCGACTCCGACAGCCCGGGGCTCTCGAGGAAGCGGTCGATCGCGGCGTCCGTGTCCACGGAAGAGGGTTCGCCGCGCGCGCGCTGATTACTTCAAATAGCGGTCGAACCAGTCGACCAGGATCTCGAAGCGCTGCACGCGGTGCCGGGGCGTCCCGGAACGGGAGAGCTCGTGTCCCTCACCGTGCGGAAAGCGGACGAACTCGACCTCCCGCCCGAGGATACGCAGGATCGAGAACAGCTCCTCGGCGTTGACCACGGGGCAGCGCAGGTCGTCCTCGGAGTGGACGATCAGGAGCGGCGTCGTCACGTTCTGCGCATACGTGGACGGTGACAGCTTCCGGTGGGTCTCCGGATCCTCGAACCAGTGCGATCCGGTGTAGCCCTTGAACCAGACTCCGATGTCGCTCGAGCCTGCCTCCGCGATCATGTTGTTGACCGCGCGTTCCGAGCAGGCCGCCTGGAAGCGGTCGGTGTGACCGACGATCCAGGAGGTCATGAAGCCACCGTACGAGCCGCCGAGGACGCCGACGCGCTCGCCGTCGCAGAAGGCAAAGCGGCTCACCGCCTCGTCCGTGACTGCCATCAGATCCTCGTAGTCGACCGACCCCCAGCCCGGGCCGAGCTCGCCCGGCCCGCGAATCGCGCGGCCCCACTCCTCGCTGTAGCCGGAGGAGCCGCGCGGGTTGCAGAAGGCGACCGCGTACCCGGCGCCGGCGAGCACCTGGAACTCGTCGAAGAACTTCGTCGTGTACTGCGTGTACGGCCCGCCGTGGATGTTGAGGAGGAGCGGATAGCGCTTGCCCTCCTCGAGGCCGGCCGGCGGCACGATCCAGGCCTCGACCTCGGTGCCGTCCTTGGAGACGGCGGTGAACCGCTCCGGCTCGGAGAGCTCCCGCCGGGAGGCGAAGGGCGCGGTCAGCTGCGTGATCGGCTCGCCTGCCAGGTAGAGCTCGGAGAACGTCGTCGGAGTGGAAGCCGTGTAGACGAAGTCGCCGCCTGCCGCGTCGAATCCCGTGACACCGATCCCGCGGAGGATCGCGTCGCAGCTGGAGCCGTCCGCAGAGGCGCGGTACAGGTCGTTGTTGCCGTGATCCTCGACCGCGAACACGATCGCGTCGCCGTCCCAAGCCGGAACGCGGACGGGCGGGTAGGGGTTGCAGTTCCGGTCGAGGGAGGCAGAGAGGATCCGCTGCTCGCCGCCCTTGGCGGGGACGACCGTGAGCTGCGCGTGCCGCGGGTCGTCGAAGATCCCGGGCACGTAGAGGAAGGCAAGCAGGGCACCGTCGGGTGACCACGCGGGGAACGCGCACTGCCCGTCCGAGCCCGTGATCTTGCGCGGCGCGCCCCCGCCGGCGGCCACCACGAAGAGATCGGAGAAGATCCTCGTGTCCCAGTCGTCGTCGCGCGCAGACGAGAACGCGATCCACTCGCTGTCGGGAGACCAGGTCGGGGACATGCTCTCGAAGTCGCCCTCCGTCAGCTGGACCGGTTCCGTCGAACCGTCGGAGGCGACGACGTAGACCTGCTGCCTGCGGTCTCCCGTCCAGCCCTCGTCGTCGAACTTGAAGAAGAGGCGCGTGAAGCGGTGCGGCGCGCGCTTCCCCTCGTCCTCCTCCTCGTACAGCGGATCGCGCGTGCGCGCGACGAATGCGAGCCGCGTGCCGTCCGGCGACCACGCCGGCTCGCGCACGCTCTCCTTCGTGTTGGTCAGGCGCCTGGCCTCGCCGCCGCGAAGCGGGAGGACGTACAGCTGCGAGCAGTCTCCGTCCCGGTTCGAGGCAAAGGCGAGCTCGCGCCCGTCCGGCGACCAGCGCGGGGAGCCGTCCCGCTTCTCGCCGGAGGTCAGGCGGCGAGGAGGGGTGGAGCGGTCGGCCGGCGCGAGATAGATCGCGCTGCGGTAGTCGTTCGCCTCGCGGTCGATGCGCGTGACCGTGAAGGCGACAGTGCTCCCGTCCGGCGAGATGCGCGGATCGCCTGCCCAGGCGAGCTCGTAGACGTCCTCGGGGACCATTCCAGGCACGAGTACGTAGGATATTTCGGTCAGCTGGGTAACACCACGCCATGGCTACGACCTTCGAACCCCGCAGCGCCGACCTGACCGAGCACGGGCTCCAGCCGTCCGGGACGGTGCACTGGAACCCGACGACCTCGCTTCTCTATACGCACGCGATCCGACGCGGCGACGGGACGCTCGCAGAAGGCGGCCCGCTCATGGTCGACACGGGCGAGCACACAGGCCGCTCGCCGCAGGACCGGTTCGTCGTCCGCGAGCCGAGCTCGGAGGACCGGATCAACTGGGGCAAGGTCAACCAGCCGCTGGAAGAGGAGCAGTTCGACGGCCTTCGCGAGAAGGTCGTCGCATATCTGGAGGAGAACGACCTCTACGTCGTCAACGCGTTTGCCGGCGCCGACCCCGAGCACCGTCTCGCGCTCCGCGTCATCACCGCGAGCCCGTGGCACGCCCTTTTCGCCAAGACGCTCTTCATCGAGCCGACGGAGGAGGAGCTGGAGAGTCACCGGCCGGAGGCGCTCGTCCTCCATGCTCCGCCCGTGGAGGCCGAACCGGACGTGGACGGCACCAACAGCAGTACCTTCGTCGTCCTCCATCCCGGCCGCGGCGAAGTGGTCATCGGGGGCACGTACTACGCGGGGGAGATCAAGAAGTCGATCTTCAGCTTCCTGAACGACCGGCTGCCGCTCGAAGGCGTCCTCCCGATGCACTGCTCGGCGAACGTGGACGACGAGGGCCGCGTTGCGTGTTTCTTCGGCCTGTCCGGGACGGGCAAGACGACGCTTTCGGCGGATCCCGAGCGGCACCTGATCGGCGACGACGAACACGGCTGGTCGGACGAGGGCGTCTTCAACTTCGAGGGCGGGTGCTACGCGAAGGTGATCAACCTCTCGGCCGAGGCCGAGCCGCAGATCTTCCGCACCACGCACACGTACGGGACGGTGCTCGAGAACGTCGTCGCCGACGAGGGAGGCCGGCTCGACCTCTCGGACGATTCGAAGACCGAGAACACCCGCGCCGCGTACAAGCTCGAGCAGATCGACAACGCGCTGCCCACGAAGCGCGCGGGCCATCCCACCAACGTGGTCTTCCTGACGGCGGACGCCTTCGGCATCCTCCCGCCCCTCGCGCGGCTCTCCAGGGATCAGGCGATGTTCTACTTCCTCTCCGGCTTCACCGCGAAGCTGGCGGGAACCGAGATCGGCGTGGACGAACCGCAGCCGACGTTCTCCGCCTGCTTCGGCGCGCCGTTTCTCCCGCAGGCGCCGACCGTGTACGCGGAGATGCTCGGCGACAAGCTGGTGGAGCACGGCGCCCGCGTGTGGCTGGTCAACACCGGCTGGACGGGCGGGCCCTTCGGCGAGGGAGAGCGCATGCCGATCGCCGCGACGCGGGCGCTGCTGCGCGCCGCGCTGAGCGGCGAGCTGGACGGCGCGGACTACCGCCTAGACCCCGTCTTCGGCTTCGAGGTTCCGCTCGAGGTCCCGGGCGTCGACTCGCAGCTGCTCGAGCCGCGCTCGACCTGGCGCGACCCCCATGCCTACGACGAGCGGGCCGAGAAGCTGGCGCGCATGTTCCGCGAGAACTTCGAGCAGTTCGACAATCCGCAGATCGCCGCGGCCGGGCCTCGCGCCTGACGATTCTTTCTCCCGGGCCACCCTCATTCGATAGCGTCCAGAAGTAGTGCTGGCGAAGCATGACGTGCTTGTCATCGGGGCCGGCTGCGCCGGGATGCGCGCGGCCATCGAGGCATTCGACGAGGGCGCCGACGTCGCGCTTCTGTCCAAGATCCACCCGGTCCGCAGCCACTCCGGCGCGGCCGAGGGCGGGATCAACGCGGCGCTCGGGAACGCCTCCGAGGACAGTCCCGAGGAGCACGCGTTCGACACGGTCAAGGGCTCCGACTACCTCGGCGACCAGGACGCGATCCAGATCCTGTGCGACGAGGCGCCGGCCGACGTCCACCAGCTCGAGCGCTGGGGCGCGGTGTTCTCGCGCACGCCTGAGGGCAAGATCGCGCAACGGCCGTTCGGCGCGGCCGGTGCGCCGCGCACCGCGTACGCCGCCGACATCACCGGCCATGTCCTGATCCACGTGCTCTACGAGCAGGTGATGAAGCGCGACATCCTCGTCTACGAGGAGTACTTCGCCTGGCAGCTCGTGGTGGACGACGACCGCTGCCAGGGCGTGATCGCCTGGGACCTCCTGCACGGCGGGCTCAAGACGATCGGCGCGAAGACCGTGATCCTCGCGACCGGTGGCGCGGGCCGGCTCTACGCGGGAACCACGAACGCCTACGCGTGCACGGGCGACGGCATGACGATGGCTCTCGCCGCCGGCGTCGCGCTCGAGGACATGGAGATGATGCAGTTCCACCCGACCACGCTTGCCCCGACCGGCGTCCTGATCACCGAGGGATGCCGCGGTGAGGGCGCGTACCTCCTGAACTCCGAGAGCGACCGCTTCCTCAAGCGCTACGCCCCGAACGCCATGGAGCTCGCGAGCCGCGACGTCATCTCGCGCGCGGAGCAGACCGAGATCGACGAGGGCCGCGGCGTGGACGGCAACGTGCTCCTCGACCTGCGACATCTCGGCGCGGAGAAGATCATCGAGCGCCTCCCCGGCACGCGGGAGCTGTCGATGGTCTTCGCGGGGATCGATCCCATCTACGACCCGATCCCCGTCCGTCCGGGAGCTCACTACCACATGGGCGGCGTGGACACGGACGTCTGGGGCCGCACGACCCTGGAAGGCCTGTACGCCGCCGGCGAATGCGCCTGCGTCTCGGTGCACGGCGCGAACCGGCTGGGCGGCAACGCGCTCATGGAGACGATCACGTACGGCAAGCGCGCCGGCAAGCACGCTGCCGACTGGGCGCTCACGCACACGACAATCGAGGTCCCCACGTCGGTTGTGCGGGACGCCGAGCGCGAGCTGCGTACGCTGCTCGACCGCACGGACGGCGAGCGGCCCTGGTCGATCCGCAACGAGCTGGCCGAGACGATGCACGTGAACTTCGGCGTCTTCCGCCGCGAGGAGCAGATGGAGCAGCCAGGGCGCGCTCGTCGCCGAGCTGCGCGAGCGCTACGAGCGCGTCCTCGTGGACGACAAGGGCGACGTCTTCAACAGCGATCTGACCCAGGCGCTCGAGCTCGGCTTCCTCCTCGACCTGGCCGAATGCATGGTCATCGCCGGTCTTGCTCGAAAGGAGAGCCGCGGTGCGCACGCGCGCCCGTACGATTTCCCCGAGCGCGACGACGAGAACTACCTGCGCCACACGATCGTCAAGCTCGTCGACGGGGTCCCGCAGCTGAGCTGGAAGCCCGTCACGATGACCAAGTGGCAGCCAAAGGAGAGGACGTATTGATGCGACTTCGGGTCGGAGTGGTCCTGGCAGCGGCGGCGGCGATCGCCGCGGCCGGATGCGGCGGCGGCGGGAGGTGGGAGCTCGACGAGCTCTTCGACGACGACGAGCTCGTCGACGACGAGCGGCGCGAGCCGCGACGCGAAGCGCGTGCTGGCCGCGGCGCCTGGGAAGGTCAAGGATGCGAACAGCTCCAAGGTCTCGTTCTCGATCGCCGTCGACAGCGACAAGCTCGCGAACGAGATCACGATTCCCGGCTCCGGCGAGTTCGACTACGCCGGCAAGGAAGGCCGCCTGACCCTGGACTACGGTGCCGTCCTGAGCGTCGCCGGCCAGAGCGGAAACGGCGAGATGGAGGTCCTCACCAAGGGAAATACGTACTACCTCAAGTGGCCTCTCTTCTCCACGGCTGTCGGGGCCTCGACCCCCTGGGTCAGCTTCGACATCTCCAAGCTCGACCAGATCACCGGCTTCGACACGAGCTCGCTCCGCCAGGTCAACCAGGGCGACCCGTCGCAGACGCTCGTGTACCTGAGGGCCGCGGGCACGGTCGAGGACCACGGGACGGAGGACGTCGCCGGCGTCTCGACGACGAAGTACCACGCGGTAATCGACCTCGACAAGGTTCCCGGTCTCGCCCCGGCTGCCCAGCGTGCCTCGGTTCGCGCGTCCATCAACTCCATGAAGGAGCAGTACGGGATCAGCGAGCTGCCCATGGACGTGTGGATCGACGCGGACGGCCTTCCGCGCAAGCTCTTCTACGAGATCTCGGCCAAGGTGCAAGGCCAGAACGTCAAGAGCTCGATGACGATGAACCTCAGCGACTACGGTGTGGACGTGAACGTCCAGGCGCCGCCGTCCTCCCAGGTAACCGACCTAGCGAGCATCAAGTAATGGATGTCGCCCTCAAGATCTGGCGGTTCGACAGCAAGACCGGCGACCGGGCGCTGAAGGAGTACGAGGTCGACGCTCCGGAGTGGGCCTGCCTGCTCGACGTGCTCGACATCATCAAGGACCAGGTCGACGGCACCCTCGCCTATCGCAAGAGCTGCCGGATGATGATCTGCGGCTCCTGCGGGATGCGCATGGACGGCCGCGCGGTCCTCGCATGTAAGGAGCGGATGAAGCCGATCGTGGACGCGGGCCACGTCCCCGTCATCTCGGCCATGGGCAACCTCCCGATCGTCCGCGACCTCGTGGTCGACATGGGCCCCTTCTGGGGGAAGATCCGCGCGATCAAGCCCTACCTCCAGCCGGGCTACGAGGAGCCGCCCGAGCGCGAGTGGACGTTCTCCCAGGAGCAGATGAACCCGATCCACAAGGAATCGCTCTGCATCATGTGCGGCTGCTGCGTGTCGGAGTGCAACTCGATGGAGTCCGATCCCGAGTTCCTCGGCCCGGCCGCGCTCGCGAAGGGCTTCCGGTTCGTGGGCGACCCGCGCGACAAGGCGGACGTCGAGAGGCTGAACGAGTACAACTCCGAGCACGGCATCTGGGATTGCACGCGCTGCTACTTCTGCAATGAGCGCTGCCCCAAGGGCGTCGACCCGCGCGATGCGATCGCCAAGCTCGGCGCCGAGTCGATCCGCGAGGGGATCGACCACGACGAGGGCGCGAAGCACGCCAAGTGGTTCGTCACCTCGGCGAAGACGACAGGCTGGCTCCGCGAGGAGGAGCTGGTCCCGAAGACCGTCGGGTACGTCGATGCGCTGAAGCAGGTCGGGTTCGCGGCCGGGCTCGCCAAGCATGGCAAGGTTCGCCCGATCCCGTTCCCGCATGTGGCCGCGGACGTGAAGGAGGCGCGCGCGTTGTACAACCTCGTGAAGGAGCAGGGCAAGGACGGAGCCGCGGGCATCGTCCAGGGCGAGAAGGCGCTGGAGCGGATCGAGTTCATCGAGGAAGAGGCCGCGCGGGAGCAGGAGGAAGGCGAAGAATGAAAGTCGCCTACTACAAAGGCTGTCTCGCGTCTCTGTCGGCGAAGGAGCTCGACAGCTCGACGCAGGCGCTCGCTCCGATGCTGGGCATCGAGCTGGACGAGCTCGAATCGGTCACATGCTGCGGCGCGGGCGACATCCACGAGGCCGAGCCGGACTACTACCTCCACCTGAACGCCCGCATCCTCGCCTACGGCGAGGCGACCGGCGCCGAGACGCTGATGACGATCTGCAACGTGTGCACGCTCAACCTCCGCCAGGCGAACTGGCAGCTCAAGAACGAGCCGGCGCTGCTCGAGCGCGTGAACCGGAACCTCGCCGCGGTCGGCGTCCCGCCGTACAGCGGCAACATCGACGTTCGGCATCTGCTCTGGCTCATCGCCGAAGGAGACGGGTACGAAAAGCTCAAGGAGGTCGCGCACCGCGGCCTCAAGGGGCTCCGCATCGCGCCCTTCTACGGCTGCCAGATCCTTCGCCCATCCAAGATCCTCGGGTTCGAGGATCCCGACCGGCCCTGGTCGCTCGAGGCGATCATCGAGGCGTGCGGCGGCGATCCCGTCGACTATCCCGCGAAGATCAAGTGCTGCGGATTTCCGATCATCGCGGCGCGCGAGGATGTCGCGCTCGGCGAGCTGATCCAGCCGATCGAGCAGGCGAAGGACGCGGGCGCCGATGCGATGGTCACGCCGTGCCCGCTCTGCCACCTCTCGCTCGACGCATGGCAGTCGAAGCTGAAGAAGGCGACCGGACGGACGTTCGACATGCCGATCCTGCACCTCTCGCAGCTGATCGGCGTGGCGGCCGGGCTCGAGGAGTCGGAGCTCAAGTTCAAGCGGCACATCGTCTCCGTCCAGCCCATCGTCGAGAAATTAGAGGTCTAAAACCTGCTGTAGCCGTCGCCGGGCTGGGTCTCGCCTGGGGCCACTTCGAGGCCGGGTGGGTCCGGCTGCGCGAGACACGCGTCCCGCTGCCGGGGCTCCCGGAAGAGCTGAAGGGTCTGCGGATCGCGCACCTGTCCGATCTCCACCTCGGATTGCCCTCGCGCGGGGAGAAGGCGGTCGAGCGGGCGGTCGAGTGGGTCGTCGAGCGGCAGCCTGACCTGACCCTCATCAGCGGCGACCTGGTGTCGCGGCCGCGTGGCGAGCGCAAGCTGCTGGAGCTGCTCGACCGGCTCCCCTCGTGCTACGCGGTCCTCGGCAACCACGACCTGGCGGACACGCGCGACCCGTTCGGCCGGCGGTCGCGGACGTTCGAGCTCGGGTCGGCGACGCTGCTCGCCGACGACTCGCGGACGGTCGAGGTGCGGGGCCGGCGCGTTCAGATCGCCGGCGTCGATCCGAGGTCGTATACGTTCGGGATCGCCCATCCCGACGAGCTCGCGGACCCCTCGGCGGACCTCCGCATCTTGCTCTGCCACTTCCCGGGCGTGATCGACACGCTCGACCCCGGCTCGTTCCACCTCATCCTCGCGGGGCACCTGCACGCCGGCCAGATCTGCGTGCCTTTCCCCGGCGGACGGCTCCGCCTCGCCCACCTGCACTGGCGCTACATCGAGGGACTGTACGAGCGGCCGGCGGGAATGCTCCACCTCTCTCCGGGGCTCGGCACGACCTTCGTCCCGTTCCGCTTCCTCGCGCGTCCTGAGGCGACCGAGCTCGTCCTACAATCGTCCGAATGACGCGCGTCACCGGCCTGACCGGAGCGACCCTGCCGACCGCGCCGACCGTGTGTCACGAGTGCATCTTCTGGCAGGCGGCGAGCGGCCGCTCGATCGACAAGCGCCGCTGGATCGAGAAGACGGAGGACGAGTGGGGGGCCTGGGGCACCGTGTACTGCGACGCCGACGGCCGGCTGCTCGGCTCGATGCAGTACGGCCCGGCGGTTCTCTTCCCGCGCGCCTATGAGCTTCCGGGCGGACCGCCTTCGGACGACGCCGTCCTCGTTACGTGCGCATACCTGATGGACGCATCGAGCCCGTGGGTGATGCAGTCGCTCTTCCTCACCGCGATCGGAGCAGCCAAGGACAACGGCGCGGGTGCGCTCGAGGCCTTCTCGTACCGCTATCCGGAGGGTGAATCGTCCTACGAGCGGTTTCGCGTCCATCGCACGGTCTTCCCGCAGGACTTCCTCACGGATTTCGGGTTCCGGCCGCTGCGTCACTCGGGCCGCGTGGAGCTCTCGCGCCTCGAGCTCGGCGGTCTCCAGCCGGCCGGAGAACCGGCGCACGAGAAGGTCCTGCGCGTGGTGAAGGAAGCTCTGGCGCCCGTTCCTCCGATTCCCCAACGCCCCTGATTCGGTCCGGATAGGCTGCGGACGTGACCGAGAACGGCCGCCTCGAGCGGTATGCGGAGCTCGCCGTCCGCTCGTGGGTGAACATGGCGGAGGGGCAGGAGCTCATGCTCTACGCGACCTCGCTGGAGCATGCTCCGCTCATGCGGGAGCTCGCCCGCGCCGGCTATGCGAACGGCGCGAAGTATGTCGAGGCGTATTACGACGACCCGCACATCCGTCGCGCGATGATCGAGCTCGCGCCCGACGAGACGCTGACCTGGAGCCCTCCCTGGATGATCAAGCGTGCCGAGGACCGGGCGGCGAACAAGGCTGCGCTCATCGCGATCACGGGCGACCCCGAGCCCGAGCTGCTCGGCGACCTGGACGGCGAGCGCGTCGGGCGCGCGCGTCCGATCGAGCTCATCAAGCGCGTCGGCGAGCTCACGTCCGACCAGCCCAACAACTGGTGCGTCATCTCGTACCCGAATGCCGGCTGGGCGGAGACGGTGTTCGGCGAGCCCGACGTGGAGAGGCTGTGGGAGGCGATGGGCCACGCCGTCCGCCTCGACGAGCCGGATCCGGTCGCGGCCTGGGACGAGCATGTCCAGAAGCTCCAGGGACGCGCGGACGCGCTCAACCGGAACAATTTCGACGCCGTGCGCTTTCGCGGGCCTGGCACAGACCTCACCATCGGCCTGCTCCCCGAGTCGAACTGGGGGGGTGGCGGCGATGAGACGAACTGGGGCCAGCGCTACATCGCGAATGTCCCTACCGAGGAGGTCTACACCACTCCGGACTGGCGCCGGACCGAGGGCACGGTGCGCTCGACCCGCCCGCTGTCGCTCAACGGGGCCATGATCCGCGACCTCGAGGTTCGCTTCGAGGGCGGCCGGGCCGTCGAGGTGAACGCCTCGAGCGGTGCGGACGTCGTCCGCGGAGAGATGTCCTCAGACGAGGGCGCCGACTGCCTCGGCGAGGTCGCGCTCGTCACCGGCGACTCGCGCGTGGCCGACACCGGCATCACCTTCTTCGACACGCTTTTCGACGAGAACGTGACGTGCCACATCGCGTATGGCTTCGCGTACCCGGAGCGCATCGACGGCGGGAAGGACATCCCCCCGGACGACCGCCGGGCGCGCGGCTTCAACTACTCCGTCGTGCACACCGACTTCATGATCGGCGGCCCCGAAGTGGACGTGGTCGGAATCACCGCCGAGGGCCAAGAGGTTCCGATTATTCGGGAGGATCAATGGCAGTTGACGTAGATCAGAAGACGCGGCTCGAGCGCTACGCCGAGCTGGCCGTGCGCGTGGGCGCGAACGTGCAGGAGGGGCAGCTCGTCGTTGTGGTGGGGCTCGTGGAGCACGCGTCGCTCGTGCGTGCCGTCACTCGAGCCGCGTACGAGGCGGGCGCCCGCTACGTCGACGCGACCTACCGCGACCAGCACGTGCGCAAGGCCATGATCGAGCTCGGTCCCGACGAGACGCTCACGTGGACTCCGCCGTGGCTCCTGGCGAAGGAGAACTACATGGCCGAGGAGCACGCGGCCTACGTCGCGATCACCGGCGACCCGGAGCCCGACCTGATGGGCGACCTCGACCCGTCGCGTGTCGGCCGCGCCCGGCCCATCGAGCTTTCCAAGGCGTCCATCAAGCACACCGTCCAGCGGCTGAACAACTGGACGATCGTCTCCTCCCCCAACGAAGGCTGGGCCGAAAAGGTCTTCGGCGAGCCGGACGTCGAGCGCCTCTGGGAGGCCGTCGCCTACACCGTGCGGCTCGACGAAGAGGATCCCGTCGCGGCCTGGGAGGCGCATCGGGAGCATCTGGACGACCGGGCGGCGCGGCTCAACAACCGCGATTTCGATGCGCTCCGCTTCAACGGCCCCGGCACCGATCTCACCGTCGGGCTGCTTCCGTTTTCCCGCTTCCGCTCCGGGACGATCACCACGTCCTGGGGAAGGCAGCACTTCCCGAACATGCCGACGGAGGAGGTCTTCACGACCCCCGACTGCCGGCGGACGGAGGGCACCGTCCGCTCGACCCGTCCGCTACCGCTCTCGGGCGTCGTGGTCGAGGACCTCGAGCTGACCTTCGAGAACGGCAAGGCCGTCGAGGTCCGCGCGTCCGCGGGAGCCGATGCCGTCCGCGCGCAGCTCGAGCTCGACGAGGGCGCACCGTTCCTCGGCGAGGTCGCACTGGTGGACAGGGTCTCGCGCGTGGGTCAGACAGGGCTCGTCTTCCACGACGTCCTATTCGACGAGAATGCCACGTGCCACATCGCCTACGGGGCGGGGCTCGACTTCGCGCTCGAGGGCGATCAGCCGCAGGATCCGGAGGAGCGGCGCGCCAAGGGGATCAGCCATTCTCTCGTGCACACCGACTTCATGATCGGCGGCCCGGAGGTCGACGTCACGGGGCTGACGTCAGACGGCGCGGAGGTGCCGGTCATCCGCGACGACACCTTCATTCTCGAGTAAGAGCTCAGCGATCTGAATCGCGTTCAGCGCCGCGCCCTTGCGGAGGTTGTCGCACGCGGTGAAGAGGACGAGGCCGTTTCCGAGCGTCGGGTCGCGGCGGACGCGGCCGACGAGCACGTCGTCGTCTCCGACCGCGTCGCGCGGTGCCGACGTAGCCTCGGCCAGGCGAACGCTGGGCGCGTCGGCGAGCACGTCCCGAGCGTCCTCGGTCGAGAGCGGCTCCTCCGTCTCGAGCCAGATCGCCTGGCAGTGGCCGACGAGGACGGGGACGCGCACGCAGTTGGCCATGAACGGCAGGCCGGGCAGCTCCATGATCTTGCGCGTCTCGTCGCGCAGCTTGGCCTCCTCCTCGAACTCGTCTCCCTCGAGCGGCCAGTCCATCGTCACGCTCAGATCGGCGGGCGCGGTCTGGAGCAGCCGTCTCATCGAGGCGTCGCCCGCCCCCGACGCGGACTGGTAGGTCGCCAGCCGGACGCTCCTCAGCCCGGCCGCCCGGCGCAGCGGCTCGAGCACGCAGACGAGCTGGATGGTGGAGCAGTTCGGGTTGGCGACGATGCCGTCGTGCTCGCCGGCGCGCGCTCCGTTCACCTCCGGGACGACGAGCGGGATGCCCTCCGTCAGCCGGAACGCGGAGGACTTGTCCACGCACACGGCCCCGTTCTCGACGGCGACCGGCACGAGCTCGGCGCTCGCCGCCGTCCCGACGGAGAAGAAGAGCAGATCGAGGTCGGTCAGCGTCTCCGGCGAGGCGAGCTCGACCTCGAGCTCGCCGCTGCCGAATGGAACGCGCGTGCCCGCGGAGCGCTCGGAGGCGAAGGCGCGGACGTCGTCGTAGCCGCGCTCGGCGAGCAGCTCGAGCTCGACCGTGCCCACGGCGCCGGTGGCGCCCACTACGCCGAGCCTAGGCATGCTCGCGTTCGGCGCTCGCACCGGTCAGGTCGAACGCCTCGTGCAGCGCCTTGACCGCCCGCTCGACGTCCGCGCGCGGGACGTAGAAGGCGATCTTGATCGGCGAGGTCGAGACGAAGTGCGATTCGACTCCGATGTCGGCGAGCGTCCCGAAGGTCTTGGCGGCGACGCCGGGATGGCTCTTCATCCCCGCTCCTACGACGCTGACCTTGCCGAGCCCTTCGCGCTCCGTCCAACGCGCGCCGAGCTGCTCGAGCGCGCCCGTGGCGGCGTCGCGGTCCTCTTCCGGGGCCGAGAAGACGACTCCGGTGCCGATCTGGATCACGGTGTCGACGTTGACCGAAGCGTCCGCCAGCGCCTGGAAGAGCTCGGCCGGCTCTGCGGACTCCACCTCGAACACCGCCTCCTCGACGTCGTGGGTGACGCCTGCGATCATCGCCTTCTCGAGCATCCTCTCGTCCTCCTCGCCTATCCAGGTGCCCTCTTCGTCCGCGAACGTGGAGCG
This sequence comes from uncultured Actinomycetes bacterium, assembly GCA_963842575.1. Taxonomy (GTDB): domain Bacteria; phylum Actinomycetota; class Thermoleophilia; order Gaiellales; family Gaiellaceae; genus JACDER01. Next base: position 107,441 of record CAWJGS010000002.1, on the reverse strand, counting down.
CACGTGCAGCGTAACGCCGTGGTTGCGCGCGAACTCGACGCCGCGGAGCTGGAGCACCTTCGCGCCGGACGCCGCCAGCTCGAGCATCTCCTCGTAGCTGACCGCGTGGAGCTTGCTTGCCCCGGGAACGATGCGCGGGTCGGCGGTGAAGACCCCCTCGACGTCCGTGTAGATCTCGCAGCGCTCCGCGCCGAGTGCGGCGGCGAGCGCGATGGCGGTCAGGTCCGAAGCGCCGCGTCCGAGCGTGGTCACGTCGTGGTCGGTGGAGACGCCCTGGAAGCCGGCGACGAGCACGATCTCGTCACGGTCGAGCGACTCGTGGATGCGGCGCGCGCGCACGTCCACGATCCTCGCCTTGCCGTGCGTCGTGTCGGTGACAATCCCGGCCTGCGAGCCCGTCAGGGAGACGGCACGGTGTCCCAGATCATTCGTAGCCATCGCCGCGAGGGCGCAGGAGATGCGCTCGCCGACCGAGATCAGCATGTCCAGCTCGCGCGCATCGGGGCGGGCGGACACCTGGTGCGCGAGCGAGATGAGCTCGTCGGTGGTCGCGCCCATCGCGGACAGGACTGCGACGACGCGGTTTCCCTCCTCGTGCGCGGAGACCAGCCGCTTCGCCACGCGCCGCAGCCGCTCCGGGCCGGCGACGCTCGTCCCCCCGAACTTCATGACCACGGTGCCGCGGTGCGGCCGCTCGTCGACTGCGATCTCCGGAACGGCCTCGTAATCGCGCACGACGGTCACATCTCTCTCCGTCCCGACAGCGCGCGGCCGAGCGTCACCTCGTCGGCGTACTCGAGGTCGCTGCCGACCGGGAGCCCGCTCGCCAGCCGCGTGACGCGCACGCGTCCGCGCAGCCGATCGGCGAGATAGGCGGCCGTCGACTCCCCGGTCATGTTCGGGTTGGTGGCCAGCACGACCTCCTCGATCCCGTTCCGCTCCACGCGCTGGAGCAGCTCGTCGATGCGGAGGTGCTCGGGCTCGACGCCGTCGATCGGCGACAGCGCGCCGCCCAGGACGTGGTAGAGGCCGCGGTACTCGGCCGTCCGCTCCAAGGAGATCAGGTCGACCGGCTGCTCGACGACGCACACCACGGTGTGGTCGCGGCGCGCGTCGCGGCAGATCTCGCACACGTCCTCCTCGGTGAGGTTGCCGCACTCGCGGCAGAAGCGGACGCGCTCCTTGACCTCCTGGATCGCGAGCGCGAGCGCGGCGGCCTCGTCCTTCGGCACGCGCAGCAAATGAAACGCGAGCCGCTGCGCCGTGCGCATGCCGACGCCGGGCAGGCGCTGGAGCTGCGCGACGAGATTGTCGACTGCTGGCGAGAGCACACCGAGATTGTGCCTTTCGGGTTCGGACTAACTAGACTCAGGGAGGGGTTAGGGAGATGCGTTTCCGAACGACAGTCGCCGCCGCTGTCGCGGCCGCCGGCTTCGCCGTCTTGGCGCTGGCAGGCTCGGCCTCGACCTCGTCGCTTCCGGCCGGCTTCATCGACACGCTCCTCGCGACCGGGCTCGACTCGCCCACGGCGATGGCGTTCGGGCCGAACAACCGGGTGCTCGTGACCGAGCAGGGCGGCGACCTGCGCGTGACCGCGGACGCCAATCTGAACCCGACGCCGTTCGTGCACCTGAGCGTCGACTCCGACGGCGAGCGCGGCCTGCTCGGCGTCGCGTACGACCCGTCGTTCTCGTCGAACCGCTTTGTCTACGTCTACTACACCGTCCCGGGCTCGCCCGCCCACAACCGGGTCACGCCGGTTCACCGCCGACCCGAAAGGCCTCCTGGCGGTCGCCGGCAGCGAGACTCCGATCTTCGACATCGATTCGCTCGGCGCCGCGACCAACCACAACGGCGGGGCGATCCACTTCGGCCAGGACGGGAAGCTCTACGTCGCGGTGGGCGACAACGCGGACGGGACGAATTCACAGTCCTTGACGACGCTGAAAGGAAAGATCCTGCGCATCAACAAGGACGGGACGATCCCCACCGACAACCCGTTCTACAACCAGGCAACGGGCGACAACCGCGCGATCTGGGCGCTGGGCCTGCGCAATCCGTTCACCTTCGCGTTCCAGCCCGGCACGGGCCGTCTCTTCATCAATGACGTAGGCGAGACGACCTTCGAGGAGATCGACGACGGCCTCGCCGGTGCGAACTACGGCTGGCAGGACTGCGAAGGCCCGTGCAGCCCGCCGGACCCCGCGCATACGGATCCGCTCTTCTACTACGCGCATAGCGGCAACCCGACGCCGAACGGCTGCGCGATCGTCGGCGGCGCGTTCTACAACCCCGCGACCGCGTATTTCCCGGCTTCCTATGTCGGCAAGTACTTCTTCTCCGATCTTTGCAGCGGGTGGATCTACTCCATCAACCCCGCGAGCCCGGCGACGGCGACCCAGTTCGCGACCGGCATCTCGAGCCCCGTCGATCTCCAGGTCGGACCTGACGGGAGCCTTTACTACCTCGAGCGCGGCACCGGAAGCATCCGGCGGATCAGCTTCCAGCGCCCGCCGACGATCAACGGCTTCACCCCGGCGAGCGGTGCCGTCGGGACCCGCGTGGCCGTCACTGGCACGTACCTGGCCGGCACGACCGGGGCGACGCTGAATGCGAAGTCGGTGCCGTTCACGGTCTTCTCCGACAACGAGGTCAAGATACGGACGCCGCCGGGGTCGACGACGGGCAGGATCGTCCTTTCCACCGCGGCAGGCAGCTTCAGGAGCCGCACCCCCTTCACGGTCACGTACAGCCTCACCGGCTTCACGCCCTCTAGCGGCCCGGTGGGAACGGTGGTGACGATCAAGGGCGTCGGATTTACGAACCCGAGCACGGTCAAGTTCCACGGCGTCTCGCCGGTCAACGCCACGTTCGTGTCGTCCTCGCAGCTGAAGGCGACCGTTCCGGCCGGCGCGACGACCGGCACCATCACGGTCATCCGGTCGACCGGCACGCCCTCGACGACCGAGAGCGCGGCGCCTTTACCGTGACGCCCTAGAGGCCGGGCAGCCCGAGGCCCTGGAGCCCGCCCATCGCGGAGCCGAGCTTCGACTCGACCAGGCCCTGCGCGGAGCGAAGAGCCTCGTTCACCGCGGCGAGCACCATGTCCGCCAGCAGGTCCGGATCGTCGGGATCGATCGCGTCCGGCGAGATCTTGATCTCGACGATCTCGAGGCCGCCGGTCGCCTTGACGGTGACCATTCCGCCGCCCGCCGAAGCCTCCACCGTCTCGTTCTTCAGCTCCTCCTGGGCCTTGGCCATCTGCTCCTGCATCTCCTGCGCCTGCTTCATCAACTTGTTCAGATCCATCGCCATGGGCTACTCCTCTATCTCGCGCGCGTCGAATGTCTGCTTGACCAGCTCGACGATGTCCTCCTCGCCGGCAGGATCGTCCGTCTCGTCCACTTCCTCACGCTCGCCGACCGCAAACGCGACCGCGAGCTGGCGGCCGGTCACCTCGTACAGCGCCTCCTTCAGCAGCGTCGCGTTCTTCGGCTCCTCGGCCATCTTGCGGTGGAAGTCGGCTTCCGGCGGAAACTGAAGCTCGAGCACGTCGTCGGCCAGGTTCGACGGGCGCGCCTCCTTGAACACGGACGCCGCCGGAATCGAGCGCTGCTCGACCGCCGGGAGGATGCTCCGCTGCCAGGCCTCCTTCACCTGGGCGAGCTCGACGGACGGCGGCTCGGATGCGGTTGGGGGCGGCTGCGGAGCCGCGGGGGTCGCCTCCTCGCGCTTGGGAGCCGGCGCCGGCATTCCGTGCGACCGCTGCTCGAGCTGCTCGATCCGGTAGGCGAGCGACTCGCGCGACAGGTCTCCGCCCGGCCGCGTCACCTTGATGAGCGCGAGCTCGAGCGGCAGTCGCGGGTCGCCGCCCTGGCGCATGTCCTCGACGGCGACGGCGAGCAGGTCGCACAGGCGCAGGACGGTCGCCTCGCCGAGCTGGTTCGCCTGCGAGCGCAACCGCTCCCGCGTCTCGTCGGTCACCGGCAGCGACGCGGGCGCCTCGCCGAGATGGTGGACGAGCAGGAGGTGCCGCAGGTGCTCGAGCAGATCGGTGACGAGCCGGCCGAGATCCTGTCCCTGCGCGGCCAGCTCCTCGATGAACATCAGCGCGCCGGCGGTGTCGCTGTCGATGACGAGGTCCATCAGGCGGAAGAGCGCTTCCTCCTCCACCGCTCCGAGCAGCTGGAGGACGGCCTGGACGGTGACGTTCTTCTCGGTCGCGGCGGACAACTGGTCGAGCGTGGAGACGGCGTCGCGGTACGAGCCGCGCGCGCTGCGTGCGACCAGGGACAGCGCAGCGTCGGGAGCCTCGATTCCCTCGCCGTCCGCGATCCGCCGCAGTAGGCGGACGAGCTCGGGCAGGCGCGGCCGCGAGAAGACGAAGGTCTGGCAGCGCGAGCGGACGGTCGGCAGGACCTTGGCCAGGTCGGTCGTGCAGAAGACGAAGACGAGATGGGGAGGAGGCTCCTCGATCAGCTTGAGCAGCGCGTTCCAGGCTGCGTCCGTCAGCTGGTGCGCCTCGTCGAGGATGTAGACCTTGTAGCGGCCCTCCGCCGGCTGCAGCACGACGCGCTCGCGGATCTCGCGGATGTCGTCGATGCCGCGCTGTGACGCGGCGTCCATCTCCACCACGTCGAGCGAGCTGCCGTTGGCGATTGCCTGGCACGCGTGGCAGGTCTTGTCGGGATCCGGCGTCGGCCCCTGCGCGCAGTTGAGCGCCTTCGCAAGGATGCGCGCCAGCGAGGTCTTCCCCGTCCCGCGCGGCCCGGCGAAGAGGTAGGCCTGGCGCAGCTGCCCGGACGAGATCGCGTTGCGGAGCGTGCGGACGACGGGCTCCTGGCCGACGACCTCTTCGAAGTCCAGCGGGCGATACGTGCGGTAGAGCGCGGTCACCCTCCCGATAATAAGCTGCGGTAGATGGCAGTCGAAGAGAAAGCACGCACCCGGCTCGAGGCGACGCAGTTCCTGGAGCTACGGCGGCCCGGAGCGGTGGCGGTCTCGCCGGACGGGGAGCGCGTGGCGTTCTCGGTGAGCACGGCGTACGCCGAGAAGGGCAAGCGGCCGGAGAGCCACATCTGGACGGTCGAATCCGACGGGACCTGCAGGCAGGCGACCGGCGGGAGCGGCACCGACTCGCTTCCCGCGTGGTCGGCGGACGGCACGCTCGCCTTCGCCTCCGACCGCGACCATGCCGGTCGCATGACGGTGTACCTCCTCGGGCCCGGGCCCCGGCGAAGCACGTCCCGTCGGGGACATCGACGGGTCGGTCGAGCGTCTGAGCTGGGCGCCCGACGGCCGGCGACTGCTCGTCCTCGCTGCCGACCTCGGCGCCGACCGGGCCGGCATCCAGGCGGCGACGAAGATCCAGGAGCAGGGCGCCGAGGAAGACGATCCGAAGGTCAAGCGGCCGTTCGAGGCGTGGCGCCGCCTGTACGCGATCGACGCCGAGACCGGCGCGACCGAGGAGGTGGGGCCGGAGGGCGTCCACGTCTTCGAGGTCGACTGGGACGGCGAGCGGGCCGTCGCGATCTGCGCGGACGAGCCGACCGAGAGCGCCTGGTACGGCGCCTACGTCGCGCTGCTCGACCTCGACGCGCGCACCGCCGAGCGTGTCTACGAGCCCGAGTGGCAGATCCAGTGCCCGGTCCTCGCCGGCGACAGCGTCTGGTTCGTCGAGGGCTTCTGCTCCGATCGCGGCGTTCTCGCCGGCGACGTCAAGGTGGTCGATCTCGGCCGTCGCGACGTCAGAGACATTGCCGGTGGAGAACACCGACGTCTCGTTTCTCGCCCGGCGCGACGACGATCGCCTCTGGTTCGCCGGGCTGCGTGGAATGGGGAGCGCGTGCGGCACCCTCTCGTCCGCGGGCGAGGTGGAAGAGCTCTGGGCAGGCGACGCCGTCGTCGGCGCCCGCTTTCAGCCGTACGTCGCGGCGGGCGGCGACCGCCTCCTCAGCATCTTCGAGTCCCCCGACCGCGCGCCCGAAGTGGTCGAGTTCGACGACGGGGACTGGCGAGCTCTCTCCGAGCTGAACGGGGCTATTCCCGACCCGAACGCAGCCGGGACGTGGGAGGCGCGAACCTGGGAGGCGGCCGACGGCCTCGAGATCGAAGGCCTGCTGCTCGTCCCGCACGAGGGCGAGGCGCCGTATCCGCTCATCGTCTGCGTCCACGGTGGGCCGACGGGCGCCTGGAGTTGGAACTTCCTTCCCGCCGGCTCGCCCGGGCCGCTGCTCGCGCAGGAGGGCTACGCGGTTCTACTCCCGAACCCGCGCGGGAGCGCCGGCCGCGGCCAGGAGTTCGCCCGCGCGAACCTCGGGGACATGGGCGGGGGCGACCTCCAGGACATCCTCGCCGGGGTGGACGCGCTCGTGGAGGAGGGCGTCGTCGACACCGAACGCGTCGGCGTCTACGGCGGGAGCTACGGCGGGTTCATGTCAGCGTGGGCGGTGACGCAGACCGACCGTTTCCGCGCCTCGATTCCGCTCGCCGCGGTGACCGACTGGCGCAGCTTCCACCACACCACGAACATCGGCCGCTTCGACGCGCTCTTCCTCGACGCCGACCCGTTCGAGGTCGGCGGCGAGTACGACGCGCGCTCGCCGGTCGTGCAGGCGAAGAACTGCAAGACGCCGACGCTGATGGTGCACGGCGAGGAGGATCTATGCGTGCCCGTCAGCCAGGCGCAGGAGATGTACCAGGCGTTGATCGAGGCAGGGTGCGAGACCGAGCTCGTCCTGTATCCGCGCGAGGGGCACGGCTACCTCGAGCGCGAGCATCAGCTCGACCTGTGGGAACGGATGCGCGACTGGTTCGCGCGGCATCTCGGCTGACTCTTTGCGCCTCGGCTGGAAGTAAGTCCCGCTAGAGGATCGGTGCGCTGAGCGCCGCGAACGGAATCCCGGTACCAGGAGCCGTGTAGACCGCTCGGTAAAGGAGCGGCCGTGTGCCGGTCTTGTCGGTGAACGAGAAGGAGCCGCCCGAGAGCTGCGCGGTCCCGGCCGCCTGCCTTGACCCGTTGGCCCGCTCTCGGAAGATCGTGACGCGCCCGCCGCTCGAGCCGTCGACGCTCCCCTCGATCGTCACCCCGTCGGCGCCTGGAAACGTACGCACCGATACGCGCGTCCTGAGCTTCGCAGGCGAGCGGTACCACTCGAGGTTCCCGCCTCGCTCGAGGAGGATGTCGCGTCCCGACTTCGGTGCGACGGCCAGGCCGCCAATCCATCCGTCGAGGCCGACCTGCTCGCCGCCGCTGACCACAGTGCCGGCCCAGACGACGCCGTCGCCGCCGAGCCCCAGCTCGTCGGAGGTCACCCACTGGTTCGCGGCGACCTCGGCTCCGCCCGAGGGAAGAGCAAGCGCGGTCGTGAGCGCGCGGTCGAGCACGAACTCCGAGCTGGCATTCGTCGCCCGCTCCGCCAGCGTGACCGGTGCTGCGTCGAAGGCGGCCATCGACATGCTCCAGGCGGCGTAGAGCCTCCCGTGGAGCAGGCTCGCCAGGACTGGCCCGATCGGAAACTCGCCGCGGGAGACGTCAAGGCCGCGTCCCGTCCACGTCTTGCCGTCCGGATACCACTCGAAGGCACCCGTCACGGTATGGAAGCCGTACGACTCGACGACGTGCGCCCTCCCGCCTACCAGCACCGGCGCGGCCGGCGGAGGGACGCTGCTCTGCGGAAAGCCGCCGCGGGTCACGTTCTGCGTGCTCGGCCGGCCCTTCGCGTCCAGCCGGACGAGCTGGAGCTGGGTATTCAGGTTCAAGCTGTTCCAGCGCGAGTAGGCGACGATCGGCAGACCTTTCGCGTCCAGCGCCAGTCCCGGCCAGCCGAGCGCCATCGTTTGCGGGACGGTCGCCAGGCGGACGGTCTGCCAGGTGGAGCCGCGCTTGCGGACGAGAGCGAGCGTCCGATCGTCGGCGCTCTGCACCAGCGCGACCGGACCGGCGGCGCCGATGCGGAAGGCCTTGACCGTGGCGCCGGAAGTCGTCGTCGCGGCGTTGACGGCGCGCCACTTCGCCTGTCCGGCTCGGGTCGACACGACAACTCGTGTTCCGCGCACGTACGCCACCGACGGCGTCCCCTTCGCATTCAGCGCAAGCAGCCCGTCGGCGGCATTCCGCGCGACGATCTCCGCCCCCGCTGTGCCGGCCGCGAGGAGTGCGACGCAGCAGGCAACCGCTGAGATCAGGACGCGCCGGCCGATGGCACGATCCTACGCTGCTTGCGCGCTCAAAGAGTTCAAGATTCCCTAATGCCCGGTCGCGCGTCCCGTCGTCGAAACGTGTCCCCGGGAGGAACTCGCGTCGCTGGCTCGGGTCAGGCTTGACCGCGGCACCTGCGAGGCAATCCTTAGCGCTGCTTCCTTCCGGACCTGACGCGGTTCAGATGCTCCCAGTGCGCGGAACCTGGCCGTCAACGCTGCGTGCGCGAGCCCAAGCCCCGAAAACTCCGCCCCTCGGACGGTGTTCGGCCCCGCTAGAGCGGATTACGGGTTCAGGGAACCGCTAGCTCCCCGCCTAGCGCGACCGGGCTCGGAAAGGGTAACAACGCCGCGGAGGTAGCGATTGTTACGATGCGGGCCGTGCCGATCGCCGACCTCCTGAGCCCACGGGTCGTCAGCGTCGGGCCGGGAGAGACGGTCCGGGTCGCGATCGCCCGCATGCTCGAGGAGAACATCGGCTCCGTCGCCGTGTGCGAAGACGAGAAGCTGGTCGGGATCTTCACCGAGCGGGACGTCCTTCGGCTCGCCGGCGACAGCGCGGACTTCGACGCGCTCCTCGTACGAGACGTCATGACCCGCTCGCTCGTGACCGTCCCGCCCGACGTCGACGTGCTCGATGCGGCGCGGCTCATGGGGGAGAAGAAGATCCGCCACCTGCCCGTGCTGCACGGCGAGCATCTCCTCGGCGTAGTCGGGATCCGCGAGGTGATGCGCACCATGGTCGAGCAGCTCTGGCGGCACCAGGACCCAGACGTGCGCGAGACGGCTCGCGAGCTCCTGGTCGGCCGCGAATCGCATTAGCGATCTGAACGGGGTTCGTAAAGCTTCTGTGATTCGCGTCTGAATCGCGTCCCCGGCGGGGACAATCGGATCGTTCGATTTACGTCGGGAAAGGGGTCTCGAAATGAAGAGCGCCATCGCCGCCGCAGCGATCGTCTTGGCTTTCAGCGTGGGCGGGGCAACCGCCGCCAGCCTCATCGGCGGGAAGCAGATCCGCAACCACTCGATCGGGCTCATCGATATCAGCCGAACCGCGCAGAAGGCGCTGCACGGGCAGCGTGGAGCACGCGGGCTCGTCGGTCCGGCCGGCCCGACGGGGCCGCAAGGGCCCGCTGGCCCCGCTGGGGTGCCTGGGCCGGCACAGCCCAGCACGGTGGCCTACGCGCGGGTGACGAGGAGCGGCACCGTCATGGCCGACTTCTCGCGCAACATCAAGCAGGTCAACGTTGTTCGCACGGGTGCGGGCCAGTACTGCTTCCGGGGTCTGTCGATCTCGATCAAGACGGCGGTGGCCAGCCCGGCGAGCGGGGGCGCGATCGGCGCAACCGTCAACCCGCCGACCGCGAATTGCAGCTTCGTCGTCTCGACCTTTGCGCCGGGCGGGAAGCGCGTGGACAACGCTTTCTACGTGCAGTTCGCCTGAGGAGGAGTAACTCCGAGGAGAGGGGAGAGGGCTCCCGGCAGGGGGCCCTTTCCACGTGGGGTTACTTCGACGGCGTAGACTCGACCTATGAACATCTTCACGAAGCTGCTCAGCTGGCTGAACCCCGCGACCGATCCGAGGTCCGAGGACGACGCTCAGCGGATGAGTAATCAGCGGGCGATGATCCGCGGGTCGCAAGACTCGCCGTACTTCAGCGAGTCGAACTTGCCGCCTCCGACGCGGAAGATCACAGACCCGCACCCGTAGCGAGCGCCGCCGAACGCCCTACGGGGTGATGGTGAAGCCGCCGCTCGTCAATGTCACGAAATTCCAGCCTAGGTTGCCGGACCCATTTGACCCAAGTTGATCCACTCCGGCCAGTAGTCTCGCGGTAGTGATGTCGAAGGCGGTCTGGAAGCCGAAACCAACCTTGTCCGTGCCCCGGGGCCCGCCGTCAAGGGCTAGTGGGCCCTCAGTCGGCTGAATCAGGCGTAGGGGCAGGTACGGGCGCTGTAGTCCGCGTATTGCTCCGGGCTGAGGATCCAGCTCCAGTGGTCGCGGACTCGAATCGCGTGGTACGTCTGCGCGATCACGACTGGGATCGGCAGGGTAGTGGCGACCACGGTGATCCGCATGCTGACGGCCTCGGTCGGCAGCTTCCGCGGCGCGCCCGCGATCCAGATCCGCTCCGGGAACACGCGGACGATGTGGACAGCCGCCACCTTTCCCGACCACGGGATTAGGCTCTCGCATGCCACATATGCCTCGCGCGTCGCTACCAGCTGGTGGGGCGGGTAGAGGGTCTCCCAGGCGACGTCGAACTGGCGGGCGAGCTTCTCGCGGGCGATCGTGGCCATGAACTTCCCAACCTGCTCGCTGGCGGACGAGGTGCGTAGATCTGTTGCGATCGCACCCGGTGTGGCGACAAAGAAAGCGCTTCCGGCGGCAAGGGCCGTGACGGTGATGGCAACTCGGGTGCGAGCGCTCATGATTCTCTCGTCAGTCCTTCGACAATCGGATGCCGCAGTCGGATCTCCTTCTCGGAGCGACGGTTTCTGTCATGGTCCAAAGACGCGCGACTGGCCAGTGTTCTTCCTCACTCCACGCCTGCTGCGGCGCTAGTGCTGCTCGAGGCGCAGCTGCGTGAGAGGATCGGTGCCGATGAGCACCGCCGCCATCGAGGAGCGCGTCGACGAGCTGCTCGCGCGCATGACGCTCGAGGAAAAGGTCGGGCTGATGTTCCACGCGCCGATCTTCATGAACCCGGACGGGACGCTTCTCGACGACACCGAGGAGCGCATCGCCGGCCGGCACCTCAACCACTTCAACATCTACTCCGCACCCGGGCCGCGGCAGCACGCGGAATGGCACAACGGGCTGCAGGATCTCGCGAAGACGACGCGTCTCGGGATCCCCGTGACGATCTCTTCCGACCCGCGGCACAGCTTTGCCGAGAACTTCGCGACCTCGTGGTCGGCCAGGGGTTTCTCGCAATGGCCCGAGCCGATCGGCTTCGGCGCGCTCGGTGACGTGGATGCCGTCCGTGAGTTCGGCGACATCGCGCGACGCGAGTACCGGGCGGTCGGTATCCACGTCGCACTCCACCCGATGGCGGACCTGGCGACGGAACCACGGTGGGCGCGGATCATGCACACCTTCGGCGAAGACGGCGAGCTCGCTGCACGTCTGGTCGCGGCGTACATCCGCGGTTTCCAAGGCGAGGAGCTCGGGCCGCAGTCGGTTGCCTGCATGACGAAGCACTTCCCGGGTGGCGGCCCGCAGCTCGACGGCGAGGATCCGCACTTCGCGTACGGCAAGGATCAGGTGTACCCGGGCGGCATGTTCGAGTACCACATGCGTGTCTTCGAAGCCGCTTTCGAGGCCGGAACGGCGCAGATCATGCCGTACTACGGACGGCCCGTCGGCACACCGCTCGAGGAGGTCGGCTTTGGCTTCAACCGCGATGTCGTGACCGGCCTCCTGCGCGAGCGCTACGGCTTCGACGGCGTCGTCTGCACCGACTGGGGGCTCGTCACCGACGCACAGCTCCCAGACGGGTCGGTGTTCGCGGCGAAGTGCTGGGGGGTCGAGGAGCTAGGCGTCGAGGAGCGTCTCGTCAAGATCGTCGAGGCCGGCTGCGACCAGCTCGGCGGCGAGGAGCTGCCGGAGGTGCTCGTCGAGCTCGTGCACGCGGGGCGCATCGCCGAGGAGCGAGTCGACAAGTCGGCGCGCCGCCTCCTGCGGGACAAGTTCCGCCTCGGGCTCTTCGACGATCCCTATGTTGATCCCGACGAAGCCGAGCGCACGTGCGGCTCGCCCCCGTTTCGGGCCAAGGGCGAGCGCGCGCAGCGGTGCTCGGCGGTCGTGATCTCGAACGACGGCGTGCTGCCGCTGAGGGAGGGCGTGCGCGTGTACGCCGACGGCCTCGCCTACGAGGGCGCCGCGGAGAGCCCCGGCGAGGCGGACGTCGCGATCGTGCGGCGGAACACGCCGTTCGAGTCGCGCACGAACGGCATGATCGAGTCGCTCTTCCACGCGGGTGACCTCGACTTCAAGGAGCCCGAGCTATCCACGCTGCTCGAGCTCGCGCGTACGGTCCCGATGGTGCTCGTCCTCCACCTCGAGCGGCCGGCCGTGATTCCGGAGCTCGTCGAGGCGTGCGCAGCGGTCGTGGCGGTCTTCGGTGCGTCCGACGAGGCGGTGCTCGACGTTCTCTTTGGGCGGACGAGACCTGAGGGCAGGCTGCCGTTCGAGCTGCCGTCGTCGATGGACGCCGTGCGGGCGCAGCTCCCGGATGTGCCGGGCGACTCGCCCGACCCGCTGTTCCGCCTCGGGCACGGGCTCGCCCTCTAGGTTCCGGTGTCTCCGGGTTGAGCCGCGGGACCGCGGTCGTCGCAGTGTAGGTTGACCTCTTCCGGGATGGTTACTCGCAGAACCTTTCTGCGGAGCTCTGCTGCGCTCGGCATGGCGGGATACGCGCCGGCCGCGCTTGGAGCGGCGCCACCATTCGACCCCAGGAGTTGGTCGAGCGTTCGAGCCCAGTTCTCGCTCGATCCACGCCTTACGAACTTCGCGACGTTTCTGCTCGCGCCGCATCCGCACCAGGTCAGAGTCGCAATCGCACGCCACGCACGCGCCCTCGACCGCGACGCGAAGCGGTACCTCGACCGTCAGGAAGACAGAAACCGCGCTGACCAGCGTGTCCGTAACGCCGCCGCCCGCTACCTGGACGCGAATGCCGACGAGATCGCCCTTACCGACAGCACAACGATGGGACTGGGTCTGCTCTACGGCGGTTTGCGGCTGGAGGAAGACGACGAAGTCATTACGACCACGCACGACTTCTACTCGACCCACGAGTCGCTCAGGCTTCGCGCGCTCCGCACTGGTGCGCAGGTGCGCAAGGTTCGGCTCTACCAGAATGCGCGCGCGACGTCCGTCGACGAGCTCGTCTCCGCCGTGCGGCGCGCCGTGACACCGAAGACGCGGGTGGTCGCGCTGACCTGGGTGCACTCCAGCACCGGAGTCAAGCTCCCGATCCGTGCGATCGCCGACGTGCTGCCGACACGTGTGGTGCTTTGTGTCGACGGTGTGCATGGTTTCGGAGTCGAAGCCGCCACGCCGCGCCAGCTCGGCTGCGACTTCCTCGCCTCCGGTTGCCACAAATGGCTGTTCGGGCCGCGCGGCACGGGAATCATCTGGGGACGCGCCGAGGCCTGGGACGCCGTGACGCCCACGATTCCAACCTTCGACGGGCGAGCCTTCCGGCCGTGGATGGAAGGACGCGCGCCCGACCTGCCGCGCTCAGCCGCGATGACACCCGGCGGTTTTCACACGTTCGAGCACCGCTGGGCACTCGCCGAGGCGTTCGACTTCCGACGGCGAATCGGCCGCGGTCGCACCGCGACGCGAACACATCAACTTGCACAGCGCCTCAAGAACGGCCTCGCAGAGATCAAGCGCGTGCGGCTCGTAACACCGCAGAGCGCAGCGCTCTCCGCCGGCATCGTCTGCTTCGAGGTGGACGGCCAGGAGCCGTTCGATCTGGTCGAGCGGCTGTATGCACGCCACCGCATCGTCGCGTCGGTGACGCCCTACGCCAACCGGTACGTGCGGCTTGGGCCGAGCATCCTCAACACGCCGGCCGAGGTCGACCGCGTAGTCCGTGCCGTGGCGTCATCTAGAACGCGAGTGTGACCGAGAAGGTCGACTCTCCACTGCACCCGGACAACACCGAAACCGCCACGAGCATTGCCAGTGTCGCGGCGACGCTCAGTAGCTCGCCAACATCGCGCTCCCCTTACTCCATGTCCCCGCTCTCACGCATGCACGACGTAGTCGCTATCAGCCAGCACTGGCCGAAAGCTCCACCCGGAGGCATGGAAGGAACCGACCGCTCCCGTGTTCACCCATGCAATGGCCTCAGCGAGCGTATTCACAAACCCGACGGCAAAGGTGTCAGTTGGAGCCGCCAGGTTCAGACCGTTGTCGGTGATCCGAACGACGTCGAAGGCGCCAGGGGATCCCCACGCGAAGCGCATCTTCGGGCTTCCGATATTGCAGCAGCGGGAGCTGGCAACGAAGTGCGCGCAGACGATGTTGAACATAGCGGCCCCGTTGATCAGCACGCTGCCGCTGTCGCCGTCGCAGTTGCCCGAGCGGTCGTTTTCCTTGCCGATGTAGGTCGCATCTGTTCCCCCGTCTAGCACTGTCGCGTTGAAATCGAACGGAGTGGTGCCGCCGATGGAGCCCAGACCGACCAGACTGCCTTGCGGAAGTGCCGCGGCGGCGATGCTCGGCACCGCCAAGGCCGCAGCGACCACCGCGAGTAGTGCGAACTTCTTCCTCATTTTCCCCTCCTGACCTCTTGGCGATCCCGTCCGCCGGGCCGCACCTCGTGCCACCCTACGCCGATTCAGCGCGTGACTCAATGCACGGAGCAAGATGAACAGCAACGAACTCGTGCTTGTCAGTCGTGTTCGGGACTGGTTTCGGATCACGGCTGCGCCGACTCTACGCCGTCTCGCCTCTGCGACCAAATCGCAGTGGACTCACGTGAGGCTTTCGAAAAGCTTTCGAACGGCCTCCTGGCGGCCTTCTCGCCGCTGGCGGCGCAAAAGAAAACCCTCCATTTGGAGGGCTTTCTCTAGTGGGCACACCTGGGATCGAACCAGGGACCTCCCGCGTGTGAAGCGGGCGCTCTCCCGCTGAGCTATGCGCCCCAGCGGCGACCTAGATTAGCGCCTGGCCGGCTTGGTACGGTGCCGTCGTGCTGCTTGCGTTGACCACCGGGCACAAGGTGGGGATGCTCGTCGTCGCCGCCATCTTCATCGCCTTCGCCCTCATCTCGGCGATGGTCATTCCGCGCTACCGGCCGAACTTCCCCGGTCGCAGCCTGCCGCTCTTTCTCTTCATCACGGTCGCCCTGTTCGTCGCCCAGCTCACAGCCGTGCTCATCTTCGGCGCGGAGAGCGAGGAAGAAGGGCACGGCGGCTCGGCCGCCGCCGTGCATCACCACAAGTAACGGCACGGGCTACTCCGCCGATGGTTGGCAACCGGTTGCCGCCGAAGCCCGGCTTGGCCGGGCGAGAGGCGCGCCACCGGCTGCAGCGCCGACCACGTTTAAGGAGGGGGCTCACGGGGGAACCCTGGGTTCCCCCGTGCCTAAGCGGAGAGGGCGGGATTCGAACCCGCGACCCACGTTTCCGCAGGTACGCGATTTCCAGTCGCGCTCCTTAGGCCAACTCGGACACCTCTCCTCAGCGTCCCTATTGTGCCCGCCCACGCGAGGCCTTGACGGCAGCGCGGCGAACTGAGCGCCGTGCAGCGCCTTCGCCCGCAGCTCGCGCTCGACCGCGTCCGCCCCTCCTGGTTGACGGGCGGGATGATCCGCCTGGGGGTCCTGAGCGCGTTCGTCGTCCTCGTCGGGATGATCCGTTCGCGGATGACCCACCAGGACGCGTGGATCATCTTCGGCGTGGGGGTGGGGCTCGCGGCCACCGGTGCAGTTCTCTTCGCCGTCGGCTCACGCCGGCTGACCGAGCGCATGTCGCTGGGTTACAGAGCCGCCGGCATTTTGCTGCTCCTGCGCCGGACGGGGCTGCCGCTGCTCGGGCTCGCGTTCTTCCTCGTGTGGACCATCGTGTACGTGGGTCTGTGGGCCTTCGATCCCGCCCACTCGTTCGACGGCCTCGCACCGCTGCCGCGCTTCGCCGACTTCTTCTACTACGCGGTCTCGACGGCGTTCATCTCGCCGCCAGGGGACATCTTCGCCAAGAGCCGCGGTGCCCGGAGCGCGACGATGATCGAGATGCTCACCGCTTTCGCGCTGCTGACCGCGTACCTGTCCAGCTTCGTCGACTTCTACGGGCCACGGCGCGAGCCGGAGGCTGCCGAGCCTCCACCCGGGACCTAGTCCGGCGCGAGCAGCGAGAAGAGTGTCGCGTCGACGCGCTCTCCGTCGTGGCGCAGGTAGCGGCGCTTGACGCCCTCCCGCTCGAAGCCGAGCCGCTCGAGGACGCGCTCGGAAGCCTTGTGGCCGAGGCGCACGTGCGCCTCCATCCGATAGACGCCGTTCGCGAACGCGTGGTCGGTCGCGGCCTGCACCGCGCGCGTGGCGACACCGCGCCCGCGCGCTTCGTGGAACAGCCAGTACCCCACCTCGAGCGTGTCGCGCATCGGGTCGAAGTGGTGGAGGGCGACGCCGCCGAGCAGAGTGCCGTCAGGCCCCTCGATCACGTACGGGCAGAGCAGCCCGTTCTCGCGCATGCGCGGGATCTCGGTCGCGAGCGCGGCGGCCAGCATCTCGGCCCCGACGGGCGGGAGACCCGCCTCCCCGCCGATCTCGGGGTCGACGAAGGCGGGGGCGATGATCTCGACGTCGTCCGCGGTGACGTACCGGACGATCAGGTCGTCCCTGCGCAGCTCGTCCGGGAATCGGTACGAGCTGGTCCGCATCTGGGCCGGATCGGATCTCAGGCCAGCCTCGCCTCCACCGTGATGCTCGACGTTCCCCGCCAGCGCGCCGGAGACGGGGCAGCCGGCCTTCGCCTCCTCCGCCGCCTCCTGGAACGCCGCCTCGTCCATCCCGGGGACGGTGCCGCTGACGTCGAGCGCGGATTTCGTGATCTTCCATCCGCCCTCGACCTGCTCGAAGGAGACCACCGCGCTGACATCGAGTTGCTCGGCCGGGCTCCCCGCCTGCGCGAGCCCGTGCGAGAGTGCCATCGAGAAGCAGGAGGCGTGCGCGGCGGCGATCAGCTCCTCGGGGCTCGTCGAGCCGTCGGAGCTCTCGGTCCGCGCCTTCCAGTTGGCGTCGAGGTTCGAGAGTGCGCCGCTTCCCGACGAGACGATCGTCCCGCTTCCGGACATGAGATCGCCCTTCCAGACGACCTCCGCCTTGCGGTCCGCCCTCACTTGGCTTCCTCGAACCGGCGCGCAACCTCGGGCCAGTTGACGACGTTCCACCAGGCCTCCAGGTACTCGGGCCGGCGGTTCTGGTACTTGAGGTAGTAGGCGTGCTCCCAGACGTCGATGCCGAGGAGCGGCACGTCGCTCTGGATGATGGGGGAGTCCTGGTTCGCCGTCGAGTAGACGGCCAGGCCGGTCCCGTCCCAGACGAGCCAGCTCCAGCCCGAGCCGAAGCGCTTGACGCCGGTGTCGTTCACGAGCGTTTTGAGCGTGTCGAACGAGTCGAAGGTGTCCGCGATCGCATCGCCGAGCGCGCCATCGGGCTCACCGCCGCCGTCCGGGCTCATGATCTCCCAGAAGAGGCTGTGGTTGGCGTGGCCGCCGACGTTGTTGCGCACCGCCGCGCGGATGTCGTCGGGCAGGACGTCGAGGCTGGCCAGGATGTCCTCGATCGAGCGGTTCTCCCACTCGGTTCCGGCCAGCGCCTTGTTGGCGTTGTCGACGTAGGCCTGGTGGTGCTTGTCGTGGTGGAGCCGCATCGTCTGCTCGTCGATGTGCGGCTCGAGTGCGTCGTACGGATAAGGCAGATCCGGTACTTCGAACGCCATTTGTGTCTCCTTCCTGTTCGTCCTTCGTACCCTATGACAACATCAACTGCGTGAGCGCCGGCCGCAATCTCTACGTCACGGCGATGGAGCCCGAGAGCGGCAAGTCGATCGTCGCGCTCGGGCTGATGGAGCTGCTCGCGGGGCGCGTCGAGCGCCTCGGGTTCTTCCGCCCGATCGTCCCGGACGAGCCCGACGCGCAGGTCGAGCTCATGCGCGCGCGCTACGACGCCGAGACGGCCCACGCCCTCACGGCCGCCGAAGCTGCGGCGATCGAGCCCTACGACGAGCTCCGCAAGCGCGTCGTCGAGGCGTACAAGCAGCTCGAGTCGAGCTGCGATTTCGTCCTGTGCGAGGGGACGGACTTCACCGGCGCCGCCCCGGCCCTCGACTTCGGGCTGAACGCCGATCTCGCGAACGAGCTGGGCGCGCCCGTCCTCGTCGTCGTTCGCGGCGGCGAGCCCGAGCAGACGGCGGCGACCGTCCGCGCCGCGCTGGGGGGCCTGCGGACGAAGGGCTGCACCGTCTTCGGCATCGTCGTCAACCGAGTCCCAGTCGACTCGATAGCCGCCGTTCCCGCGGCGCTCGACCCGTCGGACGAGCCGGTCTACCTCATCCCCGAGGCCGCGGAGCTCTCGTACCCGACCATGGCCGACGTCGCGGACGAGCTCGGCGCCCGCGTCGTCCTCGGCGGGTCGCTCGGCCGCGAGGTACGGGACGTGCGCGTCGGCGCCATGAGCGTCGAGCACTTCATCGAGCATCTGGTCGACGGCGTGCTCGTGATCGTCCCCGCCGACCGTTCCGACATTCTCGCCGCCACGCTCGCCTCGACGGTCTCCACGGAGATCCCGCCGGTTGCCGGGGTGCTGCTGACCGGCGGTCACGACCTGGGCGAGGGGACGCGCCGCCTGCTGGTTAGCTCGCCGTTCCCGGTCCTCGAGGTGGACTCGCTGACGCACGAGGCGATCGCCGCGGTCCAGTCCGTCCGCGGGCGGCTCGGCCCGGAGGACGAGCGGAAGATCGCCGCGGCGCTCGGCTTGTTCGACGCGAGCGTCGACACCGACGAGCTCGCCGAGCGGATCGCGCTCGACCGCCCCGCACGGGTGACGCCGATCATGTTCGAGTACGAGCTGATCGAGCGCGCGAGGGCCGAGCCGCGCCGCATCGTCCTGCCCGAGGGCGAGGACGAGAGGATCCTGCGCGCGGGCGAGATCCTGCTGCGCCGCGGCGTGGTCGACCTGACCATCCTCGGCGGCCGCGCCCAGGCGGACGCGCTCGGGCTCGACCTGCGGGGCGCCGATTTCGTCGACCCGCTCGAGTCCGAGCTCCTGGACGAGTTCGCGGCGCTCTACTACGAGCTGCGGAAGCACAAGGGGATCACCGAGGAGTTCGCGTACGACCGCGTGGCGAACCCGAGCTACTTCGGCACGCTGCTCGTCGAGACGGGAAAGGCGGACGGCATGGTGTCGGGGGCGGCGCACACGACCGCGGACACGATCCGTCCGGCCTTCGAGATCATCAAGGCGCGCGACGGAGTGTCGGTCGTCTCGAGCGTCTTCCTGATGTGCCTCGCCGACCGCGTCCTCGTCTACGGCGACTGTGCGGTGAACCCGAAGCCGGACGCCGCTCAGCTCGCGGACATCGCGATCTCCTCGGCCGAGACAGCCGCGGTGTTCGGCATCGAGCCGCGGGTGGCGATGCTCTCGTACTCGACCGGCGAATCCGGGAAGGGGGAGGACGTCGACCGCGTCCGCGAGGCGACCGAGGCCGTGCGCGCGAGCCGGCCCGACCTGAAGGTCGAGGGCCCGATCCAGTACGACGCCGCCGTGGACGCGGCGGTCGCCGAGCTCAAGCTCCCGGACAGCGACGTCGCGGGGCGCGCCACGGTTTTCATCTTCCCGGACCTCGAGGCGGGGAACGTCGCGTACAAGGCGGTGCAGCGCTCGGCCGGCGCGGTCGCGATCGGGCCGGTGCTGCAGGGACTGCGCAAGCCGGTGAACGATCTGAGCCGTGGTTGCACCGTGACCGACATCGTCAACACGGTTGCCATCACGGCCATTCAGGCCGGCGGCTAGCGAGCGACGATCTCGTCGTGTCGTCGGCTCCCGCTGGTCGCAGTCGGCGGGTGCTCGCCCTGGGCGCGGCCTGGGTCTTGTGGTCTTCTGGGCGATTGATGCTTCTGCGCCCGACTGGGTCGACTGGCTTTTCTTTGGGCTAGTCGGTGCGGCCATGGTGCTCTCGGTCGTGCTCCGACCGCGAGCATGGTGGACGTGGATTCGTAGCTGGAGGTGCGACGGGAGGAACTGCTCCGCCGCGAGACCTCTTAGCCCAGCTGCGCGGCGTACACGACGATCTCGGCCGCCTGGTCGGGCCCGAGCACGTCGGTGTTGACCACCAGGTCGTAGTGCGTCGGCAGCTCCTGTCCGACGCCGTAGAACGCACGAAAGTAGTCGGCCCGCGCCTGGTCGCTCTCCATGACGGCACGCGCGGCGTCGGCATTCGCGATGTCCTCCGCCTCGACGAGCCGCTTGACGCGCTCCTCCGGCGAGGCGGTGACGAGGACGCGCAGGATGCCCTCGGTCCCCGCGAGGGCGACCGAGGCCGCGTGCGCGACGATGACCGCGTTCCCCTCCGCCGCGATCTCGTCGATCACGTCGCGGATCAGCCCGCGCTGCCGCTCCTCGCGCTCGGCCCGGATGGCCGCCGGCTCCGTTACCTGAGCTCCCGCGGCGCTGCCCGCATCGGTTAGGAGCTCGAGCACGCGGCGGATGCGCGACTTGCGCTGCTCGGCGTCCGCGAGCTGGTCCTCGTCGACGCCGCCGCGCTCCGCGGCACGCGCGATCACCTCTTCGTCGACGTACTGGAGGCCGAGCCGTTCCGCAACGGCGCGGCCGACGGCCTCGCCCTCGGCTCCTGTCTCCCGGGAGATGCAGACGACGCGGGCCGCTATCCGCTCCACTTCCAGTCTTTGATCTCCGGCATGTCGTCGCCGTACGTCGCGATGTAGTGCTTGTGCTCGACGAGCTTGTCGAAGAGCTCCTGCTTCACGTATGCGGCCTCACCGCCCAGCCCCGTCAGCCGGTCGATCACGTCGTCCACGAGGTGGAAGCGGTCGAGGTCGTTGCGCACGACCATGTCGAACGGCGTCGTCGTCGTGCCCTCTTCCTTGTATCCGCGTACGTGCAGGTTGCGGTGGTTGCGGCGGCGGTAGGTGAGCCGGTGGATCAGCCACGGGTAGCCGTGGAACGCGAAGACGATCGGCTTGTCGGTGGTGAAGAGCGTGTCGAACTCCTTGTCGGTCATCCCGTGCGGGTGCTCGGTGTGCGGCTGGAGGCGCATCAGGTCGACGACGTTGATCACGCGGATCTTCAGCTGCGGGAAGTACCCGCGCAGCAGCTCGACCGCGGCCAGCGTCTCGAGGGTGGGGATGTCGCCGGAGCAGGCCATGACCACGTCGGGGTCGCCGCCACGGTCGTTCGACGCCCATTCCCAGATCCCGATCCCGGCCGTGCAGTGCTTGATGGCCGCGTCCATGTCCAGGTACTGGAGCGCCGGCTGCTTGCCCGCCACGATCACGTTCACGTAGTTCTTCGAGCGCAGGCAGTGGTCGGCGACCGACAGCGCGGTGTTCGCGTCCGGCGGGAGGTACACGCGGATGACCTCCGCCTTCTTGTTGATCACGTGATCGAGGAATCCCGGGTCCTGGTGCGAGAACCCGTTGTGGTCCTGCCGCCAGACGTGCGAGCTGAGCAGGTACGTGAGCGAGGCGATCGGCCGGCGCCAGTGGATCTCGTCCCGCGTCACCTTCAGCCACTTCGCGTGCTGGTTGAACATGGAGTCCACGACGTGCACGAACGCCTCGTACGTCGAGAAGAACCCGTGACGTCCCGTCAGGAGATAGCCCTCGAGCCACCCCTGGCAGGTGTGCTCGCTGAGGATCTCCATGACGCGGCCGTCCGCCGCGAGATGGTCGTCGTAGTCGAGCGTCTCGGCGTCCCACGCGCGGTTCGTGACCTCGAAGGTCGCGGCCAGCCGGTTGGACGCATGCTCGTCCGGCGAGAACATGCGGAAGTTCCTGTGCTCCATGTTCATGCTCGTGACCTCGCGCAGGAACTCGCCGACCTTGCGCGTGGCCTCGCCGAGCGTCGTTCCCGGCTTCTCCACGTCGACCGCGTAGTCCCGGAAGTCGGGCATGCGCAGCTCGCGCAGGACCAGGCCGCCGTTGGCATGCGGGTTCGCGCCCATGCGGCGCGTGCCCTCCGGAGCGAGCTCGCGCAGCTCGGAGTGCAAGCGTCCGTTCTCGTCGAAGAGCTCCTCCGCCTTGTAGCTCTTCATCCAGTCCTCGAGCACCTTGATGTGCTCCGGCTTCTGCGCCATCTCGGCCATGGGGACCTGGTGTGAGCGCCAGTAGTCCTCGGTCTTCTGGCCGTCGACCTCCTTCGGGCCGGTCCAGCCCTTCGGCGTCTTCATGACGATCATCGGCCACGCCGGGCGCTCCGTGTTCCCGTTCTCCCGCGCGTCGCCCTGGATCTGCTTGATCTCCGCGATGACCGCATCCATCGTTCCCGCCATCTGCTGGTGCACGTCGGCCGGATCGGAGCCCTCGACCCAGTACGGCTTGTAGCCGTAGCCGACGAAGAGGCTCTCCAGCTCCTCGCGTGGGATGCGCGCCATGACCGTCGGGTTGGCGATCTTGTAGCCGTTCAGATGGAGGATGGGGAGGACCGCGCCGTCCGTGACCGGATTGAGGAACTTGTTCGAGTGCCACGCCGTCGCGAGCGGTCCCGTCTCGGCCTCACCGTCGCCGACGACGCAGGCGACGATCAGGTCCGGGTTGTCGAAGGCCGCGCCGTAGGCGTGGGAGACCGCGTAGCCGAGCTCGCCACCCTCGTGGATCGAGCCGGGAGTCTCTGGTGCCGCGTGGCTGGGGATGCCGCCCGGGAAGGAGAACTGCTTGAAGAGGATGCCGATGCCCTCCTCGTCTTCCGCGATGTTGGGATAGACCTCGCTGTACGTCCCCTCGAGATACGTGTTGGCGACCATGCCGGGACCGCCGTGGCCGGGGCCGCAGATGTAGATCACGTCGAGGTCGTGCGCCTTGATCACGCGGTTCAGGTGCACGTAGATGAAGTTCAGCCCCGGAGTCGTCCCCCAGTGGCCGAGCAGGCGCGGCTTGATGTGCTCGATCGTGAGCGGCTCCTTGAGCATCGCGTTGCCCATCAGGTAGATCTGGCCCACCGACAGGTAATTGGCGGCGCGCCAGTACTTGTTCATCAGCTCCAGCTCCTCCGGTGAGAGGACCTGGGCGGCTTCGGGTGCGGCAGTGGTCATCGGCTCCTCCGTTCGGCTGCGGTCGGCGCGATTATGTCGCGACTTTGCCTCCAAGTCCAAGAGTGGTTTAGGTTACGCGCGATGGCTACGGACCTCGCCCTCGTCGAGAGTGCCGCGCGTCTGTCGCTCTTCGCCGATCTCGGGCGCGAGGAGTTGGAGGACCTGCTGCCGCGGATGCGCGAGGTTTCCTTCGACGAGGGAGAGTGGGTCGTCCGCCGGGGCCTGGTCGATGTCGGCCTGCACGTGATCGTGGACGGCGAGGCGGGGGTCGTCCTGAACGACGAGGAGCTGGCCGTGCTGCCGAAGGGCAGTTTCTTCGGCGAGATCTCGGCGCTGCTCGGCGAAGAGACGGTCGCGGACGTGGTCGCGCGGGCGCCGCTCCGGTGTCTCTACGTCCCGCCGGCGGAGGTGGCCGACTTCCTGCTCATGCACCCGAAGGTGATGCTCCGCATGCTGGAGACGGAGGCGCGCCGGCTCCGCACCACCGACGAGCTTCGAACTTGACGACAAGAGAGCTCCAGACCATCGGCTGGAGGACGACCGCTCCGTCGATGGACTACCTGCCGATCCACGAGCACGGGATCATCGGCGACCTCCATTCGATCGCCCTCGTCGGCACGGACGGGCGGATCGACTGGTATTGCTGCCCGCGCTTCGACTCGCCGAGCGTCTTCGGGGCGATCCTCGACAAGGACAAGGGCGGCTTCTACCGCATCGCGCCCGTCCACGACGACTGGGTCCCGAAGCAGCTGTACCTGCCGGACACGAACGTCCTCATCACGCGCTTCCTGACCCCCTCGGGCGTCGGCGAGGTGCAGGACTTCATGCCCATCTCCAGCGGCGCGTCCGAGCACCGCCACCGCTTGATCCGGCGTGTGCTCGGCGTCCGCGGCGAGATGCGCTTCCGCGTGGACGTGCAGCCCCGCTTCGACTACGGGCGGGAGAAGCACGAGACCGTCTTTCACGAAGCCGGCGTTCTCTTCCGCTCGCCGCAGCTCTCGCTCGCGCTCGAGACTCGCGTGCCCATGGACTTCGCGCAGGACGGGGCGTACGGCGAGTTCACCCTGCTCCCCGGGGAGACGGCGACCTTCGTGCTCGAGCAGGTGCCCGAGACGTACGTCCCGCGCAAGTACTCGGAGGGGGAGACGCGGGAGGCGTTCGAGGAGACCGTCCAGTACTGGCGCCGCTGGCTGTCGCAGTGCCGCTACCAGGGGCGCTGGCGCGAAATCATCTACCGCTCGGCGCTGACGCTCAAGCTGATGACGTACCGGCCGACGGGCGCGATCGTCGCCGCGCCCACGACGAGCCTGCCCGAGCACATCGGCGGGGTGCGGAACTACGACTACCGCTACACGTGGATCCGCGACGCCGCGTTCTCGCTGTACGCGCTGCTGCGCCTCGGCTTCACGGAGGAGGCCACCGCGTTCATGGACTGGCTGACCGAGCGCTTCCGCCAGGAGCGCCCGGCCGGCGCCGGGCCGCTGCAAATCATGTACGGGATCGACGGCCAGCCCGAGCTCGTGGAGGAGATCCTCGGGCACCTCGAGGGCTACCGCGGCTCGCGTCCCGTCCGGATCGGGAACGCGGCCGCAGACCAGCTCCAGCTCGACATCTACGGCGAGCTCATCGACTCGGTCTACATCTACAACAACCACGCGAACCCGATCGCGCACAGGTCGTGGATGGACCTGACCCGGATCGTCGACTGGGTGTGCGAGAACTGGGATCAGGCCGATGAGGGGATCTGGGAGGTGCGCGGCGGGCGCCAGCACTTCACATACTCGAGGCTCATGTCCTGGGTCGCGATCGAGCGCGCCGTGCGGATCGCGATCCAGCGCGGGCTTCCGGCGGAGCTGTCCCGCTGGCGCCAGTCGCGCGACGCGATCTACCACCAGATCATGGAGCGTGGCTGGAACGACGAGAAGCAGGCCTTCGTCCAGCACTACGACGACGACACGCTCGACGCGAGCGTCCTCGTCATGCCGCTCGTCAAGTTCATCGCGCCGACCGACCCGCAGTGGGTCTCGACGCTGCAGGCGATCTCCGACGGGCTCGTCTCCGACTCGCTCGTCTACCGGTACGACGTGGAGAAGTCGCCGGACGGGCTGGAAGGGGACGAGGGGACGTTCTCGATCTGCACCTTCTGGTACGTGGAAGCGCTCGCGCGCGCAGGCAGGGTCGACGAGGCGCGGCTCGCGTTTGAAAAGATGCTCACGTACGCGAACCACCTCGGCCTGTACGCCGAGGAGATCGGGCAGACGGGAGAGGCGTTGGGGAACTTCCCACAGGCGTTCACGCATCTGGCGCTGATCAGCGCCGGGCATTACCTCAACCGGGCGCTCGGAGAGCAGCCCGGCTGGGACTGGTAGCCGGCTCGACAGCTGCCGAGCTCGGCGTCCACAATCGCGGAAGAACTAGCCGCCTTCCTCCAGGATTCGTTTCAGGTTGTCGAGCTCGGCAACCTCGCGTCCGAGCGCCTTCTGCACGATCGGCGTCGCCGCTTTCTTGAGGCCGCTCAGCTCTGCCTTGAGCGTGAAGTGGACGCGCGTGCCGGCGCCCTCCGGCGTCAGCTCGTAGCGCCCGATCGGTCGCACCGGGCCGCTCGTCGTCCGGAAGGCGATCAGCTTGTTCGGCTCGAGCTCGGTGATCTCGAAGTCGGCGTCGACGGGCTTGCCGGTCGGCCCTTTGATGCTCTGGTGGTATTTCGCTCCGACCCCTTCCCCGGAGACCCGCGATATCTCCGCGACTCCGGTTCTCCACCTGGCGTCATTCTCGGCATCGGCCAGGAATCGGAATACGTCCTCGACGGGGCGCGCGATTGTCGCCTCATGGTCGGCCTCAGGCATGTGGCTTTCCCTCCTCTGGTGCAGTGGGTTGCAAGGTGTCGTCTCTCTGAACCGGACGCGGGGTGACGAGATTCCTCTCGACGGCAGGCGTCGGGTGGGGCGGGTATCGACCTTCGGCCAGCGCTTTGACGTTCTCCTCGCAACGATTGGAATGGCGCTCGATGAACCCGACGGCGAAGAGTCTTTCGGCGATCCTGCCGAGGAATCCGCCGGGGAACTTGAAGAGAGACTCGGTTGTCTTCCGTGTCCCGCCGTTTTCCGGGGTGACCGTATGGGTGACTCTCGAATCCTCGCCCTCGCCTTCACGTTGCACCTCGAACGATTTGAGCGGTTCCACTTTCGTGACGACGACGGTGCCCTCCTGAGAGATGCCGAACGGCCCTCTCCTGACCTCTGTCCACCTGCCGCCTACGCGATCCAGCGGTCCGACCACGTCCTTGACCTCGATGACTCCGACCTCCCATTCAGGCCGGCGCGTCGCGTCCCACACGAACTGCCACACGACCTCAGGCGGCGCATCGATGTGATGACTGTCGAAGACCCGACCCATTCAACCTCCTCTTCGGTCCATCGCGGCCATCTGACTGGACCTCGTTCATCCGCGGGCCGCAACTCGTAGAAGACCTGATCTCCTGTCTGGCCGGGTGGGCCACCGAACGGTAGCTTCGCGAGCCAGCTCTCGAGCCGGTACTTGCGCTCGTACGCTTCCTCCAGCCGGCCCCACTCGCTGCGCGGCACGAACTCGACCCGAAAATCTCGGCGCGGGCCTTTGACTTTCCCTCGGAGGCTGCATGGGGCTGCCGTCACCGTTGGGTCTCGACGGATCCGTTTGATCTTTCGAGTCTCGGGGTCCGAACGGCAGAACAGACGCTCGTCGGAGATCACGAACCAGACGGGGGTTTCCACGCCGGTACCGTCGACGCGGAACGTCTCCAGGCTGAGGTACTTGTGGCCGAGAAACGGTGCGAGGAACTGCATCGCCTTCACCTGAGGCTACGCAGGTTTCCCTGCGCCGACCTTCGGGATCTCGGCGTCGATCTTCAGCATCTTTTCCCCGCGAGAGATGTTGCGGCCGACGGCTCGGAGCGCGAAATTCCGGATGCGCCAGGCCGGGGAGCCCATGAGGCTCATTCGGGCAACCCGCGCGGACATGGCCGTGATCTTCGCTGATCGCTTCGTTCGCTCCGACTCGTAGGCTCGGAGTGCCGCCGGGACGTCCCGCGAGGCGACCAGTGACTGGGCGAGGACGACCGCGTCCTCCATTCCCTGACATGCGCCCTGCCCCATGTTGAACGTCATCGGATGTGCTGCGTCGCCGGCGAGCGTGACTCTGCCCTTCCCCCAGTCTAGGGGCTGGCGGGCGATCGTAGATGTCCGTCTGGTGGATTTCGTCTTCCTGCATCCCGGCGATCAGCTCGGGCGCTTCGCGCGACCAGTTGCCGAATCGCGAGAGCAGCGCCTGCTTTCGCGCACCGTGCTCCACATGAGCCCCTTCGGGGCTCGGCCACCAGCCGAACGTGTAGACGAGGTCGGTCGCCACGTGGTACATGCCGATGCAGGCGCCCGGTCCCCAGAAGAGCCGAAAGACGCCTCGCGGAAGTGGGTCGTCGCCACTGACGGGAACGAGGCAGCGCAGGACACTGAATCCGGCATATCTCGGCGACTCCCCGCCGAGTGTCTGGGTGCGCACGACCGAGCGTAGGCCGTCCGCGCCGATCAACGCGTCTGCTGTGAACGAGGTTCCGTCCGCGAAGACCGCCGAAGCGGCATTCTCCTGCAGTTCGTAGCTCGTGCAGGTCTTGTCCGATACGAGGGCGTCAGCCGGCAGCGCGCTGAGCAGCAGCTCGTGGAGGGCCCTGCGGGTGACTCCGAATTGCAGCTCGTCCTTCGGAATCTCCCAGTGCGAGAGCAACTTGCCCTTCCGGTCTCGGAACTCGAAGCGCTCCCCTGGAGATCCGACCTCGCGCAGCTGATCGAGCAGTCCGAGCGCGCGCAGCACGCGGGTCGCGTTGAGCGCCAGCCCCACGCCGGCGCCGATCTGGACGGCCGCAACGTCCCTCACTCGGTCGAACACGGTGACCTCGAATCCGGCCTTCCGCAATGCAATCGCAGTTGTGAGCCCTGCGATCCCCCCGCCGACTATTGCGATCACGTGCGAACCCTCACGCGCCTCATGCGCGCTGTCAAGGGGCGCTTTGCGCGATTCGGTTCAGCCGGCTTGAAAACGCCGGACGCCCCACAAGGCGAACAGCGCTGCTGCGACCGCCATGCCGCCAATCACGGCGAACGCGACCGCCACTCCGGATGGATTGCCCTCGATGAGCGACCGGCCCGCCTCGAGCGGCCGCGTGAACGGGTTCCCCACCGCAACTGTGTGGAGCCAGCCGTGGAGCAGGTGGAGCGGCAAGAAGACGGGCGTGAGGAAGAGCGCCAGGAAAATCGGAAGAATCTCGAGCGGCGCCGCGTTCAGGGACGGGATGTGCATCGCGATGCCGCCCGACCAGAGCGACGCGGTCAGGTTGAGGAGCACCGCGAGGGCGTACAGGCCGAGGAGCTGAAGAGGACTTCCCTCCACCTTCATCCCCAGCAGGAACGCGAAGCCCGTGAGCACGATCGTCGCGATCGCCGCCCGCACGAGCATCGCGACCACGTAGCCGGCGACGATCGCGGCCCGCCTGCGGGCGCTCAGCATCAGCCGGTCCATGAACCCGTTGACGATGTCGCCGGTCATCGCCGTCCCGCCGACGGCGCCTGCGAAGGCGGCCGCCTGCATCAGCGCGTACACGTACTGGAAGGATGTGTAGTTGATCGACCCGAAGTCGGGGAGTTTCGCAATCCGGGAGAGCGCGCCGGAGAAGGCGATGAGAAAGAGGAGCGGCATGAGCAGCGTCGGGGCGAAGCTGGCCGGCGCCCGAACGAGCAGAAGCATGTTGCGCCACGCGACGTAGCGAGCGACGGCGAAAAAATCCTTCACCGCGCCGCCAGCCGGTTCCGGATCGTCCAGCGCGCCGAACGAGATCACGATCGCCGGCGAGCCCGCCGGCGACCGCGAAGCCGAGTCCGATCGCCTCCCAGTCCAGGCCGCTGATGATCGGGGCTCTGATTCCCTCGACCAAATACGACAGCGGATTGATCGTGGCGACCTTCTTGAACCAGTCCGTCTCGATCAGGTTTCTCGGGAACGACATGGAAGAGAGGAACAAGAAGACCGCTGCGAGCGGCGCGATGCCGACGACAGCGGCCGGTGATCCGGTCAATAGACCGATAAGGAACCCGAGCGCGCCGAAGCCGAGGACCGCCGTGAGGAAGAGGGCGACGACGATCACGACACCCTCCGGTCCGCCTTTCATGTGCGCGCCGGACGCGTATCCGACGCCGATGTACGCCGCGGCGAGGAGAAAGCCGAGAATGACCGCGCCGGTCAGCTGCGCCGCGACGAGCGCGCTCGCGCGCAGGGGGGTCATGGCCAGGCGGTTGATGAAGCCGTGCTCGATGTCGACCGCGATGCCCTGGCCCGTGCTCGAGATGGCCATCATCGACCCCTGGGCGAACGGGATCGTCCACGCCCACGACGTGATCGAGTGAGTGGGGAAGCCCTTGATCTTGGTGATGTCGCCGAGGCCGCCGGCGACGATCGCATAGAGGAGCAGCGGCACGACAATGGACGGCGCGATGCTGCCCGGGTCGCGGAAGGTCCGCACGACCGAGCGCCGCGCGAGCAGGTAGAACTGGGTCGATAGCAGCGACCCGGAGGGAGGGCGCTCGGCGACGGCCGCCTGGGCTATGCCGCCCGCACCTCGATCGCGCTCGTCCCAAGCGTGATCACGTCACCCGGTGCGAGCAGCGTCGGCAGCTCGATCCGCTTGTCGTTGACCCACGTGCCGTTCAGCGACTGGAGGTCGTCGATGACGAGCGATCCGTCCACCAGCCGGACCGCGGCGTGCCGGCGGGAGATTTCGGGATCGGCGATGACCAGGTCGCCTTCGCGGCCGAGGACGGCCGTGGAGGTGACCTCGAACGAAGTCCCGGCCAGCGGGCCTTTGCTGAACTCGAGCGAGAGCTTGCGCTGCTGCTGCGCCTGCGCTTCGGCGAGCGCGCGCTCCGCCATCCAGTTCTTGAGCATGGCCGTCGGCACACGCTCGATCTTGCTGCGGCCGGCGGCGGCCAGGCGCAGATCGACATCCGCGAGGTCTTCGGGGGGTTTGACCTCCGGAGCCGGAGCCTCGGCGTCCTGCGGCTCCGCGGGCGCCTCGCTGTCGGCCTCGCCTTCGAGGAGCCTCCCCGGTCTTCGCCAGGAACACGTCGTCGAGAGAGGGCGAGTGCAGCTCGAGGTGCGAGAGCGCGATGCCGGCGCTGTCCAGCGCCCCGACCACCTGCGGCAGGGAGCCGGTGTGGCCGCGCAGCTGGTAGGCGATCCCGTGCGGGAGATTCGGCGATCCGGGCACGCGCTCGCCGAAGCGGCCGAGGATCTGGTCGATGCGGTCGCGGTCGCTGTCGAGCTCCGGGACGACCTCAACCGTCGGGCGCCCCACCTCTGCCTTCAGCTCGGTAGGCGTCCCCGCGGCGACGATGTGGCCACGGTTGATGATCGAGATGCGGTCGGCAAGGGCGTCGGCTTCCTCCAGGTACTGCGTAGTCAGGAAGACGGTCACGCCCTCTTCCTTCGCCAGCCGCCGCACCTCCTCCCACAGCGCGGCCCGGCTCTGCGGGTCGAGACCGGTAGTGGGCTCGTCCAGGAAAATGATCCGCGGCCCGTGCACGAGCGCTAGCGCAAGGTCGAGCCTCCGTCTCATCCCGCCCGAGTACGTGCCTGCGCGCCGGTCCGCGGCCCCCGACAGCCCGACGCGTTCGAGCAGCACCTCTCCGCGCTTCCGCGCTTCGGAGGACGAGTAGCCGTGCATCCCTCCCTGAAGCAGGACGTGCTCGGTTGCGGTCAGCAGCGGGTCGAGCGCGGCCTCCTGCAGCGCCACCCCGATCAGGCGGCGGCACCTCGTCCCCCTCGCGGGCGACGTCGTGCCCGCCTACCAGGGCCTGCCCGGACGTCGGCGGCAGAAGCGTGACGAGCATCTTGACCGTGGTGCTCTTGCCTGCGCCGTTCGGGCCGAGGCAGCCGTAGATCTCGCCTTCGTCCACGTGCAGGTCGATCCCGTCGACGGCACGTGGGCCTCGCTTGAACTGCCGGACGAGATCGTGAACCTCGATTGCGTGCTCGGGAATCTCTGGCGCTCCCTCGGTTGCCTGCCGTGGCTCGTAGCCTTGCGTGGTTCGCGGCTGGAGTCAATCATCTTTCGCCCGACTTTGAGCTTGGTCGCGAGGTGTTACGATCGCCGGGCTGGTGATCGTCGACTTCCACGCCCATCTCGGGCGCGAGGATCCAGGCGCGCCCCCATTCATGCGACACCTCTTCGACGTCGAGGGGTACCTCGAGCTTCAGGAGGCGTCGGGCATCGCGCTCACCGTCCTGTCGTACGCTCTTTCGGAGGACGACGGGACGCCCGAGCTGGCCTCGGCACGGGAGGAGCACGACTTCCTCGCTGGGCTCGTGGCGCAGCATTCGGGCCGCTTCGCCGCGCTCGCCGCCGTCGATCCCTTCGCGGGTCAGGAGTGGCTGGACGAAGCCGAGCGCGCCCTGGGCAACGGCCTGAGCGGGCTCTGCTTCCCGACGAGCCTCGGCGGGAAGTACCTCGATGCCGAGGCCGCGCAGGACGCGTGGGCGTTTGCGAACGAGCGTGGAACTGTCTTCCTCCATCCCTCAGACTCGCCTTTCAGCACGGAGCGCATCGGCGATCCGATGGTGCGCGAGTGGATCGGCCGCCCCTACGACACGGGGATCTGCCTCTCGAGGATGCTGCTCGCCGACACGCTCTCGGCCTATCCCAACGTTCGCGTGGTCGTCGCGCACTCGGGCGGGACGCTGCCGATGCTGGTCGGACGGCTCGACTCCGTGTACCAGACGCTCGAGCGCCGCGCCGCGATGTTCGGCGGCGGCGGCCCTCCGGGCGGAGGCGGGCCGCCGGGGAGGGCCGCCTGGAGGAGGTCCTCCCGGTGGCTTCCGCGGCGGGCCGCCCGGCCCTCGCGTGCCCGAGGAGCTCGCCCTCAAGCCTTCGATCGGCGGCGAGCCGCCGAGCGGCCGTCTCGGGCAGCTGTACCTGGACACCGCCAGCTACCACCCGGCGAGCCTGCGCGCGGCGATCGACACGGTCGGCGTCGAGCGGGTCGTTCTCGGCACGGACTATCCTCCCGCCGGCCGGTCTCCGAAGCCGACGATCGACTTGGTCGAGAGTCTCGGCCTTTCCGACGAGGACCGGGATCGGATCCTCGGCGGGAACGCGCGCGCGCTTCTCGACCGTTCCGGCACCCCCGTCACGACCTGAAAGGAGCAAGCATGGCGACGAGCACGACCGACATCCAGACCACCGTCAACAACTACATTGCCGACCTGAACGAGGCGGCGCAGACGCGGGCGTTTCCCCCGTGATCATGAAGTGGTTCGGCCCGGAGGGGAGGCTGAACTTCCACAACGAGACGCATGGGCGCAAGGGCGCGCTGCAGGTCTGGGGCCACATGCTTCCGACCGGCGAGGCGGTCCGCCGCGAGGTGACCCAGGTTCCGTACAAGGTCGAGAACGGTCGCGTCTACTCGTGGCGATCGCTGAGCGGGGGCAACATCCCGATGCCGGTCTACAACCTCCAGGAGACCCAGTTCGACGATCGCACGCTGATCTCGGAGCTCCACATCATGTCCGCGGACGGCAAGCCCGACGTCCAGGAGGACGCGGAGGCGCAGAGGAGCCGCCTGGCCCGTATCTTCGTCGCCTTCGGAGCCACCTTCAACGACTTCTTCGCCTCGGGCGACCCGAACGTCTTCGACGAGTGGCTTGCCGACGACATCAAGATGATCGTCGACAACAACCTCAAGGGGATGGCGATCATGGCCCAGTACGTCCGCATCGCCGAGGGCAGCAAGATCGAGCTCGGCGACTGGGAGCAGACCGGCGACGACCAGGCGCGGGCGATGATGCACCTCACCGACCGGAGCGGGCAGCTCACGAAGTGGAAGACCGAGTTCAACCTCGGGCCCGAGGGCAAGTGGCGCGAAGTCAACCTCGTGCCCGAGCGGCCCATGGGGCTCGACTGAGGCTCGCAGCAATGGTTCGAGTCAGTCTCGCCATGAAGGTGAAGGAGGGCCGGGAGGAGGACTTCGAGCGCGCCTGGCACGGGGTCGCCGAGCAGGCGCGCACCATCCCCGGCAGTCTCCGCCAGACGCTGATGCGCGACCCGGACGACGCCTCGACCTTCGTGATCACGACCGAGTGGGAGAGCCGCGAGGCCTACAAGTCGTTCGAGGTCAGCCCCGAGCAGGACGAGCTCACCGCCCCGTTGCGGCAGCTGCGCGAGTCGGCGAGCCAGACGATCTACGAGGTGGTCGAGGACATCTCGTCCAACGGCGCGTCGCCCGCCGCGCAGCAGGAGAAGGGACGCGTCGTCTTCGTGATCAAGCTGAAGCCCGGGATGGAGGAGCAGTTCCTCCAGGCCTACGAGTCGATCCGCTACGAGGTCGCCCGTGGGGTCAAGGGCCACATCGTCGACCAGGTGTGCCGCTCGCCTCAGGAGCCGGATGAATGGCTGATCACGAGCGAATGGGAAAGCCTCGACGACTTCCTCGACTGGGAGCGGACGGAGGAGCACCGTGCGCTGGCGAAGCCGCTTCGGGACTGTATGGCGGAGGCGCGCTCGCTCAAGTACGTGGTCAAGGCGGAGACGTCGGCCGGGCGGGGGGCGGATGGCCAAGGCGGGTGACGTCCTCGATGTCCCGATGGCCGGCCGGATCGTCTTCCGGCAGACGGCGGCCGACACGGGAGGAGAGCTGCTCCAGTTCGACTTCTTCCTCCCGCCGGCGCACGAGTCGGCGGAACCGCATCTGCATCCCAAGCAGCACGAGCGGTTCGAGGTCGTGTCGGGAAAGGTCCGCGGCAAGGTAGGAGACGAGGAGCGCACGGCGGCGACGGGCGAGTCCTCGGAGATGCCTGCCCGGTACGTCGCACTTCTGGTGGAACGACGGCAGAGGAGGAAGCGCACCTGCTGGTGGAGGTGCGGCCGGCGCTCCGGACCGAGGAGTTCTACGAGACGATGGCGCGTCTGTCGGTGGGCGAAGAGGGGATCCCGAGCAAGCTGCACGCGGCG
Organism: uncultured Actinomycetes bacterium; assembly: GCA_963842575.1. Lineage (GTDB taxonomy): Bacteria > Actinomycetota > Thermoleophilia > Gaiellales > Gaiellaceae > JACDER01. The sequence continues at coordinate 73,423 of CAWJGS010000002.1, read as the reverse complement.
GTCGTGATGCGCGAATTCAAGGACGAGTTCCGGATTGCCATGTTCGACGGGCCCGTCAAGGGGACGCTGATCGTCGGGATGGCCGCGATCGGCCGGATGCGGGGGTACAAGGCGACGTGAGCGTCCGTGTGCTCGTCATCGCGGAGATCACGCCCGGCGAGGAGGACGCCTTCGAACAGGCCTTCGCCGCGGTGGCCGCGGGCATGAAAGGGACGCCGGGGCACATTCGCGACGAGCTGCTCCGCGACGCGCGCAGCCCCAGCTCGTACGTGCTCGTAGGCGAGTGGACCAGCATCGAGGAGTTCATGGCTTGGTTCGACGACCCGAAGCATCCCCAGATGACGGCGGCGATGCACGAGTACTGGGCCGGGCGCGCGCAGCACGGCGTCTACGACGTCGCGGTGCAGGTCTAATCGGTCGAGACGGCGACGTCGTACAGGTGACGCCGCGTGCCCGCGCCGCTCCAGAACGCCTGGAGCGGCTTCGTGACCTCACGATGGCTCGGTTCCTCCTCCCACGCGAGGAATGACTCGCGCGAGTCCCACTCGCTGACGACGATGTACGACCCCGGCTTCTGCGCGTCGCGAAGGAGAATGTTGGCGAGGAGCCCGGGCGTCTCCCGGACCTGCTCGGCGATGCCCGCGAACGTCTGCTCGAAGCGCTCGCCGTCTGCGGGGTCGATGTCGACGAAAACGAATGCCCTAGCCGGCATCTAGATGCCGCCGTCGACGGCGATGACCGCGCCGGAGACGAAAGCGGAGAGGTCGCTCGCCAGGAACAGCGCGACGTTGGCGATGTCGTCCGGCGCGCCGAGCCGGCCGAGCGACGCCATCGACTCGTACCGCGCCCGGTGTTCCGGCGTCAACCCCGCGACCTGGTCGGTTTCGATGATCCCGGGGTTGATCTGATTCGTCCGGATCTTGCGCGGGCCGAGCTCCTTGGTGAGCGCCCGCGTCAGCCCGATGGCGCCCGCCTTGGACGAGCCGTAGTGGGTGCGCGCCGGCATGCCGACGGTGGCGACGCCCGACCCGATGTTGATGATCGAGCCACCCTCCGGCATCACCTCGGCGACCGCCTTCGTGACGATGAACATCGAGGTGAGGTTCGTGTCCAGCACCCGCTGCCACTCGGCGAGATCGAGGTCGACCATCATCTTGTGGCTCACCGCGCCCGCATTGTTGACGAGGATGTCGATCTTCCCGAAGCGCTCGGCCGCTTCGCTCACGACGCTCCGCACCGAAGCCTCGTCGGTCACGTCCACCTGTGCGACGTACCCTCCGCCAGGCAGCCCGCCCAGCTCCTCGCCAAGCGCGTGCACGGCGTCCGTCTCGTTCATGTAGCAGGCCACCGTCGCGGCGCCGTGATTCGAATATGCGAGGGCGATCGCGCGGCCGATGCCGCGGGAGCCTCCGGTGACGAGGGCCGACTTCCCGCTGAGGTCGATGTCCATCGCCGACGATCCTATTCGCCTGGACCGCAAGTCGCAAAGTCGTGGGTTCACGATCGCCTTCGCCGCATCGGCCGTCGCGCTCGCGATCGGCGTGGGGGTGGCGTTCACCGTGCCGCGGCGGCGGGCGGTCGTTCTCGAGCCTGCCTCGGAATTGGCGCCGGGCTAGACGTGTAGCTCAGGAACTCTTATGCTCACCGTCCCATGGCGAGACGTGTGAGACGCGGGGTCATCGTCGCCAAGATCAAGCCCGGGTCGGAGGACAAGGTCGCCGAGATCTTCGCCGAGTCCGACAACTCCGAGCTCCCTGGTCTGGCCGGCGTGACCCACCGGAGCCTCTTTGTCCTCGAGGACGTCTACATCCACTACGTGGAGATGGAGGAGGACTTCACCGAGTCTGTCGACCAGGTGCGCGATCACCCGCTGTTCAAGGAGATCAGCCGCAGGCTGGACGACCACATCACGCCCTACAACCCCGAGACCTGGCGCTCGCCCAAGGACGCGACCGCGCTCGAGTTCTACACCTGGGACGCCGAGGCAGAGTGACGCTCGAAGAAGCACGGTCGAGTCTCGAAGAGGGCGATCTCGAGCGAGCGAGGGAAACGCTCCAGCGCGTCATCGAGTCCGATCCGAACGACTCGACGGCGCTGGTCGACCTCGGCTACCTCGCCCTCGGCGCGGGGAACGAGGACGAGGCCGCGGCTCTGTTCCGCCAGGCGCTCGAGCGTGAGCCGGGGAACCTCGACGCGCTCCGGGCGATCGCGACCATCCACGGCCGCTCCGGACGGGAGGCCGAGGCTTTGGATGCCGTCTCCGCGGTGGCGGAAGCGCAGCCCCAGGATCCGCTTGCCCTCGTCGAGCTCGCCGACCTCGCGCTGAACGTCGGCCGTCTGGACGAGGCCTCGTCGGCCTTCCAGCGGCTGAGGTCGGTCGACGACGATCCCTCGCACGAGGTGTACGCCTTCCACGGCCTGATCGAGGTGGAGTTGCGCCGCGAGAACTGGCGCCGGGCTCTCGACCTCGCCGTCGACGCAACGCGCGTCGACCGCACAGGCCGCACCACTGACATCCTCGCCTTCGTCGTCGCGCAGGTCTTCGGGGAGGCCGACCGCCAGACTCCCGAGCGCGCGCAGGTGGACTCTGCGCTCGCGCGCTCCCGGGACGAGCACCGCCGCCTCCACCTGGAGGCCTGGTAAGTGACTCAGGCGGCCGCTCCTCCGAAGCCGGGCACCGACATCCAGTGGACGCGCTGTCCGTCCTGTGACGCTTTCGTCTACTACAAGCGCCTCCAGCGCAACCTCGGAGTGTGCCCCGAGTGCAACTACCACTTCCGCATCCCGGTGGCGACCCGCCTCGAGCAGTTGCTGGACGAGGGGAGCTTCGAAGATCTGAGCGGCGACCTCGAGCCGCTCGACGCGCTCGGTTTCGCGGACTCCAAGCCGTACTCGCAGCGGATCGAGGAGGCTCAGCGCAAGACCGGCTATCGGGAGGGCCTCACGTACGGGACGGCGACGGTCGGCGACAAGCCCCTTGTGGTCGCCGTGATGAACTTCGGCTTCGTCGGCGGGTCGATGGGAAGCGCGGTCGGGGAAGGCGTGACGCGCGCCGCCGAGCTCGCGCTCGAGCAGAAGACGCCGCTCCTCGTCGTCTGCACCTCCGGCGGCGCCCGCATGCAGGAGGGCTGCCTCTCGCTCATGCAGATGGCGAAGACGAGCGCCGCGTTCGCGCGGCTGCACGAGGAGGGAACGCTCGTCGTCTGCCTGCTCACCGACCCGACTTACGGCGGCGTCAGCGCCTCCTTCGCGACCCTCGGCGACGTCCTGCTCGCGGAGCCGAGCTCCTACATCGGCTTCGCCGGCCCCAAGGTGATCGAGCAGACGATCCGCCAGCAGCTGCCGGAGGGCTTCCAGACGGCGGAATTTCTCCTCGACCACGGGATGCTCGACCTGGTCGAGCCGCGCGAGAACCTCCAGGGCGTGCTCCGCAAGCTGCTCGAGCTCCACACGCTCCACGGCGGCGAGCTGCCCGAGACCGAGGGCGCCGATCCGGTCACCGATCCAGAGGCGCTGCCCAAGCGTGCCGCCTGGGACACCGTCCAGCTGGCACGCAACATCGAGCGGCCGAACACGCTCGAGTACGTCGGCTACGTCTTCGACGACTTCCAGGAGCTCTACGGCGACCGGCTCTTCGACGAGGACGCGGCCATCGTCGGCGGCGTCGGGCGGCTCGGCGACCTCGCAGTGGTCGTCATCGGCCACCAGAAGGGCCACACGACGAGCGAGATGATGGAGCGGAACTTCGGAATGCCGAATCCCGAGGGCTACCGCAAGGGGATGCGCCTGATGGAGCACGCGGCGCGCTTCGGGATGCCGCTCGTCACCTTCGTCGACACGCCCGGCGCGTATCCGGGCCTCGGCGCCGAGGAGCGCGGCCAGTCGATCGCGATCGCGGAGTCGATCATGAAGATGTCCCGCCTGCCCGTCCCGGCGGTCACGCTCGTCACCGGCGAGGGCGGCTCGGGCGGCGCGCTCGCGCTCGCGGTCGGCGACCGGGTGCTGATGATGGAGAACTCGTACTACTCGGTGATCAGCCCGGAGGGCTGCTCGACCATCCTGTTCAAGGACGCGGCCCAGGCGCCGCGCGCGGCCGAGGCGCTGCGCCTGACCGGCGCCGACCTCCTGCGGCTCGGGATCATGGACGCGGTCGTCCCCGAGCCCGAGGGCGGCGCGCACACCGACCCGCCCGCGGCGGCCGCCAACGTGAAGACGGCGATCGTCTCCGCCCTGCGGGAGCTGGTCGGGACGCCCGTCGACCAGTTGCTCGAGAACCGCTACGAGCGCTTCCGCAAGTTCGGCGCTCCCGGCCAGCCCACCCTTCCGCCGATCGAGGAGAACGCATGAGCGACAGCAACATGGATCTGATCCGTTCCGTCTGGGAGGAAGCCCGCGATCTCGTCCAGCGGCTCGAGGGCTCCACCGTCCGCCGCTTCTCGGTGCAGGCCGGCGAGACGAAGATCGAGATCGAGCGAACCGCCTCGGGCGTGGCGATAGCCCCCGCAGCCGGTTCAGGCGGAGCCGCAGCGCCGGCCGCGGCCGAGGGCGAGCCCGAGCTGGACGGCCGCCATCCGGTCGTCGCGCCGCTCGTCGGCACGTTCTACCGGGCTTCCGCGCCCGGCGCGAAGCCGTTCGTCGAGGAGGGCGATGTGGTGGACGAGGGCCAGACGGTCGCGATCGTCGAGGCGATGAAGCTCATGAACCAGGTCAAGGCCGACCAGGGCGGCCGCGTGGCGCAGATCCTCTGCACGGACGGCGACTGGGTCGAGTTCGAGCAGCCGCTGATGTACCTGGAGCCGGTGGAGTAGCACGTGTTCGAGAAGGTCCTGATCGCGAACCGCGGCGAGATCGCCCTGCGCGTGGCGCGTGCCTGTCGCGAGCTCGGGATCAAGTCCGTGGCCGTCTACTCGACGGCGGACGCCGAGTCGGCCGTGGTCAAGTTCGCGGACGAGGCCGTCCACATCGGCCCGCCCGCAACCGGCCGCTCGTACCTGCACATCCCGAACATCATCGGCGCGGCGCAGAAGACGGGCGCGGACGCGATCCATCCCGGCTACGGCTTCCTCTCCGAGGATCCCTACTTCGCGGAGATCTGCACCGAGGAGGGCATCACGTTCATCGGGCCGAAGCCAGAGGTGATGGAGCGCGTCGGCGACAAGGCGACCGCGCGGGACCTCATGTCGAAGGCGGGCCTGCCGCTCCTGCCGGGCACGGTCGATCCGGTTCAGACGGTTGACGACGCACAGTCGATTGCCGATGAGATCGGCTACCCGGTGATCATCAAGGCGGTCGCCGGCGGCGGCGGGCGCGGGATGACGGTCGTGCGGCGCCCGCAGGATCTCGCCAGCGACTACCGCTCCACGCGGGCGACCGCGCAGGCGGTCTTCAAGGATTCGAACGTCTACATCGAGCGCTACCTCGAGGCGCCCTACCACACCGAGGTGCAGCTCGTGTGCGACACGTACGGCAACGGCGTCTACTTCGGCGAGCGCGACTGCTCCGTCCAGCGCCGCCACCAGAAGCTGATCGAGGAGGCGCCGTCAGTCCACCTCACTCCGGAGATGCGCAAGGACATCGGCGAGAAGGCCGTGGCGGGCGCGACCTCGATCGGCTACTCCGGTGCCGGGACGATGGAGTTCCTCCTCGACCACGACGGCAACCTCGCGTTCATGGAGATGAACGCGCGCATCCAGGTCGAGCACCCGGTCAGCGAGATGATCACGGACTGCGACCTGATCCAGGAACAGATTCGAGTGGCCGCCGGCGAGAAGCTGTCGGTGACGCAGGACGACGTCGTCTTCAAGGGGCATTCGATCGAGTGCCGCATCAACGCGGAGGATCCGGACGCGGACTTCGCACCCACCGCCGGGCGCCTCGAGACGTACGTGGCGCCGGGCGGGCCGTGGACGCGCGTCGACTCGCACTGCTACCCCGGCTGGATGATCAGCCCGTTCTACGACTCGCTGATCGCCAAGCTGATCGTCTGGGCTCCCGACCGCGAGCGCGCGATCAACCGCATGGCGCGGGCGCTGGACGAGTTCGAGATCTCGGGGCGCGGCGTGAAGACCACGATCCCCTTCCACCAGAAGATCCTGCAAAACGAGCAGTTTCGCTCCGGCGACGTCACCACCGACTTCGTCGAGCAGTTCATGGCCGAGGAGCGCAAGGCGCTTGGCCGCGGCCGGATGATCGGTTAAGGAGGACGAGATGGCCGAGACACAGACCGACGCGGCGACCCTCGAGCGGCTGCTCGAGATCTCGTCGCACCTGAATTCGACGCTGAAGCTGGACGAGCTGCTCGGCGAGATCATGGGCGCGGCGACGGAGCTGACGGGCGCGGAGACGTCCTCGCTCCTGCTCGTCGACGAGGAAGGCGGCGACCTGAGGGTCGAGGTCGCGACGGGCAAGCCCGGCGAGGCCGTCGAGCGCGCTCACGTTCCCGCCGGCCAGGGCATCGCCGGCTGGGTGGTCGAGAACGGCGAGCCGGTGATGGTCGACGACCCCAAGTCGGACGAGCGCTTCTACGGCGGCATCGACGAGCAGAGCGGGTTCGAGACGAAGAACATGCTGGCCGTCCCGATGACCTCGCGCGACCGGACGATCGGCGTGATCGAGGTGATCAACAAGCGCGACGGATCGTTCGACGAGCGCGACCAGAAGGTGACGACTGCGCTGGCTTCGCAGGCCGCGGTCGCGATCGACAATGCGCGGCTGTACGCGCGGCTCGCGGACGCGGTCGTGACGACGCGCATGTCGTATCCCGTTTTCGCCGAGTAGCTACCTCAGAGTGAGGTGAGGAGGGGAAGCACGCTCCCCTCCTCACCAAGCGTCCGGGAGAAGTTCCGTTCCTAGGGCGAGACGCAGACGGCGAAGACGGCAAATCCGCGGGTCGCCGGACTGATGCTGCTCACCTCGACCTCCCAACCGATCGGGACCGAGCCTGGTGGCGCCGCCGTGTCGGCCGCGCTGATCGGATAGCTGACGTCGACGAAGACAGCATCGGTCTCCGTCTGGCCGCCGCCGCCCGTCGCTCGGGTGCCGGTCGGACAGATGACCCACGATCGCGCCGCACCGTTCGGCCCGACGTTGGCGACGAAGGAATACGCCCGCACGTTCGTGGCTCCCGCAGGCCCCTGCGGTCCCTGTGGTCCCTGTGGCCCCTGTGGCCCCTGTGGCCCTTGTGGCCCACGCGGCCCCCTCGGACCCCTCGGTCCTCTCGCGACCGGTCCCAGCCTGAACGTGGGATTCGCAAGCTCGACGCCGGCGAGCGCCTTCGCCATTCGGGCTCGTGTCGCCAGGACTTTCGGCCCCAGCTTCACGTGGACGACGCCGGTGTGGAACGTCCCCACGGCGGGTGGCTTCGCGGTCGGCTTGCCCGTCGCCCACGCCACTGTCGCGACGGTCAGAGCGGCGATCGCAGCACATCCGGCCACGACCGCAACCAAGTGCTTCCTTCTCATCTCCCCTCCTTTATGTTGCTCCCTCTGCCAAATGCCGATTGTGACACTGTCGGGCGGCGCTTGCTAGAGGCGATGTGCGCGTGAGGTCGTCCGGGGTTACTAGGGAATCGGCGGGCTGGGGGCGGTCGGCTCCGGGCCTGCCGCTGTCCGAGCAAAGCCGGCCAGCGCGGCAGCCACGAGCGCGAGCGCGGCCGGGATGACCAGGCCGGCGCGTAGCCCGACGCCGTGGGCCACGGCTCCGATGACGGCAGGGCCGAGCACCATGCCGACGTAGCTCATCGTCACGACCCAGCCGAGCGCCCACGAGCCGCCGGAGAGGTTGCCCGCGGCGCTGAAGACGGTCGGGACGATCGGGGCCAGGCCCAGGCCGAGCAGCGCGAACGCGACGAGGACCGCCGGGACCTCCACGATTGCCAGGCCGACGGCCAGTCCCAGCCCCGCGACGATTCCGCCCGTGCGGACGATGGCGACCGGCCCGAAGCGCGCCGAGAGCCGGTCGGCCGAGAAGCGGGAGAGCACCATTCCAACGGCGAACGCCGTGAACGCGAGGGCGGCCAGGGCTGCGCTCGAGCCGGCGTCCTCGTGGAGGTACACGCCGCTCCAGTCCGCCGCCGCGCCCTCGCCGAGGAACGAGCAGAAACCGATGATCCCGAGCGCGACGACCGCGAGAGCGACCCGGCCGCGGCGGCTGTCGCGCGTGCGTTCCGAGCGGACGTCACGCAGGAGGCCGCGCGGGACGAGCAGGCTCAGAACTGTCAGGACGGCGGCCGCCACCACGAGGTTCGTGCGCACCGAGACGCCTGCCGCCGCGAGCCCGGACGCGATGCCGGAAGAGGCGAGGAGCCCGACGCTCCAGAAGCCGTGCAGGCTGGACATGATCGGCCGCCTCGCCGCGCGCTCGACCTGGACCGCCTGGGCGTTCATGGCCACGTCCACCAGTCCCGCCAAAATCCCGAAGGGCACGAGGGCGATCGTGAGTGTCGCGAGGCCCCCGGCCAGCGCAGGCCCTGCGAGGCCAACGGCTAAGAGGGGCAGCCCGACCTGGACGACGCGCCGGCTCCCATACCGGTCGACGAGCCAGGCGGCGATGCGAGTGCCGGCGAAGAGGCCGGCGGCGAAGCCGGTCAGTGCGATTCCGAGCTGTCCGTCGCCGAGCCCCAGCCCGGACTTGATCGCCGGGATGCGCGGGGCGAGCGTCCCCCCGATCGCAGCCTGGACGAGGAAGACGGCAGCGGTGCTCCTACGCGGGCGCATTCACCGGCACGATCCGCCGCGGCAGCGTGCGCACGTCGCGGACGAGCAGGACGGCCAGGGTGGCGACAAGGCTGATCGCGGCCGCGCCGACGAGCGTCTCCTCCGTCCCGATCAGGTCGGCGATCGGCCCGGCGGCCGCGAGCCCGAGTGGGATGAGCGCGAACGAGCCCAGCGCGTCGTAGGACGACACGCGGGACAGCTTCTCCTGCGGGATCTCCTGCTGTATCGCCGTATCCCAGAGGACGCCGAAGGTCTCGTTCCCGATCCCCGCGACGAACCCGAGGGCGATCAGCGCGCCGAGGGGCAGCGGGACGGCGAGCCCGAGCAGGATCGGGATGCTGAGCAGGTAGCCGAGCGTCGCGGTCAGCAGGATGCGGCGCGGGCGGAAGCGCAGCGCGAGCAGGCCACCGAAGATCAGGCCGACGCTCCCCGCCGTCAGGATGAGGCCCCATGCGGTCGCGCCGCCGAGGTGCTCCTTTGCGATAACCGGGCCTAGCACGAGCTCCGTCCCCGACACGACCGCGTTCACGAACCCGAACTGGAGGACGATCGTCCAGAGCCACGTGCGCGAGACGAACTCACGCCACCCCTCGGCCAGCTCCGCGATGAAGTTGCGGCCCTCGATCCGCAGCGTCGAGGGCAGGTGCATCGCACCGGTCAGGGCCGCCGAGACGAAGAACGAAACGGCGTCGATCGCGAGCCCGGTCCCCGGGCTCGTCAGCCCCACGACCAGCCCGGCGATCGCAGCGCCACCGATCCGCGTCGCGTTCACGCCCAGCCGCAGGAGAGCGTTCGCGCTCTGCAAGGCGTCCGGCGGCACGGTCTGCGGGACGATTCCCGTCGAAGCGGGGAAGAAGAACGCGAAGCTCGCCCCGCCGAGCGCCGAGAGCACGATGAGCTGCCAGATCTCGGCCCGGCCGCTCAGTAGCAGCGCGGCCGTAACCGCCTGCACCGAGCCGTTGACGATGCTCGAGGCGACCATCACACGATGGCGTGGGAGCCGGTCGGCCCAGATTCCGCCGACGAGCATGAAGATCACGAGCGGGATTGCCTGCGCCGCCAGGACGTAGCCGAGGTCGGCCTTCGAGCCGGTCAGGTCGAGGACGGCGAACGCGAGACCGATCGTGGTGAACGCGTTGCCGGCGACCGAGATCGTCCGGCCGAAGAAGAGGAGCCGGAACTCCCGCTCGTGGAGCGGCTGGAGGCTGGCCTTCAGGAGTGTTCGGCGGCGAACTCGTCCAGCCGAGCGGGCGAGTCGGCCGAGAAGACGTCGGCGTCGGGGTGGATCTGGCGGACGAGCCCGCCGAGGACGCGGCCCGGCCCGGATTCGAGGAACGTGGTTGCGCCGGCGCCGACCAGCGCCTGCACGCACTCGACCCAGCGAACCGGCGACGCGATCTGCTCGACGAGCGCGGCCTGCAGGGACTCGGCGTCGTCGACGATTGCGCCGCGCGAGTTCGAAGCGACCGGGACACGAGGGTTCGACCAGGCGACATCGCGAACAGCCTCCGCCATCTGCTCCTGCACCGGCTTCATCAGTTCGCTGTGGAAGGCGGCCGCGACCTGGAGCTTCACGACGCGCGATGCGCCCGCCTCCTCAGCCAGCTCCATCAGCTTGGCGACGCCGTCCTCCTCGCCCGAGACGACGATCTGCGTGGGCGAGTTGATGTTCGCGAGCGTGACCATGCCGGCGGCCGCGGCCTCCTCGCATAGGGTGCCGAGCTTGTCAGCGTCGAGGCCGATGACGGCTGCCATCGCGCCCGGCCGCTCGTCCCCGATCTCGCCCATCAGCCGGCCGCGCAGCGAGACAAGCTCGATCCCGTCCTCCACCGAAATGGCGCCGGAAGCCGCCGCTGCCGTGTACTCGCCGAGCGAGTGGCCGGCGACGAGATCGGGCTGCAGACCGCGTGCGCGGGCGGCGTCCGTCACAGCCAGCGCGACACAGAAGAGGGCCGGTTGCGCCACCTCGGTGCGCGTGAGGGCCTCCATCGGTCCTTCGAGCATGACCTTGCGGATCGGCTGGCCCGACGCGGCCTCGGCCTGGCGCAGGTAGTCGGTCAGAAGCTCGCCCTCGGAATCGAGCAACTCCGCTCCCATCCCGACCTTCTGCGATCCCTGCCCCGGATAGAGGAAGGCTGTAGACACGGCGCGGGCGAGTATGTCACGATCGCGCTCACCAAGCCAGGGAGGAAATAATGGAAGCGCAGGAACAAACTCAGCCGGGCGTCCGGAAGGTCGAGGAGACCCCAGCCGACAACCGCCGCGGCGGCGACGTGCGCACGCTGCTCAGCCCGAAGACGGTCGGGTCCACCTCAGGCTTCATGGGCGTCGCCACGATTCCGGGCGGCGACTGGATCTCAGAGCACTACCACCCGTATTCGGAGGAGTTCATCTACGTCTGCTCCGGCTCGCTCACCGCCGATCTCGACGGCGAGGCGCAGACCGTGAACGGCGGCGAGGCTCTCTATATCCCGGTCAACGTCAAGCACCGGCTCAGGAACGAGGGCAGCGAGGACGCGTTCATCGTCTTCCATCTCGGCCCGCTCGCGCCGCGTCCCGACGCGGGGCACGTCGACACCGAGGAGCGCAATCCGTGAGACGAAGCGTCGTAACCGGGGTAGGGGTCGTCGCGCCGGGAGGGGTCAACCGGGAAGCGTTCTGGGACCGCATCACGTCCGGCAAGACCGCGACGCGCAAGATCACGTTCTTCGATCCTGAGGGCTTCCGCTCGCAGATCGCGGCCGAGGCGGATTTCGACCCGCACGAGGCGGGGCTGAACGACCAGGAAGTGAACCGCATGGACCGGTACGTCCAGTTCGCCGTCGCCGCGGCGATGGAGGCCGTCACCGACGCGGGCCTCGATCTCGAAGGAGTCGACCGCGAGCGGCTGGCCGTGACGCTGGGCAGCGCGGTGGGGGGGACGATGGTGCTGGAGCGCGATTACGTCGTCGTCTCGAACCACGGCGAGAAGTGGCTCGTCGACCACGAGTACGCGTCGCCCTTCCTCTACCACGCGCTCGTGCCGAGCACGCTGGCCGCCGAGGTCGCGCTCAAGTTCGGCGCCCACGGGCCGTCCGTCGTCGTGTCCACCGGCTGCACGTCGGGGATCGACGGCATCGGCTACGGGCACCAGTTGATCCAGGACGGAGAGGCGGACATCGTCATCTCCGGCGCCTCCGAGACGGGGATCTCGCCGATCTCGATGGCCTGCTTCGACCCGATCAAGGCGACCTCGCGCCGGAACGACGACGCCGAGCACGCCTCCCGCCCGTTCGACCGCGACCGCGACGGCTTCGTGATGGGGGAGGGCTCCGCGGTCCTCGTCCTCGAGGAGTTCGACGCCGCGCAGGCGCGCGGCGCGCACATCTACTGCGAGGTCGCGGGCTACGCGAACCGCGGCAACGCGTACCACATGACCGGCCTGCGTCCCGACGGGGCGGAAATGTCGGAGGCCATCCTCGATGCGATGGCGCAGGGCGGGATCGAGCCGGAGGACATCGACTACATCAACGCGCACGGGTCGGGGACGAAGCAGAACGACCGCCACGAAACCGCCGCGTACAAGCGCTCGCTCGGCGACCAGGCGTACAAGATCCCGATCAGCTCGATCAAGTCGATGATCGGCCACTCGCTGGGCGGGATCGGCGCGGTCGAGATGGCCGCGTGCGCGCTTGCGATCGACCGCGGCGTCGTCCCGCCGACGGCCAACTGGGAGAACCCCGATCCCGAGTGCGACCTCGACTACACGCCCCGTGAGGCGCGGCGCAGGCAGATCGACGCCGCGCTCTCGACCGGCAGCGGCTTCGGCGGCTTCCAGTCGGCGATGATCCTCGCCCGCCCCAAGGAGCTGCAGGAGGTGGGCATCTGATGGCGCAGAAGCCGGAGTCCTTCACCTCCATGCCGGACGCGGGTCGCGGCGCCGTCATCACCGGGATCGGCGTCGTCGCTCCCGGCGGCATCGGCAACGACACCTGGTGGTCGTCGGCGAAGTCGGGCAAGAGCGCGATCCGCCGCATCACGCGCTTCGATCCCTCCCAGTACCCGGCACAGCTCGCCGGTGAGGTGGACGGCTTCGACGCGGCGGACTACCTCGACCAGCGCATGATCGTCCAGACCGACCACTGGACGCACATGGCGCTCGCCGCCACGCAGATGGCGCTGGACGACGCCAAGTACGACCCGGAGGGCAAGGACCCGTACCGGATGAGCGTGATCACGGCCAGCGGTTCGGGCGGCAACGAGTTCGGCCAGAAGGAGATCGAGAACCTGTGGGGTAAGGGGCCGATCTTCGTCGGCGCCTACCAGTCGATCGCGTGGTTCTACGCGGCGACGACGGGGCAGATCGCGATCAAGTACGGGATGAAGGGGCCGTGCGGCGTCGTCTGCCAGGAGGGCGCGGGCGGGCTGGAGGCCCTCTGGCACTCGCGGCGCAACATCGTGCGCGGCGTCGATTTCGTCGTCTCCGGCGGAACGGAGGCGCCGATCGGGCCGTATGCCCTGACCTGCCAGCTGACCAACGGGCGGCTGTCTCTGGAGAACGAGCCGGACGACGCCTACCGCCCGTTCGACGAGCGGGCGAACGGTTACGTCATGGGCGAGGGCGGCGCGATCGTGATCGTCGAGGAGGCGGGACACGCGAAGAAGCGCAACGCGCCGCAGGTGTACGCGGAGATCCTCGGCTACGGGGCGACCAACGACGCGTTCGACGCCAAGCGCGTCAGCGGCGACGGCTCGCAGCTCGCGCGCGCGATGCGGATGGCGGTCGAGCGGGCCGGCGTGGGAACGGACGACATCGACGTCGTGTTTGCGGACGCCGCGGGCGTGCCCGAGGCGGACCGAGCGGAGGCCTCCGCGATCAAGGAGGTCTTCGGTCGAGACGTCCCCGTCACGGCGCCGAAGACGATGACCGGACGGCTGTACGGCGGCGGCGCGCCGCTGGACGTGGCCGCGGCGGTCTTCGCGATGCGCGACGGCGTCATCCCGCCGACGGTCAACCTGGACTCGCCGGCCGACGGCTGCGACCTCGCGTTCGTCACGGAGACGAAGGAGGGGCCGGTCGGGACGGTGCTCGTGAACGCCCGCGGGTTCGGTGGGTTCAACAGCTCGATCGTCCTGCGGAGGCCATGACGGGATGTTCACGCGACCCGTGGCTCATCTCGTCAGGGCCTCCACCAAGCCCAGTTGATCGCGAGCCTCCTCGAGGAGGCGCCTGCCGACCGTCCCGCGCTCTCCGCGGGCGACCGGCTCTTGACCTACGCCGAGCTGCGCGAGCTCTCGGCGCGGATCGAGGAGCAGATCGGAGCCGCCGGCGACCTGCGCGGCCAGCGGGTCGCGTTCGTCGCGCCGAACTCGCCGGAGCTCGTGGCCGGGCTGTTCGCGGCCTGGCGCCTCGGAGCCGTCGCCGTCCCGCTGAGCTCGCGCCTGCGCGAGCGGGAGCTCGAGCTGATGCTGGCGGACGCGGAGCCGGTGGTGGTCGTCTCGGTCGCGGCCCACGGCGGCTACTCGTTCGCCGACGTCCTGCCGCGCATTTTCCCGCCGAGCGTGCGCGGCGTTCTTCGTACAGAAGACATGACCCGGGGTCTGACCCCGATTTCTGGTTCGTCGTCCGAACCGGACGCGCTCCCGGACGAGATCGCGGCGATTCTCTACACCTCCGGCACGACCGGAAATCCGAAGGGCGTGCTCGTGAAGCACGTTCGCGAGGTGGAGGGCGCGCGGTTCCTCGCCGAGACGTTGGGCCTCGAGCAGGAGGACCGCTGTGGATTGATCGTTCCGATCTCGCATGCGTTCGGTCTCACCTGCATGCACGCCGCGGTCGCCGCCGGCGCCGAGTGCGTCCTGGTCGACTCGAGCTTCTCGCCCGCCCCGCTGCTCCGCGCACTCGAGGCCCGCGACGCCACCGTGCTGCACGGGTCGCCGACGCTCTTTCGCACGCTGCTCAAGTCGCGTCCGGACGGGATCCCGGGCATCCGCACCGGCCTCGTTGCCGGCGCGCCGTGCCCGCCGGACCTGCTCGAGGCGCTGGACGAGCACGGCACGCGCATCCTCAACTGCTACGGCCTTTCCGAGACGGGCGCGGTCACGTGCGTGCGTCTCGACGACCCGCCCGAGCGGCGGCACACGACCGTCGGGCGCGTCGCCCCGCAGTACGAGGCGCGTGTCACCGACGGCGAGCTCGAGGTCAAGGGCGAGCACCTGACGCCCGGCTACTACCGGCGGCCGGAGGAGACCGCCCAGGCCTTCCGCGACGGCTGGTTTCGCACCGGCGACCTGGCGGAGATCGAGGACGGCTACGTCCGCATCGTCGGCCGAGCCAAGGAGATCGTCCACGTCGGCGGCTTCAACGTCGTTCCGGCCGAGGTCGAGGCGATGCTGCTCGCCCATCCCGACGTCGCGCACGCGGCCGTCCTCGGAGTCCCGGACGAGCGCATGGGCGAGGCGCTCGCCGCGTACGTCTCCCCGCGGCCGGGTGCCGAGCTCGACCCGAGAGCGCTGATCGCCTTTGCCCGTTCCCGGATCGCCGGTTATAAGGTGCCGTACGCGATCGAGATCCTCCCCGAGTTGCCGCTCCTACCCTCCGGAAAGCCCGATCGGAAAGCCCTCGCCCGATGATTGACGTCCTGTCGCGCAACCCGCTGTTCGCCGGGCTCGACCCGTCCGAGCTCACCGACCTCGAGGCCGCGATGCGGCGGAAGGAGTACGGCGAAGGACACGTGATCTGCCACGAGGGAGAGTCGGCGGAGAGCCTGTTCGTGATCGTCGACGGCTTCGCTCGCGTACTGCAGGACGACCAGCCCGTCGCGCGGCTTCGGCGCGGGGACGTGATCGGCGAGATGTCCCTCGTCAGCGGCGAGCCGCGCTCGGCCACGGTCGTCGCGGCCGTCCCGACGACGGTGTTCGAGCTTTCGCGCTACGGCGTCGCGGCGCTGATCGCCGAGCAGCCGCGCATCCTCGAGAACCTGACCCGGATCCTGACCGACCGGCTGGCGGCAACGACCGCGCGTGTCGCCGACTCGCGGCGCGCGGCGAGGCGGTGGCGCTGGCGTCTCCGACGAGGCGGCAGCGTCCCTCCCGGATGTGATCGCCGCCACGGAGGCCGCGAGCCCGCGCCCCGTCGCCGTGCTCGATGTTCGCGACTCGCTCGACGGCGCTCGAGACGCTGGACGACCTGCTCGCGAAGAACGGCACCGTCGTCGTCGTCGCGTCGCCGGGCACGACGTGCCGCCGAGGAGGCCACCGACCGCACGATCACGCTCGACGAGCCGCCAGAGAACATCGCCTGGCTCGGCCGCCACCTCTCCCGCACCAAGCTCGGGCTCGCGCTGGGTGCCGGGGGCGCGAAGGGCTACGCGCACGTCGCGGCGCTGCGCGTGCTGGAGGACGCCGGATACACGGTCGACTACGTCTCCGGCTCCAGCATCGGCGCGATGGTCGGCGCGTGGATCGCGCTCGGCCGCGACTCGCACGAGATCGAGGCGACGATGCGCGAGTCGTTCACGAGCGACGACGATCGACGAGCTCTTCAAGCTCTCGATGACCGGCGGCTCGACGGGGCTCGAGGCGATGACGCGCCTGCTCCGCGAGACGACCGACGAGAAGACGTTCGACGACCTCGTCATTCCGTTCGTCGCGATGACCGTCGACCTGAACGCGCAGGCGCCTGCGCCCGCACCGAGGGCCCGCTCTGGGAGGCGCTGCTCGCGGCCACCGCCCTCGCCGGGATGTTCCCGCCGCAGGAGCAGGACGGAAAGCGGCTCGTGGACGGGCTCGCGCTCGTCCCTGTTCCGACGGACGCCGTGGTCGAGCTGGGCGCGGACGTGACAGTCGCCGTCAACATCATCAGCCGGCAGACGCTCGACGCCTGGCCCGGCGAGAGTCCGGCCGCGGAGCCGACGAAGAACCCGCGCTCGCGTATGCTCGACACCTTGCTCGAAGTGATGGACGTCGCCCAGCTGGACTCGAGCGAACGGCACGCCGCGCGCGCCGACGTGCCTGTCACGCCGCGCTTCGGGCCGTCCAGCTGGCGGGACTTCCATCTCGCCGACCTGTTTTTCGAGGCAGGCCGCCAGGCCGCCGAGGAGCAGCTGCCCAAGCTCCAGTCCCTAGCCAGACCCACCAAGGAGGTAGCCCATGGCCGCTCGTGAGTTCACGTTCGAGGACGCGAAGAACATCCTCGTCAACCGGATCGGCGTCCCCGAGGACACGGTCAACGATCCGAGCCAGTCCTTCGAGGACCTCGGGCTCGACTCGCTCGCGTTCGTCGAGATCCAGCTCGCGATGCAGCAGGAGTACGGCTTCCAGATTCCCGACGAGGACGCGGAGCACATCACGACGATCGGCGAGGCGATCGCCTACACGAACAAGCGGCTGAGCGAGGAGGGATAGTCATGGCCGGTCGCACCGACAACTCGGTCGTCATCGACAAGCCGATCGACGAGGTCTGGCAGCGGATGAACGACCTGGAGAACTGGACGAACCTGTTCACCGAGTACGCGAGCGTCGAGATCCTCGAGCGCGACGGGAACACGGTCAAGTTTCGTCTCACCACGCATCCCGATCCCGAGTACGACGGTCAGGTCTGGAGCTGGACGTCCGAGCGGACGATGGACCCGGACGAGCTACACGACCAAGTCGCACCGGATCGAGACGGGCCCGTTCGAGTACATGAACATCGAGTGGTACTTCGAGCCCGAGAACGGCGGGACGAAGATGCGCTGGGTTCAGGACTTCTCGATGAAGGAATCGGCGCCCGCGAACGACGAGCAGGCGAGGAGTACCTGAACAAGAACACGGCCGAGCAGATGAAGGCGATCAAGGAGCGGCTCGAGAGCAGCTAGGCTAGTCGGAGGCGGTTTCGCCGCGGTTCATCGCCAAGCGTTCGTCCGCCTTCCGGCGGATCTCCTTGGCGAGATCCGGGTGCTCGGCGAGGAGCTCGTCGAAGCTCTCCTTGGGGAGCACCATCAGCTCGGAGTCCTCGAGCGTCTCGACCGTGGACTGGTGGGTCGTGCCGAAGAGCAGCGACAGCTCGCCGAAGTGCTCTCCCGGGCCGAGCTCGGCCAGCTCGCCGTCGTCGCTTCCGAGCACGCGCACCCGGCCGGAGAGGACGATGAAGAGCCCGCTCACGGGTGTGCCGTGCTCGAAGACCCGGTGGCCGGACGGCCAGACGAGGTTGACCGAGTCGCCGACGATCTCGAGCAGTGTGGCGTCGTCGCACGTCCCCAGGGTGGGCACTTTCTTGAGTGCCTTGACCAGCGTGTGGTCCTGCGTCGCGCGGGTACGCGGCTCCGGAGTGGCCCCGTCTTCGATCATGCTTTCACCTTAGATGACGCACCTGGACCGGCCTCGCGCGCTTCCCCTTGCGCATCGCGCAGCTCTCCGACCTGCACTTCGGCGGCCCGCTGAGCCTGCCCGAGGAGCAGATGGACGTGATGATCGAGCGGGTGCGCGCTATCGACCCCGACGTGGTCGTGCTTGCCGGCGACCTGACCACCGCGGGGTACGAGTGGGAGTACGAGGCGGCGGCGCGCTGGGCCGAGCAGATCGAGTTCCCCAAGGTGGTCATCCCCGGCAATCACGACGCGCGCAACGTCGGCTACGTCCACTTCGAGCGCCTGTTCGGCGAGCCGTACTCGCGGTTCCGCACCGCGTTCGACCCCGAGCGGGCCGAGCGCCTCCGGGCGACCGGGTTCACGATCGTCGGGCTCGACTCGTCCGAGCCGGATGTGAACGAGGGGCGGATCGGGCGCGACCGCTACCCGTGGATCGCGGAGCAGTTCGACGAGCCGAACGACATCCGCATCCTCGCCGTCCACCACCATCTCGTCCCGATTCCGGGAACGGGCCGCGAGCGGAACATCGTGCTCGACGCGGGCGACCTGCTGCGGACGATCACATCCCTCGATGTCGACGTCGTGCTGTGCGGACACAAGCACGTCCCGTACTTCTGGGGGCTGAACGGGATGCTGCTCTGCAACTCGGGGACGGCCGGGACGCATCGGGTTCGGGCCTCGACGCCGCCGTCCTGGAACGAGCTCCACGTCGACGCCTCGACGGTCAAGGTCTTCGTCCACTACCTGGACGGGCGACGCGAGCTGTCGGTGATCTTCAGCCGGAAGACGCGGGCGATGACGCGCGAGTCCTTCTTCGTCACGCGGGAATTTCTTGCTTCGAACCCGCTTCTGGCGGTCTGAACCACAGCCCCGCCCACCACTCCGCGTGGGGCATTCCGCTCGACCGGATGAGCTCGAGCAGCGACTCGACGTCGAAGTCGATGCGGCGCAGCTCCACCGACAGGTCTCCATAGTCCCATTCGAGGATCGCGTACTCGGCCCAGGGGCTGATGCGCATCACCTCCTCCCGCTTCGCGAACGGGAGGCCGACGCTGCCCGGATTGACGATGAGCGCGGCGTCGAAGCTGCGGACCATCGCGAAGTGCGTGTGGCCCCCGGCGAGCACGGGCTCGCGCGCGCCGTCCAGCATCTCCGCGAGCTCGGCATCGGGAGTGGTGGCGTAGATGAAGTCCTCGTACGAGCGCGGGGAGCCGTGGAACGCGACGAGCCCCGGGCGTTTCAGCTCGTCTGTGAAGGTCTCGATGAACGCACGGTGCTGAGCGGACAGGTGCCCGGCCCACCACTCGCCCATCTCGACGAGCTGCCGCCCGATCTCGGACTCGTGGGCGGGAAAGCCGCGGATGAAGTACGCGTCCCAGTTGCCGAGCACGACCGGGCATCCGAGCTCGCGCACGCGGTCGAGCGTCTCCGCCGGCTGCGGCCCGACCGCGACGTCGCCGAGGCAGAGGATCTCGTCCACGCCTTCCTGCTCGATCTCCGAGAGCACGGCCTCCAGCGCGGGCAGGTTGCCGTGGATGTCCGAGATGAGCGCGAGCCGCACGCGCTATCCCGTGGCGAGGTTCAGCTCGCCGATTCGCGCCCGGATGCGGTCGGCGGCGCTCGGATCCTCGAGCCGCTCCGCCACCTTCACCGCGCGCTCCCACAGAGCGGCGGCCTGCTGTGGCGCGTCCAGAGACGCGGCGCGCTCCCCGGCCCGCTCCAGGTACGCGAGCGCCTTCCCGAGATCTTCGCTCCGTGAGTAGTAGTTCGCGAGGACGTCCAGGTAGTCGTCGAGCGATCCCGCGAACAGCGTCTCGAAGGCAGCCGCGACGAGCCCGTAGAGCTCGCGCCGGCGCGCCGCGGGCAGGGCGGCGAGGCAGGACTGGCGCAGCAGGCCGTGCCGGAACACGTACTCCGGCTCGGGATATCGGCGGAGCTCACGGATGATGTCGGAGCGCAGGAGGACGGAGAGGTGCGACTCGAGATCCTCGGTGTGCGCGACGTGCGCCAGCACGCGCTCCGGGAAGCTGCGGCCGATCACCGCGGCGATCTGCACCAGGCGGCGCGGCTCCGCGGGGAGCCGGTCGATGCGGGCCAGCAGCAGGCTCTCGAGCGTGGGGGTGAGGCGCGCGCTCGTGTACGCGGGAGTGATCGTGCGGCTCTGGCGCTCGCCCTTCCCCTCGACGAAGGCGTTCAGCAGCTCCTCCAGGTAGAGCGGGTTGCCCTCGGCGCCCATCACGATCTGGGCGAGCTCGGACGCGTCGAGCTCATTGCTCTGCGGCCGCGAGTCGAGCAGCTGCTCCGCTGCGTCGTCCTCGAGCGGTCCCAGCGTGACCTCCACCGCGCGGTGCGGGAAGTCCATCATCCCGCGCGCGCGCAGCTTCCAGCCTTCGGACTCCGGGTCGATCCGCGAGGTGGCGATGAGCAGGATCGGGGCGCTGTCGGCGAGCTCGAGGACATCTTCGGCGAGCGCGCGCGTGGACGGGTCGGCCCAGTGCATGTCCTCGACCGCGACCACGACCGGCCCCTGCGAGGCGATCGCGCCGATCCATGCGACGTACGCGCGCCGCAGCCTCGCCGCGAGCTCCTCGGGGCTGAGCGCGGCCAGGCTGTCGTCCTGGTCGCCGTCGAGCTTGATCCCGAGCAGCCGGGCGAGGAACGGAAGAACGTCCGGGACCTGGGACGCCGGCAGCAGACCCAGCTTCGCGCGGAGCTTCGTGCGGACTGCGAGGTCGGCCTCGCCCTCCTCGACGCCGATCCACTTGCGCAGCATCTCGATGAAGGGCGCGTACAGCGACTCGGTGCCGTAGGAGAGGCAGCCGCCCTCCAGCCACGTGACGCGGCCGGCCGCCGTCGCGCGCAGCTCGGCGAGCAGGCGTGTCTTGCCGATCCCGGCGTCCCCGACCAGCATGAGCAGCGCTCCGCGGCCGGAGACGAGCTCGGTCAGGATGATCTGCAGCCGCTGCATCTCGTCGGAGCGGCCGATGAGCGGGCTCAGCGGGACGGCCTGGGTCGACGCCTGGAGCCCGATGAGCCGCCAGAGCCCGACCGCCTGGAGGCGCCCCTTCACCTTCACCTCGCCGAGCGCCTCGAGCTCGAAGCGGCTGAGGATGCTCTTGGCCGTCGCCTCGCCGACGACCGCGTTCCCGGGGGCGGCCGCGGATTGCAGGCGCGCGGCGACGTTTGCGGTGTCCCCGAGCGTGACGGCGCGCGGGTCGGCGGCTCCGACGATCCCGACCGCGACCTCACCGGTGTTGATCCCGACGCGGGCGCTGAAGTCGGAGATTCCCCAGGCCGCCTCGACCTCGCGCGCGTAGTCACCGACGAGGTCGAGAATCCGGATAGCAGCCCGGGCAGCCCGCTCGGGGTCGTCCTCGTGCGCGGCCGGGACCCCGAAGAAGGCGGCGATCCCGTCGCCCATGTGCGACTGGACGTCGCCGCCGAATTGCTCGACGGCGTGGCACATCCGGGTCACGCACTCGCCGATCACGACCTTCACCTCGTCGGCGGAGAGGCGTTCGCCGAGTGAGGTCGACCCGACGATGTCCGCGAAGAGCGCCGTCACGGGGCGGAGCTCGTCGCGCTCGACAGGCGGCGGCGGTGTCCGCTGCTCCCTCGGCGGGGACGGAGGCGGTGGCGGCGGTGGAGGTGGAGGCGGCGGTGGACGGTGGAGGTGGAGGCGGAGGCGGAGGCGGCGGCGGGGGTGCTTCCTCCGGCTCGGCAGCCACGGCCGGCGGGGGCTGGACGATCGGCGGCGTCGAGGCAAGCATGGTGCGCGCCCCTCCTCCGAGCGGGCTGCCCTCGACCTCGATCGTGGTCGCGCCGACCATGATCACGTCCCCGGGCTCAAGGCGGCGGGGGCCCTCGAGCTTCTCGCTGTTGACCACCGTCCCGTTCAGGGAGCCGAGATCCTCGATCTCCAGCGACGAGTCGGCCGCGCGCACGACTGCATGCCGGCGGGAGATCAGTGGATCCTCGATCGTGATGTCGGCGTCCGTCCGGCCGAGAACCATCTCTCCGGCCAGCTCGAACCGCTCGCCCGCGAGCGGACCGTCCCTCATGCGAAGGGAGAACATTTGCGGCAAGTCTAGTGTCGAGAGTGCGCCGTCTTACTAGCCGGCGATCTTCTTGATCGTGGCCGTGCAGACGTCCTCCGAGACTTGCGCGCGGCACTTCCCGATCAGCTGGTGATACGGATTCCACCAACTGAAGAGGCTTGCCGAATTGCCGCGTCCCGGTTCCTTGGCGACGGCGAACGTGTCGACGTGGTTGTCACTGGCCGGCTTGCCCGGCTGCTTCTTCTCGTGCGTCCAGGCGACGATCGAATCGCCGTTGCCGTCCACGTAGCAGAGGCGGTGGCCACCGAACTTGCCGTCGGGGTGCCGCCACTCCCCCTCGCCCTTCCACACCCGGCGGTCGCAGGATCCCGAGTTCTTTGCGACGCCGCTCTGCGACACCTCGGCGTCGTAGGCGGTGGTCATGGCCCGGCCGTTCTTGTAGAAGTTGAGCGTCAGGTTGTCGGGGAAGGCTGCGACAGCGTTCGCCGAGGGCGTGCAGACGTTGGTCTCGACTGCGTCCCCCGACGGAGCGTTCTGTGTGGTGCATGCGCTCGCGACCTCGCTGGGGACGACCACCGCGAGGAGTGAGCTCGCCGTCGTCGTGCTCGAGCTTCCGCCGGAGAGGGCGAGGATCCCGCCCACGATCCCGCCGGCGATGAGGACGAGCAAGACGATCGCGACCGGGAGGAGCCACTTCTTCCGCTTCGGCCCGCCGTCTACAGGCCCGGGCGCCGCGGGGGCCGCAGACGGCTGCTCCGCGACCGGCGGAGGGGGCGGCGGGGGCGGCGCTGTTGCGCCGGCAGCGGCTGCTGCTGAAATCACGGTCTCCGGGACGAGATGAGCCTGGTCGGACTGCTGGGTCCGGCGGGTCTCGGTGCCGATCAACGCCTTGCGCATCGCCGCGGCGAACTCCGGCGTGGTGGCATAGCGGTCGTCCACGTTCTTCGCCATCGCCTTGGCGATGACGCCGTCCACCTCGGGAGGCAGATCGGGCCGCTTCTGCGTCGCGGACGGCGGAGGCTCGAGCAGGTGCGCGTACATGAGGGCAACTTCCGAATCCTTCTCGTACGCCGGCGCGCCGGTCAGCGTCTCGTACAGGACGCAGCCGAGCGCGTACACGTCGGCGCGGCGGTCGAGCTCGCGCCCCTCGATCTGCTCCGGCGACGCGTAATCGGCCGTGCCCACGAACATGCCGGTCTTCGTCAGCGCACCGGCGGCGCGCTGCTTCGCGATCCCGAAGTCGGACAGGTACACGTGGTCGGCGCCTTCGTGCCCGTGGCCGGGGACGACGAGGATGTTGGCCGGCTTCACGTCGCGATGGACGAGGCCCTTCTCCTCGTGCGCCGCGTCCAGCGCGCTCGCCACCTGGCTCAGGATCGACGCGGCACGGGCGGGCGGCAGAGGCCCCTCCGACTCGAGCACGGCCTTCAGAGTCGAGCCGCCCACGAAGCGCATCGCGATGTAGAAGACGCCGTCTTGGTCACCGGCTTCGTAGATGGGAATGACGTTCGGGTGGTCGAGCGAAGCTGCGAGGCGCGATTCGCGCGTGAAACGTTCCCGAAACGAGTCGTCCTGGCTGAGCTCCTGCATGAGGATCTTCAGCGCCACAGTCCGCTCCAGGCGCAGGTGCTGAGCGCGGTAGACGATGCTCATCCCGCCGCGGCCCACCACCTCTTCCAGCCGGTAGCCGGCGAACTCCGTTCCGACCTCTGGCATCCAGGCTGAGTTGGTCACTCACGCAGTTGTAACAGACCGGTCGTAATCCGGTAGGAGGGGTCGGTTCACCTTGGGGAATGGACGGAGGACGGCTAAAGTGTGCACTCGTGCGGGCTCGGGTCTTGAAGCTGTTCGTCGCCGCGGCTGTGGCGCTCCTCGTCGTGCTCGGTGTGAGCTCGGCAGCGGCTTCACCCGCAGGCAACCACCTCATCTGGAGCGATCCCACAGGGGACAACCAAAGCCAGTCCTCGACCGTCTACGCTTCCGACATCCGTCAGGTCGAGCTGACGAGTCAGGACAACGGCGCGGTCAAGATCGCAATCACGCTGGTGGACGGAGACGGCAAGCTCGTCTCCGGCGACGAGCTCGATGTGCTGATCGACTACGACCGGAACCAGAGCACCGGCGAGAGCGGCTTCGACATAGAGCTCGTTGCCACGGGACATTCCGGCTCTGCCGCAACCTTCGTTCTCTGTCGTCTCAGCGGGACCCGCTCGTGCGAGGAAGGGCCGACCGATTGGGCCCATGACACTCCAGGCACGACCACAGGGACGCACGTGGTCGACTTCAACGTCTCCGCGGGGGTCGCGGCGTTCGATTTCGGCGTGGTCGAGTCGTACACGAGCGGATCGACCACCTTGAAGGACATCGCGCCCAACAGCGGTCTCTACACGTTCGAGCTCAGGGCCGATCCCGATAACGACGGGGTGCAGGGCACTTCCGACAAGTGTCCGACCGTCGCCGCGCGAGGCAAGAGCGACGCCAACCACAACGGCTGCCCAGGGCCCTTCAAGCTCATCGGGACGAAGGAAGCACATTTCAGCCGGGGTCGTCTTCCCCGCGTTCATGAGACTCAACGAGGTTCGGGTGACGGGAACGCCCCCCGGATCGCGCGTGGTCTTCTCCTCTCCCAGGGGCGGAGATTCGGCCACGGTGAACAGCTCGGGCGTCGCGAAGAGCCGCCGCGTCAAGGGCGATTTCCGCTACGGGTCGGTGATCACGATCCGGATCACCAAGCCGCAGTTTGTAGGAGTTTTCCTGAAGGAGAAGGTCGCACGAGGCGGCCTTCAGGTGCTGCAGCGCCGCTGCATCCCCGCGACCGGCGGCTCGCCGGTCAAGTGCAGCGGCAAGCTCAAAGGCAGCTAGGCCGCCCCGACAAGTCACCGCGCACCGCAGGCGCAGCACCGCGCCGCGAGCGCCCGCCCGTCCGACCGGTAAACGCCCGGCTGCCGTCGGCCGCGTAAGGCGGTTTCACGGGAAACGAAAGGAGCTCACGGCCACACCGATCGGGATATGGTGCGCCGGCCACCCCAACCCGACGAGGAGGTTAGATGGTTACCGAGCTCACGCAACTTGGTGCAGCGAGCGCCGCCGTACCTGACGCGGACCGCGGCGTCGTCTGGATCGTCGAGACAAACCCGCCGCACCTCTCTTCGTGGGACCTCGCGGCCGAGGCGCTCACGCAGCACTCTGCGCTCTCGTTCGTGCCCACCGGCATCGCGCTGAGCGGCGACCGCAACAGCCTCATCGTGTCAGGCGCGGACGGGTCGGTCGTCGTCGTGCCCGCCGACGATCCCGATGCCGGCCCGACGCCGCTCGCCCACACGGCGGGCGCCCTCGGCCAGGCCGCCGCGACGATCCCGGCGACGGGGCAAGGCTATGGGCTCCTCGTCGCCGACGGACCGCCCGCGGTTCTTTCCGCTCGGCTGTCGGACGGGCTCGTACGCACGGTCACCGCCGTCGAGGGCGTCTCCGGCGTCGCTGCCGACGCGCAGAACACTGTGGGCCGCTGCAACGACGGCGGGCGAGGGCCGGCTGGTGCGTGTGCTGCCCAACGCGACGCAGCTGCTGTCGGCGGGACTGCTCCCGACCGGGCATGTGACGCGGACAGCCGACGGCGAGGCGCTACTCGTGGCCCATCCGGGCGCGGGCCGCGTGTCCGCGTATCGCTTCGACGACGGCTCGGTGGCCGTCCATGCGACCGACGGAAGCGGGCATCGCGGGCACGCTCGCCGAGGTCCACGGGCTCGCCGACGGAAGCGTCCTCGTCCTCACCGACGAGGCGCTCGTCGCGGGCCGACTCGCTCGCCGACCTTGCGCCGCGGCCGCGGCTCGTCCCGCCGGCCGACCCGCTTTTCGTGGGCTCGTGGGTAGCGTTGCAATACGACCTCTCGGGCACGGGCCTCGACGACGACGACGTGTCGTTCATCGTCGACGACGACCCCGACGCGGCCTTCATCTCGCACACGTCGTTTGCCGGGCTGCCCGGGGGGCGGAAGGTGCCGATGCTCACCGCGGGCATCATCCTCGGGAGCTTCACCGTGAGCATGGTGGAGACCGCGACCGGCGACGTCCTCGACAGGGCGCCGTTCGAGGTCACCGACCACTGGCACGAGCCCGACTTCGGCCCGTCGCGCATGTTCGCGGGCGACAACGCCCCGCGGCCGGCAGGCGACTGGGGCGGGGGCCCGGACGCGCCGCAGAACCTCGGGACGAAGCGCCATTCCGGGCGGTGGCGACTCGGCGTGCTGCTCGTCAACACGTCCGACGGCTCTTACCCGACCGACGCTGCGGGCCTCGCGGCGGCCCGCAAGGCTGTCCTGGACGAGGTCCAGGACGGCGTGAGTTTCAACGGGCAGACGCGTTCGGCGCGCCTCTATTACGAGGAGCTCTCCGGGTGGAACCCGGGCGCCAATACCGGTCTGACGATCCAGGTCCATGGCAACCAGATCTACGGTCCTGTCAACCTGCCCGAGGGCTGGGGCACGTACTTCGCGCAGAAGAAGAACTCCGCCGGCGTTGTCACGGACGCCCGCTGGACCTCGCTCGGAGCGACCGTCCAGACGATCGTCACGCGAGCGCTTGCCCAGGGGATTCTGACTACAGCCGACCTCGCAGCGATCGACGTGCTCGTCATCGTCCCGTCTTCCCCCGACGCGCCCGGGATGGGCAGCAACCGTTTCGTCTGGCCGCACGCTCTGGACGCGACAACGGTCGTCGTCGGGCCCGAAGGCGACCGACCAGGAGACGTTCGGCTACATCTTCGCGCCGCCGGACTTCGCCACGCAGGACGGCCGGCAGCTGCACACGACCCTGTCGCACGAGCTCGGCCACACCCTCGGACTGCCCGACCTCTACAACTTCCCGACGTACACGCCCGACATCACCAACCGCCTCACCATGCGGCTGGGACCTCATGGCCGGCAGTCGCGACGACCTGCCTCACTACACACTGTCGAACCGCATGCGCCAGGGATGGGTCCAGGCGGGCCAGCTCAAGCTCTACAACTTCGTCGGCGTCGGGAATCTAGACGACACGATCACGCTTCAGGCGGCCGAGACCGGCGCCCCGCCGGCGGGCCGCTGCGCGTGGAGCCGAGATCCGCCTCGCGGACGGCTGGAACGTGTACCTCGAGTACCGCGCCAAGCAGGCGGCCCAAATCGGCGACACGCTGCCGAACGACCAGCGCGTCGTCATCACCGACGTCACGTCGGACAGCTTCAGCAGCTCCCTCACCCGCCCGCCGATCGTGTTCGTCCACAACGACGCCGATGGAGACGGGCCGCTCCTCGACACGAGCAAGGACTACGAGGACATCGATCCAGGCAACCAGAAGAAGCTCGTCGTCACCGTCAAGTCGAAGGCCGCCGACAACGCGGTCGTCCAGATCCAGTACAACGCGGGCGGGAGGGCGGATCCGGGCATCCGGCCGTGGAACGGCCCGCCGGAGTGGAAGAGCCCGGACATCGAAATCCGCAACGACCGCTCGAAGGCCGACCCGGGAAAGTGGGCGAACACTCCCTGGGTCGGGCAGACAAACGAAGTCGTCGCCAAGGTGCGCAACAGCGGCGACAAGCTCGCCAAGGGCGTGAAGGTCGACTTCATCCTCATTCCGTTCGCCAGCGGCGACGGACCGCCGGAGCGTCTGGGCAGCGTCGTGAAGGACATCCCGGCCGGCGGCGTCACCGAGTTCAAGACGACCTGGGTCCCGCCTGCAGGAGGGTCACTACTGCGTGATCGTGCAGATCGCGCTCTATGTCGACCCGGACCTTGCCGGCGCGTTCGAGACGAACATCTACAACAACGAGGCACGCTCCAACTACTGGCGCTTCGTCTCGGCGTCGTCGTCGCCGTCGACACGCGCGGGAGCGGAGGTACTGCTCGCCAATCCGTTCGACGACTCGGCCATCGTCCTCGCTCAGGTCAGGCAGACGCACGCCTTCCATCGCGTCTACATCGATCATCAGTGGCTGCGCGTCGAAGGGCGGCGAGGCGCGGCCGATACAGGTACTCGACGAGGCGCTCGCCGGCTTTCCCGAGGGCGATGCGATCGGACGCGAGCTCTTGGAGAAGGAGCTTTCCATTGACAATTTCGTCAGCGTGCAGGGCTGGGCCGAGCGGCCGTTCCCAGCCGACTGCGGCTCGCCGACGCTAACGGGAGGCGCCACCATCCGCGTGGGCGCCGGTCGGACGGTCGTCGTGCGCTTCGACGAAGCAAAGCATGACGTTCGCCACCGGCACCGTGACGTACTCCGACGGCTCTGGCTCGCCGCCGGACGGCAAGGTGCTCCTCGTCGTCTCGGAGACCGACGACGAAGGAGCGATCGACCCGCTCGGCGACAGAGTGACGGCAACCGCCACGGTGAGCAACGGCCGCTTCGCCCAAGAGTTCCCGGCGCTGCGCGCTGATCGCGGGCAGATCGTCGCGCACTACCTCGGCGGCTTCCGGGCGGCGCCCGCGGACAGCGACCCGGTCGAGGTGCGTGCGTAGTTGTCCTGCCCACATAATCCGCCGACGAGTCGCCAATGCCTGCGCGCCGCCACAAAGGCGGCGCGCGAAGCAACGGAGCCTGTCTAGCGCGAGTTGACGGGAAACAAGAGCGCCGACCAGGGCGGCGGGCAAATGGTGCCGGGCGTGTAGGCGCCAAGGATCGGCTCGACCCACTTCGGTAGGTCGAGAGGGCTTCGGGCTCACGCCGGCGCGATCAGCATCAATGAGGCGAACGTGGGCTAGCCTCGAGGATGACGCACTAGCACTCGCGGCGCTGTCCGCTGTCCGTTCAGCCCAGCAGCCATAGAAATCGTCGCGTTGAGCGGAGAACTGATGCCGCGTCTTCCCCAACCAAGGCGGCAACAAGTCCTGCAACCCCAGCACCATGCAAGAGAACTGCGCGGAGAAGTCGGCGATGGGTAGGCGGAGCAAAAGTCACGCCGAACGCGCTATCTTCTCGGCAATGGCGAGGCCGCGGAAAGCAGAGGACAGGGACGTCATCTCGCGTCTCGCCGACGCGGGCGAAGACGCGCTCCGTCGGCTCCTCTCGATCCCGCGTCGCATTGTCGAAGGCACGCGGGACGACGTGCGCGACCGGCTCAGCGACGCCGCGTCGAAGCTCCGCAAGATCGATCCGCTCGACAGCCGTGTGACCGCCGTCGAGAAGCGCCTGGACTCGCTCGAGAAGCCGGCGAAGACGAGCGCTCGTGCGGCGCCCACTCGCGCCAGGGTGGCGGAACCTGCGCAGGCACCCGACGAACAGCCGGCCAAGGACGCTCAGTAGCCGCGCGTTTGATCGCGTAGGACGCGAGCCGGTCAGGCCGCCGACTGTTCCGGCGCGCGAACCACTTCGACCGGGAGCACGAAAGAGACGCCTTCGTCACGGGGAGCGGTTGGTCCGATCTCGGTGACGCCACGCTCCCGGAACCAGTCGCAGACGCGCAGCAGGAGTTTCTCCGGAACAGACGCCCCTGAAGTGAGCCCGACGGTCTCGACGCCTTCGAGCCACGTCTCGTCGATCTCGGTCTCGTCCTCGATCAAGTAGGAGACAACGTCGGCCGTCCGCGCCGTCCCGACGAGCCTGTTGGAGTTCGAGCTGTTGCCGGAGCCAATCACGAGGAGGACGCCGATCTCGGCGAGCATCTCCTTCACGGCAAACTGGCGATTAGTCGTCGCGTAACAGATGTCCTCTTTCCGCGGACCGACGATTGTCGGGAATCGCTCGCGCAACGCAGCGATGATCTCCGCGGTTTCGTCAATCGAGAGCGTTGTCTGCGTCACGTACGCGACGCGCTCCGGATCGGGTACATCGACGACGCGCGCCTGCTGGAGCGTCTCGACGACCACGACCGCGCCCGGCGCCTCGCCCGCGGTGCCGACGACCTCGTCATGAGCCGGGTGGCCGACCAGGATCACGCAGTACCCGGCGTCGGCGAAGCGGCGCACCTCGACGTGCACCTTCTTCACGAGTGGGCAGGTTGCGTCGATCGTGGCGAGGTCGCGGTCGGCGGCTTCGCGGTGGACCTCGGGTGCGACGCCGTGCGCGGAGAGCACCAGCCTTGCGCCCCTCGGGACTTCTGCTGTTGATTCCACGAAGATCGCGCCGCGCGCTTCGAGATCGCGGACGACATGGGTGTTGTGGACGATCTGTTTGCGGACGTAGATGGGCGGCCCGTGAATCTCGAGCGCGCGTTCGACGCTCTCGACCGCACGCGCGACTCCGGCGCAGTAGCCTCGGTGCTGCGCGATGATCACGCGTTTTACCAACGCGTAGAGTGAACGGGTGACGATGGGAATGCGGCGATGTACCAACGCAAGCACCGTGCAGCGGGATTCGGCATCACCCGACTGTGGTGATGACCCTAAGTCCGAAAAGCAGTTCCCGCCGGGTGCCAAGTACGAATAGCTAGGTGTCCTGCCGGCACATAGGTTGTGAACGCGGCTTATTGGAGCGAGGCCTCCGAGCGAGCTTGCGGACGCGGCGCCTATCTGATGGCGGCCGACCTCGCCGTGACGCCGCGCACGGGCCTGCACGCCCAACTCTGCGGCGATGCGCATCTCTCGAACTTCGGGAGCTTCGCCGCGCCCGACCGGAGGATCGTCTTCAGCGTCAACGACTTCGACGAGACCCTGCCGGGCCCGTTCGAGTGGGATCTGAAGCGCCTCGCAGCGAGTTTCGAGGTCGCAGGCAGGGAGCGAGGTTTCGACGAGGCGGTCCGCCGCGCGGCGGTGATGGCGACCGTGCGCGAGTACCGCTACTGCGATGGCGAGCTTCGCGGCGATGCGAAACATGGACCTCTGGTACGTGCGCCTCGACATGACCGATCTGGACGAGCGCTGGGCCAAGGAAGTGACGGCCAAGGAGCTGAAGGAATTCGAGCGCGACATCGCCAGCGCGCACGCGAAGGACAACGTCCGCGCGTTCAACAAGCTGACGTACATCGTCGACGGCGAGCACCGCATCATCAGCGACCCGCCGCTGATCGTGCCGGTCGAGGACATCCTGCCCGACGACGATCACCTCGGGCTGGTGGAGACCATGCAGCAGTTCGTCCGCTCGTACCGGCACACGCTGCCGCACGACCGCCGCATGCTGCTCGAGCGCTACCACTACACGCATGCTGCGCGGAAGGTCGTCGGCGTCGGCAGCGTCGGCCAGCGCGCCTGGATCCTGTTCATGCTCGGCCGCGACGAGGACGACCCGCTCTTCCTCCAGTTCAAGGAGGCGCAGGCTTCCGTGCTCGAGCCGTTCCTCGGCAAGAGCGAGTTCTCCGGGCACGGGCAGCGGGTGGTCGAGGGCCAGCGGATGATGCAGGCCGACGAGCGACAGGATGCTCGGTTGGGGGCGCGCCGTCGGCGAGGACGGGGTGGAGCGCGACTACTACATCCGCCAGCTCTGGGATGCGAAGAGCTCGGCGCGCGTCGAGTTGATGCCGCCGCACCTGTTCGAGATCTACGGCGAGATCTGCGGCTGGACGCTTGCGAGAGCTCACGCTGCCAATGAACGGCCTTCGGTCGGAGTCCCGCCGGTGGCTCGTAGGGGACCCGGCCGAGGCTTCATCGGTGGACGCGTTCGTTTGTCGGCAAGTCGTCCCGACGCCGACGCACCGCGGCCCAGCGCGCGGAAAGCGCGACCGCGTCGAGTCGCTCGCCAGCTTCGAGGGCGCTCGCGGCGCGCTTCGATGTCTTTCGGCCGAAGGCTCCACTCAACACCCATTTGCGCGTGAGTCGAACGAGGCGCAGCCTGTCGTCGGGCAGCTCAGGAGTGCGCTTCGGATCGAGGTAGAGATCGATCGCCAGCTTCTTCACCAGCGCTGGGTCGCTGGGCTCACCGGTAGCCTGCTCGAGCCGCTGAGCTACTAGCGAAGCTAGCACCTGCAGCTCCCGCACACCTGTGCGCACGCCGATCCCGATTGAAACGGCGCTCGAGGCAACCATCAGCCACGGCACCTTTGTGAAACGGGCGCCGCGAGCCAGTCTGCGAACGACGGGCACGGCGAGTACGACAACCCTCTGGATGTCGCCTGCAAGCGCCTCCGTGTCGGCTTCGCCTGCGAGGATCTGCTTGCCCTCGGCGGCCGAACTGATGCGCTTGTTGGTGAGCAGGACGCGGTCGATCGCCTTGTCGGCAAGCCCGCCGACGGCCTCGAAAAGCCGCCCGCTCGCCTTCCGAGCGCTGACGCTCGCGCTCTTCGCCGCTGACGAGGCTCGGTCACGCATCGAGCGTGGAGCCCCGTTCGCCTGACGATCGGCACGGTTGTCGTCTGGGGGGACTTTGTTCTTCGTACTTCTCCTGCGTCAGGCTTGGCGTTTGATGGATCGCGAGGATCAGCATCTACGACGTCCGCAGCGCGCCTGAATCGTCCTCTGTGGAGATTGGATCGGCGTGCCGATGGACGATCTTCCACTCGCCGCTCTCGTGGCGGAACGTCGTTGTCACGCGAAGGTCGAACGGCTCGACGGAGTCGCGGTCGCCGATCCTGGCATGCCAGTGTTCGACCTCGAGGATCGTCGCGAGTTCGCGGCTCGTGTAGCGCGCGATCTCATCGAAACCGACCACCTGGCCGTCACTCATGCGGCTCGATGCGTAGTCGAGCGCGCGCAGAACGGCCTCGCGGCCGAGACGTGCCGGCCCGAATGGGTTCGCGAGCGTCACGTCGTCCGCCTCCGAATAGAGCTCCTTTACCGGT
This sequence comes from uncultured Actinomycetes bacterium, assembly GCA_963842575.1. Lineage (GTDB taxonomy): Bacteria > Actinomycetota > Thermoleophilia > Gaiellales > Gaiellaceae > JACDER01. The sequence goes on along the minus strand of CAWJGS010000002.1, from coordinate 40,644 downwards.
GCGGGATCGCCGCGCGAGAAGGCATCGGCAGCACGGTGGTAGCGATCGAGGAGTTCGTCCAAGCTCATCAGCGTGAGCGCACGGTCCTCGATCGCGTCATAGCGGATCTGACTCCGCGAGCGGCGGACCGACCACCTCAAATGCCTTCGTCTCGGTCGCGAGACGTGCGAAGGCCTCGACGCCGCGCTGCTCGGCCGGCAGCTGCGCATAGCGCTTGAAGAACTCTTCGAATGCAACTGCCGCTGGCATGATGGTCGCGAAGAAGCGCAGCGGTTCAGCGCCGACGTTCTGCCAGGTATGCGCCGTGCCCCGCGGGATGAAGACAAACGATCCGGCTGGCGCCTCTCGGAGGGTGTCGCCGAGCTTCACGCGAAGAGAGCCTTCGAGGGTGTAAATCACCTCGTCTTGGTCGTGGACGTGGAGCGGCGGACCCTCCGGCCGCACGATGAACGTCTCTATAGCAGTGAGAGCGCCATCGCTCTCGTCGCTTGTGATCTTGAAGGTGAAGAGTCCACCCATGGGATTCTCGACCGACAGTCCTTCGCCCGGCGCCAGAATCAGCTGTCCCATCGCGTCATCGTATGGCAGGCCGGGGCCGCCCTCGCATGCTCCGCCACTGGAGGTCGCGCCGTGACGCCGATGCCTTCTGACTACTCCCACTGGCACGCGACCCCGACTCGGAGCACTTCTCATCGATCCCTCCTTCTTGCGTGGGAGGTGCGGCTTGCGGACTTGTGTGTCCGCTATGCCTCTTCGGCCATCGCGAGGATGTCGTCGCGCGTCATCTTCCCGACCAGGTCGGGATGCGCCTCCGCTACGTGTCGCTGAACGGCCTGAACGAGCTCGTCGTCGTCCTCCGCGCGGAGGACTTCTCCGCACTCGCAATTGATCACCTTCGTCATCGGGAACCTCCTCGGTTGTGGTAGACGCATGAAAACCGCTGTATCTTGGTGCAACCTTGGGAGAAGCTGGGACGCGGATCCACGTCTGCGGACGCGTGGTCGCAAGAGTCCGGGGAACCCGAGTCGACGGCGCGCTGCCGGGCCGGCAAGGGCGCCTGCTGTTCGTGTTCCTCACCCTCAACCGGCTTCGGCCCACGCCGCGCCCCACGCTGCTCGACGCGTTGTGGCATGACGGCCTTCCCGACGGCGCCGACTCGGCGCTGAGCGCGCTGCTCTCGAAGCTACGGCGCGCGCTCGGTCACGACACGCTCGAGGGTCGAAGCGAGATGCGGCTCGTCCTCGAAGATGGCGCCTGGATCGACTTCGAAGCGGCGGGCGAGGCACTGCATCGAGCAGAAGGGGCGGTCGTTCGCGGTGACTGGCCAAGCGCGTGGGTCGCCGCGCGGATCGGGCAGCACATCGCCTCACGTGGGTTTCTGCCGGGGGAGGACGCGGACTGGGTCGCAGAGACACGCGGCGTGCTCGAACGGCGGTTGGAGCGGTCGATGGAGCTCGCTGCCCTTGCGAGCCTGCGGATCGGCGGGTCGGAGCTTGATACCGCCGAGCGGACGGCGCGCGCGCTCATCGCCGCTTCGCCATACGGCGAGACCGGCTACCGGCTGCTGATGGAGACGCTCGCCCAGCGCGGCGAGCGCGCACGCGCACTGCTGGTGTTCGAGGAGTTGCGGCGCCGCCTGCGCGAAGAGCTTGGGTCGATGCCATCGCCCGAAACGCAGGCGCTACACCGCTCTTTGCTCGGATAGCCTCCGGCCGCCACCTGGAAGTAGAGCCCCCAGTAGCCGCAACCTGGCTCGTGGAGCGGGATTGCGGCTAGTGGAGCGGAGGGGGAGGGATTTGAACCCTCGTCGGACCTAACGGCCCGAAACGGTTTTCGAGACCGCCGCATTCGACCGCTCTGCCACCCCTCCGAGCGCCGTCACACAGACGGCGAAGCGGAGAAGGAGGGATTCGAACCCTCGAAGGAGGTAATTACCCCCTTAACGCCTTAGCAGGGCGCCGCCTTCAGCCACTCGGCCACTTCTCCGGGCGCAGCCAGGATAGCGCACTGCCTGGCCGGTTCTGGTCAGGTCTTGACAGGCCCCCGGAATAGTCGTAGCGTGGGCCAGGATTCAAGGCAGGGAAAGACCAAGGCGTTCGCAGTGCGCGCCTGCACACGGGTTCACGCATCATGGGAGCGCAGGGCCCGTTATGGCTGACTGGCCGATGCTCAGCGCGCACTGCCAACGCCTCGACCTTTTTACTTCCGCAGTCGGCCTGAGTGTTTCAGTCGCGGCGGCTTATGTCAAACCGGTAGTTACAGCCTCCCCGCTTCGATGAATCGCTCGAGGAACTGGCGCGTCCGCTCCTCGCGCGGCGCGGTGAGGATCTGCTCCGGAGGGCCTTCCTCCAGGATCACGCCCGCGTCCAGAAAGCACACGCGGCTCGCGATGTCCCGCGCGAAGGCCATCTCGTGCGTCGCGATCAGCATGGTCATGCCGCCTTCGGCGAGCTCGCGGATGACCTCGAGCACCTCCGCGACGAGCTCCGGGTCGAGAGCGCTCGTCACCTCGTCCAGCAGCAGGAGGCTCGGCTTCATCGCGAGCGCGCGCACGATCGCCGCGCGCTGCTGCTGGCCGCCGGAGAGCCGGTCGGGATACTCGTCCTGCTTGTCGGCGAGCCCGAAGCGGGCGAGCAGCTCCTTCGCGCGCGCCTCCGCCTCGTCGCGCGGCAGCCCCAGCACCTTCCGCGGCGCGAGCGTCACGTTCTTCAGCACGCTCATATGCGGGAAGAGGTTGTAGGCCTGGAAGACGATCCCGATGCCGCGGCGGACGCTGTTCACGTCGACGCCGCGCTCGGTCACGTCGCGGCCGGCCACGACGATCCGGCCGGAGTCGATCGGCTCGAGCAGGTTGACGCAGCGCAGGAGGGTTGACTTGCCCGATCCGGACGCGCCGATCAGGCAGACGACCTCGTGGGATTCGACGGCGAGGCTGATCCCTTTCAGCACCTCGTTCTGGCCGAACGACTTGTGCAGGTCGTCGACCCGCAGGGCCTCCGCGCTCTCGGTCATTGCTGGCCTGCGAGCTGGCGGCGACGGTCCCTCGCCACGAGCCAATCTGTGAACCGCGCGAGCGGAACGGTGATGGCGATGAACAGGATCGCCGTGCACAGATACGGCGTGAAGTTGAACGTCGCCGCCTCGTCGATCTGCGCCTGGCGGAAGGCCTCCACAGGGCCGATGAGCGCCACGAGCGCAGAGTCCTTCTGCAGTCCGATGAAGTCGTTCAGCAACGGGGGAACGACGCGGCGCACCGCCTGGGGGAGGATCACGTACCGCAGAGACTGCGCGCGATTGAGCCCGAGCGATCGCGCCGCAGACTCCTGGCTGGGGTGGACCGAGTCGATGCCGGCCCGGTACACCTCTGCGACATAGGCCGAGTACACGAGGACGAGTGAGACGATCCCCCAGAAGAGCGGCGAGCTCGGAACCCATTTGAGCTGGAGCGCCGGCGCGCCGAAGCCGAGCATGAAGATGACGAGGATCGTCGGGACTCCACGGAAGAGGTCGGTGTAAGCGATCGCGAGGATCCGTACGGGAAAGAAGACCGGGCCCGGGAGGCTGCGCAGCACGGCGATCAGGAGCGCGAACACGACGATGACCGCCTCGGCGATCAGGAAGATGCGGATGTTCAGCAGGAAGGCGTGCGCGATTTCCGGGAACGACTCCGCGAAGATCTGCGGATCGAAGAACGCCTTCTTCACCTCGGGCCAGCCGGGTGAAGTCACGATGATGGCGGCGATCGCGCCGAAGAAGACGATCGTGCTCGCGGTCGCGATGGCGAGCGAACGCGTCCCGCCGTCGCCTCCGAGTATGCGCGAGCGGCGGCTGCCGGGCGCTACTGGTGGATCTGCGGGGCGTGGGCCTTGCTCGTGATCCACTGCTGCTCGAGCTTCTGGATCTTCCCGTCCTGCTTCAGTGCCTCGATCGCCTTGTTGACGCAGGGAGCGAGCGGATTGCCCTTCTCGAACGTGACCCCGAAGTACTCCTGCTTGCCGATCGTCGGCAAGCGGCCGACGAGCGTCGCGTTCGAGAGCTGGACGTTCGCGATGTAATAAGCGGTCGGGAAGTCGGTGACCAGGCCGTCGATCTGCCCGACCTTCAGCGCTGCGACGTTGGCGTCGAGCGTGTCATAGACGAGCGGCTTGTTCGTCGGCTTGATGTTGTCGTTGATGTAGTCGTAACTGGTCGTCCCGACGACGACGCCCAGCTTCGCGTCCTTCAGGTCGGAGAATGAGGTCGCCTTCGCGATCGGCTTGTCCTTCAGGGCGACGAGCGACTGCTCGTTGTTGAAGTACGGCTTGCTGAAGGTGACCGCCTTCGCCCGCTGCGGGTTGTAGGAGATCTGCTGCATGGCGAAGTCGAAGTCCTTCGCCCCGGGCTTGAACGTCAGGTTGAAGGCGACGGGGACCCACTTGACCTGATTCTTCGTGAACCCGAGCTCCTTGGCCATGGCGTAGGCGACGGCGCTCTCGTATCCCTGGCCGGTCGTCGGGTCGTTGACCTTGAAGACCGAGCCCTTCTTCGTGCCGCCCTCGTACCACGGCGCATACGCGGGGTTGCCGGTTCCGATCGTGAGCGTGTTCGCGGTGACCAGCTTCAGCTGTTTCTTGGTGCACGAGCTGGCCGACGTGGTCTTGGAGCCCGTCGAGGTCGAGCTGCCGCCTCCGCCCCCGCCGCAGCCCGCGGCGATTCCGGCCAGGACGGCCAGGAGCGTGATTGCGGCGGCACGGCGCATGAAGGCGCGACCCTAGCACGCCCTGACACGCCTTTCGAACGGTGCCGGGCAGGCCCGCGAGAGACGGTCAGGAGCCTCGGGTCTTCTCGATGACGGCGACGTACGTCGGCCCGTCGTCCTCGATCATGCGCGCGAGCCGCCAGCCGGTTCCGTCCAGGATCTCCTCGAGCTCGCGGCGCGAGAGGAAGAGGTACTCGAACCAGGGGCTCGCGATCTCGCGGAAGCGGATTCGGATTCGGAGCTGCCCGCCCATGCGGCCCCGTTGCCGGTTGCGCTCGTGGTAGGCGAGATGGCCGGGATCGTCGGTGGAATACGGATCCGTGCCCTCCGCGATGATCCGCGCGCGCTCCGACGTGATGCGCGCGAGGCGGCGCAGTATGCGCGGCGCCTTCGTGCGCGAGGCGAGCAGCCCGAGGTTGTTTCCGTACATCACCACCGTGTCGAAGACGCCGAGCGAGGCGTCCACGTCCTCGATGCGCATCACCCGCGCGTCGCGCACCCCGCGGCGCCGGCAGGCCTCGATCGTGCCGGGCGACGCGTCGATCGCGACGACGTCGTTTCCCTTCTGCTGGAAGTGCAGCGGGATGCGGCCGCCGCCGGCTCCGACGTCGAGGATCCTCCCGCGGGCGAAGCGAAGTGCCCGCCGCTGCCGCCCTGGCCACTTGGGGTACGGCGCGAGGTAATACGCGACGCCGAAGCGACTCGCCATGATGAAGCCGTCGTCGCGCTCGACGATCTCGAGGATCTCGTCGTCGCTGTCGAGCGCGGCCAGCAGCATCTCGCCGTACGCGTCGCCGGTCCTCATGTCTTCAGGAGCGACTCGACCGTCGGGTCGCCCCGGCGGCGCGGCGGGCGCACCTCGCGCCAGGTGCAGTCCTTGGGGTCCTTGTCCGGGCGGAAGCGGATGAGCCGCGTGCCATGCCGGAAGCGGTTCTTCTCGAGCTTGTCGAAGCGGACCTCGCAGACGAGCTCCGGACGGACCGGATTCCAGTCGAGCTCCTTTCCGCGCGACCAGCGGCTCTGGCCGCCGGGCGTGCGCTCCGCCGAGATGAAGCCGGGCTCTACCAGCGGCGGGAGCAGCTCCTGGAGCTGCCGCTGGACGGGGGCGGAGATGCCGGAACAGTGCCCGACGAAGTCGAGCTCGCCGTTGTCGTTGTAGAGCCCGAGCAGGAGTGTCGAGATCTTTCCCTCGACCTTCTCGCTCATGCGAAATCCGACGATCACGCAGTCGGCCGTCCGGTGCGGCTTGATCTTGACGACTCCGTCGCGCGAGCCCGGCAGGTACGGCAGGTGCAGCTTCTTGGCGATGACCCCGTCCAGCCCGGCGGCCTCGAGTCGTTGGAGCCAGCGCTTGGCCTGGGCGAGGTCGTAGGAGACGGGCGACAGCTGGAAGCCCTTGACCTTCTTCTCGAGGAAGCGCCGACGGTCGGCGAGCGGCAGCTCGTGCACGGCCTCCCCGTTCCAGAGGAGGACGTCGAAGGCGATGAACTGGGCGGGGATCTCGGCGGCCAGCTTCTGGACGCGGCTCTCAGCGGGGTGGAGGCGCGTCTGCATGGCGTCGAAGTCGAGCTTGCCGTCCTTGGAGATGACGATCTCGCCGTCGAGCGCTGAGTTGGGAGGGAGGCGGTCGCCGAGCGGCCGCAGCTCGGGGAAGTAGCGCAGGAGCGGGCGGCCGTTCCGGCTCCAGAGCGCCAGCTCGCCGCTCGTGTTCTCGAGCACCCCGCGGAACCCGTCCCACTTCGGCTCGTACTGCCAGCCGTCCGGTTCCGGCAGCTCGGCGACGAGCTCCGCCTCCATCGGCGGGAACGGAACGCTACGAGTAGGCATCGTCTCAAGACTAAGCTGCCAACCATGTCGAAGCGAGTCGTCGTCACCGGTCTCGGGGCGGTCACGCCGGTCGGGAACAGCGCGCCGGCGACATGGCGCGCCGCGGTCGCGGGCGAGAGCGGTATCGACTTCATCCGCTCCTTCGACGCGAGCGCGTTCCCGGTGCGAGTCGCAGCCGAGGTGAAGGACTTCGACCCGGAGGGTCTCGCGTCGCCGAAGGAGCTGCGCCGGATCGATGACAACGTCCTGTTCGCGCTCGCGGCGTCGAAGGAGGCGGTCGGCGATGCCGGTCTCGACGGCGCCTACGATCCCGCCCGCGTCGGCATCGTCTACGGCTCCGCCATCGGCGGGATCAAGACGATCGTCCAGCAGCACGACATCCTGCGCGACCGCGGGCCCGACCGCGCCTCGCCGCACTGGCTCCCGAACTGTCTGGTCGACTCCGCCAGCGGGCAGCTTGCGATCACGCTGGGCTACCGCGGCCCGAACTATGCGACCGTCTCGGCCTGCGCGACCGGCTCGCACGCGGTCGGAGAGGGGGCCGAGCTGATCAAGCGCGGATGGGCGGACGCGGTGCTCGCCGGCGGGACCGAGTCCGGCATCATTCCGCTGATCCTGGCCGCCTTCTGCTCGATGCGAGGCCTCGCCGCCGAGGAGGAGCATCCCCCGCGCGCGTCCCGTCCCTTCGACGCGACCCGGGCGGGGTTCGTCATGGGGGAGGGGGCCGCGACGCTCGTCCTCGAGGAGCTGGAGGCGGCGCGCGCGCGTGGCGCGAAGATCTACGCCGAGGTGCTCGGGTACGGGACGTCGAACGACGGCTACCACATGGCGGCGCCCGACCCGGAGTCGGTCGGGGTCTCTGAGATGATGCGCGCCGCGCTCGAAACCGCGGATGTCGCCCCCGAGCGCGTCGGCTACATCAATGCGCACGGGACGTCGACGCCGCTCGGAGACGCGGCCGAGACGAAGGCGATCAAGGAGGTCTTCGGCGACCATGCGTACGAGCTCGCCGTCTCGTCGACGAAATCCGTGATGGGACACTGCTTCGGCGCGGCCGGCGCGGTAGAGGCGATGATGTGCGTCCTCGCTCTCCACGATGGCAAGCTTCCGCCCACGATCAACTACGAGCATCCCGATCCCGTATGCGACCTGGACTACGTGCCGAACGAGGCGCGTGACGTCGAGGTGGACGTCGCGCTTTCGAACGCGATGGGTCTCGGGGGCCACAACGCCTGCGTATTGATAGGGAGGATTGAATGAGCTTTATCGTCAACGAGCCCGTCGAGAAGTACGCCGAGGAGCACACGACCCCGGTTCCCGACCTCTTCCAGCGGCTCGCGGATGAGACGCGCGAGAAGTCGGACGCGCCGCAGATGATGGTCGGGCTGCTCGAGGGCCGCTTCCTCGAGTTCCTCGTCCGGCAGACGAAGGCGAAGCGGATCCTCGAGCTGGGCACGTTCACGGGCTGGTCGTCCATCTCGATGGCGATGGGGCTTACCGAGGGCGGGCGCGTCACGACCTGTGACGTCAACGAGGACACGACCGCGATCGCGCGACGCTATGCGGAGGAAGCCGGCGTCGCCGACCGCATCGAGTACCGGCTCGGTCCCGGGCTCGAGACGATCGAGTCCCTGGACGGGCCGTTCGACCTGATCTTCATCGACGCGGACAAGGAGAACTACGTCAACTACTACGAGGCCGTTCTCCCGAAACTCGCGGACGACGGCTTCGTCATCGCCGACAACGTGCTCTGGTCTGGACGAGTCGCCGATCCGGAGAACGAGGACGGAAACACGCAGGCGATCCGCGCCTTCAACGACCACGTGCTGGCCGACGACCGCGTCGTATGCGTGATGCTCAGCGTGCGCGACGGGATGACGCTGATCCGCAAGAAGTAACGCTCTCCACGGTCAGGTCCTCGAGCGAATCCAGCACGCAGTCGGCGAGCGCGAGCGCCTCCTCGTCCGGCGGGAAGAGGCGGTTCGGGATCGCCACTACGGTCATTCCGGCGGCGTGCGCCGAGCGGATGCCGTTGTGCGAGTCCTCGATCGCGGCGCAGTGGTCGGGGGTGACGCCCAGCCGGCGCGCCGCCTCGAGGTAGACGTCCGGCGCCGGCTTGCCGCGTCCGACCTCCTCCGACGAGACCGACACCTGAAACGACCCGGTCAGCCCCGCAAGGTCGAGGACGAGCTCGATGATCGGCCGGTTGGACGAGGTCGCGAGGCCAAGCGGCCAGCGGGCGGCGAGTCGTTCGACCGCCTCGCGCGCGCCCGGGAGCAGAGGCAGGTGCTCGCGGTAGAGGTCGCTCATCCGGCGGACGACCTCCTCGTTGATCTCCTCCGGCGGCTCCGGCAGGCCGAGCTCGTCGTGCAGGTACCGCGACCACTCGTTGGAGCTCATTCCCATCATGTCCCGCTGCGCCTGCTCGTGCCAGCGCCCGCCGCGCTCGCGGACGAGCTGCTCGCGCGCCGCGTCCCAGACCTGCTCGGAGTCGATCAGGACTCCGTCGAGGTCGAAGACGACGGCGTCGATCACTGCGACACGTACCGGCGATCCAGATACAGGAGCGGCGGCCTCGCCTGACCGAGCGCGCACTCGAGCGCCTCGCCGGCGAAGAAGGTGTGGTCGCCGACCGGCCATTCCGCCCACAGGCTGCACTCGATCCATCCGAGCGCGCCTTCGAGGAGCGGCGCGCCGTGGTTTCCCTCGCGGAACTCGATCCCGTGCCAGTGCGCGATGGGAGGAACCCCGCGGGCGAAATGCTGCGCGACCGCTTCCTGGCCGGCGGCGAGCAGGCTGACCGCGAACCCGCCGGCTTCGCGCAGCAGCTCGTGGAGCGCGGCCGCGCGTGCGATCGAGATCCCGACGAGCGGCGGCTCGACGGAGAGAGAAACGAGGGTCCCGACGGTCAGGCCGAGGCGCTCGCCGTCGGCGTCCACCGTGACTACGGCGACGCCGGCGGGAAACCGGCGCATGAGCGCGCGGAGGTCGTCCACCGCGCGGAGACTACGTCAGGCTGATCCCGAAGCCGCCGAACAGGAAGAACGCCAGGAACGCAATGGCGACCACGATCCCGATCGCGACGGCGATGCTCTCCTCGAAGTTCATGGAACCAGTTTCTGCGGAGGACCGGACGTTCCTGCGCGGCTGTGTAACCTCGTAGCCATGCCGGCGTCCGACAAGCACCAGGGGCCCAGGTAGTGGGCGAGCTCGACGGCCTGGTCGCGCTCGTCACCGGAGGCGGCCGCGGGATCGGCGCGAACATCGCGCGTGAGCTGGCCGACGCGGGAGCGCGCGTGGCGGTCGGGGCGCGCACGCGTGATCAGGTCGAGTCGGTTGCCGAGGAGATCGGCGGGCTCGCGCTGGAGTTGGACGTAACGGACCAGGCGGCCGTGGAGCGCGCGGTCGACGAGACCGAGCGCGAGCTGGGGCCGATCGATCTCCTGGTCGCCAACGCCGGGATCGGCGGCCCCGAGGGCGAGACCTGGGAGGTCGACGTTCAGGAGTGGTGGCGCGTCTTCGAGGTGAACGTCCTCGGCGTCCATCTCTGTTGCCGGACGGTGATCCCGCGAATGCTGGAGCGCGGCAAGGGCCGGATCGTGATCACGGGCAGCGGCGCCGCGTATCTTCCGGGCGCGAGCAACACCGCCTACACAGCGAGCAAGGCCGCGGTCGTCCGCTACGCCGAGACGCTCGCGAACGGGCTCGAAGGGCGGCTACCCGTCTTCGTCATCAGCCCGGGGCTCGTCCAGACGGCGATGACCGACGGCTTCTTCGAGGACGACGCGCCGTGGACGCCGCCCGAGCTCGCGCCCCAACTGGTCCGCGTGCTCGCCTCGGGCAGGGCGGACGATCTGGCCGGCCGGTATCTGCACGCCGAGCACGACGACATCGAGGACCTGATCGAGCGGACGGACGAGATCCGCGAGAACGACCTGAACGCGATCCGGCTCAAGCGCTAGCCGATTTCGGCGGCCGCTCCGCGGAGTCTTGCTACCGTGGACACCAGAGGCCGGCATGAGGTCGGCTCGTGAGAGAGCTTCTCGTTCCTCCTTCGGGCTGTTCGGGGTAGGCAATCTCGAACCCGTAAGGAGTAGAGCAAATGTCCAAGCAGTCTTTTCGCGCGCTCGGCGCTTCGGCGTCCGTGACTGACGCGCTCGCGGCCCGCTCGATCGTGGAGCCGTTCCGTATCCAAGCCCAGGCCCTGCCTGATGCCCTCGCGGGCCTCGACATCCTGGCCAAGTCGCCCACCGGATCGGGCAAGACGCTCGTATTCGCGATCACGATCGCGGAACGGACGGCGAGCCGCGACGCCAAGCCGGGCGCGCTCGTGCTGGTACCCACCCGTGAGCTGGCCGCACAGGTGACCGACGAAATCCGCCCGCTGGCCGCGGCGAAGGGCCTGCGCGTGGCCTGCGTCTACGGCGGCGTCCCGCTGCGCGGCCAGGCGGCCAAGGCGCGCGAGGCGCACATAGTCATTGCGACGCCTGGCCGGCTCGAAGACCTCGCGCAGCGGAGGATGCTCGACCTCTCCGGCATCCGGATCCTCGTCCTCGACGAGGCCGACCGCATGCTCGACATGGGCTTCAAGCCGCAGGTCGACCGAATCGTCCGACGGCTGCCGGGGAACCGCCAGACGATGTTCTTCTCGGCCACGCTCGACGGCGAGGTCGGCGAGTTGGCGCACGCCTATACCTCGAGCCCCTCCCGCTTCGAGGCCGAAGGGCCGGACGACCCTGCGGACGGCGTGACCGAGCACCACTACGTCTCGGTCAGTCCGCACAGCAAGGTCGACACGCTCGTAGAGCATCTCCGCGACAAGGACGGGCTCATCCTCGTCTTCGTGCGGACGAAGCGCGGCGCGGATCGGCTCGTGGAGCGACTCGCTGATCGTGGTGTGAAGGCGAAGCCGCTGCACGGCGGCCTCTCCCAGCCGGCGCGCGAGCGCGCGCTCGGGGGCTTCGAGCGCGGGACGGTACGGATTCTGGTCGCAACCGACGTGGCCTCTCGCGGCCTCGACATCACAGGCATCGAGCACGTGATCAACTTCGACCCGCCCGAGGAGGAGAAGGCGTATCTCCACCGCACCGGGCGCACCGGGCGTGCGGGACGCAGCGGAGTCGCGACCACCTTCGTCCTGCCGGACCAGCAGACGGAGGCGAGCAGAGTCGCAAGCCGGCTCGGGCACCGCGAGCGGTTCGAGGAGACGGGAATGACGGCCGCCCGGCCCCGGCTCGTCTACACGAGCCGCCGCGGCCGGCGCTCGAAGTGGTAGCCGCGGCCAGCGGAACGGCGGGGGTGGGATTTGAACCCACGGAGCCGCCTTGCGCGACTCAACGGTTTTCAAGACCGCCCCGTTCGACCGCTCCGGCACCCCGCCGGAGCGCATTCGTGCCCTAGCGCGATTCACGTCGCTCCGGCGCGCCGAACTCCCGTAGCACGTCTGGCACCTCGCCCTGGAAGTTCTCGAGCACGGCGAGCGCCCAGCGGTCGGTGACGGCCGTGCCGTTCAGCGTGTGGACGTATTCCGTCCCTTTTTCGCCGCGGTAGCGGATCCCGAGGCGGCGGGCCTGGTAGTCCGTCGTGTTCGACGCCGACGTGATCTCGCGGTACCGCTCCTGGGACGGGAACCAGGCCTCGATGTCGTAGCGCTTCGCAGCGGCTGCGCTCAGCTCCGAGGCCTCGATGTTGACGAGGCGGTAGGGGAGGCCGAGGTCGCGCGCAAGCGACTCTTCGATCTCGAGCAGCCGCTCGAGCTCGTCCCACGAGTCCTCCGGCAGGACGTAGGCGAACATCTCCACCTTGTTGAACTGGTGGACGCGGAACATGCCGCGCGTGTCCCGTCCGGCCGCGCCCGCTTCGCGGCGGAAGTTGGTGGAGAACGCGGTGTAGCGCAGCGGCAGCTCGTCCGCGTCGAGGATCTCGCCCATGTGCAGTCCGGCGAGCGCGACCTCCGAGGTGCCGGTGAGGTACAGGCCCTCGTCCGCGACCGCGTAGATCTCGAAGCGCTCGGCCGGGAAGAAGCCGGTGCCGTACATCGCCTCCTCGCGGACGAGGATCGGCGGGATGACGGGGACGAAGCCGTTCGCGATGGCGCGGTCGAGGGCGTAGCGGTAGAGCGCGAGCGTGAGCCGAGCCGCGTCGCCGACGATGTAGCCGAAGCGTGAGCCGGACAGGCGCGCGCCGCGCTCCATGTCGAAACGGCCGAGCTCGAGGTGCTCCTTCGGGTCGGTCAGTTGCGGCGGCTCGCCGACCAGGCGCACGATCTCGCCCTCGGCATCGCCCTCCGGCTCGTCCGGGACGGATTCGTGCGGCGGGTTCGGCACCACGCGCAGGAGCTCGTCCCGCGCGGACTCGGCCTCCGCGAGCTCGCCCTCGAGCCGCTGCAGGTCGGCCTTGACCTGCTTCAGCTCCTCGACCTGCTCCGGCGTCGGCTTCCCCTTGAGCTTCTGCCGGCTCCGCAGCTCGTCCACCTGCGGGACGAGCTCACGCCAGCGCTCGTCCGCCGCCAGTAGCTCGTCGAACTGCTCGGCGTAGCCTTTGCGCGCGATCGCCGCCCGGTACTCGTCCGGGTTGGCCCGCGCGGCGCGGAGATCGATCACTTCGTCTGCAGGAAGGCGACCAGGTCGGCGATCTCCTTGGGGGAGAGTGAAGAGCCGTAGGTCTGGGGCATGATGTTCGGCTGGAAGCCCGAGGCGATCACCGCGTTCGGGTCGACGATCGATTGCTGGATGAACGCGGCGTCCTTGTCCTTGAGCGCCTCGCTCAGGTTCGGGCCGACGTTGCCCGTCGAGCCCGCCGGCTCGAACGTGTGGCACGAGCCGCACCCCTGCGCGTCGAAGACCAGCTTGCCAGCCGCCGGGTCGCCCTTCGTCACGGTCGTCTCGGTCTGGATCGTCCCGATCACCGTCTGGGGACGTGGTTTCGTCGTCCCCTCACTACCGCAGCCGGCCGCCACCAGGGCCACGGTGGCCAAGATCGGGATCAGCCAACGCACGGGCGCGAGTGTATCTGGTCACCGCCCAGGTCCACAGCACGAAACCGGAGATCGCGCCGCCGGACGCGACATCGGATGGAGCGTCGTTGACGACCAGCGAGACGGCGAGCCCGACGAGCAGCGCGTCGAGCGCCGGTGACCGGGGGCGCCGCACCGCCAGCCAGGCGAGCGCGACAAGGGAGACCGCCGCGATGAGCGCAAGATGCCACGTTGTGAGGTGGTCGGCGGAGAGGTGAAGGCGGTGGCCGATGTCGCCGAACCAGCCGGCCGGCCCCTTTTCGAACGCACGCGTGACATGGCTGTGGCCACCGCTCGCCTCGTCGATGCCGATGAAGGCGAGGACGAGGGCGATCCCGGCCGTGGTGGCGACGGCGAGTCGCCTGAACGTGATCGGCCCCGCCAGGCGGAGCGCGAGGAACGCGAACGCCGCGGCGAAGACGATCAGGCCTCCGCCGTCCGCGCCGGTTCGGCTCCACCCGACCGTCACGAGCCCGAGCGCGGCGATGGGCACGACGCTCGCGAGCCCGAGCTCGGCGGCCGAGAAGAGCGAGATCGTGAGCAGGACTGTCTCGACCACGTTGCTGACGCCGTAGAAGCGGCCGCCCTCCTCCGGACGTGGGCCGATGGCGGCGAAGCCGGCGGTCTCCGGCCAGGCCCACAGGACGACCAGGAAGAGGAGCAGGAGCGCCGGACCGAGCCAGATGACGAGTCTGCGCGGGATCGAGACGGCCGCGGCGAGCGCGACCGAGCCGAGCGCCAGCACCGGAAGGACGACCTCCGCCCGTGCCGCCCCGGCGAGGCCGAGCAAGAGACTGACCGTGACGATCGCGGGCGCCGTCGCGACGCAGAGGCGTCGCGTGAAGCCCGTCCTGCGCCAGAGCGCGAGCAGGATCGCTCCGATGGTGAGCGCCACGAGCAGGACGAGCGCCCAGCGGCGGGCGGCGTGGATCTGCTCGAACCGGCGCTCGAGTCGTGCCACGCGTGCCGCCGCGTCTGGTACGTGAAGCGTTCCGAGCCGCTCCCGGTGGCGCAGGTCGTCCGCCGCGACGAGCCCCGGAATTCGAGTCGACGTCGAGGTCAGTAGGCCCTCCGAGCCGGACAGCCGGATCTCGTGTAGGGGCTCACCCTTCGTGGCAATTAGCCCAATTGCAGGGGCCGCGGGACCGGCCCTCACCAGACAGCCCCCCGCTACGATTAAGACAATCCACTTCAAGGAGCGCGATTTTCGATGAAACGCAGGTCCTACGGTCGTGACGCCGGTCTTTCCTTCCGGATGCTGTTCACCGGCGCGTTGCTCGGTGTGCTGTATGTCGCCTTTGCCGTAGTTCTTTTCCAGGTTCTCAACGTCGGCCTGATCCCGATGCTCCTGATCGTCATCGGGCTGGCCGTGTTCCAGTACTTCACCTCCGACAAGCTCGCCCTCGCCGCCTCCGGCGCGAAGGTCGTGAGCGAGCAGGAGGCGCCGGAGCTGCACACCATGATCGAGCGCCTGTGCGCGCTGGCCGATCTGCCCAAGCCCAAGGTGGCCATCATCGACACGGACGTCCCGAACGCGTTCGCGACGGGCCGCAGCCCCAAGCACGCGGCTGTCGCGGTGACCACGGGCCTCTGGCGCCGTCTCGAGCCGCACGAGGTCGAGGGCGTGCTCGCCCACGAGCTCTCTCATATCGCGAACCGTGACGTCCTCGTCATGACGCTCGCCAGCTTCTTCGCCATGCTCGCCGGCCTGCTGACGCGCTTCGGGCTCTACGGCGGGATGTTCGGGGGCGGCGGCCGTCGCGACGACAACAGCGGCGTGCCCATCTGGCTGATCATCTTCCTCGTCTCGCTCCTGACGTACTTCATCAGCTACCTGCTCATCCGCGCCATCTCGCGCTACCGCGAGTACGCGGCCGACCGCGGCTCGGCGCTGATCACCGGGGCGCCCGAGAACCTGATGAGCGCGCTGCAGAAGATCTCGAGCGGGATCATGCAGATCCCGCAGCAGGACCTGCGCGAGGTGCAGAGCATGAATGCGTTCTTCATCATCCCGACGAGCGTGAAATCGACCTTCGGCGAGCTGTTCGCGACCCACCCGCCCCTCGAGAAGCGTCTCGCCCGACTGGCCGAGATCGCCCGCGAGATGGGCAAGCCGGTCGCCTAGTTGGGCGGCTTCACCGACGTCCTCTTCGGGCGGAAGAAGCTCAAGGACGCCAAGAGCGAGCGCCTGTTCGCTATCTCGACGGCGCGGATCACGCTCGAGGCCGAGCTCGGGCTGAAGTCGGCCGGTGTCGCCGCGCTCTGCTTCAAGCCGCTCTCGGCCGGGGAGTTCGTGCGCGCCGAGAACGAGCTGCAGGAGCTGCTCGACTTCGCGGCGCAGAAGTCCGATTCCAAGGTCGAGCGGAAGTCGGACGAGTTCGGCTTCGAGTGGCTCGTCCTGCGCGATCCCGATTTCGAGGATCTCGTCGCCACCGTCCACCTGATCGACTCGGAGCTGGTCTCGCGCGGATTCGGGACGCAGCTGCTCGCCGCCGTCTTCCGCTTCGACGGTAAGCAGGGCGCCGTCTACTGGATCTACGGGTACAAGACGGGCACCTTCTGGCCGTTCGTGCCCAAGGGCGAGAAGGAGCGCGACAACGCGGAGGAGCTCGAGCTCAAGGCGAAGCTCGAGGGAGAAATGCCGATCGAGCAGGATCTCTCGCGCTGGTTCGCGCTGTACGGCGCGCCGCTCTAGTCGAGCAGCTCGACCCTTCCCGAGTCGAGCGAGTAGACGGCGGGGACGACCCGCGAGCGCATCAGACTCCACTCGCCTGCCGCACGATCGCGCTCCGCTCGGGAAGCGTGCGGGCACCGGCGAGTGCGTTAGCGCGCACGGCGTCGTCCACGCTCATGCCGGGCTCGAGCACGGCTCCGAGCGCGTCGACCACCGCGTGAATGCTGCCTCCGGGGCTTCCGCCTCCGTTCACCAGCTCGACCGCGGCGGTGACGGCGCCGCACCGCTCATGTCCCATGACCACGACGAGCACCGGCGAGAGGTGCGCGACGGCGTACTCGATCGATCCGACGACAAAGGGGTCGAGCACGTTGCCGGCGACGCGGCAGACGAAGAGGTCGCCGAGCGTCGCGTCGAAGACGAGCTCGGAGGGGACGCGCGAGTCCGAGCAGCTGAGGACGACCGCGTACGGCTGCTGCTCGTCCGCGACCTCCTCGCGTCGCGCGGCGAAATCATGGCCTGTGGACTTTCCTTCGACGAAGCGCGCGTTCCCCTCGAGCAGCAGGTCGAGCGCTTCCTCCGGCGTTGTCGGGCGCACTCAGGTCGGCAGGTCCGGAATGAACCCTTCGTCCGTCATGAGCTCTTTCGTCTCCTCCAGGGTGAGGTCGCTCGGCGGGACCAGAGCATCGGAAGGCGAAAGGTCGTCATCCGCGAGAGGCTCGCCCTTCTGCTTCACGAGCTCGAACATCTGCTCGAGCGCCTGGTCGAGCGCGGTCTCATCGCCTGCCTCGGCGGCTGCGGTCGCGCGGTCGTCCAGCTCGTTCAGCTCGTCCAGCAGCGAGTTGTCCACCGTGTACTGGCCCTCGCCCATCAGCCGCACGATCATTTCTCGATCTCCTTCGGAGCGCTACCCGAGCCAACCTCGGCCTTCATCTTCGCCAGCTCGTCATCCACTTGCGTCCCGGTCGCGAGCTGCCTGAGCTCGCGGTCGAGGTCCGTCTCGCCGCCGGTGGTGAAGTCCTCGAGCGCGCCCGACTCGACGAGCTCGTCCACCGCCGATGCGCGCGCCTGCATCGACTCGGTCTTGTCCTTGGCGCGCTGGATGGCCAGACCCGTGTCCGCCATCTGCTCGCCGATGCCCGTCGCGGCCTCTCCGATCCGCACCTGCGCCTCGGCGGCGGAGTACTGGGCCTTGATGACTTCCTTCTGCGAGCGGAACGCCTCGATCTTGACCGAGAGCTGCTTCTCGCTCGCGACGAGTTTCTCCTGCTGCGCCTGGAGACCCTGGATCTGCTGGTCGAGCCCCTGCAACTGCTCCTGCGCGACCGCCTTGCGCTGCAGCGCTTCGCGCGCGAGATCCTCCCGGCCGGCCTGCAGCGCCTGGCGCGCCTGGCCGTCCAGCTTGACCACGCTCTGCTCCAGCGTCGAGGTCTGCATCTCCAGCCGCTTCTTGGAGGTGACGACGTCGGCGACGCCGCGCTTGACGTTCTGGAGGAGCTCGAGCTGCTTCTCGTAGGAGTAGTCGAGAGTCTCGCCCGGATCCTCGGCTTTGTTGAGCAGCTTGTTGATCTTGGCCTTCACGATCGTCGAGGCCCTGTTCATCATCCCTGGCATTCCGTCTCCTTGTCCCGAGTGTGCGGGGTAGCCTATCGACCGTGCTGGTAGCCAGGAGCATGGATCCCGGCTGGCTCTCGAACGCCTATCTCGTCGCGGACGAGGAGGGCGGGACGGCCGTCTACGTCGATTCCGGCGCGCCGCTGGAGCCGTTGCAGAAGGCGGCTTCGGAGTGGGGGGTGACGCCGACCCACGTGCTGCGGACGCACGCGCACGCGGATCACGTCGTGCATGAAGACGAGCTCGGGCTCCCTGTAGTGACGGGCGCGCTGACGGCGGGCGGGTTGGAGGTCGAGGCCATCCCCACGCCCGGCCACTCCGACGACATGGTCTGCTTCGTCGTCAACGGTGAGCTGGTCTTCTCGGGGGACACGCTCTTCAAGGACACGGTCGGTGGTGGCAACGTCGAGCAAATACGGCGCTCGGTGATGGACGTCTACATGACGATGCCGCACGAGCGACGCGTTCTTCCCGGCCACACGGACGAGACGACGATCGGCCGCGAGTGGGAGGAGAACCCGTTCGTGCGGGTCTGGCGCGGTGTCGAGCCGGAGGGCGACGAGCCGGTGCGCGTCGGCGGCGAGGACGCGACGCTCGTCGTGTGGTCGCCGGACTACGACGGCAAGGGCAAGGCGTGGGTGCGGTTCGCGGACGGTCGGGACGCGATCGTCGGCGGGTCGAGGGTCGAGCGAAAATGAGGCTGGCTCGCCGGCGCGCGCGGTTCTGCTCGCGATCGGCGCCGGCCTGGGGACGTACTTTGGGTTACGCGGGCCTTCCGCGACCCGCAGGTGCCGAAGGCACAGCAGAGCGCGATCCTCGAGCAGGCGAAAGTCGAGGGCGTGATCCGCGGATATCGCGTCCACTCAGGGTCGGGTTACGGGTCGAGGGCGGAATCGGTTCCACATCTCTCGGTCTATGCGGCGTCGCGACATCATGCGTCCCGCATGTCTCGAGCCACGCGCCAATTTGGTGCTCGAGTATCGACGATCCGCCGCGGAAGAGGCATACGCGATCCAGCGAATCGCATACGACGCAGATGCGCAGGCTCAGGTCACGCTCTTCGAGGTCGACGACGCTGCAACTGGCGGGAGCATTGCCCCGATCGCGCGCGGGTCGCCGCGAGCACGCATACTCCAGACGCGCGCATCATGCTCATCCCCAAAGCCGGGGCCTAGACGAAAGGAGACGGCATGGCCGTCAAGCTCCACCGCTGCAAGAACGAGTGGGTCAAGATCGGGGGTCATCCGTGCTGGCGCGTGCAGAAGGCGCTCGACGAGGCGGAGATCCAGTACGAGGTCGTCCACGAGTTCCCGACGTTCGCGCGCAGCAAGCGCGAGAACACGATCAAGCGGACGGGTCAGGAGGGGCTGCCGTGGATCGAGTTCGACGACGGCTCGGTGTACCGGGAGGAGTCGAAGGACATGGCGGAAGCGATCAAGGCGGGCAAGCTCGAGGAGAAGCGCGGCCGCGCCGGCGACGCAGTGACGCCGGGGGCCTCCTAGCTACACTCGTCGGCGCGGGGCTATAGCTCAGCTGGAAGAGCGCCTGGATCGCACCCAGGAGGTCGCCGGTTCGAGTCCGGCTAGCTCCATCTCACGAAAGCCCTGCTAACTCGAGGATTTTCTTTTGCTTGGGCGAAGCCGGAGTGAGCGCGAACGAGTGCGTGGCAACAAAATGGCAACGCTCGAGGCCGAACGGTGGTCCGGAATGACCCGGATTCCGTCCGACGAGTGGTCGGCGCTTATCCGCCTAGGTGCGTCGCCTTCCAAGGACTGTTCGTCCACGCATCATTCGCCGGCGCGTTCGCGCTCGGCGCGGCCATTGGAATCGCGTGTTGCGTGGGCCGCTTTGCCGCTCGACCTGACACCGGCTCTTTCGATTGGGCGCTGGCCTCCACTTTTCTGGGACGGCAGTGGGCACTACGCTTCTCGCGACCGCCACCGGCGCCCCAGCGTTCCTCACCAGCCGTGAGTCGACCCCGCGCCGAGGCGTTTCCCGGCGCGGGAACGCAGGGGGTACGCAGCCAAGCCAATTTGGCTCAACCATGCGGGTCGTCCCTGCCGTATATGCCCCCAAATGCGCTGCCGGTGTGGGCCCGGTGTGGTCTGAAAAGAGTCGCCTTCGGCGGCAACGCCGGCCGCCTTTCTTCGCAGCGAGCGCGAACCCGAGCCGAAGCCCGATGCCGGTCAGTCCGCCGCCGAAGAAGCCAATCTCCAAGCGCATCTCGACTTACTCCAACGGCGTACTACGAGGCGCTGGAGATTCCGGTCGCCGCCGAGTTGGACCACTAGCGTCGTCGCCTGCCGTGCCCGTGGGGTGCGGCGAGGAGGACGAGCAGGGCGGTGAGGCGAAGGGCTCGCTAAGCGGACACGAACGCGTGCGCTGGATAGGCCTCAGGCTCGTCGGTGATACCCGCCTGGCGCAGGTGGGGAGCAAGCTCCTCGCCAAACCGACGAGCGGCGTCTTCCGACTCCCAGACATCCACCACGCGAAAGCCATTCGGACCTTCCCCGGCGGCGTGAACAAGCAGGCCTTCGACCGGCCAGTCGCCTGGCGATTCGGGTCGGTCCTTACCCATCATGCTGCGCACGACCTGTTCGTACGACTCCTTCGTGATCGTTGGTCCATGGTGAACGAGTACTACCGCCATGCCTACCTCCTGTGAGAACGTTTCGGAAGCCACGGGATTCTAGTGGAGCCTTCGCCCGCATCGCCTCGGACGGCCTCCGCTGCGCTGGCGAAAGACCTAGCGGCCATGAAGGGCTTGGACGAGAGGAAACTCCGCCGTCGCATCAGGCAGTTAGAGCAGGTGTTGGACTTGGAACGGCAGTTCAACTGGACCGACGGCGGGATGAGCCTTTACGAGCGCGAGCAGGACGGCTGGGCGGCACTCCCCCGCGGACTGGTAGCGGACGGCTACGAGGACCGTCGCCTAATCGACGAGGTACTCCTCCGTCAGGCCCCACAGCTCGTCGGCTTTCTCTTCGAGGAGGCGGCTCTCGAACGGCGCGAGCTCGAATAGGTGCGGCAGCCGCCCGTAGAGCTCGGGCAGCTCGAGTCGTTCGGCGACCTGCTCTCGGATCCACTTGTTGTAGGCAAGCGGATACGTTCGGCGCGAGACGTGCAGTCCGAGCAGGAACGCCTGGAACGCCCGGTAGAAGCGGTCGAAGGCCTGGAAGTAGAGCTCGCGTCCGACGAACCAGGGAATCCGCGCGAGGTTGACGTCGAGGACGAACCAGCGCGCCGCGTCCAGCCGCTCGCGACGGAGCGCCTCGTCGTAGAACGGCAACCATTGCGCGGCGAGGCGTTCGAACCGGTCGCCACGCAGAAACAGCGGTACGTCGTAGACGAACAGGTTGCCGACAGCGATCTCGAGGTCGTCGAAACCTGCCTGCTCGATGACTCCGGGGACGAGCACGCCGTCCCACACGTCGAGGTGGAGCTCGGAGAACCTGCCCGCGCAGATCAACTCGGCGACCGCGCTGCTATCGGCAGCGAACGCTTCCCACTGCGCTTCGACGTCCGCGACCGCATCCGTCGGCACGATCACCTGCATGTCGAGGCAGCTGTCCGGGGTCGCCTTTCCTCGGGCGCACGAGTTCGCCAAGAGGACTGCATCCGTCTCGTCCCGCGACGCAAAGAATTCGGTGATCGCGCTAGCCGCGCTCTCATGAGCCGCTGTCGGATACGCGTGCAGGGGAAATCTTCCTTGCGTCATGCTTTATCAATCATGACCGTCGTCGGGAGCTGACCAAGGACACGAGCGACCAGACCCCCGGTCTTACTGTCGCCAAAGCGGGCGGAAGGTCGTCCTTCAGCCCGCCCTGGAGCCCCGCCCCGCCTCGCCCACCTGGTCGAAACCGCTGGCAGGCTGACGCAGCCCGGGTCCGTCGGCCCGGGCACAAAGCAAACGGGAAGGAGCACGAGGTGGGATTCCTAGATCTGGTCGGCGGCTACTACCTGCTGCGCGGCGGAGACAAGCACAAGCTCGACCGGCGCGACGTGATGAACGCGCTGCAAGCTGCATACGAACAGGCCGAGACAAAGGAGGAACTGGCCGAGTACTTCCTGTTTTGCCTCGGGTACGCGCGCCGGTGAGCGCACGCGCGTTAGTCGAGGGGATAGCCGTCCCTGAACGCTGGCCGCGTATCCCGGGGGATTCCTCTAGGGCGGACAGGCGCGCCTCTCGACGCGCCTGTCCCGAAGTGGATCAGCCGGTAGCGTGGGTGTTCGGGTTTGGTACCGATCCAGGCGGCGGCGCTTTGGCCGGAGGAACGAAGTTGCCTGAGACCACGTAGCCGGTGTACGTCGTGTAGAAGGCCTCCCCTGAGTTGCCCGTCGAGTAGCTCATGAGACACCAGTACGGGGCTCCGCTCAGGGGTTTGAGGACCAGCGGCGTGGTTAGCTGCTCGTCCACGGTCTGCCCTGCGGGAACCGCGAACTCCCCCAGGAACCTCGACGGGGACTTCTGCGAGCAGGCCGCCGCCGTGGACTGGCCGTACTGATAGAGGCTGAGCGTGGTCGGGTTTGCTGTCCGGTTGGCGACGCGAAAGCCAGTGAAGGCGAGCGTTGCGTTCGTTACGGGGGCCTGAAGCTCCAACCCCTGGTTCTCGTGGGTGGGTGCAGAGAAGCCGAACGCGGGATCTGTGGCGCGGAGATGGCGACGTTTCCGCCTGTCAGGGTGCCGATCGTCTTCAACGCCCCGTTCGAATCGACCTTGGCGAAGTAGGCCGACGCCGAGTGGTCGGAAATGTTCACGGTCTGGCCGACCGTCGCCAGGGCGTTTCCGACGAGCGGGCTGAGCAGGTTGCCCAGACCGACGCCTGCCAGCACGAACAGCGCGGCCATCGCCACGCGGTATTTGGTGAGCTTGAAGCGAACCTCCATGTAGGAGCCCTCCTCGTTAGTCGTTTGAGCCGCAAGTGGTTGAAGCGCGAGCATCGCACTCAAAGGGCAAAACGTCTAGGCGACGCTCGGGTCAACGCTTGACTTCCCCATGACGCCCGGACCAAGCTGTCGGGTGCGGTCACCACGAAGGAGGGAACATGAGGAAATTCGCACTACTCGCGCTGCTCGCTACGGCCCTGGCGGTGCCGAGCATCGCCGCTGCCGATACAGCGCAAGGGAACTTGACGGGTGCATCCGCGCTGACCGGATACGCGAGCTACACAATCTTCCCCACCGTGACAGACGGAGGCACGTCCTACGTCGGCGCGGAAAACGACTTCTCGGGCAACTGCGACGGTGATACCGGGGGCGTGCTCGTCAACGGAGTCCCGCGCGCGGTCGTCTGCGCCCATTTCGTCGCGGCTTCCGGCTGTTGTGACGCCGGAAGGCCGAAGATGCGCTTCGCGGTACAGGAGGGCACCTCGTACCGAATCACTCGCATCACTGATAACACCGCTACGCTCGACACCTATGCGCACGTTGACGCAACGGTGGGCACGTTGGAGCAGGCTCGGGAATGTGTGAATCGAGGAATCCAAAGCCGCCAATGCGGTATAGGACCCTGGCACTATTTTGCCGCGGCGACAGGCGGCTTCACCGTAGCCCCGTAACGGGATAGCCCGAGCTTTCGCGGCTTGCAGCGGCGGCGGGCTTCACGGCTCGCCGCCCGCTCCAACTCGCCAATCACCCCCTCCGCCACCACGCTCTCCACTCCTGACGCTTGAATCGCGTGCCGGATCGGCGTAGGGTCGTGCCGCGCGGCGTTGTATCGCCGTGATCGCGGCAACTGAAGGAGGAAGAAGATGAAGAAGTTCGCACTGCTCGCAGCACTCGCGCTGCTCGCCGCGACGCTGGCAATTCCCAGCGTCGCCGCCGTGGACCCTGCGCAGGGTTCGCTGACCGGCGTGGGCCTGCTCCGCAACGGGGGCACTAATTTCGAGCTCGGAGCCACTGTGATCGACGGAGGAACGTCCTACGTCGGCAAGGAAAACGACCGCTCCGGGAACTGCAGTGGCGACATCGGCAGCGTCCTGATAAACGAAGCTGTCTCCTTCAACGTCGTCTGCGCCCATTTCGTGGCGAGCTCCCGGTGTTGCAATGCGGGAAGCCCGAAAATGCGCTTCGCATACGGAAGCGGGCCGAGCTACAACGTCATCAAGGTCGTCGACAACGGCATCCCGAACCCGGCAGGTCAATCGCCTGGACCTTGTCTCGTTCGGAATTGTGAACTCGCTTGCCGAGGCCCAGTCGTGGGTGAACCTCGGAGCAATCGGTTCCGGCAATCCTTCCGGGTGGATGTCCCTGACCTTGTTGCCTGACCCCATAAGTTTCAACAGCGACTACCAGGTGCACGCGTAGGAGGCGCCCTTAGCCCCTCCGCGACCAAGCGGCTCTGAGCCCAGCCAAACGCAGGGCTGGTCAAAACACCGCTCAGTAGTCGGAAGACGACTTATCGAGCACGGGCTCCCTTACGCCGCCTTCCTGAGGTTCTCAACGGCTTCCCGGTGCTTCTCGATGTCCCGGGGAAAGCCCCAACGGCCCTGCTCGTCGGGCGACAGGTCCTAGCTACTCCGGGCAACAGCGCTGCCGAAGAGACCTAGCCGTGAGCGGCTTGGCCGGAGGTCGCCTCACACCTGAAGTGTACGAGGCTGTTTGGCCAGCAGGTTCCGTAGAAACGGGAAGAACGCTTCGCCGACACCGCCATGCTTGCCGTACTCGACCGTGTGCACGTGGATGTCGAGCAGCGGATTGGCTCCCGCGACGCGGGCGAACTCGTGCGTCGACTCGCCCACGAAGTCGGTCGAGCTGGTGAGCAGGTCGATCCGACAGCGCGACGTGCTGCGAAGCGCGAGATCGAGGATCCAGCCGTCCAGAAAGTCAACTGGAGCGCTACCACCCGGAGCCGCAGCGAGAGCAAGGAGCTCCGGCGCAGCGGCCTTGTGGCGCGACTTCGTTCCGGCGACGTATTCGAGTGCCGTTCCGCAACGAATCGGAGCCGCCCCGACGACGATTCGTCCCGCGCCGTACAGGAAGCCGCCCACCATGGCGCACACGGCGCCCATGCTCGTGCCAATGCAGACGACGCGCTCCCGCATGACGCCAAGCGAATGGACCTCCCGTGCGAGCAGCTCGAGGGCGGCATGGAGCCCATGCATGCGCCGCTGCGGCCCGATAAACGTGTATACGTCGGAACCGAGATAGAGGCGGTGAGCGCGTATCCTGCGCAGGAAGCGTTGCAGCCCTACGGGCGGCCTCGCCGCGCCTGAGCGGAGCTTCGGGAATGCCACGAGGAGACTGTCCGCGCCGTCTCGCGGCTCGACCGCATAGGGAAGTGTTGCGTTGCGGCCTTCGTACGTGCCCGGCTGCAGCGTGGAAGCGATCCGGGGATGCTAGGCCATGCGGTAGTGGGTTTCAGAGCGGACGACGGGGTTCGAACCCGCGACCCTCAGCTTGGGAACTGCATCCCGTCTCTTACCGCTTGTTACCTCCTGCACGAACAGCCTGCAAATCGACTACTTGCCGCTCGGGCTCAGGATCAGGATTTGCCCCTCCGTTACCCCTCTCTTTGGCCGAAACGAGGTGGGGCGCGTGCGGGTCGAGCGTTACCGCGCGCTCGCGGCGGTCAACCAGCCGGACCTTCCGACGCCTTGGCGAAGAGCCTTCGTGAGCGCGTCGGCTCTTCCGCCGCCAGCGTCCGATCAGCCCCCTCCGGGCCGGTTCGTACCGTTCAGAAAGATTCGAAAGCGCGACGCGATTGGAGCGAGAGAAGCGTGAGCAAAGCACACAAAGAGCACGAAGCGAAGGCTACGGTTACCAACGCGAAGCCCTCTTGCAAGGGCACGACCAAGGCCGGAAAGCCGTGCGCATCAACAGTGCTTGTCGATGGCGAGCATTGCCTCGTCCACTCTTCACGCGGGTTCGATCCCGTGGAAGCTGGGCGAAAGGGTGGCCGAAGTCGGCTATCGCGCGGCGTTCTCTCTCGAAAAACGAGCAGCAGCAGATCCGTGAGGGACGCGAGAGGCTGCGCGAGCAGTTCGAGACCGACCCCGACTTCTACGAGAAGGTGAAGGCGGTTTACCGTGATGCGCTCGAGGCGCTGACTACGTGCCCGAGTTGCCGGGAGCGGGCGCTTCCCGATCACCGGACGCGAATCGCGGCCGGTGACAGCTTCCTCGCGCAGCTGTATGGCAAGCCGCGGCAGGACATCAACCAGAGCGTGAGCAACGAGCACAAGATCGTTTATGCCGTTCCCGACTGGTGGTTCAAGATCGAACAGGATCGGCGTGCGAGGGGTGAGCACCCCGCGTTTGGCGGAGACGAGATCGTTTCGAGAGACTCCAAGGACGCCTTGCGGGCCGCCGATGCGGCCGACGAGCAGGGTGCGAACGGTGAGGTTCTCGACTACGACGAGCTCACCGCCGGCGACTGAGGCTATCGCGGAGCGTGCGCGCCGATCCGCCACTCGTTCCACGGTGGCTGGAGAAGGGCACTCGAATCTAGAGGCGCGGCGACGACCGGTCCGATTTACTTCCAGCCGCGACGGGAAGCTGTAGCCGACTTCGATGCCGCATGAGGAGGTGATGCTCGGAGTAACGAAGCACCGCATCGGAACCTTTGAAAGGAGACGATCATGAAGCGGATGTCTTTGCTTCTCCCGGCTCTGGGAGCGCTTTTGGTGGCGCTGGTGTTTCTACCGGCTGCATCGTCGTCGCAGAGTGCGGCGAGCCGGCAGCTGAATTGCGACGCCAACGGCCCGCTGTGTGCGGAGCCGGCGGAGGTCTACAACTACGAGAGCGATTACATCGGGCACGACGAGCCCTCGGTGCTCTTCTACTCGAACACACCGGGCTCGGGTAACAGCACCCTCTATCGCCTGAGTCTCCCAGTCGAGCCGCCCACGCTCCCGAAGCAGGACGGCAGCGGCGGTACCTTCACCTTCCAGGACCGGATCGCGTTCTGGTTCGGGATGGCGCTCTGCGAGGACCAGTCCGGGCCGAACCCGGGCGGGAGCACCCTGGCGGGCGCAAATGTCCCGTGCGCACCGAACAGCGACTCCAACATCTACACGGGCACGGATCCCACGCAGCCCGGGTACATCGGTAAGCACCCCGGAGTGGGCTTCCTCGAGCTCCAGTTCTACCCGCCCGGCTGGGTGAAATGGCCGCCGGGCGTCAGCTGCGACCCGCAGAAGTGGTGCGCGGCCGTCGCCATGTTCCAGCTGAACCTGAACCAGAACAACGGCGTCTCGAACAACGAGGACTGCCTGGACACTGTGGGCATCGAGCCCGCCAACTTCGCGTTCATCACGAGGAGCGGCAAGCCGGTCTGGTCCGCCAGACCCGCTCGGGCAGACCGAATGCGACGTTCACGCCGACCGCGTCCAAGGTGCTGATGATGCAGCCAGGCGACACGGTCACCGTCGACATCCACGACACGCAAGCGGGGCTGACCGCGATCCTCAACGACCTCACGAAGGGGCAGTCGGGATCGATGACAGCCAGCATCGCGAACGGTTTCGCGACCGTGGACTACGACCCCTCGGCGAGCCAGTGCAGCGAGACGCCGCACGCCTGGCACCCGGCTTACGCGACCTCTCGAGCGAGGACACCCGCGTCATCTGGGCCGCGCACACGTACAACGTCGCCTTCGGACGAGATCGGTCACTTCGAGTACTGCAACGCCGTCACCGGCCAGGGCGGGGACTGCACCAGCCCCGGCGTAGGCGACTCGACGCTCGACGACGACGACAGCTACTGCTTCGCTCCGCCCTTCAAGGGATCGCTCGCTGCGAAGGTGAAGATCGGAGGCTGTTTATCAACGGACAACGACTTCGATGGAGTCAGCTATCAGACGACCTGGCCGGGGACGTTCTCGAGTGCGAGCCAGGACGCTGCAGTCCACCCGTCCTCCAGTGCTCTTTACGAGTCCGGTGTTCAACGGGACGCAGAACTACAGCCGCGTCGCGTTCGAGGCCGACCTGCCGCGGATCGAGGCGGCCGACTTCGGCGGGAACTGCAACCGCACGACCGGCGCAGGCTGCGTCAACCCGCCGCCTGGCTCCAACTTCTATCCGTTCTACTCGACCGGGCGGCGGGCGGCCAGTGCGTCTGGCAGCTGGGGCGGCCCGTACATCCCGGGAACGACCAACACGTTCGGCGGAAACTCGGCAGCCGAGTTCGGATCGCTGCTCTTCTCCGTGTATCCGACGACGGCGGGCGCGATCCCGCGCACGAACAACTTCCGGAGCGTTCTCGGCTCGAACCCCTGTCCGGCCTGAATCAAGGCCAAGTCAACGACCCCAGTGTGGAGGGCGCGAATCAGCGCCCTCCACACTGCGCCCGGCAAGCCGGCCCCGGGTTCTTTTGGGCGGCCCGGTGGCTATCGCGGAGCGTTCGCGCAGGTCCCCACTCATGCGGCTTGTCGCGTCCCCCGAAGTGTGGTCCGCTAGGAGCGAACCGGCACCCAATGGCGGTGCCGCAAAGAGAAGGAGGAGACATGCTCCGCAAACGGGCATTCATCTACGGCGCTCGCAGGGGCGGCGGCGAGTGCGCTCGTCCTGATCCCGAGCGCGGGCTCGGCCAACGGCGACCCGCTGATTCTGGGCATCACCACGAACTCGGCGACGGCGGCGACGGCATTGAGAACCACCGGGCGCTTCGGGCTGCAGATCAGCGACCCGACTCCCGGCGCGATCGCGCTCTCGGGGGAAGTGCCCGGAAGCGGCGTCGGCGTCGTCGGAGCGAATCTCGGTGGGCCTGCCGGCGTGAACTACGGTGTTTGGGGGGAGACGGAATCCACCCAACCAGACGCCGCTGGTGTATACGGCCTCGCCAGCAGCAGTGCTGCGACGGGCGCTGGCGTACGCGGCTTCGCCGGCGGTGAGGGGGTCGGGTGTCTCAGGCGAGTCAGCTTCGACCGCCACCAATGCGGCCGGTGTCCTCGGCACGATCGGCTCGACCTCGCCCGGTTCCGGCTCGGCGGCTGTGCGCGGGGTGACAATGGCACCGGCGTGTTCGGGGTCGGCGTGTGGGGTTCGCACGCGGGCTCAGGGTGGGGCGTGTACGGGTCCAGCCCTGCGGGCAAGGGCGTGGTCGGCGAGTTGACGACCGGCTTCGCCGGATATTCTCCCAGGGAACGTCGCGGTCGCCGGCACGCTGAGCAAGTCGGCGGGCTCGTTCAAGATCGACCATCCGCTCGACCCGGAGCACCAATACCTGCCGCACTCGTTCGTCGAGTCGCCGGACATGAAGAATGTCTACGACGGCAACGTGTACGACCGCGACGGGTCTCGCCGACGGTGACGCTGCCGGCCTACTTCGAGGCGCTGAACCGCGACTTCCGCTACCAGCTGACGGTGATCGGCGAGATGGCGCAGCTCGTCCGTCGATCGCGGGGAGATCGCCAGCAACCGGTTCCGCTCCGCACCGAGCAAGGCGAACGTCAAGGTCTCCTGGCAGGTGACCGGCATCCGGCACGACCGCGTACGCGAACGCGCACCGCATCCAGGTCGTCGTTCCCAAGCAGGGCTCCGCAGACGGCCGCTACATCCACCCGGAGCTGTACGGCCAGCCGCTGTCCAAGAGCGTGGTCGTGCTGCCGGAGATGAAGCCCGGAACGCAGCCGAAGTTCAGGACTGCTGCTCGACCAGCGCAGAAGTAAGCGAGTGGTCGTTGAGTTCAGCAGGAGCGGGGGCTTTCGAGCCCCCGCTCCGCTCCCCGGGTCGCACCGAGCTTTTCCTCTGTCTGCGACATCGCTCTTGCCGAAGGGCTCGCCGCACGCACATTTCCAACGCTCGATCGAACGCGGTCACTGCTCTCGGCTGAGACAGCGGCCCGCCATCTGCCAAAGCCGATCGCTCTAGCCGACGCGCTCGCGCTTCTGCTCCTGATCGCGGTCGAAGATCCGCCCCGCTCCAGCCGTGTTGCTGCGCCCTCTCGCAATGGCCAGAGCGCGAAATCCGCGCGCATGCCAAGAACCGAGATCTCGTCGGGCGGGAGCGTGCGGGTGGCGGGCGGGTCTTTGCCCCCGGCCCACCCCTCGTCGCTCTACGCGTTGATGGTGAAGTTGCCCTCTTCGATGGTGGTGAAGCCCCACGCAGTGAACGGGTGTCCCGATCCAAGCGCGCCCTTGTTCACCCACTCGATCCCGTCGGCCAGGCTGGTGACGAACCCGAAGGCAATGGTGTCGTTCGTGCCGGGCGAGCCGTTGTCCACGATCCTGACGACCGTCCATGCCCCGGCTGCGCTCTGGTACAGGAAGCGCATCTTCGGGTTGCCGCTGTCGCCCGAGTGCAGAACAAAATGGGCGCACAGCACGTTGTGGAAGGCATCGTCGAACAGGCGGACCTTGACGGTGCCCGAGTCGCCCGTGCAGACCCCGGACTGGTCGTTCTCGAGGCCGACATAGCTGGTGCCGCCGTCGACGACAGGCGCGCCGAACTCGACGCGACCCAGAGCGGGCCTTGTGCATCGACCAGCGCCCCTCCCGTCAGCTTGCCCTGCGGCGTAGCCGCCAGGGCGACGCCGGTTCCTACGCTCGCCGCGAGAACGGCGAGTAGCACTGTGAACTTCTTCATACCTGGTGACCTCCTGGTCCCGAAGAGTGGCCGCTCCCCGAGAGGGGCTTGACCGCAGTTTGTTGCCGCACGTACGACTTCGTTGCAGCGAAGAAACGCGGCTTGTAAACACCCACGCGAGCACCGGGTCCGTGAGACCTGAACAAAAGGCCATGGATGCCGTGCGAGGGACCCGCTACCGCGTTGCCAACATCGAGGGCGTCCGGCGCGGTTTCCGGACAGCCTCTCGCTCGGACGGCAGTCGCCAGTAGTCCCGATTCTTGACCTTCACCCATAGCCGCTCGCCTGGTCGATAGTGGTGCGAGAGCTTCTTGGCTACGACTCCTTCGAGGCCGAGGTCTCGCAAGGACTGGAAAAGCCGGTCCCCGTCCTCGAACGCCATCGCCGTGTCCCAATGCGAGCCGTGCAGGTTGAGCTCCTCGAGCAGTTCGCGGCGCTGCCGGTACGGCCAGTTGAGCGTCGCCAGCCCGTCGTGTTCGAGCACGGCGAAGATCAAGAAGGCGAGGGGGATCCCCGGCCTGCCGTGCAGCATCCGCTCGCAGGGACGGGGGACTGTTCTCAGCGGAAGCGGGACCAAACCTCCCTACCCTTGCCCGTTCATCTACGTAGGAGGAACCCATCAATGGAAGTTCGCATCACCAAACTGCGGGTAGCGATGGCCGGGCTCTTTGTGCTGGCAGGGGTCGGACTCGGCAGCCTGCTCAGCCCACTCGTCGGTACGGCGCTCGCGACGGTCGGGACGGTCTCGAATATCTCCGACCACTCGGCTTCGGCCTACTTCGCCAAAGTCAGTTCCGACGGGAAGCTTGCCGTGGGCGACGGAGCCGGGCCGCTGGACGTGGGCGGCACGGTCACGGATCGCCCGGCTGCACCCGCCTCGCCCTGGCGGGCAAGCATCAGTTTCGACACTTCCAACTGGATCGCCGGGCCGAGCGCGTCGCCGATCAACGTCACGAGCCTGTCGGTCTCGACCGACGCGCCTTTGGGCGCTGGAAACGGCGTCCCTCTCGAACTGTTCGCGTACCACGTTGCCAGCAACGCTACGAGTTGCGCCCAGAGCCCGATCCTGGACGGCTCCATCTGGGAGATCCGCGACCTGAGCGAGGCTGTCCCGCTCGTCTTCACCTTCCCGACGCCGCTCCAATGGAAGCCACCGGCTAACACCAAGGCGTGCCTCTTAGCGAGCACCGGCCCACGGGCCTTCACCACGACGGTGAACGCCGTCGGCTTCTACGGAGGCTAGCGACCTACCAATCGCCCGAGCGAGCAGGCGTGCCCGGAACGGTGCGCCTGTTCATTCCTCGGGAGCGGGTGGGTCGTTCTCAACTCAAGGAAGCGGATAGCCTGCGGTACCACGTGGGCGCTCCTGTGTAGTCCTCCCGGACTCTGAGCCCGCCCGGAAAGGAGCACCCGATGCTCCGCACCATCCTCCACAAACTTCGCTTCGCCGTGCCCGCGGCAGGCACCGCGGCTCTTGTCCTCGTCGCGGTCGGAGGAGCCGCCAACGGCGGCAACTTCATCCTCGGACAGGCGAACACGGCCACCGCGACCACGTCGCTGGGCGGCAGCACCCGGCCCGCAGCTCAAAGTCGTGAACGCGAACACGTCCAACCACACGATCCTGGCTCAGGCAGGAGGCGGGTCCGGGATCGCGCTCTACGGCCAGCATACGACCACCGCCGGTGCAGGGCCGGCGGATAGGGGCGACTCGGCCTCGACCGCCGCAGGTGCGTTCTCGGTCTATGGTCTGCTCTCCTCCACCGCGCCTGGATCGACCTCGGCCGCGATCCGGGCCGAGAGCAAGTCGACCAGCGCGAACCGCTACGGGCTCTGGGCCACACAGGCAGGCCCGGGGATCGGCGTCTACGCAACCAGCCCAAGTGGCACCGGCGTGCTCGGCAAGCACACCGGGCAAGCGGAGTCGGCCCGGGAGTCGAAGGTGACAGCGCCGCGGCCACAAATGCCGGCGTGATCGGTAGAAACACCGCCGGCGGCCCTGGCCTGCAGTCGATCGTCAACTCGAACCTGATTTCGCCGCTCACGGTCAACTCGACCGCCAAGGTTGCGAACCTGTAAAACGCCGATCTGCTGGACGGGCTCGACTTGACCGCGCTGCAGAAGCGGGTGAGCGGTACCTGTGCGGCGGGGACTGCGGTGCGGGTAGTGAACGCCGACGGCAGCGTCTCCTGCCAGGCGGTCGGCACCGGCGGCGGCTGGAGCCTGACCGGGAACGCGGGTACCTCGCCGGGGGCGAACTTCCTAGGGACGACCGATGCCCACGACCTGGTCGTGAAGACCAACGGCACCGAGGCGATGCGGATCACCTCGACCGGCGACGTCGGAATCGGCACGACCAGCCCGACCGCCAGGCTCGGGGCTGTCGAGGGATCCGGCGGCAGCACGGCCGGGGACTTCCTCAGCGCCGCCACGGGCGGGAACGGTGTGATCGGACAGGACGACAACGGTCAGTCCGCGTACGGGATCTGGGGGATCTCCTCCAGCGGCTACGGCGGCGTGTTCAGCGGGAACGTGTTGGTGGCCGGCAGCCTGCAGGTGACGGGGACGAAGAACTTCCGGATCGACGATCCGCTCGACCCGGCGAACAAATACCTCGTCCACGCAGCGGTCGAGTCCGACCAGGCGCTCGACACCTACAGCGGCAACATCACCACGGACGGGAGTGGGCTGGCGACGGTGCAGTTGCCGGCCTGGTTCGACAAGATCAACACCGACTTCCGCTACCAGCTGACCGTCGTCGGCGAGAAGGACTGGGACGCCCGCGCCGGCGTCTACCACGAGATCGTCAACAACCAGTTCACGATCCGCACGGACAAGCCGGACGTGACGGTGTCCTGGCAGGTGACCGCGCAACGAAACGACCCGTACATGCGTGCGCACCCGTTCCAGACCGAACAGGCAAAGACCGGCGAGGAACGGGGCAAGTACGTCACCCCGCAGGCGTACGACAAGTCGGCCGCGGAGTCGATCAGAAGGCGCCGCCCGCGCCGCCAAAGGTCACGCCGTAGAACGAACGTTGCGATGTGGGGGCCGGCGGTGGTTGCGCCGGCCCTCACGACCGTAGAGGCGATCGCGGCGCTCCCGATCGGCGGGGGGCCGCGGGGAGCTGCCACCCCCGTCGCTCCGGTGGCTCCCGTGTCGCCTTTCGGCCCCTGCGGCCCTTGCTCTTTCTGGTGCCCCTGCAAGCCGCGGGGGCCTCGTGGTCCTCGTGGAATGCTTGTAGGTACGGGAACGCCGCCGGCACCATCTCGGCCGGACGAGTTCAAGAGCCGCGGGCCGAGCTTTGCGCGTGCGCGTTCCCAGCGCCTCGAGCGTTGCCGCTGCCCCCTCGAGCCTGGCGACGAGTCCCGCCCGGAGCCGTGAGTTCACCGGAGGCCACTCGTTCGAGCACGGGCCCGAGTGTCGACGCAGTGCGCACGGTCGGAGGGGGAGCCCCCGTGCCCCCCGCGGGCAAGTGCGCCGCCACGCGGGGCCCGGCGGCTATCGCGGAGCGTGCGCACCGCGAATTGCCCCCCGCGCTCAAGCGGGAACCGCCAGTAATCCCGATTCTTGACCTTGACCCACAGTCGCTCGCCCGGCTTGTAACGCTGGGTGAGCTTCTTTGCAACGACGCCTTCGAGCCCGATGGCCTGCACGGACCGAAAGAGGCGCTTACCGTCCTCGAACGCCATCGCCGTATCCCAATGCGAGCGTGCAGGTTGAGCTCCTCGAGCAGCTCGCGGCGCTGCCGGTCGGGCCACGAGGCTCCGAGGCTAGATTGCCGTCAGCGCGGAGACAAGGATGTCTCTCAGAGACATTCGCCCCGCTCCAGCCGACTCCCCTCAGGCTTGAACGCGCTTGGGCGCCGTGCACGGGTTGGTATAGGGTCGTGGGCCGAGTCGGTTCTTTAGGGATCTCTTCGGCTCGAAAGCGGCAGTCTGTGCGGAGGGCTGGTCATCTATTTGAGGAGGCTGGTAAGGGGTAGCGTGCTTGGGCGGCAGAGGCTTGGGAACGTGTTCGCGGGTGCGATGTTGGTTTTGGCAGCCCTCGCGGTGGCTTCTGCTGCGCCCGCGTTGGCAACGGGGTCTGGCAGCGCCTCGGCGCAGACCGCGTCGGCCGCTAGAGGGAGCTGGACGCAGTTCGGGTTCCTTCCGAGCGGCGGGCGCTCTAACCCGTTCGAGCGGGTCCTGGGTCCGGCGAACGTGGCGGGCCTGGGCGTCGGACTCGTCGTTCCGCACCGGCCACATCGCTGAATCGTCGGCGGCTGTGGTGAATGGTGTGGTGTACGTCGGCTCGGACGACTTCATCAGTGCCTCCACGGGCAAGTTCTACGCGTTCAATGCCAGAACGGGCAAGCTTCTGTGGTCGTTTACCACCGCCGGCACACCAGGTAATACGTCACCCGCGGTCGCCAACGGCGTGGTGTACATCGGCTCGACTGACGGCCGCCCCAACCCGGACGGGATTTACGGGCACCTGTACGCGCTCCAGGCCAGAACGGGCAAGGTGATGTGGTCGGACGACGCCGCAGGCGGCGTTGGGCACGCCAACCGTGATGAAGAAGGTGGTCTACGTCCCCTCGGGCCACGATCTGTTCGCGGTCAATGCGAGAACGGGCAAGCAGCTTTCGAGCTTCGAGTCCGGCCTCCCCGGGCCGGTGGCGGTCGCGGACGGGATGGTGTATTTCGGCGACGACTTCGGCAAGACCGTGCACGCGCTCAACGCGAAGACTGGCGTGGAGGTGTGGTCGTTCGAAACCGGCGCCGAGATCGATCCGATGCCGACCGTGGCGAACGGGGTGGTGTACATCGGCTCGGTCGACCGCAACATGTACGCGCTCGACGCCAAAACAGGCGCGAAGCTGTGGTCGTTCAACACCGGCGGTTTCGTCGATCTCCGGCCGCGGTGGCCGGCGGGAGGGTGTACGTCAGCTCCTTCAACGGCAAGTTGTACGCGCTCGATCCAGCCACCGGCGCGAATCTGTGGACAACCGACTTCGCATCTGATCCCTTCTTCTCCTCGCCATCGGTAGCCAACGGCGTCGTGTACATCGGCTCAACCGACGACCGCGTGTGGGCTCTCGATGCCACCACAGGCGAAAAGCTCTGGTCGTACAAGACGGGCTACTTCGTCGACGCGTCGCCGACAGTTTCCGACGGGAAGCTGTACGTCGGCTCCGACAACATGTACGCCTCCAACTCCCCGACACCAAACACAAGCGAAGCGCACCCATCAACCGCTGATCCGACCCGGCCCCCGCCAGGCCGGGTCTTCTGTCATATATGGCTCAACCGTGCGACAGTCGGTTCGGTTGGCGGGTTGCCGGAGTAGGCGGCGCCTGCGGCCCGGCCTGCGGTGCAGCATCCGCTCGCAAAGGCGCGGGAAGCTCGGAAGTCTGTCCTCACCGAAGGCGACGAGCTCACCCTCCAGGGTCAGCCGCGGGGGGAGGTCTGGACCGCCCCGTTTCGGTGGACACTCTCTGGTTAGGCGGCTTTCTCTTCCTCATTGATTCTTTCGTAGTCGACCGGTGAGAGGTAGCCGAGCGTCGAGTGGAACCTGATGGGGTTGTAGAACGTCTCGATGCAGTCGAAGACGGCGGTGCGGGCCTCCTGGCGGGTCGGGAACGAGCGCCGGCGCAGCAGATCCGCCTACACGGGCACATTCACAGGCACGTCGACCCTCAACGGCATCCTGGTGATCCACGCAGACGGAAGCGCCAACTTCCACGACGTGGAGACATTCACCGGCACGGTGAACGGCGTCGCTGGCACGGTCACGTTCCACCTCACCGGGCACAACGACGCGGATCTCGTCGTCCACGAGACGCGACGGCCAGCGGCCAAGGGTTGTCTGGCAGGGCTGCACGGCGTCTTCTGCACGAGGTCGGGACGGTTGTCTTTCCGACGGGCCCGGTAACGACCTACAGCGGAAAGATCGAGCTCGCCAGCCCATGACGTCGACTGCGCAGACAACCTGCGACCGTCGACAGGAGACACAGGCGTAGGGCGCCATGGACGAGACGTTCGAATGCTCGGACGCGAACACCAGGCCGATCTCGAGCGTGAAGTTGGAGAGATCGAGGCTCGCAGACCAGGTCGCCGAACCGAAGAGCACCTCCTCGGCTCAAGCAAAGGCTCTCGACCGGGAACGCAAGGGGGCAAGCGTCCACACGGTGATCGCATCGTCACGGACGCGCGGGGCGGTTCGCGGCGAGCCCGCGCGTCTCGGAGCCAGTCTCGAGGAGGGCCAGGACCCGCGCGAAAGTTTGAAAGGTGTCCTGTTAGGTCCACACATGAAAGGCCTGCAAATGCGGGCCTTTCGTTGTCTCGGCTGGAGATCGCACAGCGTAGTCGGGCGCGCCGGCGCCTAGGCTGAGCATCGCCCACGGTTCCCATAAATGGGAGGTACCACGTGCCGTCCTCGTTCGGCATTGCAGCCATCCCATCGTGTGCTGTGCGCATCCACCGCATCCGCGTAGCGCGCGCCGGCGACACGCGAGTCGACGGAGAGCGAGCGGCAGGCAGCCTTCGACCGGTACCAGTTCGCGTTTTCAACGCCCGCGCTGCCCCCTTGGAAAACGTACGAAACCGCAATAGGTTTCTAACAGGCGAGCGGGAGAATCGCTCACCTCTACGAGGAGGCTTCGGATGGGGGCGTCGGGCTCCGGCGTGAACGGCTTGCCGAGGGGGAGACACCGGGCAGACCTGCAGGGTTTGCGCGCGGTCGCGGTGCTGCTCGTCGTCTGCGACCACGCCGACCTGGACCCGGTGCACGGCGACTACCTCGGGATCGACGTCTTCTTCGTCCTGTCCGGATTCCTGATCACCGGCCTCCTGCTTTCGCAAGCCCGCGACCAGGGCCGGGTTCCGTTCGGCCGGCTTCTACCTCCGGCGCGCGCGGCGGATCCTCCCCGCGGCGGCCTTGACGCTGGTCGTCGTCGACGTCGCCGTTCTCCAGATCGTCAACTTCGTCACGAAGCCGATGGTGTGGGACAGCATCTGGGCTTCCTTCTTCGCCGCCAACATCCACTTCGGCAGCGCCCACGTCGACTACTTCACGCAGGCGCAGCCGCCCTCCCCGTTCCTCCATTTCTGGACGCTCGCGGTCGAGGAGCAGTTCTACGTCGTCTGGCCTGCGGTCATCTTCCTCGTCCTCTTTGCCGCATCGGCGCTCCGCCGCTTGCTGCGCGGGCAGCGGGCCACGCACACGGCGTGGCCGGCGAACGGGTTGCGGCCGGTCTTCGTCGCCGTCATGGTCGCCGTCGCCGCGTCCTTCGCCTGGTCGGTCTACGACACGGAGGCGCACCCCACCAGCGCGTACTTCTCGACGCTCACGCGGGCGTGGGAGCTCGGGCTGGGAGCGGCACGGGCGGTCGGCGCCGCCTGGCTGGCGCGCGAAAGAAGACGGATCCCGCCGATCGTCGGGTGGGCCGGCGCGGCCGCGATCGTCGCCGCCGCGTTCGCCTACTCGCATGCGACCGCCTTTCCGGGCTACGCGGCGCTCGTTCCCACGCTCGGCACGGTGCTCGTCATCGCCGCCGGCCTCACGCGGGTACCCTCGCGCTTCTCCGTCGGCCGGGTGCTAGCGCTGAAGCCCTTCCGGTACATCGGCGACCGCTCATACGCGCTGTACCTATGGCACTGGCCCTTCCTCATCCTGGGGGCGCTGTACGTCGGCCACGCGCTGGGCCTCTTGACTAGGCTGCTCCTCGTCTTTGCGTCGTTCCTCGTAGCAATCCTGACCTATCGCTTCTTCGAGAACCCCATCCGGCACATGCGCTCGCGGCCGCTGAGCGCGCTGCTCTGGCCCGCCTCGATCGGCGCAGTCGCCCTCGTGGCCGCGGTGCTCTCCATCGGCTCGATCTCGACCGCGGCCGACCGCTTCGAGGCGAGCGGGACTCCTGCGCAGCCGGTCGGACTGCGCCAGACGCCGTCCGGCGGGCGCTCGCTGGCGGCGCAGGGTGTCTCCGGCGGCTCACTCCCGGAGGTGATCTCCACCGTCGAGGCTGCAAGGCGTGGGGCCGGCATTCCCGGCGGCCTCGTTCCCCGGGCTGCGCTCGACAAGCTCGGCTCCTCTCACTACTCGTACCCGCCGGGATGCGAACCCCGTAACGGCGAGACGAGCTCGCGCGTCTGCCGCCTCGGGCGCCCGTCGGCGAGGAGGTCGATCGCGGTTATCGGCGACTCGCACCTGCGAGTCTGGATGCCCGCGATCCTGCAGATGGCCGCACGCGACGGCTGGGTCGTTCGACCGTTCACGAAGCCGAGCTGCCTGCCCTGGAGGTGGAAGAAGCCGGACGCGAAGAATCCCGAATGTCGCGCCTGGATCAACTGGGCGGTCAGGCGCGCGCGGGCGCTCCATCCGACAGTCACGCTCGTGGGAGGGGCATTCGGCTCGCTCCCGCACTCGCCAGGGGACGGCGGCCAAACGACGGTCGACGCGATCAAGTCCGTGACTGCGGCCCTGAAGCCCTTCTCCAAGCGCGTCGTCGTGCTCGGGGATGTGCCGTACCAGACGCGGGGGATCGTCGACTGTCTGCTCTCGTCCGGCGCGAGCCTGATGCGCTGCTGGCGGCACCGACACGGCCGCAGCTGTACGAGTACGTGGCCGCTCAGGCGCGCTTCGAGGGGCAGGATTCATTGATGTTCGCCCTGGTTCTGCTACCTAGACCTCTGCCCGATGGTCATCGGCCACACAATCGCGTACTGGAACACGACCCACATGAGCATGGCATACGCGCTAAAGCTCGTCGCCCCGTTCCGCGCCGTGTTCCGCGCGGCGATCGCTTAGCGTTCGCCGCGCCGGCTCCGCGGCACTTTGTCATTTGTGACAGGGCGACCATCGGTTCTGTGTCCGGTCTCTTCGTTCCCGGATGGGGGAGCTGGTCCCAGGCCTCTATCGCCGCGGTTTGCCAGTCGGATGGGAGGCCCTTCGAGTTACCGCCGTACAAAACAACCGGCCGGGAGCTCAGTGGCTATCACGAGTGGCTCGCCGAGCAGATCGCCCGGAGAGAAGGGCCGATCTCGTTGGCCGGCCATTCGATGGGCGCGGCGCTGGCGATCCTCGTTGCGGCCGATCGGCCGGCTGCGATCGAGCGTCTGATTCTGGCTCTCACCTGCCGGGCTCCCGCTGCGCAAACCGATGACGAGAAGTCTGTTCGCGTTCATCGGGCAGGTCATGCGCGGGTGCTACCCGGCCGGCGAGCTCTCGCGAGCCATGGGTAGTGTCTCGCGCTCGCCGCGGACCGCACTCGCCGTCGCGCGAGCTGTGCACGACCTCGACCTCAGCCCCCAGCTCGAGCGGCTGAGTCCAGCTTCGGTGCCGGTCACGGTCGTTGGCAGCTCGACCGACCAGCTCACGACCCCCGAGCACTGCCGGAGACTTGCAGCCGAACGGGGCGAGCCACCACGAGCTTGATGTTCCCGGCGGCCACATCTGGATGATCGTCGAACCGACGCTGCTCTCCGCCGCCCTCCGTAAGGAAGGAGAGCCTTTCCTCAGACCATTTCGACCGGACCGCGTGACTCGCGAGGGAACACCGGAGGAGCGATACCCTGATTGCGCGAGTAGCCGCGTGTGCGGGGCCGATTCGAGTGGAGAGGGGCAGATGGAGAGACTGGCGCAGATGAAGTGCGTCGCGTGTCGCAAGGACGCACCGACCGTGACCGATGCCGAGATCGCCGAATTTCATCCCCAAGTCCCTGACTGGGAGATAGTGAACCTCGGCGGATTCAAAGGGCTGCGACGCGTCTTTTCATTCGACGACTTTGCGCAGGCGCTGGAATTCACGAACAGCGTGGGCGCGCTTGCCGAGGAAGAGGGGCATCACCCCGCGCCGCCGACCGAATGGGGCAGGACGACAGTCACATGGTGGACGCACAAGATCAGGGGCCTGCATCGCAACGACTTCTTCGTTGCCGGCGAAGACAGCCGTGCTGTATCAGCCATGAAACAGGGTCTCGCGCGCTCCGTCCTGTAGCTCGGCGACCGACGCGAGGCGGCGGAGCGCCTGCCCCTCGAGTTGGCGCACGCGCTCGCGCGTCAGCCCCACGCGGCGGCCAATCTGCTCGAGCGTCTCCGGCTCGCCGTCGTCGAGCCCGAAACGCAATCCGATGACCTGCCGGTCGAGGTCGGGCAGGCACCTCAGCACGGCACGCACGCCGTCGCGACGCAGCGCTACCTCGGCCGCCTCCTCGGGCGGTGGCTCATCTCCGGCAAGCAAGTCCGCGAGGACAGTGTCCTGCTCGCTCCCGATT
>CAWJGS010000001.1:0-341200 GCA_963842575.1 uncultured Actinomycetes bacterium | reverse complement strand
GCTTTTCCGCATCTTTTTCAGCACTTCAGGAGGCCCGATGTACCCGGTTGTCAGCCCACGCACACGTGCGTTGTTCGTGGTGTCGCTTGCAGCGACGGCACTCTCGATCGCGGCCCTGCGCGCGCAAGACCCGGCGAGCTATCCGCACGACATGAGTGAATACGGCTGCGCGAATCGCGACGAAAACGCGTGCGACCAGGCGCCGGCGCCGCCGCCCGACTACAACCCGCTCGTCGGTACGTGGGTGCGCTATTCCCTCCTGCGCAACGGCTTCAGCGTGCAGCCGCCCGATGCGCCGCTCTACGTGAAGTTCATGAACGACGGCTACTGGTCGATGATGGAGTTTCCGGCCAGCCGGCCGAAGGTCAACAAGCCTCTCGCCCAGCAAACGACGAAGGAGCTCTTCGCGCGCTTCGACAAGATGGGAGGCGGCTGGGGGAACTACAGTCACAGCGGGCAGGTGAACTACCGCCATCACAAGGCGGGCCTCGGCCCCGGCGACGGCGAGAACACGCAGGAACGCGCCTGGCGGTTTGAAGGCAACGTGCTGATTCTCGAAGGCACGGGCCCCACCAAATCGCCGCAGGTTCATGCGCGCAAGCTGCCGAACCAGAAGCTTGGCTCCACCGCGCTCGTCGGATCGTGGGAACGCACGGCCTACACGGTGAACGGCGCGGCGGGCACGACGACACCCGAGCGCCTGCTGCTTGGCGAGGACGGGTGGTTCCACGCGACGACCCTTCCCGCCGGCCGCAAGGGCGTGCCCAAGGTGCCGGCGGAAAAATGGACCCCCGAGCAATATGCGGCGGCCTACGACGGCATGTCCGCCTCGCGCGGCACCTACAACGTGTCCGGCACCACGTTCGTGCGCCGCCACATCGCCGATACCGACCCCAACCTCGAAGACAAGCTCGGCACGGGCACGTTCACGCTGAAGGGTGATACCTTCACATGGCAGGGCACCGATGCGGCCGGACAGAAATTCAGTGCGACCTACACGCGGATGAAACCGTTCGACGTTTATGCGCCCTTCGGGCGCGGCGCGGGACCGGCACGCGGTGCGGCACCGCAATAAGCGGGATCAGCCAAGTCACGGAGACACTTATGAAGATGCGACGAAGAGAGTTTTTCAGCACGGCGGCCGTGGCCGGCGCCGGCCTGATGGCGGGCTCACAGGTGTCGGCGCAGGATGCTCCGGCGCGCGGCGGCGGCGCGCCGAAACCGCCGACCTTTACGCCGAAGATCGAGATGCTGTGGAAGAGCCCGGACCGCTATCCGAACGCGCTCGAATCGTCGCCCGAAGGGTTGTGGGTCGGCGACCAGGTCTCCGAGCGCATCAACCTGCTCGACTGGAAGACCGGCAAAGTTCTCGAGGATTTCGTCGGCGAGGCGCACAACACGAGCGGCCTGGCCGTGGGCGGCGGCTTCATCTGGATCGGCTGCAACGGTGCGGGCACCGCGTCCAACCTGCGCGAGTTCAAGCGCCCGTTCGACAAGAGCTACGGGGAGATCGTCAAACTCGACATGAAGGGCAAGCAGGTGAAGGGCTACCGCACGCCGTGGGGCGGCGTGCACGGCACCTACTACCATAAGCAGACCGACAAGTTGTGGGCGGTCGCTCCGGGTCTGGGCTTCCTGGCCGAGATGGATCCGAAGGACGATTTGCGCATCAGCCGCATGCTGTCCGATCAAGATGAACGTGCCGCACGGGCCTCGACTGTCACGATGGCTCGTTCTGGATCATCGACGGCGCCGATCGCCTGGTGCAGCGCATCGATCCCGAATCAGGCCGCGTGCAGGAGATCTGGCCCTTCGGACCGGACGATCCCGATCCGCACGGCATGAGCATCTACGACAACCACGTGTACTTCACCGACGCGGGTCTCGGAGGCGGACGCAAGCCCAGCCCGGGCACGAAGCCGCAGATGATCTTCAGATTCCCGCTGACGCGGACTTGAACTGACGCCTGTCATGGCAGATGGCACTGCATGGCACATCGTTCAGTATTTGCCATTTGCCATTTTGCCATTTGCCATGACATGGCACTCCCCGTCTAACCGAGCGCTCTCCGAATCTCATCGATCCAGATCACCACGAACAAGGCCAGGATTACCAGCAGCAGCCCGTTGGTGGCCCAGCCGTTTTTCGGAACGGCGTTGGTCCAGCGAATGCGGTTGTTCAGGTACAGCAGCGTCGCCGCGAGAAACGGCACGAACACGCTGCCGACGATCGTGTAGACGACGATCACCTG
The DNA here is from genome assembly GCA_963842575.1 of uncultured Actinomycetes bacterium. Classification (GTDB taxonomy): domain Bacteria; phylum Actinomycetota; class Thermoleophilia; order Gaiellales; family Gaiellaceae; genus JACDER01. The sequence goes on along the minus strand of CAWJGS010000001.1, from coordinate 338,949 downwards.
GATGGGCTGGCCGGTGAACGCGAAGGCCATCGGCACCAAGGTGACAAACGCGAGCGCGATGCGGTACGGCGTGCTCGTGACCTCCGTCAGGCGCTTTCGCTCTTCCGGCGTCACTTTTTTCATGATGCCGTAGAAGTCGGCATAGAGATACGGCACGCTCTGCCACACGCCGAGGAGCGACGCGAAGACGGCGGCCCAGAATCCCACCGAGTAGGCGATGCGTCCGAACGCGCCGAGAATGCTGCCGAGCATCTCGGCCATTTTCGGCACGGCCTGCGCGTTCGTGATGGCGATGCCGGGAATGTAGAAGGCCTGGTTGGCGGTCATCATGATCGCCATGCCGAAGAGCGCCGTGAACAGGTACGCGATCGCGATGTCGCCGCGCACGTACCACACGTTTTCGGCCCCGCTGATCTGCTCTTCGCGCATCCAGTAGTTGTACGAGAGCATCGTCACCGACCCGCCGATGCCGCCGATGATCGAAAGCACATTCAAGCCGCCGCCTTCGGGAATTGACGGCATCAGCACGCCGCGCACGGCCGAGACCGGATCGTGGAACGTCAACGCCGCGCAGACGAGAATGCTGAAGCCCATGACGCCGACGAGCGTTTTCATCAACTTCTCGAAGCCGCCGTATCCGCCCAGGATCACGAAGACGAAGCCGATCAGGCTGTGAAGAATCGCGCCCCACGATTGCGGAATCCTTCCGCCGGTCAGGTTGCTGATGCCCAGACCGGTGGCGTTGGTCAACGCGGCGGTCACCGCGACGGTCCAGATGACGAGATAGACCGCAAACATGTAGGTGACCCAGACCGGAAGATGTTCGGCCCATCCTTCGAGCGCCGTCTTGCCGGTGGCCAGTTGCCAGCGGGCGATGCCTTCGTTCAGGACGTACTTGAAGAACGCGCCGAGGGCAATCGCCCAGAGGAGGATGACGCCGTAGCGCGCGCCGCCAACCGTCGCCGCCACGACATCGCCCGAGCCGATTCCCGTCGCGGCCACGACGAGGCCAGGGCCGGCCAGTTTGAGAAAACTGAATCTTTCCGGATGCGTTTTTGGCGGGGGGCACAGGCGCACATTCTAGTTCATAATGCGGTCATGAAGCGCCTTGCTGCCGCTGTTCTGCTCGTCGCATCGGGCATGCCGCTCGCTGCGCAAAGCACGATCAACATTCCATTCGAGACCTTCACGTTGCCGAACGGTCTCACGGTGGTGCTGTCGACCGACCACACCACGCCGACCGTGGCCGTGAACATCTGGTATCACGTCGGCTCGAAGAACGAACTGCCCGGGCGGACTGGATTTGCCCATCTCTTCGAGCACGTCATGTTCACCGGATCCGGGCACATCGCCTACGGCGTGCACGACCGCCTCACCGAGGGCGTCGGCGGCATGAACAACGGATCGACATCCAACGACATCACGACCTACTACGAGTCGGTCCCCTCGAATTACCTCGAATCGATGCTGTGGATCGAGTCCGACCGCATGGGCTTCCTGCTCGATGCGCTCGACCTCGCGAAGCTGAACGCGCAGCGCGACATCGTGAAGAACGAGCGGCGCCAGCGGATCGACAACCAGCCGTACGGGCGCGTGTTCGAGATTCTGTCGAAGGCCACCTACCCCGCCGAGCATCCGTATTCGTGGCCGGTGATCGGCAGCATGGAGGATCTCTCGGCCGCTTCCGAAGAGGACGTCAAGAATTTCTTCCGCCTGTATTACGCCCCGAACAACGCGTTCCTGAGCATCGTTGGAGATTTCGATCCGGCGCAGGTCAAGGCGTGGGTGACGAAATATTTCGGCGACATTCCGCGCGGCAACACCATCAAGCGGCCCGATGCCGGGCCGGTGACCTTATCGTCCGCCCAGCGGCTGGTGTACGAAGATCGCGTGCAGGTGCCGCGGCTGTACATGCTCTGGCCGGCGGTCGGCGACAAGAACGACGACCGCTTCGCGCTCGCGGTGCTCGGCGCGATCCTGTCTGGCCCGCGGACGGCCCGGCTGACCAAGGCGCTCGTGTACGACGAACAGGCCGCCGCGTCGGTCTCGGCCGGGCACAACACGAACGAAGACGTCGGCGAGTTCATCGTCACGATTACACCGCGCCCGGGACATACGCTCACCGAGCTCGAGACGGCCGCCGACGCCGTCATCGATCGGCTGAAGCGCGAAGGGCCGACCGCTGGAGGAAGTGCAGAAGGCAACGGCCGGTGAAGAACTGTCGTTCGTGCGCGGACTCGAGTCGAACCTCGGCAAGGCGTTCCAGCTGGTCAACGGTGCCGCGATCCACGGCGACGCCGGCTACTTCCGCACTGAATATCAGAAGACCCTCGCGGTGACACCGGCCGACGTGCAGCGCGTGGCGAACAAGTATCTGACCACCGGCCGCATCGTGTTGAGCGTCGTGCCGCCCGGGCAGACCGGCCAGGCCTCGAAGCCGGCAGAAAGCACGAAGGTCCAATGACGCGCCGCACTGTTTTCGCGCTCGCTCTCATCACGTCAGCAACGGTCGCGCGAGGCCTGGGCCCTGCCGCAACGTTCCTGGCATCGGTGGCGCAGGGCTTCAGCCCTGCCGTGGTGCTGGCGCAAACTGTCGATCGCTCCAAACAACCTCCTCTCGGCAAGACGCCCGAGCTGCGCGTACCGACCTGGACCAAATCGAAGCTCGCCAACGGCGCCGAGCTCGCCGTGTCCGAGAAGCACGACCTGCCGCTCGTATCGTTTTCGATCACATTCCTTGGCGGCGCGGACCAGTTCGAGTCGGCGGATCGCAGGGGCGTCGCGGGGCTGACCGCCGCGATGATGAGCGAGGGAACGAAGACGCGCAGCGGTGACGACCTTTCGAACGCCCTGCAGCTGCTCGGCACGAACGTGTCGGTCGGCGTCGGTTCGGAGAGCGGCGCCATCAGCTTCGTCAGCACGACCGCACGCTTCGCCGACACGCTCGGCATCCTCGCCGACATGCTGATGAATTCGACCTTTCCGCCCGAAGCGCTCGAACGGCTGCGCGCGCAGCGGCTCGTCGCGCTCGAGCAGGCGAAGGCGCAGCCGGGCGCCATCGCGTCGCGCGTGTTTCCGCGCGTGCTCTACGGCGACGCCCATCCTCTGGGACAATCGCCGACCGAGCAGAGCTACAAAGCCATCACACGAGCCGAGGTCGTCGATTTTCATCAACGGTTCTTCAAGCCCGGGCGCGCGCTGGTGACGGTCGTGGGCGACGTCACGCCCGCGGCGATTCGCCCCGTTGTCGAGCGGGGCCTTGCCGGCTGGGTCGCCCGGCGGCGAACGTCCCACGTTCTCGTTTCCGGCGCTGCCGGCTTCGCGGCCGACGACGATCTATCTCGTCGACAAGCCGGGCTCGGCGCAATCGATCTTCGCGATCGGCTTGCCGGGGCCGCCTCGCACCACGCCCGACTACTACGCGCTTCGCGTGATGAACACGATTCTCGGCGGCATGTTCCAGTCGCGCCTCAACGCGAACATCCGCGAGGAAAAAGGCTACAGCTACGGCGTGTCGTCGGGCTTCGGGTTCGGCAAGGGGCCTGGCCCCTTCCGCACGGGCGGCGACATCGTCGGAGACAAGACCGACGCCGCGCTCGTCGAGTTCATGAAGGAGCTGCGGGGCATCGTCGGCGCCCGGCCGATTACCGAGGAGGAGCTGCGGACCGCAAAGGAATCGCTCGTCCAGAGCCTGCCCGGCACATTCGCATCGGTGAGCGCCATCAACGGTGCCATCAGCGGGCTGTGGTTGCAGTCGCTGCCCGACGACTACTATCAGCGATTCACGAAGTCGGTCACGGCCATTACCGCCGGCGACGTCGTGGGCGTCGCGAAGAAGTATCTCGATCTCGAGCACCTGGCCATCGTGATCGTCGGAGACCGGAAGGCGATTGAGGAGTCGTTGCGCGGGACGAAGATCGCGCCGATCGCGTATCTCAACATCGAGGGAAGTCCGGCGCAGTAGCGCGCTTCGCGCGCTGGTCGATGGGCAATGGTACCCCCCACGTCCGAGATGTCGGAGGTACTCCAGATTTTGTGGTCGATTTGCACGGCCGGGGAGTATAACTGGCCGGTCGTGCCATGGCACGTAATCTGCCTTCACCTCGGAAGCTCGCCCATAGCCCAGCGAACCCACTCCGCCCATCGCCCACACGGAGATTGAGCATGACGACACCGACACCCGGAGATCGACGATCCCGCCTTCTTAGCGCCGCCGCTGCCCTGGGCCTCATTCTCTTCGGCGCCCCGGCGAACGCCCAGCAGAAACCGGTGCCGGCGCAACAGGTGCAGGACCCTCTCGAGCGCTTGAACGAGTCGATCGACGCGCTGACGAAAAAAGTCTGGCCGAGCGTCGTGCAAATCCAGGTGACCGCTTACGGCGCGCGGGAAGACAACACCCGCGGCGACGCCAACGTCGTGATTGGCCAGCAGCGATCGGTCGGGTCTGGATTCGTCATCGATCCGGACGGCTACATCATGACCAACGCGCACGTCGTGAACAACGCGCAGCGGATTGAAGTCATGATGGCGCCGGCCAATGCCGACGGCAGGCTCGCGACGGCGCTCTCGAACAAGTCGACGAGCTTTCCGGCACGCCTGATCGGCACCTCGAGCGAGCTGGATCTGGCGCTCATCAAGATCGAGGGCACCAAACTCCCCGCGCTGCCCCTCGCGACGTACTCGAATCTGCGGCAGGGCGAAACGGTCTTTGCGTTCGGGAGCCCGGGTGGCCTCCGCCAGACGTTGACCCACGGGCTGGTGTCGGCCGTCGCCAGACAAACCGACATCGATTCACCGCTCATCTACGTGCAAACCGACGCGCCGATCAACCCGGGCAACTCGGGCGGACCGCTGGTGAACACGCGCGGCGAAGTGGTCGGCGTGAACACGTTCATCGTGTCGCAGTCGGGAGGCAGCGAGGGTCTCGGTTTTGCCATTCCCTCGGCCACGGTGAGAACCGCATTCAGACAGTTCCAGAAGTACGGTCAACTTCGACGCCAGGAAACGGGGATGAGCATCCAGACGATTACGCCTGCAATGGCAGCCGCCCTCGGCCTGACGAAAGACTACGGGCTGATCGTGTCGGACGTGTGGCCTGGCGGTCCGGCGGAGAAAGGTGGCCTGCAGGTCGGCGACATTCTCCTGTCGGTGGACGGGCAGCCCGCCGACAACCTGCCCACGGTCAACTATTACTTCCGGCTGAGAGATTCCACCGAGAACGTCAAGGTCGTGGTGCAGCGCGGTGCGATGCAGCACCCGCTCAGTCTCGCCACGGTCGAGGAACGCAACGAGTTCGATGCCGTTTCGTCGATGGCCGACACGCAGAAGAATCTGGTGCCGGAACTGGGGATTCTCGGCGTCGAGATCGACCAGAAGATTGCCGCCGCCGCCCGAGGTCTGAGGGATCCGTACGGCATCATCGTGGTCGCGCGCGTGTCAGGATCGACGAGCGAAGTGCCTCTCCTTGCGAGAGACGTGGTCCGGAGCGTCAACAACGCAAAGGTGCCGACGCTGCTGGCGCTACGGGACGCGGTCCGGGCGCTCAAGCCAGGCACGCCGGTCGCGCTGCAGATTCAGCGCGAAGGGCGGTTGATGTACGTCACGTATACGGTGGAGTGAGCGGCGCGGTCGTGAGATCTAGATCAGGCTGAAGCCGGTAATCAGCAGCAGGCTGGCAAGGCCCACGCGAAGAATCCGAGCGGGCGCGCGCGGGGCGATCCAGGTGCCGACGCTGACGCCGGGAATAGATCCGAGAAGGAGCGTCGCGGCAAGCAGCCAGTCGACGGTCCCGCCGTACGCGTGCGCGAGCCCCGTGACGCTCACGAGAATCGCGGCATGAAAGACATCGGTCCCGACGACGCGTGCGGGGCTGAGCGGAAACACGCAGACGAGGAACGGGACCAGCAGCGCTCCGCTGCCGACCGACGTGAACCCCACGAGCGCGCCCACGATTGCCCCGGCGGCGACCGTCCCCTTTCCTTCGAGCCGCCTGCGCCAGCGCTCGGATAGCACGCGGTCCCCGGCGATGAAGATCCGGCACAGCATCAGGATCGCCACGAGCACGAGCACCCCGCCGAGCGCACGCCGCACTACCAGGTCGGCATCCACGCCAGCGCCCGGCAGGAACCTGATGGCCGCAACCGCCAGCAACCCCGCCGGAATACTGCCCGTCGCAAGCCGTTTCGCCAGACCGAAGTCGACCGTCTGCTGGCGCGCGTGCAGTCACGCGCCCACGATCTTCGTGGCCGCACTGTAGACGAGATCGGTGCCGACCGCCACGACGGGCCCGACGCCGACCACGGAAATCAGGAACGGCGTCATGATGGCGCCGCCTCCCATCCCGGTGAGGCCGACGAGCATGCCCACGAGAAACCCCGTCGCGACAAGACCGCCGTCAATTGGCATCGGAAGGGAGCAACGCTATCAGACAGTATGGTCGATGGTCTATGGTCGTATGGCCATGGGCCATGGGCGGGTCGACCATTGCCCGTCGCCCTTGGTGGACCATCGCCCAGCGCCCATCAGAATCGTCGCACGACCGCCAGCCAGTCCTCGGCGGAATTGTCGGGCGGCTCGCCAAGCGCGGCACTGGCGCCACCCTTGACCGTTGAAATGCTGCCCTCTTCAACGGCCCTCCATTCCGCGGGTCGAACCAGCTGACGCCGAACTGCCCTGTCGCGTTCGACAGATCGAGGCTTGCGGTACCGCCCAACGGCAGGTACACCCGGTACACATCATTGGCCTTCGCGAAACGGTACCGGCTGTTGTCATGTTTGTCGTTGCCGACCAGCGCGTCGGCGTTCGTCATCTCCCAGAACGGAATCTTTGGCTGTGCGGAAGAAGTCGATCGCGATGCGGCAGTACTCCCAGCTCCTGTCCCGGCTGCGGAAATTCTCCGCGACGAGATCGTTCTGCGGGGAGACCGTAGCCGAAGTAGTAGTCCACGCCCGCTCCTCCGGCCATGAGGTTGCCCCAGAGCACGTTCTTGCGAATGTCGTGAATCGTGTAGCCAACGTCACGGCCCTGGGCCTCCTTGCCGCGAACCCGCGATAGCCGGGATCGGGAGGTACACCGAGTCCGCCGGCCCTTGCTCGTCGTTGGCCACGACCCACGGTTTGCCTCGCCTTGCGCGGAGGCCGTGACCCACTCGCAATGTGCGCTGGTGAGCCTTGTTCCACATCATTCTGCAGCGACGCGCCGGTCAGCGGCGACTGCTCGCCCAGCAGCGGCGGATACACCTTCGTCCTGTTCGTTCGGGAAGGTGTGGATGACGATGTGGTGCCGGTAAGGATCGGTGTCGTGCAGGACTCATCGCCATCGCCGCGCTGCTCGCTCCGTCTGCGTGTTCTCCTCCCCGATATTCCAGTTCAGCGCGAGCGCATGACCGAATCGGGCGATGAGCTCGCGGCAGTAGCAGCCTTCGCTCCGGCCCGAGCTTCCGCCGTCGAGCGACTCCGGAACGACGACCGGTTCGACTTGTCGCCACGACGGTCGTCGTCGATTTCGTTCTCCTGAAGTTTGAAGTGGAGATAGAAGCCCTTGCGGCCGCGCGTGGTCGAACACGATCCCCACTGATCGAGCTTCGAGCAGTCGTAGTGGAACTTGTCGTCGCGCTCGACGAACGGCCAGACGTTGTCGCCGTCGCCGCCCGCGTTGTACGGCAGGAACGAAATCGAGTTGCACGCCTCTCGACGCCAGGTAGTTCAACGCGCCGATCAGTGCCTTTGCCCTTCGCCGTCCTTCCAGGTCGGGTCGCCGGCCTTCCAGTCGCCCGAATGCGGCGCGTAGGTGTGCAGCGGCACTTGCGCCTTCCGCGCCACGGTGCCGTCGAAGTCGGCATATGCCAGCAACGTCTCGGGCGAGTCCGTCCCGAGCTTCAAAGTACTCCACCGCTGCCGGCAAACTGCAGATAGTGCTTCCCGGCATACTGCAGCCGGCCACGCGCGCGGAAGTCCGGTGCGCGTTTGTCGCTGGCGGCAATTTGAATCGTGCCCGTCCGGCCGTGGAGCGGCGCGACTGCCTGACCGGCAGACCCGCCTGCCGAGGCGCGACGCCTTTTCCGCTGACAAACAGAGTACCGATAGTTCCACCGGCCCGTTTTGTCGGGCGCCAGGTGCGCGCGCCATTTGTTTCCCGAGGTGGCCGAAGAGTTGGCGGCGTTCCCGTCACCTGCGAAATATCCAGGAACCGAGTACGACGGTGTGCCGGATTCGTGGGTGAAGACCGCGACAGGCGATAGTCCAGAAATGGGTTCGGCGCACTCGCCGTCTCGTCGGCCTGCGGACTCGGCCAATGTCAGCGTCACCTTGTGCCATTGCCGAAGCTCTCCGGACACGGTAATCTCATTGGCGCCGCCGGCCCTCTGTGCGTTCACGAGCGCGAGCCCGGCGACGAGCCGCCTCGCATACGGTCCGAGGGCAACGGTCCGGTGATTCATCATCGCGGGTCTCCTCTTCGTCATTAACTGGCGACCACCGGAACATCGGGGCGGGCCCTGGTCCACAGCCACGCGGCCATCAGGTTCGTCCTGCGCCGACGACGAAAAGCGTCGTCGATCCCGTCATGGCCAGCAGATACGGAAATGCCAGGCTCGTGACGAACGAGCCGATGTTGCCGGCCATGTTCATCGTGCCCGATACAGCCCCGGCGTTCGCGCGGCCGATGTCGATGCAGAACGCCCACGACGGTGGAAGCGTCATGTCCGACCCAGCACGCAATGGTCAGCACAGAACGGCAGGAAGCGGGGTCTGAAACGCGCAGGCTTGCCAGGAGACCGGCGGCAGAAGCACGAACCCCGCAATCGCCGCGTACTGACGTGACTCGCGCCACCGGCCACGTAGATACAGCGAATCGACGATCGCGCCACCCACCCAGTTGAATCGCTCCCCCAACGAGCGGCAGCGCGGCGAGCAGTCCGGTCTGCAGTGCCTCGAGCCGATACGTGCGCTGCAGGTAGGGGAACAGCCACGTCAGACAGAAGAAGAACGTGAAGTTCGACGCGAAGTCCTGCCCATGGCAAGCCGCATGTTCGCCGATCGGACGAGCGCGCGAAGCCCGATCGCGGCCGCGGCACCCGTCGAAGCAGGGCGCCCCCGTTGAATCAACTGCCGTTCGGCCTCCGAGACGCTACCGTGCTCGTCCGGCGTGTTTCGGAACCACGCAAACCATGCGGCGGCCCACACGACCCCGAACGCCCCGAGCATGAGGAAGGCGCTCCGCCATCCGGCAGCCATCACCAGCCACGCGACCGCCGGCAGCGCGAATGCGGCCCCAAGACGCGAACCAGAGAAATTGATGCCCTGCGCGAGCCCTCGCTCGCCGGCGGGCAGCCATGCGTAAAACGCTCGCGCGCACGTGGGATGCACGGCTTCGGCCGCACCGAACAGGAACCGGACGGGCGCCGTTGACCGTGAAGCGATAGGTGCTCACGACGCGGCGGCCGGGCGTGCGGTTCGGACGCTCCGGTGGCAGCGGCGCCACCGCGGGACGCCCGCCAGTGCCGCGAGGACCCGTTCCGGGCTGGCCGGCAGGTCGTGGATCAGGCGCCGGTCGCATCCGCGATGGCCGCGACGACGGCCGGGGCGCCGACGTCCATCGGCAGCTCGCCCACGCCTTTCGCGCCGTGCGGGACGCCGTCGAACGGGGCCTCGACCAGGATCGTCGTGATCCGCGGAGCGTCGAGGGCGGTCGGGATGATGTAGGTCGCCAGGCGGTCGTTGAGGTAGCGCCCGTCGCGCAGCTTGATCTCCTCGATCGTCGTAGCCGACGGCCTGGAGCGTGCCGCCCTCGACCTGGCCCTCGGCCAGGACCGGATGGATGACCCGCCCGATGTCGTCGACGGCGACCACGTCGCGGACGTGGACCTCGCCGGTGTCGAGATCGACCTCGACGGACGCCACGCAGGCCGCCCAGCCGAACGCCGGGTAGGCGTCGCCGCGGTAGGTCGCATCGTCGAAGCCGACGCCCGGATACGGCTCGAAGCGCTGGTCCACCCGCAGCGCACCCTTCGCGCGGGCGTAGTCCCGGTAGGTCGCGGCGAACGTGCCGCCCGTCTCCGCCTCGACCTGTGCGCGCAACCGGCCGGCCGCCTGGATGAGGAGGCCGCCGACGACCATCGCCGTCCGGGACGCGACCGTCGGTCCGGAATCCGGGACGTACGCGGTGTCCTGGGGCGCGATCTCGACGGCCTCGAACGGCACGCCCAGGGCGTCGGCGACCAGCTGCGGGAAGATCGTCTTCGTCCCCTGGCCCATCTCGGTCGAGGCGACCAGGATGTCGATGCGGCCGTCGGCGGTCAGCTCGAGCGACGCCACCGACGCGAGCTTGACCTCGCCCGAGCCGGTGAACCCGGCGCCGTGCCAGGCGAGCGCCAGGCCGACGCCCGAGGCCAGCCGGTCCGGGCCGGTCCGCAACGGCGAACCGGGAACGGTCCCGGAGCCCGCCCGCCGGGCGCGTGCCACCGCGTGGCGGGAGCGCAGCCGTTCGAACTCGCCGGCCTCCGCGGCGCGCTCGAGGACCTCCTCGCCGGCGACGCTCGTCCGCAGGACCTGGCCGGTCGGGGTCGTGTCGCCGAGTCGATAGACGTTCCGGCGCCGGATCTCGAGCGGGCTCAGCCCGAGGGCCTCCGCGATCCGGTTGAGGTGGGTCTCGGCGGCGAACTCGGTCTGCGGCGCCCCGAACCCGCGGAACGCCCCGTTGGGCGGCGTGTTGGTCCGGGTCGCCCGCGCGCGGATCCGCACGTTCGGGCAGCGGTACGGGCCGCCGGCGTGGATCGCCCCGCGCGACAGGACGACCGGGGTGAGCGTGCAGTACGCGCCGCCGTCCATGACGATCTCGATGTCCTGCGCCAGCAGCCGGCCGTCGCGGGTCACGCCGGTCCGGTGCCGGACGATGGCCGGGTGCCGCTTGGTCGTCGCGGCGAGGTCCTCGTGGCGGTCGTAGATCATCCGCACCGGCCGGCCGGCCTTGCCGGCCAGGAGCGCCGCGTGCAGCGCGATCATCGACGGGTACTCCTCCTTGCCACCGAACCCGCCGCCGGTCTCGGCCTGGACCACCCGCGCCTGGCGATCGTCGATGGCGAGCCCGCGCTTGAGGGCCGAGTGGACGTAGTACGGGCACTGGAGCGAGCCGTGGACGGTCACGCCCGCCATCGCCGACGGCACCGCGATCATCGCGTTGTTCTCGATGTACAGCTGCTCCTGGTGGCCCACGCGATACTCGCCCTCGAGGATCAGGTCGGCGGCCGCGAACGCGGCATCCGGGTCGCCGCTGGCCAGCTCGTAGGCCGCGAACGCGTGGTCCGACTCGAGCGGATCGAAGACCGCCGGCAGCGGCTCCGTCCTGGGGTGCACGGCGGCCCGCGCCGCCCGGAGCACGGCCCGATCGGGGGCCGCGAGGAGGGCCAGCGGCTCGGCGTGGTGGCTGATCTCGCCACCGACCGGGACCAGGATCGGCTGGTCCTCCTTGATCGAGCTGACGATGTTGTCGCCCGGGATGTCCGCCGCGGTCACGACGACGACCGTCGACCAGTCGAAGGCGGGGTCGAGGTCGAGCGCCACGAACCGGGCGTGCGCGTCGGTCGAGCGGATGGTGGCGCCGAACCAGGCGCCCGGGAAGACCAGGTCGTCGGTGTACTTCGCGGCACCGGTGAGCTTGGCCGGACCCTCGCGTCGCAGCGGGCCGGCGCCGCGGGCGCGACCGGGCGCGATCGTGCCGGGCTGGATGATGACCGCGTCGGGCGACTCGGTCCGGCTCGTCAGGTCGGGCAAGGGCCGTCCTCCATCGCGGCTGACTCTATCACCGGCCGTGGCGCCGACGGGTGCGTCGGCGATGTTCGCACCGGACCCCACCGGACCGCATCGCCCGGTGACCTCCAGCACCACGAACTGGTCCGGGGACCCCCCGGACTCTTGTCGGTGCCCGGGCTGGGCGGCATGCTCGCCATCCGGGGCGCAGCTCGCGTCACGTCATCGACCCCCGAACCGCGAGATGACCGACAGCATCATCATCCTCCTGGCGATCCTCATCACGGCCAACGTCCTGCTCATCGTGCTGGCGCTCTGGCGGACCGTGCAGCGCCGCCGGCGCGAACGCGACGAGACGACCGCTCGCCCCGTGGCGACCGCCGGGCGGCCGGTCAGCGGCGCGAACGGGACGGCGGCGTCGGTCGATCGCGGGCCGGCGGCGACCGCCGGGACCGTGGCCGCCGATGCGCGGGCCACGCCGCCCCGGACGGATCCGCTGACCGGGCTCCTGCGCCAGACCGAGTGGGACCGGATCCTGATCGACGAAGCGGCGCGGATCGACCGCTACGGCCGGCCGGCGACGGTGGTCTTCATCGATGTCGAGGGCCTCGACAAGCTCACGAGCGTGCTCGGGCCGGCCGCCGGCGACCGGATCCTGCCCGCCCTCGCGAGCGTCCTCGCGCGCCAGGCCCGTGGCTCCGACCATGTCGCGCGGCTCGGGCCCGGTCGTTTCGGCATCCTGCTGACCGAGACCGGCGAGGTCGAGGCCGTGAACTACGTGGAACGGGTCCGGTCGGCCTGCGAGCTGTGGCTCGAGTCGGGTGCGATCGCGATGCGCCTGGCCATGGGCTGGGCGGCGCCCCCGCCGCGACGGCAGCCTGGCCGACGCCTTCGCGCTGGCCCAGGACCGGATGTTCGCCGAGCTGCGCCGCGGTGAACGGCGCGCGGCCGATCTCGCCGAGCAACGACCGACGTCGGGCCACGACTTCGAGGGCTCGCCCTCCCCGGCCTGATCCCGGTCAGTCGGTCCCGTGCCGCAGACCGCGGCCCGGCAACGCTCCGGTGTGGACGCCGTCGGCGACGACCGGGGTCCCGGCGACGATCACGTGCTCGATGCCGATCGGGAAGCTTCGCGGCGCGTCGTAGGTCGCGGTCGACCGGACGGTCGCCGGATCGAAGACGACCAGGTCCGCGACCGCGCCGTCGCGGATGACCCCGCGGTCGCGCAGCCCGAGTCGTGCGGCCGCCGCGGACGTCATCTTGCGGACCGCCTCCTCGAGGCTCAGGAGAGCCTCGTCCCGGACGAACTGGCCCAGGATCCGGGGGAACGAGCCGTACGTCCGCGGCCCCGGCTTGTCGCCGAAGAACGTGCTGTCCGTGCCGACCATCCCGACCGGGTGGGCCACGAACAGCGGCAGGGTCGCGGCGGACGGACCGCTGGTCACCTGGCTCAGGCCCAGGTCCTCCGCGAGCAGCAGGTCGCAGATGACGTCGAGCGCGTCGTGGCCGGTCTCGGTCATCACGTCCGCCACGCTGTGGCTCTCCCAGCGCAGGTTCTCGGGGCGGCGGAAGGCCCCGAGCCGGACGTCCGCCCAGCCGGCGGCGCTCGCGTAGGACGCGCCACGGGCCGTGAACTCGGCTCTGACCCGGTCACGGGCGGCCCGATCGGCGAGACGCGCCTTGAGCGGACCCGGGTCCGCCGGCCTGGATCCACTGCGGCAGCTGGATGAGCAGTCGGGTCGACGCCCACTCGGACGGGTACGTGTCGAACGTGACGTCCAGACCGTCCGCCCGGGCGTCGTCGACCAGCGCCAGCATCGGCTCCGGGCCGCCCGGGTGCGTGTCGCGGTGGTAGAAGTGGGTGATGTGGGCGGGCGCGCCGGCCCGCCGGCCGATCTCGATCGCCTCGCGGAACGGGTCGAGGTAGCGATCGCCGAGCGGGTAGCGGACGTGGGTGTGGTAGAAGCCGCCGTGGCGCCCGGCCTCGGCGGTCAGTGCCGCCAGCTCCTCGGTCGGGGCGAAGCTGCCCGGCGGGTAGTCGAGGCCGGATGACATGCCGAAGGCGCCCTCGGCCATCGCGTCGCGGAGCGTGCCGCGCATCCGGTCCAGGGCGGGGCCATCGACCGGGACGTCGTCCCACCCGACGGCGGCGATCCGGAGCTGGGAGTTGCCGACGAGGGTCGCGATGTTGAGGCTGACCGTGCCGTCGTACCGGGCCAGGTAGCTGCCGACGCTCGTCCAGTCGTAGTCGAGGTCGGGCCGGCCGTCGAGCCCCGCGTCGAGCTCGACGAACGCTTCGAGCTCGGCCCGGCTCGTGAACGGGGCGAACCCGTTGCCGTCGACGCCGACGAGCTCGGTCGTCACTCCCTGCCGGACCTTGGGCTCGTGGCGGCCGTCCGCGAGGATCGCCAGGCCGCCGTGGCTGTGCAGGTCGATGAAGCCCGGCGCGACGACCTTGCCCGTCGCGTCGATCGCGTGGCCCACGTGGTCCGGGGCCGCGTCCTCGGGCGCCAGGACCCGGATCCGGCCGTCGACCACGGCGACCGACCCGGGCCGGCCGGGTGCGCCGGTGCCGTCGACGATCGTCCCGCCGGTGATGAGCAGGTCGACGCTGTCGGTCATCCGCGGCGACCCGGTCCGTCCAGCCGGCGCCCGCGGACCCACGCCGCCCGGACCATGTCCGGATGCGCCCGGAAGATGAGCCGGCTCATCAGGCCGACCGGGTCGATGTCCTCGACGCCCGGCAGCGGGGCCACGAACGCCGGGTCGATCGCGATGAGGTCCGCTTCCTTGCCGGCCTCCAGCGAGCCGATGTCCGCGTCCAGGCCCAGGGCGCGCGCGCCGTCGAGCGTCCCCAGCCGGAGCCAGGCGAGCGGCCCCAGGGCGTCGGCCTCGTCGCCGGCCAGCGATCGCCGCGCCATCTGCGCGTAGGCGCCGGCCCGCATGACCGAGAAGATCGAGGCGTCCGGGCCGCCCGACACGTCCGACCCGAGCCCGACCGTCAGCCCGGCCTCGAGCCGGTGGGCCAGGGGCATGACGCCCGCCCCGAGGAACAGGTTGGAGGCGGGACAATGCGCGATCCGCGTGCCGGTCTCGACGAGGCGGGCCTCCTCGCGCTCGGAGAGGTGGACGGCATGGGCCAGGACGGTCTTCGGGCCGAGCCCGCCGGCGCGGTCGTACACATCCACGTAGTCGGGGGCGTCCGGGAACAGCCGGCGGACCTCCTCGATCTCGAAGGGATCCTCGGACACGTGGGTCTGCCACCAGGCGCCGGTGCTCCGGGCGAGCGTCGCGGACTCGCGGAGCATGTCGGTCGAGCAGGACACTGCGAACCGCGGCGTGACGGCGTAGCCGAGCCGCCCGTCGGCGGCGCCATGCCAGCGCGCGATCAGGTCGGCCGATTCCTGGAGGGACCGCTCGAGGATCGTCGACGGCTCGATGATCGGGTCGTAGGTCCCGCGGTCCATCATGACCTTGCCCAGGATGGCCCGGATGCCGTGCGCCTCGGCGGCTTGGAAGGCGGCCTCCATGGCCGCCGCGTAGACCGTGCCGTAGGCCAGCACGGTCGTGGTGCCGGCCGCGGCGAACGCCTCGAAGATGTCCGGCGCCAGGCGCTCCGCGACCGTTGCGTCCGACCACGATCGCTCCGTCGGGAAGGTCAGCCGGTCCAGCCACGTCAGCAGGTCGACGGCGAACCCGACGCCGGCGTTCGGGAGCTGCGGCAGATGGGCGTGCAGGTCGACCATGCCCGGCATCAGCACCCACGGCCGCAGGTCGATGGCGGCGGCGCGCAGGCGCTCGTCGACGTGGTCCGCGGCGCCGGCGAACTCGATCCGGCCGGCCGCGTCGACGGCGACCAGGCCATCGCTCTCGTGGAGGGTGCTGCCCGCCTCGAGCGGGGTCAGCAGGCGGGCCCGGATCGCGAACGGCGGCGTGCTCGGCAGGTCCACCGATTCAGGCTAACAGGGGCCCGGACATGGAACGACCCGGATCGGATGGATCCGGGTCGGTCGTTGGCGCGGCGCTTGCTGGCGACTAGCGCTTCTTGCCGCGGACTTCGAAGAGGTGGGCGGTCCATTCGGAGCCGCCGCGATCCAGCGTGGCCGAGCTACCGTGCCAGCCACAGGTGCAGGTGATGGTCTGCGCCTGGTGCTTGTACTCGTCGATGACGTGCTTGAACGGCTCGACCGTGGCGGGCTTGACAGGCGGGCGACTGTTCACACGGACTCCTGCACGGGAAGGGATGAGAGCGGGCCGTCAAACAGGACGGCGGGGGCCACCCATCATACCAAATCCGGCCGATCCCCGCCCCGGCCGGGTCTCAGTCGCCGGCCGGCAGCAGGTCCTCGCGCACGACCTGGTCGGTCGTGACCGGGTCCTTGACCATCCCGAGCGTGCCCAGGTACGCGATCGACGCGGTCCACCCGTCACGGTCGATCGCACCGAGGCTCCTGGCCTGCTGGGTCGGGCCCGACCACGAATCGATGGTGGCCTTCAGGATCGCGGCCTGGGCGTCCTTCGCGGTGGCCAGCTCGGGCACCGCGGCGATCGCGGCGTCCAGCCCGACGGTCGGATCCGCCTTGATCTCCTCCATCGCCTGGAGGGTCGCGGCGACGAACGCAGAGATCGCGTCGTGCTTCGCGTCGATGGTCGCGGTCGAGGCGATCAGGCCCGGTCCCGGCAGCGGGGTGATGTCGTCGATGCGGAGGATGACCGGGTCGCTGCCGTGGAGCTGGAGCTGGACGGGCTCGTTGTTGGCGAAGCCGGTCGCGGCGTCGACGGCGCCCTGCTCGACGGCGGCCTCCTGGGTGAAGTCCGGGTACTCGACGATCTGGACGTCGTCCGTCGTCAGCTTGGCCGATGCCAGCAGCGCCTGGAGCATGACCCAGCCGGAGCCGTAGCGGCCCGGCGTGCCGATCTTCTTGCCCTTGAGGTCCGCCGCGGTCTTGATCCCGGACGACGCCTTGGCGAACACGATGTTCGGGAACTTGCCGTAGATGGTGGCCACGTACTCCACCGGGATCTTGTTGCTGGCGGCCGGGATGACGCTCGTCCCGTCGCCGATCCCGATGTCGATGGTCCCCGCGCCGACGAGCGGGATCAGGTCCGCGTCGATCTTCTGCTGGAACTCGACCTTGAGACCGGCGTCGGCGTAGTAGCCGTTCTGCTGGGCCAGGTAGAACTGGGCGAACTGGACGCTCGGGATGTAGCCGAGGCCGACGACCAGCGAGGTGGGCGCCACGGTGGCGTCGGGCGAGCCGATGGCGCCGGTCGGCGATGGGCCGGCGGAGGCGGGCGGGGCGGAGCTGGTGCCCGTGCCGCAGGCGGCGACGAGGAGCGCGGTGAGCAGGCCGGCGACGGCGAGGCGGATGGGCGTGGGACGCGATGACGGCACGATGGACCTCCGACTTCCTGGTGCGATGGGCTAGCGGACCCCGACGAGCCGGCGCTCGGCGAGGACGACGACGAGATACAGCGCGAGCCCGACGAGAGCGATCGTCAGGAGCGTCGCGAACATGAGCGGGGTGTCGAACAGCGACCCGCGGGCGAGGTTGATCAGGACGGCGAGGCCCTTGCTGGCGCCGGCCCATTCGCCGACCACGGCGCCGACCACCGCCAGGGTCACGCCGACGCGCAGGCCGCCGAAGATGCTGGGCAGGGCGGCCGGGATCTCGAGCGTTGTCAGGATCTGGCGGTGGGTCGCGCGGAGGCTCCGGCCGAGCTCGATCAGCCGCGCGTCCACGGAGCGGATGCCGACCATCGTCGCGATGGCGACCGGGAAGAAGACGATCAGCGAGCAGATGACGACCTTGCTCCCGAGGCCGGGGCCGAACCAGAAGACGAGCAGGGGCGCGAGGACGAGGATCGGGACGGCCTGGGCGGCCACGATGTAGGGCGAGGCCAGGCGCTCGAAGAGGTCGCTGCGCGCCAGCCCATAGCCGACCAGAAGCCCGAGCCCGGCACCGACGCAGAAGCCGGCCAGGATCTCCACCATGGTCGTCGCGAAGTGCGGCCAGATCGTCCCGTCCAGCCAGGCCCCGACGAACCGCTCCGCGACGGTCGCGGGCGGCGGCAGGATGTATGGCGGCAGGGCCGTCACGGTGACGACCGACCTGCCAGATCACGATGAACGAGACGAAGGCGGCGGCGACCGGCAGCCAGACGGTCCGGCTCACGACGCGACCTCCAGCCGCTCGGGGACGACCGGGTCCTCGGCGGCATGTGCGTCCGTCGCGGCCGGGTCGGCGAGATGGCGCCGGATCTCGCCGGCGATCCGCGACACGCCCGCCGCGTCGAGGTCGGCGATGGTCCGCGGCCGGGGGAGGTCGACCGTGATGTCCGCCACGACGCGGCCCGGACGCGGCGACAGCACGACGACCCGGTCGGCGATCAGGATCGCCTCGGGGATGCTGTGGGTGACCATGACGATCGTGCCGCCCGAGCGATCCCAGAGGCGGAGCAGCTCGAGGTCGAAGCGTTCGCGGGTCAGCGCGTCGAGCGCGCTGAACGGCTCGTCCAGGAGCAGAACCGCCGGCTCGAGCGCGAGCGCCCGGGCGAGGGCGACCCGCTGGCCGGTCCCGCCCGAGAGCGCGCTGGGGCGGGCGCCGGCGACGGCCGGGTCGAGGCCGACGAGATCGGTCAGCGCGGCCAGGCGTGACATCGCGTCGTTCGGCGGGCCAGCCCGCGAGCTCGAGCGGATACGTGATGTTGGCCGCGGCCGACCGCCACGGCAGCAGGCGCGGCTCCTGGAAGACCATCCCGATCGCGGCGTCCGGCCCGGTGATGGCGCGGCCGTCCAGCCGCGCAGTGCCCCCGGTCGGCCGGAGGAGGCCCGCGATGACGCGCAGGAGGGTGGACTTGCCGCAGCCGTTCGGGCCGATGAGGGCGACGATGCCCCCGCCCGGGATGTCGAGATCGATCCCGCCGAGGACCGGCAGCGGGGCGTCGTCGCGGCGCTCGAAGGCGAACGTCAGGTCGCGCAGCTCGATCGCGCCGGCACCCACGCCGGGCGCGCCGGGCCCGGCGGCGTGCGCCGCGACGCGGTCGCGGGTCATGCCGCGCCCTCCCCGAGCGGCCGCAGGATCGGCGCGGTCGCCGGGTACAGGGCGACGTACGCGGCGTAGGTCCGGTCGTAGAGCGGGGCCAGATCTCGGCGCGGCTCGATCCGGCTCGCGATCCGGGTCATCGCGCCGATGGCGGCCGGGAGGTCGGGGTAGGCGCCGATCCCCACGGCGCCCAGGATGGCCGAGCCGAGGACCGCGGTCTCCAGCACTGCCGGCACGGCCACGTGGAACCCCGTGACGTCGGATTTGACGGCGTTCCAGAACGCGCTCCGGGCCGGGCCACCGCACACCCGCATCTCGGTGACGGTCACACCCGCCGCAAGCATCGGCGCGGCGACGTGGCGGATCGCCAGCGCCGAGGCCTCCACGATCGCGCGGGCGATGTGGCCGCGGCCGTGCGCGAGGGTCAGACCGGCGAGCACGCCACGCGCCTCCGGGTCCCAGATGGGCGACCGCTCACCGGCCAGGTACGGCAGGAAGACGAGGCCATCGGCGCCAGGTGGGGTCGCGGCCGCCTCGGCCAGGAGCGCCTCGGTCGTGATCGTGCCGCCCAGGATGTCCGCGCGGTACCAGTCCAGCGCGCGGCCGGTCGCGGCCATGGCGGCCCCGACGCTGTACCGCCCGGCGAGCGGCGCCGGTGTCACGAACCCGCCCGGGACATCGAGGGGCCGGTCCCAGTAGACGCCGAACCCGCCGGCCGACCCGCCGGGATCGTAGGCGTCGCCGGGCTCGAGCAGGCCCGCCCCGAGGTAGCTGGCGAACGCGTCGACCGTCCCGCCGACGACGGGGATGCCCGGCCGGAGCCCGAGGGCATCGGCGGCGGTGTCGGTCAGGTCACCGACCGTGGCGCCGGTCGCGGTCCGCGGAGGGAGACGGTCGACGGCGATCCCCGTCGCCGCCACGTGGTCGAGCGCGGGCACCGTCTGGTCCGGGACGAGCGGGCCGGTGGCGACCCCGGTCAGGCGGAACGCGAGCCATTCCCAGGTCGACAGGTACCAGCAGGTCGCCCCTGCCACCGCGGGTTCGTGGCGCTCGACCCACAACGCCGCCGGCAGGCCGGCCAGCGCCCAGCCCCGGACGCCGGTCGCCGCAGCCAGCTCGTCCGCTTCAGCCGTCGAGCGGGTGTCGAGGAACGTGATCGCGGGCCGGGTGGCCTCGCCCCGGGCGTCGACGGACGCGAGAGTGGGACCGTGGCCGTCGACGCCGATGGCGACCACCTCTGCGATGTCCGCGGCACGCAGGGCCCGGACAGCGCTCACCACCGCGGACCACCATGCGCCCGGATCCTGCTCGGCCCAGCCCCGGCCGCCGTCGACGTCGAGGGCGTAGCCGCTGCGCGTCAGTCCGAGCAGCCGGCCGTCGAGGGCGACGAGACCGGCCTTGACCTCGGTCGTGCCGAGATCGAGGCCGAGGATCGCCGGCTCGCGTGTTGCGGTCATCGCGTCCGACCGCCCGGTGCGAGCGTGGCCGCGTCGAGGGCGACGACCGCCTCGGCCGTGGCGACGTCCGTCACCAGCGTCCGGACGACGCCGGCGCGGAGCGCGCCGAGGATCGGCCGAACCTTGCTCGCGCCCGCGGCGACCCCGATGCTCGCCGGGACCCGGCCGAGGCGGCGCGCGTCGAATGCGATGACCCGCTCGCGCAGCGCCGGACAGACGAACCGGCCGTCCAGGTCGAACGGCGCGACCAGGATCTCCCCGACCGCATCGGTCGACTCGAGCTCGTGCTCGACGCCGTCACCGAGCTGCGCCGCGCTCCAGGCCGGCCCGCCGATCCCGAAGAGCGCGACGTCGATCCGATCCCAGAGCTCGACGATCGCGCGGACGCCCGCGTGCGCGACGAGCGCCCGTTGCGTGGCCGCGTCGTCGACCAGACCGGGCGCCATCAGCCCGCGCGCCTGGCCGTCGAGCGCGTCCGCCACGCGGCGATACGGTTCGCGATCCGGCCCGGTCGTCCAGTAGCCGCCGCACAGCGGGACGACCGTCACGGGGACCGGCGTGGCGGTCTCCTCGAGCGCCGCCGCGACCGCCGCCACGGACGCCCCGTCCCCCACCCCGACCGTGGCCCCGGCACGCAACGTCCCGCGCAGCACCTCCGCGGCACGGCGCCCGACCATCCGACGGGTCAGATCCTCGGGTCCGGCGATGGTCGGCGCGAGATGGACTGCGTCGAGCCCGTAGCTGCGCCGGAGCGCGTCGGCCGCCGGGCTGTCGGCGACCGTCCGGTCGACGATCCGGATCTCGACGATGCCCTCGGCTCGCGCCCGCTTGAGCAGACGCGAGACCTGCGGCCGTGTCACCCCGAGCTGCTCCGCGATCGCGTTCTGTGTCTCGCCCAGCTCGTAATAGAGCCGGCTGGCGCGGACGAGCTGGTCGAAGTCGCTCACGACGGCCCGTGCACGTTTGTACTTGACAGATGTGCAGGCATGGTCCGGGCATCATCGCGGACCGGCGGCGACGGCGTCAAGGAGCCCCGGGAATCCGACAGCCCGGGCGCATGGCCCGGGCTGTCGTGGTCAGGTCGGCGACCCTTGGTCGGCCTACTTGCCGTGCTCGTGCTGGTGGTCGTAGCCCTGGTGTGGCGTCCCGATGTACGGGAACACCGACAGGAAGGCCGTGTCGTTGGCGTCGACGCCATCGCCCAGCAGGTTGTTGGGTGAGCGGTTCGGAACCCCGAGGACCGCGTTGAGGGTCGGCCCGTAGCCCTCGACGAGGGCGCGGAGCTCGATGTCGGTCACGTCGTCGAGGAGGCGACGGCCGTTCGGGAAGCCGCACAGGTCGCCGTCGATGGCGCCCAGCCGGCTCGGGCTGCCGCCACCGGCGACCCCGAAGACGCAGGCACCGGCCGCGTTCGGCTTGATGCCGGTGTTGACCCGGAGCATGTCGGCCTGCTTCGAGCCCGTGCGGGTGAAGTGCAGGCCGCCCGGCACGATCGCCGAGCTCGGGATGTCGAGACCCGTCAGCAGCACCGCGACCAGGTCACCACGATCCGTGGTGTTCGGGTCGTCGAGGGCGGCGTACAACGCGTTCGCGACGGCGGTGATCTCCGGCGCCAGGTAGTACTTGGCGAACTGCGAGTCGCCGGCGGGCTTCTGGCTGTTCCAGTAGTCCTTCTTGGCGGTCGGGATGATCACCTCGTTGATGAGCGGGTTGCCCAGGCGGGAGACCTGCTGCCACGGGCCGAAGGCGGTCATCGACCCGTCCGCGTCGAGCGAGCGGAACTTCTGCCGGCTGGACGAGGCCCACACGCCGAGGACCGCGTCCGGGTCGTTGGCGCCTGTCGGCAGCTGGTGATCCCTGGTCAGCTTCTGGATCGGGACCTGGATGGCGATCGAGTTGGTGTTGAAGCCGCTCACGCCGTCGAGACCGGGATCCGCGGCGAGCGGGATGGCGTGCAGCCCGTTGAACGGACGCAGACCGGCCAGGTCGAAGATGGAGCCGAGGTCGACGAAGAATGCGTCATCGCGCTGGCCGGCGAACAGCTTGGTGCCGTTGCCGAGCGTCTTGACGGCCGTCCCAGCGAGCGCTTCGTAGTCCGGCGTGGAGCGTGGGCCGATGTTGACCGGCGGCACGGCCACGTCGTCGGCGATCTTGTCGTCGTTGCGCCACACGTCGTACGTCTGGCGGACGAGCAGGTTCGGATCGGTCAGGCTGGTGATCGGTCCGTCGTTGTAGAGGAACGTGGGGATGCCCGCGAAGTTCTTCGCGGTCCGGGTCGTCTTGAAGCGGAACGTGTAGTCGATGTCCGCCTTGCCGTCGCCCGTGTTGTCGACGTGGATCTCGTAGCGGACGGCCGGGTCGAACGGGAAGAAGTTCGGCCCGCCGGCCGGCTCCTCGAGCGGGACGTAGTTGGCGATGATGGTCAGGCTGTTCGGATCGTTCGGACTGACGAAGGCGTACAGGTCCGTGTTGTCGGCGGCAGGATCGCCCGCGATCAGGGGCGCCTCCCGGTGGCTGGATGCGAAGACACCGGATACCGACGTGGCCGCGATGAGGAGGGCGCCGGCGACGCCGGCAGCCCGTGAACGAGTAGACAAGGCGGTCTCTCCCGCTAGGTGCGCTGACGGGCCACCACCTCCTGGGGCCCGGATGGGCTGTCGCGACGGAGCGGGTTCGCGACCACCGCTCGTGTGCGATCGCGGTTGGTACGCGACGCGGGTGCCGGCGGATGAACGCGTGTCGCCCGCCGCGTCAGTCGAGCGTGGCGAGGATGCGGCGAACCTCGGCGGCGCCCGTCGCCGAGAACCCCGCGTCGGTCGACAGCGCCAGCTCGAGGTCGCGACGCGCGTCGGCGACATGGCCGAGGGCCGCGGCGATGGCGCCGGCGTGATAGCGCAGCAGCGGATCGCGCGACCCGAGCCGGAGGGCCTCGTCCGATCGCTTCATGGCCTCCGCGTCGCGACCGAGGCGATGCAGGGCCCAGGCCAGGGCGTCGGCGGCCCGGGTCGTCGGTGTCGCCTGGTAGGCCGCCTCGGCGAAGCCGAGCGCCCGTTGCGGGTCGCCGTGCTCCGCCTCGAAGAGGGCGAGATCGAGGTCCACCGTGACCCCGGCCGCCTGGAACAGCCCGATCTCGGCACGGGCGAGCTTGATGCTTCTGGCCGCATCGGCGCTGCGGCCCGCGGCCGTCTGGGCCTCGGCCAGGGCGATGACGTATTCGGGCAGCGGCAGGATGTCGGCAGCCCGCCCGAACAGCGCGATCGCAGCGTCGAGATCGCCGGCCGCGACCGCCAGGCGCGCTTGACCGGCCAGCGATGGCGCATGGGCGGGGACGAGGGCGAGGGCCCGGCGGTACGCGTCGGCGGCGCCGGCTCGATCCCCCGTCGCGACGAGCAGGTTCCCGAGCTGGGCCTGGACGAACGCCCGGTTCTCCGGGGCGGGACCCGGCGTCGCGGCTGCCAGCTGCATCGCTTCGAGGGCCACCGCGAGCTTGCCGTGCAATTCGGCGAGGTACGAGACGCGGGTCAGCGTCGACGCGTCGGAGGCGACCCCGAGCATCTCGTCGGCGGCGGTGGACGCGTCGTCGTAGCGGCCGAGCTCGACGAGGGCGTCCACGACCACCGCTCGCGCGGTCGCGAGGTTCGGCGACGCGGCGACAGCCCTGCGGCCCGTCTCGAGCGCCTCGGCGAACTCGTGCTTGCCCAGCTGGAGACCACCGATCCCGACGAGGACGAGGGCGTCGTCCGGCGCAAGGGTCAGCGCGGCGTCCAGGGCGGCTTCCGCCGGGGCGTACAGCGATGGATCGGCCGTCTCGCGGACCCGCTGCAGGAGGGCCAGCCCGAGGTCGCGCTGGGCGGCTTCGTCGGCCGGGTCCGCCCCCACCAGGCCCTCGAGCCGGGCGATCTCGGCGACGGTCGGCGACGTCGCTGCCGGGGATTGGGCCGCCGGCGCGGAGGACGGCGCGCTTGTCGGACGCTCAGATGCCGTGGACCGGGTGATGGCTGCGACGTCGGTCGCGCCTGGGGCCGCGGTGGGTGCCGGCGCGGACGCTCCGGCCGGGCCGCAGCCGGCCAGGGCGAGCACGACGGCGATGAGCATGACGGGGCGACGCGTCCGCGGGGTCATGCCGGTGGTACGGGACGGCCTCGCCGCCGGATGACCGGGTTGTCGCGGGGAGGGCCTAGAGCACCCGTCCCGGATTGAGGATGCCCTGCGGGTCGAGGGCGGTCTTGATGGCCCGCATGACCCGGACCGCATCCGCGCCACGCTGCCGCTCGAGCCAGTCGCGCCGGGCCATCCCGATGCCGTGCTCGCCGGTGACCGTCCCGCCGAGGTCGAGGGCCGCCTGGTAGAGGTCCTTCTTGACCGCCTCGGTCTTGGCCTCGGCATCCGGATCGCCGCGCTCGAAGACGAGATCCGGGTGCAGGTTGCCGTCGCCGGCGTGACCGAACGTGCCGATCCGGACGTCGTGGGCGACGGCGATCCGCTCGATCGCGCGGAGCATGTCCGGGACCTTCGAGCGCGGAACCCCGACGTCCTCCATGCGCACGTCGCCGAGCCGCTCGAGCGCGTAGTGGGCCGCCCGGCGCGCCTGGCGCAGCCAGTCGGCCTCCTGCGCATCCGCGGCGCGGACCAGGTTGGACGCCCCCGCGGCCAGGCACGCGACCTCGGCGCGCTCGAGCTCGTCGACCGCCGCCTGCCCCGGCATGTCCGATTCGATCATCAGCATCGCCGCCGCATCCCGGTCGAGGCCGAGGTCGTTCATGTCGTCCACGGCCGCGATCGTGAACCGGTCGAGCAGCTCCAGCGTCACCGGCGAGAGCCCGGCGGCGGCGATCCCGGCAACGGCGGCCCCGGCCCCGTCGAGGGTCGGGAAGAAGGCCAGCATCGTCAGCCGCGGCGGCGGCGCGGGCCGGAGCTTGAGCGTCGCCTCGGTCGTGATCGCGAGCGTGCCCTGGCTGCCCACGAACAGGTGGGTCAGCGAGTAGCCGGCGACGTCCTTGACGTTCCGGCCGCCGGTCCGGATGACCGAGCCATCGGCCATCACGACCTCGAGCGACATGACCGAATCGCGCGTCTGGCCGTACTTGACGCAGCACAGGCCGCCGGCATTCGTCCCGAGGTTGCCCCCGATCGAGCACATCTCGAAGCTGGCCGGATCAGGCGGGTAGAACAGCCCCTCGGCCGCGACGGCCGCCTTGAGCCGGGCGTTGATGACCCCCGGCTGGACGACCGCGACGAGGTTCTCCTTGTCGATCTCGAGGATCCGATCCATCGCGGTGAAGGCCATCGTGAGACCGCCCTCGATCCCGGCGGCGCCGCCGGACAGGCCGGTCCCGGCGCCGCGCGGGACGATCGGGACCCCGAGCTCGCCGGCGATCCGGACCAGCTCGACCACGTCCGCCGTGCTCGTCGGGAAGACGACCGCCCGGGGCAGGCCGGGATGGAGGTAGGGCGTCTCGTCCAGGCGGTAGGACTCGCGGTCGATCGGCTCGGCGAGCACGCGGAGACCGGGCAGCCGGGCGGCGATCGCCGCGACGAGCGGGTCGTCCGGGCCGGGCCTGTCGGCGGCCGCGGCGGGCCGCGTCGATGCCATGGGATCGTGGGTCGTCACGGCCGAAGTCTACGCGGCCTCCGGAGCCCGCCTTCAGGGCGAGGGTGCCTCCGGCGTAGGATGACCGCATGGTTCGACGCCTGCCGCTCCTGCTGGCCGCCGTCGTTGCGGTGACCGCCCTGGCCCTCCCCTCCCCGATCGCCGGTACCGCGCGCGCCGCCGGCGGCGACATCGTGCCGGGGTTCGTCAACCGATCGAGCCCGTTGCTCGACGCGACCTACGACGTCTACCTGTGGCTCGGCTGGGGTTCGCGCAAGGTCTACGTCAACTCGCTGGCGACGATCCGCAACACGTCCGGGAGCCCCATCGACCGGGTCGAGCTCAACACCGTCGCGGCGCGACTCGGCGCGATCCGGCTCGAGCCGGTGACGGTCGATGGCCGCGCCGTCGCGGTCCGCATCAGCGATCAGACGATCGTGGTGCCGCTCGGCGGCGTGCTGCCACCGGGCGGCACGACGCGGGTCCGGGTGCGCTATCACGCCACCCTCCGCAGCAGCGTGACCGGCTCGAACTGGCTGTTCACCCGGGCGAACGGCGTCGCCGACCTCTACCGCTGGCTGCCGTGGGTCAGCCGGCGGATCGCGTTCGACCGCCCCAACCACGGCGACCCGTTCGAGACGGCCACAAGCCGGTCGGTCAAGGTTCGGATCGTCACCACCCAGAAGCTCGTGCTGGCGACCACGGGCGACCGGGTCTCGGTCAGCAGGGACGGCCTGACCCAGACCTTCGCCGCGTCCGACGTGCGCGACTTCACGGTGACCGCCGCGACCGACTTCAAGAAGGCGTCGCGGGTCGTCCGGGACACGGTCGTCCGAGTCTATTACCGGGCGGGCGCGCCGGGGGCGGCGATGCTCGATGCCGCCGCGGACGCCTTCGACGCGCTCGAGCGCCGTCTGGGCTCCTATCGAGGACGGGGGTGGTGATGGTAAGAGCGCTTCCAAAGACCGTTGCTGAACCCGTGAGCTTGCCCTGCGGCGCTGTCGCAGCGGCGACACCTGCCCATGTCAGCGCGGCCAGTGTGCCGCAGATCGCTACGTACTTCTTCATGTCAGGTCCTTCCTGCCGTTGGTTGCGGCACGGCGCACCGCTGCACTCGCTCTCGCGGTCACTGTGCAGCGGTCACGGTGAAGTCACCGGCCGCAACGTCCGCGAATATCCAGGGAGTGGCCGCGAAGTCGCCGCCGATGCGTCCCTTGTTCACGATCGCCCTGGCCTCGGCGAGCGTGTCCACGCCCGGGCCCTCCGCCCAGGTGTCCGGCGAGACGCTGCCGCTGAGCGGTCCGTTGTCGGTGATCCGGAAGATGAGATAAATCCCCATCTGCGGATGCTGGACGGCAAACGCATCTTCGGACTACCGGTGGTACAGCAGCCCGAACTGGCGACATAGTGCGCACAGACGACGTTCGCCGCCGGGAGGTTGCCAAGCAGGACTTGCCCGCTGTCCCCGTCGCAGTTGCCTGACTTGTCGTTCTCCAAGCCGACGTAGGACGTGCCTCCGTCTATCACGGGGCTGCCGCTGGCGATTATGAAATTCGAGCAACAGAGCGGGTTACCGATCGTGGCCTGGCCGGTCAGCTTGCCTTGCGGCGTGTCCGCAGCCGCGACACCCACCCACACGAGCGCCGCCAGCGTGACGCAGATCGCTACGTACTTCTTCATCAGGGTCCTTCCTACCGTTGGTTGCGGCGCAGCGTGGTCGCCGCATGCCCGCCTGGTGAGAGCACCGTATCGCCGAGTGGCTGTAAGTACAACCTGCAACCGACCGCCGCCGCCTCGGCCGTGTCTGTTTCCCAGGTTGAGAACACGCTACCATCGCCTGGCGCTGCTGCCGTTGCCGGGAACAGTCAGGCGCCAGCCCTACAACTGCCGTACAGCAGAAACCCGGCCTTCCCCTGATGACAACGCGAGGCCGGTGTGCAAAGGCGGGTCGGCGGCTGGGTCAAGGTCGAGTGGCACGTTGCCGCGTGAGCCGTGCATCACCCGTGCACCCACGCCGCGTCCTCACCCGTACCTGGCCGTACGACGCGCCCGCAGGGGGTAGCGGCGGTCGTTCGTTACCCAGTTGTTACCCGAACCGGCCTGCAGAGACGCGTAAACCCCCTGTTTCCAGCGGGTTCTCGCATGGGCGCACCTAGCAGATACATATATGCGAAAGAGCTGCGGTCAAGCTCCTCTAGACGGGGAGG
Organism: uncultured Actinomycetes bacterium; assembly: GCA_963842575.1. Lineage (GTDB taxonomy): Bacteria > Actinomycetota > Thermoleophilia > Gaiellales > Gaiellaceae > JACDER01. Next base: position 310,905 of record CAWJGS010000001.1, on the reverse strand, counting down.
GCCATGCTCCAGGCAGGACCTAGAGGAGGTCACCAGGCATGAAGAAAGTCGTATCGAAGAAAGTCGTAGCAATCATCGTTCTCGTTATGGCGGCGCTCACCTTCACGGCGGTCGCCTATGCGGTGACCCAGGGCAGCATCAGCGGCGGCGGGAACTTCACGACCAGATCGGCGTCGGCCGCATCACTTTCAACACCGGCGGGGCGTTCGACGGTCAGGTCGGCGCGTTCTACAACCTGAGAAATGACAGGTCGGGCAACTGCGACGGCGACCACGGTCAGATCAACGTCAAGTACACCGCCGGGACGATCGCCGCCTACCAGATCGCCTGTGCCCACTACTCGAACTGCCGGAGCTTCAGCGTCGACTACATCGACACGTTCCTTGATCCCACGGGCAACACGTACGTGATCGTCCGGGCTATCAACGTCAAGCCGCCCGCGAAGGATCGGATCCAGATCGGCGTGACTACCGACCCTGCGCTCGCGCAGGACTGGGTCAACCTCGGCTACGTCACGGGGGGTGCGTTTGCCGACGGCCACGTGTTCCCCGAGGTCCCCTGCGACAACGGAAACTGGACGATCCAGCCTAAGCCGCTCGACTGCACTCCGCCGGCCTAACCGCCGACACGTTCACTCGGCTCGTAACGAGCTAACGAGAGAGGGCCGCGAGAGATCGTGGCCCTCTCTCTGTTGGCGCACCCACGAGGAGGTACGATCTGGGTCTACTTCACCAGCTCCCGTGTGCAGGTCTGGAAAGAGCCGCCGCAAGGCTGCTGTATAGCCAGGCACGCAACCCCTAGCTGCCAGGGCGCAACTAGGCCGCCCGGGGGGCCGTCTGGCGATCTGGGGCGGGGCCGCTCCTTCCCTGTACTGGCTAGGTACCACGGACGTACGTTTTGGCGTTGGGTGGAGTACGGTGGGCCCACACAGACCGCTACCTGCCGCACGAAGGGAGTCGAATGCCCAAAGTCGTCATCACCCATGCCGTCGAAGACATCGACCGTTGGCTGCAAGGCAAGGCGGAACGTGCCGCCGCCATCGAATCGGGGACCGGCACCAACGTGACCGACTACGTCGCCCAAGACGGGAGCAACAACATCGCAATCACAGCTGACGTGTCCGACCCTGCGGCCCTGCAGGGAATGTTGGCGTCGCCGCCGCCTGAAGTCCTAGCCGCGATGCAGGAGCACGGCGTCATCCAACCGATCTCAGCCTACGTCGAGGCTAGAATGCGAACTGACGCCCCGAGGCGTCAGCACGAAGCCGAAGCTCGCCGATGTACGTGGTTTGAACGTCCGGATCCGAGAGTTTGCGGCCCAACTCTCCGATCCGCTTCGAAGGCCTGGCTACAGCGGACCCCCGCGGAGTAGTGAGGTCGCCCCAGGGCCTAGAGGAGGTCACGAAGCATGAAGACAGTCGTAACAATCTGCGGCACGTGCGTCGCGGCGCTCGCATTCGCAGGGCTCGCGGCTGCGGCCACGCCGCAGGGACACCTCACCGGCTCCGCGAAATTCAACGGTTCCATCTTCATCACCCCCTTCGCCGGCGGCCAGGCGATCCACAAGATCACGATCACGAGCACGATCAGCGACGGCGAGACCGTCTACGTCAACAGCGAACAACGACCCGTCAGGGGACTGCGACGGCGATGTGGGCGCGATCGAGGTCCAGTACAACAACGGCATTCTCGCGAGAGAACGAGCCACCTACAACATCGACTGCGCGCACTTCTCCGGTGGGAACCACATGATGGTGTCGTACACGGACACCGCGCTCGGCGAGGTGTGCGGCTGCGACGCCCACGTCGTGTTCCGTGTGCAGGGTAGGCCCGCTCGGGACGGACGACGTGCTCTCGTACGGCACCGAGACGAGCGCCACGCGCGCGCTGCAGTGGGTCAACCTCGGCACAGACGGTTCCGGCCACGCGCCGCTCACCACGCAGGCGTACACGTTCGGCGATTTCTCCGTGACGGCCTAGCCACGTAGAGATACCGACGTATGACGATAGGCGTCGACTCCGCTCCGACATAAAGCGGAACGGAATTTGTTGCTCACTTCGCTCTCGAGCACCCAAACAACCTGGCCGTCGAATACGCCGACGGAGTCGACTTCGTCAGACGACGTCTCCGGCATCTCCGGTGCGATCGCCGCCACGTTCCGGCTGGACGCCCGTGGCGAACAGCCGCTCCTCGATCAAATCGCGGCGTCCCTCCGGGAGCGAGAGCTCCTCATCGTCTTCATCCGGCGGGCCAGCGCGAGCAGATCCTCCCGCGGCGGGTCCCGGATGACACCTTCGCTCTCGTCGACGACCGCGGCCAGCTCGGACGACAGCTCCCGAAGGCGGGCAGACAAGTCACGAACGCGGCGCTCGGCGTCCTCGATCTCCACGGCAGCAGGTTAGACGCGAGCAGCGAGCACCGCTCAGATGATCGAGAGCGCCTTCAGCGAGTCGACGTCCGCACGCGGTCAGGGAGCGGCTCGCGCGTCCGATCCGACGAGTCGCTCCTCCTGCGCCCCGACGACGTCCGCCAGGCACCGGAGCGTAATCGACGCTCCTTCCACGTCTGGCAGGATGATTTCTTCACCATGGTGGATTCCAACGCCGCAGTCCCGAGCACCGAAGACGACGTTCGCGCCGTGGCCGAACCGCACGGACTCGGGGCGCGCGAGATCGCCGCGCTGACCGTCTTCGTCGACCGAGTCCGGACGGATCAGGGCAGCCGCGTCATGCCGAAGTGGCGCATTCACGCGGTGGAGAGGCTCGCTGAGTCGCTCGATGCACTCGAGCTCGAGCAGGTTCGCCGGGCGAAGGATGCGGCGGATATCGGGAGCGGCGCCGGCTTCCCTGGTCTTGCGCTCGCCGCAGCTCTACCCGATGCACGCTTCACGCTGATCGAGCAGGACGGGAGACGATGCGGGTTCCTCGGGCAGTGCGTCGAGGCGATGGCGCTCGCGAACGTCGAGGTCGTACAGGCTCCGGTTCAACTGTGGACAGACGGGGAGTCGCAGTTCGATCTCGTGACGGCTCGCGGGCTGTTGCAGGCGCCTGCCATGTTTCGCCTTGCAGCCCCACTCCTCAAAGACGGAGGCGCGCTCGTACTGTGGGCGCACGACCCGGGAAGGATCGCGTCGAGGACGAGGTGCGAGCGGCGGCGCTTCGGCTGAGCTTGTCACCGGTCGCGATCCTCGGCGAGGGTGGCCTCTGTCTCAATGTGTACACAAAGATGGAGAATCCCTCGGCGGCGGCCTCTGCAAGCGTGCAGCCCCCGCGAACGGGTGAGTCGCTCGCGGCCCGTGAAACAGACGAGTCACTCGCGGCCGGGAAACCAACAAAAATATCGGTTCCCGGGCAAGGGTCGTCCAAGGCTCGAGCGCAAGGTGGCCGGGTGCGAGGCGCGAATTGCCAAGGTCTCGGCGCGGATCGACGAGCTCGAGTCCGCGCGAGCGCGTGCATCGGAGGAACAGCTTGCACAAATCGATTCCCGGATCCAACAGCTCGAAGCGCAGCGAGTCGCCCTGGGGGAGCATCTGGAGCTTCAGAAGTCCCTCTTGGCGTCGCAGCCCCGGGAGCAGGAGCGCACCCGCTTGCTGACCGCGTACGAACGCGAAGATCAGCTCGGCACCAACGAGGAAGCCCGCCGGCTCATGGCAGAGCATCCGCCGGTGCTCGACGATCTCCAGTCGGAGCTCGTTGCGCGCCTCAGAACGGACGGGATAGCCGAAATCGAGTTCGCGCGGCTGTTCTCGACCGATCTCTGGAAGGACGTCACCGACGAGGCGACCACATTCGGGCGCGAGGCAGAGCGCAGGCTTACGCGGAGCGGAGCAGCCGCTGAGAAAACCACGCCGAAAGAGCTCGCCCATCGACGATACGGCAGGAACGCTGAACTGCCCCTCGACGATCCTTGGCTGCGGATAGCGGTCTCGTCAAGGTTGCTCGACGTCGTCAATGCTTACCTCGGGATGTGGGGCAAGCTCACCCACTGTAATCAGGTGTACAAGGCTGCACCTCCCGAGGACACCGAGTCCTGGGAGAACTGGCATCGCGACGCACAAGACAAACGCCTTGTGAGAGTGGTCCTTCACCTCTCCGACGTCCAGGCAGGCACCGACCAGTTGGAGTACGTGGCGGGGAGCACCGGCGAGGGGCCGTACGCGGCGCTGTGGCCGTGGGCGCCCGGAGGACGCCGCGTTGCACCCGCGACCGAGTTCGCCGAGCTCGTGCCAGACTCGGCTATTCGTACGCTCAGCCCACGCGCGGGCACCATCGTCCTCTGGAACGCGAGCGGCTTGCATCGCGAGGGCGCGACGGCTCGAGGCCCTCAGATCCTGTGGAAGTGCAGCTACAGCTCGCCGGCATCGCTCGCAAACCGGAAGTTCCGCGTGCAGCTCCCGGAGCCTTGCGATCTATCCGAGGCCGCGCGCTTCGCAGTGAGCTAGAGGTCGCTAGGGCGTGCTCGTCGTACGTCGATCTACACGCAATATGCCCGACGAGCGCCCGCTGCCTCCTCCGCAACTCCGACGACAGCATCACCACGCCGTTCTTCCTCAAGCACTCTCGCGGCGAGATCAGATCCCTGAGGGGTCTACACGGCGAACGATGACGGACGCCGCACGCGGAAGAGCTCGAGCACGTCTTGAGCACCGCCGAGAGCATTAGCCTCGACCTGAGCCTCAGAGTCCGGGTCTTCCGGCCTCTATCCTGCCGGAGGAACGCTCGTGCAAGGCGAGAAGTAGGACGGTCGGATGAGCTCTGGAACCGAGAGCGGTCGGCGCGCGGGATTGACCGCCGTCGCCGGCCGGATCCCACGCGAACCCGCCCGTCGAATCGTCATCGCGAGCCTCGCGATCGTCCTGCTTCTGGCAACTACCCTCGGCGTCACCATCTGGCGATACGAGAGCGCACTCGACCAGTACCAGCACAACGCGCTCGACGCACGGGATGACGCGGAGCAGGTCCAGCGAGCGATCGCTGCGTTCTGGCAGGAGCAGGCGGCGATCTTCAGCTACGTCACGGAGACGAGCGACGAGACTCTCGCCCGCCTCGACCGGGCCCGCGTCGAGTTCCTCTCCAGCCTGAGCAGCGTGCACACGCAGACGGATCTCGAGCGCACGAAGAAGGCCGAGGCCATCGCCGCAAACCAGGCTTCGATCTCCAACTTCATCGAAAACGTCAAGCCGGCTCTGACGGGGCAAGCGGGCGGACCAAGCCTGGTGAAGGCGCTCGAGCAGCAGAACGCATACAGCAACAGCGTCATTCCGCCGCTCAACGAGCTGGCGGCGATTCAGACTGCTCAGGCCGATCAGGCCGTGTCCGAGGCGAAGTCCGCGGGCAACGAGGCGCTGATCGCCGGGCTGATCGCCGGGATCCTCGGCCTGCTGGGCGCCGTCGGTTTCACGATCTATGCCTTCCGCCTGATCGGCCAGGTGGCCGACCGCGAGGCGCGGCTGAAGAGCGCGGTGGGATCGCTTTCGGACCGCGAGCGCAATCTCGAGGACCTGCTCGAGCACGTACGGGCGACGACAGGCGTTCTGTCGGACGTCGTGCAGGAGCTGCGAAACGCCGCGCGAGAGACGGTCTCTGCCACGAGCGAGCAGTCGTCGGCCGTCGCGGAAAGCTCGGCGACGATCGAGGAGCTCGCCGCAACAGCGACGTCGCTCTCGGACAACATGCGGCGCGTCTCCGAAGTAGCCGAGCGAACCGGGGACACGATGCAGGACATGCGCGCGAAAGTCGAGGCAATTGCAGAACGGACTCTCTCGCTCGGTGAGCGCTCGCAGAAGATCGGCGAGATCCTCGAGCTCATCAACGAGCTGGCCGAGCAGACGAACCTCCTCGCGCTCAACGCCGCGATCGAGGCCGCGCGCGCCGGAGATGCGGGCCGTGGTTTCGCGGTGGTCGCGAGCGAGGTGCGCAAGCTGGCGGAGCGCTCCATCCGCTCGACGGATTCGATCCGCGAGATCGTCGCCGGCGTCCAGGACGAGACGAACGCGACGATCATGGCCACCGAGCAGGGCACGCGCCAGGCGCGCGAGGTTGGCGAGCTCATGAGCTCGACGGTCGAGATGCTGGAGGAATCCATCCTGGCGACGCAGCAGCAGAAATCCGCCGCCGACCAGGTCGCCGCGGCGATGGTGCAGGTTCGGGAGGCCGCTGACCGCCTCGCCGCGGAGCAGGCCGAGCGCGTGGTCACGGCCGAACGCGTGGACGAGCTCGTGGCCGAGCTCGAGCGCACGCTCGCCGGGTACGACACGGAAGGCCAGCCGGTCGTGCAGGAAGACCGGACATGAGCGTTCACGTCCGCTTCCGCGTGGGCGACGAGAACTTCGCCCTGCCGGTCGGTCAGGTGCTCGAGGTGGCCGACCTCGGGCAGCTGGCGCCCGTGCCCGGCGCTCCGCCGGCGGTCCTCGGCGTCCGCAACCTGCGCGGGCACGTGCTGCCCGTCATCGACCTCGCCGTGGTGCTCGGTACCGCACACGCACGTCCCGGCGCGCGGCTCGTCATCGCCGAGGAGGCAGGCCGGCGGGCCGGACTCGCCATCGATCAAGTGACGGACGTGGCCGAACTGCCGGGGCCGATGCAGGAGGCCGACTCGCCGTTCATCGCCGGCTCGACTCTGGTTGACGACGAGCTCGTGGGCGTCGTCGACCTCGAAGGCGTCTTCACCGCTGTCCAGGGAGGCGCATGACCGAGGGTCGCCCCGAGTTCCTCGAGATCTTCCGGGACGAGGCGACCGGGCGTCTCGATCACATGGTCGACACGCTGCTGGCGCTCGAGGCCGGGCGCGCGGCGCCCGACGCGGTCGACTCTCTCTTTCGCGACGCTCATACGATCAAAGGAGCGGCCGGGATGCTCGGGCTCGAGGAGATCCAGGTGCTCGCACATGCTGTCGAGGATGTCCTCGACGGCGTCCGCGACGGCGGTGAGTTCCCCACGGAGCTGATCGACCCGCTGCTGCGCGCCGCCGACTCGCTCCGCCGGCACGTCGTCGGCGGCGGCGAGGAGGACGCCGACCTGCTGGAGGAGCTCGCCGCCAGCCGCCACCAGATCGGCCGCCCCGCCCCGCTCCCTCCTCCACTCCCCGAGCTGCTCGAGCCCCAGGTCAAGCGCCGCTCCATCCGCGTGCCGGCCGAGAAGCTCGACCGGCTGCTCGACCTGGTGGGGGAGACGGTGCTGCACCGGCGGCGGCTGGAACATGCGATCGGGGACGAGCGGCTGCAGGAGGCCGAGTCGCTGTCGGACGAGCTGGACGTCGGCGCCCGCCTGCTCGGCGAGCTTCAGGAAACGGCGATCGAGATGCGGACCCTTCCTCTGTCCTCCATCACGGGGCCGTTCCCGCACGCCGTGCGCAACATCGCCGCCGCCAGGGGGACAGACGTGGAGCTGGTCGTCACCGGCGCCGAGACCGAGCTCGACCGCGTCATCCTCGAAGGCATCGCGGAGCCGATCGTCCATGTCCTGCGGAACTCGGTCGCGCACGGTGTTGGGACGCCCGCGGAGCGCGAGCGCGCCGGCAAGAGCCGGCAGGGCCGCGTCGAGCTCAAGGCGGAGCAGCGCGGAGGGATGGTCGCGATCGTCATCTCCGACGACGGCCAGGGTCTGCCGCCGGAGGTTTTCGGCGCGGCCGCCGAGACGGGCGAGACGCTCGTCGACCTGCTCACCAGCGCCGGGATTCTCGACCGCGCGTGAGGTGAGCGAGCTCTCCGGTCGCGGGGTCGGGCTCGACGCCGTCAAGACGGCGGTCGAGTCGTTCAGCGGGAGCATGAGCATCGAGAGCGTTCCCGGCCGCGGGACGACCACGACACTCCTTCTTCCACTGACACTGGCGCTGCTGGACGTCCTCCTGGTCGAGCGCGAAGGGCAGGTCTTCGGCCTGCCGCTGCCCGCCGTGGAGGAGGTCGTCGCGGTGGACAGCACGCTCTGGCTTGCCGGCCGGCCCAGCATCGAGCTGCGCGGCCAGGCCGTGCCGGTCTTCGACCTGGCTGCCCTGATCGGGTCGTCCGGCGCGCAGCCCGCCCGGCACGCGCCGGCGATGATCATCTCGGCTTCCGGCCGGCGGATCGCCGCCGTCTGCGACCTTCTGATCGGGGAAGAGGAAGTCGTGGTCAAGTCCCTCGGTCCGCTCCTGGCCCCGGTCCGCGGCTACCTGGGCGCGTCCATCCTCGGAGACGGGCGGATCGCGCTGCTGCTCGACCCGGCGACGCTCGTCCGCGGCCCGCGCGCCACGCACGCGCCGCCGGCTCCCGCGGTCGAACCGGTCCCTGCCGCCGGAACCCACCCGAAGGTGCTGGTCGTGGAAGACTCGTTCACCGTGCGCGAGCTCCAGCGCAGCATCCTCGAGGCGGCGGGCTACCGCGTCGTGACCGCCCGCGACGGCCGCGATGCGTTGCGCTGTCTGGACGAGGAAGCCGGCATCGGCCTCGTCGTCACGGACATCGAGATGCCGGAAGTCGACGGCATCGAGCTCATCCGCGCCATCCGGGCCGACGAGCGCCACGCCGAGCTTCCCGTCATCATCGTCACCACGAGGGGCGAAGAGGAAGACCGCCGCGCGGGTCTGGAGGCCGGCGCGGACGCGTACATGGCCAAGCGCAGCTTCGACCAGCAGGCGCTGCTCGACACCATCGGGCAGCTCGTCGGTTCTTGAGCCGGGCCGCGGGAGGCGCGCTGCGGCGCGTCCTCATCTGCGACGACTCGCCCACGTACGCGCAGGGGCTCCGGCGCGTGCTCGAGGAGGGTGATGAGATCGAGGTCGTCGGCGTCTTCCCCACGGCCGAGGAGGCGATCGCGGCCCTGCGTCGACTGACTCCGGACCTCGTGACGATGGATCTCGAGCTTCCCGGGATGTCCGGGCTCGAGGCAGTGGAGCAGATCATGGCTACCGACCCGACCCCGATCCTGGTGCTCTCGGCGCACGTGGGGCCTCGCTCGGCCAACGCCGCCGCCGCGCTCGCCGCCGGTGCGCTGGACGCGATGCACAAGGAGTCGATCGACCTCCGCGACCCGGCAGGCGCCGACGCGGCCGCCCTGCGCCGTCGCGTGCAGGTCCTGAGCGGCATCCGGGTCATCCGCCATCCGCGCGCCAGGCTGGCCGGGCGGCTCGACGACACGGCCCCGGCCGAGCGCGCCGCCTCGGTCATCGGCGTCTGCGCGTCCACGGGCGGCCCGCAGGCGCTCGCCGCGATTCTGCAGACGCTTCCGGAGACGTTCGCGATCCCGATCCTGGTCGTCCAGCACATCGCCGCCGGCTTCACCGAAGGGCTCGTGCGCTGGCTGGCGGACAGCATCCCGCTGCCCGTGCGAGCAGCCGAGCACGGGATACGACCTCGCACCGGCGTCTGGGTCGCGCCCGAGGACGCCGACTTGCTTTTGGGCCCGACGGGCATGCTCGTGCTCGACGACTCGACCGCACCCGGCCGTCCACCGCCCCTCGGCGGATGCGCTGCTGACGAGCCTGGCCGCGAATGCCGGCCGGGACGCGGTCGCAGTCGTGCTGACCGGGATGGGACGGGACGGAGCCGCCGGCGTGCAGGCCGTGCGCGCCGCGGGCGGCCTGACGATCGCGCAGGACGAGGCGACGTCCACCGTGTTCGGGATGCCCAGGGCGGCGATCGAAGGCGGCGCGGAGCTCGTCCTGCCTCTGAACGGGATCGCGAGACACCTGAGACGGCTTCGGCCGGCTCGCGGCCGGATGACCGACCTCGACCACGTCGCGGAGCTCGTGCGCCGCGAGTGCGGCGTGTCGCTGCGCGAGTCCCAGCGCCGCGCCCTGGAAGCGGCGATCGAGCGCGTCGCGCCGGGCGAAGGCCCGGCGGGATTCCTCCGCCTCGCAGGCGAGCCGCTCACCGGGCCGAGACTCGTCCAGCGGCTCGTGGACGAGATCACGGTGCAGGAGACCTCGTTCCTGCGCGATCCACGCGAGCTCGAGACCATCGACTGGCAGCGTCTGACGGAGGCGGGCAGCGCGCGGATCTGGGTGGCCGGTTGCGCGACCGGCGAGGAGGCGTACTCGCTCGTGCTGCTCGCCGCGGAGAGCCTGGGCACGGCCGAGCCGCCCGTCGACGTGCTCGCGACCGACGTCTCGGAGTCGGCGCTCGAGGCCGCGCGGGAGGCCCGCTACCGCGGCAGGTCGGTCACCGGGCTGAGTCAGCGGTTACGCGAGAGGTACTTCACCGAAGAAGACGCGCTGTGGAGCCCCATGGAGGTCCTCCGCCGACCGGTCCGCTTCGCCCGCCACAACCTCGTCCGCGACCCCGCTCCGCCGCTCGGCGAGGGCCGGTTCGACCTCATCACCTGCCGGAACGTTCTCATCTACTTCGACCAGCCGACCGTCGACGCGGTGATCGCGTCCCTCGAGCGGGCGCTCGAGCCGGACGGGGTGCTCTTGCTGGGCGCGGCGGACGCGCTCCAGGGCGCCACTCGGCGCCTCGAGGAGGCCGCGCCCTCACAGCGCCCGCCGGTGCGCGAGTCGCCACGCAAGCTCGAGGAGCTCCTGGCGGGGGCTTTGACGGCTGCGGACGACGGACGTCACGCGGAGGCGCTCGAGGCTACCGCCGAGCTGCTTGCGCAGAATCCGCTCGATGCGGGGGCCTACTTCGTCCAAGGGCTCGTCCAGCTCGCCGCCGGAGCGAGCTCGGAGGCGGTCGTCTCCCTCCGCCGCGCGGTGTACATCGACCCGCGCTTCAGCCTCGCCTCCTTCACACTCGGCCGCGCCTACGACGAGCTCGGCGAGCCCGGCGACGCCAGGCGCGCCTACGAGCAGACGCTGAGGGCCCTGGATCCCGAAGACGACCGGCACGACGAGCTTCTGCGGCAAGTCGATCTCGGCGACATCGCCGCCGCCTGCCGTGCGAGAATCGCCGCCCTCGCTAGGAAGTAGTGAGAATGAGCGCCATGAGCGGAAAGACCGTCCTCGTGATCGACGATAGTGAGACCGTCCGCGCGGCGGTCAGCGACCGGCTCGAGCGCGGCGGGTACACGGTGGCGAGCGCCCCTGACGGCCACGAAGGGCTTCGGCGACTGTACGAGGTCAAGCCCGACGTGGTGCTGCTGGACGTCGTGATGCCGGAGCTGGACGGCTGGCGGACGCTCGAGCTGATCCGAGACGTCTCGGACGTGCCGGTGATCATGCTGACGTCACGAGACAGCGAGCTGGAGCGGGTGCGCGGGCTGCGCAGCGGCGCGGACGACTACGTGGGCAAGCCGTTCAGCCCGGCCGAGCTGTCGGCGCGGATAGAGGCGGTGCTCCGGCGCGCGGGCGAGAAGACGGTCGCGAAGGAGCTGTACGACGACGGCACCGTCTGCATCGACTTCGCCGCGCGCTCCGTGACGGTGCGCGACGAGACGGTGTCCTTGACGCCCCTCGAGTTCCGGCTGCTGGCGGCGCTGACGGAGCACACGGGTCAGGTCCTTTCGCGCCAGCAGCTGATCGAGCTCGTCTGGGGCCGTACGCACGAATCGAGCAGCGATCCCGTGAAGATCTACGTCGGGTACCTGCGCAAGAAGATCGAGGAGGATCCTGGCTCGCCCAGGCTCGTCGAGACGGTTCGCGGCTTCGGTTACCGGTACGTCAGGCCGGAATAGAGACCGTCAGGTCGCGTCGCCCGGGGCCGGCTCGCTGGCTCCTGCTCCGGCTCCTGGTCCTGCCCCCGCCCGGTTCGGGGTTTACGTCGGTTTGTCTTCCCGACTCTTCTTCTGGGACTTCTGATCGGCTCGCTCGGCCCGAACCGCAGCCCGCTTCGTCTCCCGCTCCTCGCGCGCCGCCCTCGCGGCCGCCTTCCGGTCCTTCTTCCCGCCCTACGCGCCTCGCCTGCGGCCGTGACGGCGATGCTCAGCTGCCGCAACTCCTCTCCGTCCGCCGCCAGCTCCTCGGGGCTCGGCGACTCACTGTCGAAACGCTCGCGGGCGAACCGGTACAACTCGGCGTCGAGCTGGTTGTGCTCGGCGATCAGCCCTCGCAGCTCGTCCGACGTCTCCTCGAGCTGCGGACGCGTCTGGTTCACATGCCGGAGGTGGTAGGGCATCAGGCCGATACCGAGCTTGCGGCCGAGCAGGACGATCGAGTCATCCAGGCGCTCCTGGATGCCGACGAACCAGAACGACGCGACGTTCTCCTTGGCCCGGTCGAGCGCGTCCGGGGGTAGCTCGCCGAAGATCGTCTCGCCTCCCCAGAGAAACCGGGTCATGAAGTTGTCGTAAATCGTGACCCTCCTCGCGAGGCCCGCCTCGAGCGAGAAGTCGGTCTCGTCATCGAGCGTGACCGGCTCCCCTCCTCTCTCCTCACTGTCGCGTTGCGAGCAACGCCCTCCCAGATCGTCTTCAACTTGCGCTCGCCGGCCCGAGCGTGGAAGTGGTAATGGGAGAGAACCCGGTCGACGGGGTCCCGGAGGACCGTCATGTACCGGGTGTCGGCGGGGAGATAGCGCAGTAAAGACCGAGCGGGGCGTGGTCGCCGAGCGCCTTCCACTCGCCCGGATCGGCCCCGAGCCGCTCGACGGCGTCCCGGGTCCTCTCGGGACCTTTCTGGAAGTTCCCGACGCCCCTCAACCTCGAGTAGTTCTTCGAGATCGCGCTCGACATGGTCCCGCCACCGGTTCGCGGGATGTGGACGAAGGCAAGCAGCGGATCCCCCGCGGCGATCGCGGGGTCAGGACGCTGTTCGCTCGGTTGGGTCGAGGCATCGGCCACGGTCGCGCAGACTAGCAAGGCACAACGAGCGTGAGAACCCCCTTCGACGCGCCTCGAGTCGCGTGGGCGGCGGAGCTACTTCGCTCGAGCTCGGCTTGTTGCCGTGCTCGATCGTGAAGACGGTCACCTTCGTGCCCGGCCCGTAGCCGAAGAGCCTGATGCGCACCGAGGCGGGCTTGGTGTGGTCGGCGATCTGGAAGAAGATCCGGCCGTAGACGCCGCGGTCGGGCTTGAGAATGACCTTTCCGAGGCCGTACCGCGAGTGGAGCGCGTTCGAGAGCTTGCCCTTCGTGTTGGTGATCGAGGTGACCAGGAAAGGCGTGCCCTTGTAGGTGCCCGGGCCCATGTTCCGGAGCCCGATGTCTGATCGCGATCAGGTGGTATCCCTTCGGCGGCTTGACGGCGAACTTCGTGTCCGCGACCTCCCCCTCGCCGCCGTAGATGACGGCCTTCACTGTTGTGCCGCTGTGCGAGACGATTCTCCGGTCCCCGCCGCCCGGGAGCGGCGTCGGCGTGCCGAGCTTGGTCTCGGTTGGCAGCTTCACGCCGACCGTGTGGCTCCCCCCGTGCGCGATCTTGAAGACCACTGGCTTGTCGGCGACCCCGAAGGGGCGGAAGCGGAAGGTGCTCGGGGTCGTCTTGTCCTCGATCTCGAAGAAGATGCGGCCGTAGATGCCCTGGTCCTGCTTGAGCGCGATCTTGCCGATCCCGCGTCCCGAGCGACGGGCGCGCGCCGATACCTTGCCCTTTTCGTTGGTGATGAAAGCGGTTGAGGCTCGGATTGGCGTGGTAGAGGCCGCCCTGCATGTTCCGCAGCCCGAACTTGATCGCGACGATGTGGTGTCCCGGTGCGGGCCTTGACCGGTGAACTGGTCCGGCTTGATGCTCGCCGGAGTTGCCGTAGACGACTGCCTTGAGCGTCGTCCGGCCGCGCTTCGCGATCTTGCGCGTGCCTCCGTCCGGGAGTGGCTTCGCCGAGACGACTGCGTCCTGCTGGTTGTCTGCCCATGCGTGAGCGGAAGGACGGCGAGCTTTCCCTTTGCCCGAACGGCCGAAAGCGGAACGAACTGAGGCTGGTCTTGTCGGGAAGCTCGAAGAAGAGTCGACCGTAGGCCGTCTCGTCCTTCTGGAGCTCGATCTGCCCGAGACCGGTCCCCTTGACCGCGCGAGAGAGCTCGCCCTTGTCGTTCTTGATCGCCGCACTGACCGCGGGGTCGAGGCTGTAGAGCCGCTTGCCGAGGTTTCTGAGCCCGACCTTGACCGCGATGAAGTGGTTGCCGGGATGCGGTTTCGCCGGCACCTTGGCATCGGGCACCTCACCGGAGCTGCCGTAGACGACCGCCGTGATAACGGCGCCCGGCTGGGTGCCGCGCAGAATCTTGCGGGTCCCGCCGGCCGGAAGCGGCTTTGTCGACTTGGTCGTGTCCCCGCTCTTCCCATGCGAGATCTTGAAGAGCACCGGCTTGCTCGCCGTCCCGAAGGGCCTGAAGGTGAACGAGCTCAACTTGCGTGTTGTCCGGGACCTCGAAGAAGAGTCTCCCGAGCACGAATTGGCTCGGCTTCAGGGTGACTTCCTTGAAGCCGCGCTTGCCGACATCGAGTGCCTTGGAGACCGTCACCGTTGTCGCTCGCGACCGACGCGGTCAGCGACGGATCGCCGGTGAACGGCTTCGTTCCGAAATTCCTCAGGCCGAGCTTGACCCCGACGAAGTGCTGTCCCGACTTCGGGGTGAGGTCGAACCTCGGGTTCTTGACCTCACCGGAGCCGCCGTAGACAACGGCCTTGAGCGTCACGCCCTTATGCGCGCCCGTGCCGTGGATCATCCGGCTCGTGCCTCCGGGCGGAAGGGATGTTCGCGGCGGACTCTTGCCCTGCTCCGAGACTACTGCCGCCTGCACAACCGGCCACGGCGAGAAGCGACGCCGTCGCTATCTCCGAAGACGATCGCCCGTCGACGGCTCACGGTCAGTAGGCCGCGGCCATTCGACATCCGGGCGGATTGTAGGGACTATCCGACGCGAATCAGCCGCCGAACCGTACGCCCCGTGGCCGTCGGCTCAGGCCCACTGAACGAATCCCCTACAATCCGTCCCTCGGAGGAGGAGGGGTTTTGAACGAAGAGCAAACAACGGCCGAGTCGGCGGCGGCTGCGGTCGACGCGCGGCGCGAGCACGCGGCGCGGAGCCGGCACGGCGCTCCCCCAAGGGGAGCCGTCCGACAGCGTCCCGCCGCGGCCCGCTGACCGTGTTCATCCACATCCCCAAGACTGCCGGGACGACGCTGATCAGCGTCCTGCGCGGCAACTTTCCGGCCGGAGGCGTGCGGACTCGCTCGGAAACGTGTTCCACGGCGCCGGAGGCATCGACTCAGGGCCCGTCGTGAAGCTGCGCCAGTCTGGGCCTGTAGTCACGCGCGACATCCACCTGCTCGGTGGGCACCTGCCCTTCGGCATCTACCAGTACCTGCCCAGCGACTCCCGGTACATCACGTTCCTGCGCGATCCGGTCGAGCGCACGCTGTCGCACTACTACCGCGCCCGCTCCGTGCGCAAGAGGAACCCCATTCCCGAGGACTGAGCTTTCGAGGACGTGCTCGGAGGAGGCGACTACCTCTACGACAACCTTCAGACCCGGATGCTCTCGGGCGATCCAGAGCCGTTCGGAGAGGTCACCCAGGAGATGCTCGAGCAGGCCAAGGAGAACCTCGAGCGAGCGCTTCATCTCCTTTGGCCTCGCCGACCGCTTCGACGAGTCGCTGGTGCTGCTCAAACGCAGCCTCGAGTTGAACAGCATCCTCTACGTCAGCCAGCGCATGACTACGAACCGGCCGCGGACACAGGAGTCCAAGGAGGACCTCACGCCGATCGCGGAGCGCTTCAACACCTACGACATCGAGTTGTACCGTTGGGCCTCCGAGCAGTTCGACCGGAGGGTCGCCGACCAGGACGCCGACTTCGCCGTCGAGCTCGCGGCGCTGAAAACCGCGGTCTCCGGTGGGCGAGTCACGGAGAGCCCCCGGCTGCCTCGAAGCTCAGCCGAGGCCAGATGTGGGAGGAGCTCGTTCGTGCCCGCGCCGGCCTGCTCGGATGGGAGTACCAGGTCGCGAAGGCAAACGAACCCGGATCAGAGCCTGCTGGAAGAGCTCCACACGCTGCTGAAGCAGGCGAACGAGAACATCGTCCAGCTGCAGGAGCGCAGCGAGGCGGTCGGGGCGGGGTCGCGGGACGGAGCTTGGAACGACACGTCGAAGAAGTCGAAGAGCGAGGCTGAGAACGGGACCGGGCGGCAGCGGCGGAAGAAGCGCGCGCGGGCACCCGAACGCCTCGAGCAACTGCACGGGCAGATCGAGGAGCTCGAGAAGGCGATCGGA
This sequence comes from uncultured Actinomycetes bacterium, assembly GCA_963842575.1. GTDB lineage: Bacteria > Actinomycetota > Thermoleophilia > Gaiellales > Gaiellaceae > JACDER01. Next base: position 294,846 of record CAWJGS010000001.1, on the reverse strand, counting down.
GACCAGCCCGAGAACACACGTGACGTGCACGTCGTCCGCGAGCTCGAGCGCCTGCGCGCGCTCGCAGCGGAGGTCGAGCAGGAGAGCACGGGCACTGCACCGGCACGTGCTTCCACCGACGTCGCCTCCACCAAGGCCGAACGGCGGCAGACACCGGCCCAAAAGGCTGCGCGAATCGCCGCGCTGGAGAAGACCCGTGACAGCGCCGCCGAGGGGCTCGTCCGGGCACAGGAACGGCTGAAGGAGATCCGCGCCGAGATCGAGCAGCTGGAGGCAACGAGCACCACGGACGGCGAGACTCCCGCAGGAGATGACGCGGGGCAAGCCGTTCGGCCGGAACGCGCGTATCGAACGGTTGCGCGAGCTCGCCGCGGCGAAGGAGAAGCGGATCGAGACTCAGAAGGTCCGCCTGTCCGAGCTCGAGCGCCGGTTGAGCGCCCTCATCGATGAGACAGCCTCGAGCGGCGGCGGCGGCGAGGTCGCAGCTGAGGCCTTGCCCGACGGCACCGACGGCGCGTGAGCCGGCCTAGCGCGGCGGCGAAAACCTGATGTTCAGCACGTCGCCGTCCCGTACGACGTAGGTCTTTCCCTCGAGGCGCTGTAGCCCACGCCGGGCCGCCTCCGCGCGCGAGCCGCTCTCCACGAATCCGTCCCAGGGGATGACCTCGCAGCGGATGAAGCCTCGCGCGATGTCGGTGTGGATCTGCTCCGCGGCATCGAGGGCGGTCTGGCCGCGCTCGAGCGTCCACGCCCTGGCCTCGGTGTCGCCGGCGGTGAAGTACGAGATCAGGTCGAGCTGCTCGAACAGCTCGAGCAGGACGCGGGCGAGGGCCGGCGGCCCATCGCGGAACTCCGCCGCCTCATCCGCCGGCATTGACGCGAGCTCGAGCTCGAGCTTGGCGTCGATCCCGGAGGGGCCGTTCTCGACCACGATCAGCGGCTTCGACGTGAGTGGCTCCAGCGCCCCCGGGACGCCGCCGGGCAGCTCGCGGAGGGGACGGTCCTCGGCCAGCAGATCCAACGCCGCCTCCAGCCGCTCGACCTCGTCCCGCAGCGCGGGATCGCCGGACTTCGCCTCCTTGCGCACGCGCTCGAGCCGGCGCTCGACGTGGTCCTGGTCGGCCACGAGGAGCTCGAGGTGAAGCGAGCCGAGGTCGGCCGCCGGATCGGAGCCGCCGGAGAAGGCGTCGACCACCGCGATCAGCGCATCGGCGCGACGAAGCGTCCCCAACTGTGCCGCGCTCGTCCCGGCCGCATCGAGCACGCGCAGCGCGGCCGGCGTGACCTTCGCCGATTCCTCGATGCGCGCGACCTGGTCGAGGCGCTCGTCTGGGATCTGCGCCATCCCCAGGTTCGGCTTGCCGGTCCCCAGCTGCGGCTCGACGCCGGTCAGTGCCTGGAACAGGGTGGTCTTCCCCGAGCCGGGAAGGCCGACGATGCCTACCTCCATGCGGGCGGCCGCCTAGGCGTTGCCGAAGCCGACGCGGCTGTCGCGCGCGAACCGCTTCACGTAGACCACGCGCTTCAGCGCCACGGTGTAGTGGCCGTCCTCGGCATCGAGCCGGAACGACTCGGTGCTGCCCGACTCCAGCGCGCGCTCGAGCGCGTCGGCGACCTCGCCGGAAACGAGCACGCCGATCGCGGCGCCGCCCTCGAAGGCGACCTCGATGCGCGTGCGGTCCTCAACCACGGCTGACCAGCTCCACGAGCACCCCGTCCGTGCTTTCGGGATGGACAAAGGCGACTTGCATTCCGTACAGCCCCTTCCGCGGCTCCGGGTCGATCAGCTCGCCGCCGGCGGCCGACACGTCGTGCAGCGCGGCGGGGAGATCACCCACTTCGAGCGCGAGGTGGTGCATGCCGGGCCCGCGCTTCGACAGGAAACGCCCCACGGGCGTGTCCTCCCCGAGCGCGGCGAGCAGCTCGACTCGCCCGTCGCCCAGCCGCATCGCCGCAGCCTCCACGCCCTGTTCGGGAAGCGTGTCCCGGCGCTCGAGCGAGGCGCCGAACAGCCGCTCGTAGGTGGAGACGGCACCGTCGAGATCGGCGACGGCGACGCCGACGTGGTGGATTCCGCGGGGCTCCATCGAGGGCGATCCTAGACTAGAGACGTGACCCTGCCGCCGCACTTCCGGCCCGAGCGCGTCGGAGAGGTGTGGAAGGTCGACTACGAGGAGCGAGCGAGCAACGCGGAAGCCTGGGCCCGCAAAGAGGGGATCCGGCCGGCCGCGGAGGACCGGTTCCGCATCTGCCTCGTCGCCGTCGACATCCAGAACACGTTCTGCACACCCGGTTTCGAGCTCTTCGTCCCCGGCGCGGTCGAGGACAGCCGGCGGCTGTGCGAGTTCGTCTACCGCAACCTCGGGTCGATCACGGAGATCGTCCCCACGCTGGACACGCACCAGGCGATCCAGATCTTCCACGCCGCGTTCCTCGTCGACGCGGACGGCAACCGTCCTGCGCCGTACACGCTGATCTCGGCCGAGGACGTCGAGAGCGGCCGCTGGCGGATCGACCCGGACCTCGGCGTCGATCCCGGCTACCTCATGCACTACACGCGGACGCTCGAGGCGGGGGGCCGCTACCGGCTGACCGTCTGGCCCTATCACGCCATGCTGGGCGGGATCGGCCATGCGCTCGTCTCGGCGGTCGAGGAGGCGTTCTTCTTCCACGCGATCGCGCGCCGCGCGAAGCCCGAGTTCGAGATCAAGGGGTTCAATCCGCTGACCGAGCACTACTCGGTGCTCGGGCCGGAGGTGATGGGCGAGAAGAACGAGGCGCTGATCGGGCGGCTGCTGGTTGCCTTCGACGCGGTCGTCTTCGCCGGCCAGGCGAAGAGCCACTGCGTCGCGTGGACGATCGACGACCTGCTGAGCCACCCCGACGCGGAGGAGCAGGAGCTGGCGCGCCGCATGTACCTGCTCGAGGACTGCACGTCCCCCGTCGTGGTGCCGGGGGTCGTGGACTACACGGAGGAGGCGGACGCCGCCGTCCGGCGCTTCCGCGAGGCGGGGATGCACGTGGTCCGCTCGACCGACCCGATCGAGAGTTGGCCCGGCCTAGAGCCTCTGGCGCGCTCACATTAAACCCTCAAGAGGCCAATAGCTCGCCGGGACAGTTTCCGCATAACGGCGCGGTTTTGGCACAACCGGGGTCTGACCCCGGTATTCAGGTTTCTATTCGGCACGCGGTCCGCTCGACCGACCCGATCCAGAGCTGGCCGGGGCTAGGACACACGCTTGCCGCCGGCGAGCACGAGTAGCGGCTGACCGAGCACGGAGAGACTCTTGCGGGGATCGCCGCGGACGACGACGACATCCGCGGGTGCGCCGGCTCGAACCGTCCCGAGGTTCTCGCCGAGCTCCTTCCCTGCCTCGCCGGTGCCGGCCGCGAGCACCTGCGTCGAAGTCAAGCCCGCCTGAGCCATCAGCTTCAGCTCACGGACGTCGATGCCCGGCGGGACAAGCGAGAAGTCGGTGCCGTATAGAAGCCTCCCGCCGGCCTGCACGAAGGAGCGCACATTGGCGACTTTGAACGGGCAGTTCTTCTCGACGTCCATTGTTCCCACCATCGGAACGTCGCGCTCTGCGAGCTCGCGCATCAGCTCGGGAGCAGGCGCGCCGCACGGACTGTGTGCGAGCTCGTCCACCCCTCCATCCAGTGCCTCCCGGGCCTCCGTTGGATCGGACACATGCGCGGTCACAATTCGGCCCCGTGCATGTGCGGCCGCGACGAGCGCCTTGACCTCGTCGAGGCTGAGCGTGGGCCAAGTGCCGGGACCGGTCTCGATCGCGATCTTGATGACGTCCGCGCCGTGGTCGACGAGGGTGTTCACGACCTGCGCGGCGCTCGCGGGGCTCGTCACGTCGATCTGGATGTCCCCGCCCCAGTACACGGCCGGGTAGCCGCCCGGCACGCTCACGATCGGTCCCGCCGAGCGGACGCGCTGCCAGCCCGGCTTGTCCGGATACGGGGGAAGGCCGAGGAGTGGCTCGCCGAGGTTCCGGATCGTCGTCACGCCCAGCTTCAGAGACGCTCGACTCTCGGTGTGCACGTGCAGGTCGATGAAGCCGGGCAGCACCGTGGCGTTCTTGAAGGCGATCACCTTCTTCGCGCGTGCCTTCAGCGTCGCGCGCGAACCGACGGCGAGCACCTTTCCGCCCGCGACCAGGACCGAGTTCGCCCGCAGCATCCGCTCCCCGTCGAAGACGCGGCTGCCGACGATGAGCGTGCCGGTCCTGTTCGGTGCCGCGGCTGCCGAGCAGGCGACGACGGCCGCAACCGCGAGAACGAGGGCGCTACGCACGAGAACGCCTGACGATCATCCTCTTGGACTTCTCGCGCACCGGCTCGAAGCCGTGAGCGCGGAACAGCTCGAGGTGGCCCATGTAGTCGTCGCGCTTGAAGCGGTGCGGGTAGGCCTCGATCGCCCGCGCGCCGTTTGCAAACGCATGGTCGACGGCTGCCGCCAGCAGCGCCTCGTTCACCCCTGAGCCGCGCGCGTCGCGATCCACCGTGAAGCAGACGATCGACCACACGCCCTCCTCGTCCTCGTCCGGGCGGTACTGCGGCGAGCGGAGCAGCGCCTCGTGCGACTCGCGCGGAGCGACGGAGATCCACCCGACCGGGTCGCCGTCCGCGTAGGCGACCAGGCCGGGCTCCTTGCCGGCGCGCACGATCTTCCCCATCGCCCGCTTCTTCGGCTCGCCGTGCCCCACCGAGCGGTCGCGCCAGTACATGCACCAGCAGCCGTACGCCGGGACGTTTTTCCGGCCGCCGCGCGGGCCGCGCCGCTCGAACAGCTCGACGAAGTCCGCCCAGCGCTCCGGCGTGAGCGGGCGGACGTCCAGGCTCACCCGACGAGCTCGAGCCGCGGGTTCGGCCGGAAGCGGCGGCCGACCTTGGCCGAAGGACGGCCGTCCGTCAGGACGATGTCGGCGGTGAAGTCGTTCTCGCCGCGGATGAGGCCGGAGCCGACGCCGTAGGAGTCCACGGGCACGCCCGCACGCTCGAACGCGCTGATCCGCTCGACGTCGAACCCGCCCGAGACGACGATCTTCACGCGCTCGAAGCCGTCCGCGTCGAGGGCCTCCCGCACCTTCCGGACCAGCCGCTCGTTCACGCCGCGCGGGTCGAAGTCGCCCATCCCGTCCCAGAGGAGCGGTCGACGAGCTGCCGGGACGTGTCCAGCCGCACGCCCCACAGCTGCGGGCCGAGAGCGCGTGCCACCTCCAGGGTGGTCCGCACCGAGTCGTTCTCGAAGTCCACGAGCACGACGATGTTCTGGTCAGGATCCGCGTGCTCGGCGAACTTCGTCGCCGCGAGCACCGTGTTCCCGCCGTAGGCCGAGATGAGCGCATGCGGAACGGTTCCGAAGCCGCGCCCGCCCCACCACGAGGCCTGTGCGTCGGTGGAGACGCCGATCGCGCCCGCCACGTGCGCCGCGTACCCGTCCCCTGTCTGAATGCGATGGTGGTCGTGCCGGGCGGGGAAGAAGAGGATCGGCTTGCCGTTCGCCGCCTCGACGACCCGCCGCACGTTGGTCGAGATCAGCGTCCGCCGCGCGAGGACGCCGAGGTAGGTCGTCTCGAGGTGCGCGAAGAGCGTGTAGTCCCCCTCGATCGTCATCACCGTCTCCCAGGGCGAGATCCGGTCACCGTCGTACAGCGCGTGGACGGTCAGCGCGTCCCAGTCGTCGCAGCAGAGCTCGAGGATCGCGATGGCCTCGTCCATCCCGCCGAGCACCGACTCGTGCTTCTGGAAGACCTGCATGACGACCCGCGGATGCCGGCCGTCGGCGAGCAGCGTCTCGCGCGCGAAGTTGAAGTAGACGTCGCTGTAGTAGCCCTCCCGCATCTTCTGGACGGGGAGGTCGAAGATCTCTGGGGGAAGCCGCTTAGCGCGTGTCCGCTGCATGCTCCAGGCGGAGGCACTCGCGCAGAGCCGCCTCGGCCACCTCGAGCTGCTGGGGAGTCGGCTCGGACGTCGCGAGCCGGTGCTGGAGCTCGTGCCCGGGCTTCGCGAGCGCACGCGAGACGGCCGCGTCGGGGTGCCTGATCATCCAGCCGAAGATCTCGGTGGACGCGGCGAGCGCGCCGACGCCGGCGACCGAGCGCGCGAATCCGCGGAGATGGATCGGCGCGCGCGCGGCGAGGAGGTTTCCGATCGCGGTCGTCACCAGCAGCGGGCCGACGAGGTGCGACCCGCAGCGCTCGTGCTCCTTCCCGCGCTCCTCGCCGTGCTCGTACGTGCCGATCGAGATGTGCTCGGCGCCGTGGTACGAGGAGAGCTCCGAGCTGCGCAGCGCGAGGACGGCGGGAGCGAGGGCGACCAGCCCGCTCAGCACCTCGCGCATCCCGGCGCCCAGCCGGCTCGAGTTGCGGATCAGCCGCACCGCGAGAGCGCTGACGCCCATCGACGCGGCCACCGTCGGCAGCTCGAACGGAAGCTTCGCCTGCGGAAGCCGGCGCTTCATCGCCGGCAGGACGGCGAACGCCTCCAGCAGGCGCGCGGGGCCGCGCAGGAGCGGCTGCTCTATGTCCGCGGCGCGAATCGACTTGTACGCCGACTCGACGCGCAGCTCCCCGTCCGGCAGGCGGACGGCGCACGCCCAGGCCGACGGCCCGTGCACGAGCACGCCGTTCGCGAGCGCCATGCCGCCGAGTCGGAGCTTCTCATCACTCATGCTCCGAGGATACTCAGCAGGAGCGCCTATCCGTAGTCCGAGGACGACGTCGTCGTATCGGACGTCGGCTTCGTGCTGGACGTCAGCTGGCCCGTCATGCCACGGGCACGGTGGTACTTGCAGTAGAAGGTCAGCGCCCCGGACTTGGGCACCGTCACGGTCACCTCGCCTTCCTCGCCGGGCTCGACGTCCTTGCTGACGCTCTGCTGGTCGAGCGTAAAGTTGTGCTCCACGGTTCCCGTGTTCGTCAGCTCGATCGTGATCTTCTTGCCCGCTGCGCCAACGACCTGGGCCGGCTGGAAGTAGTACTCGCTCATGCCGACCTCGCTCTTGCCTGAGCCGGAGCCCCCGCCTCCCCCGCCACAAGCCGCGGCGCCGAGTACGACGGCCACGAGAATCGCGCACGGCGCAACGATTCGCATCGCCGAACCTTACGTGGAAACGACTCGGACGGTTTGACTACGAGCCGATCGCGACTGCGGCGTGGCGCAGGAAGTCCAGGCCGAGCTCGATGTCCTCGACTGCCGCGCGCTCGTCCGCCGAGTGGATCAGGCGGGCCGCGAGCTCCGCGTCCATCGCGCGCATCGGGAAGAAGCCGTACGCGACCGTCCCGAACTTCTGGCGCACCCAGTGGCTGTCGGTGAACCCGGCGACACAGATCGGGACTGCTTTCGCTCCCGGCTCCGAGGCCTCCACCCAGGAGCTGACCGCGTCCCACAGCGGCGTCTTCAGCTCGGAGCGGGTGCCCCCGTAGGGAACGCCCCAGGTGAGGTCGTAGTCGCCGTCGCCGAGCGTCGCGCGAATGAGCGGCTCGGCGTCCTGCGGCGTCTGCCCGGGAAGCAGGCGGCAGTCGACCGTGATCTCGCACGTGCCCGGAATGACGTTTCGCTTGTCCGAGGCCCTGATCATCGTCGGGGAAACGGTCATCGAAAGGAGGGGCTCGACCATCTCGGCCACGCCGGGATGGAGCTCGCGCACGAGCTCGACGACCTGGTCGATCGGCGGAACGGTTCCGAGGATCGTCTGCAGCAGCGCCTCGACCTCCGGGCTCAGCTCGGGCTCCGCGCGGAACTGCGCCCAGCCGCTCGATCAGCGGCGCGGCCTTCACGAGCGCGTTGTCCGCGATGCCCGGCATCGATCCGTGACCGCTCCGGCCGCGCACGGTCGATCGTGAACGGCGCCGACATCTTCTCCGCGGTGGAGCAGAAGTAGTAGGGCGTCCCGGCGATCTCGATCCGGTCACCGGCGCCCTCGTTCACCGAGTACTCGGCTTCGACGGCCTCCGGATGCGCTTCGACGAGCCAGGGCATGCCGAACTGCTCGCCCTCACCGACCTCCTCGTCGGCGGCCGCGACGAAGATCAGGTCGCCCGCGGGCTCGAAGCCCTCCCGCGCGAGCGACGCCATGGCGACGGCGCTCGCCGCCACCTGTCCCTTCATGTCGAGCGCGCCGCGCCCCCACACGTGCCCGTCCTTGATCTCGCCAGACCAGGGATCGACCGACCACTCTGCGGGATCGGCCAGGACCGTGTCCGTGTGGGACATGAGCAGCAGGCGCGGCCCGCCGCCGCGTCCGGGGATGCGCGCCACGAGGTTGGCCCGCTCCGGCACCTTTCCGTACAGCTCGCAGCGCACGCCGTTGTCCTCCAGGTACTCGCGCAGGAGCTCGGCCGCCCGCGTCTCGTTGCCCGGCGGGTTGACGGTGTCGACCTGGACGAGCCGCTGGAGGAGGTCGGCGACCTCGCTCATCGCTTCCGTCCCAGCGCAAGCACATACGGCCGCGGCACGCGGACGCGGTCGCCCTCGCGGTACCTCTCGCAGTACTCGATGTAGGCAGCCCGGAACAGTTCGCGCTTTTCCGGCTCGAGGCTTTCGGCCATTGCCTTGAAGGGCGGCGCCGAGCGGCTCCAGAACTCCCACAACTCCGCGCCGTCTGCTCCTTCTAGAACCCACACGTCATGCTCCAGCTGGAGGTCGAAGGCCTCCCCGAGGAGCTCGTCGATGTGCTCGGGCCGCCCCCACTGGAACGGGTGCCGGCCTTCCGGCTGGTCGAGATGGAATCGGTCGTACAGATCGCGCAGCTCCGGGGACGGTTCCCAGGCGGTGAATCCGAGACGATCTCGGCATACGCGCGCGAGCTCGCGGGCGGTCGCCGCATGGTCGGGCGCGAAGATGAAGCCGAAGCAGGAGCTGACGACGTCGAACGACTCGTCGTCGAACCGGAGCTCCTGCACGTCTCCGAGCTCGAAGTCGATCTGGGGCGCCTTCGCCCGGGCGCCCTCCAGCATCCCGGGCGCGATGTCGACTCCGGTGACGTCCGCGCCCGCGGCGGCCGCGCGAATCGCCACCCCGCCCGTCCCGGTCGCCACGTCGAGCCAGGGCTCGCCCGCGCGCGGCTCCAGCCGCGTGACCAGCTGGTCGTGCACCGGCCCGAACCGCTGCGCGATTCCCTCGTAGTCGCCGACGCTCCAGAGCGCGGCGGCCCGCTCCGCGCTCAGTCGTGCTCCTTCGCGAGGGTCGTCAGCTCGTTGCGAGCGCGCCAGAGCTCGGGATACATCTCGTGCTTGATCAGCTTGCCGAGGAGCTCGACCGGCGTCCCCTGCGTGCCGACGACCTCGTCCCCGATCACGCGCGCGACCACCTTGTAATGGCGCGCGCGCCAGACCGCGACCCGCTCGTCCCACTCGATGAGCAGCTCGGCGAGCTGGTAGAGCTGCTCGAACTCGCGCCCGCGCTGGTACAGCTCGACGATCGACAGACCCTCGGCTCGGCGCAGCTTGTGGAAGGCCTCTCCAAGGCTCGGCGAGACGCGGCGGATGTTCCGGAAACCGGGCGAGTCGAAGCCGCTGCCGTGGCCCAGGACGGGACGGATGTAGCGCGTGTACTCCCACGGCGACATCTGCTCGAGCATGTCCAGGAGCGAGTTGACGATCCGCATGCACTCGACGGAGCGGCGGAGCAGGCGGATGGCCGCATCCGTCTGCCCCTCCTCCAGCAGCCGCGTCGCCTCCTCCACCTCCGTCCAGCCGAGCTTCAACCACAGCTCCGAGGACTGGTGGACGGTCTGGAAGAGCAGCTCGTCGCGGTGCGCCCACTGCTCCGGCGTCTTCTGCAGCGAGAGCAGCTCGTCGGTGCGCAGGTAGCGCTCGTAGTCGGAGGGCGCGTCGCCCTCGAGGACAGGCTCGGAGTAGTCCTCTTCGACCGTCATCGCGGCGGTTGGAACAGGTACAGCTCGTACCCGTCGGGATCGCGGACGCGAACCGCGGCGCCCCAGTCCTCGCGCATCGTCTCCTCCACGTCGACACCGGCTGCTCGCAGGCGCGCGATTGCCTCGTCGACGTCCTCGACCTCGAGGTTCAGGTGAATGGTCCCGGAGGAGAGCTCGCCGATTCCTTCGTGCGCGTGGTGGAGAGCGAAGCGGGTCCCGCCGAGCCTGGCCTCCCGCCAGTCGTCGTCGCCCTCGAGCGGGATGCCGAGCAGATCGCGGTAGAACGCGGCCGAACGCTCCATGTCGCTGACGTACAGATAGACGACGTTGACGTTCCGTACGAGCGGCGCAGCGGTCGTGGCCATCGATCGGAGCATACTTTTCCAGGACATGAGCGACCTCTTCGCCGACGCTGCGCGAGAGCGGCTCCCCGAGGTCGCGCCGCTCGCCTTGCGGCTGCGACCGCGCACGCTCGACGACTTCGTCGGGCAGCAGCACGTCCTCGGCGCCCATTCGGCGCTGCGCCTGGCGATCGAGGCCGACCGCGTCCGCTCGATGATCCTGTACGGCCCGCCGGGAACAGGCAAGACGACGCTTGCGCGCATCGTGGCCGAGCAGACGGGCGCGGAGTTCGAGGAGCTGTCGGCGGTGTCGGCTTCGGTGGCTGACGTGCGCGGGGTGATGACCCGCGCCCGCGACCGGCTCGGCGGGAGCGGCGAGCGCACCATCCTCTTCCTCGACGAGATCCACCGCTTCAACAAGGCGCAGCAGGACGCGCTCCTGCCGGCGGTCGAGGAGGGGCTCATCACCCTGATCGGCTCGACCACCGAGAACCCGTACTTCGAGGTCAACGCCGCGCTTCTGAGCCGCTCGCAGGTGTACGAGCTGGAGCCGCTGACGGAGGACGACCTGGGAGTCATCGTGCGGCGCGGCGCGACGGAGCTCGGGATCGAGCTCGAGGATCCGCTCGTCGCGCGCATCGCGGAGCGCGCCGGCGGCGACGCGCGAACCGCCCTGAACATCGTCGAGCTGGCCGCGCAGACCGCCGAGGCGGAGGGAACGGCCGTGACGGAACAGCAGGTCGAGGACGCGTCTCGCAAGCGGCCGCTCGTCTACGACAAGACCGGGGACGCGCACTACGACTTCATCTCGGCGTTCATCAAGTCGCTGCGCGGGTCCGACCCGGATGCGTCGGTGTACTACCTCGCCGCCATGCTCGAGTCGGGCGAGGATGCCCGCTTCATCGCGCGGCGGATGATCGTGCTCGCCTCGGAGGACATCGGCAACGCCGACCCGCGAGCGCTCCTGGTGGCGGTCGCGGCGGCGCAGGCCGTGGAGCATGTCGGGCTCCCCGAGGCCAGGCTGAACCTCGCCCAGGCCGCGATCTACCTCGCGCGCGCGCCCAAGTCGAACGCGAGCCTCAAAGCGCTCGGCGCCGCCACGCGGGACGTCCGCGAGCGCGGCAACCTGAAACCGCCGCGGGCGCTGCAGAGCGCCGGGCATCCGCTGGCGAAGAAGCAGCTCGGCAAGGGCCAGGGCTACGTCTACCCGCACGACGACCCTGCCGGCTTCGAGGTGGACTACCTGCCGGACGAGCTGAAAGGGACGACCTACTTCGAGCCCAGCGGCTCGGGCGAGGAAAGTTAGTCCGAGCCCCGGCGGATGCGCTTCGCCGCCATCTTCCCGAACGGCGACCCGAGCGCTTCGTAGGCCGCGGCAGCCTTCTCGAAGTCGTACTCGGCGCGGCGAAGCTCGAAGGAGCGGCCGCCGTGCCAGAGCGCGTACGCGGCGCTGACGTCCCCGTCCAGCGGCATCCCGACGCTGCCGGGGTTGACGAGGTACGTGCCGGACGGCCCCTCCCGTTGGAACTGCTGGTGGCTGTGTCCGAAGACGATCGTGCGGTTGTGGATGCCGGCCAGCAGCTCGAGGTCCTTCGGGCCCGGCTCGGGGGCGAAGCTGTCGTCGTCGCGCTGCGGCGAGCCGTGCACGTAAAGGACGCCGTCGTGCTCGGCCTGCGCCTGCAGCGAATAGAGCCAGCCCTCGTCGTTGCCGAAGCCGGAGTCGTAGTTCTCCAGCATCTCGGCCACGTCCGGCCGGTCCCAGGGGAGCTCTCTCACCCACCGCTCGCCGTTCCCACGAATCCACGTCGTGCTCGGGAGCGTCTGCAGCAGCGCGATCGTCTCCTGCGGCCAGGGCGACCATGCCCCGTAGTCGCCGCCGAGGAGCCAGTGATCGGCGCCGGCCTCGCTCGCGTCCGCCAGCACAGCCTCCAGTGCGGGCACGTTCCCATGGATGTCGTAGAGGGCTGCGAGCATCTAGTGCGCCGTATCCGCCGGGCGGTGCACCCTAGTAGGCTGACAGAGGTGAAGATCGTCTGCCTCGTCAAGCAGGTTCCCGAGCCGACCGCCATCGAGTTCAACGAGGAGACGAAGACCCTCAAGCGCGAGGGCGTCCCGCTCATCCTCAACCCCTTCGACCGCGCCGCGGTCGCCGCGGCGGTGCGGCTGCGCGAGCAGGCAGGCGGCGAGGTCGTCGCGATGACGATGGGCCCGCCCCAGGCCGAGGACGCCCTGCGCGAGGCGCTGGGGATCGGCGCCGACCGCGCGATCCTCCTCTCCGACAAGGTCTTCGCGGTCGCGGACACACTCGGCACCTCGCGCACGCTCGCGCTCGCGCTGCGGAAGGAAGGCTTCGACCTCGTTCTGTGCGGCCGGAAGACCGTCGACTCGGAGACCTGGCAGGTGCCGCCGGAGGTGGCCGCCTTCCTCGAGGTTCCGCACCTCACGAATGCGGCGTCGCTCGAGGAGGGGCTGCGGGTCATACGCGAGACCGACACGGGCGAGGCGACGTTCGAGCTGCCGCTGCCGGCGGTGGTCTCGGTCGGGGAGGCCGTGACCGACGAGACCGGCGCCGGGGACGGCGCCATCGAGACATGGACCGCGAGCGACCTCGTGGACGACGTCCAGGAGGGCGACAAGCGCTTTGGCCAGACCGGCTCTCCGACGCGCGTGCTCGCGGTGCGCGACGTGACTCCGGAACGGGCAGGCCTCTTCCACACGGATGCCGGAGAAGCGCGCGCCGCAATCGAGGCGCTCCTCGCCGAGCGTCCGCCGCCCGAGACGTCCTGGGACAAGCCCGACAACATCGCCGAGAAGCCGGCCGCTCACTACGACTCGTGGACGCTGGTCGAGCTCGACCGCGGACAGCCGACGCGCCACTCGCTCGAGCTGCTCGCCCGGGGCCGCGCGCTCGCCGGCAAGCTCGGCGGGCGCAACGTCGCGCTCGTGCTGGGGCACGAGATCGGCGAGGTCGCGCAGGAGCTGGGTCGCCGCGGGGCCGAGGTCGTCGTAGTCGTCGACGACGAGCAGCTCGGCTCGTACCAGCCGGAGATCTGGGCGAGCGCTCTCGGCCAGGTGGTGGAGCGCGAACGCCCCCACCTCCTGCTCATCCCCGCCAGTGCGTTCGGGCGCGATCTCGGGCCGCGCGTCGCCGGCGACCTGGAGCTCGGCATGACCGGGGACTGCGTCGCGGTAGACATCGCCAAGGCGGGGCGCCTGCTGCAAACGAAGCCCGCTTATGGAGGCAACATCGTCTCGGTGATCATGGGGCGAACGACGCCGCAGTTTGCGACCGTGCGGGCGCGAATGTACGAACCACTGGAACCGCGCGACGAAGAGGCTGAGGTTCGCTCGTTCGAGCTGGAGAGCCTGCCGGCCCAGAGCGCCCGGCTCGTGGAACAGCGACACGACGAGCGGACCGGGCTCGACCTCGACGCCGCGGACGTGGTCGTCTTCGCCGGGCCGCAGGCGAACCTCGAAGAGCTCGACGGCGTCGCGGTCGGCGGCTCCCATCCGGACCTGCCGCCACACCGGCAGATCGGCCTCTACGGCCGGCCGGTTGCGCCGCGCCTCCTGATCGGCGTCGGCCTCGACGGCACGCCGGAGGAGCTGGACGGCTTCGTCAAGGCGGCTGTCGTGGCGGCGGTCGGCTCCGAGGCGGCCGAGTGGGCGGACGTCACCTTCGCCGGCGACTGGCGCGAGCTTCGTTCGAACTCCACTTCTGCCTCTTAGAGACCAGGGCTGACCCCGGTTAATCGAGGGGTCTGACCCCGGTGTAAGTTGTTACAGAATCGTCGCGCCCGAGCGCACTCGCGACCAGCTCCACAGCCAGCTCCGCGGTCGCGTTCTCGCGGTCGAGAATCGGGTTGACCTCGACCACCTCGAGCGACCCGGCGATACCCGACTCCGCCACGAGCTCCATCGCGAGGTGCGCCTCACGGTAGGAAAGCCCTCCGCGCACGGGTGTCCCCACGCCCGGCGCTATCTCCGGATCGAGCGCGTCGAGATCGAGGCTGACGTGGACGAACCCGGGCCCCGCGATCCGCTCCAGCGACTCGCGAATGGCGCGTTCCATCCCGATCCTGTCGATCTCGCTCATCGTGAAGACGCGCACGCCGAGCCCATCGAGCAGCCGGCGCTCGCCGTCGTCCAGCTGGCGCACGCCCACGATCGCCACCCGCTCCGGATCGGCGGCCGGAAGCGGCCACGCGTCGCTCTCGAACTCCGGGCCCGCGAGCCCGAGCGCCGCGGCCAGCGGCATCCCGTGGACGTTGCCGCTCGGGGTGGTCTGGGGACGGTTCAGGTCGCCGTGCGCGTCGATCCAGAGGACGCCGCCGGGCCCACTCTGGGCCGCGAGGCCGCCGAGCGTGCCGAGCGCGACCGAGTGGTCGCCGCCGAGCACGAGCGGCAGGCAGCCCTGCTCGACCGCACGGGAGACGAGCCCGGCGACCTGCTCGCACGCGGCGATGATCTCGGGCAGGAAGCGCACGCGCGCGTCCCCCACGTTCGACGCCTCGGCCACCGCCGTCTGGACGTTGCCCCAGTCGGTGACCGAGCGGCCGAGCGCCGACAGACGGGCCTCCAGCCCCGCGTAGCGGATCGCCGAGGGGCCCATGTCCACACCGCGCCGGCCGGCGCCGAGGTCGAGGGCCGCGCCGATGACGGCAACGGGCCGGCTCACGTCCATCCCAGGTCGCGGCCGAGCAGCTCGTACAGGCGCCGGTTCGGCTCCGCGAACTTCTCCTTCAGCCGGGCGCGCGTCTCGGGGCTCATCTCGTCGTAGTCGCGCGCATAGACGCGTGGATACTCGCCCAGGTCGTGCGCAGGAGCCCGCACGTGCTCGAGGACGCGCGCGTACGTCTCACGCGGCCGCTGCGTCAAGTCCTCGGTCGGGATGACGAGCAGCTGCTCCTCCGGGAAGACCTCCAGCCAGCGCTCGAGCTGCTCGGCGTAGCGCCCGCGCGCGAGGTAGGTGTAGTTCCACCACGCGTGGCTGAAGTACGCCGGATCGGCCAGCATCCGGTCGAGCTCGCCGTCCATGCGCTCGTCCTCGGCCGCGACGGCCTGCTCGAACGAAAGCGGCTCGCGCCCGAGCGCCACCTCGTGCTGATAGTGGGAGTACGCCCTACCGACCGGCTCGCGCACGAGCGCTACAAGGCGCGCATCCGGGATGAGCTCGCGCACGCGTTGTGGGGCCTGCGGATGGAAGAGGTAGCCCGGCGTCGCCTCGAGCACGACCGACGCGCCGCGGGCCCGTGGAAAGTTTCCGCGATACCAGCGTGGTCCCTTCGCATACCGGCGGTCGAAGTAGTTGACCTCCTTCCAGACCGGCCCGACGACGGCAGGATGGTCGCGCAGCCAGGCGTAGAGCGCGGTCGTCCCGGCCTTCTGCGCCCCGATGATCAGCGCCGTCGGAAGCGGACGCAGCGCCGCGGTCGCCGTCCCGTACGCCCAGATCGCCGTCCGCGGGAGCGCACGCACGGGCTCGGGGAGCTTCGGGATCAGCTCTGCGATCTGCGTCGGCACGGCCTCTCCAACCTATCCTCTTCCGTATGAAGGGCTGGACGCGGGTTCTGATCGGGGCCGTGTTCGGCGTCGCCTGCGTCGCTGTCGTGACCGCGGTCATCTTCGGGCTGCGGGAGGTCGCCCCCGTCCTCAGCCTGGGCGTCCTCTACCTCTTCGCCGTTCTGCCCGTGGCCGTCCTCTTCGGACTGACCTACGCGGTGGGCGTGTCGGTGCTGAGCATGCTCGCCTTCAACTGGTTCTTCCTCCCGCCCACGCACACTTTCTCGCTGCGCGACTCCGAGAACTGGGTCGCGCTCGCCGTGTACCTCTTGACGGCGATCGTCGTGAGCGAGCTCGCGGCACGGGCACGCCGGCGCGCCGCGGACGCCGAGCAGCGGGAACGGGAGGCAAGCGTGCTCGCCCGTGCCTCGGCTGCGCTGCTGCAGGCGGAAGACGTCCCAAGCCAGATCGCGGTCATCGCCGACGACGCGGCCCGCGCCCTGGGAGTGGTCGGAGGACGGATCGAGCTCGACTCGCGCCGCCGGCCGGGCGCGAACGAGTCGGCCCTCGACCTCCAGGCCGGAAGCAGGCACGTCGGAAGGCTCTTCCTTCCCGCCGGCGCAGCCATCGACCCGGGGACGGCGGCCCGGCTCCTGCCGGCGCTGGCCTCGCTCCTCGCCGTGGCCCTCGACCGCGAGCGGCTCCGAGCCAAGGCGCTCGAGGCGGAGACGTTCAGACGGAGCGACGCGGCCAAGACCGCCGTCCTCCGCTCGGTCAGCCACGACCTGCGCTCGCCGCTCACGGCGATCCGCGCGGCCGCGGAGAGCCTCCAGACGCTGGAGCTCACGAAAACCGAACGCGAGGAGCTCCTGGAGTCGATGCGGATCGAGACGAAGCGTCTCGACCGGCTGGTCGGGAACCTGCTCGACCTGTCGCTGCTCGAGGCGGGCGGTGCCCGTCCCGACGCCGCTCTCTGGACGCTGGACGATCTGGTCGTGCGCTCGCTGGACATGGTGGGGCGCGAGTCCGACCGGGTGGCCGTCTCGCTGCCTCCGCATCCGCTCGTCGTCCAGGTCGATGCGGGCCAGATCGAGCGAGTGCTGGCCAACGTGATCGAGAACGCCATCCGGTTCTCGCCGACCGAGCCGATCCGGCTCACCGCCGAGCTCCACGGGCGAGAGGTCGTCGTACGCGTGACGGACGGCGGCCCGGGCATCCCCGCGAGCGACCTCGACCGCGTCTTCGAGCCGTTCTCGCGAGGACGGAGCGGCGGGAGCGGGCTGGGCCTGGCCATCGTCCGCGGCTTCACGGAGGTGAACGGCGGCCGGGTGTGGGTCGAGCCCCCGGGCGAAGGAGGAACCACGATCGCGATCTCGCTGCCCGCCGCGCGGGTCCCGGCGCGGGCATCGTGAGCCCTCTCCGCGTCCTCGTCGTCGACGACGAGCCGCAGATCCTGCGCGCGCTGCAGACGAGCCTGCGCGCCGCCGGCTACGAGGTCGAGACCGCCGCCGACGCGGCGGGTGCGCTCATGGCTGCGGGCTCCCATCCACCGGACGCGGTCATCCTCGATCTCGTCCTGCCGGACGGCACCGGAACCGACGTCGCCCGCCGTCTGCGTGAGTGGACGAGCGCGCCGATCCTCGTCCTCTCCGTCGTCGGCGACGAGCGGGAGAAGGTCGCGGCGCTGGACGCGGGCGCGGACGACTACGTCACGAAGCCGTTCAGCGTCGAGGAACTGCTCGCGCGGCTGCGGGCGGCTCTGCGCCGGTCGGCTCCGTCCGCCGACCCTGTTCTGGAGCTGGGCGACCTCAAGATCGACCTGGAGAAGCGGGCGGTCTGGTCCGGGACCGCCCGGTGGCGCTGACGCGCACCGAGTACGACCTCCTGCGCGTCCTCGCCCAGAGCCCGGGGAAGCTCTTCACCCATCCCGCCCTCCTGCGCGAGGTCTGGGGCCCGGGGTACGCGCAGGAGTCCCACTATCTGCACGTGTACGTCTCGCAGCTGCGCCGGAAGATCGAGCCCGACCCCGCGCGGCCGCGCTATCTCCTGACCGAGCCCGGCGTGGGCTACAGACTCGTCGACGCTACAGCAGCTGGTACGGAACGCTCGTGAGGATCACGCGCGGCTCGAAGAGCAGGAGCCGCTTGAGGTAGAGCGCGCGCTGGTTGTGCAGCAACCGATCCGTGCCGCGCACAACCAGCTCGGGCATGACGACGTTGACGACGGTCTCGGGATCGTCCGTGCTGGCACGCAGGTAGCGGAGCAACGGCTTGCCCAGGTCGCGGTAGGGCGCGTCGATCACCTCGAGCGGGATGTCCAGACCGAGCCGGCCCCATCCCGCCTCCAGCTCGAGCGAGTCGCCCTCCTCTTGCGAGAAGAAGACCGCCCGCGTCCGCTCGAGCCCGAGTCCCTGCGCGTACACGAGAGCGCGCGACCGACACCGCGTTGATCCCGGAGACGGGGACGACGCACTCGGCGCGCAGCGGCTCGAACCTCTGGCCCGCCACCTGCGGGACGTCGGTCACGACGACACCCGGCTCGCGCAGCAGCCGCAGCTTGAGCATGAACGTGGAGCGCCGCATGACCGCAGCGACGAGCGACGGCTTGCGGAAGAGCTCGGGAATCACGACCGAGACGAAGTCGCCCTCGCCGTGCGGGAAGGCCCAGATGTACTCGAAGACCGCGTCGAGCGGCTCGTCCTCCGGCTCGAGGATCTCGAGGTGCGGGCTTGCCCTCGGCAAGCTCGAAGAAGCGCGGCCGGATGCCCGGGTCGCTGTCCGGGAAGGGAACGTGGATCGCCCGCACGTCGCCGTTCGCCGATCCGTCCGCGCGTACCAGAGCGCCTCGCGCGTGGCGTCGTCCAGCCGCTCGACGTAGAGGACGACGGTGTTCTCCGGGTCGGGCCGGGCGAGCACGGCGGGCACCTTGGCGCGCAGCCGGCGTCCGATCGATCGGTAGTGACGCCGGACCGCGTAGAAGAGGCCGATCAGGATCGGGATGGCGACGATCACCATCCACGCCCCGTCGGCGAACTTCGTCAGGACCACGATCACGGTCACGAGCGCCGTCGACCGCCGCGCCGACGCCGTTGAGCGCCGCCTTCAGCCGCCACCTGCCCGTCCGCGCTCGCGGAACCAGTGCCTGACCATCCCGGCCTGCGCCAGCGTGAAGGCGGTGAAGACGCCGATCACGTACAGGTGGATCAGCGAGTTCACGTTCGCGCGGAAGGCGACGATCAGCAGCGCCGAGAAGCCGGCCAGGATCACGATCCCGTTCGAGAAGACGAGCCGGTCGCCGAGGTTCATGAACTGCCGCGGCACGAACCTGTCGCGGGCGAGCAGCGCCGGCGAGCCGCGGGAAGCCCTGGTACGAGGTGTTCGCGGCGAGGACGAGGATGGCGAGCGTGAACGCCTGCAGCAGGTAGTAGACGATCGAGCCGGACGAGTGCGCCGGGAAGACGGCCCGGCCGATCTGGGAGAGCACCGAGTCGGTCGAGCTCGGCAGCGCGTGCATCTTGCACCGCCAGCCACGAGACGCCGAGGAAGAGCGTGACCGCGATCGTGACCATGATCAGCAGCGTCCGCGCCGCGTTCTGCGCCTGCGGATGCTTGAAGGCGGTGACGCCGTTCGAAATCGACTCCGTCCCGGTCAGAGCGACCGAGCCCGAGGCGAAGGCCTTGAGCACGACGAAGATGCTCAGCGCTCCCGCTCCGCGTCGCGAGCGGATGCGGCACGGTCGCCGTGCGGGCACGTCCCGAACGGCGCACTTCCCGATGCCGACCGCGAGCGTCCCGTACAGGACGAGCAGGAAGCCGTACGTCGGGAACGCGAACAGGAAGCCCGACTCGCGGACGCCGCGCAGGTTTCCGAGCGTGAGGAGCACGATGCAGCCGAGCGAGAGCGCGACCCGGTGCGACTCCAGCCCGGGGACGGCCGAGGTCAGCGCGAAAACGCCGGCCGCGACCGAGACCGCGACGGTCAGCACGTAGTCGACCAGCAGCGATGCTCCGGCCACCAGCGCCGGCAGCGTTCCCGAGGTTCTCCTTCGCGAAGACGTACGAGCCGCCGCTCGACGCGTACGCCTTCACTCCCTGGACGTACGAGAGGACGACGATGACCATGAAGATCGAGATCGCGATCGAGAGCGGGAAGACGAGATGCGCCGCGATAGCGAGCGTCGCGACGAGCACGGCGAGCGCCGCCTCGGTCGCGTAGGCGACGGAGGAGATCGGGTCGGACGAGAAGACCGGCAGCGCGAGGAATTTCGGGAGGAGCGTGCTGTCGAGCTCGCGCGTCGAGTCGCGGCCGGCCGATGAGGAGCCGCTTCGGGCGGTAGCCAGCTCGATCATGCGCGCGGTGTGGAGAGAAGGACGCGGCAGCGAGCGTGCTGCAGGACGTAGCGCGCGATCTTGTCGAGTCCGGACCGCGAAGGACGATCAGCTCGCTGTCCCATCCTCGGCCGCGTCGACGATCGCCTCGCCGGCGAGCCGCGCCCGCGCCGTGCAGCGCGCGACCCGCACGCCGTGCCCGTCGCCGATCGCCTCGGCGCACGGCGAGGTTCTCCCGGCCTCCGCCTCCTGCTCGGTCATGTGCGCGTCGAGCGGCAGCGCGGCCGGCACCTCGATCACCGCGATCGCGCTAACGTCGCGCCGTGCTCGGCGGCGAGCGTGCAGGCGATACGGCACGGCCGCCTCCCCGCCCGAGACCGGGACCAGGATCCGGCGGTACGCGACCGACGGGCGCGCGACAGGCCGCCGGGGGAGCGACAGTCGCCATCCCGTCCACGCTAGGTCGGCCGCGCTCAAGCGTCCCTCAAGCCTCCCGGCCGGCAGGCTCAAGAAAGTCTCAAAACGTCCGATTCGGCACCTAGCCTCGGGACGTGATCGTCGACTGCGCGTACTACGAGCATGGAGTGCGCCAGGAGCGGCAGCTCACCATCGAAGAAGCGGCGGCCAAGCCGCGCCAGGGTGGGAGCTACGTCTGGATCGAGCTCGACGACCCGTCGAAGGATCTGATGGGCGAGGTGAGCCGGCACTTCGGCCTGCACGAGCTCGCAGTCGAGGACGCAGCGACGGCTCACCAGCGGCCGAAGGTCGAGCCGTACGACGACTTCCATTTCATCGTCTACCGGACGGCCAGGTACGACGCCGAGCACCGCCAGGTGATCTTCGGCGAGCTCGACCTCTTCCTCGGCGTCGGCTTCGTCATCGCCGTCCGTCACGACGAGGCCGGTGACTACGAGCGGGCGCGCGGGCGTCTCGAGCAGTACCCACACCTGGCCCGCACCGGGCCTGCCGCGGCAGTCTGGGCCATCCTCGACGTGGTCGTCGACGACTACGAGCCGGTCGTGAACGGCCTCGAGAGCGACATCGAGGAAACGGAGCGCGCGATCTTCTCCGGGCGTGAGGACTTGACGGAGCGGATCTACGAGCTCAAGCAGGAGATCACGGACTTCTACCGCGCGGTCCATCCGCTGCTGCCGCCCCTCGACGCCCTCGAACGCGGGCTGTTCGCGCCGATCGACCGCAGCCTGCTCCGCTACTTCCGCGACCTCCAGGACCATGTGCGCCGAATCGACGAGGAGCTGCTGGGCCAGCGCGACCAGCTCACGGCGGCGCTCGAGGCGCATCTGTCGCTGATCAACATCCGCCAGAACCAGATCTCCGCGCAGCAGAACGACATCGTCCGTCGGCTCACGATCGTGGCCAGCGTTTTCCTCCCGCTCACGTTCATCACGGGGTTCTTCGGCCAGAACTTTCTCTGGCTCGTGAACGAGATCGACACGGCCACCGCATTCTGGGCGGTCGGGATCGGCTCGCTCGTGGCTTCCTGCGCTGTGCTGCTGATCTGGTTCAAGCGCTTCCGCTACCTCTAGAGTTTTGCCGTGCGGACAACCGTCGCAGCGCTGGTGCTGGTGTCGCTCGCAGTCGGGCTCGGTAGCGCGTGGGCCGACCGGTCACAGCGCACGAACGGGCTCGTCTCGTTCGGCGCCTGTTGCGGCACCGACGTGGTCGGGATCTACACGATCGACCAGGACGGGAGCAACGAGCAGCGCATCTTCCATCCCAAATTCGACGACGCGCCCCTGGCCTCGGCCTGGTCGCCCTCGGGCACACGTGTCGCCTTCGTCGCTCCGGGCGGGCTATGGACGATGTCGGCCTCCGGTCAGCAGCGCAGGCGGCTGACCAAGGGGAACGGCGACACGCTGGCGCCGAGCTGGTCGCCGGACGGGAAGCAGATCGCGTTCGTCGACCGGGTGACTCCCCACGGGAGCAACTACGCGCTGTACGTGATCGGCAGGAACGGCAAAGGCCTGAAGCGAATCGTCGGCGGCGCCAGGTACCAGAACAATCCGACCTGGTCGCCTTCCGGGAAGCTGATCATGTTCGAACGGGGCAATATGTTGTGGACGGTGAAGCCGAACGGCAGGGGTCAGAAACGGCTGGTCGCCGGCACGTCTCCGTCGTGGTCGCCGGACGGCAAGAACGTTGCCTTTTCGCGCAACGGCGATCTCTGGACGATGAAGGCAGGCGGGGCGGGCGCGCACAAGATCGACGACGTCCCAAGCTCGACCGCCGGCATCGCCTGGTCGCCCGACGGCCGCTGGATCGCCTATGCGGTCGCGGACCGCGGCGACGTCATGCTCGTCCATCCGGACGGAACCGACGCCACGCAGCTCACCGACGAGGCTGACCTCTTCCACTCCGAGCCCGCATGGCAGCCAAAGCGATAGCCGTCGCCGTCGCCGCGGCAGTCGTGGGCCGGCGAGTGCCGCCTTCGGTGCTTCAGCCGGGACGAACGCACTCGGACGGGGCGGCGACAGCCGTTGACCCGCCAACCGGGGCTTTCTCACTCCCTCCCCGCCTGGCAGCCGAAGCCGTAATCCCGGAGCTCGGCCCATGAAGAGCCACAAGGGACGGCCGGAATCCGATTGCGGCCCCTCGGTTTCCTGACGCGTCGCTGAGTGCTCGGAGGCGGCGGGCAGTATTGAAATACGGCCCGCCGGCTGGAGAGTGCTCAGCGGCGCGTAGGCGGTGGCGAAGCCGGGCTTCGCCCGGCGAGAGCCCTGCCGAGAAGCGAGGTGGCGAGGGCCGGAATCGAACCGGCGACACCACGGTTTTCAGCCGTGTGCTCTACCAACTGAGCTACCTCGCCAAGGCGGGCCAGTGTACCCACGCCGCTTAAAGACGCTGGGCGCCGGAGCGCCCAGCGAAAAGGGGTCCGGGCCGGTGGTGCCGCACCGCGAACACCTTGCTGCATTCGACTCTAAGTGCCCCGGCCCTTGCGGGCAACCAAGGCGGTGCCGTTCCCGGCTGCAAAGTCCGCAAATTCCGTGAAACCCCGCCGCCCGAGCTCGGCGCGCAGGCGCTCCGCGGGCACGTAGATCGGCGTTCCCGGGCCGCCCGAGAACGAGAAGAGCGCGGCTCCGCCCGGAGCGGTGACGCGGGCGAGCTCGTCGAAGAACGGGATCATGTTCATGAGCGTGACCAGATCGAAGCTGCCGTCCGGGTACGGCAACCGCGACGCGTCCGCGACCTCGAACCGCACGCGGTCGCCGAGCTCCGGCGGAACCTTGCGCCGCGCCTCCTCGATCATCCGGTCGGAGAGGTCGGCTCCGACGACTTCCGCCTCCGGAAACCGGCGCGCGATCGCCACGGCACCGGCGCCGGTGCCGGTGCCGAGGTCGAGAGCGCGGGCGGGGGGATCCAGCGACGCGAGAGCAGCCTCGTACGGCGCCAGGTGCTCGGCACTGACCATCTGCTCCCAGCGAGGCGCGAGCGCGTCGAACTGCACGCCGATCAGTCCGCGGAAGACGGGCCAGAGGCCGGGGAAGCGCGTGACCACGTCTGTCGCCAACCGTGCGAAGCGCCGGCCGGCCGCGACGCGCAGCTCGTCCCAGGTCACGGGGAGGCCCGCCTGATCGAGATCGTGTCCCCAGGCCGCGCGGCCAGCATCTCCGCCGCGTTCCCGCCGTTGATCGCCAGCGCGATGTTCCGGTAGGAGTCCTCGTACAGCAGGATGTCGCCGGGCCGGGCGTCGGCGAAGGTCCGCGCCGCGACGGCGAAGTAGTGCTCGCCCTTGCAGTCGAGCTCCACCCGCGTGCCCGGTGCGATCTCGATCTGATCCATGTCCTCGCGGTCCAGGTTCACCTGGACGTTCCCGTAGCGGTCGATGTAGAGGACGGATGCCTGGGCGGTTCCCTCGCCGATGGTCGGCTGCGGAAGGTCGAGCCGCGCGAGTGTCTCCGCGGCGACCGGCGGGCCCAGGTCGCCGAGCTCCACTCCTTGTGCGAGGTAGGCGGCGGCGGGAGAGAAGAGGTCTCGTCCGTGGAACGTGCGCGAGACGCGCTGCAGCGCGTACTCCGGGTTCGCCAGCTCGTGGGCCTCGGCAACGCCGCCGAAACGCTCGGCCGCGGGCAGGAGCAGGCCGTTGTCGGGCCCGACGTAAAGGCGCCCCTCGGCGTCGCGAAGCGCGAGCGGGCGGCGCGATCCTCCCACTCCGGGGTCGACGACGGCGAGGTGGACGCCCACCGGCATGTACGGGAGCGTGTTGCGGAGCACGAGCGCACCCTGGAGGACGCGCTGCGGGGGAATCCCATGGGTGATGTCGATGATCTCCGCCTCCGGCGTGATGCGCTTGATCACGCCGTGGCACGTGCCGACGAAGTCGTCCTGCAGGCCGAAGTCGGTGAGGAAGGTAATGATCACGACGGCGGGACGATACGACGAACGGCCTCCACCAGGCCGTCCAGGTCGTGTGACTCGGCCTCGGCCACGACGTCGACACCCGCCGCCGCCGCGGTGGTCTGCGGGCCGATCGAGACGGCCGGCGCGGACGCGTCGAGCGCCGCGTAGGCGCGGGCGGCCGAGGCCGAACCAAGCACGACCAGGTCGACGTCCGGGAACGCCGCGGGCCGCAGCTCCCTCGTTCGGTAGAGCGTGACGAAGTCGGCGCCGAGCTCGTCCACGAGTAGGCGGCGGGCTCCCTCCGCTCCCGCGAAGAGGACGCGGCCCGCCGGGCGCGGGAGCGCGGCCAGCAGCCCTTCCTGGGTCGAGACCGCCGGGACGAGGTCGGGCGGACGCGGGAGCTCTTCCGCCGTCCCCGGTCCGATCGCGGCCAGCCGCGCCGGCTCACCCTGCATCCTGCGCGCGAGCTCCCGCGCCCCGTTCCGGCTCGTGACCACCACCCAGTCGTACCCGGAAACGTCGATCTCGTCAGGCCCGATCGCCTCGATCTCGATCAGCGGGCACAGGACCACGTCGTGGCCGAGCTCCGCGAGACGGCCGGCGAGCTGCCCGTTATCCGTCCCCGTGACCGCGATCCTCACGCCGCGAGGGCTGCCAGCTCGGCCGCGAGCGCGGCGGGGTCGTCGCCGCTTCGCCGCTCGATCCAGCTCCCGTCCTCGGCGGCGACGAGCGCGGTGAGCGTCGAACCGTCATGGTGGGCGGCGACAGGAGCGAGGCAGCCGCCGCCGATCGCGAACACGCAGGCGCGCTCGGCCTCGACGCGGCGGCGCGTCTCCGCGTCATCCGCGCGCGCAACCAGCTCCTCCTCGCCCGCTCGCACCTGCAGCGCGAGCGCGCCCTGACCGGCCTCGGGGAGCATCTCATCGGGGGTGAACCGGTGCCCGATCTCGCCGGAGAGCCCGAGCCGGTCGAGACCGCATGCGGCGAGCACGACCGCATCCAGACCGCGCTCGCCACGCTTGCGCAGGCGCGTGTCGATGTTCCCCCGCAACGGCTCGACGGACAGCGACGGCTCGAGCGCGAGGAGTTGCGCACGCCGGCGGACGGACGCGGTGCCGACCCGCATCCCCGGCCGGATTCCGGCCGCGCCGCACAGCGCGTCGCGCGCATCCTCCCGCTCGAGGTAGGCGCCGACGACGAGCCCCTCGACATCGGAGGAGGTCATGTCCTTGGCGGAGTGAACAGCGACGTCGATACGCCCCTCCAGCAACGACTCCTCGATCTCCTTGACGAAGACGCCGCGCGCGCCGATCTCCCCGAACGGCTTGGTGCGGTCGCGGTCGCCTGCGGTCGTGATCGGGACGAGCGCGATCTCGATACCGGGCCGGCGCAGGCGCGAGGCGGCAAGCTCGGCCTGGACGAGCGCGAGCCTACTCCCGCGGGAGCCGATTCTGACCAGCATCGTCCTCGAGCCCGAACAGGTCGCGGACGACGTCCGCGTACACACCGCCCTCGGCGCCTGCCGCGGCTTCCTTCATGCGCACCGTCGGCAAGTGCAGGAGCTTGCTCACGATCTGGGCAGTGAGCGACTCCACCGCGCGGCGGTCCTGCTCGGACAGCCCGCCCAGCCGCGCCCGAGCGAGCTCGCCGGCGCGAATCTCCTCCGCCCGCGCGCGCAAGGACGCGATCGCCGGGACGACGTCCAGCGAGGCCTGCCACGCACGAAACCGCTCGGCCTCGTCGGCAACGATCTCCTCCGCGCGCGCCGCCTCCGACCGTCGGCCCGCGAGACTCTCCGCGACGACGGCCTGCAGGTCGTCGATGTCGTACAGGTAGCAACCGGGCAGCTCGTGAATGGCGGGGTCCAGGTCGCGCGGGACGGCCAAGTCGATGAGGAAGAGCGGGCGGCCGCGGCGGGCGCCGAGCGTCCCGTGGACACCCTCCTGCTCCAGCACGAATCCACCGGCGCTCGTCGAGGAGACGACCACGTCGGCCTCCGTCAGCTCGTCCTGGGCCTGGTCGAGGGGGACGGCCCGCGCGCCGAAGCGTCCGGCGAGCTCCTCCGCGCGGGCGACGCTGCGATTCGCGACCGCCGAGATGGCGGCGCCGCGCGACACGAGGTTGCGCGCCGCCTGCTCGCTGACCTTTCCCGCGCCGATGACGAGGATCTTCCGGCCGGCGAGATCGCCGAACACCTGCTGAGCGAGCGCGGCCGCGGCGGATGAGATCGAGGCCGGGCTCTCCGAGATCGCGGTCTGCGACCGCACCTTCCGCCCCGCATGGACGGCATCGCGGAAGAGGCGATCGAGGAGCGGCCCCGGCGCGCCGATCTCGGCCGCCTTGCGCACCTGGCCGAGAATCTCTCCCTCTCCGGGGACGAGCGAGTCGAGGCCGGCGGCCACGCGGAAGAGATGGATGGCGGCGGCATGGTCGTGCAACCGATAGAGGACGGGCAGCTCCCGGAGCACCGCGGCCGCGCGCTGCTCGGCCGCTTCCGCGTCGTCGGACGCGAGGTAGAGCTCCGTTCGATTGCAGGTGGAGAGACAGACTGTCTCCCACCCGTCGGCGGCCAGCATGCGCGCCACCTCCGCGGCCTCCTTCTCCCCGAGCGCGACGAGCTCGCGCAGCTCGACGGGAGCGAGCCGGTGCGACGTTCCCACCAGGACGAGGCTGCTCATGAGAAGTGCACCGTCGGCAGGCCGAGCCGGACCGCGATGACGAGCGCGAATCCGGCGAGGAGGAGGTACGCGGCCTTGCGCCCGTGCCAGCCGGCCTCGTAGCGCAGCACCAGGAAGACGCCGTAGACCGCCCAGGTGAGGATGGTCACGCCCATGAGCGCATCGAACCCGCCGCCGTGGATTCCGAGCCGGACCAGCCCGGCCACGATGCCGAGCGTGAGCGCCGGAAGGGCGAACGCGATCGTCCTCCCCGCGAGGTCGTCGAGCGTCACCAGCGCGGGGACGCGGACCCGGAGGATCCCGGCCTCGTGGCGCTTCAGGCGCCGCTCCTGCCAGAGATAGAGCGCGGAGAGTGCGGCCGCGAGCGTGAAGCCGGCGAACGCCGCGAGAACGAGGCCGACGTGCGCGACCAGGAACAGCGTCGAGTAGCCGCTCGCGTCGCCGGTCGTCCCGCCGCCCGCGTAGGAGACGGCGAGGAGGACGGTGGCGAGCGGCATGACTGCAAGGCCGAGCAGGCGGTAACGCGGCTTGCAGCCCCAGATCAGGTAGGCGCCGACGACGAGCCAGACGAAGAGGTTGAGCGAACCAGCCCAGCCCGCCCAGGGAAAGCCGTCGGCGTCCGCCGCCTGCACTCCCAGCAGCGCCGTCTGCGCGAGCCAGCCGAGCCGCACGCCCCACGTCCCGACGCGGCCGAGCCGCAGGTAGGCGACCGCCGCGACCGCGTACCCGGCGAGCGCGGCCCAGAAGAGCGCCTCAGCCAACCTCCGCCGCCTCCCGCGACACCGGCTCGTGCTCGCGCTCCCGCCGCTCCCGCGCCAGCTCGGCGAGCTCGGCCAGGTCGCGCTGGAGCCGCTGCAGCTTCAGCGACATGATCACCAGGTAGACGAGCACGACCGCGAACACGACGAGGTACGCGGCGGCGACGTACTTCTCGCCCGAGCTCATTCCAGAGCCTCCCGCAGCCGCTTCATCGTCACGTCCAACCGCTTGCTCGTGAGCTCCAGCCGGTAGAGGGCGGAGGCGAGCGCGAGCAGGGCCGCGAGCGAGACGCAGAACGTGAAGAACATCGAGCCGGCCATCTGCGGCCCCGCGGACGTGAAGACGACGGGGTGGATGAAGTCGTTCGCGAGGCGGATGGCGAGGAAGCTGACCGGAATCAGGACGACGCCGAAGAGCGCGTACACGGCCGAGACGTTCGCCCGCGCCGGGCCTGCGTCCACCGAGAAGCGGAGCATGAAGTAGGCCGAGTAGAAGAGGAAGAGGACGAGGAAGAGAACGAGCTGGTTCGAGCTCCACGTCCACCACACGCCCCACGACGCTTTCGCCCAGATCGACCCCGTGATCAGCGTCAGCGCGCCGAAGATGACCCCGAGGTGGATTGCGACGTAGCTCTGCAGGTCGGCCTCGGGCGGCCGCTTCCACAGGTGCATGAATGCCTTGAACGCGCCCCAGCCGAAGCACGCGTAGGCGGTGATCGCGATCGGAACGTGGAAGTAGAAGATCTTCTGCGAGAAGCCCTGGTCGGCGTCCTCCGGCACCCAGAAGAAGATCAACGCGATCGCGGCGCAGATCAGCGTGACGGCGAGGACGGCCGTCGCGGGGCCCGCGTTATTCCGTAACCACGTACTCAAAGGAAGCCCAGCAAATGATCGCAAAGATGGCGTCGTAGACCGCCAGCAGGCCGAGGTAGCGGCCGCCGTTCTCCACCACGCCGGCGCCCACTCCGCCCACGACGATCGGGATGGCGAGCGGGAGGAAGAGGAGCGGCAGCAGCAGCTCGCGGGCGCGGCTCGCGGCGGCCATCGCGGCGAGCAGCGTCCCCACGGTGCAGATCCCGACGTTCGCGAGCGCCACACCGGCCACGGTCGTCCACCCGATCCCGTGGAAGAAGATCGCGAATGCGGGAAGCGCGACGATCTCGGCCAGCACGAGGAACCCGAGCATCGAGAGCGCCTTCGCCAGCCAGATCGCCGAGCGGTCACACGGAGCGAGCACGAGCCCGTCCAGCAGTCCCTGATCGCGTTCGGCCGAGAAGACGCGCACGAGCCCGAGCAGCGCGGTGAAGACGAGCGCGACCCAGAGGAGCCCGTATGCGGCGAGGTTGGAGCTCTCGGAGGGAAGGGCGAAGTGGAAGACGACGAGCGCCGAGACGACGAACAGGAGCATCGCCGGCACCGTGTCGCGCGCGCGCAGCTCGAGCAGGAGGTCCTTGCGCGTCAGCGTGGCGACGTCGTGGAAGTAGGTCATGCGAGGGCGAGGCTTCCGCTCGCAAGGGGCGCGAGACGAGCCGGGTCGTGCGTCGCGACGAGGAAGGTGCGTCCGCCGCGCAGCTCCTCCAGCTGCTGGGCGAGCAGCTCGATCCCCTCGGCGTCGAGGGCGTTGAACGGCTCGTCCATGAGGAGGAGCTCTGGCTCGTGCAGGAGCGCGCGGCAGAGCGCCAGTCGCTGCAGCATCCCGCGCGAGAAAGAGCCGGCGCGCTCGTTCCGAGCGCTCCAGAGGCCGAAGCGCTCGAGCAGCATCCCGATCCGCTCGCGCCGCTCGGGCACGCGGTAGAGCCGGCCGTACAGGTCGAGGTTCTCCAGCGCGGTCAGCTCCCGGTAGACGAGCGGCTCGTGTGCGAGGAAACCGATGCCGGCGCGGTCTGTCTCCACCCGCAGCTCGCCCTCGGTCGGCGCCAGAAGACCTGCGCACAGCCGGAGCAGTGTCGTCTTCCCGGAGCCGTTCGCGCCGGTGACGACGAGGAAGCCGCCGTCCTCGAGGTCGAGGTCGAGCTTCTCCAGGACGCGTTTCTCCCCGAAGCGGCGTGAGAGCCCGCGCGCCCGAATCACAGGGAGTCCCCGAGGACGAACAGGAAGAAGGCGACGCTGATCACGCCGTTGACGGTGAAGAACGCGGCGTCGAGCCGGCGCAGGTCGCCGGGGCGGACGAGCGAATGCTCGTACAGGAGGAGGGCCGCCACCACACCGACGCCTATCCAGTAGAGGACGCCGACAGGCAGGCCGAGCCCGGTAACGACAAGCAGGACGACGGTCGCGACATGGAGAATCCGCGCGCCCCTGAATGCGCCCTCGACGCCGAACCGGGTGGTGACCGAGTTCAGGCCTTCGCGCCGGTCGACCTCCTGGTCGAGCAGGCTGTAGAAGCAGTCGAAACCGGCCACCCAGGTCGCGACCGCGGCGCCGAGCACCCACGACTGCCACGGCAGCGTCCCGGTGATCGCGACCCACGCCCCCATCGGCGCGAGCCCGTCGACCGCGCCGAGCCAGAGGTGCGAGATCCAGGTCCAGCGCTTGAGGTACGGGTAGACGACGAACCCGATGACGGGGATCGGCCACAGCCAGCGGACGATCGGGTCCAGCTGCCACACGGCGACCAGGAAGATCGCGAGCGACGCCAGGCAGAAGAGGACGACGTGCCAAGGCCTGAGAAGGCCGGCCGGGATCTCCCGTCCGGCGGTGCGCGGGTTGCGAGCGTCGATCCCGGCGTCGATCAGGCGGTTGAGACCCATCGCGAGCGAGCGGGCGCCGACCATCGCGACCGTGATCCAGACGAGATCGTGCGCGCTGGGGACGCCGTCCACCGCCAGGAACGCGCCGACGTAGGCGAACGGGAGGGCGAAGACCGTGTGCTCGATCTTCACCAGCGACGCGAAGCGCCGCGGATAGGTGGTGGCGCCCGCGATCACGTCTGCCGGTGCGCGGAGGCCTCGCCGGCGAGCAGCTCGAGGGCGTGCTTCAGCGCAGGCTGGAGGACGGCGAACCCGTCGCGGGCGCCGCCGGGCGAGCCGGGGAGGTTCACGATGAGCGAGCTGCCGTGGACCCCGGCCACGCCGCGGGACAGAAGCCCGTGGGGCGTCTTGGCGATCGAGTCGGCGCGCAGCGCTTCCGCGATCCCCGGTGCTTCCCGTTCGATCACCTCGCGCGTCGCCTCGGGAGTGACGTCCCGTGGGCCGAGACCGGTTCCGCCGGTCGTGAGCACAAGCACGGCGTCCCGCACGAGCTCGTCGAGCGCGTCCGAGATCGTGTGCTTGTCGTCCGGGACGAGCCGGCGCTCGACCTCGTAGCCCTCGCCGGCCAAAAGCTCCGCGAGCAGGTCGCCGCTCCCGTCCTCGCGCTCGCCCGCGGAGACGCCGTCCGAGACGGTCAGCACAGCGGCCTTCACACAGCCTCCTTGGTCTTCTCCACGAGGCGCACGTCCGAGACGGTCATGTCCTTGTCCACGGCCTTCGCCATGTCGTACACGGTCAACGCCGCAATCGAGGCGGCGACGAGCGCCTCCATCTCGACGCCGGTCTGCGCCGTCGTCTCGGCCGACGCGGTGATCTGCACGCGGTCGGCGCCGACCTCGAGCCTGACGTCGACGACCGAGAGCGGGAGCGGATGGCAGAGCGGAATCAGCTCGGACGTCCGCTTCGCGGCCATGATCCCGGCGACCTGCGCGGTTGCGAGCGCGTCGCCCTTCGGCAGCTCGCGCAGCTGCCGGGCGGTCTCCGCGGCCATGGTCACAGTCGCCGTTGCGGTGGCGCGGCGGCGCGACAGCGGCTTGGAGCCGACGTCGACCATGTGGACGTCGCCAGATTCGTCAACGTGCGAGAGATTCGCCATTCGTAGGTCGGATACTAGGCCCGCCGGGCCACGGCCCAGACAGACAGTCCCACACCGACGTCGACCCGGTCGAGCATGCGCAGCGCGGGGACGAGCTTGTCGTAGACACGCAATGGCCCTTCCGGGATCTGCTCGCGCTTCAGCACCCGGCTCGAGACGAACCAGCCGAGCGCGCCGAGCGGATTCACCAGGCGCAGCTCCGCGACCGTGAATCCCGCCTCGCGCAGGCACTCGCTCAGGCCCGCCTTCGTATAGCGGCGCTGGTGGTCGACGGCACGGTCGATTCCTCCGTACAGCGCGGGATGCGCCGGGACGAGCAGGAGGAGCGACCCACCCGGCGCGAGCAGCTCATGGAAGCGGCGCAGCGTTCCCCGATCGTCCGGGATGTGCTCGAGGACGTTCAGGCACAGGATGGAGTCGAATGTCCCGGAGACGTCCTCGACCGTGCCCTCGACGACCTGAACGTTCGCTTGACCCGCAACGCGTTCGCGCAGGATGGCGAGCTGCTCGGGATCCGGCTCGACCGCGACCACCTCGCGCCCCTCCGCCGCGAGCTCCGTGAAGGTTCCGATCCCGGCGCCGGCGTCGAGAACGCGGCGGCCCAGGTGAGGCCGGGCCCGCTCGAAGACCCAGTCGTTGTAGGCGCCGGCGCCTTCCATCCGGCGGAGGGCCTCGCCCTGGGGGTCAGCCAAGGTAGCGCCGGCCGAGCGCCAGCAGCCCGCGGCGGTGCCGCCACGCCGCCTGCGCGCGGTGCGCGAGCCCGCCGCCGTACAGGACGCCCGCCAGGCCGCGGAACCCGTCCAGCGCGTCCTCGTCGTACGGATACCACCAGGGCACCGCGACCCGCCCGGAGTCCCAGTCGGCGAACTTCACCTGCACGCACTCGTACAGGCCGTGCTTCCCGTGCGTCCTGCCGAAGCCCGAGCTCTTGTATCCGCCCCACGGTGCCTGGCCCGCATACGAGTACTGGAGGTCGTTCGTCCACACCGTGCCGGCATGCAGGCGCGAGGCGACGCGGGCCGCACGCTCGCGGTCACGCGTCCACACGCTGGCGCTCAGGCCGAAGGGGGAGTCGTTCGCGAGCTGGACGGCCTCCTGCTCGTCGCCGAACGGCGCACACTGCGACGACCGGGCCGAAGATCTCCTCGCGCGCGAGCTCCGCGTCCCCGGCCACTCCCGTGAGCACGGTCGGCTCGTAGAACCATCCCGGCAGGCCGACGTCCGGGCGGCCGCCTCCCGTCGTCGCGCTCGCGCCTCCCTCGACCGCCTCGGAGACGAGCCGCTCGACCTTCGTGCGCTGCTGCTCGGAGATGAGCGGACCGAGCTCGGTCTTGAAGTCGCTTCCGGCGCCGATCCGCAGCCGCGCGGCGCGCCGGCCGAGCTCTTCCACGAAGGGCTGGTAGAGGTCGCGCGCGACGTAGATGCGCTCGACGCTCGCGCACGTCTGGCCGCAATTCGAGAACGAGCCCCAGAGTGCGCCCTCGACAGCGCGGTCGAGATCCGCATCCTCGAAGACGAGCATCGCGTCCTTTCCCCCGAGCTCGAGCGAGACGGGACACAGCCGCTCGCCGGCCGTGGCCGCCACATTGCGGCCGACTCCCGTGGAGCCCGTGAAGAAGACCTTGGCGATCCCGCGTGCGCGGACGAGCAGCTCGCCCGTCGCGCCGTCGCCCTGCACGATGCGCACGAGCCCAGCCGGGGCGCCGGCTTCCTCGAAGGCTCGCTGGACCCACTCACCGGTCAGCGGGGCGAGCTCGGACGGCTTGACCACGACGGCGTTCCCCGCCGCGACTGCCGCGATCGTCTGCGTGAACGGGATGCCGAAAGGGAAGTTCCACGGCGCGATCACGGCGACGGCGCCGTACGGCTCGTACAGCAGCCGGCCGTGCTTGTGGCGGAGGTACGGCGCGCCGAAGCGCACGCGCTCCCCGGCGATCACCCGCTCCGCGTTGGCCGCCGTCCAGCGGAGCTGCTCGAGCGCGAGGAAGAGCTCGGCCGTGTACGCCTCCAGCACCGGCTTCCCCGTCTCGGCGGTGATGGCCCCGGCGAGCTCGTCGGCGGAGTCGAGCAGGACGTGCGCGACACGGACGAGCAACGCGCGCCGCTCGGCGTGCGAGGACTCGGCCCAGCGCCGCTGGACGAGCCGCGCCTCGGCCACGATCTCCGGCGATCGCCTCGGGTGGTGTGGCCTCGACCGTCCCCACCGGCTCGAGCGTCGCCGGGTCGACGGGCGTGATCGTCCTCTGCGCCGCGACGGTCACGTCCGCACCGTCGTCCGCGAGGACCAGCGGTCGAGGTCGGAAAGCTGCGCGCCGATCCACGCGGTGAGGTCGTGCTCGCGGACGTGCGCGCGGATGGCGTCGATCCGCGCCTTCCGCTCGCCGGCCGGCATCTCGAGCGCCTCGTGGATCGCCTCAGCCTGTGCGGACACGTCGAAGGGATTGATTGTGATCGCCCAGCGGTGCAGCTCCTCGTGAGCGCCGGTGTTCTCGGACAGGATGAGCACGCCGTCGCGCTCGTTCACCAGCGGGGCCTCCTTGGCCACGAGGTTCAGCCCGTCGAAGATCGCGTTCACGAGCAGCACGTCGAACTGCTTGTACGCCGCGACGGACCTCGCGAAGTCGTCCTCGACGTGCAGCTCCACCGGGATCCAGCCCTCGAGCTGGAAACGGTCGTTGACCGAGCGCGCCGCACGCTGGATGGCGGCGAGATACTCGGCGTAGTTGGGAATGTCCTGCCGCGAGGGATCCAGGAGGGCGAGCATGGTGACGCGGCCGTGCATCTCGGGATGGGCCGCGAGGTAGGCCTCGAAGGCACGGAAGCCGCGGACGACGTTCTTCGAGAGATCGGTCCGGTCGACGCGCAGGATGAGCTTCTCGGGCCGGCGCGCCACCAGCTCGGCTTCCGCGGCCAGCACTTGCGGCGAGACCGCGAGGTGGTCGAATTCCGCCGGATCGATCGAGATCGGATGGGACTGGACGAGAACGCGCCGGTCACCGTAGACGAGCGATCCTTCCTCGCGGTCGACCTCGACGCCGACGAAATCGGCGCACGAGCGGACGAAGTTCCGCGACCAGCGGCGCGCATGGAAGGACACGATGTCGTTCCCGAGCAGGCCCTCGTGCACGGCCCGGCGAATCGGTTCGGGCAGCACGCGCCACAGGTCCTGTTGCGGCCACGGGATGTGGATGAAGTGCGCGAGTTGCGCGTCCGGTGCCTCCAGCCTGACGTAGTACGGAACGAGGTAGAGGTGGTAGTCGTGGAGGAAGACGGTCGCGTCCGGCTGTCGCTCGAGCTCGGAGAGGATCGCCTCGGCGAACGACTGGTTCACGCGCACGTAGCCCTCCTCCCACGCGTGATGCAGGCCCTGGTCGAACGCCGGCTCGTACGCGAGATCCCACAGGTAGTGCTGGATGAACCACAGCGTGGGGTTCGAGACGACGTTGTAGAACCAGTCGTACGCCGACGGATCGCTGACGACGAAGCGGAGCCGGTACGCCGAGCCGTCGCGCGCCGTCTCCACGACCGACTCGCCGCTGGCCCCGGCCGCGACGGCGCGATCCTCCTCGGTCATCGCGCTCGCAATCCAGGTCACGTCGTGCTGGGAAACGAGGCTGCGGAGCGCGGTGACCAGCCCGCCGCCGCCCCGGCGCGTCACGCGCTGCCCGTCCTCCAGCCGGTACGAGACGGGCGCCCGGTTGGACACGACGATCAGCTTGCGGCGGCCGTTCATACGGGGGCGGCGACCGTCGCGATCTCCGCCCCGACGATGTCGTTTCCGAGGAGCCGATTGAAGAGGACGAGCCAGTCGCGCAGGAGCCGCGGAGTGAGGAAGTTCCGCCGGACGTGCTCCTTGCCGCGCAGCGCGCGCTCGCGCGCGGCGGCGGGATCGCTCAGGATCGACATGCAGGCCTCGGCCGCCTCGGTCGACGAGTCCACGAGCCAGCCGGTCACGCCGTCCTGGATCTGGTCGACGATCCCGCCGACCCGGCCGGCAACCGTCGGCCGAGCCTTCCACAGCGCCTCGCTCACCGTGAGGCCGAACCCTTCCCGGATCGACTTCTGCAGCACCGCGGCCGAGTCCACCTGGAAGGCGTTGACCTCGACCGCCCCGATGTTGTTGAGGTTCGAGAGGATGTAGACGTCCGGGTCGCCGCCGGCGTAGCTCACGGTCTGGTTGTAGAAGTCCCAGCCCTCGGGATCGTCGTGCGCCATCGAGCCGACGAGGGCGAGTTGCACCCCCGGGTGCTCCTCCTTGACCAGGCGGTACGCGTCGATCACGCCGAGAGGGTCCTTCCAGGGGTCGAAGCGGGAAACCTGCGTGATCAGCGGCCGCGCGACGTCGATGCCGAACTGGTCGACGATGTACGTCGCATCCTCCGGCGAGAGCGCCATGTTCTTCGGCGCGAGCGGGTCGATCGCGGGCGGCCAGATCGCCGCCATCGGCAGGTCCGGAGCGTCGGGCACGTACTCGCGCCGGTGGAAGACGGTCGCGTCATAGCGGCGGATCGACGGGAGCAGGAAGTCGAGCACCTGCTCGTTCGGCGTCGAGAGGTCGATATGGCAGCGCCAGATCCAACGCGTGTCCGAGCTGGGAAAGTAATCGCGCACGGCCGCCGGCTGGGGGTCGTGGACGATGACGAAGTCGTACTCGCCTTCGAGCTGCGCGGCGTTGAGCTCGTTGTAGCGCCGGAAGATCTCCTCCTGCTCCTTGCTCAACCCCTCGGGATTGCCCTGGAGCGCATTGTGGATCGTCTTCGTCACCTCGAAGAACTCGTCCTCTCCATGGATGATCCGCCATTCGGTGTCGAGCCCCACGTCGCTCATGAGCGGGATGAGCGTGTAGTTGATCTCCGCGACGCCTCCGCCGAACGCCGTGGCCGAGAGGTGGAGCACCTTCTTGCCCGCAAGCGGCTCGGCCAGGTCACGGATCTGCTCCATCAGCCCGCGCGTCGCCAGCGTCGCGTAGTCGCGGAGCGACTTGTGGCCGACGTTGACCTGCTGGAGCATGGCCGCTCCCGCTAGGCCGCGGCGCCGAGGTGCTTGACGAAGCGCAGCCGCGAGCCCCGTCCTTCCCGGGGCTCGATCTCGAGCTCGTCGGCCAGCGAGCGGATGATCGCGATCCCGAGCCCGCTCTCGCTCAGGTGGTCGGTCTCGGACGCCTCGTCCAGCACGAAGCCCTCACCTTCGTCGATCACCTCGATCGATATGTCCTCGTCCCCGATCTCGTACACGATCTGGACACTTCCCTCGCTGCCCGCTTCGTACGCATGGCGCACCGAGTTCGTGCACGCCTCGGTCAGCGCGAGCTTGAGGTCGTGCAGCGTCTCGTCGGAGATGTCGCGCAGTTGTGAGATCCCGGCGAGCGCGAGCCGGCAGAGCGTGATGTACTCGGCCTTCGCAGGGATGGTCAGCCTGATGACGCGGGGTGCGGCGGTCACTGCGGGAACGCTATCGAAGCCCTGCGGTCAGCACTGCGTGCTGGGCAGGACGGGCCGCTGCCCGAGCGTGACCGGGATGGTCTTGCGGTCGCTCCCACGGAGGACGGTGAAGACTGCCTTCTGCCCCGGCTCCAGCCGCTGGCCGATGAGGCGGACGACGTCGCTTCCGCTGCGCACCGCGCTCCCGTCGATGGAGAGGATCACGTCGCCTCCGGCGGTCACCGGCGCGCCCTCGAAGCTCTTCTGGTTCGTTCCGGCGCGCAGGCCGGCCCGCTGGCCGGGGCTGTCCGGCTTCACGCAGGTGATCAGCGCGCCTGTGGAGACGGAGACGTGGAGGTAGCGCGCGAGCGCGGGGGTGAGATCGTCGGTCGTGATCCCGACGTAGGCGTACCGCACCTCGCCGCCCGCGAGCAGCTGTCGCATCGAGCGCCGGGCGGTGTCGATCGGGACGGCGAAGCCGACACCTTCTCCACCGCCGGTGTTGCTGCGGATCTGCGCGTTGATCCCGATGACCCGGCCGCGCCCGTCGAGCAACGGCCCGCCGGAGTTGCCGTGGTTGATCGCAGCGTCGGTCTGGATCGCGTCGGTCAGGTCGTACTCCGACGTCACGGACGAGATCGAGCGCCGCGTAGCCGAGACGACGCCGACGGAGAGCGAGTTCTCGTTCCCGAACGGGCTTCCGATGGCCGCCACGGGCTCGCCTACGATCACATTTGCGGAACTGCCGAGCGGGAGGCGCGTCAGCGTGTGGCTCCCGGGGTCGACCTTGACCAGGCCGACGTCCGAGAACAGGTCGTAGCCGACGATCCTGCCGTCAACCCGGTCTCCGTTCGAGAACTCGACATAGAGCCTGGTGGCGCGCTCGACCGGCTGGTCCGGCGCAGTGGTGATCACGTGCGCGTTCGTGAGCACGTAACCCTTCGGGGACACGACGAAGCCGGACCCCTGGCCCTGCGCGCCGGTCGGGAACGTGCTGAAGATGGTGACCACTCCGGGCGAGCGCTTCTTGTAGATCGTCTCCGGGTTGAAGGAGGACGGGAGAGGAGGCGGTTGCGGCTGGACGGCCGTCTGCTCCTGCGGCGGCGCCTGCGTCGTGATCACGACGGTCTTCGTACCGGAGTCGAGCCAGCCGGCTGCCTTGCCGATTCCGAGCAGGAGCGCGGCGCCCGCGAGCGCTCCGGCGAACGAGACGAGAGCGTAGACAGCTGCGCGGGGCACTTGCTGAATGTAGCTGGGACTCGCGTGTCGAGAGTCCCGTCCGATCTGTTGTCTACTTTGTCAACGATGTTCCACGTGGAAGCTTCGCCGGGCTCTTCTCGTCCTTCCCCTCCTGCGTTCCGGGCTCCTCCGGTACGGGGAGCGCCAGCGAGAAGACGGTCCGGCCCGGACGGGAGTCGACCTCGATCGT
This sequence comes from uncultured Actinomycetes bacterium, assembly GCA_963842575.1. Taxonomy (GTDB): domain Bacteria; phylum Actinomycetota; class Thermoleophilia; order Gaiellales; family Gaiellaceae; genus JACDER01. Next base: position 256,293 of record CAWJGS010000001.1, on the reverse strand, counting down.
CCCGCCCATCAGCACCGCGAGCTCGCGCGCGATCGCCAGGCCCAGCCCGCTGCCGGAGGAGCGCCCGCCCTCCGCCCGGTAGAAGCGCTCGAACACCTGCTCGCCCGCGCCCTCGGGGATGCCCGGCCCCTGGTCCTCCACCGAAAGCACGGCTCGTCCGTCACCGTCGTAGACGCGCAAGCGCACCGGTGTCCCCGGTGGCGTGTGGACGATCGCGTTCTCGACCAGGAGACGCCCAATCTGGAGCACGCGCTCCGGATCTCCGAGCGCAGGGACGCTGCCGTTTCCGGACGCGACCTCGAGCGAGTGGTCGTTCGCGAGCGCCACCGGACTGAACTCCTCGGCGACCGTGTGCGCGAGCGGCTCGAGATCGAACTCCTGCCGCTCGATCCGGATGCGGCCGGCGTCCAGCCGCGACAGATCCAGAAGGTCGGTGGCCAGCCGGGTCAGCCGGGCGACCTGCTCCCGCATGGCGGCCAGGAACTCGGCGCGTGTGTCCTCGTCCAGGTCTTCGTCGTCCATCAGCTCGAGGAAGCCTCCGAGGGAGAAGAGCGGCGTCCGCAGCTCGTGCGACGCGTTGGCGATGAACTCGCGGCGCGCGTCGTCGAGCTGCGCCAGGCGCAGCCGCATGCGGTCGAACGCGCGCGCCAGCTCGCCCAGCTCGTCGAGGCTGTCGTCGGCCACGGGCTCGTCGAAGCGCCCCGACGAGATGCGGTCGGCAGCCCGCTCGAGCCGCTTGATCCTGCGCGCAAAGACCCAGGTGCCGCCGTAGCCGACGCCGAGCGCGACCAGGAGCCCGACGAGGCCCGCGATCAGCAGGCGCCGCTTGACGACGTGGATGGTCTGGTACTGCGACTCGAGGTTCTCCTGAACGAGGAGAACGAACGACGGGGCCGCGAGCGAGGGAACGGCCATCTCCGCGTAGCGCTTCCCGTGCATGCACGACGATGCCCTGCGAGACGGAGCTCGTCCGGTACGCCTCGAGCGCCGTCGAATCCTCGCTGAGTCGCCTTCGGAGTTCTGCTTGGTGTCCGCCGACACCTGGACGAGGACTCCGGCTGCGACGACCCAGTTGAGCGTCACCGCGCGATCCGCGTTGATCTCGGAGACGACGGAATCGACGAAATCCTGGAGCGGGTTCGTCCTTGGTTTCCGAGAGCCTCGGTTCGAACCGCACCTGCAGCATCGGCGCCTGCTTGCTCAGCTGCGACAGCTTGTTGGTGATCAGCCGGTGCTGGAGCGACGGAACGACCATGAAGTAGACGATCAGAAGCGCGCCGACGAGGACGACCGACAGCGCGATCGAGAGGAGCGCGCCGACGCTGCGAAACGGGTTCATCGCTCGCGGAAGCGGTAGCCGACGCCGCGAACCGTCTGGATGAACTTCGGCTCACGCGGATCGGCCTCGAGCTTCTCCCGCAGATGGCGGATGTGCACGTCGATCGTTCGCGGATCGCGGTAGCTGGAGTCGCCCCAGAGCTGCTCGAGCAGCATGTGCCGGCTGAAGACCCTCCCGGGGCGGGACATCATCGTCCGCAGGATCTCGAACTCGACGTAGGTGAGCTGGATCGGCTCGCCCACCATTTCCACCGTCCGCCGGCCGAGGTCGACGACCAGCCCATCCGCCGAAATCGTCTCGCTGTCGGCGTCGGACGACGGCGTAACCGCCGCGCGCCGCAACAGCGCGCGCACACGGCTCCTGAACTCGCGGATGGAGAACGGCTTCGTGATGTAGTCGTCGGCGCCGAGCTCGAGCCCGACCACCTTGTCCAGCTCGTCGTCGCGCGCCGTGAGCATGATGATCGGCACCTGGCTGGTCGCGCGCAGACGCTTGCAGACCTCGAGGCCGTCGAGCTTCGGAAGCATGATGTCGAGGACGACGAGGTCGACGCGCTCGCGCGCGAACTGGTCGAGCGCCTCCTCCCCGTCACGCGCGGGGACGACGCGATACCCGTCCCGCTCGAGTGGATAGGTGAGGAGCTTCTGGACGGCGTCCTCGTCGTCTACGAGCAGAATGGTCGCTGAGTCGGGCACGCTGATTCCACTCGAACGGTAGCGCGGAGCCGCGCCGAAGAGCGGTCGAACGGTCGCGGCAGTCGCGCGAGATCGTGGCAGCAACCATCTAAACTCGCGAACCGCATGTTCGCGCCGAACCTGCCGCCCCGCAGGGCGGCCCTCTAGCTTCGACATGGCGGCGCCCCCGCCCCGACGAGCGCGCCGGCGCGCGCGGCGCGGATCGCTCGAGCGTCCGATCAACGCGCGTTCCTACCGCGGCACATGGCTGCTCGTGGCGATCCCGCTGCTGATCGCGGCCTTCAGCGTCAAGAAAGCCGCGACTCTGCCCCTCCCCAGCCTGCCGCCGGCATTCGACACGACATCGGCTCTCGACCTCGCCGACGAGCTCGCCGGCTCGATCCCGAACCGGAAGCCGGGAACACCCGGGAGCCGGCGCGCGGCCAAGTGGATCGCGTCGAAGTTCGAGCTCGAGGGCTTCACGCCGAGTGTCGACCACTTCAGCGCGGACATCCCCGGAATGGGCAAGACACAGCTCTCGAACGTGGTCGCCATCGCGCCGGGCCGCTCGCCGGAGGCGATCGTGCTCATGGCGCATCGCGACGACACGGGGATCGACCCGGGGGCGAACGACAATGCGTCGGGCACCGGCGCGATGCTCGAGCTCGCGCGCGAGTACGCGAGCCTGGGCACGGGCTCGAGGACCTCCCCCGGCACCGGCCCGGCGCACAACATCATCTTCCTCTCCACCGACGGCGGGTCGTACGGCGCGCTCGGCGCCTACCGCTTTGCCACGCACTCGCCCTACCGGAACCGCGTTCTGGCCGTCGTCGACCTCGACGCGCTCGCCGGAAAGGACACCCCGGCGATCCAGTTCTCCGGCGATGCGCCGCGCTCGCCACCCGCCACGCTCGTACAAACGGCTGTCTCACGCCTGAAGGAACAGAGCCCCCGCGCCGAGCTGCGCCACCCCGGCTTTCTCGCACAGCTCATCGACCTCGGGTTCCCGTTCAACCTGTACGAACAGGCGCCGCTCGTCGGGCGCGGTATCTCCGCCGTGACCCTGACAACAGGAGGAAACCGGCACACGAGCGGCACGGCCGACACCCCTGACCGCCTCCAGGTCCGCCGGCTGGGGCAGATGGGCCGCGCGACGCAGCTGCTGCTCGGCTCGCTCGACCAGGGCCTCGAGCTGACCGCCGGCTCCTCGAGCTACGTCTTCCTCGGCTCCCGGTTCCTGCCGGGCTGGGCGCTCGAGCTTGTCCTGATCGCAATGCTCGTACCGTTCCTGACCGCGGTCGTCGACCTGTTTGCGTACTGCCGCCGGCGACGGATCCGATTGATCGGATCGGTCCGGAGCTACGTCCGCCGCCTCGGCTTCTGGGCCTGGGTCGGCCTGGCATTCCTCTTCCTGAGCCTGCTCGGCGCCTGGCCACGGGGCATCGCACTGCCGCCGAACCTCAGCACCACGGCTGCAGGGCGCTGGCCGACGCTGGGGCTCGTCGGGCTTCTCGTCCTCGCATGCATCGGGTGGCTCGTCGCACGCGAGCGGCTGTTGCCCCGGCGTCCGGTGCAGCCCGAGGAGCGGCTCGCCGGCTACTGCGGAGCGCTGCTGGCCCTCGCAATCCTGGCGCTCCTGACCGCCGCGTCGAACCCGTACGCGCTCATATTCATCCTTCCGTCGGTCCATACCTGGCTGTGGCTCCCGCAGGTTCGCGACCGGCCGCCGTGGGTGCGCTTGCTGCTGCTCGCGGCCGGCTTCGTAGGGCCGTTCCTGCTGATCGGCTCGATGGCGTGGCGCTTCGGGCTCGGGATGGACGCGCCCTGGTACCTGGCGGAGCTGACCGCCATCGGTTACGTACCGCTCCCGGCGATTGCGATCTTCCTGGCGTGGCTCGCGGTCGCGGGACAGCTGATCGCGCTGGAGTCGTACCGCTACGCGCCGTATCCGACCGCCGCCGAGCGCAAGGGCCGCGGGCCGTTTCGCACCGGAATGCGGCGTCTGGTCGGCAACCGGCGCCGCCCGTATCCGCAGGACGAGCTCGCCGAACGGCGCGCCGCCCGCGGCGGGCACTGAGGCGTCAGCTCAAAACGAGATACCGCACCTCAGAACCTGCCGAAAGCTCCCCCTCCCCGCGCGGAACGTGCACGAGGACGTCCGCGGAGGCCGCTCGCGCGATCATGTGCGATTCCTGCCCGCTCAGCGGCGCGATTCGGGGCAGCGCGTCCCCATCCAGGCGATTTCCACGTAGAAACTCGTCGCGTTCCGCGTTCCGGCGAACGGCAGCCGCAAGCGTCCCGGTCTCGAACCGGGGTCGGGGATCGGATGCACCCTGCAGCGCGAGCACCGCCGGCCGCACGAAGAGCTCGAACCCCACGAGCGACGACACCGGGTTTCCGGGCAGCCCGAAGACGAGCGAGCCCTCCCGCACGCCGAACGCAAGCGGCTTTCCCGGCTTGACCGCGACGCCCCAGAAGATCTCGCGCACCCCGAGCTCCGCCTCGATGCGGCGGACGAGGTCGTGCGGCCCGACGGAGACGCCACCGGAGGTGACGACCAGGTCGGCCTCGAGGGCACGCTCGAGCGCGCGCCGGTGCGCGCCCTCGTCGTCCGCGACCGCCGGGAGCACCTCGACGGAGGCGCCCGCCGCCACGAGCTGAGCCGCGAGCATCAACCCGTTGGCCTCGTAGACCTCCCCAGGCCCAAGAGGCTCTCCGGGCGTGCGGAGCTCGGTTCCGGTGGTCAGAACGGAGGCGCGCGGACGCTGCGTCGAGCGCACAGCCGGCAGACCGGCGGCAGCGACGGCTCCCAGCTGGGCGGCGGAGAGGCGTACGCCGGCCGACGCGACCACCGAGCCCGCGGCGACATCACCGCCGCGAGGACGGACGTTGGCACCGGCGGCAACGGCATCGGGAATCTCCACTTCGTTGTCATGATCGACAACATACTCTATGGGGATGACGGCATCGGCTCCCTGGGGAACCACGCCGCCGGTGGCGATTCCCATCGCCTCTCCCGCGCCGAGCGGCTGAGACGCCGGCCGGCCGGCCGCGATCCTGAAGACAACCGGCAGCGTCCCCGGCGTATCGGCGGAGCGAACCGCGAAGCCGTCCATCGCGGAGCTCGGAAACGGCGGAAGGTCGACCTGGGCGACCGCGTCCTCGGCGAGGAACCTGCCCCGAGCGTCTCCGATCGGAACGGACTCGACGGCAAGCGGCCGCACCTCGGCGAGAATCGCCGCCACCGCCTCCTCCATGGTCAGCAGCTGAGCCATCGGCGCCGCATAAGCTACTGCCGTGACAGCCGCCGAGGAACCGCTCGGGCCGCGATCGATCTCGGTCGTCGTTCCCGTACACAACGAAGAGCGGACGGTCGCGCTGCTCTTCGAGGAGCTTCAAGCCGCGCTCGAGCCGCTCGACCGGCCCTGGGAGGTCCTGTTCGTGGACGACGGCTCCGTGGACGGGACGTTCGCCGCTCTCACGAGGCTTCACTCCCAGCACGAGGAGGTCCGCGTCGTCCGCCTCCGCCGCAATTTCGGCAAAGCGGCCGCGCTCCAGGCGGGTTTCATCCAGTCCCGCGGCGAGGTCGTGGTGACGATCGACGGCGACCTGCAGGACGACCCCGCCGAGATCCCGCGGCTCCTGGCCAAGCTGGAGGAGGGCTTCGACCTGGTCTCGGGATGGAAGACGCAGCGGCAGGATTCCTGGCGGCGGCGCTGGCTCTCCAAGATCTTCAACTTCACCGCCAGCCGGATGTCCGGATTGCACCTGCACGACATGAACTGCGGCTTCAAGGCCTACCGCTCCGAAGTCGTGAAAGGCCTGCGTCTCTACGGAGAGCTGCACCGCTTCATCCCGGTGCTCGCGCACTACCGCGGCTACCGCATCGCCGAGCTTCCCGTCAACCACCGCCCCCGCAACCATGGCCGCTCCCGCTACGGCGTCGAGCGCTACCTGCGCGGCTTCTTCGACCTCCTCTCCGTGTCGTTCCTGGGCCGTTACGGGCACCGCCCGCTGCACCTATTCGGCGGTCTGGGGCTCCTTCTCGGCCTGAGCGGAACCGGGATCCTGCTCTACCTGACGGGCGTGAAGATCGCCGGGGAAGCGATCGGCAAGCGTCCGTTGCTCATCCTCGGCGTCCTGCTCGTGGTCGTCGGAATCCAGCTCTTCTCGCTCGGCCTGCTCAGCGAGATGATCATCAGCCACCACGAGGAGCGGGCGGACGAGCGGGGCCGCGTAGAGCTCCGGGTCGAGGAGATCCTGCAGTAGCTACTCCACTCCGCGTCCTCTACTTCGGGACGTACGAGCGCACGTATCCGCGAAACGCCCAGGTGATCTCGTGCCTGCGCCGGGCGGGCGCCGACGTCGTGGAGCGGCACGTCCCGGTGTGGGAGGGCGAGGAGCACAAATGGAAGGCCGGGATCGGTGCGCTCGCGCGCGTGGCGCAGGCGGAGCTGAAGCTGCTGCGCCGGGAGGACGCCGACTTCGACGTGCTCGTCGTGGGCTATCCGGGCCAGCTCGACCTTCCCGCGGCCAGGCGTGCAGCGCGGGGAAAGCCGATCGTGTTCAACCCGCTCGTCTCGCTCTGGGACACGTGGGTCGCCGACCGCAGGCGCTTCACCCCAGGCAGCGCCGCCGGCCGGGCGCTGGCGCGGATCGACAGCGCGGCCTTCCGCGCCGCCGATCTCGTCGTCGCCGACACCGAGCAGAGCGCGGCCTTCTTCGCGGACCTCGCGCACATGCCGGCCGAGCGCTTCGCGGTCTGCCTGGTCGGCGCGGAGGAGCGGGTTTTCCATCCCGTTTGGAGCCCCGAGAGCGACTTCCTGTTCGTGGGCAAGCTGATCCCGCTGCACGGGTTGGAGACGATCCTCGCGGCGGCCCGGCTCGTCCCCGATCTCCGCATCACCGTGGCGGGGCGGGGACAGCTCGACGCGCTGCTCGAAACGCGCCCGCCGAACGTCGAGTGGGTTCCCTGGATCGAGTACGACCGGCTCGGAGATGCCTACCGCAGCTGCCTCTGCGCCCTCGGGATCTTCGGCACGTCCGCGAAGGCGGCGCGGGTGATTCCCAACAAAGTGTTCCAGGCGCTCGCGTGCGGGGCTCCGGTGATCACCGCCGACACACCGGCCGCGCGCGAGCTGCTGGCCGACCGCGAGAGCGCGCTGCTCATCCCGGCCGGGGACGCGGAGGCGCTCGCGGATGCGCTGCGCACGGCGGCGGGCGACCGCGACCTCCTCGCCCGAATCGCACAGGGAGGCCGCCGCGCGTACGAGGAGCGCGCGAGCGAGGACGTCCTCGGCCGGCGCTGGCGCGAGGTCCTCGAGGGGCTCTTGTGAAGCTCCGGCTCCCCTCGCCGAAAGTGCTCGTCTGGGTCGCGATGGCGGCGTTCGCCGCCGAGTTCACGTCGCTGTCCATCCTCCGCCACCGCGGGTACAACACAGGTCGGTTCGACCTCGGGAACTTCGTCCAGGCGATCTGGACGACCGCGCACGGCGACGGCGTCCTCCAGCAGACCAACCTGCACGGCGAGCAGATCTCCCGCCTCGGCGTCCACTTCGAGCCGATCCTGCTCGTGTTCGCGCCGCTGTGGTGGATCTGGCCGCGGCCGGAGATGCTCGTGACCGTCCAGGCAATCGTCCTCGCGCTCGGCGCTCTCCCGGTGTTCTGGCTCGCACGCAAGCACCTGCGCTCGGAGCGAGCTGCGTTCGGCCTGGTCCTCGTATACCTGATCTACCCGCCGCTCCAGTGGCTCGCGCTGGACGAGTTCCATCCCGGCGCGCTCGGCTGCTCGCTGCTCCTCTTCGCCTTCTGGTACCTGGACGAGGACCGGCTCGTGCCGTTCACCGTCTTCGCGCTGCTCGCGTGCACGACGCGGGAGGAGATGCCGCTCGTGGTGGCGGGAATGGGGGTCTACTACGCCATCACCCGGAGGCGATGGTGGTTCGGGCTCGGCGTCGCGGCGATCGGGCTTACGGCGACGGCGCTCATCGTCGAGGTGATCACGCCGTACTTCCGCCACGGAGCGCCGCTCAGCTTCTACGGGCGCTACAAGGACGTGGGGGGATCGCCGCGAGAAGCGCTGCGGATGATCTTCACGCACCCGCTCCACGTCCTGCAGATCGTCTTCGACCATCGCGGGGTCCGCTACCTCCTCGGGCTCTTCGCGCCGCTCGCCGGTCTCTGCTTCCTCGCACCGCTCGCGCTCATCCCCGCGCTTCCGCTCCTCGCGATCAACCTCCTCTCGGGCGCGCACGGACAGACGTCCATCCACTTCCACTACACCGCCGGCGAGATTCCGATCCTGATTGCCGCAACGGTGCTCGGAGTTGCGTGGCTCGCACGGCGGAGGCCCGGCGTGACCATTCCCGCGATCGGCGTGGCGATCGCCGCGACGGTCATCGGCAACTACATCCTCGGTCCGCTGCCCATGTGGCGGCACCTGCCGGGAGGCCAGCAGCTGGGCGCCGACCGGTCCGACGTCACGCGGCACGACCACATCGCGGACGAGGCGCTCGAGTTGGTCCCTTCGGACGTAGTCGTGAGCGCGACGAACAACCTGGGGGCGCACCTATCCGCCCGCCGCAAGTTCTTGAGCTTCCCGGTCCTGCAGGACTCCACCTGGGTCGCATACGACGGCAAGCATCCGAGCCTCGCCGATCGGCTCGTGACGGTCGAGCAGGCGCACAAGAAGCTCGTGTTCCTCCAGCACTCGCCGGAGTGGAAGCTCGTCTTCCAGCAGGACAAGATCTACGTCTTCAAGCGGCTCTAGAGCGGGATAGTCTGGCGAAGCATGTAGGCGCAGAGGACGAGTGCAAGTCCCTGCGCGGCCTTGTCCTCCTCCGCAGCCGCGAGCGGGACGACCCAGACCGCGTACCAGGGGACGAGGTACGGCGTCGCGAGCAGCAGCAGCCCGGCGGCGAGGCCGAGCCGGGCACGTCCCCGCCAGGCTTCGCGCAGGAGCCACAGGTAGGCGAGAGCGAAGCCGAGCGCGGCGAGGCCGAGCGCGAGCCAGTCCGGGAGCCCGATCTGCTCGAGCCGGTGGGGGATGGCGAATTGCGTCTCGTCGTGCGCGTTCCGCGCCAGCGGGCCGAGCGCGCCGAGCCAGTGGTAGCCGTACCGCCATGTCGCGAGAGCGACCAGCACCGCGGCGGCTGCGGCGAAGCCGAGGTGCCCGACCTGCCGCTTGTTCGCGCGCGCCTCGAGCGCGCGAAGCGGAAGGAAGATCAGCGGTATCCACTTGATCATGACCGCCGCAACCCAGGCGACGCCGGCCCACTGCCGCTTGCCGGTCGCGCCGAGCGCGAGCGCCCCGGTGACGAGTCCCGCCATCCAGACGTCGTTGTGCCCCCCGCCCGCCATGTGCACGGCCAGGAGCGGGTTCCATCCGACGAAGGCGCACGCGAACGCGCGGCGGCCGCGCGCCAGAAAGGTCGCCAGCCCGGTCGCGGCCAGCAGCGCAACGGCGGCCAGTGTCTTGTACGTCCACGCGGCGGCATCCGCCGACTCGCCGTCCGCGAGCGCCAGCGGCTCCGAGGCGAGCGTGAACGCCGGGCCGTACACCGACGTGGTGTCCACCCACTTCTCGCCCACGTACGGGAACGCGGGGTCGAGCGGGAAGTCCGACGGCGTCTGCACGTACGGGTTCGCGCCGTGCACCGCGGCGATGCGCCCGTAGTCCCAGTACGTCCACGCGTCGGTGGAGAGCAGGAGCGGCGCGGCCAGCGGCGTGAGCTGGATGGCAACGGCCAGGCTCGCGACCACCACGAGACGCAGCCCGAAGCGGCGGATCAGGTAGAGCCCGCCCGCGTAGCAGGCGAACGCCCCGATCAGGCAGCCGAGGAAGATCCACGACCACTTGTCGACTCCCGCGGTCGCGCCGCCTTTCTGCGCGGCGATCCTCGAGTCGTTCGGCCACGCGACGGCCGCGCAGACCGCGACCAGCGCGAGGGTGAGTGCTCCGGCGCCGGCGGCGGCTCGGCTCAGGGTCCCGGCGGAGGTGGCGGAGGCGGAGGCGGGGGAGGAGGCGGTGGCGGCTCGACCGGCGGAGGCGGAGGTGGCGGCTCGACCGGCGGAGGCGGAGGTGGCGGTGGCGGCGGGGCTTCCGCAGGCGGGGGCGGAGGAGGCGGCGCCGGCCGGCCCGGCTTGGGCTTAGGCGTCGCGGTGGGCGTGGGAGGGGGCGGCGGGGGCGGGGTGAGCGCGAAGGGCCCGCGCACGAACGGCTTCCACACAGGCTCCGTCAGCGGGGCCCGGAAGTCGACCGCCGGCGTACTGCCGATCGCCGACTCCATGAAGAGCTTCCAGATCTGGGTCGGGAACGTCGGGCCGGAAACGGTGATCCCGTGCACGTCCAGCATCGGGATCTCACCCGTGGGATAGCCGATCCAGACGGAGGTCGCGAGGGTGGGGGTATAGCCGCAGAACCACGCGTCCGCGTTGTTCTCGGTCGTGCCGGTCTTGCCGGCGGAGGGGCGCCCGAAGTACGCGCCGGTGCCCGTCCCGCTCGTCATGTTCTCGCCCAGGATCCGCGTCACCGTGGCGGCGACCCCGTCCGGGATCACGCGCGTCCGCTCCGGCTTCCCCCAGCGCGAGTCGCTCTCGCCGGTCGGCAGGACGACGCGCCGGATCGCCATCGGTTTCGAGTAGATCCCGCCGGCGGCGAGCGTCGCGTACGCCGAAGCCATCTCGAGCGGCGAGACGGCGATCGAGCCGAGCCCGATGGACGGCACCGGCGGCAGCGGCGTGCGCACGCCGAGCTTGTGCGCCATGTTGGCGACGTTCTGCGCTCCGACCTGCAGCGTGAGCTGCGCGTACACCGTGTTGTCGGAGCGGAGGGTCGCGTCCTCGACCGTGATGTCGCCCGCATAGCTGTGGTCGTAGGTGGAAACGTCCCAGGCGGGCGTGGACGAGTTCGGCTGGTAGTGGAACGGCCCGGAGACGAAGGTTGCCGAGGCCGGGTCGATCCCCTGCGAGACCGCGGTCGTGAGCACGAAGGTCTTGAACGTGGAGCCGGCCTGCCGGCGCGCCTGCGCGGCCAGGTTGAACTCGTTCTTCGACTTGCCGGGGATCACTCCGGTCATCGCCTCGATCGCGCCTGTCTTCGGATCGATCGCGACGAGGGCCGACGCCGGGTCCGTGCGGTAGTAGAGCGTGTCCCTGATGGACTTGACGGCCGCCCGCTGGTAGCGCGGGACGATCGTCGTGTACACCTTGAGACCGCCCGAGCGAACGGTGTTCGCGCCGTACTTGGCGATGAGCTGGTCGCGGACGAAGCTGAAGAAGTACGGCTCCCGAATGCGCGAGTACAGCTCTCCCGGCTTGAGCCGCAGCCCCTGGTTCACCGCCCAGTCGAACTGCCCCTGGTTGATGTCCTGGTTGTCCAGCAGCGCACGTAAGACCTCGTTCCTCCGCGCCAGCGCGATACGCGAGCGGTAGAAGGGGTCGTAGGAGGTCGGCGCCTGGGGCAGCCCCGCGATCAACGCCGCCTGCGGGAGCGTCAGCTGGCTGGCGCGACGCGAGTAGTACGTCTCGGCCGCAGCCTCGACGCCGTACGCATGGTTGCCGTAGTACACCTGGTTCATGTACGTCTTGAGGATCCGCTGCTTCGACCACGCATCGCCGAGCTTCATCGCCAGGCACACCTCCTTCAGCTTGCGGCTGAAGGTGCGGTTGCGCCCGATGTAGAGGTTGCGGACGAGCTGCTGGGTGATGGTCGAGCCGCCCTCGACGATCTTCCAGTGCGTGATGTCCTTCCATGCGGCGCGCGCGATCCCCTCGAAGTCGATGCCGCCGTGCTGCCAGAAGCGCCGGTCCTCGATCGCGACGGTGGCTCTCTTCACCCACGGGCTCACCTTGGAGAACTCGACCGGCTGCCGGTTGCGCTCGGCGGGAATGGAACCGAGCAACGAGCCGTCTGCGGCATAGACGAACGAGTTCTGGCCGATGCGGACCGGACGCAGCGAGTCGAGGCTGCACGTGTGCTTGAAGATCTGGACGCTGCCGAAGCCGACCGCCGCGATGACCAGCGCGAGGACGATCGGAATCGAGACGATCAGCGGGACGGCGCGCTTCTTGCGGGAGTGGCGCCTCTTCGACCCCGAGCGTCGTCGATGAGAGGAGGGCGGGCTCACGCCAGCATTCCCGCCTCGCGCAGCGCCCGGTGCGCGCGGAGCCGGAGGTCGCTCTCGAGCCGGCGGGCCTCGTACTCGTCGAGGGCCTTGGCGCGCAGTGCCACGGTCGCCGTGTCCGCGAGCGCCGTCACCTCGACGTCCGGCTCACGCTCGTCCCGGACCTGCTCGCGTAGCACTCCGACGACCGCGTCGAGATCTTGGGTGAGCGGTACCTGCACGGTTACTTCGGCGACCGTTGCCCGATCCACGATCGTCGTGTTGCGAATGGTATCCGAGGCCAGGCGCTCGTTCGGGATGACCAGGCGCGAGTTGTCCTCCGTGCGCACGAAGGTGTAGGTGAGCCCGATTTCCTCCACGGTGCCGACGTCCTCACCCATCACGACCTCGTCGCCGAGCCGGACGGGCTGCGTGACCGCGATCAGGATCCCCGCGATGAAGTTGCCGAGCGTCGTCCGCGCGGCGAAGCCGATGATGAGGCCGATGATTGCGGAGGAGGCGAGCAGGCCACCGGCTATCGCACGGACCTGTGGAATGACGAGCAGGGCGGAGAGGACTCCGACGACCACGATCGCGGTCATGACGGTTCGGCGCAGCACGCGGTAGCGCGTCTTCGCCGCCGGGTCGAGCTCGCGCCGCGCGATCGCGCGGTCGATGATCTTGGCGACCACAGCAGTCGCTATGAGGGCGCCGACGAGGATCGCGCTCCGCTCCCAAACGGGCATTGCGCCCTATTCGACGGTTCAGAGCGGTTTCCGGCCCGGGAACCCTTCCTCGAGGCCGTGCCAGTGCGTGATCTCCCCCTCGCCCAGCTTCCAGCAGAGCAGCACTTCCTCGCCCTCGCGCCTCGTGGGGAAGTCGACGAGCCCCTCGCCCACGTCCTTCACCAGCCCGCCGAGCTCCTGGATCGCCTGGACGCAGCGGGCGATTCCCGCAGCCTCCTGCTCCACCGCTTCGTGCGCCTCCGCGAGCTCGGGAGGCTGGATCCCGCCGCCGTTGCCGGAGATCTTCTCCAGGAAGCCGCCGAGCCGGTGCTGCGCCAGCTCGAGCGCCGCGCGGTGCGCGACCATCCGCTCGGCCAGCGTCTGCACGGCGGGCAGCAGCGCATTCGCCTGCTCGCGCGTGAAGTACCGGTGCTGCTCCATCGCCTGACAGTACTTAGGATTGCGGGGTGAGCGCGGTCGAACGCCGTTCGGGGCTCGGCGCTGCGGCGGCGATCGCGGTCGCGGCCCTGCTGCTCCTGACCGGGTGCGGGCAGCGCTCGGAGCCGACCGGCGCAAAGGTCGAGCTCTACCCGGTCACGGTCTCCCAGCCCTCCGGCCCGCCGGTCGTGCTCGACCGCAAGCCGTCGTCGGTCGCGGCGCTCACCCCGCAGGCCGCCGCGCTGCTCAGCTCGATCCTCGGCCACACCGTCGAACAGCAGCGCTCGGCGCCGCATGCGGAACTGAAGGTGACGACGCCCGAGAGCCTGGCACCGAGGAAGCCCGGGGTCTACATCGCTCCCGACGAGTCGATCAGCGACGTCGAGCGCGCGCTGACAGAGCTCGGGCTGTTACTCGACCGGCCGATTCGCGCTCGGCAGCTCGTGGCGAAGATCCAGGAGAAGCGCCAGCTCGTCCACCGGCGCCTGCGCGGAGTCGATCCGGTGTCGGTGTTCGTCGACAGCGGCTTTTTCACGACCGTCTCCACGCACAGCCTGCTCGGGAACCTGATCCAGGAAGCAGGCGGCAAGAACATCGCCGGGCAGGCGCCGCAGCCGGGGCCATTCTCCGTGCGCAAGCTGCGGCAGGCGAACCCTGACTACTACCTCACCACGTCCGACAGCGGGACGACGCTCGCCGACCTGCGCCGCGACCCGCGCATACGCCGGCTGAAGGCCATCCGCCAGGGCCACTTTGCCGTCCTGGCCGACAAGGTCGTGCAGCCCGGAGGCGAGGCCGGCGACGAGCTGCTCGCGATCGCGCGTTACCTCCACCCGGATGCGTTTCGCTGAGCTCGATGCGCTCACGGTCGCGTTCGGGACACCGGTCGAGCTGATCGATCCGCTCCGGTGAGGCAAGACCGCGGGAAGCTCTACGCCTACCTCGCCTTCGTCGGCGCCCTCGCCGCCCTCAACTACGCAAGCCGCCTGGTCCCGAACAAGCCCGACCGCAACGTGCTCTACACCTGGAGCGCCGCGATCGGCGGACTGGTGCAGCTGGGAATCGTCCTCGGCATCGTCCTCGCAATCGCGCGCGGCCGGCCGAAGGACGAATACCTCGGACTGCGCCGGCCGAGCTCGTGGGGCCTCGCAGCGGGGCTCATCGTGCTCGTCCTCATCGGCGTCTTCGCACTCAGCGCAGTCCTCTCGCCGCTCTTGCACCCGGGTGAGGAACAGGGACTCGTCCCCAAGACCTGGCATCCCGACCGGGCCGCCCCCTTCGTGGCCAACTTCCTCGTCGTCGCCGTCCTCGCCCCGATCGTCGAGGAGATCACCTTTCGCGGGCTCGGGTACAAGCTGCTCGAGCCCTTCGGGAAGTGGACGGCCATCCTGCTCGTCGGCCTCCTCTTCGGCCTCGCCCACGGCCTGGTCGAGGCGCTTCCGATCCTGGCAGCGTTCGGCGCCGGGCTCGCCTACGTACGAATGCGCACCGGAAGTGTCTACCCTGGGATGATCGTGCACTCCGCCTTCAACAGCCTCGTCCTCATCGTCGCCGTCACCAGCTGAGCGGAGGAACATGCGCGTGCTCGCCGAACGTCGGGTATCGATGCTCAGGATCGTGCTGATCAGCGCGCTCGCACTCGCGATCTGGGCGAAGGCGGCGCACGCAGCGACGGCTCAGGTCGCCATCCAGGCCACGCCGACCTCGGGAGCCGCGCCGCTCAACGTGACGTTCACGGCATCCGGTGACGGGGTGACCTATCACTGGCAGTTCGGCGACGGAACGGAGGGTGACGGAGCGACCGTCCAGCACATGTACACGACGGCAGGCCGGTACACGGCAACGGTCACGTCGGGGAGCTTCGGAGGCGGAACGACCGGACAGGCCTCGGTGGACATCACCGCCTACGCGCTCTCGCTGAAGGCGTCGACCCCCGTCGCGCTCGGCAAGCCCGCCGTCTTCAGCGGCGCTCTCGTCCCGGCGACCGCGCGCGTCCCCATCCTCCTGCAGCGAAACGGCAAGACCGTCGCGCATGCGCGGACGAACAGCCGCGGGACCTTCCGGATCAAGACACTGGTACGGGCACCTGGAACGTTCCAGGCCCTGTACGGGCAGGTCGCGTCCAACACACGGGCGGTCCGCGTGCGACCGCTCCTGAGCGCCAGGTTCCAGGGCAGCTCGCTGGTCGGAAGCCCGCTTGCGTTCGTCGCCCGGGTCAAGCCGGCCACCGCCGGCCGCCTGCACGTCGTCATCCGCAGGGGGAACAAGACGATCGTCGACCGACGCTCCTCGGGCACCGCGCGCATCCGCCTGAAGACGCCCGGGCCGGTCGTCTACCGCGTGAGCGTCCGCGTCGAGCCGGCGGAGGGCTTCGCGGCCACCGCGCTCGGCCTCCGGACGACCGTCGTGATGCCGAACCTCGACTACGGCTCGAAGGGACCGTCGGTGCGCATCCTCGAGCAGCGGCTCACCGAGCTCCACTACGCGCTCGAAGGGATCGACGGCTACTACGGGCAGGACGACTTCGACTCCGTCATCGCCTTCGAGAAGGTCAACGGCCTCTCGCGCGACGGTGTGGTCGGGCCCGTCGTCTGGAAGCGGCTCGCCACGGCGACAATCCCGATCGCCCGCTACCGGTACGGCACGCACATCGAGGTGGACAAGACGCGACAGGTGCTCTTCGACGTGCGGGACGGGAAGGTGGCGCGCATCCTGCCGGTCTCGACTGGAGCGACCGGGAACACCCCGACCGGAACGTTCCACGTGTACAGCAAGGAGCCCGGTTACAACCAGAAGCTCATGTACTTCTCCATGTACTTCCTCGGGAACTTCGCCGTCCACGGCTACCCCGAGGTACCCGCCTATCCGGCGAGCCACGGCTGCGTGCGCATCCCGATCTGGGCCGCCGTGCCGATGTACGACACGCACGGGTACGGCACCACCGTGATCCTCTACTACTAGGGCCCTTAGTCGTCTTCGGGCTCGGCCGCGGCGAACTGGTCGGGCGTGACGTTCTCGAGGAACTCCTTGAACTGCTCCTCGACCTGTGCGCGCTGCTCCTGGGACATCGTGGCCACGTTCTCGGGCGGGCCTTCCTCGCCCTCGAACTCGATCGCGGACTCCTCGATCACGTCGTCGGCCGCAAAGATCGGGGCGTCCGACCGCACGGCCAGCGCGATGGCGTCCGAGGGGCGCGAGTCGACTTCGATCTCGGAGCCGTTCATCTGGACGGTGATGCTCGCGTAGAAGGTGTTGTCACGGAGCTCTGTGACCGTGACGGCCACGACCTCGGCGTCGAGCCTGCCGATGATGTCGCTCAGGAGGTCGTGCGTCATCGGCCGCGGCGTGGACGCGCCCTGAATGCGCATGAGGATCGCAGCGGCTTCCGCGTGGCCGATCCAGATCGGCAGGAACCTGTTCCCCTCGGCCGTCTTGAGGAGGACGATCGGCTGCTTCCCCACCAGATCGAACGAGACGCCGTAGATGTCCATCCGCTGCATGGCCTTCCGGCAGATGATAGCCCAGTGGTCTCCCGTCAAACGGGAGGTAGCCGACGGTGGTGGATGGGCGATCGTGGATTCGAACCACGGACCTCCGCCTTATCAGAGCGGCGCTCTAACCGACTGAGCTAATCGCCCGCGGTGGACGATGATAGCGATGCCCGTTCGAGTGCTTCGGCCAGCTCCGCCAGCTCTTTATCGTCCGCGTAGGGGATCTCGACCCGCGTCGCAGTCACCTTTGGCCGGAAGCCCGTGATGCGCTGGATCGCGTGCGCCGTCCGCTCGGCGAGAGCCGGGTCGACCGACCGATGCCGTGTCCGGTAGGTCCGCGCGCCCATCGACCGCGCAGCGCGCTCGGTGGCGCGCACCGACAGCCCTTCCTTGAGGACCCGCTTGGCGAGCCGGCGTCGCTCCGCCTGGCCCGGCGCCGACAGCACCGCCTTCGCGTGCCCCTCGCTCAGCTCGCCACGGGCGATCATCCACAGGACGTCGTCGGGAAGCTCCAGCAGTCGCAAGCGGTTGGACACGCTCGGCGTGGAACGACCGACACGGTCGGCGATCTCGCCCACGCCCAGGCCGAACTCGTCCACGAGGATCGCGTAGGCGCGCGCCTCTTCCACCGGCGACAGCTGCTCGCGCGCGACGTTCTCGACGAGGGACAGGAGGAGCGACTGCTGGTCGTCCGCCTCGCGGACGAGCGCGGGCACCTTGGCGACGCCGGCTTCCTTGGCCGCGCGCCAGCGCCGTTCGCCGGCGATGAGCTCGTAGCCGCCGGCCGGCCGTGGCCGGACGACGACCGGCTGGAGGAGCCCCTGCGTCTCGATCGACTTGGCGAGCCCGGATCCCGCCTCCGGCTCGAACCGCCGGCGCGGCTGGCGCGGGTTCGGATGGATCTGCTCGACGGCAAGCTCCGCGAGCTCCGGCCCCTCGCCCAGGCCGCCGACCAACACCTCGAGGCCTCTTCCGAGACCCCGTCGCTTTTCAGGAACGCTCGACAAGCTCCATCGCCACCTTCCAGTAGGCCTCGGCGCCTGCCGAGTGCCGGTCGTATCGGATCGCGGGCATCCCGTAGCTCGGCGCCTCCGCCAGGCGCACCGAGCGCGGAACGGTCGTCTTGAACACCAGCGGGCCGAAGTGCCGTCGCACCTCGTCGGCAACCTCGGCCGAGAGCCTCGTGCGTCCGTCCACCATCGTCAGCAGCACGCCGCCGATCTGCAGGCGCGGGTTCAGGCGCGCGCGGATCAATTCCACCGACTGGACAAGCTGGGAAAGCCCCTCGAGTGCGTAGTACTCCGCCTGGACGGGGACAAGCACGCGGTCGGCAGCGGCCAGCGCATTGACGGTCAGCGGGCCGAGCGAGGGAGGGCAGTCGAGGAAGACGAAGCCGTACTCCTCGCGGGCGGCATCCAGCGCCTCGCGCAGGTACGTCTCGCCGTCCTCGCGGCCCGCAAGCTCGACCGCGGCGCCGGCGAGCTCCGGCCGTGAAGGCACGAGATGAAGTCCCGGGAACGCGGTCTCCTTGGCCAGCCGCGCGAGCGGCGCGCCGTCGAGGAGGTCGTACGTCGACGTGCCGTTGGCGCGCGCGCCCAGCCCTGAGGTCGCATTCGCCTGCGGGTCGAGGTCGACGATCAGCGCGCGCTCGCCGGCCTCGGCGAGGCACGCGGCGAGGTTGACCGCGGTGGTGGTCTTGCCGACGCCGCCCTTCTGGTTGGCGACGGCGTAGATCGTCGCCGGCATAGCGTGGATTCTCGTTACGCCAGCGGACGTTTCGCCGCCATCCCCGCCCGCCGGGGAAAGCCGGGCGGAGTGGGCGCGATCTTGGCGACGACCAGCAGCCCCGGATGGAGCTCGATCGGGCCCCCGCCCAGCTTGCCGGCGACGACACCAACCACATCGGCATCCGCCGACGGGCCCACATAGAGGACAGCGGCCCCGCCGATACGGACGAGCGGGAGGCAGAGCTCCGCGGCGACCGCTGGGGGCGCGAGCGCCTTTGCGACCGCAACGCCATAGGTGTCCGGGGCGTGCTCCTCCGCCCGGCCGCGCACCACGCGGACGTTCGGGAACTCAGCCGCAACACGCTCGAGAAAGGCGGCCTTGCGGCCGTTCGACTCGAGCAGGGTCACCTCGCGGTCAGGCAGCGCGGCAGCGAGCGGCAGGCCGGGCGCCCCTCCGCCCGATCCCACGTCCACGATCGGCCCCTCGTAGCGTTCGACGACCGGCACCGCAGCGAGGGACTGCTCCACGTGCACGCGCCAGGCTTCGTCCGGATCGTGGATCGCGGTCAATCCGGGAGTGGCGAGAAGCGATTGGATCCAGCGGCCGAGCCGCTCGTCAGTCACTCGGGAAGACGACGAGGTAGCGGTGCGGCTCGACGCCTTCGCTCTCGGTCGCGACGCCGGCCTCGTCCTGCAGGCGGAGATGGATGACCTTCCGCTCCGGCGCGCTCATGGGCTCCAGCTCGACCCGCTCCCCGCTCGAGCGGACGCGCGCCGCGACCTCGACTGCCAGCGACTCCAGAGTCGCGCGGCGGCGCTCGCGATAGTGCGCCGCATCCACGACGACCTGCTTCGCGCCCTCGCCGAAGCGGCGGAAGACGATCGCGTTCACGAGGTACTGGACAGCATCGATGGTCGCCCCGCGGCGCCCGATCAGCAGCCCCAGGTCCGAGCCGGAGAACGATGCTGTCACGGTGTCGTCGTCCTCCGCCACCGTCACGCGCGCGGAAAGGCGTAGCTCGTGCCCGATCCGCTCGAGCACTTCCCGCACCAGCGCGCCGAGCTCGCTCGCCTCCTCCGGCTCGTCCGCCGGCACGTCCTCGGTCGCATCCTCCGCGACGCTGGCGATCACCCGTGCCGGCGTGTAACCGACGCCCAGCAAACCGCGTTCGCCCTCGGAGACGACCTGGAAACGGACGCGCGACTTGTCCAGTCCGGGCAGCAGCCGCTCGAGCTCCCGCAGCGCCTGCCACTTCGCCTCGCCGACCGTCTCCCCGGTCGCCTCGGTCTGCAGCTCGCCGGCGCTCACCGGCGCGCGTGTTTCTTCTTGCGCTTCACGCGCCGGACCTGCGCCGGCTGCGGAGCCGCTGCTGCGGCAGGTGCGGGCTTCGGCGGCGGCGCATCCGGGCGCTTCGCGCCGTTCCCCGACTCGTCATCGTCTGACTCGGGCTTGGGCGGCGCCTTCGAGGTTTTGCGCTGGAACGGCGACGGCGCGGGCGTCTTCGGGACGAGGCGGCGCGTGATGATGCCCTGGCCGACCGTCCACAGGTTCGTCGTCGCCCAGTAGAGGACGAGGCCCGCGGGGAAGCGCGCGATGAAGGTGATGAAGACGAGCGGCAGCGCCATCATCAAGTAGCGCTGGCCCTTGTTCATGGTCGCGGACATGAAGAACGTCGACGCGATCTGGCTGCCGGCGTAGATGACGAGCAAGAGCGGCCCCCAGCCGTGGGTGGCCGGCTGGGTGATGTCGATCAGCCCGAGCCAGTGGAAGTTCGGATTGGCCTCGCCGAGCAGCGGGATGCACTGGCTCGCGTGGTCGGCGCAGACCTGCGCCTGGTCGGAAAGAGTCCGCAGGACGAAGTAGAGGGCGATGAAGACCGGGAACTGGGCAACCAGCGGAATGCACGACGCAGCCGGGTTGATCTGGTTCTCCTTGTAGAACTTCATCAGTTCCTCTTGCTGCTTCTTCTTGTCGGTCTTGTACTTCTTCTGGATCTCCTTCATCTGCGGCGCGTGCCGCTGGAGGCTCTGCATCGAGTGGATCTGCTTGACCGTGAGCGGGACGAGCAGGATCCGCACCATCACCGTCAGCGCGACGATCGACCACGCCCAGGGCAGGCCGACCGATTGGTGGATCCAGTCGAGGATGCTCCGGAAGATGTTCTCGAGCGGGCTGAGGATGCTCATGAGCGTCCACAGATGGATCACGCGTAATCAACTCCCCCGTGGCTCCAGGGGTGGCAGCGCAGCAACCGTCTGGCCGCCTTGTACGACCCGCGCACGAGCCCGTACTTCTTCATGGCGTCGATCGCGTACTGCGAGCAACTGGGGTGGAACTTGCAGGAGCCCGCCGGGAGCAGGGGCGCGACCAGCCAGCGGTACGCGTAGACGAGCGCGATCCCGAGGTACTTCATGCCTGTGCCTTCTGCAGCACTTCGCCGATCCGCTCCTCGAGCCAGTCGAAGCCGCGCGCATCGACCGCCTCCGGGAGGCCCTCCCGCGCGACGAGCACGTAGTCGTTGCGCGGCGCAGGAGACACGTGCTCCCAGGCCTCGCGCAGCCGGCGCTTCATCTTGTTGCGGATCACCGAGCCGCCGACCTTCTTCGGCACGGCGATGCCGAGGCGAGGACCGTTCTCGTCACCGTTCTCACGCTCGAACCAGTAGAGCACGAGATAGCGGGTCGAGACCGAGCGTCCGTGGCGGTAGACGGCGTCGAAATCCCGCGAGCGGGAGAGCCGATGGCCGCGCTGCACGACCTCGCCCTTAGGCGGACAGCCGCTTCCGGCCCTTGGCGCGGCGGCGTTTCAGGATCACTCTTCCCGCACGCGTGGACATGCGTGCACGGAAGCCGTGCTTGCGCTTCCGACGTCGCACGTTGGGCTGATAGGTCCGCTTCATAGGAGATGGGTGGAGACAGAAATAGGCGCCGCGTGACGCGGCGCCGAATCAGTATAGACAAGTTGTGAAAGTGGCCGTTTTCCACAGGCACGGGCCACGAAGAAGCCGCTAGGAGCGACAGTCTTGGAGTTGTGCCCAATCTGTCCACAGTCTGTGGACAGAACTGTGAAGTGTGCATAAATACCTGCAAATCGGCCTGTTTTGGGCGGATTGCGGTCGCGGGTGTCGACATTGAGAAGCGGCGTGGAGGGTGCTAGGATCGCCGCTTCGGACGCGGCGGGCACAACCTTACGGAGGGGGATGGAGCGCCAGTTGGACCTCACTGCACAGAGCCTCTGGCGCGAAGTTGCGACGCGCCTGAGGCAGGCGCTCAACGAGACCACCTACCAGACCTGGTTCGGCGAAGCTCGCGGGATCGAGCTCTCCGACGACACCTTCACGATCGCCGCTCCCAACGACTTCGCCAAGGCCTGGATCGGCGGCCACTTCCTCGAGCTCATCAAGGCCGCGGTGCGCGAGGCGACGGGCAAGGAGCTGGAGATCAACCTGACAGTCCGCAGGCGGCCACGCCTGCAGCCCGCAGCTGCGGCGGCCCAGCGGCCGAAGCCGGCCTACACGGACTTGAACCCGAAGTACACCTTCGACTCGTTCGTGATCGGCTCGTCCAACCGGTTCGCGCACGCGGCCGCCCTCGCGGTCGCGGAGGCGCCGGCGCAGGCGTACAACCCGCTGTTCATCTACGGCGGCACAGGGCTAGGGAAAACGCATCTCCTCCAGGCGATCTCCCAGTACATCGCCGAGCACTCGGGCGGGCTCACCGTCCACTACGTCACGAGCGAGACCTTCATGAACGCCTTCATCAACTCGCTGCGTGACAAGCGGATCGAGGGCTTCAAGCAGCGCTACCGCAACTACGACCTGCTGCTGATCGACGACATCCAGTTCTTCGAGCACAAGGAGTCGATCCAGGAGGAGTTCTTCCACACCTTCAACTCACTGTACGAGGCGGGCCGGCAGATCATCATCTCCTCGGACCGGCCGCCGCGCTCGTTCCCCACGCTGGAGGAGCGGCTGCGCTCGCGGTTCGAATGGGGGCTGATCACCGACATCCAGCCGCCCGACCTCGAGACGCGCATCGCCATCCTGCGCAAAAAGGTGAAGACGGACGGGACGCACATCCCCGATCCGCAGATCCTCACCTTCGTCGCCAGCAGGATCTCGAGCAACATCCGCGAGCTCGAGGGCGCACTCACACGGGTGGTGGCGTTCTCGTCGCTCACCGGCCGGCCGATCACGGTCGAGCTCGCGCAGGACGTCCTCCAGGACGTCTTTCCGCAAGGGGACTCCGGCCAGGTCTCGATCGACCGGATCCAGGATCTCGTCTCGCAGCGGTTCAGCCTCACGCGCAAGCAGCTGTGCGGCGACCGGCGCTCGCAGAACATCGTCTACCCGCGCCAGGTCGCGATGTATCTCTCGCGGGAGCTGACGGACGCGTCACTACCGAAGATCGGACGGGAGTTCGGCGGGCGCGACCACACGACGGTCATCCACGCGACCTCCAAGATCGCTCGACTGATCAAGGAGGACAGGTCTGTGTACAACCTTGTTCAGGAGTTGACTGCGCGAATCAAGCATCCCCGTTGAAAACTCCGCGACCCCACCCGGGCCTGTTCGAACCGTGGACAAGCAGCCGTCGTTCCCCACAGGCAGAATCGGGTCAACGGAAACGCGGAGGGGCAACTTCCCCGTCGTCCACAGGCCTTACTACTAGAACTAAGGGGTTTAAATAAATGAACCAAGTAGAAACAATGGTGGGATCGGGACTCAGGCTCACGTGCTCACGGCAAGAGCTCGTCGAGAAGCTCGCGGTTGTGTCGAGGGCCGTTTCCATGCGGCCGACCGTGCAGATCCTCTCCGGCATCTGGCTGCAGGCGACCGACGGGACGCTCGAGCTCGCGGCGACCGACATGGAGCTGTCGCTGCGCTCCTCGCTGGACGCGGAGATCGCTGAGCCGGGAACCGTTGTCCTGCCCGGCCGCCTGCTCGTGGACATCGCCAAGCTGCTGCCGGCATCCGAGGTGGAGATCGCGCATTCCCCGGAGGAAGGCCGCGTGTCGGTCGTCTCCGGCTCCGCCAGCTACTCGCTCCACACCCACTCCGCCGAGGACTTTCCGCGGCTTCCCGAGGTTGACGCCGCGCAGACGTTCTCCGTCGCTCGCGAAGCGCTGCTCGAGACGATCACGCGCGTGGGCCGCTCGGCCTCGCGCGACGAGTCGCGCCCGGTCCTCACGGGAATCCTCGTCCGTTTCGGAGAGGGGAAGCTGGTGATGGCCGCGACCGACTCCTACCGCCTGGCCGTGAAGGAGACCGCGATCGAGGGCTCGGTGCCCGAGCTCGAGGCGATCGTGCCCGCGCGCGCGCTGACGGAGCTGGGCCGCATTGCGGGCGGCGAGGAGACGGTCGACCTCGGCGTGCACGAGAACCACGTGGTCTTCCGCGCCGGCGACGTGCTGCTCACCACGCGGCGGATCGATGGCCAGTTCCCGGACTACCGCCAGCTCATCCCGGAGCAGTTCGAGCACGAGGTGCGGCTCGCGCGGGCGGAGCTGCTCGACGTCGTGCGGCGGATCGCGGTGATGGCGCAGCGCAACCTGCCCCTCCGGCTGCGGTTCGCCGAAGGCGAGCTGACCGTCTCGGTTCAGGCCCAGGACCTGGGCGAAGCGCGCGAGACGATGCCGGCCCCGTTCACGGGTGAGCCGCTGGAGATCGGGTTCAACGCCGAGTTCCTGCGCGACGGGGTCGAGTCGGTGGAAGCGGACGAGATCGACCTCCGCCTCATCAGCCCGCTCCGCCCCGGCCTGATCCGCTCGGAGGAGGACGACTTCCAGTACCTGATCATGCCGATCAGGCTGGCGGGCTGACGCTTCTTCGCCAGGTCTCGCTCCGCGCCATCCGCTCGTACGAGCGGCTCGACCTCGACCTCCTGCCGGGCCTCGTCCTGATCGTCGGCCCGAACGGGGTGGGGAAGACGAACCTGCTCGAGGCGGTGCATGTCGGCTCGCAGGGGTTCTCGCCACGCACGCGCAGCGACGCGGAGGTGATCCGCCTGGGCGCGGATGCGGGGCGGATCGCGCTGCGGGGCGAGCGGGGACGCTCGCCGGTGGAGCTCGACGTGACGCTTCAGCTACGGGCGGGGAAGAAGGCGAAGGTGAACGGCGCCCCGCTGCGGGCCGCCGAGCAGTTGCGCGGAGAGGTGGCGGCGCTCGTGTTCACGCCCGACCGGCTCTCGATCGTCAAGGGCTCGCCCGTCGTGCGGCGCGCGTATTTCGACCGCGTGCTCGCTCGGCTCTTCCCGGCGCGTGCCACGCTTCCCGTCGAGTACGCGGCCGCGGTCGGCCAGCGGAACGCCGCGCTCAGGCGCGTGGCCGCCTCGCTCTCGTCCAGGGACGCTCTCGCCCCATGGACGCAGCGCGTCGCGGAGCTCGGTGCCTCGCTCGTTGCTGCCCGCGCGGAGACGCTCGAGCGGCTCGCGCCGGCGTTCGCCGGGCATGCGGCGGCACTCGGGCTCGAGGCGGGGTCACTGGCCTATCAGGGGGAGCCTCCGACCGCGGAAGAGCTCGAGGCGCGTCTCCAACGCGATCTCGAGCGCGGCGCGACCGGGCTCGGGCCGCACCTGCACGACATCGCGATTCTCGCCGGCGGCCGCGACCTGCGCCGCTTCGGCTCACAGGGCGAGCAGCGTGTGTCGGTCCTCGCGCTCTTGCTCGGCGAGGCGGAGCTGCTGAGCGAGCGCTCGGTCCCGCCGCTGCTGTTGCTCGACGACGTTCTGTCCGAGCTCGACGAGACACGGCGGCGGACGCTGGCGGAGCGGATCCGCCGGGTGGGTCAGAGCCTCGTCACGGCGACGTCCGCGGATGCGCTCCCGACTGCGCCGGACCAGCTGATCGAGGTGTCTCCCGGAATGGCGAGGGCCGCGTAGTGGAGCGAATCGGCCAGCGACGTCCGCAGCGAGCTCTCCCGCTTCGGCCCAGCCGGCGGAATGGCCGAGGTCGTGGCCGCGTGGCCGGGGGTCGTGGGCGACTCGATCACCGCGAACTCGTGGCCGGCGCGGCTGGGACGGGATGGAACGCTGCACGTAACGGTCAGCTCGTCGCCGTGGGCCTTCGAGCTCGCGCAGCTCGAGCCTGAGATCGCCGCGCGCCTCGCACACGCGCTCGGCGAGGCCCAGCCGCGCCGTCTGCGCTTCGCGCCCGGCCCTCTGCCGGAAACGAGTGCACAAAACGTCAGGAAAGAGGGAAGAGTTTCGCCCTCCCCCTCCGCGGCCGACCGGTCCCGAGCGGCTAAAATTGCTGCACAAGTAGACGATTCGGAGCTGCGGGAGCTCATCTCCCGAGCGGCTGCGGCAAGCCTCGCACGAGCTTCTTCCGACCGCTCGCTCTGATAGACTTAATTCCGCCCGGAATCGTGGGATTTGCAGGGCTTTTTTTGTGACGCCAGCATGACTGAAGCGACCTACACCGCAAAAGACATCACCGTCCTCGAGGGTCTCGAGCCGGTCCGGCTCAGGCCCGGGATGTACATCGGCTCGACCGGCCCGAGAGGTCTCCACCATCTCGTGTTCGAGGTGGTCGACAATGCTGTCGATGAAGCCCTAGGTGGGCACAACGACTACTCCGAGGTCGTCATCCATCCGGACAACTCCGTGACGGTCACGGATCACGGCCGCGGGATCCCCATCGAGGTGATGAAGGAGCAGGGGCTGCCGGCGCTGACGGTCGTCCTGACGAAGCTCCACGCAGGCGGAAAGTTCGGCGGCGACGGGTACAAGGTGTCCGGCGGGCTGCACGGCGTCGGCGTCTCGGTCGTGAACGCGCTCTCCGAATGGCTGGTCGCCGACGTCCATCGCGACGGCAAGATCTACCGCCAGGAGTTCGCGCGTGGGGAGCCCCAGACCGAGCTCAAGAAGGTCGGGGTCACTCAGGGCACGGGCACCGTCATCAGCTTCCTCCCGGACGCGGAGATCTTCACGGACGGGATCGAGTGGGACGCCGAGGTCCTCACCCAGCGCCTGCGCGAGACCGCGTTCCTCACCAAGGGCATGCACATCGTCCTCACCGACGAGCGCGCCGGCGGCGAGCGGGTCGAGTTCAAGTACGACGGCGGCATCAGGGACTTCGTCTCGCACGTCAACGCGGCGAAGGACCCGATCCACAAGCACGTCATCTACTTCGAGGGCGAGGAAGAGCAGGGCGCCGTCGAGGTCGCGATGCAGTGGAACCGCCTCTACGTGGAGTCGATCTTCTCCTTCGCGAACAACATCAACACCACGGAGGGCGGCTCGCACCTCTCCGGCTTCCGCGCCGCGCTGACGAAGACGCTGAACGACTACGCGCGCGCGAAGAACCTGCTCAAGGAGAAGGAGGACAACCTCGAGGGCGAGGACGTGCGCGAGGGTCTCGCCGCGGTCATCTCCGTGAAGCTCCGCGAGCCGCAGTTCGAGGGCCAGACGAAGACCAAGCTCGGCAACCCGTGGGTGCGGGGCATGGTGGAGCGGACGGTGAACGCGCGGCTGGCCGAGTTTCTCGAGGAGCATCCGACCGAGGCGAACCGGATCGTCAAGAAGGCGATCGACGCCGCACGTGCCCGCAAGGCCGCGCGCCAGGCACGCGACCTGACGCGCCGGAAGGGCGCGCTCGACTCGGCTTCGCTTCCCGGCAAGCTTGCGGACTGCCAGATCCAGGATCCGGAGTCCGCGGAGCTCTTCCTCGTCGAGGGCAACTCCGCCGGCGGCTCCGCGGTCGACGGCCGCGACCGCACCTTCCAGGCGATCCTGCCGCTGCGCGGCAAGGTGATCAACTCCGAGAAGAACCGGCTCAACAAGGTGCTCTCGAACCTCGAGATCCAGTCGATGATCACCGCGCTCGGCACGGGAATCGGCGAGGACTTCGACATCGCGAAGCTCCGCTATCACCGGATCATCGTCATGACCGACGCCGACGTGGACGGGGCCCACATTCGCACGCTGATCCTCACCTTCCTGTACCGCCAGATGCCGGAGCTGGTCGAGCGCGGGCACGTGTACATCGCCGTCCCGCCGCTCTACCGCGTCAAGATCGGCGGCCGCGAGCAGTACGTGGAGAAGGAGTCGCAGTTCGAGGACTTGCTCGTGCGCGAGCGCATCAAGGACATGGAGGTCTCCGACCGCGACGGAAAGAGCCAGACGCTCACGCAGACCCGGTACGGCAGGTTCGTGCACGCCCTGCACGAGTTCGACGGCTGGCTGTCGAAGCTGCGCGCCGACTACGGCGCTGCGCCGGCCCGGTTCGTCGTGGAACACCGGCTCGTCGAAACCGAGGCGACCCAGCTCGACGACGTCGAGGCGATCCTCAAGGCGGTTCCGCCGAACGGGTACGACCTCACCGTGGAGGATCGCGTGGAAGGCGGAGTCCGGATCAAGGTGGTCGAGAACGAGACGAACGCCGCCTCGCATGTGGTCGTCCCGCTGGACCTCCTCTCATCGCCTGCCTACGCAGGCCTGCGCCGCGCCTACACGAAGCTGGTGGACATCGTCGGCAACCCGCCCTTCAAGGTCGGCTTCGGCAAGAAGAGCCGCGGGTCCGAGACGTTCGAGGAGCTGCGCAGCGGCGCGCTCGAGCTGGCCAAGGAGGGCATCCAGGTCAGCCGCTTCAAGGGCCTCGGCGAGATGGACGCGGACGAGCTCGCCGAGACGACGATGAACCCGGCCAAGCGCATGCTCGTGCGCGTGGACGTCGAGGACGCCGTTCTCGCCGACGAGATCTTCTCCATGCTCATGGGTGACCAGGTCGAGCCGCGGCGCGAGTTCATCGAGAAGAACGCAAAGAACGTCCAGTTCTTGGACGTGTAAGGAGCGCCGAATGTCCACGATCGAACCCCTAGGACCAGGCCGCATCGAGTCGCGCGAGCTCGAGCAGGAGATGCGCTCGAGCTTCCTCGACTACGCCATGTCGGTCATCGTGTCGCGGGCTCTCCCGGACGTGCGCGACGGGCTGAAGCCCGTCCACCGCCGGATCCTCTACACGATGCACGAGCTCGGACTGCAGCCGAACCGCCCGCGGATCAAGTGTGCGCGGATCGTGGGCGAGGTCATGGGGAACTACCACCCACACGGCGACAGCGCCATCTACGACACGCTCGTCCGCCTGGCGCAGCCCTTCTCGATGCGCTACCCGATGGTCGACGGCCAGGGCAACTTCGGCAACATCGACGGGTATCCCGCCGCCGCCTACCGCTACACCGAAGCGCGGCTTACCCGTATGGCGGCCGAGATGTTGCGCGACATCGACGCGGACACGGTCGATTTCGTCCCCAACTACGACGAGACGAAGCGACAGCCCGATGTCCTCCCGTCCCGCTTTCCGAACCTGCTCGTCAACGGGTCTGCCGGGATCGCGGTCGGAATGGCGACGAACATGCCGCCGCACAACCTCGGGGAGGTCGTGGATGCGCTCATCGCGATGATCGATGAGCCGACGATCGACGTGGAGCGCCTGACGCGGCACATCAAGGGCCCTGACTTTCCGACCGGCGGCATCATCCTCGGCCGCGACGGGATCAAGGAGGCGTACCGGTCTGGCCGCGGCCGCATCGTCGTCCGCGCGCGCGCCCACATCGAAGAGCTGCGCGGCGGTAAGACGGCGGTCATCGTCAGCGAGCTCCCCTACACCGTGAAGAAGAGCGGCGACGACGGCGTGATCAAGAAGATCGCGGAGCTCGTCAAGGACGGCACGATCCCGGAGGTCTCGGACGTCAACGACCACTCCGACAAGTCCGGGATGAGGATCCAGATCGACATCAAGCGTGACGCGATCCCGCAGGTCGTCCTCAACAAGCTGTTCAAGCACACGGCACTTCAGACGACGTTCGGCTACAACGCCGTTGCGCTTGTCGAAGGCGTGCCGCGCACCCTGCCGCTACGCGACCAGCTCCAGCATTACCTCGACTTCCAGCGCGAGATCGTCACGCGCCGGTCCAAGTACGAGCTGCGCCGTGCCGAGGCCCGGGCGCACGTCCTCGAGGGCTACCTCAAGGCGCTCGACAACCTCGACGCGGTGATCGCGCTGATCCGCGGCTCGGCCGACGTGGACGAGGCGCGCACGGGCCTGATGGAGTCCTTCGCCCTGACCGAGATCCAGGCGCAGGCCATCCTCGAGATGCGCCTGCAGCGCCTGACGGGCCTCGAACGCAAGCGGATCGAGGACGAGCACGCGGACCTGCAGGAGCGGATCGCCGAGCTGCGCGCGATCCTCGGCGACACGGCGCGCATCGACGCTGTCGTACGCGAGGAGCTGCTCGAGATCAAGCAGGTGTACGGCCGCAACGACGACCGCCGGACCGAGATCGTCGCCGCCGAGGGCGAGCTCGAGCTCGAGGACCTGATCGCCGAGGAGGACATGGTCATCGCGATCACGCGCTCCGGCTACATCAAGCGCCTCCCGGTCACCACCTATCGCGAGCAGCGCCGTGGCGGCATCGGCGTCATGGGCATGGACCTGAAGGAGGACGACTACATCGAGCACCTGATCGTCGCCTCCACGCATGACTACGTTCTCTTCTTCACAACCGTCGGCAAGGTCTACCGGCTGAAGGTGCACGAGCTGCCGCTCGGCTCGCGCCAGTCGAAGGGCCGCGCGGTCGTCAACCTGCTCCCGTTCTCGCAGGAGGAGAAGATCCGGGCCGTCATCGCGACACGCGATTTCACAGAGGCCGAGTACCTGACGCTCGCGACGAAGAAGGGCGTCGTCAAGAAGAGCAAGTTCCAGGACTACAACACTCAGCTCAAGGCGGACGGGATCATCGCGATCAAGCTCCGCGAGGACGACGAGCTCGTCGACGTCCTCCACTCCGACGGCGATGACGACATCATGCTCGTCTCCCGCAAAGGCCAGGCCATCCGTTTCAGCGAGAAGGACGCGAGGCCGATGGGCCGCGCGACCGAGGGCGTCCGGGGGATGAAGCTGCGCGCGGGCGACGAGGTCATCGCGGCGGGGATCGCGTCGCTCGGCGCGGACCTCCTCGTCGTGACCGAGAACGGCTACGGCAAGCGCACGCCCGTCTCCGACTACCCGTGCAAGGGTCGTGGCGGTCTCGGCGTGAAGACCGTCCAGCTGACCGAGGCGAAGGGCCAGCTCGCCGGCGCCCGCGTCGTCGAGGACGTGTACCAGGTCATGCTCATCTCGACCGGCGGCACCGTGATCAAGATGCCCGCGGACGGCATCAAGCGCTCGGGCCGCGCCACCCAGGGTGTGATCGTGATGCGCCTGCGCGACGGCGAGACGGTCTCGGCGCTCGCGCCGGTGGTCGACTCGGGCGAAGAGAACGGCGATCCCGTCGTCGAGCCCGCCGGGGAGAACGGCGACTCCTAGCCAGGAAGAGTGGATCCGGTCGCGTGTCGACGTGACCGGGCCGATCGAAGAGCAGCGGGTACGGCCCTGGGCGACCGTCCTGCGCGTCCCGACGGCCGAGGGGACGCTCTTCTTCAAGGAGCCGGCGCCGGAAGTGGCCCACGAATATCGCCTGATCGAGATCCTGGCCGGCCGGCGGCCGGAGCTCGTCACCGAGGTGCTTTTCGCGGACGAGGACGGGCGCATGCTCATGCGCGACGCCGGCGAGCCGCTCGACTCGGTCCTCGACCGCGATCTCGACACGCGCTACTGGGAGGAGTCCCTTCCTCTCTATGCCGAGCTGCAGATCGCCGCCATGTCCGACGCGGAACGGCTCGTCGAGGCGGGAGCATT
Organism: uncultured Actinomycetes bacterium; assembly: GCA_963842575.1. GTDB lineage: Bacteria > Actinomycetota > Thermoleophilia > Gaiellales > Gaiellaceae > JACDER01. The sequence goes on along the minus strand of CAWJGS010000001.1, from coordinate 225,120 downwards.
CGACCGACGCTCGGCCGGCCTCCCGGAGACGTACGAGGCGTTGATCGCCGAGCGGTCGTCGGGTCAGACGGAGGAGGAGTACGAGCGGCTACGTGCGCTTGCGCCGGAGGTGCGGCAGGTGTGCGCCGAGCTCGCCGCGGGCCCGGTGCCCGAGACGATCAACAACGACGACTTCACCCACGGCAGCATCTTCGTGCGCGGCGGCGCCTACCGGTTCCTGGACTGGGGCGACGCCTGCGTCTCGCATCCGTTCTTCACGCTCACGGTCACGCAGCGGGTGATCGAGATCAAGCACGAGCTCCCGGTCGGCTCCCCGGAGATCGCGCGGATCCGCGACGCGTACCTCGAGCCGTTCACGCTCTTCGCGCCGCGCGCTGAGCTGGAGGCCATGGTCGAGCCCGCGCGCAAGATCGGCCAGATCTGCCGCGTCGCCCTGAGGGCGGCGCACATGCACTGGGAGGACGACCCCGAGGAGCTCGCGTGGGCGTTCCGGCTCCTCCTCGACCCGGAGGCGTGGCGCGCCTGGCTCACGGAGCCCGAAGACGAGCAGCCGCCTCGCTCGGGTCCAGTGAGTTGACGTAGATCCCGGCGCCGAGCTCCAGGCCCGCCAGCACAGTGAGGCGCGGCACGACTTCGATGTGCGGATCCTCGCCGCGGTGCAGCCACGCGTTCCAGGGCACCGGCCCTTCGACCTTGCGCAGACGGCGGACCACATCGCGCAGGAGGTAGAGCGCGATCCCGATCGCATCTGCGGCGATCAGCAGCTCGTACGGCAGCCGCCCCGCCGGATGCGCCACGGCACGCTGCCCCTCGCGCTCGGCGACGACGAGCTCGTCGTGTGCGAGCACCTCGACGACCCCTGCAGCGTTCTCCGGAACGGCCGGTTCGACCCAGGACGAGCTGCGAGTGTGAATGCGGGAGGCTGGAGCCGGCCAACTGTCCTTCGTTCACCAGCCAGAAGGAGCCGTCCGAATCCCGCACGACCTGCGCGACGAGCTCGAGCTCCTGGTCGCTCAGCTCGGCGAAGGACCTCTTGTGCTCCGGTGAGTGGATGACGACCTCCTGCCGCTCGACCGCCGGATAGAGGTTGGGAACGACGCGGACGATCCAGTCCTCCGCGCCCTCCGGCAGCCGCAGCGTCTCGGGCGGCGTCCGATCCTCACGGCCGCGGCAGAACGGGCACTGGTCGAGCTCCTCCGGCGTGACCGGCTCGATCAACGCGCGGCCGGCGCCGGGCCGCCCGGCGCGGCCTGGTGCGATGGCGACGAGGCGGCCCGAGACCGGGTCTCGCCTGAGCGTCACTTCCCGTCGCTACCGGCGCCCTGCAGGAACGGCTTGATCAGCTCGATCGGCGCGGGGAAGACGATCGTGGTCGCGTTCGATGCCCCGATCTCGAGCAGCGTCTGGAGGTAGCGCAGCTGGAGCGCGATCGGGTGCTCCTCGATCACGAGCGCCGCGTCCTTCAGCCGCTCGGACGCCTGGAACTCGCCCTCGGCGTTGATCACCTTCGCGCGCCGCTCGCGCTCGGCCTCGGCCTGCCGCGCCATGGCGCGCTGCATCCCGCTCGGGATCTCCACGTCCTTGACCTCGACGATCGAGATCTTGATGCCCCACGGGGCGGTCTGCCCGTCGATGATCTCCTGCAGGATCGAATTGATCTTCTCGCGCTCGGACAGCAGCTCGTCGAGAACGTGCTGTCCGAGCACCGCACGCAGCGTTGTCTGCGCGATCTGCGAGGTCGCGACCATGAAGTTCTCGACCTGGACGATCGCGTTCTTCGGCTCGACGATCCGGAAGTAGGCGACCGCGTTGACGCGCACCGGCACGTTGTCCTTCGTGATCACTTCCTGCGGCGGGATGTTCAGCGTGATCGTCCGCAGGTCGACCTTGACCATGCGGTCGACGATCGGGATGAGCAGGAAGAGCCCCGGTCCTTTCGGCTCGGGCAGCAACCGGCCGAGCCGGAAGATGATGCCCCGCTCGTACTCGCGCGCCACCTTGATCGCGGCGAACAGGAAGATGACGAGGAGGACTGCGATGGCGATGACTGCGACGATTGCGGCGGTCATGCGGGTCCTTTCAGACGGGTTGGGGCGATCCTATGGGTTCCTCCACGGGGCTGACGCCGAGCACGAGAGTGGAATCGATCGACTCGACGCGCACCTTGGTGCCACGCCGGAGCAGCTCGTCCCGGGCCGGCCGCGCCTTCCAGAGCTCGCCGTTCACGAAGACCTGCCCGTCGCCGCGCACCTCGCCGATCTGGCCGACGATCGACTGCGGCCCGACGCTCACCGGTTTGCGCCGCACCGCTACCGCCTTCGTCATCGCGAAGCCCCAGAGGAGGCCGAGGACCACGGCGATCGAGATGATCAGCGGGAGGCTGACGTGGTATGGGGAGGGCGCGTTGCGGAAGAGCATGATCGCGCCCACGACGAGGCTGATCAACCCCGCGACCGTGATGGCGCCGTGACTGGTCACGAAGGCGTCCGTGACGAGCATCGCCACCCCCAGCAGCAGCAGCGCGAGCCCGGCCCAGCTGATCGGGAGGATCGAGAATCCGAACAGCGCCGTGACGAGCGCGACCGCGCCGAGCACTCCGGGTAAGACGACCCCGGGGTGGAAGATCTCGAATCCGATCCCCGCCAGGCCGGCCAGGAACAGCAGCGTGAGGATGTTCGGGTCGATGAGGACGTTGAGGAGGCGCGAGAAGAAGCCCGGGTGCGCGTCCACGATCTGCGCATTCGCGGTGTGCAACGTGATGTGCCGGCGGTAGGTCTTGTAGCCGTCGAGCTTGTCGAGGAGCGCGCGCAGGTCCGGCGCCTTGAGGTCGATGACGTGGATCTTCAACGCCTGGTCGACGGTCAGGTTCGACGCCTTGCGCACCGCCCGGGCGCCCCAGTCGCCGTTGCGCCCGTTCGTCTCGGAAAGCGTGCGCAGCTTGGCGGCGAAGTGATTGATCACCTTGCGGCGCAGGTCGCTTCCAAGGTTGCCGCCGCTCTGGTCGATGGGCGTGGAGGAGCCGATGTTCGTCGCCGGCGCCATCGCGAGCACGTCCGCCGCCTCGGCCACGAAGACGCCCGCCGACGCTGCTCCCGCACCCGTCGGTGAGACATAGACGATCACAGGCACGCGCGAGACGAGGATCTTCTCGTAGATCTTCTCCATCGAGGTCGAGAGGCCGCCGGGCGTGTCGAGCAGGATCACGATGGCGCTGTAGCCGCCGCTGTTTGCCTCGTCGATCTGGTGGTTGACGTAGTCCTGCGAGACCGGGTTGATGTCCAGCGAGAAGTGGATGGCCAGCACCTTCGGCTGCGCTTGCGCGGCCACCGAGGTGACGAAGATGAGGAAACCCGCGGCCGCGAGCAAGCTGAAGAACAGACGAGCACGGCGCATACGGCAATTGTGGCACGGGGAGGGTGGCTGCCGGGTCAGGTTTCCATACACTCGTTCGCGTGCAGGCCCCGTTCGGACGCGACGAGATCGAGTCGATCCTTCCCCACCGCGAGCCCTTTCTCCTCATCGACGAGGTGCTGGAGTTCGAGGCGGGGAAGCGGGTCGTCGCACGCCGCACGGTCCGTGAGGACGAGTGGTACTTCGCCGGGCACTTCCCGGGCCGGCCGGTGATGCCGGGCGTGCTGATCGTCGAGGCCATGGCCCAGACGGGTGCCGTGGCCGTGCTCGCCCAGGAGGAGAACCGGGGCAAGATCGCGTACTTCGCCGGTATCGACGACTGCCGCTTCAAGCGCATCGTGGAGCCGGGCGACGAGCTCGAGCTCGTCTGCGAGATCGACCGGATCCGCGGCCCGATCGGGCGCGGAAAGGCCGAGGCGCGCGTCGAGGGCGAGCTGGCCGCGCGCGCCACTCTCACCTTCGCGGTCGAACGGTGATCGGCACCGCACCCGAGGGCTTCCGTGCCTCGATCACGGGGATCGGCTCCTACGTTCCCGACCGGGTCCTCACGAACCACGAGCTCGCGACCATGGTCGAGACGAGCGATGAATGGATCATCGAGCGGACGGGAATCCGCGAGCGCCGGATAGCTGCGCCCGAGCAGGCGCTCTCCGACTTGTGCCGACCGGCGATCCTGCAAGCACTCGCGCAAGCGGGCGTCGAGCCTTCCTCGGTCGACCTGCTGATCGTCGCGACGGTCACTCCGGACATGGCGTTTCCCTCGACGGGGGCAATCCTGGCCGACGAGCTCGGGATGCCCGATGCCGGCGCGTACGACCTGTCCGCCGGCTGCACCGGCTTCATGTACGCGCTGGTGCAGGCCTACGGGATGATGGCCGGGGGCCTGTCGGAGCGCGCAGTCGTCGCAGGCGGCGACGTCCTCTCGAAGATCATGGACTGGACCGACCGTACGACCTGCGTGCTCTTCGGTGACGGTGCGGGTGCGGTCGTGCTCGAGCGGGTGGAGAACGGCGGATTCCTCGGCTTCGAGCTCGGAGCGGACGGTTCGGGCGGCCCCCAGCTCTACCAGCCGGCGGGAGGCTCGCGGCTGCCGGCCAGCGCCGAGACGGTGGCCGAGGGGCAGCACTTCGCCCACATGAACGGGCGAGAGGTGTTCAAGTTCGCCACGCGGGTACTTGTCTCATCGGGCGAGGCCGTTCTCGACAAATGCGGCCGCACGATCGACGAGGTGGACGTCTACATCCCGCACCAGGCGAACGTTCGGATCATCGACCATGCCGTCGGGAAGCTGGGGATTCCCAAAGATAAAGTAGTCGTCAATGTCGACCGCTACGGCAACACGTCGTCGGGCTCGATTCCGCTCGCTCTGGCCGAGGCGCAGGCGGACGGACGGCTCCATGAGGGCGATCTCGTGCTCATGACCGGAATGGGCGCCGGCCTCACGTGGGGTTCTGCTTTGATGGAATGGAGTACGAAATGAGCAAGGTTGCATTCTGTTTCCCGGGCCAGGGCTCACTCGAGCGTGGCATGGGCCGCGAGATCGCCGAGCAGGAGCCCGCCGCGATGAGGGTTTTCGAGGAGGGGAGCGAGGCCGCGGGCATCGACCTGCGCCGGCTCTGCTTCGAGGCGTCGCTCGAGGAGCTGACGCAGACCGAGGTGCAGCAGCCCGCTCTCGTAGCCACGAGCCTTGCGATCCTGGCCTTCCTGCGCGAGCGCGGGATCGAGCCCGACTACGTCGTCGGCCACTCCGTCGGTGAATACTCCGCGCTGGCGGCGGCCCGCGCGATTTCGATTCCCGAGGCGATCGCGCTCGTTCGCGAGCGCGGCCTGGCGACCGCGGAAGCGGCGCGCGAGCATCCCGGCTCGATGGCCGCGATCCTCGGGCTCGAGGACGAGGTGGTCGAGGAGCTCTGCCGCCGGATCGACGGCGTGTGGCCGGCGAACTACAACTGCCCGGGGCAGCTGGTGGTCTCGGGCGAGACCCCGTCGGTCGAGGAATGCCGCTGGAGGGCGGAGCTGGAGGGAGCCCGCCGGACGGTCAAGCTGGCGGTGACGGGCGCCTTCCACAGCCCGCTCGTCGCGAAGGCCGCCGAGCGGCTCAGGCCGGCGGTCGACCGGGTCAAGTTCAGCGAGCCGACGGCGCCGTTCATGTCGACCGTCAGCGCGAAGCTGGAGCCGGCACAGCGGATGGGGAACCTGCTGGTCGACCAGCTGACCGGGCCGGTCAAGTTCACGCAGGCCGCGAGCGAGCTCGTGCGCGAGGGCGTCAGGACGTTCGTCGAAGTCGGTCCCGGCAACGTCCTCTCGGGCCTGGTCAGGCGGATCGACGAGAACGTCAAGGCGATCTCGGTCAACAGCGTGTCCGCGCTGAAGAGACTCGAGGAGCATCTTCCCCCTGCCTGACGAGTTCTGCTCTCTCGAGGGCAAGCTCGCCCTGGTCACGGGCGGGTCGCGGGGAATCGGACGGGCGGTAGCCGTCGAGCTTGCCCGTGCCGGGGCTTCCGTCACCATCGGCTACGGCTCGGCCAGTGAGGAGGCGGAGGCGGTTGCACAGGAGACGGGCGGCCGCGCTATCCAGGCCGACGTCTCGCAGGCGGAGGAGGCAAAGCGGCTCGTCGAGGAGGCCGGCGACCTCGACATCCTCGTCAACTGCGCAGGCATCACACGCGACGGCGTCCTGGCACGCATGCTCGACGCGGACTGGCGCGACGTGATCGAGACGAACCTGAGCAGCGTCTTCTATACGTGCCGCGCTGTCGCGCGCGGGATGATGCGCCGCCGCTCGGGCTCGATCGTGAACCTCTCCAGCATCGTCGGCGTGCACGGCAACTGGGGCCAGACGAACTACGGCGCGTCGAAGGCCGGGATCATCGGCTTCACCAAGTCACTCGCGCGGGAGCTCGGCAGCCGTGGCGTGCGCGCCAACGTGGTCGCGCCCGGGTATGTCAAGACCCGGCTGACCGAGGTCATTCCCGAAGAGGCCAAGGAAGTCATGCTGCAGAGCACGCCACTCGCCAGGCTCGGCGAGCCGGAGGACGTGGCGGCGGCGGTACGCTTCCTCTGTTCGGACGAGGCCTCGTTCATCACGGGCGAAGTGCTGCTCGTCGACGGCGGACTGGGGATGTAGGGATGCAAAACGGTCGTGAGCGAATCGTCATAACCGGCATCGGGGCGGTCACGCCGCTCGGGCGCAACGCGGAGGAATCCTGGGAGACGCTCGTCGCCGGCAAGTCCGGCGCGGGGCCGATCACGCTTTTCGACACGTCGAACTATCCCGTCCACTTCGCCTGCGAGGCGAAGGAGTTCGATCCGACGGAATGGATGGACCGCAAGACCGCCCGGCGCATGGACCGCTTCGCTCAGTTGATCGTCGCCGCGGCCCGCCAGGCCGAGGCCGACGCCGGCCTCGACGTCGCGAAGGAGTCGGAGCGGGTCGGCGCGGCGGTCGCGACGGGGATCGGCGGGCTCCAGGCGTACCAGGACTGCTACGACACGCTGATCCAGCGCGGCCCCGACCGCGTCAACCCGTTCTCGATCCCGGCGATCATCCCGAACATGGGCGCCGCCTGGGTCTCGATGGAGCTCGGGACCAAGGGGCCGCTCACCTCCCAGTGCACCGCCTGCGCCGCGTCGAACATGTCGATCGGGGAGGGGATGGACGCAATCCGTCTCGGCCGCGCCGACGTGATGCTGTGCGGCGGGACCGAGGCTCCGGTGACCGCAATCGGCATTGCCGGCTTCAGTGCGATGAGGGCTCTCTCGCGGCGGAACAGCGATCCGGAGAAGGCGAGCCGCCCGTTCGACGCCGGCCGCGACGGCTTCGTCATGGGCGAGGCGGGCGCGATCCTCGTACTCGAGTCGCTCGAGCATGCCCGGGCGCGCGGCGCCAAGATCTACGCGGAGATGCTCGGCTACGGCATCTCCTCGGACGCGACGCACATCACCGAGCCCGACCCGACCGGCCATAACCCCGCGCGCGCGATGCAGATGGCGCTCAAGGACGGCGGCGTGACGGTGGACGAGGTCGGTTACATCAACGCGCACGGCACGTCGACGCCTCTCGGCGACGCGAGCGAGACGCGCGTGATCAAGCTCGCGATCGGAGAGGACCGCGCGCGGGAGATCCCGATCTCGTCCACCAAGGGCGCGACCGGGCACACGCTCGGAGCTTCCGGAGCCGTCGAGGCGATCTTCACGACGCTCGCCGTCCAGCGCGGAATCGTCCCGCCGACCATCAACTACGAGGAGCTCGACCCCGAGTGCGATCTCGACTACATCCCCAACGAGTCGCGCGAGGTCAAGGACCTGCGCTACGGGATGTCCAACTCCTTCGGGTTCGGCGGTCACAACGCGTCGATCGTCGTGGGTAAGTGGACGGAATGAACCACGGGGGAACCCCTGGTTCCCCCGTGTGCCCCCTCCTTGCCACCGTGTGCGCAGATGTCATTGGTCGACGAGCCGCTGATGCGTAGCTGGTCTGCAGCCGGCGCGCGCCCTCTAATGCTCTCGCCGGGCAAAGCCCGGCTTCGCCCAACTGCGCGATTGTGAAGCCAGGCGCCGAAGGACGCGCTGGGCGCTGGGCCACCTTCGACTGCTACGGGACGCTGATCGACTGGAACGCGGGGCTGCGCGCGGCCCTCGGCAGCGACGAGCTGCTCGAGCGCTACCACCAGGTCGAGCCGGAGGTGCAGCGCGAGACACCGGGAATGTCGTACCGGCAGGTGATGGGAGAGACCGCGCGCCGGATCGGTGCACCCGATCCCGCAGGCACGCTGCCGGAGTGGCAGCCCTTCCCGGAAGTCTCCGAGGCGCTCGAGCGCGCTCGCGCGAACGGCTGGAAGCTCGTCATCCTCTCCAACACGGACCGTGACTACATCGAGGCGTCGATGGGGCGGATCGGCGTCCCCTTCGAGTTCGCGATCGTCGCCTCCGAGATCGGTTCGTACAAGCCCGCGCTCGGGCACTGGCGCGCGTTCGAGGACAAGGTCGGCCGCCTGCCTGACGTCCACGTCGCGGCGAGCCTCTTCCACGACATCGCTCCGTCGAACGAGCTCGGCCTGAAGAGCGTGTGGGTCAACCGGGACGGCGAGGAGCCCGGCCCGCGCCCGACACGGGAGATCACCGACCTGTCCACGCTTCCAGACGTGCTCGATGAGCTCTGAGCTGCGCGCCCCGACGTTCGACGACCTTTCCGGGCTCGCCGCCCTGAATGCCTCCGTCGACGGCGGGATGAACGAGTCCCAGATCCGCGACCGGATGAAGAGCCCAAAGGGCAAGTTCGAAGAGAACTGGCGCGTCGTGGAAGACGCTGGCGGACGGATCGTCGGAGGCGTCTTCCTCTGGCACCCGGAGCCGGACGCCGAACGCGTCTTCGTCTTCGCCATCGCCGACCCGCGCGAGGCGACGATGTACGAGCGCCTGCTCGACTGGGGCGAGGAGCGAGGCCGCGTGCTCACGAAGGGCCTCGCGGGACGCACGCACACGTCGGCGGGAAGCGACAACGACGTGCTCGCGGACATCCTGCGCGCCCGTGGATACGAGCTTGTCCGACACTTCTTCACGATGGAGATCGACCTCGACGACGATCCTCCGCAGCCCTCGTGGCCAGAGGGGATCGCGGTGCGCACTTTCAGGCCCGGCGAGGAGCGCGCGATTTACGACGTGGACATGGAGGCCTTCCAGGACCACTGGGACTTCTTTCCCGTGCCGTTCGACGACTGGCGCGACTACTTCCTCGGAAGCGATTCGTTCGATCCCGAGCTGTGGTTCGTCGCCGAAGACGGCGACCAGATCGCGGGGACGGCGCTGTGCACGGGTGTGCGCGGGCCCGAGACCGGGTGGGTGAACGTTCTGGCGGTGCGCCGCCCGTGGCGCCGTCGCGGGCTCGGCCGAGCGCTTCTCCTCCATGCCTTCCGGGAATTTCGGCGCCGCGGGTACGGGAAGGTCGGCCTGAACGTGGACGGCGAGAACCTGACCGGCGCCGTTCGCCTGTACGAGCAGGCCGGCATGCGCGTGGCGCACCGCGAGGACTCCTACCGCAAGGGCCTTTAGTGGAGCTCCGGCCGCCGACGAAGGACGACGCTCCCGCGATCGTCGCCGTGGCGCGACCATTCGGCCTGTCCGATGAGAGCGTCGCCGACGTCGAGGCCTGGTTCGATCTTCCGTCCAACGACCTCGAGAACGACGCCCGTGTCGCCATTGTCGACGGACAGGTCGTCGGCTACGGCGACGTCGGAGACGCGTCGAGCGGCGGGAAGATGCTCTGGCTGGACGTGCGGACGGGCCGCGATGCCGCCCCGCTGGTCCTCGACTGGGTCGAGCGCCGGGCGCGGGAGAAGGCCGTGGAAGGGGCGAAGCTGAAGGCGTGGTCGCCCGAGGAGAACGCGGAGTGGCGCGCCCTGCTCGAATCGAAAGGCTTCGAGCTCCACGGCTATTCCTTCCGAATGTGGATCGACCTCGGGCAGGACCTCGTTGCTCCCGCCTGGCCGGACGGAATCTCGGTGCAGACGTATCGCCGAGATGAGGACGAGCAGGCCGTGTACGAGGCCCATCAGGAGGCGTTCTCCGAGGAGCCGGACTTCTCGGCCGATCCCTTCGAGGACTGGAAGCAGTGGTCGTACCGCGAGCCGTTCGACCCGGGTCTGTGGTTCGTCGCCCGCGAGGGCGACGAGGTCGCGGGCATCCTGCTCGGGCGGCCGCGCGTGTTGTCGCAGACGGAGCGCGCAGGCGACGCGACGGTCGGGTGGATCAACATCCTCGGCGTCCGCAAGCCGTGGCGCGGCCGCGGGCTCGCGCTCGCGCTGCTGCAGCACGCGTTCCGGGCGTTCGAGGAACGCGGGAAACCCCGTGTCGGCCTGGGTGTCGACGGCCGCAACCCGACCGCGATTCGCCTGTACGAGCGGGCGGGGATGAAGCCGCAGGGGACGCTCGTGTGGTACCAAAAGGAGGTCTGATGTCCCGCCTCCGCGCCAAGTGCCCCGATTGCAAGACGCAGACCGCGGTCGCGCTCGGGCCGGAGTACGAGTGCCACGCGTGCGGGCGCACCTTCGGCGCGGGCATGGTGCGCGTCCCGCGCGCCTGGGGAGACGGCGGCGAGGCGATGGCGGAGTCCGCGTGGCTCCCGCTCCCATACCCGGAGGCGGCGGTGATCGAGGAGGAGTCCCTCGGGGAGCAGTCGCTGTCGCTGGCGCACGACCTGCCCGCTCGCCCGCTCGTCCTCGGCGGGGACTGTTGCTCGCACGTCGGCGCGGTCGAGGGCCTGAGCGCGGGGCACGACCGAATCGGTGTGGTCTGGCTCGACGCGCACGGAGACCTGAACACGCCGGAGACGTCTCCGTCCGGCAACACGTGGGGGATGCCGCTGCGGATGCTGATCGATTCAGGCGCTGTGGCCGCCGAGAACGTGGCGCTCGTCGGCGCGCGCAACCTCGACCCGCCCGAGGAGGAGTTCATCGCGGCCTCCGGAGTGCACCAGGGCCCGGACGGGATCGACCAGGCCCTCGACGGCCTCGATTGCGTCTATGTCGCGCTCGACTGCGACGTGTTCGACCCCGACGAGGTCACGTCGTTCATGCCCGAGCCGGGCGGCCTGACCGTGGATGAGGTCGAGTCGCTGTTCCGCGGCATCGCGTCGTCCCACACGGTGATCGGAGCCGGCATCAGCGGCCTCGCGCCGGATGACAGGAACGTCGAGCCCCTCAGCAGACTCTGCGCGGCCCTCGGCTTTTGACGGTTGATTCCACGATCTCGCGCGTCCGGCTGCGCGATCTGGCACGCCTGGGCCGCTCCGGCCCGGATCGGCCGGCGGAGCCGGCCTCCACCGTGCCTGCGCTTCGCCGCGTCGGCCGCTCACCGATGCTCCCGGCATCGGCAAGCGTCCGCCGCGGCGCCCCAGACGCACCAGCTCGCGCCCCGGAGCAGGCGATCTCATGGAATCAACCGTCTAGCGTCACTACACTCCTCGGGTGGCTGAGAGGATCGACGTGTCGATCGAGCACAAGCACCCGCTTGGGCCCGACGGCGGGAAACCCCACCCGAATACGTGCCCCCAGTGCGGATCGCACTACCGCGACGACGAGCTCGACGCAAACCTCCGCGTCTGCCCGCATTGCGGCCACCATTTCGCCGTCACGGCCCTTACCCGCATCGAGCAGCTGAGCGACGCCGACAGCTTCGTCGAGGAGGCCGCCGACCTGCGCTCGGACGACCCGCTCGACTTCTTCGACCTCCGTCCCTACACCGAGAGGCTGGCTGAAGCGGAGGTCTCGACGGGCCTGGGTGAGGCGATCGTGATCGGCCGCGCCACGATCGAGGGCCGGCCGTGCCAGCTGGCCGTGATGGACTTCTCCTTCATGGGCGGCTCGATGGGACGCGTCGTCGGGGAGAAGTTCGCGCTCGCCTGCGAGAGCGCGGCCGAGCACGGAGTTCCGCTCGTCTCGGTAACGGCGTCGGGCGGCGCGCGCATGCAGGAAGCGATCCTCTCCCTGATGCAGCTGCCCAAGACCGTGGTCGCGGTCGAGGATCTCTACGACAGCGGCGGCTCGATGCTCAACGTCCTCGCGCATCCGACGACGGGAGGAGTGCTCGCGAGCTTCGCCAGCCTCGGGGACGTCGTCGTCGCCGAGCCGGGGGCGCTGATGTCATTCGCCGGCCCGCGCGTCGTCGAGTCGGTCACGCGCGAGAAGCTGCCCGACGACTTCGGCCGCGCCGAGCCCAACTACCGCTTCGGCCACCTGGACGCGATCGTCCCGCGTCCGGAGCTCAAGGCTTTCGTCTCCAAGTTTCTCCGGGTCTTCGGCAATGGCCAGTGAAGCCGAGCTGCGTATCCGCGACCGGCTGAGCAAGCTGAGCCGCATGCGCCTGCTGGGCGGCACCAGGCTCTCGGGCGAGCTCACGCGGCTCCAGGAACAGCTCGAGCGCGTCACCGCCGAGCCGACCGGGGACGAGATCTGGGAGAAGGTCGAGCTCGCACGCGACGAGGACCGGCCGTACACGCTCGACTACGTCGAGCGCCTGGTCGAGGACTGGATCGAGCTGCACGGCGACCGCGGCCGGGCCGACGATCCGGCGGTCGTGACCGGCGTCGGCCGCTTCCGAGGGCGCACCGTCGTCCTGATCGGGAACCAGAAGGGGCGCGACCTCAAGGACCGCATCCATCGCAACTACGGGATGGCGAACCCGGAGGGATACCGGAAGGCGATGCGCGCGATGGAGCTCGCGGAGCGGCACGGTTATCCGATCCTGTCGCTCGTGGACATCCCCGGCGCGTATCCCGGCATCGCCGCGGAGCAGCACGGCCAGGGAGGCGCGATCGCGCGCTCGCAGGCGATGTTGTCGCGGGTGCACGTCCCCGTCGTCGCCTGCATCATCGGCGAGGGCGGCTCCGGCGGTGCGATCGCGACGGCGCTCGCCGACCAGGTGCTCATGCAGGAAAATGCGATCTACACGGTCATCTCCCCCGAGGGCGCGGCCTCGATCCTGTGGCGCGATGCGGGCGAGAAGCAGAAGGCGGCCGCGGCGTTCAGGCCCGACGCCGTCCACTGTCTCGAGCTGGGCGTGATCGACTCGATCGTCCCGGAGCCCATGGGCGGCGCGCACACCGATCACGACGAGGCCGCGCGCCTGCTGGGGTCCTCGCTCGAGGCGGCCCTGGAGGAGCTCGAGCCGATCCCGGGCGACGAGCTGCGACGACTGCGGCGGGCGAAGTTCCGCACCATCGGCATGGTCAAGGCGACTGCGCGCTAGCGACATGAGGAGGAGCCGGATTCGCCGCAGGAGGATGACGGCGGCCGTCGCGATCCTGGCGGCCACTGTCGTGGCCGGACTCGTCAGCGGGACCGCGGTCGGGGTGGGAGGCTCAGCGAAGGTCGCCAAGGCCGCCCACCGAGCTCGAAGACGCGCATGCGCTACGTCAAGACGATCACGGGCCACATCTCTCCGAAGTCCGTGGTTTCCTCCGGGCGCGGCCTCGTCTTCGCCCAGAACATGATGTACACGCACACCGTCACGGTCTACAACTCGCACACGCGCCGGCTCGTCAAGACGATCTCCGACGCGGTCAACCTCGGCCGGTACGGCGTCAAGGGGCATGCGGGAGTCTCCCGCGGCGCGCCCGTCGAGCTGGCGTTCACCCCGAACGGCAAGTACGCGTACGTCTCCAATTACTCGATGTACGGCAACGGGTTCGGCGGAGAGGGGACGGACACGTGCTATCCGGGCCAGTACGGTCCGAGCTTCCTCTACCGGATCGCCATCGACAAGCTGAAGATCGACGACGCGATCGAGGTTGGTGCGGTCCCGAAGTACGTGGCGATCACGCGCGACGGGCGCTTCGTCCTGGTGAGCAACTGGTGCGGCTACGACCTGAGCATCGTCTCCACGCGCCTGGGCCGCCAGGTCAAGCGGATCTCGCTCGGGCCGTATCCGCGCGGCATCGCGGTGACCCCGAACGGCAAGAGCGCCTACATCGCGGTGATGGGGACGACCAACATCGCGCATCTCAACCTGCAGACGTGGAAGGTCTCCTGGCTGTACGGCGTCGGGTCGGGGCCGCGGCATCTCGTCGTGTCCCCCAAAGGTCGCTGGCTGTACGCCACGCTGAACGGCGAGGGGACGGTCGCCAAGATCGACCTGCGCCACGGCGTGGTGGCGCGCAAGGTCTCGACCGGGGACGCGCCCCGCTCGATGGCGATCTCCCCGGACGGGAAGGCGCTCTACGTCGTGAACTACTTCTCCAACACGGTGAGCAAGGTGCGGACGGGGGACATGCGCGTGCTCCAGAACGTGTCGGTGAACTCGAGCCCGATCGGCATCACCTACGACGCGCCGACCCATTCGGTCTGGGTCGCGTGCTACTCGGGGACGATCGAGGTCTTCAAGGACGGCTGACGTGCGCGGGCGTGACCTCGGCGGGCGACGTGCAGCCGAGGAGCGCGAGCGCGAGCTCCAGCTCGGCGCGTAGAAGCTCGAGGACGCGCAAGACCCCGTTCTCGCCGTCGACTGCGAGGCCCCACACAAACGGACGGCCCGCCAGAACCGCCTGAGCGCCGAGCGCGAGCGCCTTGACGATGTCGGTGCCGCGGCGAACCCCGCCGTCCATCAGCACCGGGACGCGGCCGGCGACGGCCTCGACCACTTCCGGCAGTGCCTCGATCGACGCCTCGACGCCGTCGAGCTGCCGGCCGCCGTGGTTCGAGACGACGACGCCGGCGGCCCCGCTCTCGCACGCGAGCAGCGCGTCCTCATGGGTCAGGATCCCCTTCACCAGCACGGGCAGGCCGCTCGACTCCGCAATCGCCTCGACGTCCCGCCAGCTGACGTCCTGCGCGAGCACTCCTCCGACCGCGTCCTCAGGACGCAGGCCCTCTGCACTGCCGAGCGCTCGCACGATGCTCGGCACGTGGTGCGGAATACGGACGCCGGTCCGGAGGTCGCGCTCACGGCGGCCCGAGCGCGGGAGGTCGACGGTCAGCAGGACGGCAGAGAAGTTCGCGTCGACGGCCTCGGCGAGCAGCTCGTTCGTCACCCCGCGGTCGCGGAAGACGTACAGCTGGAGCCAGCGCTGCCCTTCGGGCGCAGCCTCCGCGATCTCCGGCGCGGCTGCCGTCGCGATCGTCGAGAGGCAGAAGATCGTGCCCGCCTGCGCTGCTGCACGCGCGGTCGCGCACTCACCGTCGGGATGCGCGAGCCGCTGGTAGGCCATCGGCGCCACGAGCAGGGGCATCGACACGCGTTGACCCAGCACGTCGGCCTCCGTCGTCACAGCACTGACGTCGACGAGCACTCGAGGCCGTAGCTTGAGCCGGCGGAAGGCGGCGACGTTGTCGTCCAGCGTGACCTCGTCGCCGGCGCCCCCGGCGAAGTAGCCGTACGCGCCGGGGTCGAGCTTCTCCTCGGCCAGACGCTCGTAGTCCGACACGTTCAGGGGCTCCGGGGGCATGTCCCGGAGCGTAATCCACAGGATTTTCCCCGGCGCCTGTGGGTAAGTTGCGGCGGTGGCGCTGAAGGAATACCGGCGGAAGCGCGATCCGAAGAAGACTCCGGAGCCGTTCGGGTCGAAAAAGGGCGGGAAACAGCCGATCTTCGTCGTCCAGCGGCACGACGCGCGCCGGCTCCACTACGACTTCCGGCTGGAGCGGGACGGCGCGCTCGCCAGCTGGGCCGTCCCCAAGGGAGTCCCGCTCGAGCCGGGAACGCGTGCGCTCGCCGTCCACGTCGAAGACCATCCCCTCGAGTACGCGACGTTCGCGGGAGAGATCCCGAAGGGCCAGTACGGCGCGGGCTCCGTCGAGATCTGGGACAGCGGGACCTACGAGCTCGTCGAGGAGAAGAAGGACGGCGGCCTGACGGTCCGCCTGCACGGGAAGCGACTCGAAGGGACCTGGACGCTGATCCCCGCCCATCTGGACGGCAAGGAGCAGAACTGGCTGCTCATGCGCAAGCGGGACGACGACGGGGCCGCGGCGACTCGTTCCGGGGCAGCGGCGGTACGCGCCGATGTCGGCGACGCTCGTGAAGGAGGTTCCGCGCGGAGACGAGTGGCTGTTCGAGGTCAAGTGGGACGGGTACCGGGCCATCTCGTACGTCGCCGGGAGCGAGGTCGAGATGAGGAGCCGGAGGGGCAACGACTTCACCGAGAAGTTCGAGAGGGTGGCCAAGGAGATCCCGAAGGCATTGAAGACGCCGGACTGCGTCCTCGACGGCGAGGTGTGCGCCCTCGACGAGGCCGGCCGCGCGAGCTTCTCGGAGATGCAGCAGCTCAAGCCCTCGACTCCGCTCGTGTACTACGTCTTCGACCTGCTCGAGGTGGACGGGAAGCCCGTCGTCGACCTGCCCGTGGAGGAGCGGCGTGCCCGGCTCGAGAAACTGCTCGACCGGCGGAACCGCACCGTCCGCCTGTCCGAGTTCTTCGACGACGGCGTCGCCTTGTACCGAGGCTGCGAAGGAACAGGGGCTCGAGGGCATCGTCGCCAAGCGGGTGGGATCGGCCTACGCGGTCGGCAAGCGCACGCGGGACTGGTTGAAGATCAAGGCCAAGGGCGACCAGGAGCTCGTCATCGCCGGCTACACGAAGGGCCAGGGGCGCCGCGCCGGAAGCTTTGGTTCGCTCGTCGTCGGCTACTGGCAGGGAAGCGAGCTGGTCTACGCCGGGAACGTGGGTACCGGGTTCAACGACGCCGAGATCGACCGGTTGCTGAAGATGCTCAAGCCGCTCGAGCGCGCCACGCCTCCCTTCCGCGAGGTGCCGAAGATGCCGAAGGTGCGCAGGGCGGACGTCGTCTGGGTGGAGCCGACCCTAGTAGCACAGGTGGAATTCGTCGAGTGGACGCACGACAAGCACCTGCGTGCACCGGTGTACCTGGGGCTGCGGGAGGACAAGACCGCGGAGGAGGTCGTGCTGGAGGCGCCGACGCCGATCGAGCCGGAGATCCAGAAGGGGAAACGGCTGCTGAAGCTGTCCAACCTGGACAAGCCCTTCTGGCCGGAGGAGGGGATCACCAAGGGCGACCTGCTCGCGTACTACCGCGACGTCGCCGGCGTCATCGTCCCGCACCTCCGCGACCGTCCGTTCACGATGAAGCGCTATCCCGACGGCTGGAAGGGCAAGTTCTTCTTCCAGAAGGACGCGCCCAAGCACATGCCGGACTGGATCAAGACCGCCGTGTTCCCCGCGACCTCGCGCGAGTCGCGCGAGAAGCGGATGATCCGCTTCCCGCTCGTGAACGACGAGCTCGCGCTCCTGTGGACGGTGAACATGGGCTGTATCGACATGAACACGTGGTATTCGCGCGTCGACACGCCGAACAAGCCCGACTTCGTGCTCTTCGACCTCGATCCCTCACCTGATGTCGGGTTCAAGGAGACGGTCGAGGTCGCATTGCTCGTGAAGCAGGCCCTGGACACGCTCGAGCTCGAGAGCTTCCCCAAGACGAGCGGCGCGGACGGCATTCACATCCTCGTCCCGATCGCCCGCCGTCACACGTACGACGACACGCGCCAGTTCTCGGAGATCATCGCGCGGGCGCTGGCGGCGACGCACCGCGGGCTGGTCACGACCGAGTGGTCGAAGGCGAAGCGGCGCGGCGTCCTCATCGACTCGAACCAGAACGGAGAAGGGAAGACGATCGCCTCGGTCTACTCGGTGCGGCCGAAGGAGGGCGCGCCGGTATCCACGCCGCTGCGCTGGGAGGAAGTGAACGAGAAGCTCGACCCCGGCGAGTTCACGATGGAGGTCGTCCGGCAACGGATCGCGCGGGACGGCGACCTCTACGAGGGCGTGTTGAAGACCAAGCAGTCGCTCGGTGCGGCGCTCAAGGCGCTCGAGTAAGCGCTGCCCTCAGGGCGTTATCTGCACGGGAGTCAGCGGGCCCTTCGGCCAGCCGTCCATCCGGTAAGTGCGCTTCTCGCATGGCGTGGCGAACGGAGCCGTGCAGACGTTCAGGTCATAGACGAGCTTGAGCGGTTTCGCGTGGTTCTGGTGGAAGTGCACGCCGCCGGCGCACACCGTTCCTGGCGGCACGTCGGTCGGGCATTCGTTCCGCATCCCGTCGAAGAACGCGTCGTTCGCATGCCAGCTTCCGCCGCCGTCGCGAGAGACGTAGACGACATCCCCGCCGCCGGCGTCACCTTCGCCCGCCAGGTCGAACGCTCCGTACCGCGCGGGGCCGCGCCAAACGCTGAAGATCGCGACGAGGCTGTCGAACCCCTTGTCGCGCCATTCCTGGCTGAAGGCGATCCACCAGCGCTTGCCGCCGTTGTTCGTCCCGCAGAGCGTGACGACGTAGCTGCGCGCTCCCCGCGGGGCGCATTTCCACTTCTTGCCGAAGGGATCGGTCGCGAAGGCGTGGTTCTTGTCTGCCCAGGACGCATGTGCCGGGCGGTTCTGCTCGTGCCCGGCCGAGGCCAGCGGCGCCGCAACCGCCAGGATTGCGAGAAGCGATCCGAGCGCGTAGCGCATTCCACCCATCATTGTGCCACCTGCCGCAAGAAATCCCAAATGCTCCCGGCGGTCTCGAAGCCGAGCTTGCGGTAGAGCTCCTTCGGCCAGTCATCGGCCGTCGCGACGAGGAACGTGAAGTCATGCCCGGCCGCGCGCGACTCCGCGAGTGCCTGCACGACGACCGCCTTGGCCAGTCCGCGGCCACGGTAGGGCACGAGCGTCATCACGCTCTCGATCTGGCCCGTCCGGTCGTCCGAGAAGAGCTCGCAGTAGCTCGCGATCCGTCCATCCGCGTGCGCGGCGAAATAGCGGACGTCCACGGCGACACGGCGCCGATGCTGGGCCGCGACCAGCTGGCGCACCTCCTCCTCGTTCTGGATCTCGGGGCTGGCGCGCATTCCCTCCGCCCAGATGGGTTCGAGCTCCTCCCAGCCGACTTCCTGCACGCTGGACGTGTCGATGTCGGGGAGTTGCGCCGCGATGTGGCATCACGAGAAGCTCCTCCACCTTCCAGCCGAGCCGTCTGAAGTCCGGAGCGAGACGTGCGCCCAGCTCGTCGTCGACAGAGACCTTCCGGTGGCCGAGGCCGGCGGCCGCGAAGATCGGCTCGAGCTCGTCGATCAGCTCGGCCGCTGTCGCCTCGGCGCCGAGATCGACGGAAAAGTGGTTCGCGTAGTACACGCGCGGCAGGCTGGGCGTCAGCAGAGCCCGGCCGTGCGCTGCCGGCACGACCTCCTCCACGAGCCGCTCATCGAAGCGGCGGGCGAACTCGACGGCCCGCTTCATTCGCCCAGCTTGTGCCGCTCCGTGAGCATGGAGATCTCGGCGATGTCGCGGCGGAAGAAGAGGGCGATCGTCCAGTCGGCGACGATCCGCAGCTTTCGCGAGAGCCCTGGAACCTGGTACAGGTGGTACGTGCGCGTGACCCACCAGGCGAGGTACCCGCGCAGGCGGATGTGTGCCGGAAGCTCCGCAATGCCCTTGAAGCGGCCGAGCGTCGCCACCTGGCCGAGCATGCGGAATCGATAGGGCTGCGGCGCGCCGGTCAGGTTGCGCACGAGCCTGCGAGCCTGGCGCAGGGCGTGCTGGCTCGTGGGCGGATCCGGGTGGTCCGGTGTGGCCAGGTTCGGGACGGCCGCGTTGTCGCCGAGCGACCACACGTTCGAGCGGCCCTCCACGCGCAGGAACTCATCGACCTTGATCCGCCCGCGCTCGTCGAGGGGAAGCCCGAACTGCTGGACAGCCGGCCGCGACCGTACGCCGGCCGTCCACACCAGCGTGTGCGTGGGGATTGTGGAGCCGTCCGAGAGCTTGACCGCGCCGGCCTCTGCGGACTCGAGCGTGGTGGACACGCGGATGTCGACGCCACGCTCGGCCAGGAGCTCGGCGGCGTATTCGCCCAGCTTCGGCGGGATCTCCGGGAGGATCTTCGGCGCAGCGTCGGCCAGGACCCAGTGCTGTGGGGCGTCCCGCAGCATCGGGTAGTAGCGCAACGCGTCGCGGACGAGATCCGACAGCTCGCCGAGCGCCTCCACGCCCGCGTAGCCTGCGCCGACGAAGACGAACGTCAGCTCCCGCTCGACCTCGGCGGGCTCGAGAACGGCGGCCGCGGCCTCGAGGCGCCGAAGCACGTGGTTGCGAAGCCGGATCGCGTCGGCGAGGTCGTGGAACCCGAGCCCGTGGTCGGCGAGGCCGGGGACCGGCAGGACGCGCGACACGGACCCGATGGCGACGACGAGATTCTCGTATCCCACCTCGTAGGTGCCCACCTCGGTATCGACCGTGACCTCGCGCGCCTCCTCGTTCAGGGCGGTCGCGCGGCCCAGGAGGAGCTCGGCGTGCGGGCACATCAACCGCAGCGGCACGACGCAATGCCGCGGCTCGAGGGTTCCCGACGCGGCCTCGGGCAGCATCGGAGAGAAGAGCATGAAGTTCTCGGGGCAGACGATGGTCGCGCCGCGGGTGCCGAGGTAGCGCGCCACGTAGGCGCCGCCGAATCCGCCGCCGAGGATCAGGGTTCCGCCGCTCGCCTGCCGGGTCGCCATGCGCTTACCATCGCACGATCGCGATCCAGGTGTCCGTCATCGGAAGCGGCGTCGAGCACGAGCAGCGGGCCGAGGAAGTGGGCCGGCTCCTCGCCGGGCGCGGGTGCGTCGTCGTCACCGGCGGCCTCGGTGAGGTCATGGCGGCCGCCGCGCGGGGAGCGAAGGCGGCCGGAGGAACGACGATCGGGGTCCTACCCGGTATCGAGCGACACGCCGGCAACGAGTGGCTCGACCACGAGATCGTCACCGGAGTCGGGCACGCGCGGAACCTGGCCGTGGCCGCCAGCGGAGACGCGGTGATCGCCGTAGGCGGGAGCTGGGGGACGCTCGCGGAGATCGCGTACGCGTCGATGCTCGGCCGGCGGGTCGTGATCCTCGAGCCCGGCCTTCCAGTGGAGGGCGTCCTGCGGGCGAAGACTCCTGAGCAGGCGGTCGAGCTTGCCTGCTCAGGACTGCAGGCCGAGCGCCCGTAGCCCGGTCCGGCCCTTCGACGTAAGGCGGACGGCCCTCCCGGAGCCGCGCTCTATCACAGCTCCTTGACCATATCCAGAAGCACTGCGTCGTACGAGAACGGCTCTCCTCGCAGCATGATCGTGCCCTTGACGTGACGCGGAGGCGTCCCCTTCTCCCGGTAACCGAGCTTCTCGTAGAGCGCTCGCGGGCCCGCAGCGTCGACATCGACGTCGAGCGCGATCCGGTCGAAGCCGCGCGCGCGAACGCGCTCCTCCGCCGCGACGGATAGTCGCGAAGCGATCCCCCGCCGCCGGTGCGACTCCGGGACGTAGACGTCCTGCACCTCCGGCGGGTCGGTTCGCCAGTCGAGGTGCGCGTGGCCCACGGGCGTGCCGTCCTCCCAGGCGACGAGATACTCGCCGCCCGGCTGCTCGAGCCGGTGCAGCGGGAGGTGGCGGTCGACGAGCTCGACCTCTTCTGGAGGCAGCACGCGTACCTCGATCATCCGTGCGCCAGCATTCGTCGCAGAAGGGTGAGCGCCCCGTCCTTGTCCAGCATGTCGTTGAGGTTTCCGCATTTCGGCGACTGCACGCAGGACGGACACCCGTGCTCGCAGGGACAGCCGTCCAGGAGCTTGGCCGTGTCCGCCGCCCAGCCCTCGAAGACGTCGAAGCCGCGCTCGGTGATACCCACGCCGCCGGGGTGGCCGTCGTAGATGAACACCGTCGGCCGGCCGGTCTGGAAATGGAGGTTCGTCGACAGTCCGCCGATGTCCCAACGGTCGCACATCGCCCACAGCGGCAGGAGGGCGATCATCGTGTGCTCGGCCGCGTGCAGCGTGCCCAGCAGCCGCGGCATCGTCTCGAGGCCCTCGAGCATCTCCGGCTCGGGCAGGTACCAGATCGCCTCCGTCTCGAAGGTCGTCTCCGGCAGGTCGAGCGGGACGAGGTCGAGCTGCTTCCCGTCCCGGGACTTCTTCTGGTACGCGACGACCTGCTCCGTGACCGAGACGCGGCCGAAGGTCAGCTCCAGCCCGAGCCGGCGCTCCACGCGCTCGGCGGCGTCGATCGCGGTCATCGTCTCTTTCTTGGCCTGCGTGTACCAGTCGCCGCGGAACGGCTCGACCAGCGCCACGCGGCCGCCGTGGTCGAGCTCGGTGACGAGGAACTGCTCGCCGAGGTGAAGGTAGATCGCGCCCTCGTGCACGGTCGAGTACGCCCGTTCGCGCTCGACCACGCCCAGGACGGAGCCCGTCTCGGCGTCGACGACGGTGAACGAGTCCGCGCTCGTCGACCGCAGCGGCGTGCGGGCGGCTGGGTAGTCGCGGCCGCCCCAGACGAAGCCGCTCGCCGTCTTGCGCAGCTCCGGCAGCGCGGCCGCGCGCCGGAGAGCCTCGTCCCCCAGCGTCGCCCGGTCGGCGTCGTCCAGCGGTGCCTCGTACGCGGCTGAGAGAACGTGCCCGTCGAGGACACGATGGTTTGCGTGGTCGAGGATCGCCGCCTCGACCTTGCGCCCGAGCAGGGTCTCGGGCTCGCGCATGAAGTACTGGTCGAGCGCGTCCTCGCTCGCGATGAGGACGGCGAGCCCGTGGCCGCGGCGGCCCGGCCCGGCCCCACTGCTGGCGCAGGCTCGCGACGGTCCCGGGGAAGCCCGACCGAGATGGCGCAGTCGAGCAGGCCGATGTCGATGCCGAGCTCGAGCGCGTCCGTCGCGGTCACGCCGACGAGCTCCCCTTCCACCAGCCGGCGCTCGATCTCGCGCCGCTGTTGGGGGGTGTAGCCCGCGCGATAGGGAGCGAGCCGCTCCGCCTCGGGCGCGTCGCCCAGCCGCTCGACGGTGAAGCGGTGGATGAGCTCGGCCGCGCGTCGCGACTTGGCGAAGCAGATCGTGCGGAGCCCGCGCGAGACGAGGTCGGCCATCAGCCGCGAGGCCTCGCCGAGCGTGCTCGCGCGCAGGCCGAGCTCCTCGTCCTCGAGCGGCGGATTCCAGAACGCGACCGTCCGCTCAGCACGCGGAGCGGCATCCCCTGAGATCACGGTTGCATCGACGCCGAGCAGCGACTGCGCGAGCTCGCCCGGGTTCGCGATCGTCGCCGAGGCGAGCAGGAACTGCGGCTCGGCGCCGTAGATCGCGGCCACGCGGCGCAGCCGGCGGAGGACGTTCGCGACATGCGAGCCGAACACGCCGCGGTACACGTGCGCCTCGTCCACGATCACGTAGCGCAGGTTCTGGAAGACGTCCCCCCAGCGGTCGTGGTGGGGAAGGATCCCGACGTGGAGCATGTCCGGGTTCGTGAGGATGACGTTCGCCCACTTCCGGATCTGCCAGCGCCGCTCGGTCTGCGTGTCGCCGTCGTAGATCGCCGGGCGCAGGCTCTTGACGCCCAGTGACGAGAGCGCGCGCGCCTGATCCTGGGCGAGCGCCTTCGTCGGGTACAGGTAGAACGCGCGCAGCTTCGGCTCGCGCGCGAGCGCGTCGGCGACGGGAAGGTTGAACGCGAGCGTCTTGCCGCTCGCCGTCCCGGTGGTGACGATCACGTGCTCGCCGCGCTGCGCGGCCTCCCACGCCTCGGCCTGGTGCCGGTAGAGGGAGTCGAAGGGGAGCGCGGCCCGCACGCTCGCGTCCAGGTCTTCCGGAACCGGCTCGGTCCGCGGCGGCCGGGCGGGCTCCGTGCCCACGTAGGCGATCTCCTCGCCCTGGAGCAGCTCGTCCCAGGTGCCGACCGCGGTCATCGCCGGAGCCCGAGCGCCAGCATGTACGGGTAGTCGCGGACCTCCGGCTCCTGGATGTGCTCGAAGCGGAAGCCCGCGTCGAGGAACGACTGCAGGAAGCGTCCGAGCGGGATATGCGTGGCCCCGAAGCGCGCACGAAGCCCCTCTGGGGAAATCCCTGGTGCCTCCATGTAGTGGCCCTCGCGCCGGTACCAACCCTCGTGGAGCTGCGGGACGCCGACCGCCTGCACGTACAGCGAGTGCGGGCCGACGAAGCAGGGATGGACGCCGACGTAGACGAACGGCGCCCCGTCCTTCAGGACGCGCGCGACTTCGCACACTGCGGCAGGGAAGTCGTCGAAGTCGCTGTGTGTGAAGATCGAGACGGCGGCGTCGAAGGACGCATCCTCGAACGGGAGCCCCGTCGCGTCGGAGCGCACAACGCTGACTTCGCGCTCGCGGGCGCGCCGCAGCATGTCCTCCGAGACGTCGACGCCGGTCACGGTCCAGCCGAGCTCCGCGAGCGCCGCCGCGTACGCTCCCGTCCCGCAGCCGAGGTCGAGGAGCTTCCCCGAACCCTCGCCGATGAGCGGCTTCACGACCTGCCAGGCGTCTCCCTCGAGCGGCGCCGGCTGGAATTCCTCGTCGTACCAGTCCGCGAGGCCGTCATAGCGCGCGACCATCATTCGATGGTAGTCCTGCAATCTGCCCTCACGATCTGCCCGTAGCGATTCGCAGATGGGAATTGGACTTGCATGCGGTGGCCTGAGGCGGTAAGTCTTAGGTCTTGGCGGCGTTCGTTCTCAAGCGGATCGTCTGGGCCTTCGTCCTGGCGTTCCTCGTCAGCTTCATCACGTACGTCCTGTTCTTCGTGGTTCCGGGCGAGGCGCGGGTCGCCCGGAACAGCAACCAGGATCAGCTCGTCAGCCTCGCGCGGCAGTACGACGTCGAGGGCCAGGGGATCTTCGAGCAGTACGGCCGCTTCATGTGGCGCATCATCGGCCACGGCGACTTCGGCAAATCCTTCGTGACGCACCAGGCCGTTTCCGAGAAGCTGGCCTCGGCGCTGCCGGTGACGATCGCGCTCATCGCAGGCGGCACGATTCTCTGGTTGCTGATGGCCTTCCCGATCGGGATCCTCTCGGCGTTACGGCCGCGCTCGCTGCTCGACCGCTTCTCGATGGTCTTCGTGCTGATCGGCGTCTCGGCGCACCCGGTCTGGATCGCCCTGATCCTCTCCTACGTCTTCGGCTTCAAGCTCGGCATCACGCCGATCGCGGGCTACTGCGACTTCTTCAACTCGCATCTGACCTGTGGCGGCGCCGTCGACTGGACCTACCACATGCTCCTTCCCTGGCTGACCTTCGCCCTCCTCTTCGCCGCCCTGTACACGCGGATGATCCGCGCCATGGTGCTGGAGACCATGCAGGAGGAGTACGTCCGCACCGCGCGCGCGAAGGGCGCCAGCTCGGCGCGCGTGTTGAAGTCGCACGTGCTCCGCAACGCCATGCTCCCGATCGTGACGATGCTGGGGATGGACATAGCCGTCGCCTTCGGCGGCGCGCTCTTCATCGAGACGGTCTTCGACCTACCCGGCGTCGGACAGATGCTCTACGACGCAGCCACGCGGCTCGACCTGCCGGTGATCATGGGCGTGTTCCTCGTGATCGCCTTCGCCGTCGTGATCGCCAACCTGATCGCCGACATCGTCTGCATGGTGCTCGACCCGCGCATGCACGTCTCGCGTGTGTCGTCGTATGGGAAGGCGAAGGGGCCGAGGGCCGTCTCTAGGGCGGCGGGGCGAGCCACGCCTCCCACGCCCCCTCGAAGTGCGAGCGCGACCGTGCCCCGATGACCGTCTTCTGAGCCTCGCCGTCCGCGAACAGGATCGCGGTCGGGATGGAGAGGACGTTGTAGCGGGCCGACGTGACGAAGTTCTCGTCGATGTTCAGCTTGACGAAGCGCGCGCGGCCGGCATGCTCGCGCTCGAGGTCCTCGAGGATCGGGTCGACCGCCTTGCACGGCCCGCACCACGGCGCCCAGAAGTCGACGACGACGGGCACGTCGGCGCCGAGGACCTCCTGCTCGAAGGTCGCGTCGGTGACTTCCTGCATGCCTACAGGGTGCCTCGCGCGGCGGCCAGACGGAGCGCCGGCACCTTCCACATCGCCTCGAGCACGATCTTCCGGCTCATCTTCGAGTGCCCGACCTGGCGCTCGGCGAAGACGATCGGCACCTCGACGACGGTGAATCCGGCCCTCCGGGCGCGATAGACGTTCTCGATCTGGAAGGCGTAGCCCATCGAGTCGATCGCATCCAGGTCGATGCGCTCGAGCACCTCGCGGCGGAAGCACTTGAAGCCGCTCGTCGGGTCGTGCACCGGCATGAGGAGCGCGCGCGTGTACAGCGACGCCCCGCGTGAGATGAGCCGGCGGACGAGACCCCAGTTCTCCGTCCCGCCTCCGGGCACGTAGCGCGAGCCGATGGCGACGTCCGCGCCCGCCTCCACCGCCGCGATCAGCCGGGGCACGTCCCTCGGGTCGTGCGAGAAGTCGCAGTCCATCTCCAGGACGAGCTCGGCGCCGTCCGCGAGCGCGCGGTGGAAGCCTGCGATGTAGGCGCGCCCGAGCCCTTCCTTCCGAAGGCGGTGGAGGACGGAGACCCACGGCAGCTCGGCCGCGAGCCGGTCGGCGAGCTCGCCCGTCCCGTCCGGCGAGCCGTCGTCGATCACGAGCACGCGGCCGCCGTCCGGCAGCACCTCGCCGAGCGCACGCACCATCGGCTCGAGGTTCTCGATCTCGTTGTAGGTGGGGAGGCAGATGGTTGCGTGCACGTCCTTATCATCGCTGTATGGCTGCGACCCTCCCCCGCAACAGCGACGTCGCCGACCAGTTCGACCTGCTCGCCGATCTGCTGGAGATCGAGGGAGCGGACTCCTTCCGCGTCGTCGCCTACCGGCGGGCCGCCACCGTCATGCGCGAGACGCCGGCCGGCATCGCGCAGATGGCCCTGGACGGCAAGGCGAAGAGCCTCACCGGGATCGGCAAGACGATCGAGGAGAAGATCGTCCAGATCGTCGAAGAGGGTGAGATCCAGGCGCTGCGCGACCGGAAGGAGCGCATCCCGGCCGGGGTGATCTCGTTCATGCGGCTTCCCGGCCTCGGCCCCAAGACTGCGAGCCGGATCTGGCGGGAGCTCGGGATCTCGACCGTCGAGGAGCTGAAGGAGGCCGCGGAGGCCGAGCGGTTGCGGGCGCTGCCCGGCCTGGGCGCGAAGACGGAGGAAAACATCCTGAAGGCGCTCGCCGCCAAGCCGACGGGGCCGCCGCGCACGCTGCTCGGCCGCGCCCTGCCCTTCCTGCTGTCCGTCGTCGAGACGCTGCGCGAGCACCCGGCGGCGCACCAGGTCTCCGAGGCGGGCAGCGCGCGCCGGCGCTGCGAGACGGTGCGCGACCTGGACATCATCGCCACGGCGGACGACCCGCTCGCGCTGATCGACCACTTCACCGGGCTCCCGTGGGTCGCGGAGGTCGTCGCCCAGGGCCCGACGAAGGCGACGGTGCTCTCCAACGAGGGCTTCCGCGTCGACCTGCGCGTCGTTCCGCCGGAGTGCTACGGGAACCTGCTCCAGCACTTCACCGGCTCGAAGAACCACAATGTTGCGCTACGTGAGGAGGCGGTCAAGCGCGGCCTCTCCGTCTCCGAATACGGCGTGAAGAACACCGAGAGCGGGGACGTGTTCACGGCAGCGACGGAGGAGGAGCTGTACGACTACCTCGGGTACCAGTTCATTCCGCCCGAGTTGCGTGAGGACGCCGGCGAGCTGGAGGCGGCGCGGAGGCACGAGCTGCCCGAGCTGGTCGAGCTCGGAGACCTGCGCGGCGACCTCCATTCGCATTCGACCTGGTCGGCGGACGGAAAGAACTCGATCGAGGAGATGGCCACCGCCTGCATCGCGAAGGGCTACCGCTACCTCGTCATGACCGACCACTCCCATTACCTGCGCGAGGGAAAGCTGGAAGCGCAGTGGAGGGAGATCGACGCGCTCAACGAGCGGTTGAAGCCGTTCACCGTCCTCAAGGGGGTCGAGGTCAACATCCGAGCCGACGGGGAGCTGGATATGCCGGACGAGCTGCTCGGCGCCTGCGACTGGGTGGTCGCGTCAGTCCATTCGTCGCTCGGAAGCGACGTCACCGATCGGATCGTCGCGGCGATGGAGAGCCCGCACGTGGACTCGATCGGTCACGCGACCGGCAGGAAGATCAACCGGCGTCCGCCCTCCGACATCGACTTCGAGCGCGTGGTGGAGACCGCGCTCCGCACCGGCACCTTCCTCGAGATCGACTCGCAGCCCGACCGGCTCGACCTGCGCGACACGCATGCCCGCGCCGCGGCCGAGGCGGGCCTCATGATCGCGGTCACGAGCGACGCGCACCAGATCTCCGCGCTCGACTACGTCGAGTTCGGGATCGGCCAGGCGCGCCGGGCCTGGCTGACGAAGGAGCAAGTGCTGAACACCCGCACGTGGCCCCAGCTGAAGAAGCTGCGCAAGAAGTGAAGTACCGCGCCGTCGTCTTCGACCTGTGGGACACGCTGGTCGTCTGGCCGCAGAACGAGTGGGAGGGCTTCCACGGGCGAATGGCCGACGCCCTCGGCATCGAGCCCGAGCGCTTCAGCGAGGCGTGGGTGGGGCAATACGACCTCCGCGCAACGGGTCCGCTGGAGCCGAGCGTGCGCGCCGTCTGTGAGCAGCTCGGCGTGGACGGCGGCCGTATCGACACGCTGATCGGCGTGCGGGTGGACTGGACGCGCGAGGTCCTCGTCCCGCGCCCGGGGGCGGTCGAGGTGCTGGACGAGCTCCGCCGCCGGGGCTACCGGCTCGGATTGATCAGCGTCTGCTCCGAGGAGGTCCCGAAGCTGTGGCAGCACACGGAGCTCGCGTCCCGGATCGACGAGCCCGTCTTCTCCTGCTCGGTCGGCGTGGCCAAGCCGGACCCGCGGATCTACCGGATCGCGGCGGAGCGGCTCGGGGTGGAGACGCGCGACTGCCTGTTCGTGGATGACCAGCCCGGGTTCGTCGAGGGCGCGCGGGCGGCCGGGATGGACGCGGTGCAGCTGGGCGGCGACATCGCGCGGCTCGAGGACGTTCTAGAGCTGGCGGAGTAGCTCCAGGACGCCGGCCGTCCCCTCGACCACGAGGTCGGCCTGCTCGACGAGCTGAGGCGGCCCCTCGTCCGAGCGGACGGCGACGCAGACGGCGAGCTCGAGCCCCGCCTCCCGCAGGCCGCGGAACGCGTCGAGATCGGTGGTGTCGTCACCGGCGAAGAGCGCGCGGGCGACGCCGGCCTCGCGGACGAGCTGACACACGGCCGTTCCCTTGTCCGCATCGACCGGGGGCCGGACCTCGAGCACCTTGCGGCCGAAGCGCGGGACGAGCCCGACGCCCCAGGCCCGCTTCGCGATCGACTCGGCCTGGCGCACGGAGGCCTCCTGGTCGGCCGCGTTGCGGTAGTGGAAGGAGACAGTCAGGCCCTTGTCCTCGACGTCGCCCCACGGCCACTCGGCCGAGGCGAGCTCCTGCAGGGGCTCCCGCCAGCGCGCCGCCTCGGGATCGAGCTCCAGCCCGTGGACGCCGACGTACGCGGCGCCGTCGACGCCGACCATGCGGCGCGCGTCCTCCCCCATCCGCCCGCTGACGAATGCGAGCAGGCGATAGCGACCCGCGAGACGCTCGAGCTCGGCGCGCGTCTCGGGCGGGACGGCCGCATCCTCCGGGCGCGGGACGATGGGCGCGAGCGTGCCGTCCACATCGAGGATGACGGCGGCACGGTCGGGTTCTGCGGCGAGACGGGCGATCGCATCCACGCTTCGTAGGATCTCATCCATGGGCCTCATCCTCGTAGGTCTCGTAGCAGGCCTGTTCAGCGCCCTCTTCGGAGTCGGCGGCGGGACGGTGATCGTTCCCATGCTCCTCCTGCTCCACCGCTTCCCGCCGCGGGTGGCGACGGCGACGTCGCTGGTCGCGATCGTGTTCACCGCCGCCGTCGGCGCCGTCACCTATGCCCTGCACGGCCAGGTCAAGCCGGGCGCCGCGGCGCTCGTCGGCATCCCCGCCGTGTTCGGCGCCGTGTTCGGCGCGCGCCTGCAGCAGCGGGTCTCCACGCGCTGGCTCTCGCTCGCGTTCGCCGCGGTCCTCGTCGGCGTGGCAGTGGATCTGCTCGTCACATCGTGATCACGCTGGCGCTCGTCGCGCTCGTCGGGCTGCTCGCGGGCGTGCTCTCCGGGCTGTTCGGCGTCGGCGGGGGGATCCTGTTCGTCCCGGCGCTGACGCTCGGGCTCGGGCTGACGCAGCTGCACGCCGAGGCGACCTCGCTTCTCGCGATCATTCCGACCGCGGTCGCGGGGGCGGCGCAGCAGTACCGCTACGGGAACGTCCGCTGGCGCGCTGCCGTGCTCATCGGGGTCGCCTCGATCGGCGGCGTCGCGGCGGGGGCGGAGCTCGCACAGAGCCTCCCCGAGCACGTCCTGACCCGGCTGTTCGCCGTCCTGCTGCTCGTGGTAGCCGCCCAGATCGCATGGCGCGCCCTGAAAAGCCGCCCTTCCAGCCATAATTGAGCGGATGAGAGCCCTGCCGCTCGCAGTGTTGGCGGTCGGTGCGCTGCTCGCGGGAACGGCGGGAGCTGCTCCCGGCGCGCCGAAGACACAGGGCGCGGCGGCGGCCTACTCGATCAAGATCGTCATCCCCGGCCTGCCGGCCGCGGGAACGGCGGCTGCCACCGCGCCGCCCGACGCGGTCGCGCTGGGCGGCAGCTTCACCTACCCGGCCGACGGCTCGGTCGCCACGACCCAGGCCGTCTCCGCGAGCGCGTCCACCGACGCCGGTGTCAGGACCGCGGACGCGACCGGGACGAGCGAGGTCGACGCCCTCAGCCTCTTCGGCGGCGAGATCACGGCTACGCGGCTGATCGTGCGCGCGCTCGCGAACGCCACCCCGGACGGGAGCTCGGGCAACTCGAAGAGCTCCGCGATCGAGGGCCTGACCGTCCTCGGCCAACCGGTCACGCCTGCACTTAATACAACCGTTCCGCTCGGTGACTGGGGCACGGCGGTCGTGCTCGAGGCTGCCCTCGACCAGAGCGGCCCAAAGGGGAAGAACGCGGCGAAGACGACGATCGCCGCGCTCGACATTCAACTCACGCAAGCACACGGCGGCCTCCCGTCCGGCAGCCAGATCCTGGTCGCCTACGCGGAGGCTACTGCGCGGGCCGAAGCCGCCCCGCCGCCTCCCCCTCCGCCTCCTCCCCCGCCGGGCCCGACCAGGCCCCCGCCGCCTCCCCCGCCGCCCACGCAGCCGTCCCACGGACCGACCAGCCTCCCGACGCACGCCCCCGAGCCCAAGCCCTCGCCGTTCGGCTCACGCACGATCCAGCCCGCCCCCAAGCACCATCCGATCAAGCTGACCGCCGGCCCATACGTCTTTCCCGTCTTCGGCCAGGTCTCGTTCACCGACACGTTCGGCGCCTTCCGCGCCGACACGGGCTGGCATCACGGCGACGACCTCTTCGCGACGCTCGGCTCGCCGGTGCTCGCTGTGGCGAAGGGCGTCGTCTTCTCGGTGGGATGGAACACGCTCGGCGGGAACCGGCTGTGGCTGGAGGACCGCCAGGGCAACCAGTTCTACTACGCGCATCTCTCCGCGTACTCGCCCCTCGCCGTCAACGGTGCGCGGGTCAACGCCGGGGACGTCCTCGGCTTCGTCGGAAATACGGGCGACGCGATCACGACGCCGTACCACCTCCACTTCGAGATCCATCCCGTCTCGCTGCTCGGGAAGGGCTACGACGGCGTCATCGACCCGACCCAGTACCTCATGGGCTGGGAGCACCTCCGCAACCTCAGCTTCTCGGGTGGAGTCGCGAAGTCGACTGTCGCCGCGATCGGCAAGGCACAGAGCCCGGCGCCCGAGCCGGGGGCAGTGCTTCTCAAGATCGCGGACATCTCCACCGTCGCCGGACTCGACCCCGCCGGGGTCAAACAGGCCCTTGCCGCGGGCAAGGACCTCGCCGCCGGCGAGAGCCAGGCGGCGCTGCTAGGGCTACACGAGAAGCGCTAGGAGGGTCTGGCGGAATGCTGCGCGCCGTCGGGGTGCGACGCTCGGTCTGAGGCCACGGACGCAGGGCGTGTGCGTATCGGGAATACGGACGCGCCCGAGGACATGCGGCTCAGGCCGAGCGGCGCGGCCGGGCGGCCCCTCCCGTATTTCGCCAGGCCCTCCTAGCTGCTGCTGCCGCTGCTGCTGCGAGGAGCTCGACGCGCTCGACGCCGTCGGCCCGTTTCCCTGGTACGAGAACTCCGGCTCGGCGCCGAAGATCTTGTCCTTCAGCCACTTGCGGGTCGAGGCGCCCGAGATCGGGTTGAACAGCACGCCGATCAAGACCCCGGTCAGCAGCAGGAAGAGGTTGCGACCGGTGTGGTCGGCCTTCCCTTGAACGCGGTCGACGCTCTTGCGCAGGTCGTCCGAGATCTTCTTCAGGTTCCCGTGGATGTCGCTGTCGGTCGCGACACGCTGTGCGACGGCGAGACGGCTGCGCCCGCCGAAGAGCTCGTCGTAGATGTCCCTGGCCGCGTAGAACGCGTCCTTGAGGTTGTCGCGCACTTCGTCGTCGGTGACCGCGCGCTGGACATAAGGCCTCGCGTCCGAGTACGCCTTCTTCGCTGAACGCATGCTCTTCCTTTCGGTCGGTTACGCCGTATTCTCGTACCCGCCGGGCTTCGACGCAAACGTTGCCGCCGCCTGTCGCTCGCCGGCGACGGCGGGACGGCCCACGGCGCCGGTCGAGTCGAAGGCTTCTGCCAGCACGTCGTCGATGGTGTCGGCGAGCACGAACTCCATCTGCCCGCGCGTCTCTCCCGGCAGGTCGGCCAGGTCGGCCTCGTTCTCGCGCGGGAGGATGATCTTCTCGAGCCCCGCGCGCTGTGCGGCAAGCACCTTCTCGCGCAGGCCGCCGATCTGCAGCACCTGGCCGGTAAGCGTGACCTCCCCGGTCATCCCGACGCGCTCCGAGACCGGGCGGCCCTCGACCAGGGAGACGATCGCGGTCGCCATCGTCACGCCCGCGGAGGGGCCGTCCTTCGGCACAGCTCCGGCGGGGACGTGGACGTGGATGTCGTTCTTCTCGAACCACTCCGGGTCGACGCCGAGGTCATGTGCGTGGGAGCGAACCCACGAGTACGCCGCCTGGGCCGACTCCTGCATGACCTCGCCGAGCTGTCCCGTGACCTTGAGGTGTCCGCCGCCGGGATACGCGGTCGCCTCGATGAAGAGCACGTCTCCGCCGACGGCGGTGACGGCAAGTCCGGTCGCGACGCCGGGCTCGGCGGTGCGCTTGCGCACCTCGCCCGGGAAGCGACGGGGGCCGAGCCACTCGCGGACAAGCTCGGGGTCGACATGGATCTTCTCCTCGTTTCCCTCGGCGATCTGCCGCGCCGCCTTGCGGAAGAGCGCAGCGATCTGCCGCTCGAGGTTGCGGAGGCCGGCCTCGCGCGTGTACTCGCGGATGACGAGGGTGAGCGCGTCGTCGTCGATCTCGACGCGTTCTGCGTCGAGCCCGTGCTCCTCGAGCTGGCGTGGAACGAGGTACTTGCGCGCGATCATCAGCTTCTCGTCTTCCGTGTAGCCGGAGAGGCGGATCACGTCCACCCGGTCGAGCAGGGGCGGCGGGATCGTCTCGAGCTGGTTCGCGGTGCAGATGAAGAGGACGCGCGACAGGTCGAACGGAAGGTCGAGGTAGTGGTCGCGGAACTTGTCGTGCTGCGCCGGGTCGAGGACCTCCAGCATCGCGCTGGCGGGGTCGCCGCGGAAGTCGGCGCCCATCTTGTCGATCTCGTCGATCAGGAACACCGGGTTCTTCGACTCGGCGTCCCGCAGGGCGCGGATGATCGTTCCGGGGAGCGCGCCGACGTAGGTGCGGCGGTGGCCGCGGATCTCGGCCTCATCGCGGACGCCGCCCACCGAGATACGTATGAACTTGCGTCCGAGCGTGCGCGCGATCGACTGCCCCAGCGAGGTCTTGCCGACGCCGGGCGGGCCGACGAAGCAGAGGATCGGGCCCGAGACGTCGTCCTTCAGCTTGGAGACGGCGAGGTACTCGATGATCCGCTCCTTGACCTTCTCGAGGTCGTAGTGGTCCTCGTCGAGGATCTCTCGCGCATGCTGGAGGTCGAGATTGTCCTCGGTCGTCTCGTTCCAGGGCAGCATGAGAATCCAGTCGAGGTAGCTGCGGATGACTCCGTACTCTGCCGCCGCGGGCGGCAGCTTCTCGAGCCGGGAGAGCTCGCGCGTCGCGGCCTTGTGCGCCTCCTCGGGCAGGTTGGCCTCGTCGATCCGCGCCCGCAGCTCGGCGACCTCCGCCTGTTGCTCGTCGCCCTCGCCGAGCTCCTCCTGGATCGCCTTCAGCTGCTGGCGCAGGAAGAACTCGCGCTGGCCCTTCTCCATCTCCGACTGCATCTGCGACTGGATCCGGCTGCCGAGCTCGAGCAGCTCCAGCTCCCGGTTCAGCACGCGCAGCAGCTCGCGCAACCGCTCCTCGATGTTCGCGCTCTCGAGCAGCCGCTGCTTCTCGTCGGTCTTGATCCGCAGGAGCGAGGCGACGAAGTTCACGAGCGCGCTCGGCTCGTCGACGTTGGCGAGCGCGATCTGCAGCTCCTCCGGGAGGTACGGGACGAGCCCGATGATGCGCTGGAAGAGCGTCTGGACGTTGCGCATGAGCGCCTCGACCTCGTCGGACTCGACGACCACGTCGGGCACCGTCGTGAACTCGCCGACGAGGTACGGCTCGTCCTGGGCGCGTCGCTCGAGTCGAATGCGCTCGAGGCCGCGCACGAGGACGCGCAGGGTCCCGTCGGGGACCTTGACCATCTTGTCCACGATCGCCGCCGTCCCGACCTCGTACAGGTCGTCCCACCCCGGCTCCTCCACCTCGTCGTTGCGCGACGTGACGAGCGCGAGGATGCGCGGCTCGTCGGAGACGACGTCGTCCACCAGCCGAACCGAGCGGTCCTGGCCGATGGCGAGCGGCGTGAGCGAGCCCGGGAAGACGACCGTCTCCTTGAGTGGGAGCACGGGCAGCGTCGAGGGGATCTCGATCCCTTCCGGCTCGTCGTCCAGCTCGTCGATGTCGAAAACGGCTTCTTCGCTCATGGTCTCCTCACTACTACGATCGGCACTCGGCCGCGTGGCGCCGGGCGCGGAGCGATCGGAAACACGATCTTGAGCAGTCCCTGCTCGTACGACGCGGTTCCGTTCTCCGTCTCCACGTCTTCGGTGAGCGAAATCGTCCGCTCGAACGGGCCGTAGTCGATCTCCATCTGCTGGTACACCTGGCCGCCCTTGCCTGCGCGCGGCCGCTTTCGCTCCCCGGAAACCACCAGCGTGCGGTCGGATGCGATCACGTGCACGGTTTCGGGGTCGACCCCCGGAAGCTCCACGACCACGACCAGCGCTGTCCGGATCGACGGTTCGAAAGCTGTCCACCGCAGGCCGGAAGCAGCGCCGCGCGGCGAAGCGCGGGGCGCGCCAGACCTCGTTGAAAAGGTCCTCCAGCTCGCTGCGCAGACGGTCGATGTCCCTACGGCCGGTCACGAAGAAATCGTACCTCCCGATACTGCCTGCCAGACTCATATAACTTAGTAGTCCCTAACTTATGGAGCGCCTGACCCGGCTGATGATCCGTTACCGCTGGGCCGTCGTGGCGGTCTGGCTCGTCGTCCTCCTGGGCGGAGGCTACGCGAGCACGAAGCTGAGCGGATTGCTCGCGAACACGTTCACGGTGCCCGGCACCGACTCCGAGCGCGTGCGCACGGTGCTGTCGCGCGACTTCGGTGACCGCAGCGACGGCAGCTTCACCGTCGTCTTCCAACTCCAGGACCGGACTGCAAGCGACCCGCGGGTGGGGGAGGCCCTACAGACGCGGCTCAACCGCGCCGCGCACGTCGTTCCGACGGGGCACGCCACCGAGCTTCGCGTCGGCGGTCCGCATCTCGTCTACGGGGACGTGACCTCGACGCTCACGCTCTCCGACGCGAAGGGGTACGCCGACGACCTGCTCGAGGCTGTGGGCACGCCGGAGGGCGCGCACGCCTACGTCACCGGGGCCGCGGCGATTCAGGCCGGGCTCGACCCGATCTTCAACTCCGACCTCGCCCGGGGCGAGTCGATCGCGCTGCCCATCGCGTTACTCGTGCTCCTCGCCGTCTTCGGGCTCTCGTGGGCGATCTCGATGCCGTTCCTGTTCGCGGGCTCGACGATCATGGGGACGCTCGGGATCGTCTACCTGCTCGCGCACGAGCTGACGATGGCGACGTACGTAACCAACCTTGTGCAGCTGATCGGGCTGGGGATCGCGATCGACTACTCGCTGTTGATCGTCTACCGCTTCCGGGAGGAGCTCGAGCGACCGGGCTCGGTCGACGACGCGATCGTGCGGACGATGGCGACCGCGGGCAGAGCGGTCATCTTCTCGGGCGCCACGGTCGCCATCGGGCTCGCGCTGCTGATCGCGATGCCGATCCCATTCATGCGCTCGATGGGCATCGGCGGCTTCCTCATCCCGCTCGTGTCGATCGCGGCCGCCGCGACCCTGCAGCCGGCGCTCCTCTCCCTCTACGGCCGCCGCGGAACGAAGCGCGTGCACGTCGCCGAGTTCATGCGCACCCGGCTGCACATTCCGCTGCCGTCCTTCCCCGGGACAACCGATCCGGAGAAGGGGTTCTGGGTGCGGCTCGCGCACTCGATCATGCGCCGCCCGGTTCTGTACCTCGTCGCGGGGAGCGCACTGCTGCTGTCCCTGGCCGTCCCCGCGTTCGCCCTTCAGCTGACGCCGGGCAGCGTGCACGGCATCCCCCGCTTCCCGCAGGCCGTGCACGGCTTCGACCTGCTCACCAAGGCGGTCGGCCCCGGCGTCGTCTCACCCTCGCAGGTGCTGGTCGACGCGGGCCCGGACGGGAACGTCCTCACGCCCGCGACCCAGCAGGCGATCGGGCGGCTGATCGAGCGCACCAAGGCCGATCCCGAGATCGCCCACGTCTTCTACGCGCCCGGCGGCCGCTTCGTCGATCGCACGCACCGCTATGCGCAGGTGATCGTCGCCGGCGAGCACGAGTACGGAGACGGGCCTTCCCAGCACTTCGTCAAGCGGTTACGCAACCAGATCATCCCCTCGGTCGGGTGGCCCGCAGGGGTGGTCGTCCGGGCCGGCGGAGGCCCGCCGCAGGGGGTGGACTTCCTCCACCGCTCGTACTCCATATTCCCCTGGCTCGTCCTCGGCGTGCTCGTGCTGACGTACTTCCTGCTCTTACGTGCGTTCCGCTCGGTGATCCTGCCGTTGAAGGCCGTGCTCCTGAACCTGCTCTCGGTCGCCGCCGCGTACGGGGTGCTGGTGATCGTGTTCCGCTGGGGAGCGGGCGACGACATCGTCGGGCTGTACCAGTCCTCACAGATCGAGGGCTGGATCCCGATCTTCCTGTTCGCGATGCTGTTCGGCCTGTCCATGGACTACGAGGTGTTCCTCGTCTCGCGCATGCGCGAGGAGTGGGACGAGAACCACGACAATGCGCGCGCCGTCGCCGAAGGGCTGCAGAAGACCGGCCGGATCGTCTCCGCGGCGGCGATCATCATGGTTGCGGCGTTCTCCGGCTTCGTGGCCGGGCGCGTCCTGGGCCTGCAGGAGTTCGGCGTGGGGCTCGCGGTCGCGATCTTCATCGACGCGACGATCGTGCGCGCGCTCCTCGTCCCCTCGCTGATGGCCCTGTTCGGCCGCTGGAACTGGTGGTTGCCGCGCGGCGTCGCCCGGATCTTCCGCGTGCGCCCGTCGCCCCTTCCGGCGGAGAACTGACCTCGCCCTCCCGGGGCGATCGCCGTCTTCGACCAGCCGTTACGTACCATCTCGCACCGATGCAGCTGAAAGGCCTGATCCTCGCCGGCGGCGCCGGCACGCGGCTGCGCCCGCTCACGCACTCGAGCGCGAAGCAGCTCGTCCCCGTCGCGAACAAGCCCGTCCTCTTCTACGGGATCGAGGCGATGCGCGACGCGGGCATCGACGACATCACCATCGTCGTGTCGCCGGGACAGGGCGGCTCCGAGATCCGCGAGCGGGCCGGGGACGGGTCGCGCTGGGGCCTACGCATCGGCTATGTCGTGCAGGAGCAGGCGCTCGGCCTTGCCCACGCTGTCCTGACCGGCGAGGAGGCGATCGGCGACTCGCCCTTCGTCGTGTACCTCGGCGACAACCTCCTGCAGGGCGGGATCACGGGCATGGTGGAGCAGTTCAAGGCCGCGCAGCCCGACGCGCTCATCCTCCTCCAGCACGTCGACGACCCGCGGGCTTTCGGCGTCGCCGAGCTCGACGGCGAGGTCGTCGTGCAGCTGGAGGAGAAGCCGGCCGAGCCGAAGTCGGACCTGGCGCTCGTCGGCGTATACATGTTCATGCCCGGGATCTTCCAGATCTGCCGGGCGCTCGAGCCGTCCGGTCGTGGGGAGTATGAGATCACCGAGGCGATACAGACCCTGATCGACCAGGGCAAGCGCGTGGAACCGCATGTGGTGACCGGCTGGTGGAAGGACACGGGCAAGTGGGAGGACATGCTCGAGACGAACCGGCTGCTGCTCGACGTGGTCGAGCCGGTGATCGACGGCGAGGTGGCCGACTCCGATCTCGACGGGCGCGTCGCCGTCGCCGCCGGGAGCGCTGGTCGAGCGCTGCCGCATCCAGGGGCCGGTCGCAATCGGAGAGGGCGCGGTGCTGCGGGACGCTTACATCGGGCCGTACACGGCGGTCGCCGAGGGTTGCGTGATCGAGCGGGCCGAGATCGAGAACTCGATCATCCTGGAGTACGCGAAGATCAGCGACCTCCACCACCGGCTCGAGGGCTCGCTCATCGGTCGCAACGTCGTCATCGGCGGCCAGAACTCGAAGCCGAACGCCTACCGGATCCTCGTGGGCGACGACTCGCACATCGGGATCCTGTGATCGACGGCGTCCAGCTCATCCCGCTGCGCCGCTTCGAAGACGAGCGCGGCTGGTTCATGGAGATCCGCCGCGAGAGCACGATGCCGAACCCGACGCGGCAGACGAACGTGTCCTTCACGCGCGCCGGTGTGATTCGCGGTCTGCACTACCACGAGGGAGGGCAGGACGACCTGTTCGTGTGCCTGCGCGGGATGGTGCGCGTCGTGCTGCTCGACCGCGAAAGCGGCGATACCTACTCGGTCGACATCGGCGACGACAACCCGGTCGCGGTCTACGTGCCGGGCCGTCTCGCGCACGGCTTCGAGGCGCTGACCGACGCGATCTTCTGTTACGAGGTGACGGAGGAGTACAACGCGGACGATCCGGACGAGCACGAGGTTCCGTGGAACGATCCCCGCGTCCGCCACCTGTGGAGCACGCAATCCCCGATCCTCTCGCAACGGGACGCGTCGGCCGCCGCGTCCTGATCACCGGCGCGGGCGGCCAGCTCGGCGCCGCGCTGCGCGAGGAGTTTCCGGACGCGTCCGCGCTCGACCGCTCGGGGTGGGACGTGACGAAGCCCGCCCCGGCGGGCGTCGAGCCGGAGCTCGTCCTGCACGCGGCCGCATGGACGGACGTGGACGGGGCGGAGGCGGATCCCGAAGGTGCGGTGGCCGTGAACGCGGCCGGGACGCGCAACGTGGTCGCCCTCGGCGTGCCCGTCGTCTACTACTCGACCGACTACGTCTTCGACGGCTCGAAGGGCGAGCCGTACGTGGAGTCCGACGAGCCGGCGCCACGGTCGGCATACGGACGGTCGAAGCTCGCGGGGGAGCGGGAGGTCGAGCGTGGCTGGATCGTCCGCTCGTCGTGGCTCTTCGGCTGGACGGGGCACAACTTCGTCCGCACGATGCTGCGGCTCGGCGCCGAACGGGACGAGGTCGCGGTGGTCGACGACCAGCGCGGCTCGCCGACGTACACCGGGCATCTCGCCGCGGCGACGCGCGAAGTGCTCGAGTTGCCGGACGGGGTCTGGCACCTCGCGGCGGACGGAGACTGCACGTGGGCGGAGTTCGCGGAGGCGATCTTCGAGGAGGCCGGGCTGCGGTGCCGTGTCCGCCGGATAACGACCGCGGAGCTCGGCCGTCCGGCCCCGCGCCCGGCGTACTCGGTGCTGC
This sequence comes from uncultured Actinomycetes bacterium, assembly GCA_963842575.1. Taxonomy (GTDB): domain Bacteria; phylum Actinomycetota; class Thermoleophilia; order Gaiellales; family Gaiellaceae; genus JACDER01. The sequence continues at coordinate 185,380 of CAWJGS010000001.1, read as the reverse complement.
GCAGCGAGCGAGAAGGCGCTCCGCGGCTCCCGCACTGGCGCGAGGGGTTGCGTGAATGCCTGTCGAGGCTCGGGTAGCCGCGACTGGCCACGCTCTAGCTTTTTTCTCGCGAACGATCGTCCCAATTAACATGATCCGGCTCTTCGGAGTCGTCCTTGTCTCTCTCGCCTTCGCGGGCCCTGCGTCAGCGTTCGTCGTCTGCACCGGACCCGACGTGCAGGTCGGGCCCGTGCCGCCGCCCTCGATCACGATTGCGTCCGGCGACACCATCCACTGGACGGTGACCGGTCCTCATCCGGCGACCCACATCTTGTTCCCCGATGACCTTTGCACCGTCGATTTCAGCGCGTCGAGCGCAGACGGGACCTGGGTTACCGGGTGCGCGCTGTTCGTGCCCGGCACCTTCATGTACTCGATCGAGGGCCTGGGCGCCGGAAGCGGAACCGTCACGGTGCTTCCTCCACTGCTCCAGGTCATTCCGAAGACCGTCGTCTTCGGCGACGACGCGGTGCTCTCGGGCCAGGTTCCGAATCAACCCGAGTGCAGCGACGACGACGGGAACCCTCTCGATCCACCGATTCCCGAGAGGGAGGCGTCGGTGCTCGAGCGCCCGGCCGGCGCGTCTTCGTTCACTCCCCTCTCGGCCGTGAGCGCTGTGGGCTCGAGAGGAGACTTCGCGCTGCTGGTATCGCCTTCGATCGGGACGACCTACCAGGCCCGTCTCAACGGCATCACGACCGAGACCACCGAGGTGCTCGTCCGTCCGCGGATCGTGCTCACGCGCCGCACTCGACACCACTTCGCCGTCCGGGCCGCAGCGGCTCACTCGCTGGCCGGTTCCCGCGTTCAGGTTCAGGTTCGTCGTGGTGCCGGCTGGCGGGTGCTGAAGAGCTTGCGACTGGGCTCCGCCGGGGCCGCCCGGTTCTCACTGAGCCGGCACGGCCAGGTTCGGGTGTTCATGCCGGCGGCCGAGGCCGGGGTCGGGTACGTCGCGGGAGTAAGCCGCTCCCTCAACCTGTAGCGCACTAGGCTTCACGTGTGAACCTGCTCGTCACCGGCGGGGCCGGCTTCATCGGCGCGAACTTCGTTCGCTACTGGCTGGAGAAGCACCCGGGCGACAACGTCGCCGTCCTCGACCTGCTCACCTATGCGGGCGTGCGCGAGAACGTTCCCGACGGCGTCCCGCTGATCGAAGGAGACATCTGCGACGGCGACCTCGTCGAGCGGACGCTCCAGGAGCATGCGGTGGACGTCGTCGTCAACTTCGCCGCCGAGTCGCACAACAGCTACGCCGTCCTCGATCCCGGCCGCTTCTTCCGTACGAACGTGCTCGGCACGCAGACGCTCCTCGAGGCAGCGCGGCGCGTCGGCCTCGAGCGCTTCCACCACGTCTCGACCTGCGAGGTCTACGGCGACCTCCCACTCGACAGCTCGGAGTCGTTCAGCGAGGAGTCACCGTACGCGCCGCGCACCCCCTACAACGCGTCGAAGGCGGCCGCCGACCATGCGGTTCGCGCCTACCACGAGACGTACGGGCTTCCGGTCACGATCACGAACTGCTCGAACAACTACGGGCCGCGCCAGTTCCCGGAGAAGGTCATCCCGCTCTTCCTCACCAACGCGCTGGACGACGTCTCCCTGCCGCTCTACTCGTCCACGCAGAACCGCCGCGAGTGGCTGCACGTGGACGATCACTGCGGCGCGATCGAGGTCGTCCTCGAGCGCGGCCGCGTCGGCGACACCTACAACGTGGGCTCCGGGCTCGAGGCCTCGATCGAGGAGATTGCCGACCGCATCCTCGACCTGACGGGGAAGCCCGAGGAGCTGAAGACGATCGTCCCCGACCGTCCCGGGCACGACCGCCGCTACCTGCTCGACTCGTCCAAGTTGCGCAGCGAGCTCGGGTGGCACCCGCAGGTGGAGTTCGGGGAGGGACTGGCCGCGACGGTGGAGTGGTACGCGGCCAACCGTGACTGGTGGGAACCGCTCAAGGAGCGCGCCCCTGTCGTGGAAACCGCCTGGTCATAGCGGGGTATGACCGCCGCGGAGCCCTGATGCCGGGGGATTCCGCGCGTACCATACGTTCAGCATGAGCCGGGGTCCTGCGTTCCTGGGTGCCGTCCTGGGCATTTGGCTCACGGCTGCTCAGGGCGCGTCCGCGGCCACCCTCCCGACCTTCGTCATCAAGGGCCACGGCTGGGGCCACGGTGTCGGCATGGGACAGGACGGCGCCTACGGCTATGCGAAGCATGGCTTCGGCTACGCGAAGATCCTCTCCCACTACTACCCCGGCACGGCCCTCGGCAAGACCACCGTGCCGCAGGTCCGCGTCCTCCTCGCCACGGGCGCGAGCAGCGTGGCGATTACGTCGAAGGCACCTTTCCGCGTGCGTGACGCGGGCGGCAAGAGCTACCCGCTCGCGGCGGGGACATACACGCTCGGCCCGTCGCTCAAGGTTCGGGTGGAGGCTTCGGCCGCGCCTCGAGCGCTCCCAGGCCCACTGCGCTTCGTTCCGGGACGGTTGCCGCTCGAGCTCGGGCGCGCGTACCGCGGCTCGATCCAGGTGACGGTGCGCAGCGGCGGCCTCCAGGCGGTGAACGTCGTGGGGCTGGAGGAGTACGTCCGCGGCGTCGTCGCGCAGGAGGTCGATCCGGGTTGGCCGAACGAGGCGTTGAAGGTGCAGGCAATCGCCAGCCGCTCCTTCGTGGTCGCTACGCGCAAGACGTCGGGCAGCTTCGACGTCTACGACGACACGCGCAGCCAGGTCTACGGCGGAGTGGACGCGGAGCAGTTCTCGACCAACGCCGCCGTGCAGGCGACCTCCGGCCAGATCCTCACCTACCGCGGGCAGCCGGCGCTCACGTACTTCTCCGCCTCGTCGGGCGGCAGGACGGCCGCCGTCCAGGATGGCTTCCCCGGTTCGAAGCCCGTTCCGTACCTCGTCTCGGTCGACGACCCCTACGACACCGTGTCGCCGTACCACTCGTGGGGCCCGTACGTCTACGGCGCCGCCGACTTCGCCAAGCGGCTCGGGCTGGCGGGGAAGATTCTGGACGCGAGGGCGAGCCGTAACCCGTCCCTGCGCGTCAACTCGATCGCGCTTACGACGTCTGCCGGCGCGCGCACGATCTCCGGGTCGGGACGCGCGGGACGTCCTCGGCCTCCGCTCGACGTACTTCTCCCTCGGCGTGCTCGCCCTGAACCAGCCGTCCAAGCCGCTCGTGTACGGAATCGGGTCGCCGCTCTCCGGTATCGCGCGCGCGGTCACGAAACCGCGGCTCGAGCGGCTCGACAACGGGAAGTGGGTGCTCGCCGCGACGGTCGACCGGGACCCGGGCGGCACCTTCACCATTCCCGTGAAGGCGAAGGCCAAGGCCACATACCGCGTCTCGGGGTCAGGTGCGTCGAGCGCTCCGGTCACGGTCGGCGTCTCCGCGTACGTCCGTCTCGATCCCACAGCGAGCACGACCGCGCTGAGCGGCCGGGGACGCCCGATCGTTCAGGGAGCGCCGGTGACCATCCAGCGGAACAGCGGCTCGGGCTGGACCAACGTGACGACGACGACGCTGGACGCGAGCGGCCGCTTCGCCGCCACCGTCGACGTGCAACCCGCCACCTACCGCGCGCGTTACGCGCCGCGGCACGGCGTCCTCGCAGGCGTATCGCCGGTCCTGCGCGTCGTCGGCAAGGCGCGCCGGCTCGCCTTCGTCCCGAACGACCCGCTGATCAACAAGCAGTGGTACCTCGCCCAGATCCGGGCCTTCGACTACTGGCAGCAGCTGCCACCGTTCGCGTCGGTCAAGGTCGCCGTGATCGATTCGGGGATCGACGGGAAGCATCCCGAGTTCCAGGGGCAGATCTACGCCTCGAAGAGCTTCGTCTCGTCGAACGCCAGGGTCGACACGGAGGGCCACGGGACGTTCGTCGCGGGGGAGATCGCCGCGGCGACGAACAACGGGATCGGGATCGCCGGGATCGGTTTCCCCGTCCAGCTGCTCGTCGGGAAGGTCGTGCGCAGCGACGGGACGATCCCGCTGCGCGCCGAGGCAAGCGCCATTCGGTGGGCGGTGAAGATGGGCGCGCGGGTGATCAACCTCAGCCTGGCCGGCCTCCGTGATCCACTCGACCCTCGCCGCGACACCTACTCCCGGCTCGAGGCGTCCGCCATTCGGTACGCGGTCAGCAAGAAGGTGCTCGTCGTCGCCGCCGTCGGGAACTCCGACCAGGCGCCGCGTTCGCCCTGGAACTTCGCCGGCTACCCGGCTGCGCTGCCGCACGTCGTCGGCGTGAGCGCGCTCGACTCCAGCGGGAACGTCCCCGAGTTCTCCGACCGCGACACGCAGTACAACGACGTCTCGGCTCCCGGCTCGGCCATCTTCTCGACGCTTCCGTACGCGATGACCAAGCCGACGAACAGCGCGTGCGTCGAACAGGGTTACTCCGACTGCGGACCGTTCGAGTTCCGCCGTGCAGAGGGCACTTCCTTCTCCGCGCCGATGGTCACCGCCGCCGCGGCGCTCGTGCTGGCTTTGCGACCGGGTCTCGCATCCGACCAGGTCAGCTCCATCCTGGAGCGCTCGGCACTGGACATGAACGCGACCACCGGCTGCCGCGCCTGCCCCGTCGGCCACGACCGGCTGAGCGGCGCCGGCCGGTTGGACGTCGCCCACGCGGCCGGCGATGTCGCCGCCGGTAACTACGTGCGCGCGGACGTGCGCGAGCCCAATGACGACGCCGGGACCCTGTCGTCGAGGATCTGGCGGACGTCCGAGGGCACGATCAACGCCACGACCGACTTCTGGGACGACCCGGTCGACGTCTACGCGATCAAGCTGAGCAAGGGCCAGCGCATTTGGCTGACGCTGACCGTGCCTCCCAACGCGACCGCGAGCCTCGGCCTCTGGAAGCCCGGGACGAAGACCGTCGTCGACCTCTCGCCGGCGGCACAAAAGAAGCGCGTCGCACAGTCCACCCGCACCGGCTCTGTGCAGAAGATCTCCGCGTACAGGGCCAGGACCGGCGGCCTCTACTACGTCGAGGTGGAGACGACCACGAAGAGCTCCGGGGCGTACGCCCTCCAGTACCGGAAGAGCTAACGCACGCGATAAGCGTGGTCGGTGACCCAGGTGTAGCGGTCGGCGTGCAACGTCCCGAACTGGCCGAACTGGACGCGGACCAGCGTTCCCGCGGCCAGTCCGTCCGGGCCGGAGAACGTGCCGGTCCATCCCTCTCCCGGGCGTAGGAGGGTCGGTACCGGCGGCCGGAACCGCACTGCCAGGCCGGGGGCTTCGCCGACCCGGATCCCGAACGCGTTGTGTCCGGCGGGCTCATGTGCGTAGACGATGCGGAGCGGCTGTTTCGTCCGGTTGAGGACAGAGCCGCTCACCGACCATCCGTGCGGGCCGAAGCGCAAGGTCCGCACCCGGTACACGACAGGACCGCCGAGGAGATTGTGCGGGTCGTCCGCCTCCCGCCAGTGAACGTGCGCCACCTGCGTGTGCGCCGGCGGCGGCTCGCTACCGCTGCCGCATCCCGCGAGGACGAAGGCGCTAAGCGCCCAGCAGCTCGTCGTCCGGCACGTCACGGATCTGCCGCGCGGGGTTGCCGACCATGACGGCCCGGGGCGGGACGTCGCCGAGCACGACCGCGCCCGCCCCGACGAATGCCTCCTCGCCGATCTCGATCCCCGGCAGCAACACCGCTCCTCCGCCGACGCGCGCGCCGCGTCGGATCGTCGGCCCCCTGCGCAGAGCGTGCCGCTTCTCGGTGCGCCCCATGTAGTTGTCGTTTGTCGTGATCACGCAGGGCGCGATGAAGACATCGTCCTCGAGGGTCGAGTACGCGGTGACGTAGGCGTTCGCCTGGATCTTGGCCCGGGCGCCGACGGTCGTGTCGTTCTCGACCAGCGTGCCGCGCCCGATCACGGCGTCGTCCCCGATCTCGCAGCGCTCGCGCACGCAGGACTGGTCGCCGACGATCACGCGTGCGCCGAGCCGCGTCCCGGCGAAGACGACGGCGCCCGTCGAGACGATCGTCCCCGGTCCGATCTCCAGCGGCGGCAGCTCCTCCCGCGCAGCCGTGGAGCGTGGGGAGAGCGCCGGCTGCTTTCCCACGACGGCGTAATCGTGGATCTGGACGTCGTCGGCCACCACCGTCCCGGGGTAGACGATCGCGGTGTCGGCGATCACGCCGGGACGGCCTCGAGCGAGGCTTGAAGCTGCTCGAGCGCGCGCACGACGGCAAGCCCGTCGGCCGCCACGCGGTCGCGGTCGCCGTCGCCCTGGACGAGACAGAGGAAGTACTCGCATTCGAGCCGCAGCGGCTCGTCGTTCGGGATCTTCGGACACCAGATGTCCCCGGTCCGCGTACGCCACTCGCCGTAGGTGTGGGCGGGCTGCTCGGGCGCCTTCTCGTACACCGTCATCTTGCGCTCCAGCTCCATGTCGTCGAAGACGGCCATCTTCTCTTTCCCCACGACCGTGATCTTCCGCATCTTGTGCGGGTCGAGCCAGGAGAGGTGCATGTGGGCGATCTTCCCGGAAGGGAAGCGCAGGAAGCAGAAGACGACGTCCTCGACGCCTGGCGTGAGGAAGGCATTTCCGCGCGCCCAGACCTCCTCGGGCTCCTCGCCGATCAGATAGAGGATGACCGAGAGGTCGTGGACGCCGAGCGACCACAGTGCGTTCTCGTCCTTCCGGATCTTCCCCAGGTTCTGGCGGTTGCCGTACAGGCAGAGGATCTCGCCGAGCTCGCCGGTCTCGACGAGCTCCCGGAGCTTCTGGACGCCGGGGTGGTAGAGCAGGAGGTGGCCCGGCATGACCACGAGGTCGCGCTCCTGAGCCAGTGCGCGGAGCTGCTCAGCCTCCTCGGCCCGGAGCGCCGGCGGCTTCTCGACGAGGACGTGCTTCCCCGCCGCGAGCGCGCGGTGCGCGAGGTCGAAGTGGGTGGGAACGGGCGTGGCGATGACGACCGCGTCCACCGAGTCGTCGCCGAGAACCTCGTCGAAGTCCTGGGTGGTGCGCGCCTGCGGGAAGCGCGCCCCGTGCCGTTCCAGCTGCTCGGCCGACGCGTCGCAAATCCACGTCAGGCGCGCGAGATCGTCGAAGTTACGCGCGAGGTTGGGGCCCCAGTAGCCCAGCCCGGCAACGGCTACGTTCACGTCACTCATCGCGGCACAAGGGTATAGAGCGCCTCCGCGATCCGTTCCGACGCGTGCCCGTCGCCGTAGAGCGGCGGGAGGTCGTGTGGCATGCGTGCTCCTCGCGCGGCGGCCACGATTCGCTCGGGGTCGTCGTCCACCAGCACGTTCGCTCCCAGCTCGACCGTGTCCACCCACTCGGTGGACGGCCGCATGGTCACGCACGGGACGCCGTACCAGTAGGCCTCCTTCTGCAGCCCGCCGGAGTCGGTGAGGATGACGCGCGCGTTCGAGGCCAGCGCGGCGAGATCCAGGTAGCCGAGCGGCTGGAGCAGGCGGACGTGGGGCGCGAGCTCGATGTCGTGCTCCGCGAGTGCGGCCCGGGTGCGCGGGTGCGCCGGGAATGCGACGGGCTCGTTCAGGCGGTTGAGCCCGTCCGCGATCCGCCCCAGACGCGGCTGCGCGACGTTCGCCTCGCGGTGGACGGTCGCGACCACATAGGTCCCTGGCTCCAGGCCGAGGCCGCGCAGGATCGTCGAGCGCTCGCGCGCGATCGGCGCGAGCCGGATGGACGCGTCCGCCATCACGTCTCCCACGACTTCGATCCGTCCCTCGACGCCTTCCTGCTCGAGCTGGCGCGCCGAGCGCTCGTCCGGGCAGAGCAGGAGCGTGGACGTGCGGTCGACCTCGACGCGGATGTGCTCCTCCGGCATCGACCAGTCGCCGCTCCGCATGCCGGATTCGACGTGGGCGAGAGGGACGCCCGCCTCCGTTTGCGGCGCGCGCGCCGGCCAGCGTCGAGGCGGTGTCTCCGTACACGAGCGTCCAGTCGGGCCGCTCGGCGGCGATCGCGTCCAGGATCCCGGGCTGCATCGCGGCGACCATCTCCTGGTGTGGGAGGCCGCCGATCCCGAGGCTGTACGCGGGCTCCGGGAGCCCGAGCTCCTCGAAGAACACCTGCGACAACTCGGGGTCGTAGTGCTGCCCGGTGTGAAGCGTCACCTCGTCGATTTCCCGCTCTCTGAGCGCGATCGAGAGGGGCGCGGCCTTGATGAATTGGGGCCGGTTTCCGACGACTGAGAGGATTTTCACCTCGCTACAGTACGCGGGCGGGCCGTTAGCTCAGTTGGTAGAGCAGGGGACTCTTAATCCCAAGGTCGAAGGTTCGAATCCTTCACGGCCCACTGCTGAAAGGCCTGCTCAGCGCGATTTCCGCCTCGAGCGCTGAGGCCGTCGAGGCCAGGGGGCAAAGAAAGTGGCAAACACAGCCATGATCAGCGACGGGAACTCGGCCTCGCTCGTGCCTGCACCGAAGGGAAACACCCGCGCCTTGCGGCACGGCGCTTACTCTCCTCGGCCTTGTACACGGCTTCCGCGGCCAGTCGAGGTAGTCGGCCGCTGTCTTTGCTCCTGTCAGCTAAGGAGAGCGGGACTGCTCTTGGCGGTTAGTCCAGACCTAAACGCGGGTCGGGATCGCCTGCGCGAAGCGAAAGAGACGGTCGCGGTCGTACTTCTTCTTGATCGCGACCAGCCGCGGGAAGTTGGAGCCGTAGTAGGCGTGCTTCCAGTTCTCGAGCTCGGGGTCGATGTAGTTCTGGTAGGCGAACCCCGAGACGAAGGGCCGCATCGCCGTGTACAGGCTCCTCAGCCAGCGCTGGTTTGGACGAGCGTCAGCTCCCTCATTCCAGTTTGCGAGGTACTGGATCGAGAACAACGAGTCGCGGTGCACGAACGCGGTCGCGCTTCGTGGGATGCGGTTGATCACGCCCCCATGCGCGTCGAAGATCACCTCCGCCTTGGACAGAGCGGCATCGGCCTGGTTCGACTCTAGGGCAGAGAGGAGCGTGCGGACGGCGTCCATCGAGAGGCGCACGTTTGCATAGTCCGACTTCGCCTTGAACGTCAGCCGGGGCAGCGTGCCTCCCTTGAACTTGTCGGCTCGGTGACATGCGGCCAGGCCGTCGCCGCAGCGTGCCTGTTGCATTGCCGCATCGAAGTAGCCGAGCGTCGTGACGGTCACGCGTTTCGGATGTCCGACCGCCGTCAGGGGCGCGATCAGCGACTCGAGCTCAGTCGCCGTGCCGAAGAACTGGCCGCCCGAGGTGATCGCGGAGTCGCTCCCGGCGCCTTGGCGGTCGTGGTGAAGACGAGCGTCGAGAAGAGCTCGTCGGGCGCGTGCGGCGCGAACGCCTGCCAGGCCGCGACGACGGCCGGCGCGTCGGCCCACGGCCACGCGATCTGGTACCGGGCGACCGTATCGACAGGATGAGCACGGAAGCGGAAGCTCGTCACGATCCCGAAGTTCCCGCCACCGCCTCCGCGGCAGGCCCAGAAGAGATCGCCGTGCTCGGTCGCGTCGCAGTGGCGGGCCTGGCCGTCTGCGGTCACCACGACCGCGCCGAGCACGTTGTCGCAGGTCAGGCCGAGCTTGCGTCCCGAAAACCCGATTCCGCCGCCGAGCGTCAGCCCCGCGATCCCGACGCTCGGACAGGTCCCGGCTGGAACGGTGAGGCCGTGCGCGGCGAGCTGTGCGTAGAGATCGATGAGCAGCACGCCCGCGCCGACGACCGCCTTGCCGCCCGCCTTGGGGCGAACGTGGTCGATTCTGGTGACGTCGACGAGCACGTGGGGCGTCGTCGAGTAGCCGCCGTACGAGTGACCGCCGCAGCGCGGGACGATCCGGATCCCGTGCCGCCGCGCCCAGTGGACCGTTCGCTCGACATCCTCCGTCGACTCGCAGTACACGATCGCCCAGGGGTGAGCGCTGTCGAAGCGCGTGTTGTACGGCAGCCTGGCGCGCGCATAGGCGCCGCTGGCGCTGGTAACCACCGAACCACGAAGCTCCCGGGCCAACTCCCGCAGGCGGCGGTCGCCCGGCCGCCGCGCAGCTCCCGCCTCCCACGCGGCAACCGCCCCCAACGCGCCCCCCATCACCGCGAGCCGGCCCGTCCGCTCCAGAAACCGGCGGCGATCCAGAGCCTCCATGAACGCACTCTAGTGCGGCGCCGACAATCTTCCCACTCCGAGGCGGCGCCCCCGACCTCCTCGACCAATTGAGTCTGGCAGCGACGAGACAGCGAGACAGGCGGACACAGCTCAGCGTTCCCGCGCGACCGGCCTCCCGCGGTCAACGATACTGCTCGTCGTGACGCGGGATCGATTCGACAACGCGATGTCGCGCGCGCGGCCCTGTAGAGCTGCGGGAGCGGGGGTGGAGCTGCAGTGACATCCGACGCCGGCATCTCTCCGGAGCTCGCCGAGGCGCGGCGGCGGCTGGCCGAGCCCGAGAGGGCCGAGGCCAAGCGCCGTGACACGGAGAAAGTCCAGTCCGCCCTGTACCGCATCGCCGAGCTCGCGAGCGCGGCGCAGGACCTGCAGGAGTTCTACCGGGCACTCGCCGTCGAAGCGCAGGGCGAGCTGCTTGTCAAGGGAAAGGCCCAGCCGGTCACCGTGTATGCCGTAGGCGTCGATTCGCTCGTCCCCGAGGGCGTGTAGTACAGACGCGAGGCGGTTGCGTTGAGGTTGCTTCATGATCTCGCGCCTACGTTTGACCGACACCCTCTCGATGGGGCAACGCCTGCTCACCTTGACCGGGCCTGGTGGAAGCGGCAAGACGAGGCTCGCGGCGCAAGCAGCGGCGGACGCTGCTGAATTAGCCTGTCCCCCCGCGACCGAAGGAGATGGAGATGGAGACGACGCAGTCCTCCACGATTACCGAGAACGCGCACGCATTCTTCGAGGCCTGTGAGACCGGCGAGGGCTGGGAAGGGTGCAGCGCCTACTGCCACCCCGACGCGACCTTCTCCGCCCAGGCAGAGCCGCTCGCCGACGTCCGCACGCTGAAGGACTACGCCGAGTGGATGAAGGGTTTGCTCAGTTTCATCCCGACGGGCGCTACGAGCTGAAGTCATTCGCCACCGACCAGGAACGGAGCAACGTCTGCGCCTACGCCGTCTTCTCCGGGACGCACAGTGGCGAGGGCGGGCCGATGCCCCCAACGGGCAGGAGCACGAGCTCGGACTACGTGTACGCGATGCAGTTCGAGAACGGAAAGATCAGTCATATGACCAAAATCTGGAACGCAGGACATGCCATGAGAGATCTCGGGTGGACGGGATAGCGGCGGGCGCGCGCTGATTCGCCCGCGGCGGGCTCGGGGTTCACACGGGGAGAAGCGGAGGGCGAAGGTGGCAACGAAGTGGCAGCGAGACGGGCCGAGATAGGCCGAGATGCGGCGGCGGAAATAGCCGCGTTTCCGCTGCAAAAGTCAGACCAACCGAGATACACCGAGATCACGGGACGATTCTGATCCCAAGGTCGAAGGTTCGAATCCTTCACGGCCCATCAACAGGTGCCTGCTCAGCTTCTCCGCCGGAATGGGCCGACTGCTCGGGCCGCTGGGGCGAGGGGGCACACGTGCCGCGGTCCGTGCCCGGTCCGCGGTGAATATGAAGCCGAGGTCTTCGTGGTGCCGCCTGTTGCCGGCGCTTGGTCGCGTGAGCGCGAGCGGTTCGGTGAATCACCAAGACCGACCTCGGTGCCCCCTGAAGGGTGATCACAGGTGCGGGTCGAATCACTATGCGTAGCTTTCGGACGGGATATCGGGGTGGCCGCGGATGCGTCGCGGTCCGCTCGGGCGGATGATCAGGGGGTTGGAAGCGACCGCGGTTGCCGCCGGTTGCGGCTAGGAGCACTCCGACGGCTGCTCGAAGGAGTGGTACGACGATGACCTCCGAGGCGCACACCCTGGAAGCTTCACTCTCGGCTGCCCCCACACGGCTGTCATCGGCCGGGAAGCGATGTGCACGACTCGTTCCCGCAGGGACGCTGGTCGCGATGATCCTGGCGCTCGCGATATCTCCGGTTGTCCACGGGGCAACGGCGGCCGCGTCGGGCACGGAGGTGTGGGACAGTCTCTATACCGGCGGCTCGGCTTCGTCGATTGCCACGAGTAGAGACGGGACGAGGTTTTCGTGACCGGCGTCGTCGTCGAAGGCAGCAACCGCGACTACGTCACGGTCGCCTACGACGCCGCTACGGGAGACCAGCTCTGGGCGACCCGCTACGACGGTCCCGCGCATGGCGTCGATGAGGACGGCGATCGCGGTCAGCCCGGACGTAGGGACCAAGGTTGTCGTCACCGGCAACAGCGAGCGCGATACCGGATCGGGGATCACCTCCGACTATGCCACCCTCGCCTATGACTCGGTCACGGGGATGCAGCTGTGGGCCTCGCTGAACACGGCGCCGCCGGGCGGCCGCGCGGAGGCAACGTCGATCAGAGTCAACTCCGACGGGTCACTGGTCTTCGTCACCGGCAGCATGGACCGGGGTTGCGCGGTGATCGCGACTACCAGACCGTCGCCTACGCGACCGTGAACGGGGGCAGGATCTGGTCGGTTCGCTACAACGGCCCGGTAGCGGCGAGGACCTCGCCAACGCGCTGACTGTCAACGCCACCGGAACGAAGGTCTTCGTCACCGGCTCGAGTGACGGCGGCGCGAGGACCGGGCTCGACTACGCCACTATCGCCTACGACGCGAGATCGGGTGCGCAGCTGTGGGTTGCGCGCCTGGACGGGTCGAGGGGCGGCAGCGACGAGGCACGCTCGATCGCCTTCAACGCAAACGGCCACAAGTTGGTCGTCACGGGCTGGGAGCGGCTGGACGGTCGCGTACAACCCCGACTCCGGGGCCACGCGCTGGGTCGCCCGCCACACCGCGTCGATGTCCTCGGTCGTCATCAGCCCCGACGGCACGTCCGTCTACACGGCCGGCACGACAGGAAGCGCATACGAGACGGTCGCGCTCAGCGCCGCCGACGGGTCGGAGCGCTGGGAGCGCACGTGGGACCCGTTTTCCGGCCGCTGGGCCGATGCGCGTGCGATCGCGACCAGCCCGGACGGGTCGAAGGTCTTCGTGACCGGGGTTATCGGGCTCGCCGTTCACGGCTCCACCTACGGAACGGTGGCCTACGGCACGGCTGCGGGAACGGAGCTCTGGACCGCGACGTACGGCACCTCCATGATCTTCCTGGGCTCCGACGCGCGCGCCCTCGCCGTCAACTCGGACGGGGTCGAAGGTCTTCGTCACCGGCGCAGCCTTGAATCCGTTCACCCTCGACTACGACTACGGAACCGTCGCCTATCAGACCTGACTCATAGGCACGCCGAACCCGCGCCGCACTAACTCGTAGCTCTCTCCCTTCATCCGCGTGCTCAGTTCGGAAGAGCCTGCTCGAGGATGCGGCCGTGGTCGGCAAGGGGTTGGGAGGAGGCCCGGTGGCCGAGTGCCTGGAAGGGGTCGGCGCCGGGCCGCGCTTCCGAAACACGTCCTTGCCCACCTTTCCGCGTACAAGCTGACCATGGCTCAGATCAGCCCCCGAATGCATCCGCGCCGCCTCGAATCCTTCACGGCCCACTGCTGAAAGGCCCAGCGATGCAGGACCTTTCGTCTTTCTCGTTGCCTGTTCATGTGATCGATCGCCAAGGTGACAGCGAGTGACAGCGAGTCCTCGCCGCCGCTCCCCCAGCCATGTCGAAGACGCCTGTCAGGGCGCGACGGCCGCAGCACGCGAACCGTCTTCGAGGCGACCGCGCGACCGTCTGCGTACCAGGTGAACTTTGTCAGGCGGCGGAGCGTCTTGCTGCTGATCCGCTACCGCACGAGCTTCGCGAACGGGACGAAGACGATCCGCCCCGGCCGGGCGCTCTTCACGTTGTACCCGTAGAACAACCCCCGGTGGCCAGCTCTGCGTCGACGCTGCCGCCGGCGGACGGATCCGCGTGAAGGCGCCGTCGCGCAGGCGGCGGAGCGTGATCATCCCGTTCCGCACGGACATGCGAATGCCCTTTCGCGTCGTGCTAGCGGGCTTTACCGCCCGGGGCGGCGGCCCGTCGTACTCCTCGTCGTCTTCCGAGCCAACCTGTTCGCCCGGACGCCGGAGATTCGCGGAGAAATCCGCGAGGTAGCAGTTGTTGCCGCAGTAGAAGATGACCCAGTGAAGCCGCGTCCCCCTGAGCGTGAGGTGGACGAACGGGTCGCCGAAGCAGCTGTTCATCGGCGGCCGGAAGCGCATGATCTTCGAGCCCGGGCGCCATGCGATGACGTGCTCGCAATCGGTCCGGCTCGCGCCGACGACCGCCGCGCTCCAGCTTCCGGACGCTGCGACTTCGCTGACGCGGCCGCGGGAACGCACCACGCGCGCTCCGGCGTGGTCGGGCAACGGCGTCGGCTCGACCTTGCGGGCGGAGGCGGGAAGATCGGCAGCGACCCATCCGACGATCTCCTTGCGTCCGGCAGCCGTGAATGGGACCCGCCGGAGGCGCCCGTCGGCAACCCGTACGATCGCCAGTCTGTCGCCGAAATACAGCCCGATCGCCTCCCCGTCGCCGGACCAAACAGCGTCCCAGGGGAGCGACCAACTGCTCTCCGTGTGAAGCACCGTACGCGAACTGCCGTCGTCGGCGTCGGCGATGACGAGAGACCGATCCGGCCTGCGCAACGCGATCCGGCGTCCGCTCGGAGCCCACGCGAACTCCCCGTACTCGGACTCGCCGAGGAGCCGAGTCTCGCCCGTGGTGGCGTCGGTCACGCGGAGGCGCTGGAAGTCTTCTTCGATCGCAACCTTGTCTCGCGTCGGCGCCCATCGCACGTTGCTGAAATCACCGCTCGCGAGAACTCGTTCTCCACCCTCGAGGGCCGCCACGACGACCTCGTCACCCCGATATTCATTTTCGGCCCTGACCACGCGCACGAAGCCGATCTGTCCGTTGTCGACCCAGACCGGACCTGGGTAACCGAGCTCGCCTGTCGACAGGACGCGGTGGGCCATCGTGGCAGCCTCTCCGACGACGAGGTCCTGCGGAGCGAATGCCTCCTCCGGCTCCGGCGTCAGATACGCCAGCCGCGTCGCGTCCGGCGACCACGCGGCAGTGCCGGGCTCCTCGCGGCCGGCAAAGACGCGCCTCGTGTCTCCCCCGAGATCGAAGACGCCAAGCCCGGCGCCCTCGTGACCGATCTCGAACGCGAGCAGCCGGCTGTCGGGGGAGAACGAGACGGGAACCCCTCGGCCCAGGCTGCGGACGCGCCGACCGTTCGTAGCCGCCAGCAGCGTCGACCCCTCCCGCTCGAACGCGAAGAGACGGCCGTCCGGCGAGAAGACGCCGTTCTCACCTCGCCCGAGACGGTGCTCGCGCCGCCCGTCGGGCGAGACGAGGATCACATTGCCTCCGTACCCACCGCGCTCGACTGCGAGCCAGCCGCCCTTCGGCGCCAGGAGCACGGACGCTTCGCTCGCGCTGTTGCGCGTCAACGCCGCCGTGCGGCCGCTGTTCGCACCGGCGCCGTACACGTCGGAATCGCCGTCGCGGTTGCTGACGAAGACGAGGTAGCCGCCGAGCGAGTTTGCACGGGCATCCGGTGAGTCTCGCGGCCCTCCTGACGTGGCTGTCGTCGCGAGAAGGGCGATGGCACCCGCCACCACGAGCGCGCGGCTCACCGACTCCCCCGCGCCGGACCGAGGCTGACGAGCAGGCGCACCGTTGCGCCGCCGACCAGGTGCCATCCCCGCGCCAAGCTCTGATCGAGCACACGGCCGCGTGGCGCTGCCGCGTGTCGCCTGAGGACCTTTCCGGCGCGGCAGTGGGCCGCGGCGAGGCTCCGCTTCGCGCGCGGCAGCATCAGGCCGACGAGCCTCGGGACCACGCACCCCGGGACGATCTGCGTTCGTACCTTCCCACCGGCACCGAAGCTCTTGTCCAGCGATCCCGCAGACGTGTAGCGGGCGAGAGCGAAGTCGAACGCGAAACAGAGGCAGCGCCGCTCGCTCGCGCCCGCGGCGACGAACCTCCCCTCCGCCTGAATCGCCACGGCGAATGCTTCGTCCTCGCCGCGGCTCATGGGCGTCGTCACGGCTCCCCCCGAACCGAAGCTCGTGTCGAGCTGAGCCCTTGGCGCCGAACCGCGCGAGTGCGAAGTTCGGCTGCTCGCCCAGGCTCGAGCCCGCGACTACGACGCGGCCGTCGGGCTGAAGCACGACGCTGTAGGCAACATCTTCGTCCCCGCCGATCGCCGCCAGAACCTCTCCGCCGGAGCCGAACGTCGGGTCGAGCCGACCGTCCCGCTCGTATCGCGCTACCGCAACCTGCTCCTCCTCCGCAGCCGATCCTGCTGCCACGATCTTCCCGTCGGGTTGTCGGGCGAGCGCATAGACCGCGTCGTCGGTCGAGGCGAAGTCGTCGGCGGACGTGACGGCGGTGACGACCACTCCGTTGCGGCCGAAGCCGTCGTCGAGTGATCCATCAGGGTTGTAGCGGGCGAGCGCAAAATCGTCGCTGTCGTCAGCCTCGCTGTAGCTGCGGCCACCGGCGACGATCTTCCCGTCTTGGATGACGAGGTCGAACGCGACGTCGCTCGACCCGATCGAGGTCGTGACTTTTCCTTTCGTGCCGAACGCTTTGTCGAGCGACCCGTTGGGGTTGTACCGCGCGAGTGCGAAGGCGAGGCGGTTGCGCCCGGTCGCCGTGTAGCCCGCGGCGACGATCTTCCCGTCCGGCTGACGAACGACCGCATTGGCACCGTCCCCGCCGCCGAAGTCGGTCTCGACTTTGCCTCGGGATCCGAAAGCACTGGTCGAGCCGCCCATCCGGCTCGTACTTCGCCAGCATGAAGTTCGTCGCCCTTACCTCGTCCGTCCAGGGCTGGCCGACAGCGACGATCTCGCCGTTCGGCAACAGCGCGAGGTCGGTGACGTATCCCGAAAAGGCAAACTGCGTCGTTACCCTCCCGCCCTTGCCGAAGGTGCGGTCGAGCGTTCCGTCCCGTCTGTAGCGGACGAGGGCGAACCCGTAGTTGCCGCCTCCACCGGCGATGATCTTTCCGTCAGCCTGGAGCACCACGGCTCCGGCACCGACCTCCGTTAGGTCCTCCTTCCTCGGATCCTCCGCGCGCCGTTCCTTGGGGCACGAGCGGCTTGGCCATGAGGGACGGAGCTGCGCTCGGCAGCGCGACCACCGCCAGGGATGCAGCGGCGACGGCACCCACGATGAATCGTCGCATCATCACGATACGTCCTTCGCTCACGGATATATCGCGGAGGTCGCGCTGGCGCATCCGCGCCGCCACCGATTGCGGCCCGGAAACTACGGGTGTCCGCGATGAGGTAGCGTCTCTGCCGGATGTGACTTCCTGCGCGCGATGGTCGATCGCCGGGACGAAGGCGCCGACTACGGAGCGTCGGCTGCGCATGTGGTCGGTAATACCGCCTGGAGCTTCGGGGCCTGGTCGAGAAGCACGTCGCCGGCGAACGCCAGGCGTTCGAGGTTCGCTCTCGTTCGAAGAACGTAGTTTCCCGACGCGCGCAGGCGGACTGGATGATGCGGAAGTCCTCGTCCTCCCTCGTCCTGCCTCGCTCTTTCCGCGGCGCCGGAGGCGACTCCGTCAATCCCAAGGTAGAAGGTTCGAATCCTTCACGGCCCATCTCGCCTGGGGACTACTCCGACTACTTCGGGCTGAGTCCACGAGATCCGGATGGCACCTGGCACACCCCCGATCCCTCGTAGATCACGCTATCGCCGCAGGGCGCTGCTGGATCCGGGCGAGTCGCTTCCTTAGCGGCGGGCCGACCTAGCCGGCTGCAGTTCGTCCGGGTCGGCTGACCGAATAGCGCGTGCGGCGTCGAGCACAGCTGCGCGAGAGCCGGCCTCGATCGTGATGTACAAGCCGTCGCGCTGGAACGTGCCGGTCCAGCGTTCCTGCTGACCATCGGTTCCGGCCATCGAGGGTCCTTCGAGGTCGACGAAGCCTGGTGGCGGTACGACGTCGCCTTCGACCCGGATGAAGTCGCGTTCGTTTCGGATGCTGAGCTCTCGAGGACGAAGGGCGGCAGTGGCCCGTGCCCGTATTCGAGATGAACGAGACGAGCGCGTGCGCTTCGGCCACCCGACCGGGTCTCCGCCGTGCTGACACCGAGCGTGCTCAGCGGTACTCCGTCCCAGGAGCGTCCCAGCCACAGCGGAGAAGCCCCCAGTACTCGTTGCGCAGCAACGATCTCGCTCGTGGATGGTGTAGCCGTCGGAATTTCCACCGCAAAGCCCCCGGTGGAAGTGTTCCCCTCCGCGACTGGGTTCCCGAAGCGGACGGCATCGAGGGGAAGGCTCTCCATCTTCAGGACGTCGATCTGTAGAACGATCTATCCGTCTTGGAGATAGCGGACGACGAGCGGATCGTAGGAGTCGCGGTCGAGCGCCGCCTCCAGCGTGAATGGGGCCTGCGTCGCCGAGACCCAGATGATCCGATGGCCGCGCAGATTCCCCTCGCCGACCTGCTGAACCTTTCCCTCCTCGAGGGCGCGTCGGTAGAAGGCCGCCAGGCCGAGCGGATAAAAGAAGTCTTGGCGGTTGAGCCGGACGGTTCGACGGTCGAGCACCTGCCCGTCCGCACGCGCGCTTACCAACACTACGCCCTTCGCCTCATCCGTCCACGTCTCGGCGATGCGGACGATCGGCCGCGCGCGACCAGTCGCGAGCTCGACCCTCTGCCCGGGAAGCTGATACCGAATGACCGCGTGCACGATCGGGCCGTTCCCGATCGCCGCCAGCGCACGATCGACAGACCGGGGCCGCTGCTGCCCCAGGGCTCGACCAGGAGAAGGACGAGCGCAGCGACAACTCCCGCGGCCGCCACAGCTGGAAGGGTTCGGCGGCGGCGGCGCTTCGACCCGGTCGCGGCGACCGCATCCGCGATCGCGAGCAGCTCCGGCTCGTCGCGAAGGGCTTCGAGAACTTCACGGTCGTGCATGGTCAAGGTTCGATCCCCTCCCTTTGCAGCTCCGCACGCAAGGAACGGAGCGCACGCACGAAACGCATCTTCGCCGCGGCCTCACTGACGCCAAGGCGCCGCCCGATCTCCGCGAACGAGCCTCCACGCAGCAGCTTCAATGTCAGAACCTCCTGCTGGTCGTGCTCGAGCCGGGTCATGGCGGTCCTCGCCGAATCGTCGCGAGGTGGGGCCCATATTCGAGGTCGCCGCCGCGTTGTTCGATCGGGACCTCGCGCTGGCGGCGCCGGGCCTCGTCCGCGAAGCGTCGCTTCGCGACCGTATAGAGCCATGGCAGCGGAGAATCGGCACGGCCGGAGAAGTCCGGGAGAGCTACGGCGGCGGCGGCGAAGACCTCCTGTGTGAGGTCCTCGGCGCGCTCGTGGTCCCCGGTGCGGCGGCGGATGTAACGATAGACGTGGCCATAGTGGCGGCGAAACGCCCGCTCGACGGTGTCGTTCACACTTGGTATCTCGTCCATGCGCCACGAAAGTAACGCCCACCTCACAGGGTGGCGCCCTGCCGGACAGGACGCCGGATCCGAGCTTTGGATCGCGCGGCAGCCGCCGCGACCGCGTGCATTGCAAGAGCGCACTTGGTCGCGATGATGGGTCTTGGCGATCACTCCTCCCTGAAGCACCCGACACAACCGCCCAGATGATCCGGCTCGGTGGCCGGCCGGAGACGGGCGAGCAGCTGATCCGCAGCTGGACCGGCTAGTCGGGCCTGATGTTCTGGTTGAGGCGGAAGAAGTTCGACGGGTCGTACGTGCGCTTGAGCGCGCTGAGGCGCTCGTACTTGGCGTCGCCGTACGCCTGCCGTACGCGTTCCTCTCCCTCCTCCATCAGGAAGTTGACATAGACCCCAGTGTGGAACGGCGCCAGGGCCGTCCAGTAGTCACGGGCCCACTGCCGCTGGTCCTCGAACCCGTCGGCGGTCCGTGTTGCCGTTGATGTTGAAGGTGAACCCGGCGTAGCGCCCGCTGAACGCGGTCGCGTCGTCCGCGACCCGGGCCACCGCTCCGCCCATCTGCCACAGCGCGACGCTGCTCATCGGTGAGGTGATGCGCAGCCGTACGTCGGCCACGACCGCGATGACGTCGTCGGTCAGCTCGGCGACGTCGCAGGAGCGGACGTAGTACCAGCAGCCGTGCCGGAACGACGGGTCGAACATCTGCTGGTGGGCCACGAAGGGCTTGGGCGTGAACAGGTCGAGGACCGGCGACGCCGAAGCCCCGAGCGGCCGCAGCACCTCTCTTTCCCTCGTCGACGTCACCGGCGTAGCACGCCACGACCGCGATGACCGGCCGGCCGACCAGCTCCGCCGGGACGACGGGCAGGGCGGGCGCGAGCCGCTGCACGACGATCGTCATCAGCTCGTCCGGGCAGTCGGCGATCCAGTCCCGGTAGAAGCGGAGGACCTCCGGCGCGTCGTCCATCGACCAGAAGATCGGGCCGGCCATCACCTGCGGTCCGAGCGGGATGCAGCCGGAACTCGAAGTCGGTGACGACACCGAAGTTGCCGCCTCCCCCGCGCACGCCCCAGAAGAGGTCGGCGTTCTCGTCCTGGCTGGCGCGGACGAACTCGCCGTCGGCGGTCACCAGATCGACCGACATCCAGGGAGTCGACGGTCAGGCCGTACTTGCGCATGATCCAGCCGATACCGCCGCCGAGCGTCAGTCCGGCGAGCCCGGTGTGCGACACGATCCCGGCCGGCACGGCCAGGCCGTGCTCCTGGGTCCGCGGTCGACTTCGCCCAGCAGCACCCCGGCCTGGGCGCGCGCCGATCCGGGCGTCCGGATCGACGCGAACTCCGTTCATCGGCCGCAGGTCGATGAGCAGGCCGCCGTCGCACATCGACAGCCCCGGGAAGCTGTGGCCACCGCCTCGGACAGCGACGGTCAGCTGGTCGTCCTGTCCGAAGCGGACGGCGGCGTACGTCCGCCACACCGGCACAGCGGGCGATGAGGGCCGGATGCCGGTCGATCGACCCGTTCCACACGCGGCGGTGTTCCTCGTAGCCGGCGTCCGCGGGCCGATGACCTCTCCCCGGAACGACGCCTCCAGCTCCGCGAGGACGGTTGGATCGGGAGCGACTTCTGCTGTGGTCATCACCCGACCGCCATCTTTGCACGGTTCGGTGGCTTCGGAAAGCTAGCCGTCGTCGCGCTCGCGAGCTCTCTCGTCGTCCGACCTCGGCCGGCACTCCTCGTCACGCAGGGCTGGAACACCGATTCGAGCGCTTGTCCATGCCCTGCACGACGTTGCCCACCTGTTGCCCCATGCCGCTGAATCCGCATGGTCAGTGAGGCTCGTGTCCGGCAGGTGATTCCGAATCCCACGGTCACGGGTGCACTGACCAATCCGCTCTCACGCGACGCTGAAAGTGACAGCCAAGTGACAGCGAGACACGCCGAGATAGCCCGAGACGAAGTGGCTTCGACAGCGCGATTTCCCTGCAAAAACCGAGGCGAACCGAGACAGGCCGAGACATCGCGACGGTTCTCTTTAAATCCCAAGGTCGAAGGTTCGAATCCTTCACGGCCCAACTGCGAAGCTGTTTGTTCGGCCGCAGGCCTTGACCAGTGGAACGGGTCTGGGGGAACCGGGAGGTTCCCCCAGCATGTCTAGACCAGCTTGTCCTGCGCACACCGCGGTAGGACTGCGCGGCCGCTAGGGGCCTGCCGGCGCTACTCGCCCACTTGCGAAGCGGGCCCGCGTCCTACCAAGCAATCGGATCGGTATGCCGACCACCGCGAGCGCGACGAGCCCGAGGAAGATGAGCACGATCAGGATGCGGCGCTTTGCCGAGCGTTCAGTCGCGCCGCCCTCACGCTCCGACGGTGATGGTTTCGCCGACTACGTGAGCGACATACGTTGGCCGGTAGCCCAAGAGCCGTCCGAGCGGCGCGCCAACGCCAGGCCGACCCGCTGCATCCAGGCCGGTGGGAACGGCAGCCGGACGTCGTGGAAGTGGTGACGTGCGATGACGGCGAGCCGCAACGGGTTGGGCATTCCCTTCCGGTTGGTCTTGCCGTCGGCCGCCAGGGCGTACGTCGTCTCGACCAGCTGCTCGAACTGAAGCGCCGGGCGCACTTCGCAGACAAAGTGGGCATCCTCCGCGCCGGCGTTCCAGAAGCGGTGGCTCGTGCCGGCCGGGACGCTGATCCGGTCGCCGGCGCATGCGACGATCTCCTCGCCGTCGAGCTTGAAGCCGACTTGGCCCTTCGGCACCTCGAAGCGCTCCTCCTGGCTGGGGTGCACATGCGCGGCTGCGACGAAGCCCGTCGGCCGGACGAAGCGCTCGAGGACGACCGCCTCGCCGTTCGTCTCCGCCGAGGTCTTCCGGAAGACCAGCCGCTCGCCGGTCACCGGGTTCTCAATGGTGTCTCCTGCACGAATCACTGTCGAGCTCCTTTCATCGCTGATGTCGAAGGAGCATCGGTTAGCTCGCTTACAATCCGCTTACGGCGCGCTTATGGCGCTTGGCAGAGGTGGCCGCCCAGGGGAACAGCTCAGGTTCAACGTCCTCGGCCCGCTCGAAGTGCGGCGGAACGGCGATCCGCTCGCGCTTGGCGGGGCCCGGCAGCGATCCCTCCTCGCGCTCCTGCTGCTCCATCGCAACGAGTCCGTCCCTCGCGAGCGGCTGATCGACGCGCTCTGGGGCGAAGAGGCGCCCGCGACTGCTGGGAACGCGCTCCAGGTGGCCGTACACGGACTGCGCAAGGTGCTCGGGCACGATCGTCTCCGCAGCAGTCACGGGTGGATACGAGCTCGTGACTGAGCCGGGGGAGCTCGACCTCGACGAGGTCGAGGGCGCCGTGGATCGTGCCCGGAATCGCCGCGCCAAGCCGATTGAGCTGCGACGGGCGCTGGCGCTCTGGCGCGGCGCGGCTGCCACCGACGCCTACCCGGAAGGCATTCGCCGCGAGCTGGCCCACCTGGACGAGCTCCGGGTCTTCCTACTTGAGGAGCGGATCGGCGCCGATCTCGTCGCCGGCCAGGATGCGGTGCTTGTCGAGGAGCTGGAGACGCTCATATCCGAGCACCCGTATCGGGAACGTCTGCGCGGCCAGCTGATCGTCGCGCTGTACCGCGCAGGCCGTCAGGCTGACGCCCTCGAGGCGTATGCACGGGCGCGGCGGGTGTTTGTAGACGAGCTCGGCATCGAGCCCGGCCCGGAGCTGAGGGAGCTCGAGGCCCGCGTCCTACGTCAGGATCCAGACCTCGATCCGCCGACCCGGGCCCCCGTGCTGGACGGTTCCGGATTGCCCGCCCCTCCAACCGCTCTCATCGGCCGAAGGCTCGAGCTCGCGGCAATCGAGGGTCTGCTGCGGTTGCCCGACGTCCGTCTGCTGACCCTCACGGGCATCGGCGGCACCGGCAAGACTCGCGTGGCGCTGGCGGTCGCAGAAGAGCTCGGGGACGAATACGCGGACGGCGCGCACTTTGTCGACCTCGCGTCCCTCGCAGAAGCCGACCTGGTGGTCGGGGCCATCGCGCGCACGCTCGGAGTGTCGGAGGTGGGAGGGCAAACGGCGCTCGAGACGCTGAAAGAGACGCTTCGCCACCGCGACGTGTTGCTCGTGACGGACAACTTCGAGCATGTGCTGGCCGCCGCGCCCGCCCTTGCCGAGCTGCTCGCGGCTGCACCCGGACTCAACGTGCTTGCGACCAGCCGCTCGCCGCTACGCCTCGCCGCGGAGCACGAGTACCCGATCCTTCCGCTCGAGCTGCCCGCGCCGACCCTCACCTTCGACTCCGGTGCTCTGCGCCAGAACAAGGCGGTTGCGCTGTTCGTCGCCCGGGCGCTGGCGGTGCGCCCCGACTTCGAGCTGACCAACGAGAACGCGTCTGCCGTAGCTGCGATCTGCGCCGCTGTTGACGGGCTCCCGCTCGCGCTCGAGCTGGCGGCGGCTCGGATGAAGCTTCTTTCTCCGGAGGGCATGCTCGACCGCTTGCGCGATCACCTTGATCCGCTGACGGCGCGCTCGCGCGATGTCCCCGAACGACAACGCACGCTTCGCCAGACGATCGACTGGAGCTACGAGCTCGTCGGCCCGGCTGAGCGCGAGCTCTTCGCGCAACTGTCGGTCTTCGCCGGCGGCTTCTCGATCGAGGCGGCCGCGGCGATCTGCGCCGCCGACGAGAACACGCTCGAGCTGCTCACCGACAGCGGCCTCGTTCAACCGGCGGGAGACGGTCGGTTCAGAATGCTCGAGACCGTTCGCCAGCGTGCAGCGAACTCTCGGCGAGCACGGCAGCGCAGCGGCGGTTCGACGTCGTCACGGGGAGTTCTTCGTCCAGCTCGGCGAGCAGCTCCAACCCTCTCTCCGGGCGGGCGCGGAGGCGTCCTTCGTCCGCGTCGAGCGGGACCACGACAACTTTCGGGCAGCGCTCGCTTTCCTTCGGGAAGAAGGGCTGATCGAGCTCCAGCTCAGGCTCGCGCGCGCGATTCACCGCCTCTGGTACAGCCGCGGATACTTCAGTGAGGGACGGCGCTGGCTCGAGGAGGCACTTGCTGCGGACGGCGCGCAACCTCCGCGGCTGCGGGCGCAGGTACTAACCGCGGCCGGGGCGGTCGCATGGAGGCAGGGCGACCTCGAAGCCGCGGATAGGCACGCTTCGGAGGCGCTCGAGCTCTTCAGAGACGCCGGCGAGGAGCAGGAGCTCGTCGGTCCGTTGAGCGTCCTCGGCGTCGTCGCGATGGACGAGACAACTACCAGCGGGCACTTCCGCTGCAACAGGAGATGGCGCTCTTGGCGCGGAAGGTCGATGATCGCTACGGGTTGGCCATGGCGCTCAACAACCTGGCGTATGTCGCCTGGATGGCCGGCGACGTCGAGCGGGCCGAAGGCTTCTGGATCGAGTGCCTCGCGATCGCCCGTGAGGACGGCTTGAGCGAGGTCACGGCGATGTCACTCACAGGCTTGGGCGACGTCGCCCTTTCGCGCAACGCGCCCGAGCAGGCGAAACAGTCCTTTCGTGAGGCTCTTGCGATGTACGAGGAGCTCAGGTTTCCAGAGCTGCTCTCCGATACCTGCGTCTGTCTCGCAGCAGTCGCCGGCGCCGAAAGGGACCTTGAGCATGCCGCACGACTCCTCGGGGCGGCCGCGTCTTTGCGCAAGGCGAGCGGCGCCGCGGAGAACCCGCCGGCTGCGGTGCTCACGTACTTGAACGACGTAACGGCCTCCGCACGGGAACAGATCGGCGAGGACGCCTTCGCCGCGGCGTATGCGGACGGGCGCGCACGTCCCGATCAGGTTGTCGGCGAGGAATGTGCGCGCTCCTAGCCGAGGGCTGTGCGAACTCTCGCGCCGAGCGTTTCGCTGCGCTCTTCGCGCTGGCGATAGGTATCGCGCGCGCGTCCGGCGGCGAACCATCACGGTTCTCTTAATCCCAAGGTCGAAGGTTCGAATCCTTCACGGCCCACTCCGGAATCCTCTGCTAATCCGCATCTTGCAAACATCGATCAGTCAGGCAGGCCGTCTAGGGGCTCTTGAAGCAGGTCGCGAACTCGGACGTGTCGCTGGTGGTCTCATTGGTGGCCGTGGCGGTGATGGCCTGTCCCGCGACGACCGCCGGCACCGAGCTCGAGAAGGTGGCGTGGCCGGCGCCGTCAGTGGTGGTGTCGACGGAGCCGAGGAGGAACTTGCCCTCGCCGGCGCCGGTGGGATCGCAGCTGGGGCTGGAGAACAGCTCGACGCGGAACGTGGTCGATGCGGTGCTGTCGAGCGCCCCTCCGATGGTGGTCGACCCGTCGTTTGTGGTCACCGAGGTGATCGCCGGGGCGGCCTGGTTGTTGTTGCCGCCGTTGGCGAGGTCGATCCCCAGGCCGGTGTTGTTGAACATCGAGTTGCCGAGGATGCTGTCGCGGGCGGCGCTGAAGGCGTATGTGTTCGGCGTGCCGTCGACGCTCACGCCGGGGCCGCTGTTGAACGCGACCTTGTTCGACGAGATGCTTGCGTGCTGCACGCCAGCCTCCAATCGGACGCCTCCGCTGCCGTTGGGGAGCGCCTTGTTCCCCCCGACTTGGTTCCGATGTAGTTGCCGGTGATGGAGATGTCGCCGGGGGTGGCATTCGGATCCCAGGCGTTGTCGAACGTCGTGTTTGCGTTGAGCAGCACGCCCCAACCTGTGTTGCCCGAGATTACGTTCCCGCCGATCGAGTTGTCGTAGAAGTACCAGCCCTCCACGAACTTCACGCCGCCGCCGTTCGGGAGGGCGGCATCGCCCGCGGCGTTGGTGCCGATGTAGTTGCCCGAAACGGAGTTGTAGGCGAAGTCGCCCGCATAGGCAGGCTGGGAAGGGATGGAATCGTCGAAGAGGACTGCCCAGCCGGTGTTGCCCGAGATCACGTTCCCGCCGATCGTGTTGCAGCACACCGCGGCGTACTCGTTTCCGTACAACTCGGCGACGATGTGCACGCCTCCGCCGTTCCCCATGCCGACGCTGCCGCTCACGTCGGTGCCGATGTAGTTGCCGACCACCCGGTTCTCGTCCACGCCGTTTCCCCACCCGTTCACCATGTAGACCGCGTCACCACTGTTGCCCGAGATGACGTTGCGCGCGCCCTCGGCGGTGCCCCCGATCGTGTTCCCTCCCGAGATAGCGATGTGCACGCCTTCGCTATTCCCGAGGGCAACGGTGCCGGTCGCGTCGGTGCCGATGTAATTGCCCGAGATGGTGGTGAAGAAGCTCTTGAAGAGCTGCACGGCTTCGCTGTTGCCGGAGATGACGTTGCGGGCGCCGGCGGTCGTTCCACCGATCGTGTTGTACTCGGCGTGCTGGCCGTCGACCTCGACGCCGACTGCGTTGCCAATCCTCGCCGTCCCGGTGGCGTCCGTCCCGATGAGGTTGGCGGCCACCACGTTGTGGGCCGACGTGAACTCGACGCCCCAACCGCGGTTGCCGGAGATCACGTTGCCGGCACCCGGCGTGCCGATCGTGTTTGGGCCGGCCGGATAGTCGACCAAGACGCCGGCGTAGAAGGCTCCATACGGGCTGCTGCCCCAGGCGTTGCCGAGCGCGCTGCTGCCGGTTGCGTCGACCCCGATGTAGTCGTTGGCGACCCTGTTGTTCTTGGTGCCGGGGTTGACGAACTCGACGCCGTTGCCCTTGTTGCCGGAGATGACGTTGCGCCAGGCGGCAGTCGGCCCGCCGATGGTGTTGCCGTTGGCGCCGTGGGAGAGGCGGACGCCGGTGCCGTTGGCGAGCCTGCCCGCGCCTGTCGCGGTCGTTCCGACGTAGTTCCCCGCGACGGTGTTGGCGCTCATCGCCGAGCCGTCCAGCTGGATGCCGATCGAGGCGTTGCCGGAGACGACGTTGCGTGCTCCGGCCGTGGTGCCGCCGATCGTGTTCGGCGAAGCACCCGTGTCAGCCCGGATGCCCACCCCGTCGCTCAACGCGCCCGTCCCGTCGGCGGTCGGCCCGACGTAGTTGCCCAGGATGGTGTTGTGCGCCGTCCCGGCATCCATGAGCCGGATGCCGTAGTTCGTGTTGCCCGAGATCACGTTGCGCTCGGCCACGGTCGTGCCGCCGATCACGTTCCCGGTCGAACCGCCCGCGATACGCACGCCCGTCCCGTTCGCCAGCGCCGCCGTGCCGGCCGGGTTGGTGCCGATCCGGTTGGCCGACACCGTCGTCGCCGTCGCGGGCGCGACGATCTCGACGCCGTAGTTCGCGCTTCCGGCGATCACGTTGGGCGCGTCGGCCGCGATCCCACCGATCCGGTTGTCCGTCCCGCTCTCGACGCGCACACCCGTCGTGTTGCCCAGCCCCGCGTCGCCGGCCGCGTTGGTGCCGATCAGGTTGCCCTGCACCCGGTTCGCGTCGCCGACGAGGCGAACGGCGATCGCGAAACGGGTGAGCTCGAGGCCGAGAACCTCGCTGTTTTCGGCGGCGATGCGCAGGCCGTTCAGCTTCGTGGCCGCCGCGTTGTCCACGCGTACCACCGGCGTCCCCGCAAACCCAGGCTGCGAGCGTCCGTTGATCGTCAGCGTCTCGGTCACCGACGGCAGCGGCGTCGTGATGGCGATCGTGTGGCCCGGCCCCGGGAGGTTGAACTTGACGGTGTCGCCGCCCGGATGCGCGTTGGCGTCGAGGATCGCCTGCCGCAACGTCCCCGGGCCGGCGTCGCCGTTGCTGCTCACCGTGTACGTCGACGCCCACGCAGAGGGCGCCGCCGCAGCGATCGCTGCGGACACGAACGCGCCAACGATGAGCAAACGCGGTGCGACCATGCTTCGATACTACGCCGAGTCCTGGCGAAACTCATCCGTGACGAGTACGGGGCGCGGCCCCAGCGTGTCAGACCCCGTCGTCCCGCGCGAAGAGGGTGCTGGAGAGACTCCCGTACTAGGGCGGGCCGAAGTCCTGCTGCTTGATGAGAGCCCAGTCGCCCGCGCCATCGGCCGCTTGAGGGTCGACGCGGAAGAACGACACCATCTGCCTCGTCGAGTCGCCGTTGGCGTCGAAGCCCACGGTGCCGATCACCGTCTCGTATTGATGGGCGGGATCGACGGCACTTGCGCGAAGGGACTCCCTGAGGCCATCCGCATCCGGCCCGTCTTTGGCAACCGCTTCGAGCGAGGCGAGGATGACTTGCACGCACGCGTATGCGGCGGCCGCGGATTCGGTCGGTTCCTCGCCGTATGCGGCTCGATACTCATCGACGAAGTCTGCTCTCGGCGGCGGTATCGAAGTGAGCCCGGCGTATGTCCCTGGCGCGACCTTGGCCGCCCGCTGCAAGTACGAGCCCTCGGTCGAGCCTGAGCCGTCGAGAATCCCGTCCCAGCTCACGAGGGGAGTGGAGCTCTGCCCCGCCGCGCGCATGGCCTTTCGCAGGGCGGGAGCGCCGCTGAGTGTGTCGCCTGCGAAGACGACCACGTCCGGCGGCGACGCTCCGGCCGTCGCCTCTCGGAGAACGGCGGACGGGCTCCTGCCGTCCGTCAGCTTGGCTTGGTGGACCTGTCCGCCGAGCGCGGTGAAGGCCTCGGTGAAGTCGCTTGCGTCCTCCTGCCAGCCCGGATCGGCGACGACGAGCGCCGACTCGGCGTCGAGGTCGTGCGTGGCGAATGACGCCAGCGCCTTTGCGTGGGACGTCGTCGACTGGAGATAGCCGCACGTAGTTGATGCGCTCCGGATGTGCGGACCGTAACTCGAGTGCGCCATCCTCCGGCTTCGTCAGGCCGGAGTACGAGGTGGAGGGGCTGCACTCGAGCAGTCCGGCCCGGTTCGTGATCGGGATCGTGCTCCCGGCCACAGGAGACGTGAACGGGCCGACGGCCGCAATCGTCCGTGGATCAGCCGCCATCTTCGTAGCTGCGGCGGCTCCCCGAGCAGGATCGTCGTCGCCGTTGTCACCGGCAGTGTCGTAGGCCTTGGTGACCAGCTTGAAGTCGGCGAGACCGTCGACCTCCTTTGCCTGGTCGACGGCGAGCTGCACCGCATTGCGAATGGCGATGCCCTGCGGCGCGCCAGGCCCGCTCGTCGGGGTGTGCACGCCGATCGTCCACGTCCCCGACGGGAGTCCCGTGGATGGGCGCGATGCCAGCCAGCCGACGCTTCCGGCAGCCACCACCGCCAGCACCGCGCCCGTGGCGAGCGCCACGCGCGCTCGACGCGACACCCGGCGGCGACGGGGCGAGGGCCATCCGGTCGTTCCGGGCGTCGCCTCTTCGACCGCGAAGAGCTCAATCGGCTCGGCGATGCCTTTCAGCTGGCGTCGGCCTCGCGACTTGAACCGGGCCGGGAGAAGCGTCATCGTGAGCGCGCGGACGGTCTCGCTGACCAGGACTTCGTTGGGGCCTGCTTGTGCGCAGATCCGCGCTGCGATGTTGACCGGTGAGCCGACGTACCCACCGTCGGCCTCGATCGTCTCGCCCGCGTGAATCCCGACCCCGACCGGGATCGGCTCGTCAGCCGAGGCCCGGGCGTCGCTCGTGATCGCGAGGCCGCAGCGGACTGCGCTGCTCACGGAGTCGAAGACGACATAGAAGCTGTCGCCCTCGGTCTTGATTTCGGCACCGCCGAATCGTCCGATCGCCTCCCGAGTGAGCGCGCGGTACCGCGTCAGCAGCGTCGCTGCCGCCTCGGCGCCATTCCGCTCGACGAAGTCGGTGTAGCCCCGCAGATCCGCGAACAGGAAGCCGCGGGTGATCGTGCCGCTCGGCTCGACAGCCATGGGCGCGAATCGTAATCCGGCGCTCGCTGCGCTCGCCATGGGAGCAGGAGCCGCCGGCAAAACGGGGTGCCCCCGTCGGGAGTAGAAGAGAGCCGAAGGGCCGGAAGGTTGCGGGTTCGGTTGCGGTTCCAGGCGTTCCCAGCGATGTTGCGGCAGGCGAAGGAGCGGTCTGGGTACTCCACTCGGCCAGCGCTCAGCCGGCCCCCAGTTCCGACGCGCGTGTCTCGCGGTTCCGGCCGAGCGACGTGGGTCTCGACGCAACGATCCCAACGGGCGGCGTCTTCGACGGGGCGACCTACGCGGACCCCATTGCGGTCGGAGACGGCGTTTGGGTCTCCACAGGAGGTGGGCCGGTCCCCTTTGCCCGGATCGCCCGGATCGATGCCGCGAAGGAGAAGGAGACCGGACATCTGAGCGTGCGCAGCGGTCTGTCTCCCATCCTCGTGGCCCACCGCGGGGGCGGTTTGGCCGCGGATCAAGCTGCCACGTGGGCGGTTACGGGAGAGGGCGTCATCCGGATCGACGAGACGATGGACAGGACGAACGTGCCCGGCCCCGGGGCGAGCGGGCCCAGTGGCACATCGCTCGCATTCCTGGTTGCCCCTGGAACAGAGGCGGCAACCAAGGGGTCGCGAGCTGCCCTGATATAGACTGACCCGTCCGCGCAGGCAACAACGCTGCCTCCAAGGGGGATTCCATGCCTAGACGTTCGTCGGCGTTTCTTCTCACCGGGCTCTGCACCGTGGTTGCCATGGGTGTGCTGGGAACGACCCAGAGCTCTGCCACCAGTCCCGCCGCCGCACACGCGCCGAGGCTGACGCCGCAGGACAGCGGCACGACGCAGGGTCTGATCGCCGTGAGCCCTGTGAACAAGCGTGTGGTGTGGGCGAGCGGGCGGGGCGGGACCTTCGCCGTCACGACCAACGGGGGCGCGACCTGGAGGTCCGGTGTCGTGCCCGGTGCCGAGTCGCTGCAGTTTCGCGACGTCGAGGGCGTGAGCGACAAGGTCGCGTATCTGCTCTCCATCGGAAACGGCAGCGATTCCCGGATCTACAAGACAACCGACGGTGGCACGACGTGGTCGCAGCAGTTTCAGAACCAGGATCCGGCCGCATTCTTCGACTGCTTCGCCTTCTGGACGCCCACACGGGGCTTTGCCCAGAGCGACTCCGTGAACGGGCAATTCCCGGTGGTGCGAACGACGAACGGACAGACATGGGAGAGCATCGCCGGCAACGAGCCTGCGGCGCTTCCCGGCGAGGCCTTCTTCGCGTCGAGCGGCACCTGTGTCGCCACGCAGGGCAAGAACAACGCGTGGGCCGTCACCGGAGGCGCATCCCCCTCCAGGGTCCTCGTCACGCGCGACGGCGGTGACACATGGAACGCCTACGACTCACCGCTACGCGGTTCGCCGAGCGCGGGCCTGTTCAGCGTCGCCTTCAGGGACGGGAAGCACGGGATGGTGGGCGGCGGAGATCTCGATCCAACGGCCCCGCCGTTCGATCAGACCGCGACCTCGAGCGACGGCGGCAAGACCTGGGTGGTCACCCCGCAGCAGCCCAACATCGGAACCGTCTTCGGGCTCAGCTACGCGGCCGACGCCGGCAAGGCCAGGCCGCACGGGAGGACGGTCGTCGTCACCGGCCCGGGAGGCGCGGCGTGGACACCCGACGAGGGCGGCTCCTGGTCCACGCTGTCTGGTGTGACCGACTACTGGGGAGTCGCGTTCGGTAGCCCGCACACCGCCTGGCTGGTTGGGACCGATGGCCGAATCCTGCGGGTCGACTTTTAATAGACACGCCGCCTCGTAACGCCTGAGTCGCAAGCGGGATCCCGTTGGGGAGGGCAACGGGAGGGCAACAGGTGGCGCTCATGCCGCGCCGCCATCGCGTGTGGTTCTAGCGGCCCTCTTAAACCCAGCAGGCTCCGACCGCTGCAGTGACGAGACTAGGGACGGTGGCGGCCGTGACGCAAACGGAGCCGGTTGTGCCGCTCGCGCGCGGTTTGCGTGCGCCACGCGCGGCCGGTGTGGCCGGGCTGCTGTTCAGCGCTCTCTTCTTGACCTCGATTCTTCTGCTTCGCCATCATCCGCGGTCGGGAGCCGGCGCGGCAGAGCTGAGAGCCTTCTATGTGGAGGGGAACGGGAAGTACGTCAATCTGGTCGGGCTCTACCTGGCCCCGTTCGCCGGCATCGCCTTTATCTGGTTCCTCGCGGTGGCGCGGAGCCACATCGGCCATCGGACAGATCGATTCTTCGACACCGTCTTCCTCGGCAGCGGTGTGTTGTTCGTCGCGATGATGTTCACCGCCGCAGCGGCGGCGGGTGCGTTCTCCGCGGCGATCAGATTCCAGGACGCAAGCGCTCCGATCACGGGGGCGGTGGATCTCACGCGTGCTCTTGCCTACTCACTGCTGTATACGTTCGCGGTCAAAGTCGCCGGAGTGTTCATGATCGTCACCTCGACGATCGGCTTTCAGACGAGGGGACTACCGCGCTGGCTCGTCTTCATCAGCTGGGTGCTCGCCGCCGTTCTGCTCTTCAGTGTCTCCTTCTACGCGCTGATCATCCTCGTCTTTCCAGCCTGGGTTGCGGCGATCAGCATCGCCATCCTCTCTTTCGGTGGTGTGCCGGATCAGCGCGAACCCGGCGCCGGCCCCTGAGCGCAGCCCGGCCGCTCCTGTCGTCACCTTCCTCGGCTCGGGAATCCTTACGGCGCCCGAGGTATAGACTCGCCTCCCATCGGCGTCGAGCGGCGGCGGCGAGGACAACAGAGGAGAGAAAGATGATCCTGGCAACGACGAAAGTCGAGGATTTCGACCGCTTCCTGAAAATCTTCTCGACCAAGGGCGCTGAGAAGCGAAAGCAGCACGGGTCTAAAGGTGCGACCGTCTTTCGCGATCCCAATGAGGACGACCGGGTCTGGGTGCTTTTCGATTGGGATGGGGAGGGCTGGCAGAACTTTGTCTCCGACCCGGAGGTCCCGCCGATCCTTCAAGAAGCCGGGCACAAAGGTCGGCCCCAGGCGGCCGAGCTAGGCGGTCAGTACGACGCCTAGAACCGCTCGCCCGGGCGCTTCGTCCGCAAATGAACCAAACAGGGCCGTTGTGCGAATCCACCTTGCCGCGGCCCCGACGCGCACCGGCACGCAACGTGCCCGGTGCGCGCTGCGCGCGAAGTTACCGCGGCGGCCGTGAGCGACCAGGTGGCCGAGGCGTTCGAGGAGTGTGGCCGCGTCGAGACGCCACTGGTCGTAGAATTGTTGGGAGATGACGGACAGGGAAGACCTGGCGTCCGTTGCGGCTCAGCTGGCCAAGCTCACGCAAAGCGTAGAGGAGATGGGGAACCAGCTCAGTGAGTTTCGCGAGAGCGCAGCCAACCAGCGAGAGCGCTCGGACACCCAGCAGGAGCGCATTGACCTCGCCGCACGGGAACTGGCCGAGGTGAGTAGCCGTTTGCAAGCGGCGGCGGACGCGCTCCGAGCGTCAATCTGACCACGCGTGCGGTCTCGGATTCCGCCACCTCGGCTTTGACAGGCCGTCAACACATGACCAAGTCCGACGGCCAGGAAGACAGTTTCAACAAGGTGGAGGATTACTTGAGGTCGCTGCTCGACCGAGGCGATTAGGATGAGTCCCGAGCTGGGCTGACCGGGCGAGACCACGGGCGGGCAGAAAGAGGGATGTCATGACAAGAACGAACGCGTGGCATGCGGGGCTCGCTGCCGTTGCGGTCCTCTTGCTCTGCTCGGTTGGGCGTGCCGGCGCCGGCGGGCCGCCGAGCGTTCTCGGCGTTCCGTGCTCGGAGCTCTCCGCACAGCACCTCTACATGCAGACGAACGTGCGGGCGTACCTCGTCGTGAAGGGCTGCGCCGCGCCGGCACGAAGCCGGACAACGGCGCAGAAAGCCGCGCTTCCGCAGCCTCGCTCGCGGTCGCCGCCCAGGTCGGCGGCACCGACCGCGACGTCATCTCGCCCCAGGACACGTCCCTTCCGCACGACACGCAGGGCGGGAGCATGGTCGCCGCGAAGGGCAACACGATCGTCGTCGACTACAACGATTCGCGCGACGTCCCGAGCGACCTCTCCGGCGCGTCCATCTCGACGGACGGGGGCGACTCGTGGACGCGCATCGACCCGTTCGCGACGGGCCACGGCACGAACTTCGGTGACCCGCTGCTCGTCTACAACCGCCGCTTCGCGAAGTTCATCGCAGGGGAATCTCGTCTCCGGCGGCTGCGGAACCCTCGGGATCGGCACCTGGACGTCGTCGAACGGCCAGACGTGGGCTCCTCGGCCGTGCGTCCACTCGGGATCAGCGGACGACCGGCCCTCGATCGCCGTCGACAACGACCCGACGAGCCCCTTCTACGGGAACACGTACGTGAGCTGGAACGACTTCAAGATCGGAAGCGGCGCGCTCGTCTTCAGCCGCTCGACCGACGGCGGCGTCACCTGGAGCGCGGAGCAGATCATCTCCAACACCGTCCACGTTCCTCCGGAACACGCAGCTCGCCGTCCAGCCTGCAAACGGCCAGGTCGACCTCGTCGGCGTGAACGAGGGCGGCGGCGGGCTGCAACCCGAGGACGAACTACTTCTTCCGCTCGCAGGACGGTGGCCTGACCTGGAGCGCGCCGATCCCGATGGGAGCCCCGTTCCCGGCGGCCGGGGATACCGTCATCGGCTACTTCGCGGGCTTCCACCACATCTGGCGGGCGATGGGCTGGGGGAACCCCGTCCCGGGCGGCCCGAACACGATCGTCTACCCCTACTACCAGGCCGGCGGAAGCGGCGACACGGGCGACGTCTACGCCGTCCGCTCGATCGACAACGGGGCGACCTGGTCGGCCCCGATCGCGATCTCGACCGCGCCGCACGAGCAGTGGTTCTCGCAGGCCGTCTCGAACGGCTACGACGACCTCGCGATCTGGTACTACAGCCGCGAGCACACGACCGACGGCAACAACTACGAGATCTTCCTCAGGAAGTCGCACGACGGCGGGGCGACCTGGACGGCCAGTCGGCGGCTGAGCGATGTCCTGATCGACGAGCCGGTCCAGAACGACCCGAACGTCAACCCGTTCTTCGCCGGCGACTACAACGTCACCACCTCGGACGTCAACGGCGCGCTGAGCAACCGCTTGCTGATCACCTGGACCGACGGCCGGAACAAGATCACGGGGCCGCCCGGGAACTACGACTTCACGGCGACGACGGGGACGATCGGGTCCGGAGGTACCGACGTCGGGACCCACTGCGACGATTGCTCGACCGCTCTCGCTCTGCCGTTCCCGGTTCACGTTCTACGGCACCTCCTACACGACCGTGAACGTCTCCTCGAACGGGGTGATCGGCTTCGGTGCCGCGACTACCGCCTTCACGAACCCGTGCCTGCCCTCGAACGACGGCGTGCCGAAGATCGCGCCCTTCTGGGACGATCTCACGACCCTGAACACCGGCTTCGGCTGGTTCTCGACCGCGACGGGGACGGCGCCGATCCGCGTCTTCACGCTCCGCGAGGACGCTCAGCTCTTCAACAGCACCACCGAGGTCCACTTCGAGGTCCGGCTGCACGAGAACGCGACGAAGTTCGAGATCGTCTACGGCACGCTCGGGAGCGACGGCAGCTCGGCGACCGCCGGCGCCGAGAGCGGCGCCCGCGCGAAGCAGATCGCGTGCAACTCACCCGGCGTGCTCACGAGCGGGCTCGAGGAGAACGCCGTGTTCAAGCCGAACGAGTCGAACGGCACCAGCGTCCACACCGAGGACGTCGAGTTCGACCAGGTGCCGCTCGCGGCGAAGATCACGGTCAAGAAGACGCTCGTGCCGACGGCGGACTCCGGACGGTTCACCTGCTGGTCGGCTCGACGGTCGTCGCCTCGGCGGCCGCCAACGGCGGCTCGGGGACGACCACGGTCGCGCCGGGCACGTTCACCGTCAAGGAGAACGCGTCGAGCGGCAGCCTCGCCAACTACGTCACGACGATCGCCTGCACGAAGAACGGTCAAGCCGACGTCTCCGGCACCGGCACGAGCATCGCGGTCACGGTCGCCGGCGACGACGTGGAGGTCTGCACGATCACGAACAAGCGCAAGGCAACGATCACGCTGCGCAAGTCGCTCTCGCCGACGAGCGACACCGGCAAGTTCAACCTGATCGCCGGGACGAGACGCTCGCCTCCGGCGTCGGAAACGGCGGTTCCGGCTCGAGCTCGTTCGCCCCCACCTCGTACACGTTGAAGGAGACTGCGGCGAGCGGGACGACGCTCTCCAACTACACGAGCTCGATCGCCTGCACGAGGAACGGCGGCTCCGGGCCGTCCGGGAACGGAACGAGCCTGACGGTGTCGGTCTCGCCCGCCGACGTGCTCAACTGCACCTTCACGAACGTGCGCAAGGCGAAGATCACCGTCACGAAGTCGCTCTCGCCGACGAGCGACCCCGGACGCTTCAACCTCCTGGTCGGCTCGACCATGGTCAAGTCGAGCGCGGGCAACGGCGGCTCCGGCTCGACGTTGGTGACTCCGGGCAGCTACACGGTCAGCGAGTCGGCCGCGAGCGGGACGAGTCTCTCCAACTACACGAGCTCGATCGCCTGTACGAAGAACGGCAGTCCGCACAAGTCAGGGCCCGGCACCAGCATCTCCGTCTCGGTCGCCGCCGGCGACGTCGAGGCCTGCACGATCACGAATGTGCGCAAGTGAGGGATTAGCCACCGAAAATCCGCTCGCCCTCTTTCGCGATGACCGACCACATCCAGATCGGCCGCCGAAGCGTCCGGCTCACGCATCCGGAACGCATCCTCTTTCCCGGCGACGGCGTGACCAAGCGCGATCTCGCCGAGTACTACATGAACATCGGCGACGCGATCGTCCCGCACCTGCGCGGCCGGCCGTTCACGCTCAAGCGCTATCCCCACGGGATTCGCGGCCAGGCGTACTTTCACAAGCAGGCGCCTAAGGGAAAGCCCCCATGGATTCCCACGCGCCGCTTCCTCACCTGGCCGCGAGCGGGTGAATCGCGGCTCGTCGACTTCACGCTCGTGAACGAGCCCGCCGCGCTCGTCTGGATGGTGCAGATGAACTGCATCGACATGAACGCCTGGTACTCGCGCGTCGACAAGCCCGAGCGGCCCGACTACGTCGTCTTCGACCTCGACCCGCCCGAGTCGCGGAACGGCTTCGTCCAGGCGATCCGCGTCGCGCACCTCGTGCGTGAGGCACTGGAGCGGCTCGAGCTCCGCTCGTATGTGAAGACGAGCGGCGCAGACGGGAT
This sequence comes from uncultured Actinomycetes bacterium, assembly GCA_963842575.1. Classification (GTDB taxonomy): domain Bacteria; phylum Actinomycetota; class Thermoleophilia; order Gaiellales; family Gaiellaceae; genus JACDER01. Next base: position 147,969 of record CAWJGS010000001.1, on the reverse strand, counting down.
CCACGTGCTGGTGCCGATCACGCGGCGCTCCTCCTACAAAGACACGTACGAGCTCGCCGAGCGCGTCTCTCGCCGGCTGGAGGCCGAGAACCCGGGGCTGGTCACCACGGAGTGGTTGAAGAAGAAGCGGCGCGGCGTGCTCGTCGACCACCGCCAGAACGGGCACGGCAAGACGATCGCGTCCGCCTACTCGGTGCGCCCGAAGCCGGGGGCGCCGGTCTCGACGCCGCTGCACTGGGAGGAGCTCGGCGAGAAAGTCCGGCCGCGAGACTTCGGCATGCGCGAGGCGCTCGAGCGGGTCGAGCGGCACGGCGACCTGTTCGAACCCGTGCTGAAGGGAGGCCAGGGGATCGCACGGGCGCTCCGCCAACTGCGCGCGGAGACGATCTAGCAGTAACGCGGCCGCGGGCTGACTAGGCCGGTGCGTAGGTCGCGATGATCGATCCTGCGCTCACCTCGTGATCGACGAGCCGTAGCGGCCGAAGCGCACCGTCGTCCGGGAAGATCCGCTTCCCACCGCCGACCAAGACTGGACTGATCATGAGGCGGAGCTCGTCGACGAGGCCGTGCTGGATCAACGATTGCACGAGCACGGTGCTGCCGATCACGAGCAGGTCGCCGCCGTCTTCCTCCTTGAGTGCGGCAAGCGCCTCGGGGAGTGGCCCGGGCAGCACGCTCGAGTTCTGCCACCCCAGCGGGCCCGTGAGCGTCCTCGACGCAACGTGCTTCGGCTTCGCGTTCATGGGAACGGCGATGTCCTGCACGTGCTCGGGCGCGTTTGGCCAGTAGCCGGCGAAGATCTCGTACGTGCGCCGGCCGAGCAGGAAGCCACCGGCCTCGTCGATGAGGTTCTCCACGCCGCTCCCGGTTCCGTACTGCATCTGCCAGCCCCCGTGCTGGAAGCCGCCGGAGGTGTCTTCGTCCGGGCCGCCGGGGGCCTGAGCGGTCCCGTCGAGCGCGAGGAACTCATTCACGATCACCTTGCGCATCTCGTCTCCTTCCGTTCGCTTATGGGTTGAGACCGGCCGGCGCGGCAGAACTCATCTGTCAATTTAGGGTGATCGCGTGGACCAGGAAGAGCGGCTACTTCTCAGCTCGTCGTTCGGCACCGCGGCCGTCGCATACGCCGAGCACCGCCCCGACTACGCGCAGGCCGCGGTGCGGTGGACGCTCGAACGCGCGCCCGGCCCGCGAGTGCTCGACCTCGGTGCCGGAACCGGCAAGCTAACCGCCACGCTCGTTGCGCTGGGCGCCGAAGTCATCGCGGTCGAGCCCGACCCGGCGATGCTGACCGAGTTGCGCCGCGGACTGCCGGGTGTCCGTGCCCTGCCGGGTAGTGCCGAGGCGATACCGCTGCCGGACGCGTCGGTCGACGCCGTGCTGGCCGGCAACGCCATGCACTGGTTCGACATGGACGTCGCAGGACCAGAGATAGCCAGAGTCCTCGCACCAGGCGGCATCCTTGCCGGCTTGTGGAACGTCTTCGACGACCGGGTCGACTGGGTTGCCGGGCTCGCGCGAGTCAGCGGGAGCGCCGCAATCGGCCCTCGTGACGTGTTCGCGAGCTGGCGTGCTGAGACGGCCGGCACGCACCTACCGAAGGCTGGCGTGGCCTTCCAGTTCGGCTCGCCGGAGCAGGCCGAGTTTCCGCATGGGCAGCGCCGGACGGCCGACTCCCTCGTCGCGACGCTCGCGACGAAGGCGGCAATGCTGGTCATGCCAAAAGAGGAACAAGGGGCCGCGCTGGGCCGGATCCGCGCTTTCCTCGCGAGCAGGCCGGAGACCGCTCGGCGGCGAGTTCACCCTCCCGCTGCTGACCTGCGTGCTTCGCGTCCAGCGGCTGTGATCGGCTCATCCGGTGGGGCCCCCTTTGCGCCGATGTTGCGCCCATTCGCGAGCCACGCTGTCCTTAGACTCGCTCGGTGACGACCTGCCCGTCTTGCGGCAAGGAACTGCCCGCCCGGGACCTTCCCTTTTGCCCGTTCTGCACTGCTCCGCTCGCTGAACGGCCGGGCGCGTCCGTCCATGAGGAGCGCAAGGTCGTCGCGGTGCTCTTCTGCGACCTGGTCGGCTTCACGGCCTCCTCGGACGCCGCCGACCCGGAGGACGTACGGGCGCGGATCCGCCCCTACCACCAGCGGCTGCGCCAAGAGCTCGAGCGTTACGGGGGGACGGTGGAGAAATTCGTCGGCGATGCGGTGATGGCAGTGTTTGGAGCGCCGCTCGCCCACGAGGACGACGCCGAGCGGGCGGTCAGGGCGGGACTACGGATCCTGGATGCGATCGGGGAGCTGAACGCAGCCCAGCCCAACCTCGAGCTGCGTGTGAGGATTGGAATCCAGTCCGGCGAAGCGATGGTCGATCGCGACGCGCGACCGGACCGCGGCGAGGGCATCGTCACCGGAGACGTCGTGAACACGGCGGCGCGACTCCAGTCGGTCGCCCCGGTCGGCGGAATCGCGGTCGGCGAAGCCACCTACCGGCTCACGAAACGCGCGTTCGAATACGAGCAACTCGAGTCCGCGCAGGTCAAGGGGAAGGCGGAAGCGCTCGAGATCTGGCGTCCGCTCGCGGCCCGCGCCCGCTTCGGCACGGGCCTCAGCGCCGAGCACGCGACGCCACTGATCGGCCGAGAGCCGGAGCTGACGCGGCTTCGGAACGCTTATGTGACGGCGGTCGCGGAGCGGACGCCGCGACTGGTGACGGTTGTCGGCGAGCCGGGCATCGGCAAGAGCCGGCTGGTCTCGGAGCTCGGCGAGTTCATCGATTCGCAGCCGGAGCTCGTGCGTTGGCGACAGGGCCGCTGTCTGCCCTACGGAGAGAGGAACGCCTTCTGGGCGCTGGGCGAGATCGTCAAGGCGGAGGCCGGCATTTGGGAATCGGACTCGCCAGAGGAGGCAGCAGCGAAGCTGGAGGCGACACTGCCCAGGGACGACCCCGACCGGCCCTGGTTGCGCGCGCGATCGGCGCCCCTGGTGGGTGCTCGAGGAGAGCCGGTCTCGCAGGAAGAGTCGTTCACGGCGTGGCGCCGGCTGCTGGAGCTCTGGGCATCGAGCCGCAAGACGGTGCTCGTGTTCGAAGACTTGCAATGGGCGAATGACGCGCTCCTAGGGTTTCTCGAGTATCTGGCCGACTCGCCGGCGGGCGAGCGCGATGTTCTTGCTCTGCACGACCCGCCCGGAGCTGTACGAGCATCACCCACAGTTCGGTGCCAAGGTGAGAAACGCCGAGCGAATCGACCTCGGCCCGCTCTCGGACGAGGCGACCTCACGCCTCATCTCCGCTCTGCTCGAGCGCGAGACGCTGCCCGCCGATACGCAGGGCGCGTTGCTCGAGCCTACGGCCGGCAACCCGTTGTATGCCGAGGAGTTCGTTCGCCTGCTCGCGGATCGGGGCCTGTCGTCCGATCAGGTCGGCGACGTCCCGTTTCCCGAGAGCGTGCAAGCGCTGATCGCCTCCCGTCTCGACCTGCTCCCCGTCGAGCGAAAGACCGTGCTGCAGGACGCATCCGTGGTCGGCAAGGTCTTCTGGGCCGGCGCGATCTTCGAGATGGGCGTGCGGGACGAGTCCCAGGTCGAGGTGTCCCTGGACGACCTGTCCCGTCGGGAGCTCGTCCTCACCGCAAGCCCGTCCTCGATGGAAGGGGAAGCCGAGTACCGATTCAAGCACGCCCTCGTCAGGGATGTCTGCCACGCTCAGATTCCGCGCGCCGACCGCGCGACGAGGCACCAGCTGGCTGCCGCGTGGATCGAGCGGAAGGCCGCGGGACGGACCGAAGACGTGGCCGACGTGCTCGCCCATCACTACGTGCATGCGCTCGAGCTCGGTCGTGCCGCCGGACCAGGACCGGGATGTAGAGGGGTTGGAGGCATCCGCGCGCCGGTACCTGGCGCTGGCCGGTGAGCAGGCGCTCGCACTCGACGTCGCAAGCGCGGAAGCGAGCCTGGCGCGTGCGCTGGAGCTGGCCCCTGCCGGTCACCAGGAGCGGCCTGGCCTGCTCGAGCGCTGGGCGCAGGCTGCCATCCAGCAGGGTCGCCTGCAGGAAGCGAGATCAGCCCTCGAGGAAGCGCTCGACGCGTATCGCGCGGCGGGTGAGAGCGTGCCCGCGGGGCGGACGCTGACCGAGCTGGCACTCGTCCTCGGACGTCTCGGCGATCCCCACCGCGAGGACGCCATCACCGAAGCGCTGGCCCTGCTCGAGACGCAGCCGCCGGGGCCCGAGCATGTCGCCGCCTACGCCCAGCTCGCCGGGAGGCGCGAGCTCGACCACGCTTTCCCGGAGGCAATCGCGGCGGCGGAGCGGGCGCTCGCGCTCGCCGCCGAGCTCGGGCTGGCCGAGCCGGCGCGCGCGCTCGGCTTCCTCGGTTCCTCGCGCGCAGCTCTGGGCGAACTGCAGGGGATCGACGACATGCGCCGAGCGCTCGACTTATCGATCGAGCAGGGCAAGGGCCGCGAGGCCGCCGTGCTCTACAACAACCTCTCAGTCGACACGTGGTTGCACGAGGGGCCGCGGGCCGCGCTGGCCACGTCCCGCGAGGGGATCGCTTTCTGCAAGCGGCGCGGAATCACCGAGTTCGCCTTTGCGATCACGGGCGTCGGCTTGACCCTCCTCACGGAGTGCGGGCTTTCCGAGCAGGCGCTCGACGAGGCCGGGCCGGTCGTCGAGTGGGCCGAGAAAGCGGGCATGCTCCCCGACCTGATCGAGGCCCGCTCGGTCCAGGTTCGCCTGCTCGTGGAGCGTGGCGAGGGTCAGAACGATCGCGCGGTCGCCGGGAACCTGGCCGCGATGGCCCGTGAGACCGACACCCTGCCGTTGATCGCGGCCGCGTTCGCCTCGTCTGCGCAGCTGCTGCTCGCGCAGGAGAGATTCGCAGAGGCGAAGAGCCTCCTGGTCGAGCTCGACGAGTTTCGGGGCGGTCGCAGCGACGCCCTCTACGCCGCGCTCTTGCCACAGCTCCTGCGCGTGGCACTCGGACTCCGAGAACCAGAGCTTGCAAACCGGTTGGTCGAGAACGTCGAGGCACAAACGCCGCTGGCCGGCCATGGTCTCTGCGCCGGCCACGCCCACGTCGCCGAGGTTTCCGGGGACCATCAAGGTGCGGTCACCCTCTATGCCGAGGCGGCAGAAGGCTGGCGCGAGTTCGGCAACGTTCCCGAGCATGCGTACGCCCTGTTCGGCGAGGGACGCTGCCTGGCGGCACTCGGGAAGCGCGGAGCGAAGGAGCCGCTCGACGAGGCTCGCGACCTGTTTGCGTCGATGGGCTATAGGTCGGCGCGGGGCGGGATCGATGCTCTTCTCGATTGGGCTGCCGCAGCTTCCTAGCGTAACCGGAGACGCAGCCTCCGCTTTCTGCTAGTCTCACTAAGTGGAGATAAGACCTCCAGATATCACCCATCAGCCGCCGCGCTTCAAGTTGATCTTCGGCGCGCTCATGCTCGTCCTGCTGCTCGCGGCACTCGACCAGACGATCGTGTCGACGGCGCTGCCGACGATCGTCGGCGACCTCGGTGGCCTCCAGCACCTGTCCTGGGTCGTCACCGCCTACCTGCTCTCCTCCACGATCGCCGCGCCGCTGTACGGGAAGCTCGGCGACCTGTACGGGCGCAAGCGGGTCCTGCAGATCGCGATCGTGATCTTCCTGATCGGGTCAGCGCTGTGCGGGCTCGCACAGAACATGACGGAGCTGATCGCGTTCCGCGCCCTGCAGGGGCTCGGGGGTGGCGGGCTGATCGTGATCTCGCTGGCCGTGGTCGGCGATCTCGTCCCTCCGCGAGAACGCGGCAGGTACCAGGGCTTCTTCGGCGCCGTCTTCGGGCTTGCCACGATCATCGGGCCGCTGCTCGGCGGGTTTTTCGTGGAGAACCTCTCCTGGCGCTGGATCTTCTACGTGAACATCCCTCTCGGCCTCGCCGCGTTCGCGGTGATCGCGATGGTCTTCCACGCGCACCAGCAGAAGCAGCGCCACAAGGTCGACTACCTCGGCGCCGTCGTCCTCGGCGGTGGGCTGTCCGCGGTCGTGCTCTTCACCAGTCTCGGCGGAACGACCTATCCGTGGGCGTCCGCTCCGATCATCGCCATGGCGATTGCGGCCGTCGTGCTCCTCGCGGCGTTCCCGTTCGTCGAGCGGCGCGCGAAGGAGCCGATCTTGCCGATGGACCTCTTCCGCAACCGCACCTTCTCCGTGACGAGCGCGATCGGGTTCATCGTCGGGCTCTCCCTCTTCGGCTCTGTCACGTTCGTGCCGCTCTACCTCCAGGTCGTGAAAGGCTGCGAGCCCGACGGAGTCGGGCTGGCTGATCACGCCGCTGATGGGCGGGCTCCTGGTCACGTCCATCGTCAGCGGCAACCTGATCTCGAAGTACGGGCGCTACCGCATCTTCCCCATCGTCGGAACCGCCCTGACCGCGGTCGGCATGTTCCTGCTCTCACGGCTGACCGTCGACACGTCGACGTGGACGGTCGCGATCTACATGATCGTGGTCGGCCTCGGCCTGGGGATGGTCATGCAGGTGCTCGTGCTGGCTGCACAGAACTCGGTCGAGCACCGTCTGCTCGGCGTGGCCACGTCGGCGTCGACGCTCTTCCGCCAGATCGGCGGCTCGATCGGCGTCGCCTTGTTCGGCGCGATCTTCGCCAACCGCCTCGCGCAGGAGCTGGCGCAGCGGCTGCCGGGCGGCGCGCACATCTCCACCGCCGCGACGCCGGCGATCGTCCGCCATCTCCCGGCCGCGGTCCACGGCCCATACGTGGCGGCCTTCGCCGCCGCGCTGCAGCCGGTGTTCCTCGCGGCCGCCTTCATCTCGGTGGCTGCCTTCGCGCTCACCTGGCTGCTCCGCGACGTGCCGTTGCGGCATACCTCGGGCGCCGAGCCGGAAGGAGCCGTCGGATGAGAGCCACCGAGCGCCCGCTGCGCCGCGACGCGCAGCGCAATCGCGAGCGCATCCAGGCCGCGGCGCTGGAGCTCTTCGCCGAGCGTGGAGTCGAGGTCACGCTCGACGACGTCGCCGAGCGCGCCGGCGTCGGGGTGGGCACCGTCTACCGCCGCTATCCGAACAAGGACGCGCTACTCGACGACCTGTTCGAGGCCAGGGTCGCCGAGCTCGCCGCACACGCGGAGGACGCGCTGGCCGACCCGGATGCATGGCAGGCGTTCATCGGTTTCCTCGGAAACGTGGCCGAGGGGTTCGCGCGTAACCGCGCGCTTTCCACGCTGATCCTCCAGACCGATCGCGGGCCGCAGCACGTGGCCAAGGCGCGCGAGCGGATCGGCCCGGCGGTGGACGCTCTCATCGAGCGCGCGCAGGCGGAAGGCGGCCTCCGCGCCGACTTCGACTATGCAGACATGCGGATGATCCTGGGGATGCTCGCCGCCGTCGCCGAGGAGACGCACGACACCAGCCCCGACCTGTGGAGGCGCTATCTCGTTTTCGTCACGGACGGCCTTGCGACAAAACGCGCGGTGCCGACGCCCACCGACGTTTCACCGCCTCGGCGTCGTTCAGGAAAGCCGGGTTAGCTTCGTCGTCACCGCTGGACGAGGAGTCGCGTGTCCGTGGCGGCTACAGTGGGCTCGGAATGCGGGACCCGGATCTCGTCCTTGCCCAGACAATGTCGGCGCCGCCGCCCCTCGACGACGCGCGCAGCTCGCTCGACTACTGGCAGCGCAGGCGGAAGGCCCTTCCGGTCTACCGGCGTTCCGCGCGGCGTGAAGCTCGCGAGATGGCGCAGCGCTGGGAGGAACGCGTCGCTGGCCGCGAAGCAGGCGCGCTTCGAGGCGAGCCCGTTCGGGAGGTTCATGAGCGCGGCTGGGCTTCACGAACGTGTGGCCGCACTGGGTACGGCTCCGGCGGAAGGGGCTCCTCGCAGCTGCGTGGATGTTCGTCCCGCCGAAGCTGAAGCTCGTCGGGGCCGCGATTCTCGCGACGTGGCTGCTCGTTTCGATCTCCGCCGTCGCCGTCATCGCCTTCGTCCTCGCTCAGCTGACGTAAGTCAGCGCACGGCCTGCTCGGTCTCGGCGTCGAAGAGGTGGAGCTTGTCGGGGCGCACCTCGAACGTGATGTCCTCGCCTTCGGAGACCGCCTCCTCGACCGGGACGAGCGCGGTGAGCGGAGTTCCCTCGCGCGAGGCGTGCACGAGCTTCTCGTTGCCGAGGTACTCGATCACCTCGACCTTGGCGCCGAAGCTGATCTCCGACCCGCCGGCGCCGTCCACGCGCATGTGCTCGGGCCGGAAGCCGGCGATCAGGTTCGAGCCGCCGGCGCCGACCAGCGGAGCGGGAACGAGGTTCATCGCCGGTGACCCGATGAACCCGGCGACGAAGACGTTCGTCGGCCGCTCGTAGAGCTCCTGCGGCGACCCGACCTGCTGCAGGACGCCGAAGTTCATCACGGCGATCCGGTCGCCCATCGTCATCGCCTCGACCTGGTCGTGCGTGACGTAGACCGTCGTCGTGCCGAGGCCGCGCTGCAGCTTGAGGATCTCCGCGCGCGTCTGGACGCGGAGCTGCGCGTCCAGGTTCGAGAGCGGCTCGTCCATCAGGAACGCCGCGGGCTCGCGGACGATCGCGCGCCCGAGCGCGACGCGCTGGCGCTGTCCGCCCGAGAGCTGCTTCGGCTTCCGCTTCAGCAGCGGTGTCAGGTCGAGCATCTCGGCGCCGCGCCGTACGCGCTCCTCGACCTCCTTGCGCGGCACCTTCAGGTTGCGCAGGCCGAACGCGAGGTTGTTGTAGACGGTCATGTGCGGGTAGAGGGCGTACGACTGGAAGACCATCGCCACGTTCCTGGCCTGGGGCGCGACGTTGTTGACGACGCGCTCGCCGATCAGCACGCGGCCGGACGAGGCGCTCTCGAGGCCGGCGAGGATCCGCAGGCACGTGGTCTTGCCGCAGCCGGAGGGACCGACGAAGACCATGAACTCGCCGTCCGCGATCGAGAGCTCGAACTCGTTCACCGCGACCGTTCCGTCGAACTTCTTGGTCACGTCGTCGTAGGTCACGCCGGCCATCTCATCCCTCCCGTGAGCGCGGCGGAAGCACGAAGTGCGCAGCCGCGAGAAAAGTGAACGCAATGGACAAGGTCAGGAGCGGCAGGATCGCCGCGGCCGCCGCCAGAGCGTTGACGACGAACAGTGCGAGAGCGAGCCCAACCGAGGCGAGGGGGTGCACGACCAGCCCGCGAGCCGCGTCGCGCATCACCTCTCCGAAGGGGCGCTCCCGTTCGAGCACTGCAAGCGGCCAGAGCCACATCTGGAACAGCGCAAAGAAGGCGAGAAGGTAGAAGACGACCACCGCAAGCGGGAAGACGAAGGGCCCTCGGCCGGCGTAGAAGGCGATCGCGAACGCGCCGAGCCCGAGCACCGCGGCCGTCATCGCTCCGAGTGCGAGCCCGCGCTTCCAGTGCAGGCGCAATCCCTCGAGCCCGTCCTCCAGGCTGAGCTCCTCCGTCTGCGCCAGCGTCACCGTGCAGTGCATCAGCGCCAGTGCAAGCGGACCGAGGAACACGATCAGCACGAGCGCGAACGGGCTGTAGAACGAGGCCAGGACGACGGCTAGCGCGGCGATCGAGAACGCGGAGTTCAGCAGAACGAGCCGCCAGGACTGCCGGTAGAAGTCGGCCAGGGCTGCCTTCAGCGCACGGCCCATACTCATCCCTTGACCCCGGCCGCGGCGACTCCGGCGACGAAATAGCGCTGGAAGATCATGTAGATGATCGCGATCGGCGCGATCGCCAAGATGCTGCCCGCCATCAGCTGTGGCCACTGCGTCTGGTACTGCTGGACGAACTGCTGGATCGCGACGTTGACGTTGTAGTGCGACGGGTCCTGGAGGATCGTGATCGCCCAGAAGAAGTCGTTCCACGTCCCCTGGAAGGTGAGGATCGTGACGGCCGCGAGCGCGGGCCCCGCGAGCGGCAGCATCACGCGGTAGAACGTCTTGAAGTAGCCCGCGCCGTCGAGGCGCGCGGCTTCCTCGTAGTCCTTTGGAATGGTGAGGAAGTACTGCCGCATCAGGAAGAGGTTCACCGCGGTCACGACGCTGATCAGGATGTAGCCCTGGTAGGTGTTGATCAGGTTCCAGTGGAAGAGCGGGAAGTTGCTCAGCATCTGGAAGACCGGAACGAGGCGCAGCTGGTCGGGGATCATCAGCGTCGCGAGCACGAGCACGAAGAGCAGCTCCCGTCCGGGGAAACGAAGCCGCGCGAACGCGTAGCCGCCGAGCGAGGCGAGGACGAGGTTGGTGAGCGTGACGCTGACGGCCAGCAACCAGCTGTTCCCGTAGACGCGCACGAAGTTGATGATCGGATTCGTGAGCAGGTCGTGGTACGCATTGATGGTCGGGTTGTTCGGGATCAGGTGGAAGCCCTGAGCCGTCTCCGGCAGCGGCATGAAGGACGTCGACAGGCTCCAGAGGAACGGTACGAGGAACAGGAGCGCTACGACGATCATGAATCCGTACAGGAGGAGGCGACGGGTGATCTGGCCCGGCGACCGGCCGGGAATCGCGGGCGCGCCCGCGCCGATCGCGACGTCGCCGCCGGCCGCGAGCTCCTCGATCGCCGCGAGATGCGGGGGCTCGGCTTCGTCCCGTGTCATCAGTAGCCGATCTCCGCCTTCCCGAACAGAAGCCGCTGGATGACCGTCAGCGTGAGGATGACCGCGAAGAGCGCGACCCCCATCGCCGCCGCGTACCCGAACTCGATGTTCTGGAAGGCCGTCTGGTACAGGTAGAGCACGACCGACAGCGTCGAGTACGCCGGGCCGCCGGTGCCGCCCGAGACGATGTACGGCTGGTCGAACACCTTCAGGCAGCCGACGATCGAGACGACGGCGACGAAGAAGTGCCCCGGCTTCAGCAGCGGGAAGGTGATCTTCGAGAAGGTTCGCCAGCGGCCGGCGCCGTCGATCGCGGACGCCTCGTAGACGTCCGTGGGGATCGACTGCAGCGCGGCGAGGTAGAAGAGCATGACGGTTGCCGACGTCGTCCAGACGTTCAGCCCCATCACGGCCCACAGAGCCGTAGCCGGGTCGCCGAGCCACGGTCGGTGCCCGCCGATGATCGAGTTGAGGAGCCCGTCCGCACTCAGCAGGTAGATGAAGATGGCCGTGATCGCGGCGGACGAGGCGATGGCGGGGAAGTAGTACGCCGAGCGAAAGAAACCCCGGCCGCGCAGCTTCTGGTTGACGGCGAGCGCGAGCAGCAAGCCGAGCGCCATCTGGGACGGGACGACGACGGCCGTGTACAGGAGCGTGTTCTTGAGCGCGCGTCGGAAGAGGTCGTCGTGGACGAGGTCGGTGTAGTTCTTCCAGCCGACGCTGTTCACCTTCCCGAGGACGCCCCAGTTGTAGCGGCTGATGTAGATCGCGTAAACGATCGGCCAGATGAAAAACAGGGCGAAGAAGGCCATCGGCAGGAGCACGAAGCCGTAGCCGACGAGGGCCTCGCGAATCCTGGCTACCGGGAGAATCGGTCCCCGGGTTGGCGTCGCGGCGTTTGTGGCCATTCTCCTCTCGCCTCGAAGTGGGGCCGCCCCCGCCGTGGGCGGAGGCGACCCCTCAGCGTGCGATTGCTAGTTGACTACCCGCCGGCCAACGCTTGCTGTGCGGCGGACTGGATCTTCTGCAGCATCGTCGAGACCGACTCGCTGCCCTTGATCACCGACTGAAGCTCGTTGCCGGCGACCGTCATCACGTCGGCGAACCCCGGAGCGAACTGCCAGGGGTGCGAGTATCCCGCGGCCTGGAGCAGCTGCCCACGACCTGCAACCGGCTTGACGTCGTTCCGCGCCGGCAGCGCGAGGCCCTTGGACGTCCAGATCCTCATCCCGGTCTTTCCGGTGAGGAACGACAGCAGCTTCCACGCTGCCTTCTTGTGCGTGGAGAAGCGGGACATGGAGTACGAGACGGTGAACCCGAGGTTCCCGCGCGTCTTGCCCTTGGGCAGGATGTAGGTCTTGTAGCCCACGCTCGGGAAAGTCTCCGCCATGTACGGGAGGAGCCAGTTCCCCTCGAAGATGACCGCGGCCTTCTCCTTGCCGAGCGCCTCACCGCACCAGCCCACACCGAGCTGATCGTGTGTCCCGGCGAGGCCGTCCTTGATCATCCCGACGTAGAAGTTGACAGCATCGCGGACGGCGCCGGTGTTGACGGTCGCCTTGCTCTTGTTCGCGTTCAGGAACGATCCCTTGTTCTGATAGACGAACGCGAGCAGACGTGCCCAGTCTGGGTCGAGGCACAGGGGCCGCCCGCCGGGTACGGCGTTCGCGCTCTTCAACTTCTGAGCCAGAGACCGAAGCTGCGACCAGTTCGTCGGCGGCTTGCCGTTCACCTTGGCCAGCATGCTCGTGTTGATCTCCATCCCGAGCGGCGACCAGTCCTTCGGGAAGCCGTAGATCGTGCTTCCCTGCTTGAAGGCGTTCAGGAGCCGGGGATAGAACTTGTTCGTCTTGAAGTGCGTCCGCTTGACCTGGGCGTTCAACGGCTCCAGGAGCTTCTGCTTCAGCCAGTCGGGGAACACGTTCGAGTCGACGTAGAAGACGTCAGGCGACTTCCTCGCCGCGAACCGAGCCAGCATCTGGGTCGGGTACGGGTCGAGCACGAGCTCGTTGACCTTGATCGTCGGATTCCTCTTCTGGAAGGCGGCGAGCACCTGTCGGAGCAGCTGCGTCTCGACGGTGGACGACGCCCAGTGCGCCAGCGTGATTGTCGTGGTGGCCTGAGTCGAGCGTGGCGACATCGCCCGAACAGTCCTGCCTTGGCCGGTTGCGGCAATCGCGGCCGTCACGCATGCGAACACTGCGAGGACGGCGACAAACCTTCCGAACCGGCGGCTACCGGTAAAACGGTTCATGAATCCCCCCTTTTGGAGTCTCCCTGGATTCCTTTCAGAGTGGTATCCGCTGCGGGGGATAGCGAAACAACAGACCCGGCTGAGCGGCTCTGTATGAGCGACTTCGCGGCCCCGGCGGGACGAACTGCGGCGACGAGAGACACGATGCCCCGGACGTCGGGCTCCATCGGTTGTAGGTTGACAGCCCTGGACGTCCTTGTCGTCAACGCCGGCTCCACGAGCCTGAAGCTGGACCTCGTCTCCCCCGACGAGACGCGCCGGAGGATCGAGTCGTACGCCGAGCTCGACGGCGGCGATCGAGGCGGTCGGCCACCGCATCGTCCACGGGGGCGCCCGCTTCAAGTCTCCCGTGGTCATCGACGCCGAGGTCGAGCAGGAGGTCGCCGACCTGGCGCTGATCGCGCCGCTGCACAACACACCTGCGCTGAAGGCACTGGAGGAGGCGCGGCGCGTTCTGCCTGACGTCCCGCACGTGGCCGTGTTCGACACCGCCTTCCACTCGACCATCCCCGACGAGGCGGCGATCTACCCGGTCCCGCGCCGCTGGACGGAGGAGTGGGGCCTGCGGCGCTTCGGCTTCCATGGGCTTTCGGTGCAGTGGTCGTCCGAGCGCGTTCCGGCTCCGCGGCTCGTCGTCTGTCACCTCGGCGGCGGGTGCTCGGTTTCCGCCGTGCGCGACGGCCGCTCGGTCGACACGAGCATGGGCTTCACCCCGCTGGAAGGTGTTCCGATGGCCGCGCGCTCGGGCTCGGTCGACCCGGGCATCCTGCTCTTCCTCCTGCGGGAGCAGTTCCTCACGCTGGACGAGCTCGACCACCAGCTCGAGCACGAGTCCGGCCTGACGGCGCTCGGAGGGCTGGAGGATCCGCTCGGCTTCGGCGTCTACACGCACCGGATTGCCGCGGCGGTTGCCGCCATGGCAAGCGCGCTAGGCGGCCTGGACGCGCTGGTGTTCACCGCCGGCGTCGGCGAGAACGTCCCGTCAGTACGCGCGGACATCTGCCGTCGGCTCGCCTTCCTCGGGATCGAGCTCGACGAAGCGGCGAACGAGCAGGCGGCGCCCGACGCCGAGATCAGCGCAGAAGGCTCGGCGGTCCGCGTCGTCGTCGTCGGCGCGCGCGAGGAGATCGTCGTCGCCCGAGCGGTGCGCGCGCTCCTCTAGGAGAATTCGTCAAGCTGGATTATTCTTTCCTGGTACAGATGACTGTTTCCGAAGCCTCGTTGACCGTGTTTCTCTTCGTCGCCGGCGTGGTCATGCTCGCGTGCGCGGTCGTCTCCGCGCTCCAGGGGATGGCCCAGGCAGTCGCGTTCGGGATGGGCGGGCTGTACGTGACCGGCTGGGCGGGCCTCCGCCTCGTCCCGGCCGAGATTCGCCGCCGCTAGCCCGAGCTCGACGGCGCCACGTGCACTGACTGGCTCGTGGACTGGTTGTTCTTGCCGAAGGCCGTGATCGTCACCGTGTGCGGGCCGGGGCAGACGTAGGCGAACCGCATCACGCCGTGAACGGGCGGGTAGCCGGCTTGCGCGCCGGGATTCTGCCCGTCGATCTCGGGCTCGACCGCGGTCGCGTTCTTCGTCCGGTAGCTGTAGGAGAGGGTGACCGTGTCGCCTGAGGTCCCGCAGGAGGCGACGTCCGGCCCGTTGAACTCGAGGATCTGCGGCTTGGCGCCCGTCCCGCCGCCGGTCGACGTGACCGTCGCCGATTTGGTCACCGACCCGTTGGCGCCGCCGACGTCGATCGTCAGCGTGTGCGGTCCGGGACAGATGTACGGGAACCTCATCGTGCCGCTGTGCGGGTCGTATCCCGCCTGTGCGCCGACGGCCTGACCGTCGATCTCGGGGTCGACTGTCGTGGCGTTCTTCGTCTCGTACTCGAAGGAGACGACGACCGTCTTCGTCCCCGTGCAGGCGACGCTCGACGGGCCGCTGAAGGTGACGACCACCGGCTTGCCCGTGGCACTGCCCGTGGAGGTGACGTTCTGGGTCTTGGTGACCGTCTGGTTGTGGCCGGTCGCCGAGATCGTGAGCCTGTGCGGCCCCGGGCAGACGTACGGGAAGTTCATCGTCCCCTTGCCGGGTGGGTAGCCGGCCTGCGCCCCGACGGCCTGTCCGTCGATCTCGGGATCGACCGCCTCGGTGTTCTTCGTCTCGTAGTCGAACGAGACGGTCTTCGTCCCTCCGCTCGGTGCACGAAATGCTCGAGGGGCCGTCGAACGTGACGATCTCCGGCGACTTCTTAGCGCCGCCGCAGCCGGCGGCCAGGCCGAGCGCGGCAAGCAGGACTAGGAGGGGCGCGCGTCCGATGCGGCGATTTCTAGCAGGTCGTCATGACCGCTTTCCCGGGCGAGGTCGCGCGGCGTCTTGCCGTCGTCCTTGGCCGCGTCCCAGTCGGCTCCGTGGGCGATGAGCGCCTCGACGATCGCGGCGTTTCCGTTGAATGCCGCGGAATGGAGCGGCGTGCCACCGCCTTCGGCGGGTGCGTTCACGGGGGCGCCGTGCCGGAGGAGCGCCTCGACCGTGCGCAGGCTCTCGGCGCCTTCGGATGCGACCGCGCTGTGCAGCGGCGTCACCTTGACGAACTGGTGTCGCGACACCGTCGCCGGATCGGCGCCCTGTTGGAGCAGGGCCTCGGCGGCGTCGGTCTGGCCGAAGAACGCCGCGAGGTGGAGCGCCTGGAACCCGTCGGGCGACCACGCCTCGATCAGCGCTGGATCGGCCTCGAGCAGCTCCTGCACACGCTCGGTGCGCCCGACCGCAGCCGCCTCGAAGAGGTCGAGCTGACGGCTCTCCGCCAGCAGCTGATCGGCGTCGGCCGTGCGGCCTTCGTAGAGAGCCTGGAGAAGAGGCGAAACGTCCGGTTGCCGCGACATAATTAGTTGTTCTAACTAATATTTATTGCTATGTCAAGCCAGACCGAGCTCGCCGATCGCCTCCACTCCGCCGCCATCCACGTCCTGCGCCGCGTCGCGCGCGAGGACACCGCGTCGGGGCTCGGCGGCCCCGCGCTCTCGGCCCTGTCCGTCGTCGTCTTCGGCGGGCCGCTCAGCCTGGGAAAGCTGGCCGAGGCCGAGCAGGTCACTCCGCCGACGATGACGCGAACCGTCCAGGGGCTCGAGGCGGGGGAGCTCGTCCGCCGCGAAAAGGACGAGTCGGACGGGAGGATCGTGAACATCCACGCGACGCCGAAGGGAGTCGAAGTGCTCCAGGCGGCGAGAGCCCGGAGGGTGGCGGCGCTCGCATCCTCGCTCGCGGGGCTCGGGGAGCGCGATGTGCGCACGTTGGAGCGCGCAGCAAGCCTGCTGGAGCGCGCAGCTTCCCGCTGACAAAGCGCCGATACCATGCGGCGCATGGATCACCGGGTCAGGGTCCAGGAGCCCGGCCCTCGCGGAGCGCCGGCTGAGGATGTCAGGCGCGCGGAGAGCGCGCTCGAGGCGCTGCTCGCGGACGACCTGCTGCAGATCAAGAGCTTCCTCGCGGTCGACACGGTCGCCGTGCTCCTCCTGGACGAGCACGAGGAGATGCTCGTCGCCCGCGCGGCCAGCGGCCTGGAAGAGGAAGTGGAGCAGCAGGTTCGCATCCCCGTCGGGAAGGGTTTCGCCGGGCGCGTGGCGGCCACGCGCGCGCCGGTCATCATCGAGGACGTCGACCACGCGGACGTCCTCAATCCCCTGCTGCGGGAGAAGGGCATCAAGTCGCTGCTCGGCGTGCCGCTCACGGTCGCCGACAAGTTGCTCGGAGTCGTGCACGTCGGCTCGCTCACGCCGCGCTCGTTCGGTGACCGCGACATCGCCATGCTCAGAAGCGTTGCGCGGCGTATCGCCATCCCAGTCGAGCAGGCGGCTCTGTACGGCACGGAACGCAGCGCGCGCGTCCAGCTGGAGGCGGCTCGCGCGCAACTCGCATTTCTCGCCGAGGCGAGCGCCGTCCTCGGATCGTCGCTCGACTACGAGACCACCCTCGGCAGCGTCGCCCGGCTCGCGGTGCCGGCGCTCGCCGACTGGTGCGTGATCGATGTCATGGACGACGGTGGAGCGGTGAGGCGGGTCGCGTCGGTGTGCGCGAACCCCGCGTACGACGCGCTGGCGGACGAGCTGCGAGACAACTACCCCGCGCGCCCGGAGCGCATGGAAGGGACGTCGAAGGTGCTGCGCACCGGGCGCTCGGAGCTCGTCGCGGAGATCACGCCGGAATGGCTCGAGGCGATCGCGCCGGACAGCCGCCAGCGCGAGATCCTGAGCTCGCTGGGCCTGCGCTCCAACATCCTCGTCCCCTTGATTGCCCGCGGGCGGACGCTCGGAGTGCTCACGCTCGCGACCTCGGAGTCGCTACGCCGGTACCACGAGGGAGACCTGAGGATGGCCGAGGAGCTGGCCGCGCGGGCAGCCCTGGCGGTCGACAACGCGCGCCTCTTCCACGAGGCGGAGGAATCGCTCGGCCTGCTCGACGCGCTCTTCGCGACCGCACCGGTCGGCCTGGCCTTCTATGACCGGGAGCTCCGCTACCTGAAGATCAACGACACGCTGGCCGCGCTGAACGGCGTCTCCGCTGCTGAGCACCTCGGCCGGACCGCGGGTGAGGTCATTCCCGCGATCGCCGAAAAGGTCGAGCCGTTGCTTCGCTCGGTTCTCGATACCGGCGAGCCGGTGCTCGGCCAGGAGCTGCGCGGGGCGACTGCGGCCACGACGGAGGAGCGCTACTGGCTCGCGAGCTACTACCCGGTCCGGAGCGGCGACGGCGAGACGATCGGCGTGGGCGCTGTCGTCTCGGACCTGACGGAGCGCACGCGCTCCCAGCTGCGACTGGCCGCGCAGTACCAGGTCACGCGCGTCCTTTCCGCCGCCTCGAGCTTCGACGAGGCCGCGGAAGAGCTGCTCGCCGCGCTGTGCGAGAACCTCGACTGGACGGCTGGGCGGATCTGGACGGCCGAGGACGGTGACGCCCTCGAGCTTCGAAACCTGTACCGGCCGGCCGGTGTCGAGGACGGCGACCTCGGCGACGGTGGGCTTGCCGGCCGCGCGTTGAAGAGCGGTCGTGCCGAGTGGGCTACCGATCTGCCCGGATCGGACGCCGGCCTGAAGTCTGGCCTGGCTTTTCCCATCCTGGTGGGCTCGACCGTGTGCGGCGTGGTCGAGCTGCAGAGCACCGAGCGGCGCGAGCGCGATGAGGACCTCCTGGCGATGAGCTCGGCCCTGGGCAGCCAGATCGGCCAGTTCATCGAGCGGACGCGCGCGGAGGAGGCGAGCGAACGTGCACGCAAGCGCCTCGCGTTCCTGGCCGAGGCCAGCCGCGTCCTTTCGTCCTCGCTGGACTTCGACGCGACGCTGCAGAGGATCGCCGAGCTGGCCGTGCCGACGCTCGCGGACTGGTGCGGCGTCTCCACACTCGACGACAACGGCGATCTGAAGCAAGTCGCGATCGCGCACGTGGACAAAAGCAAGATCGCCTGGGCCAGGCAGCTGGCCGAGCGCTATCCGCCCGATCCCGATTCCGAGTACGGCTCGTACGCGGTGATGCGCTCGGGGGAGTCGATTCTGATGCCCCTCATCCCGCAGGAGATCCTGATCGAGTCGGCCGTGGACGACGAACACCGCCGGATAATCGAGGAGCTGGAGGCACGCTCGTACATCGCCGCCCCGCTGATCGTCCGCGATCGGGCGTTCGGCGTGATCGCTTTCCTCACGACTAGCTCGTACGGGCGCGTATACGACGAGCAGGATCTCGAGTTCGCCGAGGAGCTCGCACGGCGCGCCGGAATCGCGGTGGAGAACGCCGAGCTCTTTCGCCGCGCGGTCGAGAACGAGGAGCAACAGCGCTTCCTGGCCGAGGCCGGAAGCGCGCTCGCGTCCTCGCTCGACTACGAGGCCACGCTGCAGCGCGTCGCCCGCCTCACGCTTCCCGCCCTCGCCGACTGGTGCATCGTGGACCTGCTGGAGGGGGACGAGATCCACCGCGTGGCGGTCGCAGCGCGCCGGGAGGACAGCCAGCGAGCGCTCGAGGAGCTGCGCCGCTCGTACGAGCCCACGCTCGACTCGCCCCAGCCGGCCGCGCAGGCACTGCGCGAGCGCGAGCCTGTCCTCTTTCAGGACTTCACGCCCGAGTCGCTGAAGGCGACGACTCGGGACGACCGGCACTTCGAGCTGATGACGCAGCTCGCGCCCTGTTCGGCCATGGCCTTGCCGCTGATGGCGCGAGGCAACGTCATCGGCGCGATCACCTTCGCCTGGGCCGAGTCGGGCCGCCGCTACACCGACGCTGATCTCCCACTCGCGGAGGAGATCGCCCGCCGCGCCGGCCTCGCCGTCGACAACGCCCGTCTGCACCGCGAAACGGAGGAGCGGGCGCGAGCGGCTCTTGTCCTGACGCACGTCGGAGACGGCGTCTTCATGCTCGACAGCGAGGGCATTGTCCGCCTCTGGAACCCGGCAGCCGAGGCGATTACGGGCCTGCGCGCCGACGAGGTGCTGGGCGGATTTGCGCAGCGCGTCATCCCGGGATGGACGGAGCTGTCCGAGCGGATTCCGATCGCCGCCGAGCCCGCTCCGGCCGCTCGCCGCGCCGAGAGCGTCCCGCTCGAGATCCGCGGCCGCGAGCTCTGGCTCTCGATCACCGGCGTGGGGCTCGCCGAAGGGACGGTCTACGCGTTCCGCGATCTCACCGAGGAGCGCGCCCTCGAGCGGATGCGCAGCGACTTCGTCGCCACGATCTCGCACGAGCTGAGGACGCCGCTTGCCTCTGTGTACGGAGCGGCGGTTACGCTGATCCAGCGCGACGAGACGCTGGGCCCCGAGCATCGCTCGCGGCTGCTCGGTGTGATCGCGAGCGAGGCGGACCGGCTCGCCCGCATCGTGAACGACGTCCTCCTCGCGAGCCGGCTCGACTCGCAGCAGCTCGCTTTCCAGATCGAGCGCTGCGACCCCGGCGAGGCCCTGAGCCGGACGATCGACGCGGCGCGAGCGCACCTCCCCCCAGGCGTCGAGATCGCCGTCCAACCGGCCTCCGCTCCCGCCGCGGTCGCCGCAGACGCGGAGAGGCTGCGCCAGATTCTCGGGAACCTGATCGACAACGCGGTCAAGTACTCACCCGAGGGCGGGACGATTCATGTCGCGTACGAGCGCGTGGGCGACAGGCTCCGCTTCTCGGTCGCCGACCAGGGCATCGGCATTCCTCCGGAGGAGGGCGAGCGGATCTTCGAGAAGTTCTACCGCCTCGATCCGAACCTGCTCAGAGGCGTGGGTGGAACCGGCCTCGGCCTGTACATCTCCCGCGAGCTCGCCGCGCGCATGCGCGGGTCGATCTGGGTGGACTCGGTGCTCGGGGAGGGCTCGACCTTCTACTTCGAGCTTCCCCTCGCCGACGGCGTCGAGCCTGGGCCGGGACGGCCACGGGGCCGTCCCGGCGGGGTGCTCGTGGATCAGTAGGTGCTCGGGGGGCCTTCGTCGACGTACGTCGTCCGGCGGCGCGAAGACCAGTAACCGGGGCCTGCCCAGGTATTCCAGTAGATCATCGACAGCACGAGGCCGACCGCACCGATGATCGTGACGATCCAGCCGACGGTGTGGATGTCGACCGCCGACGAGTTCGCGTTGACCGCGAGGGCCAGGATCAGGCCGACCGCGATCAGTATCAGGCTTACTCCGAATCCCATTGAACCTCCTTTGGATTGCGAGCGTGATACCCCTCGGAACCGCGCGCTAATCCGGCTACTTGCAACTTTGTGGCGCAGGCGGCGGAGCGTTCAGTAGTCTCGGTTTTCCGTGCGACGGGGTTCGCTCTTCCAGCTGCTCGTGATCGGGGTTCTGATCGGCGGCGCGGTATCCGCGGTCGCTCTCCTGATTCCCTGGCTGCCCCCGTCCGCGTCGGTCGAGCGCGGCCGGATCGACGTCGTGTTCTGGCTCGTGACGGCGATCTGCATCGCGATCTTCGCCATCGTCTTTGCGGTCTTGATCTTCTCGTACCTGCGCTTCCGCGCTCGTGCCGACGACGATTCCGACGGCCCCCCGATTCATGGGCATACCGGGCTCGAGATCGCGTGGACGGCCGTGCCGACCGTGCTCGTGGTGGTGATCGCGGTCGCCAGCGCGGTCGCGCTCGCCAAGAACGACCGCATCCCGGCCGACCATATGACGGTCGACGTGACCGCGCAGCAGTTCGCCTGGAGCTTCAAGTACCCGGGTGGGGGGGACGTGACCTCGACCGAGCTCCGGCTCCCGCTGAACAAGTCCACCGAGCTGAAGATGCAATCGCTCGACGTCATCCACTCGTTCTGGGTTCCGCAGTTCGGGCAGAAGCAGGATGTGGTGCCCGGGATCACGACCCACCTCAAGATCACGCCGAACAAGGTCGGCAAGTTCCCCGTGATCTGCACGGAGCTCTGCGGGCTCGGGCACGCCGTGATGCGCTCGTGGGCGATCGTGATGGAGCCCGCGGCGTTCAAGAAGTGGCTCGCGGAGGCGAAGAAGGGAATCTCCGGCCCGGGCGCCGGCCTCGCAGTCTTCAACAACAACGGCTGCGGCAGCTGTCACACCTTCAAGCCGGCCGCCGCGAACGGAAAGGTCGGGCCCGACCTCGACGACCTGGCGGCGTCCGCGAAGAAGGCGGGAGTCCCGCTCGACCAGTTCGTCCGGGAGTCCATCGTCGACCCGAACAAGTACATCGCACCCGGATACTCTCCCAACGTCATGCCCAAGACCTTCGGGAGCCTTCCCAAGTCGCAGCTCGACGCCGTCGTCAGCTATCTGGTGAGTGGAGGTAAGAAGTCCTGATGGAAGTCGCGCACGTCGACGTCGCTCAGCGTTACGACCTCGATCGGCCGCCGCCGACGTCGGGTTGGCGCTACCTGACCAAGCCGGGCTGGCTGCGGGCAATCTGGATGACCGCCCTCTTCTTCGGGCTCGGTTTCGGGCTCGTCGTCTTCATCCGCTGGCTCGCCGGCTGGCACCCGATCGTCGACTGGCAGGTCATCACTGTCGTCGCGATCCTGACCTCCGCGCCTATCGGCTTCCTCGCGGGGCTCGGCGCCTTCGACTACTGGGTGGACTACGCGCTCGGCAAGGCGACGAAGCCGGAGGACCACTCCGGCCACGGCGCGCGCTCGTGGAAGGACTACTTCCGCGTCAACACCGATCACAAGGTCATCGGCGTCCAGTACGTGTCGACCACGATCCTCTTCTTCCTGATCGCGGGCCTGCTGGCGATGATCATGCGCGCCGAGCTCGCCCGGCCGGGCATGCAGTTCGTGGACAACCAGACCTTCAACGGGCTGTTCTCCGTCCACGCCGCGCTGATGATCTTCCTGTTCGTCATCCCGGCCTTCGCCGGGCTCGCGAACTACGTCATCCCGCTGATGATCGGAGCGCCGGACATGGCGTTCCCGCGCCTGAACGCCCTCTCGTTCTGGCTGCTGCCGATCGCCGGGTTCATGATGCTGTCGTCGTTCCTCGTGCCGGGAGGCCCGTTCGCGGCGGGGTGGACGAACTACGCGACGCTGTCCATCCACCAGCCCCTCGGGAACGTGTTCTTCTCGATGGGCGTCCAGTGGGCCGGCGCGTCATCGATCATGACCGCGCTCAACTTCCTGGTCACGATCATCACCATGCGGGCGCCGGGGATGACGTTCTGGCGCATGCCGCTGCTCGTGTGGGCGAACTTCACCACGTCGCTGCTGGTCGTCATCGCGACGCCGTTCATCGCCGGATCGCAGTTCTTCGTCATGTTCGACCGGGTCATGCACACGCACTTCTTCGACCCGTCGGCCGGCGGCTACGTCCTCGGCTACCAGCACATCTTCTGGTTCTACTCGCACCCGGCCGTCTACATCATGATGCTGCCCGGCTTCGGCATCGCCTCGGAGGTGATCTCCGTCATGGCACGGAAGCCGATATTCGGGTACCGCCTCATGGCGTTATCGCTCATGGCGATCCTCATCCTCGGCTTCTCCGTGTGGGCGCACCACATGTTCGTCTCGGGCATGGCGTCGTGGCTGCGCGTGCCGATGATGATCACGACGCTGTTGATCGCGATTCCGACCGGGATCAAGGTCTTCTCCTGGTTAGCGACCTTATGGGAGGGGAGGATCAACTTCTCCACGCCGATGCTGTGGGCGCTCGGCTTCGTCTCCATGTTCGTGATCGGCGGGCTGTCCGGGATCTACCTCGGCTCCGTGCCCATCGACATACACACCTCGGACACGTACTTCGTCGTTGCGCACATCCACTACGTGCTGCTCGGGGGGTCGCTGTTCACGGTCTTCGCGGGGATCTACTACTGGTTCCCGAAGATGACCGGCCGCATGTACAACGAGCGGCTCGGCAAGCTGCATTTCTGGCTGACGTTCGTCGGGTTCAACGCGACGTTCTTCCCGATGCACTGGCTGGGGCTGCAGGGGATGCCCCGGCGCGTGGCCGACTACGCGCCGCGATTCGGCGACCTCAACTTCGTCATCTCGATTGCGTCGTTCTTCCTGGGCGCGTCGTTCCTCATCTTCGTCTACAACATGATCGTCTCGTGGAAGCGCGGGCCGATCGCCGAGGCGAACCCGTGGAGGGCGCTGACGCTCGAGTGGCAGGTCTCCTCGCCGCCGCCGGTCTTCAACTTCGACGAGATCCCGCAGGTCGTCGGCGCGCCGTACGAGTACGGCGTGGTGGGCGCACGGCACGCGGTCTTCAACGGGGATCGAACGGGCGTCGAGGCCGGCGACCTGGAAAAGGTCGGACACTGACGTGCGCCACGTCCTGGTCGTAGCCAACGAGACGGTCGCGGGCGAGAGCCTGATCAAGGCGCTGCGCGAGCGAGCCGAGGCCGGGCCGGTCCGCGTCACCGTCGTCTGCCCGATCAGCCAGCCGCGGCACGGCACGGTCGTCTACGAGGACACACGCCGCGCGTCGGCCCGCCGCCGGCTCGACCAGACGCTCGCGATCCTGCGCGACGCCGAGATCTCCGCGCACGGCCTCGTCGTCGACACCGATCCCGTGAACGCGGTGCGGGACGCTCTGGCGCAGGATGAGGTCGACGAGATCGTCCTCTCGACTCATCCGGAGCAGCGTTCCGGATGGATGCGCCGCGCCGTGATCGACGCCGTGCGCAAGGTGGCGGGCTCCATCCCGGTCGAGCACGTGGTCGTCGATCTCGAGCACGAGGGTGAGGAGTCCAACGTCCTCGTCATCGCGAACGAGACGGTGCTCGGGAGGCCGCTGCTCGATCGAATTCGCGCCCGTTCGCGGCTCTCGCCGTCCAGCTTCCTCATCGTCTGCCCGCAGAGCGATCCGACCCAGTCGGAGCATCCGGAGGCGGAGCGGCGGCTGCGACGGGCGCTGGCCGTGCTGCGCGGCGAGGGCCTGGACGTGCACGGGCAGATCGCGCACCCCGACCCGTATATCGCTGTCATGCATGCGGTGCACGACGAGCGGGTGGACGAGATCGTGATCTCGACCTTCGCCGGCGAGCGCTCCGGCTGGTTGCGCCGCGATCTCGTCGACCGCGTGAAGAAGGACACCGGGCTCCCGGTCGAGCACATCGAGACGCCGGACGAGGAGCTCGCGGGGGTGGAGGCCTAGTGGAAGCGCACGCCGCGCCTGCGCCCCAGGACCACGGTCACGCCGAGCACCCGCCGATCGCGAACGTCTCCTCGCGGGTGGATGCGCGCGTGCTCGGAATGCTCCTCTTCATCGCTTCGGAGATCATGCTGTTCGGGTCGTTTTTCACGGCCTACTTCTTCATCCGCGTGTCGGGAAGCGATCCCTGGCCGCTTCCGCCGTTCCACCTTCCCGTGTTCGTCGCGGGCGTCAACACGGCGATCCTGGTGACGTCGAGCTTCACGATGCACTGGGCGCTGCAGTCGATCAAGCGGGGTAATCGCGCCGGCCTGCAGGCGGGGCTCGTCCTCACGTTCTTCATGGGCCTCGCGTTCCTGCTGACCCAGGCGACCGAGTACGCGCGCGTGGGGTTCGCGCCGCACGACGGCGCCTTCGGGACGATCTTCTACTGCCTCACGGGGCTCCACGGAGCGCACGTGTTCATCGGCCTCACCATCCTGCTCTTCATGACCATCCGCGCCTTCCGCGGACACTTCTCGCCGGAGCACCATCACGGGGTCGAGATCGGCGGGATCTACTGGCACTTCGTCGACGTCATGTGGATCGTCGTCTACTCGACGATCTACATCCTCTAGGGCGATGCGGAATCCCCTTCGTTCCGAGGCCGAGGCGTACCGCTTCCTGCTCGGGACGATCGTCTACTTCGGCCTGATCGTGCTCGCTGCGGTGGTTGGGGGGACCTGGTGGGGCGTAGGCGTCTTCGCGGTGCTGACGGCTCTCGCGCTCATCTGGTTCTTCCAGCGCGATTCGCTCCCGCCGGCGCCGAAGACCGGGCCGCGCCAGGAGAGCGCGGAGGACGAGACGCGCATCCTGGTGGTCGCGAACGAGACGGTCGGCGGGCGGAAGCTGCGCGAGCTGATCCGGGAGAAGTCCGAAGGCGTGCGTGAGGAGGTGCTCGTCGTCTCTCCCGCGTTGAATTCGCCCCTGCGCACGTGGACGTCGGACGAGGATGGGGCGCGCGCGGCCGCACAGGCGCGGCTGGACGAGAGCCTCGGGCGGTTACGGGCAGCGGGGATCAACGCGCACGGCGAGGTCGGGGACGGCGATCCGCTGCAGGCGATCGAGGACGCGTTGCGGACGTTCGGGGCGGACGAGGTGATCGTGTCGACGCACCCGGAGGGCCGCTCGAACTGGCTCGAGCGGGGGGTCGTCGACGGCGCACGCGAGCGCTTCACGGTGCGGATCACGCACGTCGTGGTCGACCTGGACCGCGAGAGCGAGGACGTCCGCTAGCACAACCCGCGACCCCAAACAAAACCGGGGTCAGACCCCTTGTACGGCGCGGACGCGTCCGGAACGGTCAGGCAGCCTCCTTCGAGGGCGTGCCATCGACGAAGCGGCGCAGCTGACCGAGTGCTTGTTCCGACGGATTTTGAAAACAGGAGCAGCGTTCGCTCGCTCGTAGAGGAACGGTGGGTTTCGTATGAGCCCAAGGGTGGCGCGGTAGCTGCTCCAACGCCACTGAGCAGGCTCGTCACACAGCCCGGCTGCCACGGGATTTCGCGTGATGTATCTGTACTCCGATAGGAAGTGCCCGTCGCCTTCGACGACGACGTCCCCGTAGCGGCTCCTGAACAGATGGCCCCTGACTCCATGGCGTCTGTTGAAGTACTCGGCGTGGCGGCTGTTCAGCGCCTGCACACCTGCGGCAATGTTGGGTTCGGGCGTTGTTAGGAGGACGTGGTAGTGCGTTGTCATCTCGCAGTAGGCGTGGCAGATCCAGCCGAATGCGCGGACGGTCTCTCCGAGGAGTCGCAAGAACTCGATCCGGTCGAAATCATCGCGATAGAGTCGCTCTTCACGGACCGCCTTGCGAAGATGTGATAGGTCAGTCCGGCCTCTTGCCGACGCGGTTGTCGCGGCATGCACACGACGCTACGGGTGAAGCGATGGGACCATTACAACCGCGACGGATTTGGCACAGGTACGCGACTGTTCTGAGACAACCGGGGTCAGACCCCGGTTTATACGAGCTACTTGAGCGTCTTGATGTAGGCGATGAGATCGCGTGCGTCAGACTCCGCGACCTGGTGCGGCTTGATCACGCCGCTCATGATCCCCGGCTGGAAGCCCTTCACGATCTCGGCGTCTGGATCCTCGATCGACTCGAGCAAATACGCATCGTCCGCCGTGACCGCCTTGCCGTTGGTCAGCTGAACCTGCGTGCCGAACAGCCCCTTGAGCGTCGGCCCCACGCCGCTCGAGCCGTCGATGGAATGGCAACTCGCGCACCCGAGTGACGCAAAGAGCGACTTGCCCTTCGCCGCGTCCCCTCCTGACGGCGTCGGACCTGTCGTTGTCGCCTGCCCGGTCGTGGTCGGGCTCGGGGGAGGCGGAGGCGGTGGCGGCCCAGGCAGGCGGCGGAGGCGGCGGAGGACCGGGTGGCTGAGTCACCCCGGCGACGGAGGCCACATACGCCGACACCGCGTCGGCGTCTGATCCCGTCACGAGATTCGCCGGCATCACGGGGAAGTCCGCGTCCCCCTCTGCGGGTGAGGGGAGGTGGATCTGGTCGCGGACGACCTGCCGGACCGTGCTCTCGGCGAAGCCCTGCTGGCGTGACGGGCCGAAGGCAGCATCGAGGTCCGGGCCGACCTTCCCCGTCGTTCCGGCGTCGGCCAGCGTGTGGCAGGAGCCGCACTTGCTCACGAACAGCTCTTTGCCG
Source organism: uncultured Actinomycetes bacterium (assembly GCA_963842575.1). Classification (GTDB taxonomy): domain Bacteria; phylum Actinomycetota; class Thermoleophilia; order Gaiellales; family Gaiellaceae; genus JACDER01. The sequence continues at coordinate 120,868 of CAWJGS010000001.1, read as the reverse complement.
CCGGCGACGTTCGAGCTCGTGTCGACGCCGCCGGTGCCGCAACCAGCTGCCGCCAGCACCGCGCCGAGCATCGCCGCAGCAGCCGCGGCTCGGCTACGCGGGAGCTTCTTCGGAGTCAAGCCTCTCGAGGGCCTCGGCGCGGGTCGGATAGATCGTGAAAACGCGGTCGAGACCGGTGATCTCGAAGATCTTCGTGATGTTGCGGTCGCTGCAGACGATCGAGAGCGTCCCGCCCTTCTCCCTCAGCCGCTTGACTCCGCTGACCAGGACGCCGAGCGTCGTCGAGTCGATGAAGGTCGTGTTCGTGAAGTCGACGACCACCTCGCTGGCGCCGTTCGCGATCAACTCGAGCATCTGGGACTTCAGCTCCGGAGCCGTGTACAGGTCGACCTCGCCGCCCAGGGCGATTACGTGTCTGTTGTCTCCGACCTGTTCGGTATCGATGCTGAAATCCACTGGTCCTCCCCGAAGCCGACGGCGCGGAGAGTCTATCCGGCTGGGGTGGGTTGCGACTGGGAGGCCTTCTGGATGGCCTTGATCTGCCGCCTGACCAGTGGGACGGTCGGATCGTCGGGCGCCAGCTTGATGAACTGCCGGTAAGCCGCGACGGCCCTCGTCGTGTCCCCGGCGGACTGCGCCGCCTGCCCGAGGTTGAGTTGCGCGTTCGCGTCCTTCGGATCCAGGCGCACGATCCGCCTGTTGATGACCTCGGCCTGGTTGTAGTCGTCCTGCTGCTGCTGGTAGAGGTTGGTGAGCTTGGTGTTGGACAGCTCGGACAGGTTCTGGAAGATGACGTTCGGGCCGACGACCGACTGCTTGTTCTTCTCCAGGCCGCCGCCACCGACGACCGTCGGGAAGGAGTTTTCCTGCGATTGCAGCTGAGCGGTGGTGATGGTGTTCTGCATCCGCGTCCCCAGTGCCGTGTACAGCCCCGCGAGCGAGGCGAGCGCGTCGGCGTTCTTCGGCCGCAGCTTCGTATAGGTGGCGAGAGCCGCGGCCGCTCCACGCAGATCGCCCTTCGTCTGCAGTGCGCTGGAGAGGTCCTGGTACGCCGCGGCATCCTTTGGGTTCTGCTTGATTCGGTCTCGCGCCTTCGTCTCGGACGGCGAGCTGCTGGAGCCGCCGTTGTTGTTGAAGATGTCGAGGAAGCCGAGGCCGCCGCCGGAGCCGACGCCGAAGACGACGAACCCGACGGCGAAAATGATCGCGAGCAGCAGGAACACCCACTTCGCCTGCCGGCGAAGCTTCGGAAAGAACATGGTCTTCTCTGCGACGCGAGTCGGCTCTGCAGACTGCGCGCGCCGACGACGGCGGGCTGCTTCCGCCTTCGTGCGCTTGCGTCGAGTTTGAGCGGCTCCGCGGGCCATTCGGAGACCTAGGGTAGCGCCTCCCAGTCGTACTCATCGCCGACCATCCGCAGCCGCGCGTGGCAGGACTCGTCGCACAGGGCGCCCTCGAGCCCCGCGCCGAAGATCTGTTTCGGGTCGAGCCCGAGCGACACGGCGGCCTCGTAATCTCCCGCGAGGTCGGTGCCGAACATGGCCGGATCGTCGGTCGAGATAGAGCACACGGCGCCGGCGGCGACCAACTGGGGCAGTGGGTGCTCCTCCAGCGACGAGACCGCGCGCGTGCGCAGATTCGAGATCGGGCAGACGTCGAGGACGATCCGGCGGGAAGCGATCTCGCGCAGGAGCCCGGGATCTTCCGCGGCGCGGATGCCGTGGCGCAGTCGATCGGCGCCGAGCGCTTCGAGCGCTCCGCGCACGGATGAGGGCCCGGCCACCTCGCCTGCGTGGGGTACCGAAGCGAGTCCCAGGTCGCGCGCCAGGGTGAAGGCGGGCTCGTAGGGCTCGGGCGGATACTCGGCCTCCATTCCGCCGAGACCGACGCCGAGAACACCGCGGTCGCGGTATTTGGCGGCGAAGCGGACGGTCCTCATCGCCTCGTCGAGCGTGAAGCCGCGGATGATGTCCGGAGTCAGCCGGATTTCGACGCCGTGGAGCTCGCGTGCCTCATCGGCTCCGTCGCAATACCCGGTGAAGATCTCGTCCCAGTCGACCCCGCGGCGTGCGCGTTCGGCGGGCGAGAAGATTCCCTCGATGTACACGGCGCCGTGAGCGGCCGCCTCGCGTGCGTAATCGACGACTACCTGGCGAAAGTCCTCGTCCCGCCGGAGCGCGTTCGTCGTGAGCACCCAGATCTCGATGAAGTGGTTGAAGTCGCGGAAGTCGTAGAGGGCCGTGAGCTCCGCCTCGGTGCTCACGGGCAGGGCGTAGTCGTTCCGATGAGCGATCTCGAGCAGCGTCGCGGGCCGCACCGTGCCTTCGAGATGGACGTGTAGCTCGATCTTCGGGTAGGTCACGTCGATGTCCGATCGAGCCGCCGCGTCTGGGGCCACCAGCCTCCTCCCCACTGCGAGCATATCGCGGAACCCGTCACACGTCTGTGCCTTCTTCGAGCCGCTTCTCGCACGGAGCGTCGACCGTACACTCGCCGCATGCCGCCCTCCGCAGCGCCCGCCCTCGTGGTTCACAGTCTGCAGAAGCGGTACGGCGGCATCGAAGCCCTCAAGGGCGTCGACCTCGAGGTTCAGAAGGGAGAGCTCGTCGGCTTGCTCGGCCCGAACGGTGCCGGCAAGTCCACGCTCGTCAAGATCGCCTGCGGCCTCGTCCGGCCCAGCGGCGGCACGGCCAGCATAAAGGGCGACCCGCCCAGTTCCCCCCGCGCACGCCGCAGCCTCGGCTACCTCGCCGAGCTGTTCCGCTTCCCGGGCTGGTACAGCGCGGCTGAGCTGCTGGCCCTCCACCAGCGGCTCGCCCACAGCGACGGCGGCCGCTGAGGAACGCACCGAGCTCCTTCGGCTCGTCGGCCTCGAGGATGCCGCCGATCGCCCGATCGACGCGATGTCCAAGGGGATGCAGCAGCGGCTCGGAATCGCCCAGGCGCTGATCGGCGCCCCTGAACTCCTGCTCCTCGACGAGCCCACGAGCGCGCTCGATCCCGCCGGCCGCCGCACCGTCCGCCGGCTGCTCGAGGACCTCCGCACGCGAGGAGTCGCCGTCCTCCTCAACTCGCACCTGCTCAGCGAGATCGAGCTCGTCTGCGACCGCGTCGCGATCATCTCCGGCGGCCGCCTTGTCGCCGAAGGCGCGCCCCACGAACTGACCCGCGCCAGAGGGGTCGAGATCGAGACCGACAGCGGCCGCCATCTCTATGCCGAGGCCACGAGGGAGGACGCGCCGCGGCTCGTCGCCGACCTCGTCCACAAGGGCGAGAGCGTCTACGAGGTGAAGCTCCTCCGCACCTCCCTCGAGGAGTCCTACCTCGAAGTGGTGGAGGACAGCGAGGAGTGAGCCCCGTCCTGGTCATCGCGCGCTACGCGATTCAGGAGGCCGTCCGTCGCCGCGTCTTCACCGTCGTCCTCGCGCTGACGGCGGCCTTCGTCGCCCTTTACGGGCTCGCCGTCTGGCAAGTCTTCCGCAAGATCGGCGACATCCATCCGCCTGGCGGGATCGAGCCGAAACCCTTCGCGGGCGCCACCATCTTCGGCCTCTCGATGTTCGCCACCATGTTCCTCGGCGTCGTGCTCGGCGTCTTCCTGACGCTGGGAGTGGTGCGGGGGGACGCGGAGCGTGGACTGCTCCAGCCGCTGCTCGTCCGTCCGCTGAGCCGGACGCAGCTCCTGCTCGGCCGCCTCCTCGCGGCCGCTGCCGTCTGCACCGTCTACGTCGCCGGCGTCTACACCGCGCTGATGCTGGTAACCGGGCTGATCGGCCACTGGTGGCCCGACCGGATCGTGCTCCCGGCGGTCGAGCTCGCAGTCGGCGTCTCCATCGTCGCTGCGATCTCGCTGCTCGGCTCGGTGTTCCTCTCTGCGACGGCCAACGGGATCGCCGTCTTCATGGTCTTCGGTTCGGGGCTCATCGCCGGTCTGCTCGGCTCGATCGGCCAGGTCCTCGACTCCGGGACGCTCAAGACGGCGTCCCGCGTCGTCTCCTGGGCGCTCCCCTTCGAGGCGCTCTACCAGGACGGGCTCCATGCGATCACCGAAAACACCGCCTTCGCCGGCTTCATCCTTCGGCTCGGGCCCTTCGGCGCCGCGCACGCCGCCGGCCCGTGGCTCGGCCCCTGGGTCGCCGTTTACGCGATCGGCGTTTGTGCGCTCGCGCTAACCGGTTTCGCCCGCCGAGACCTCTAGCGGGTCGGCCTCCGGCCGCCAGCGCCGTTCGAACACTGCGGCGAACGCGACCGTCAGGAAGTACAGGACGAGAAGCGGGCCGAGCTCGATCAGCGTCGTAATCGGATCGACCCCCGGCAGCGCGACCGCGAGCGCGGTGACCGCGACGATCCCGATGCGCCAGGACGTCCGCAGCTTCTTCGCGGTCACGATTCTGAGCCGGACGAGCCCGAGGATGAAGATCGGCAGCTCGAAGACGACCGCCATCGCCAGGAGCACCAGCGCCGCGAACGAGTAGTAGTCCTTGGCGCGAATCTGGATGTTGAAGAGATCACTGTCGTAGTTGGTCAGGAAATGGACGGCTGCCGGCAGCGCGATCCAGTAGCCGAAGGCGACGCCGGCGGCGAGCAGCACCGCCGCCATCAGCACGAAGCCGGCGACGGTCCGCTGTGTGTGCTCTCGGATCGCGGGGGCGAAGAAGCTCCAGACCTGCCAGAGGATGATCGGCAGCGCGACCAGGAAGCCCGCGTAGAGGCTGACCATGATCGAGGTCAGGAACGGCTCGGCAACGCCCAGAGTGATCGGGTTGCGGCGGTCAGGCGGAAGCGCGAGGTTGAGCCAGTGGATCAGCTTGCTGTGAAAGGCAAAGGTCACGCCGAAGGCGACCGCCAGCGCGAGCAGCGAGATCGCCAGCCGGGTACGCAGCTCTCCAAGATGCTCGACGAGCGTCGCCTCCTCGCCGTAGCCGAGGCGACGTGGCATGAACCTCATGTCTTGGGTGGCGGAGGCGGCGGAAGCTCTTCCGGTTCGGGCTCGTGGTCCTCCGTGACTTCGCGCACCGAGCTCTTGAACTCACGCATGCCCTTGCCGAGCGACTTGCCGAACTCCGGCAGCCGCTTCGGGCCGAACACGAGAAGGACCACGACGAGAAGGATGAGGATTTCCCAGGGGCCGATCCAGCCGGGCATGGCGCCTAGACCTTCTCGGTTTCGCGCTCTGTTTCGCGCGTGGGCTCGACGTCGGGCGACGGAGGCAGCGCCGGGACCTCGTCTTCCTCGGCGTCCTTGTGGTGGCCGGTGATCGCATCCTTGAACGACCGCGCCCCCTGGCCCAGCGAGCGTCCGAGAGAGGGCAAGCGCTTCGGCCCGAAGATCAGCAGGACGACTGCAAGCACGATCAGCAACTCCCAGGGGCCGAACCAGCCGTTCATTGCGACAAGGGTAGCGCGTTTCGGCGTAGCGAAAAGGCCGACCGCTACCATGTGTTACGAACCCTGCCCCTTTTTCTGTGAACCATCGGCCGGGAGGACCGCACAAAGTGGCACTGCTCGAGATCAAAAACCTGCACGTCGCGCTCGAGGACGGAACCGAGATCGTCAAGGGCGTCGACCTGGCCGTGAACCCGAACGAGGTGCACGCGATCATGGGCCCGAACGGCTCGGGCAAGTCCACGCTCGCATACGCCCTCATGGGGCACCCCGGGTACGAGATCACCGAGGGCGAGATCCTCTTCGACGGCGAGAACCTGGTCGAGATGGGCCCGGACGAGCGCGCGCAGCGCGGGCTCTTCCTTGCCTTCCAGTACCCGCACGCGATCCCGGGCGTCACGGTGACGAGCTTCCTCCGCTCCGCGATGAACGCGGTGCGCAAGGCGCGCGCCGGTGGCGAGGACGACCCCGTGCCGGTCCCCGAGTTCCGCAAGGACGTGCTCGCCGCGATGGACAAGCTCAAGGTCCCGCGCGAGCTCGCGCAGCGCTACATCAACGACGGGTTCTCGGGCGGGGAGAAGAAGCGGGTCGAGATCCTGCAGATGGCAATGCTGAAGCCGCGGATGGCGATCCTCGACGAGACCGACTCGGGGCTCGACATCGACGCGCTCAAGATCGTCGCCGAGGGAGTCCAGGGCCTGGTCGGACCGGAGATGGGCGCGGTCGTGATCACGCACTATCAGCGCATCCTCAACTACATCACTCCCGATTACGTGCATGTGTTCGTGGACGGGGGTATCGTTGAGGAAGGCGGCCCCGAGCTGGCGCACAAGCTCGAGGCGGAAGGGTACGAGGCGTTCATGCCGGCACCCGTGGGAGGCGAGTAGTGGCCGTTACCGAGAGCGAGATCGTCAAGGGCATAGGCTCCGATTACGAGGTCAAGTTCGGCTTCCACGTCCCCGAGGACTACTTCTTCAAGTCCGGCCGGGGGCTCTCGCACGAGCTCGTCGATGCCATCTCCTCGCACAAGGACGAGCCGGACTGGATGCGCAAGTCACGGCACAAGTCGCTCGAGTACTTCAACGCGCGCCCGCTGCCCACGTGGGGCGGCAACGTCGCGGAGATCGACTTCGAGAACATCTTCTACTACATCAAGCCGACCGAGAATCAGGCCGACGCCTGGGAAGACCTCCCGGCCGACATCAAGGACACCTGGGACAAGCTCGGGATCCCCGAGGCCGAGAAGAAGTACCTCGCCGGCGTCGGCGCCCAGTACGAGTCCGAGGTCGTCTACCACAAGCTCCAGGAGGAGCTGACCAAGCAGGGCGTGCTCTTCCTCGACATGGACTCGGGCCTGCGCGAGCACGAGGACATCGTCCGCAAGTACTTCGGCAAGATCATCCCCCCGAACGACAACAAGTTCGCGGCCCTGAACTCGGCCGTCTGGTCGGGCGGCTCGTTCATCTACGTCCCGCCCGGCGTCAAGATCGAGATGCCGCTCCAGGCCTACTTCCGCATCAACGCGGAGAACATGGGCCAGTTCGAGCGCACGCTGATCATCGTCGACGAGGGCGCCTACGTGCACTACGTCGAGGGCTGCACCGCCCCGATCTACTCCTCCGACTCGCTGCACTCGGCCGTTGTCGAGATCATCGTCGAGAAGGGCGCACGCTGCCGCTACACCACGATCCAGAACTGGTCGAACAACGTCTACAACCTCGTCACCAAGCGCGCGGTCGCGCACGAGGAGGCCACGATGGAGTGGGTCGACGGCAACCTCGGCTCCAAGCTGACGATGAAGTATCCGGCCATCTGGCTGATGGGCGAGGGAGCGCACGGCGAGGTGCTCTCGATCGCGTTCGCGGGCAAGGGCCAGCACCAGGACGCCGGCGGGAAGGCCGTCCACGTCGCGCCGCGCACGTCCTCGGTGATCACGTCCAAGTCGATCTCCAAGAACGGCGGCCGCGCGGGCTATCGCGGGCTGCTCGAGATCGCGAACGGCGCCCACGGCTCGAAGTCCAAGGTCGTCTGCGATGCGCTGATCCTCGACGAGGAGTCGCGCTCCGACACCTATCCGTACATCCGCATCGACGAGAACGACGTCTCCGCCGAGCACGAGGCCACGGTCTCGAAGATCGGGGAGGAGCAGCTCTTCTACCTCATGTCGCGCGGCCTCACCGAGGCCGAGGCGTCGGCGATGATCGTCTCCGGCTTCGTCGAGCCGATCACCAAGGAGCTGCCGCTCGAGTACGCCGTCGAGTTGAACCGCCTGATCCAGTTGCAGATGGAGGGGTCGGTCGGTTGATCGTCGAGCGCACGGATTTCGTTTCCGTGCCGGTCAGGGATCTCGAGAAGTCGACAGCGTGGTACCGCGACACGCTCGGGCTCGAGCAGATCGGCGAGGGCGGCTGGCCGGAGTTCCAGCTCGGGGAGAACGTCAGCCTGTACCTGATCGATCCGACGAACATCGGTCAGGAGTTCACCGCGCCCCACACGTCGCACATCGCGCTGCGAGTCCCGGACGTGGAGGACGCACGCAAGGAGCTGGAGGAGCGGGGCATCGCGTTCGACGGCGACATCTTCGACACGGGCGTCTGCCACATGGCCTTCTTCCGCGATCCCGACGGCAACTCCCTGATGCTGCACCGCCGCTACGCGCCACGCGACTGATGCAGGTCGAACGCGTCGACTTCGTCTCCGTCCTGACGCAGGACATCGCGCGGGCGAAGGAGTTCTACGGTGAGACGCTGGGCTTGCCGATCGAGACGGAGGGCGCCGACGACCTCGAGTTCAGCCTCGGGCAAGTGACGCTCGACGTCTTCAATCCTGCGAGCATCGGCCAGGAATTCGCCCCGAGCCCCGCGGGGATCGCGATCCGGGTGCCCGACGTCGCCGCGACGCGCGCCGCCCTCGAGGCGAAGGGAGTGCAGTTCGACGGCGAGATCATCGATACCGGCGTCTGTCACTTCGCATTCTTCAAAGACCCCGACGGCAACGCGCTGATGCTGCACCGCCGCTACGCACCTCGTGACTAGGGCCGAGGCACTCGAGCGCTACCGCTCGCTTCCGCTCCCGACGACGTCGGAGGAAGCGTGGCGCTTCACCGATCTCGCCGGCTTCGACCCCGACGCCTTTGTCCAAAACGGACACGTCCCGGGGTCAGACCCCGGGAATGTCGAGGTATCAGCCGGACTTATAGATGTGCCCTCCGCGGCGGTCGCCGTGGTGACCGAGGCCGGCATCGAGATCGAGAGCGCCCCGGAAGGGATCACGTTCGAGCCGCTGACGGAACATCCACGCCTGGGCGAGCTGGTGGACGATTCCGAGAAGTTCGCCGCCCACAACGCGGCCGAGTGGAAGCACGGGCTGCTCGTCCACGTCCCGAAGGGCGTCGTGCTCGAGAAGCCGTTGTACGTGCGGATCGTCAGCTCCGCCGACGGCGGCGCCCTTTTCTGGCGCCTGCTGGTCATCGCCGAGCCGGAGAGCCGTTTCAGCGTGATCGAGGAGTACGCCTCCGCGCGGCCCGGCCTCGCGGCCTACACGAACGCCGTCGTCGAGCTCTTCGTGGAGCAGGCGGCGAAGGTCGAATACGTGTCGGTCCAGAATCTTTCCCTCGAGACGTGGCATTTCGCGTCACATCGCGCGCGCGTCGGCCGCGACTCGGAGCTCGACTGGGTCACCGCGGGGTTCGGGACGAAGCGCGGAAAGGTGCGGATCGAGAACGACCTCGCGGGCGAGGGGGCGACATCGCGCGTGACCGGCGCGTACTTCGCCGACGGCGAGCAGCATCTCGACTACGACACCTTCCAGGAGCACATCGCGCCGAACACGACGTCCGACTTCGCCTTCAAGGGCGCGCTGCGCGACGACGCCTCGGTCGTCTGGCGCGGGATGATCAAGGTCGAGAAGGACGCGCAGCGCACGAACGCGTACCAGGAGAACCGGAACCTGCTGCTGTCGGAGCGCGCGCACGCCGACTCCATCCCCGGCCTCGAGATCGAGGCCAACGACGTCCGCTGCACGCACGGCGCGACGGTCGGCCAGGTCGACCGCGATCAGCTCTTCTACCTGATGGCGCGGGGTCTGTCCCGCGGCGAGGCCGAGCGGCTGATCGTCCGGGGCTTCTTCACCGACCTGCTCGACCGCATCGAGCTGGAGCCGGTGCGCGAGGCGCTCGGCGAAGCGCTCGAAGCGCGTATACCCCGCGTCTGATGTCGTCCTGCTGCTCGCCCGGCAGTTACCGCAAGATCTTTGGCGCGAAGCAGGCTCGACGCGACGCACGGCGTTATCGAAAGAAGGGGCTCGACCCCACGGCACAGCTGCTGGTCGAGCACGTCGGCGACCCCGTTCGCGCCACCGCGATCGAGGTCGGCGGCGGGGTGGGGGCGATCGGCCTCGAGCTCCTGAAGCGCGGAGCCTCCCAGGCGACGAACGTCGACCTCTCTCCGGAATACGACAGTGAGGCATGGGAGCTCGCGCGTGAGGCGCAGGTCAAGGAGCGAGTGGAGCGGCGGGTCGGCGACTTCGTCCGGGACGCAGTCCCTTCGGCGGACATCGTCGCGATGCACAGGGTCGTCTGCTGTTATCCCGACTACGAGGAGCTGCTCGGGGCCGCGTCGGACCACGCCCGTCGCGCCCTCGCCTTCAGCTTCCCCCGCGAAACGTGGTGGTGGCGGGTAGGTATGCGCGCGATGAACGCGATCATGCGGTTGAGGCGCTCCGGGTTCCGCGCCTATGTGCACCCAGTCGCAGGCCTGCTGACAGTCCCCGCCGATCATGGGCTCTCGCTCGCGTTCGAGCACGAGGGCCGTATCTGGCGCATGGCTGCGTTCCAGCGCAGAGATACATAAGCCGCTCGAGGCGAGGCGCTCGGCGAAGCGCTCGAAGCCCGCATCCCGCGCGGCTAACCTGTTCGGGATGAAGCGGATCGCCTGGGCGGCTGCGCTGCTGCCCGTTCTCGCCGTGCTGGCCGGCTGCGGTGGCGGCTCGAAGGAGTCCGAAGGGCTGGACACGAGCTTCAACCCGCCGGCGTCCTACTCCCTCCAGCAGCTCGACCAGAAGCGGTACCCCTGCGGCAAGGAGAACGAGCGGTGCGCGATCTCCTACCTGGACAAGCTGACCACGAAGTACGGCCCGCAGGCTTCGCTCGGCGTCCTCGACACGCTCGAGACCGCGGACAAGATCGACCCCACCTTCGACACCCACCAGCTCGCGCACCTGGTCGGCGAGGCCACGGCGAAGCGCTTCGGCGCGAACAAGCAGGCGTTCGGGCTCTGCCCGCAGACGTTCAACTACGGCTGCGTCCACGGGTTCTTCATCTACGTGCTCGGCCGCAGCGCGTCACCGACCAAGGCGGCGAGGATGATCTGCGACTCGGGTGGCCAGGGCCCGCTCGTCCCGACATTCAACTGCTGGCACGGCGTCGGTCACGGCGTGATGATGGCGCGCGGTAACGACCTGCAGGCCTCATTGGACGTCTGCGACTCGCTGGGGACCGGGAGCGCGGCGGACGGCTGCTGGCAGGGCGTCTTCATGGAGAACGTCAACGCTGTCTTCCGCGACCAGGCGCGGCCCGGCGTGTTCTCTCCGGCCCATCCGCTCCGGCCGTGCACGCGCATGCTGGACGCCTACAAGCAGGAGTGCTTCATCAACCAGGCCGGCTGGCTCGCGCACCTGGCCAACGACAACATCGGCAAGGCCGCGCGCTTCTGCCTGGACGCGGGGAAGTTCGTCTCAGCGTGCGCCCAGAGCATCGGACTGATGGTGACGAACCCGAGCTGGCAGCTCCCCTTCTACGGGCCGCCGAAGGGCGCCTCGTTCGCGCAGATCGCGTGGGATCTCTGCTCGCGCTTCCCCATGCAGCTCCAGCGCGACTGTGTCCTGGGGGGCGTGGACAACCTGGCGAACTTCGACCAGCTGGACGTGAAGCGCTCGGATGCGTTCTGCGCGCTGACCGGCCGCGTGCAGAACACCTGTTACCTGGAGATCGGCGTCAACCTGATCCGGCGGACGACGGACGTCGCCGTCGCGAGGGCGCGCTGCAAGGAGCTCAGCAGCCACAGCCAGGACTGCATCGCCGGCATCACGCAAGGCCAGGTTCCCACAGCGCCGATCAAGGTGCCGAACGCGAAACCGGAGCAGCCGCCGGCCGAAGCGACCGCCAAGGCAAGCGCGACCGTGCGCATGACCGACCAGGGCTACTCGCCGCAGGTCCTGAAGATCGAGCAGGGGCAGACGGTCGAGTTCGTCAACGACAGCAACGAGGACTACTGGCCCGCGTCAGACCCGCATCCGATCCACACCGACTATCCCGGCTTCGACGCGCAGAAGAGCATCCACCCGGGCCAGTCCTGGAAGTTCACCTTCAACCGCCTCGGCCGCTACGGGTACCACAACCACCTGAGCCCGGAGACCCACGCCGAAGTGGTCATTTCGAAGGCCTCGTAGCCGAGGCGGAGCCGCTCAGGCACTCCGAGAGCTCACCGGCCGGCGAGAACTTCACGCAGGCCGCGTGCCGCTCGGCGGCAGTCGAGTAGTAGGTGCCGACGATCGAGCCGATCCCGTACGTGCAGTACGAGCGAAACTCCGATTTGACCTTCTCGCAGAGCTGCTTCGAGCGGATGTCGCTCGGGTTGTTGTTGAGGATGTCCCGGACGGCGCCGAAGATGCACTCGCGCTCGCCGCTGCCCGCGTTCGAGCAGTTCTGGATGATGCCGTCAGGATCCTCGCGCGCCGATCCCGACGCGTCTCGGCCGTACGACTGGAAGCAGTACTGCACGAAGTTCGCGTCACTCTTCCGGCACCAGTCCGCCGCCTTCTTCCAGTCGTAGCCGACGTGCGGGAGGATGTACGACGTGACGAGGAGGTAGCAGTAGAGCTTGTCCTCGTCCTTGACGACGTCGCACGGGTAGAGCAGATCGCCGCTCTTGAGGTACTTCGAGCGGATGCCGTAGGAGGACTGCTGGTTCTCCATGAAGACACCGCCGGTGCACGAGACCGAGTCGTACGAGGTGGCGAGCTGGTGGCAGAGGTCGAGTGCCTTCGGAAGGTCGTAGCGCGTGTACAGCATCAACCCGTGGCCGAGACCGTGCACGCACTGGTAGTAGTCGTACGCGTTCGCGCGGATCGAGGGCTCGGAGCAGACGTTGCGCGCGACGCTCGCGACCTTGTCGGGCGTGACGCCGGCGAGCTTCCACTGCAGGAGGCCGTGGTAGTACCCCGAGCCGCAGGTCGGGTCGCCTTGTCCGAACGCCTTGCCGACGTTGCCGTGGTACCGCAGGAGCGCGCCCGCGCCGATCGAGTGGGCGATGGGGTGGCAGGTCGTTTCGATGGCCGAGTCGGTGGCCATCTTCTGACGGAGGAGCGCGAGCGCCTTCTTCGGCCCCTCGTGGTAGGAGAAGTTGCCGAAGGCCTGGAGATAGCACGTCGAGTCGCCCGTCTTGCAGCTGGCCAGCAGGAGCTTGTTCGGCTTGAAGGTGACGATCGCCGGCATCGTGTTGCTCGTCGCCGAGCCGGAAACGAACGCGGCGACGGCGTCGATCTCGGAGCCCGAGAGCTTGCCGGCGAAAGACGGCATCCCGCCCCCACCAGACTTGACCTGCTGGACGACCTGGTCGCGCGTCGGCTTGAGCTGGTCGAGGTCCGGCCCGATCGTCCCTGTCGAGCCCGCCGCCTGGAGCGCGTGACAGCTCCCGCAGCCGGCGCTGGCGAAGACCTGCTTTCCGTCGGCACTCGATCCGCTGCTGTTTGTGGAGGTGCTCTTCGAGCCGCCGCCGCAGCCGGCAAGCAGAACTGCAACCGCAGCCAGCAGCGGGATCAGGCGCGCTGCGCGCATCGACACATTGAAGCGGAGGGGCCTGTCCTCACAGGTTCCGAACCGTCACGCCGTACTATTTGGCCGGCAGGGAAGCTCGAGCGCGCTCGAGCCGTCAAGAAGACATGGAGACAAGAGCATGGGTGCGTCGCTGAAACGGCTTCTCGCCGGAGCCGCGTTCGCTACTGGCGCTACTGGCGGCCCCGGCTGCCGCCTCCACCGGGAACGGAGTGATCGCCTTCGTCCGCGGCGGGGACGTGTGGACCATCGATCCGGTCACCCGCGCAGAGACGAACCTCACGGCGGGCCAGCCCGACTCGACGGGCCGCGGCGGTCCGCTCTCATGGTCGCCGGACGGTTCGCGATTGCTCTACTCGACGTACGTGGCGGGCACGCCGCAGCAGCATCTGGCTGCGTGGAGCATGAACGCGGACGGCTCGTCAAAGCACGAACTGGCGGATGATCCGAGCCGGAACTGGACGCCGGAATGCTGGCTCGGGCCTGACCTCGTCGCGTTGGAGGCTTCGTCGCTCGACCTCCAAACGGGCGACTACTACATCGCCCACGCTGACGGGAGTGGGCTGAAGCCCATCACGTCGGGGCCTTTTTCGAACGCGCGCCCAAGCGGCGCACAGGACCTTTGCTCGCCGGCCGCCGGCCTGCTCTTCTTCTCGAGCGATCTCGACACGTATTCGGTCTCCGCCGCCGGAACGCTTCTTCATCTCCCGCTGCCGTTCGGATCGGTCTCGCCCTCGCCTGACGGCTCGCGCCTCGCCTGGCTCGGTAACGATGGCCTCTCCGTCACCGGCATCGACGGGACGAACCCGACGAAGATCGCCGACGCCCCGACCTCCAGCTACCAGTACCTCGGACCGGCGCTGTGGTCTCCGGACGGGAAGCGAAATCGCGTTTCCCTCACTCCGCGAGAACGGATCCTTCTACCAGGGCTTGCCCCTGTACGAGTCGAGCGTGCACGTCGTGGCGGCGGCCGGTGGCGGTGAGCGCGCGCTGACGTCGGAGTCGGACGAGGTCGTCACTCCACTCGCGTGGTCCCCGGACGGGACCAGGATCCTGTTCACGCCCGGCCAGGCAACGACGGTGTCTTCGTCATGAACGCGGACGGCACCTGTGAGACGGAGCTCCTCGCCGGGTTCGACCCGGGCCAGGGCTTCGTCTGGCAGCCGGTCCCCGGCAAGGAAGCCGACCCACCCATGCGCTGTGCGGAGGTCGGGATCTTCGGAGACTTCGACGCGGGGGACACCTGGCTTCACGGGAGAAGGCCGTACTCGGTCACCGTGACGAATGACGGGAATCTCGACGCGACCGACGTCCGCGTCGTCGTCAGCGATCCGACCACCTCGCTCGAGATTCGCTCGATGGCGACCACGCACGGATCCTGCGCTGCGTCGTCATGCAACCTCGGCACGATGTTGCCCGGGGAGACGGTTAGCGTGACGGTGACGCTGGGAGGCACCAACGCCGACTTTCCGACGTCCGTGCCAGGCTATTTCACCGTTCACGTCTCCTCCGCCGGGCCAGATCCGAACCCCACGAACGAGACGTTGACCGTTCATGCGACGGCGTATGGATGCGGGCGGATCGGCACCATCGGTGCCGACCACTTCACCGGGACCTCTTCGAAGGATTCGTACTGTGGGCTCACCGGCGCAGACCGCATCTTCGGCCGGAATGGGAACGACATGCTCGCCGGCGGCCCGGGCGCCGACGTCATCAGCGGCGGCCCGGGGCGCGACCTGATCTACGGCGGCGGCGAGGACGACGTCATTCACGCCCGCGACGGCCAGAGGGACGAGATCGACTGCGGAACGGGCCGTGACACCGCCTTCGTCGACCGCAAGGATTCGCTCACGGGCTGCGAGCGCGTGCATCGCGGACGCCCTTAGTACGATAGGTACGTGGCGGTTACGCCCACGAAGCTGGCCATCGACGCTCACAAGCTGCGGGCTGACTTCCCCATCTTCGAGCAGCACTTCCACGGCAAGCCGCTCGCGTACCTCGACTCCGCCGTCGCCGCGCAGAAGCCGCGCCAGGTGCTGCAGGCGATGGACGAGTTCTACGAGACCTCGTACACGAACGTCCACCGCGGCGTCTACGCCCTCAGCGAGCGCGCGACCGCGGCCTACGAGGGCGCCCGGGAGAAGGCCCGTGCGTTCGTCAACGCGCCCTCCACCCGGGAGATCATCTTTCTGCGCAACGCCACCGAAGCGCTGAACCTCGTCGCGTACTCCTGGGGGCTGAACAACCTCGGCCCCGGAGACCTCGTCATCGTCACCGAGCTCGAGCACCACTCCAACTACGTGCCCTGGCAGTACATGGCGAACAGGATGGGCGCCGAGTTCCGGATGCTTCCGCTGGACGACAACGGGGAGGTCCGGCTGGACGCGCTGGACGAGGTGTCCGCGGGCGGGAACGTGAAGATCGTCGCGTCGAACCTCGTCTCCAACTCGTTGGGGACGATCAGCGACGTCGCAACGCTCGCCGCGTGGGCGCACGAGCAGGGCGCGATCTACGTGTGCGACGCAGCGCAGGCCGCGCCGCACCGGCGGGTGGACGTCCAGGAGCTCGGCGCCGACTTCGTCGCCGTCTCCGGCCACAAGATGTGCGGCCCGAGCGGGATCGGCTTCCTGTGGGGCAAGGCCGAGCTGCTCGAGCGGATGGAGCCCTTCCTCATGGGCGGACACATGATCCGGAAGGTCCAGTACGAGCAGACGACCTGGGGCGAGCTGCCGCACAAGTTCGAGGCGGGATCGGCCCCGTCCGCCGAGGCGGTCGGGCTCGGCGCTGCGATCGACTACCTCGAGGCCATCGGACTGGACGCGATCGCCGCCTACGAGCACGAGCTGGCCGCGTATGCGCTCGAGCGGCTGGCCGAGGTGCCGGGGATCGTCCTGTACGGCCCGCCGGCCGACCACCGCGCCGGGATCGTCAGCTTCAACGTCGGCGAGTTCCACCCGCACGACGTGGCGCAGATCCTCGACATGGACGCGATCGCGATCCGCGCCGGCCACCACTGCTGCCAGCCGCTCATGCGCAAGCTTGGCGTAGCCGCGACGAACCGCGCGAGCTTCTACCTGTACACGATCCCCGAGGAGATCGACCGGCTCGTGGACGGGCTGTACAAGGTCCACAAGATCCTCGGCTGAGGCCCGACCGCTAGCCTTAAATCGTGAGCTTCGACCAGATGTATCGCGAAGTGATCCTCGATCACTACAAGAACCCGCGCCGGTCACGGCGTGCTCGAGGACGCGGACACGAAGGCGGAGGGCGTCAACCCGCTGTGCGGCGACGAGGTCACGATCTCGGTCGCTTTCGGCGACGACGGCGAGACGATCCGCGACGTCATGTTCGAGGGCCGCGGCTGCGCGATCAGCCAGGCCTCGACCTCGATGCTGATGGAGATGGTCAAGGGCAAGACCGCGACCGAGGTCGCCGAGCTCCCGAAGGACGAGCTGCTCGAGGAGATCGGCATCCCGCTGACGCCGGTCCGGCTCAAGTGCGCGCTGCTGGGTCTGGGCGTGCTCAAGGTCGCGCTGCACCGCGCCAAGGGGACGCCGCTCCCCGAGGAGTGGGCCGGCCTGGACGAGCTCGAACTCAAGTAGCTGGCGCCCTCGACGTCTGCCCGGTCGACGAGTTGCCGGCGGGCTCGGTGAAGATCGTCCGCGCCGGCCAGCTGGCGCTCGGCGTCTACAACGTCGACGGCGAGTACTACGCGATCGAGGACCGCTGCTCGCACGACGACGGCCCGCTCTGCGAGGGGGACTGGGATCCCGAGGAGCGCGTCGTGACGTGTCCGCGTCACGGCTCCAACTTCGACCTGCGCACCGGCGAGCCGCTGTCGCTCCCGGCGTTCGAGCCGGTCGAGACCTTCCCCGTCCGCGTCGAGGACGGAATCGTCAAGGTCGAAGTGTGAAGCGCTGCTGGGAATCCAGCGATCCCGCGTACAACGCGTACCACGACGAGGAATGGGGCCGGCCGGTCACCGATGAGGCCGGCGTCTACGAGCGCCTCTGCCTCGAGGGCTTCCAGTCGGGGCTTTCCTGGCTGACGATCCTGCGCAAGCGGGAGAACTTCCGGGGCGCCTTCGCCGGCTTCGATCCGGATGCAGTCGCCCGTTTCGGCGACCGCGACATCGAGCGGCTCTTGGGCGACGCCGGGATCGTCCGCCATCGCGGCAAGATCGAGGCGACGATCCAGAATGCTCGGTCGACCGTCGAGCTCCGCGATTCGACGCCGCTCGACGAGCTCGTCTGGGAATACCGACGCGACGGCCCGGTCGCGAAGGAGTGGTTCGCGCAGACGCCCGAGTCGGTGGAGCTGTCGAAGCGGCTCCGCAAGGCCGGCTTCCGCTTCGTCGGGCCGACGACCGTCTACGCCGGGATGCAGGCGATCGGCGTAGTCAACGACCACCGCGCCGACTGTTTCGTGCGCGAGGAGGTCGAAGCGGAACGGATGGCGCTTTGATCGACGAGCGCATGAGGGCGGTCCTCGCCCGGCTGGAGGAGGAGGACCGGGTCGAGCGGGAGGCCGGCCTGCCGTCGGCACAGCGCTCGCGCCAGGTTGCGCGCAGCACGGGCCAGTTCCTCTTCTCGTTCGTCGCGCGCGCAGACCGACTGCGAGGTGCTCGAGATCGGCGGCTCCCGCGGCTACTCGACGATCTGGCTCGCGGCGGGCGTCCGGCATCTCGCCGGCCGGGTGCTCTCGCTCGAGCACGACCCGGCCAAGTGCGAGGCGTGGCGGCCGAACCTCGCCGAGGCCGGGCTGGACGACACGGCCGACCTGATCGAGGGCGACGCGTTCCAGACGCTGCCCGAGATCGACGACGTGTTCGACGTCGTCTTCCTCGACGCCGAGAAAGAGCAGTACGAGCCGCTGTTCGAGCTCGCGCGCGCGAAGCTCGAGCCCGGGGCGGTCGTGATCGCGGACAACGTCCTCTCGCACGTGGACGCGCTCGGTGCGTACTCGCGCGCGCGGCAGGCGGACCCGACGCTCGAGTCGGTCACCGTCCCCCTCGACCGCGGCCTCGAGATATCCGTGGTGCTGCGATGACCGCCGCCGACTTCCGGAACCGCTACATTTGCGTTACCGCGGAAAGGAGGTGGTCCGGCTTGACAGATTCCAGTACGGGCAGTGGAGGTACCAGCGGGTAAGGACGTGTCCCCGGGACCTATGGGGAATCGTCTAGCCAGCGTAGGGGACTCGCTTGCAGCGCTGCCGGTGGCCTGAGGACACCGGCCGGAAGCGTCCTTACCAAATACGCGCTGGTAACCGGATCAGGGGCCACCTTCGGGTGGCCCCTGTTCTTTTGGTGTCAGGAGTTGAGGGTGGCTGGACGGCGGAGCCGGGCTTTTGCCCGAGCGCAGCCTGATGACTTGCCTGACGTGAGAGGTGCGAAGGAGGGGGCCAACGGGGGAACCATGGGTTCCCCCGTTTTGAGCGGAGGGGACTCGCTTGCAGCGCTGCCGGTGGCCTGAGGACACCGGCCGGAAGCGTCCTTACCAAATACGCGCTGGTAACCGGATCAGGGGCCACCTTCGGGTGGCCCTTGTCTCTTTAAGGAAGGAGCTCGCGGACGACGCTCGTGGCGAACTCGTCCTCCGTCGCCGGGTACTCCAACCCGAGAAGGCCGGCCGTCTCCTGGGCCTGCCGGCGGAAGAAGTCCATGCTGGCGAAGAGCGCGCGCCGGACGTCCGCCTCGTCGTAGGCCGCAAAGGTGCCTCTGAACTCCTCGAGCGCGGCCGGATCGGCCCACCGCTCGATGAAGCGGCCGGCGTGCCACGTGTCCACGTCCGGATTCTCCGCGTGCGTCCGCCACTCGAGGATCCGGATGAGCACGTTCTCCATGTACGAGTCGACGCAGCGCTTGGCGGTGAAGACCTCGCCGCGCCGCAGCTTCCTCGCCGCCCAGACCGCGTGGTAGAAGAAGTCGGCGGCCAACTCGCGGAGCGCCGCCTCGTTCGGCGGCGACGGCGGGGCAGGCTCGGGAAGCTCGGCGAGGCGGCTACCGAGCTCGCCGTCCTTGTCGACCAGGACCCGGATTCCCCGCGACGCCACGTGCGCCACCGCGGGATGGTCGAGCAGCTCGACGGGAACGATGGCGAAGTCCACGTCTGTTCCGTCCTCGTACAGGACGCGCCGCTCGAGCTGCTCCCCGACCGCCGTCGGTTCCAGGAACGTGAGTCGCGGGCGGCCGAACGCCGCCACCCAGTCGTCGCGCACGAGCAGCGCGGCCGGATCGCGAGCGAAGAGGACGATGTCGAAGTCCGACCACTCGTCCGCGGGCACGTCGACTCGCGCCCGCGAGCCGACGAGCGCGGCCGCGCGGACGTTCTCCTCGCCGGCGGCCCATTCGGCTATTCGCCCTTCGAGCTCGGTCACAGTGGTCGCGCGGGAAGAGGCGTCTCGGACCCGGGCTCGACGAGATAAGCGGTGGCGTCCTCACGCACGGTGACGACCTCGGCCAGCTCCGTACCCTCGTACCGGACGGCCACTCCGTCGTCCGCCGCGATCCCCGGCGGGAAGCCCTCGTCCACCAGTCGCCGGTAGGCCGGACGCCTCAGCTCCTCGCCGTCGTAGTGCGGGCAGGCGCTCCCGGAGAGGAAGCCGAGGCCGTCGCGCATTCCCTCCAGCTGCGGGCCGAACGAGTCGGTCACGGCGGCCTCGAACCAGCAGATCATGCCGGCGCTCCAGCCGGTCAGCACGACGCCTTCCTCCCACGCCTCGCGGACGATCGTGTCGAATCCGTGCAGCCTCCAGATCGCCAGCATGTTCGCCGTGTTGCCGCCGGGAACGATGAGCACGTCCTGGTCGAGGACGAACCGCCGCAGGTCTTCGGGCGGCCAGGGGAAGAACTTCAGGTGCGAGAGCTCGCCGCGCCCGCGGAACTGCTCGTAGAACCAGACGATCCAGTCGGCTCCTTCCGCGCTCGCGGTCGGCACGTCGCAGATCCGCGGCGGTTGCCTGCGGGCGAGGCCCAGGACGTAGTCCCACAACGGCGGCTCCGGCCGGCCGCCCATGGCCACGATCTTCACGCGGCTCGCCGCAGCTGCTCGTCGAGCGGGACGAGCGCGACGTCGAACGTCGCCCGAGCGTCGTCGTTCGTGGCCACGTTGTCACCGGCCTCGATCATCTTCACCTGGTCAGGCGTGATCGGGCTCGGCCCCGGAATCGCGTCGATCACCTTTGCCTGGACGCGCATGAGGCCGAACGGGCACGTGCAGCTTGACGCGCCGCTTGCCGAGCAGCGTCGCGATGCGCGAGTAGAGCTCGTCCCACGTGACGACGTCGGGGCCTCCGATCTCGAACGTGCGGCCCGCGGCGCCCACGAGGTCGACCGACTTCGCGAAGTACGCGGCCACGTCGTCCACCCAGATCGGCTGGATCCGCTGCGTCCCCGGTCCGACGACGGGCGTCACGGGCGAGTACCGGACGAGGCGCAGAAAGGTCGGGAGCACGCCGCCCGTCCCGTCCGAAGACGAAGCTGGGACGGAAGATCGTGTGCTCGAACGCAGCCTCCTGAACAGCCTGCTCCATCGTCCATTTGGCCCGGAAGTAGGGCGTGAGCTCTCGCGTGGCCTCGCTCGTTCCCAGCGCGCTCATCAGAACGAAGCGGCGCACGCCGGCCCGCTCCGCGGCGCTCACCAGCGACTCGGTGCCGCGCGTCATCACCTGCTCGAACTCCTCCGGCTTGCCGGTGATGATCGCGACCAGGTGGACGACCGCATCCACGCCCTCGACAGCGCGCGCGAGGCTGTCCGCATCGGTCATGTCTCCCTGGACGAGCTCGCAGCCCCACGCGCGGAGCTGCCCGGCGCGCTCGGGGTGCCGTACGAGGCAGCGCACCGGGCGGTCCTCGGAGCGCAGCGCGTGCACGATCCGCGATCCGACGAAGCCTGTCCCCCCGGTGACCAGGATCACGATGCCGATTCTACGAGGCGCCCGTGGATTGTCTGCATCTCTTTACGATCCGCGGATCGACTTGACCTAGCTTTGGCAGGCATACTTCCCGGTCCCTATGAGGGACGAGCTCTCTTTCGAGGCTCGCCGGGCTTTGAGGGCGCGACGAGAGCGCCGCCGCAAGATGGTTCGACGGCGACGGTTGGTCGCACTCGGGATCCTGATCTTGGTGGCCGCGGCGATCTCCTCCATGGTCGCGACGCTGGCGGGTGGAACCGCCGAACCTCGCGGCATGACAACCGCCGTGAGCCACCACAAGGCCAAGCCGCTCTTCCGGCCCAGACCGAGGGAGATCCGCGGCGTCCACGTGACCATGGGGCTCGCGGGGCTACCGGGCAAGATCGACAGCTACCTGCGCATGCGCAACCAGGGCCTGAACACGCTCGAGGTCGACGTCAAGGACGAGAGCGGCCAGGTCGCGTTCTCCAACCCGTCCGTCCCGCTCGCGCGCCGCATCGGTGCCGCCCAGTCGTACTACAACCCGTACGCGCTGGCGAGCAAGGTGCACGCGAAGCACGTCTATCTCATCGGGCGGATCGTCGTGTTCCAGGATCCCATCCTCTCGGAGCGGCAGCCCGGCTACGCGATCAAGAACCCGGACGGATCGGTCTGGCACAACGCGATCGGGCTCGGCTGGACGAACATGTACGACACCCGGGTCTGGAAGTACGTGGCCGATCTCGGGCTCGCGGCCGGCAAGGCGGGCTTCGACGAGATTCAGTACGACTACGTCCGCTTCCCCACCGACGGCGACGTCTCTCTCATCCAGTACCCGCGCCAGGCGAACGAGAAGAAGGGCGTCACGATCGGCCGCTTCGCGAAGTACGCGGCGACCCGGCTGCACAGGGCCGGGGTCCGGGTCGGCGCCGACCTCTTCGGCCTCGCCGCGCACGGCAACCTGGGGATCGGTCAGGTCCCCCGCAAGATCGGCCGGTACGTGGACACGATCTCGCCGATGGCGTACCCGTCGCACTACACGCCCGGCGAGTACAACATCGCGGATCCGGACGCAGCGCCCGGCCCGACCGTCTTCAACACGCTGAAGGACTTCCACCGCTCGCTCCGGGGGCGGAAGGCCGTGCTCGTCCCCTGGCTCCAGGACTTCTCGCTCGGCCGCACCTACACGTTCGCGGACGTGAAGGCGCAGGTCGACGCGGCGCGGAACATGGGCGCCAAGGGCTTCCTGCTCTGGAACCCGGAGGGGAACTACACGACCAGCGCGCTGCGCCCCGGCATCCGCTACTAGGACGCCGCCGCTCCGGGGCTCACGTCGGTCTCGCGGACTACGACGTCATCCCCGCTGAGCACGTTTCGGATCCGCCAGTGGCCGTCGTCTGGGTAGCAGACATTGGCCGGCAGACCTGTGGTCGACAGGAACACCGCGCGCACGCCGGACTCGCCGCGATTGAGCAGGCGCCGGGCGCCGGCCGGGCCTTCCGGGAAGCACACGGTATCCCCTGGCTCGAGCGGATCCTCTCCGTGTGGGTGACGCAGGGTGGCCGTTCCGGCCAGGACGAGCAACCATTCCTCGCGCCCGTAGACGTAGTGGTAGGGCTCGGATCCCTCGTCGGGATCCAGGTCGACCACCGTCGCGTCGAGCTTGTCGGCGCCGAGCAGAGGGCCGAGCGTCGCCGCTCGACACCGAAATCCGGCCGGCGCGCGCGGGTCGACCTCCTCCGGACGGAGGGCTAGCGCGTTCACGGCCGGCTGCGGCGGCGGGTTCTCGGGCTCGCGCACGATCTCGACCGGCTCCGACGGTGCACCGACTCCCTCGCCGTGCCAGTAGCCGACGGCACTACTTCGCAGGAGGAGGCCGTGCGGACCGCTGACCTTGTCCGAGTCGGGATAGACGCTCATACGGGGCTCGACGTGATGACCGGTGGAGAAGATCACGAGCCGACCCGGCCCTTTCAGAGTGTGAGCTCCGACATGGCCGGATGGGAAGCAGACGAGATCACCCGGTGCCAGGGTCCGTTCGCCCGCAGGCTCGCGAAGCACCGGTGCGCCTGCGATCACGTAGAGCAACTCCTCCACTCCATGGTGGTAGTGGTAGGGCCAGATGGGGAAGCTCGCCTCGGCTTGATAGACGCCTGCGCCGATCCGTCGAGCCCCCAGCCGGGGACCCAGTGCGGTTGCGGCGTGACGGAAGCCGGCTTCGTCGAGATGCGCGTCCAGCTCGACGCGGACGATGTTCACCTTCTGGACGCTCACGCGTTTACCTTAGGGTGAGAGCCTCTCCACGATCCAGCCGTCATCCGCGAGCCGGTAGCGGAACCGGTCGTGCAGCCGGTTGTCGCGGTGCTGCCAGAACTCGATCGTGTGCGGGCGCAGGCGGTAGCCGCCCCAGTGGCCGGGGAGGGGCACGTCGTCCCCGTAGGCGGCCTCGGCCTCCTCGAAGCGGTGTTCGAGCGACTCACGGTCGGGGATGACCTCGCTCTGATGTGACGCCCACGCGCCGTAGCGGCTCTGGAGCGGCCGCGTGCGGAAGTACGTCTCGGAGTCGGCCGGGTCGAGTCGTTCGACGTCTCCCTCCACCCGTACCTGCCGGCCCAGAGGCCGCCAGTAGAAGACGAGCGCGGCGCGCGGGTTCTCCGTAAGCTCGCGCCCCTTGCGGCTCTCGTAGCCGCTGAAGAAGACGAATCCGTCCGGCCCGTGGTCCTTGAGCAGGAGCATGCGCGCGGAGGGACGGCCATCAGGCGTGGCCGTCGCGATCGTCATCACCTCGGGCGCGTCGACGACCTTTCCGGCCTCCTCGAACCACGCCGCGAACTGCGCGAACGGATCGTCCGCCAGGTCGTCTTCGTTGAAGGGTTGGGCCTCCGTCACGTGCGATATCGTGACGCCGATGGCCGTCACGCGCACGATCGACATCCGCACCGACATCCCCGGGCCGCGCTCGAAGGAGATTCTCGACCGCAAGGAGCAGGTCGTCGCGGAGCCGCTCTCGATCTACCTCCCCGTCGTGATCGCGGAGGGACACGGGGCCACGATCACCGACGTCGACGGCAACACCTTCATCGACTTCACCGGGGGCGTCGGCTGCCTGAACGTCGGGCACTCGCATCCTCGCGTGGTCGCCGCCGCGCAGGAGCAGCTGGCGAAGTTCAGCCACACCGACTTCACGATCGTCCCCTACGAGGTCTACGTCGAGCTGTCCGAACGGCTGATCGAGCTGACCCCGATCTCGGGCGAGAAGCGCGCCGCGTTCTTCAACGCGGGGACGGAGGCGGTCGAGAACTCGATCAAGTTCGCGCGCTCCTACACGAAGCGCCAGGCCGTCATCTGCTTCGAAGGAGCCTTCCACGGCCGGACGATGCTGTCGATGACGATGACCTCCAAGACGCACCCGTACAAGGCCGGCCTCGGCCCGTTCGCGCCCGAGGTCTACCGCGTCCCGTTCCCGCACTCGTATCGCGGGCCGGACGTGGTGACCGCTCTGGCTGCGCTCGAGCGCGCGCTCCTCACGCAGGTCGCCCCCGAGAACGTGGCCGCCGTCGTCATCGAGCCCGTGCTCGGCGAGGGCGGGTTCGTCGTCGCGCCTCCGGAGTTCCTCCAGGGCGTGCGCAAGCTCTGCGACGAGCACGGGATCGTCCTCGTCGTCGACGAGGTGCAGACCGGCTTCGGCCGGACGGGGAAGATGTGGGCGATCGAGCACGCGGGCGTCGAGGCGGACCTGATCACGATGGCGAAGTCGATCGCCGCCGGCCTTCCGCTTTCCGCCGTCATTGGCCGAGCGGAGATCATGGACGCGCCGCCCGACTCCGCGATCGGCGGCACCTACGTCGGCAATCCGGTCGCGCAGGCGGCCGGGCTCGCCGTCCTGGACGTCTTCGCCGAGGAGAACCTCGTCGCGCGCGCGGCGGCGCTCGGCGACCAGATCCGCTCGAGGATGGAGTCGTGGCAGCAGCAATACCCCGCGATCGGCGACGTCCGCGGGCTCGGGATGATGCTGGCGATCGAGCTCGTCAAGGATCCGGCGAGCAAGGAACCGGACGCCGACGCCGCCACGGCGATCGTCGAAGCGGCCGCCGCGCGCGGCCTCTTGCTGCTCAAGTCGGGCATCTACTCGAACTGCATCCGGGTGCTCGCGCCGCTCGTGATCGCGGACGCCGAGCTCGACGAAGCGCTCGACGTCTGGGAAGACGCGCTCTCAACCGCGCTTTCTTAGCCGCATATAGGGAAAATGTCCATCGCCGTGATCGGCGAAGTCATTGCTGGGCGTTATGAGCTCGAGGAGCTCGTCGGGGTCGGCGGGATGTCGAACGTCTACCGCGCCCACGACCGGCTGCTGGAGCGGATGGTCGCGCTCAAGATCCTGCACGACCGCTACTCGGATGACGAGGAGTACGTCGAGCGCTTCCGTCGTGAAGCCCGCTCCGCCGCCCGGCTGAGCCATCCGGGGATCGTCACCGTCATCGACCGCGGGGAACAGGACGGCCATCAGTTCATCGTCTTCGAGCACGTCCCCGGGGAAACCCTCAAGCAGCTTCTCGACCGTGAAGGGCCGCTCCCGGTCGACCTTGCGCTCGAGCTCGCACTGCAGATCGGCCGCGCACTCGCGTTCGCCCACGAGCGCCGGCTCATCCACCGCGACGTCAAGCCGCAGAACGTCCTGTTGAACGGGGACGGGCGCGCGAAGGTCACGGACTTCGGCATCGCGCGCATGGTGGACGTCGACGGCACCACGGGCTCGATCGTCGGGACGAGCCACTACATCTCCCCCGAGCAGGCGAAAGGCGAGAGAGCGGACGCCCAGAGCGACGTCTACGGGCTCGGCGCCGTCCTGTACGAGCTGCTGAGCGGGAACGTGCCGTTCCCGGGCGACAACTTCGTCACCGTCGCGCTGCGGCACGTCAACGATCCGCTCCCGAGCCTGCTGGAGAAGCGGCCCGAGCTTCCGCTCCGCCTCGTCGCCGCGGTCGAGAAGGCGCTCGAGAAGGATCCGGCGCAAGCGCTTCCCGACAATGACCGACTTCGTCGAGGAGCTCGAGGCCTGTCGCGAGCAGTTGGCGAGTGGGGGCGACGACTCGGCGACGCAGATCATCCGAGGCCCTGTCACGACGGAGGACCAGACGGTGATCCGGCAGCCGGAGCCGCAGCGCCGCGACCGCTCCATCTGGCCATTCGTCCTCATCCTCGCCGGGCTGGCCTTCGGCGCGGTCGCCGCAGGGCTCTTCCTGTTCGGAGACATCAGCATCAGCGGGAAGCCGGCTCCTTCCGGGCCGATCAAGCTGCGCGCCGTCGCGATCTACGATCCCCCGCCCGGCGATGGTTCCGAGCACGACGACATGATCGGGAACGCGACCGACGGCGATCTCTCCACCTATTGGGAGACCGAGGAGTACGCAGACCTGCACGCACGCAAGCCCGGTGTCGGCATCGTCTTCGACGCCGGCCGCGCCGTCTCTCCCGAGACGATCGTGGTGAATGCGTCAGGAAGCGAGTTGCGTGCGCGAATCCAGACGGGCTCCTCTCCCACCACTGCCACCCATTTCGCTTCGCAGACGCTCTCGGTTGACGGGCGGACGAGCTTCAAGATCTTGAGGGGCGTGCCCGCGCGCTATTTCATGCTCTGGATCACGCAGGTCATCGGCCGGGCGCTCGTCTACGAGGTGAAGGCCCGCTGACCTGCGCTTCCTTTCACCGATGGCGCCTGAGCGCCGCCCGCCAGGTCACGGTGTTCGGTGTCGCATCCTTGCCGTGACGCATCGTCCGGGGACGGAAGGGAAAGTCGTCGGGCTCCACTCGTAGCCGCGCGCGGGGCCGCACCGGCACGAGGCTGACGAGCTCACGGCTTTCGGGGGTCGGCTTGAAGGTGTCGCCGGGAAGGACGTAGATCCACCCCTCCGTCCACGCCTCCGGCTGCTGCGGGTCGCGCCCGATCGAGAAGAGGTAGCGCGACTCGTCGCGGACGTGGACGCACCAGTTGATGTAGCCGTACGTGTTCCCCTCGCGCCGGACGACGGCGAAGTAGAGCGGCCAGATCGCGTCGTCCGAGGCGAAGAGCGCCTCGATCGGATTCCCATGGGCATCCCGCTGCGGCCGCGTCCGGAACTCCTCGATCCCAGGCTCGTTCGAGCCGTGCAGGAGATAGCCGCGGTCGAGGAGATAGCGGAGGAAGACCCACTTCGGCCGCGGCCTGTCGTATCGATCTCCCCGCCCGTCGGGCGTCGCGGCGAGCAGCCCGTCGAACGCGTCCGCGTCGGCTGCCGAGATCGCCGGCCGGCGCATGCGCAGGAGTCCCGCCGGGTTCAGCCGGCTCCGCTCGAGCCAGGACTCGAAGCGGCTCAAAAACGCAGGCGAGAGCGCCGCTCGTGGCGCTCGAGCGCGAGCTGCACGAGCCGGTCGAGCAGCTCCGAATAGGAGATGCCGGACTTCTCGAACAGCGCGGCGTACACGCTGGTCGCGGTGAAGCCGGGAATGGTGTTCAGCTCGTTCACGACGACGTCGCCGCTCTCGCGCACGAAGAAGTCCACGCGCGCCATCCCCTCGCACTCGCTCGCGACGAACGAGCGCACCGCCAGCTCCTGCACGCGCGCGATCGCCGCCTGCGAGATGCGCGGCGGCACGATCAGGTCCATCCCGCCCTCGTCGTACTTGGCCGAGAAGTCGTACCAGTCCGCGCCCTCGAACCCGTGCGACTCGATCTCACCCGGGAGCGACGCGATCGGATCGCGGTTCCCGAGCACGCTGCACTCCACCTCGACCCCGGGGACGAACTCCTCGACCAGCACCTTCTCGTCGTGGCGGAAGGCGAGCGCGACCGCCTCGTCCAGCTCCTCCGCCGAGAATGCCTTCGAGATCCCGACCGAGGAGCCGAGCCGGGCGGGCTTCACGAAGACGGGGTACCCGAACGGGTTCTCGATCGCATCCCCTTCGCGCAGCGTGACATTGCGGGCGACCGGGATGTCGTGGTCGCGCATGACCGACTTGAACAGGTCCTTGTCCATGCACAGCGCCGAGGCGGCGACGCCGGCGCCGACGTAGGGCACGCCGGCCAGCTCGAGCAGCCCCTGCACGGTGCCGTCCTCGCCGAACGGGCCGTGGAGGATGGGGAAGACCACGTCCACGTCGGCGAGCGTGGCCGGGACGGAGCCACCCGTCGGCACGGGTAGCGTCTCCGCCGCGCGGCCGGCCGGGAGCTCGCGTTGGCCCCCCGTCCCTAGCTCCCACTGGCCCTGGCGGTCGATCTCCACCGTCAGCGCCTCGTACTTGTCGGGGTCGAGCGCCTCCAGCACCGAGCGCGCCGACGCGAGCGAGATGTCGTGCTCGCTCGAGCGTCCACCCATGAGGACGGCGACTCGGACACGTCCGTTGCGCGAGCTCATGGAGTGATGGTGGTGGTCGGCTCGGTCGTTGTCGGCGTCGTCGGGGTCGTCGGCGTTGTCGTTGTCGGCTCGGTGGTCGTCGGCTCGGTGAGGACTCCGACGACGATGGTGATCGTCGAGCCCACGGTCAACTGCTTGCCGCCGCCCGGGTTCTGCGCGAGCACGACGCCGTCCTGCGCCGGATCGGTCGTGTCCCGCTGCTGGACCGCGACCTGGAATCCCGCCGAGGTCAGCGTCGCCGTCGCCGTGTCCTGGTCGAGGTCGATGACGTCCGGGACGGCGGTCGTGGTCGGGCCCCTGGAGACCTTGAGCGTGACGGTCGAGCCCTGGGGCGCGACGCTGTTCGCCGAGGGAATCTCCACCAGGACGGTCTCCGCCGGCTCGTTCGATGCGACGTCCTGCCGGCGGACGGCGAAGCCGAGGCTCTGCAGCTTGGCGAGCGCGTCCGAGTACGACTGGCCGACCACGTCGGGGATGCCGACCGGCTGCGGGCCGCTTGCGACGTTGATGCGCACGACCGTGTTCACGTCCACCGTCGTGTCCGCGCTCGGGCTCTGTGCCACCACCGTCCCCTCCGGCTGGTCGTTCGGGACCGTGTGCACGTCTGCCTGCAGGTTCCTGGACTGGAGTAAGCCCTCGGCCTCGGACTGCGACATGCCGACGACATTGGGCACGCTCACCTGCGGCGGCCCTTGCGAGACGACGATCGTGACCTTGTTCCCCTGCGGTATCTGCTCGCCCGGACCGGGGTTCTGCTGAATCACCTTGCCCTTTGCGACGTCGGTGCTCGGCCGTTCGACGATCTTGTGGCCCAGGCCGGCCTTGTCGAGCTTCTGGATTGCCAGGGCTTCCACGATCCCCTCCACCAGCGGGACCCGGACGAAGTTCGGCCCGTGGTGCGTCACCGCGGGGCGCACCAGGAACCAGACGAGCGCCGCTACCCCGGCGAGCGCCAGCACCGCGAGTAGCCATGGCCATTTCGGCCGCCTCTTCACCGGCGGCTGGTAGCCCCCATACGGTGGACGACCGTACGCGCCGGTCGTGACGACGGGGGCGTTGCGAACGGCGGTGTTGTCGATCCCCGAACCGGCGAGCACGGCGGTGGCCGCGTCGGCGGTCTCGTCGCTGACGCGGAAGCCCTGTTCGATGCGCGCGAGCTCGGCGTCCATCTCCTCGGCGCTCTGGAAGCGGTCCTCGGGATCCTTTGCGAGTGCGCGCACGACCGCGAGGTCGAGACCGCGCGGCACTTCCGCGCGCTTCTTCGACGGCGGCTCGGGGACGGCCGAGAGGTGCTTCATGGCGATCTCGACCGGCGTGTCGCCGGTAAAGGGCACGCCGCCGGTCAGCAGCTCGTAGAGGAGGACTCCCACCGAGTAGATGTCCGAGCGCTTGTCGACGGGCGCGCCGCGCGCCTGCTCGGGCGAGAGGTACTGCGCGGTGCCGATGATCGAGCCCGCCTCGGTCATCTGGCTCGACTCGGAGCGCGCTATTCCGAAGTCCGTGACCTTCACGTGCCCGCCGGAGTCGACGAGCACGTTGTGGGGCTTGATGTCGCGGTGGACGAGCCCGTACTTGTGCGCGAACGCGAGCGCGGACAGAACCTGTCGCGTATAGCCGATCGCGATCTTGACCGGCGGTGTGCCGAAGCGGACGATCAGCTCCTTGAGCGTGCGCCCGTCCAGGTACTCCATCGCGATGTAGTAGGTGCCTTCCGCCTCGCCGCGGTCGTAGATCGCGACGATGTTGGGATGTGACAAAGAAGCCGCGTTTTTAGCTTCACGCCGGAACCGCTCGACGAATTGCTCGTCGGCGGCGTGGCGGTCGTCCAGGATCTTGATCGCGACGCTGCGCCCGAGCTCCTGGTCCTCGGCGAGGTAGACGTTGGCCATGCCCCCGGTGCCCAGCTTGCGGACGATCCAGTAGCGCCCGTCGAAGAGGGTGTCGATAAGCGTGTCGGTTACGGCCATGTGTGCGCTCTCACTTGAAGGTTAGGGCTTGGTGAGGAGGGCTTCCATCACGGTTTTCGCAATCGGGGCGGCGGTCGAGCCGCCGAAGCCGGTCTGGTTCTGGAGGACGACTGCGATGGCGACCCTGGGATGGTCGGCGGGCGCGAAGGCGATGAACCAGGTCGTGTTGATCCCGCTGTTTCCGGTTTCCGCGGTTCCCGTCTTGCCGGCGACCGCGACGCCCGGGATCTGCGCCGCCGTGTCCGGTTCCTCCCGTCACGACCGCCTGCATCATCTGATTCAGCGTGGCGGCCGTCTGCGGCTTGATCGCACGGCTCAGGACCTTCGGGGACGTGCGTGTGACCAGCGAGCCGTTCGGCTGCTCGATGCGGTCGACCACGTACGGCCGCATCACCACACCCCTGTTGGCCACGCCGGCGGCGACCATGGCCATCTGCTCGGGCGTCACGATCATCCGCTCCTGGCCGAAGGCGAGCCGGCCCGGGTCGACCTGGCTGTTGTTCGAGGGGTAGAAGAGCTTTCCGTTGCTGTACAGGCCGCTGATCGCGCGCTCGCTCTCCGGCGTCTCCAGCGGCGGGAGCGAGTAGAAGCCGAAGCGCTTGGAGTAGTTGAGGATCGTCTTGGCGCCCAGGCGGATGCCGATCTTGCAGAAGACCGAGTTGACGGAGTGCTCGAGGGCCTCGAACAGGGTCAGGTTTCCGAATTGCTCCGGGCTCTCCGGGTCGCCCGCGTTGCGCACCTGCTTGCCGTACTCGATGCAGTAGCCGGGGTCGTAGAACGAGGACTGAGCCGTGTACGCGCCCGTGTCGAGCGCGGCTGCCGCGGTGACCACCTTGAACGTCGATCCCGGCGGGAAGAGCGCGCCGTTGCCGCGGTTCACGAGCGGCGAGGCCGGGCGGCAGTTGGCCTTGATCCGGCGGATGGCGTTGAAGTTGTCCTCGGCGAAATTGAGGTTGTAGGTCGGGCTCGAGGCGAGCACGAGCACCTTTCCGGTGGCCGGCTCCAGCGCGAACACGGCCCCGCACTGCGTGCCGAGCGCGCCCTGGGCGATCCGCTGCGCGCGCGGGTTCACCGTGAGGAACACGTTGTTGCCGGTGATCGTCGTGCCTTTGAGCCGGTCGAGGTTCGTGCGGATGACCGTGTTCAGGTTCGAGTTCGTCCCGGTCAGGTAGTCGTTCAGGGACGCCTCGAGCCCGGTGCGGAAGCGGGTCTGGGTCGAGTAGCCGACCGTCTGCGCCAGCAACCCGCGATTCGGGTACTTACGGAAGTAGAAGGTCTCGCCCTTGACCTTCCGGCGCACGTTCGTCGCGTAGATCGTCTTCGCCTTCGAGCCGAAGATCTTGCCGCGCTTGACCGTGAACTGCGCGACGGCCTGGATGGCGTTGTCCTGCTTCTCCGCCAGGCTGCTCGCCGCCCACACCTGCCAGTACGTCGTGCCGAGAATGAGCGCGACCAGCAGGACGAGCGCGAACGTCGCCACGCGTGTGATGCCGCGGTTCACTCTTGGCCCCTGAGCGCGTTTGCCCGGTTCGAGACCAGCATCAGCAGCGCGAGCATGAGGAAGTTCGCCACAACGCTCGATCCGCCGTACGAGACGAAGGGGAGCGTGATCCCCGTCAGTGGGATGATCCGCAGGATCCCGCCGACGATGATGAAGGTCTGGAGGGCGAAGCCGAACGTCAGCCCGACGGCGAGCAGCTTCGAGAACCCGTCACTGGCGAGGAGCCCGGTGCGGAACCCGCGCATCACGAAGAGCATGAAGACGAGGACGAGCGCGGAGATGCCGATCAGGCCGAGCTCCTGCGCGAGCGCGGAGTAGATGAAGTCGGTGTTCAGGAACGGAATCAGCGCGTCGCCGCCCGTGGTCGTGAATGTCCCCTTCCCGGGCCCGGTCCCCGTATAGCCGCCGTTCGCGATCGAGTACAGCGACTTCGTCAGCTGGTAGCTCGCGCAGTTCTGGCGCAGCTCCATCTTCCCGTTCGCCGCGCAATAGACCGCCTGCTCCGTCCAGGGATGCAGCCAGATCGTCACGCGCTCGCGCACGCGCGAGACGGTTTCGTAGGCAACGGTCGCGCCCGCGAGGAAGAGCCCCGCGCCGATCGCCACGTACAGGAGCCGAGAGGTGGCGACGTAGAGCATGACGAGGAAGATCCCGAAGAAGAGGAGCGCGCTCCCGAGGTCCTTCGTCTCGACCAGGACGAGCATCGCGCAGCCCCAGATCACGAGCAGCGGGCCGAAGTCCTTCAGCCGACCCTGCGCGAGCACCTCCCGCTTCTCCCGCAGGTAGCCGGCGAGGAAGATGATCAGGCAGATCTTGGCGATCTCGCCCGGCTGGAACTGGAGCGGGCCGAGCTTGACCCACAGGCGCGCGCCGTTGATGGTCGCGCCGATCCCCGGCACGGCGGGCAGTGCGAGCAGCGCGACCGCGCCGACGCCGAACAGGTAGCGGTAGCTCTCCAGCTTGCGGTAGTCGTGTCGCAGGAGGAAGAGCGTGAGCGCGAACAGCGCGACCCCGATCACGACCCACATCCCCTGGCGGAAGGCGTCCGTCGGGTCGAGCCTGTAGATCTCCGTGATCCCGACGGCCGTCAGCAGCCCGGCGATCGGGAGGAGGTACGGGTCCGCGTACGGGACGGTCGCGCGCGCGACGAGATGGGCCAGCAGGTACAGCCCCAGGAAGACGCCGGCGTACGAGAGCGAGGCAGCCGAGATGGAGGACTGCCTGGCGATGTAGACGCTCGCGAACCCGACCGCGGTGAGAGCCCCGACCCCGATGAGGGTCACGAGCTCCCGATTACGACTTCTTATGGCGGGATCTCCTCTTCATACCGATGTATGGCGGCTTTGGCGGAGTCGAAGCCCCGCAGGTTGTGGTCGAACAAATGTTGCCTTTCGGACTGGGTCAGCTGCGCGGCAAGCACGCGGCTGACGTAGACCCTGCGGTACAGGTGGATTCCCACGATGTCGTAGGGAAGGCCCTGATAGACGGCGACGTGGCCGTCCTTCTGCGCTCCTACGAAGTGCGACTGGGAGAGTCCGAACAGTCCGAGGCCGATGATGGCGAGGAGGATGACGAGGGCGATGATCCAGTAGAGCCTGGCGCGGCTCCTGCGCGGCGGCGGGTGGTCGACGACCGGCTCGGGCACGTCGCCGTCCTGCGAGGACCACTCGTCCGGCCTGGCCGCGATGACAGGGACGGCGTCGAGCTCGGAGAGCGTGTCCTCGTCGTCGTCCTCCCCCTTCGTGACGGGAGGGGCCGCCTCCGCGGGTTGCTCCGTCGCCTGGCCGATTTCGAACAGGAGGACGGTGATGTTGTCCTCGCCGCCGCTCTTGTTCGCCGCCTTGACCAGGTCCTGCGCGCCACGCTTCAGATTGCCGCGGCGCTTCTCGAGGATTTCCTCGATGGCTCTGTCCTCGACCATTGCGGTCAGGCCGTCGGAGCAGAGCAGGAACACGTCGCCGTCCTGCGTCTCCACGGTGAACGCGTCCACCTCGACGTCAGGATCGGTGCCGAGCGCGCGCGTGATCACCGAGCGCTGTGGGTGCGACTCGGCTTCCTCCTCGGACAGCTTCCCCGCGCGGGTCAGCTCGGCGACGAGCGAGTGGTCCTCGGTGATCTGCTCGAGCTGCCCTGCGCGGAGCAGGTAGGCACGCGAATCGCCGACGTGGCCGAGCGAGACCTTGCCGTCCTCGACCAGCGCGAGTGTGAGCGTCGTTCCCATCCCCGCGTAGGACGCGTCCTCGTGCGCGCGTTCGAACACGCGGCGGTTCGCCTCCCGGATGAGCTCCACGACGCGCGCCTCTCCGGTGCCGGGCTCGTCTCCGCGGCCCTGGAGCGCGCTCGCGGCCAGCTCGGACGCGACCTCACCTGCCTGCGCGCCGCCCATCCCGTCCGCGATCGCGAACAGCGGCGGATCACAGACGAAGGAGTCCTCGTTGTGGCGACGCTTTCGCCCGGTATCGCTGAGGCTGACGACTTGACCCAGATTCATCGCTCGAACCTAAAATCCGTTTCGCCGATTTTGACAATGTCACCGGGCTCGAGGCGTTTCGGCCGTTTGAGCTTGACGCCGTTGACGTACGTCCCGTTGGTCGAGCCTACGTCCTCCAGCCATACCCCGTCGCCGCGTGCCTCGAACCGGGCATGCTCGGCGGAGGCGAAGGTATCGCCGGGAAGGGGGACGTCATTGGTCCCGTCCCGGCCGATCGTGAGCGGCTCGGCGTCCAGCGGAACCTCGCTTCTCTCGTCCAGCGCCGGGCTCTTCACAACGACGAGCAGGCCGATCTTCTTCGCCGCGGCGAGCCGCAGCTCGCGCGCCTGCTCGGGGGTGAGGAGCATGCTGTCGTCCGCCGCGATCTGCGGTTCCTGCACCTCGCGGCGGGCGAGGCGGACGATGCGCCAGATGAACAGGTAGAGGAGGACGAGGAAGGCGATCTTGAGGGCTAGGAGGACCTCTTCGATCTGGACGGAGCCGGCACCGATCACGGAAGTTGGAAAACGAGCTCGGTGGAGCCGAGGAGGATCATGTCACCGTCCTCGAGACGAGCCCGCCGCGCCCTCCGCCCGTTGACCTCGACGCCGTTCGTCGACTCGAGGTCGACGACGTAGAAGTTCGAGCCCTCCTGGCGCACCTCGGCGTGCTTGCGCGAGACGTTGGGGTCGGCGAGCCGGATGTCGCATTCGCGCGAGCGGCCGATGACCAGACGCCCTCGTTCGATCGGATATTCGGCCGCGCCGGTGCGCAGGACGGCGGGCGGCGGAGCCGGCTCGGGCTCGGGTTCGGGAATGACGGCAGCGGCGGCGGCGACCGCCACGGGCTCCGGTTCCGGCTCGGGGCGGTAGATCATGGTCTGGCCAGGCTGCGCCTGGGACTTCGGTTCGTCCGCCGCCCGCTTGCGCGGCTCACGCTGCACCATGCGCGTTGCGATGCCGAACTCGCCGATCGAGAGGTCGGCGTCGGTCTCCATCGAGACGGTGGGCGGGGAGAGCAGCTCGTACTCCTCACGGCGCGCGTGCTGGGCCAGGTAGTCCTGCAGCTCGCCGAGGAGGGCCTCCTCGTATCCCTCGAACTGGTCGCGGTCGGTCGGCGCCAGGTAGACCGTGTACTCGTTCGGCACGTACACGCGCGAGACCGATGCCGTGCGGTGGTCGTCCATCTCCTTGGCCAGCTTGCGCGCGAGCTCGACCGGCTGGACGTGAGCGCGAAAGGCGCGCCCGAACACACCCTCGAAGAGGCCCTCGATCTTTTGCTCGATTGCGCGCAGAACGGTCAACTGGACCTCGCCTCCGAAGGGGCTCCGGAAGCGATTTAGTCTAGAGCCTGCGGCCGCGAAAGCAGCGGACGCGCGCGCGGAATCCAGCGTGCGCGCGTCGTCCAGAGGACGAGCCCGACGCACGTCGCCCACGTGGTCAGCACCGCGGGAACCGGGTTGGCGTGAGGCGCGGCCAGCACCGTCGCGCCGATCGCCGCGGCGCCGTAGACCGCGATCCCCCAGATGCCCCTGCGCCGCGCGAACGGCAGGACCGCGGCAGCAGCCGCGATCGCCAGCGCCTCGAGCGCGACCGCGGGATGGGCGGTCAGCGCGTGGCGGACGGCGTTGAAGGCGTTCAGCGGGCTGCCCTCCCCGTCCAGTCCCAGCGAGTCGATCCGGCCGGCCGCGAACGGAAGCGGCGCGTCCACGAGGCCGGCGACGAGCGCGGCGGTCAGCACAGCCGTCCCCGCCTGCAGCGCTCTCCGCCAGGTCGAGCGCACCGGCTGGAGCGCCAGCGGAAGGAAGCCCAGCAGGCTCAGCGGGGCGAGGAGCGGCCCAAGGATGAACGCGAAGGCTGCGCGCGGCTCGCGTAAGTGGAGGAGGAACCAGGCCGCGGCGGCGACCCCGTACAGCAGCGCGAGCCCCATGGCGGTGTTTCCCAGCGGAAAGATCGGCACGACGAGCGCAAAGGCGAGCCCGCCGCGCGCGCTGAAGAAGGTGAGGATCCCCGCCAGGAGCGCGAGCCCGATCGGCCAGCCCATCGGGTAGAAGGACAGTGCCGAGGCAGCCCAGCCGGCGAAGAGCGCGCTGAGGAGTGCGGGGACGACGCGCGCGAGCGGAGGAGCGGCGGCCGGGCGCGGTGCGGGCGCCTTGGCGGAGCTGGGCTTACGCCGCACGAGCCGGAGCGTCTTCGCGAGCTCGGCCGCGCCGGGACGCTGCATCGGATCGACGTGGAGCGCCTGGGCGATCGCGGCCACGAGCGGCTTCGGCAGGTCAGGACGCGGCTTCTCGAGGGGAGGCGCTCCCGCCTCGATCTTCTTCGACGTCGCGAGCAGCGACGGAGCCCAGAACGGGTGGCGGCTCGCGAGGGCCTCCCAGAGCATCACACCGACCGACCACACGTCGCTGGCGGGGGAGGCCGCTTCGCCGCGCAGGCGCTCCGGCGAGATGTACGCGAGCGTCCCGGGCACGTCTCCGACGGCCGTGAGCGTCTCCGCCTCGGCGAAGCGTGCGAGCCCGAAGTCGAGCAGGCGGATCGCGATCTCCGGCTTGTCCTCCAGCAGGACGTTCGCCGGCTTGACGTCGCGGTGGACGATCCCTTTTCCGTGCGCGTGTGCGAGCCCTTCGAGGATCTGCGCGGCGGCCTCGATCGCGCCGGCGTCCGTCAGCTTCCCGCTTCGCGTCGCCTCGCGTAGCGTCGAGCCGGGGACGTACTCGTACGCGATGTACACGTGCTGCCCGTCGCTTGCGTGCGCGTAGATGCGCTGGCAGCGGGGATGGCGGAGCTTGGCGGCCGCGCCGGCCTCACGCTCCGCGCGCGCGCCTGTCTTGCCTTCGCGCGGGACGATCTTGAGCGCCACGTCCAGACCCGTCCGCTCGTCCCGCGCGAGCCAGACCGAGCCGGAGCTGCCGCCGCCCAGCGGCCGGATCGGGCGGTAGCGGGCGAGTATGAGCTCGCTGGAGGAAAGGGCGACCGACGCGCGCTGCATCTGCTCCATCGCTTTGGACATGCATGCTCAATGTCCTTTACGGGCCGGACGAAGGGTTACAGTGATCCGGGCCGAACGGGCTCAAACCGCTATGACAGAACGTGATGACGATCTCGATTTCGAGTTCTTCGACGACGAGCCTGCGACGCAGGAAGCCGTCTCCGCTCAGCCGCGGATCATTCGGCGCGTCCCACGGCCGCCCACGCCGCCCCGCCCGCCGGCCGGCATAACGCCGCTCCTGCGGCTCGTCGGCCTGATCGCGGTCGCGATCCTGCTCATCGTCCTGCTCGTCTTCTGGGTGCAGAGCTGCCGCGGCTCGAGCAAGCGCAGCTCGTTCGAGAGCTACATGACCAAGGTCTCGGACGTGGCCTCGTCCTCGTCTGCGATCGGGAGCGACCTGAGCAAGCTCCTCGCCGAGCCCGGCCTGACCGAGCAGGAGCTGGAGTCGAAGCTCAACGGCTTCGCGCAGCGCCAGCAGCAGCTGGTCGCGACCTCCCAGGCGATCAGCCCGCCGGGGCAGCTGCGGGACGAGCAGCGCGCCGCGGTCGAGTCGATGCAGTTCCGCGTGAGCGGCCTGCGCGGGCTCGAGGGCGCGTTCCGGCGGACGAAGGACTTCACGAGCTCCGACGAGGCCGCGACGCTGCTCGCCGCGCAGGTTCAACGCTTGCTGACGAGCGACATCATCTGGGACGACCTCTTCAAGACGCCGACGACCGACGTGCTGAAGAGCGAAGGCGTGACCGGCGTGTCCGTCCCGGCGTCCAAGTTCCTCATCTCGCCCGACTTCGCCAGCTCGGCGCGCGATGAAGTCGGTCTGGGAGCGGCTGCAGGGCGCGTCCAGCGGCGGCGGCACCCCGACCGGCGTGCACGGCACCGGGATCGAGTCGGTCAAGGTGCTGCCGGGCGAAGTCGAGCTCTCGCAGGACACCGAGACGACGATCAAGGTGACGCAGGATCTGGCGTTCGAGGTGACCGTCAAGGACACCGGAGACTCCGAGGAGGTGCAGGTGCAGGTCGACCTGACCATCCAGCGGACGCCGACCCCGATCAAGAAGACGGAGACGATCCCGCTCATGAACCCCGGCGAGACGAAGACGGTCGTGTTCCGCGACCTCGGCTCACCGCCGTTCGACAAGACCACGGTGAAGGTGGACGTGCTGCCGGTGCCCGGCGAGCAGAACGCGTCCAACAACACCTACGAGTATCCGGTCATCTTCACGCTGCCATGAGCGTGTCGGGCTCGACCGCGGCCTGGATCGCAATCGGAGCCGCCTGCGTCGCGCTGGTGGCGCTCGCGCTCGTGGCGTGGGGCCTCGTCCGGCTGCGACGCGTCCGGAACGCGCAGCAGGTGC
Organism: uncultured Actinomycetes bacterium; assembly: GCA_963842575.1. Classification (GTDB taxonomy): domain Bacteria; phylum Actinomycetota; class Thermoleophilia; order Gaiellales; family Gaiellaceae; genus JACDER01. The sequence continues at coordinate 82,088 of CAWJGS010000001.1, read as the reverse complement.
TGCTGGGCGGAGGAAAGGGCGATCTTGTCGACTTCGCCGTCTCGCTGCAGGCGCGGATCGACGACCTCCACCGTGCGGTGGACGAGGTCGCGGCCGGCCTGAGCCGAGTCGACCAGCGCATCGACGGCTCGGTCGGGAAGACGTCGATCGTCCGCTACGACGCCTACAAGGACACGGGCGGCCATCAGTCCGCCTCCCTCGCGCTGCTGGACAGCGGGCGCACCGGGATCGTCCTCAGCGCGATCCAGGGACGCGACTACGCGCGCATTTACATGAAGGAGCTCGACCACGGCCGCGCCTCGGTCGCCCTCTCCCCCGAGGAGATGGAGGCCGTCGAAAGAGCCATGGCCCGATAACGCTCTGGCCGGCGGCCTCCGCCCGGCGAAGCCGGGCTCCGTGCCGCCTGACGCCGCTCGCGGCAGGATGCTTCGCGGGCGGCGCTTGTCCGTGCTACTTGCACTGTCCTGCGCGCCGCCCGCTCGCCTCCTTTGCGAGCGACGTCCCAGAGCGCTCTCGGGGCGCTATCCACGGGCGTATCCAGGGCCGATTCCTGCGCTAGATTTTGCTCGGCCATGCAGCAGGTTCTCGTCCTGAACGCGAGCTACGAACCGCTGAACGTCACTTCCGTGCGTCGTGCGCACGTGCTTGTCTTCAAGGGCAAGGCCGAGGTGCTGGAGGAGCTGAAGCAGCCGCTTCGTTCCGCGAGCGACACGTATCAGTGGCCGCACGTGATCCGGCTCGTCTCGTACGTTCGCGTCCCGCGGGCCGTTCAGCGGAAGATCTCCCGCCGCGCGCTGTTCGCCCGGGACAACTGGCGCTGCGTCTACTGCGGAACCGCGGCCGGGCGAATGACGCTCGACCATGTGGTCCCGCGCAGCCGCGGGGGTGATTCCGTCTGGGAGAACGTCGTGACCTCGTGCGCGCCCTGCAATTTGAAGAAGGGAAACCGGCTGCCGGAAGAGGTCTCGATGCCGCTGCCGCACCTCCCCAAGCCGCCTACGCCCGTCCTCTTCATCCGCCTCGCCTCGCCCAAGATCCCGGTTGGCTGGCAGCCGTACCTCGCGGCTTTCGGCGCCGCAGCCTAGCCCGTCGCATAGATCACAATAGGCCGCTTGGCCCATTGCGCACGAGGTGAGAGCGCAGTAGCCTCCGAGGCTCCGTGGCGAAATTCCTCTACCGGCTCGGCATGTTCTCGGCCCGGCACAAATGGGTCGTCCTCGGGATCTGGATCGTCGCGTTCGTCTCTTCGATCCTCGTCCTGAAGCTCGTTGGGAGCAACACGAACAACAACCTCCGCCTCCCCGGGACGGATAGCCAGCGTGCGACGGACCTGCTGACACGGAAGTTCCCGCCGCAGCAGAACGGGTCGAGCCCGGTCGTCTTCTACTCCAAGACGAGCAAGGTCACCGACAAGAAGAACAAGCAGGCGATCGTCACCTCGTACAAGACGATCAAGAAGCTGCCGCACGTCTATAGCGCCACGAGCCCGTTCAGCCAGCAGGGGCAGGCGCAGATCAGCAAGGACAAGCACACCGCGTTCATCACCGTTCTGCTCAGCGTCGGCTCCGCGGACCTCACCGACGACATCGGGAACTCGGTGCTGGATGCCGCGGCGCCGGGCAAGACCGCCGGCATGCAGGTGGCTGTCGGCGGCCCCATCGGCAGCGAGCTCTCCGAGGCGGACACCAAGAGCAGCGACGTGATCGGCCTCGCCGTAGCCATGATCATCCTCGCCTTCACCTTCGGGACGCTCGTGGCGATGACGATGCCCATCCTCTCGGCGATCGTCGGCCTCGCGTGTGGGCTTGCCCTCATCGGTCTCCTCGGGCACGTCGCCTCGGTGCCGTCGATCGCCCCGACGCTCGCGACGATGATCGGCCTCGGTGTCGGGATCGACTACGCGCTCTTCATGGTCTCGCGCTACCGCGCGAACCGAAAGGACGGCATGGAGTTACACGAGGCGCTCGCGCTGACTGTGGCGACGTCCGGCAGTGCGATCGTCTTCGCGGGTAGCACCGTGGTTATCGCGCTCGTGACGCTTCTCATCGCGGGTATTCCGCTCGTCACCTCGCTCGGGTACGCCTCCGCCCTGGCGGTGATAACGGCCGTCCTCGCCGCGTTGACCCTGCTGCCCGCCGTGCTGTCCCTGATCGGGCCGCACATCGACTCTGGGCGCCTCCCGTCGTTCATGCGGCCGAAGCCGAAGCAGCCGGGCCATGGGTTCTGGGCCGGCTGGTCGCGGTTCGTGACCGGGCACCCGTGGATGGCAATGGGCGCCGCCACCATCCTCCTCGTGCCGCTGATCATCCCGCTGCGCGCGCTCGACCTGGGGCAGGAGGACATCGCCGCCACGCCCAAGGACACGCAGGAGCGCCAGGCGTATGACCTGCTGGCAAAGGGGTTCGGCCCTGGGTTCAACGGGCCGCTGCTGATCGCGGTCTCCTTGAAGCCGGCGGCCAAGACGAGCAACACCTTCTTCACGAAGAAGAAGCAGGCCGAGCAGCTCCAGACCCAGCTGAAGAGCGAGCAGAAGAGCGGCAACAAGCAGAAGAAGCAGCTCCAGCAGGGGCAGCAGAGCGTCGAGCAGCAGCAGGCGTCGCTAGAGAAGCAGCAGCAGCAGCTGGAGGCCGAGCAGAAGGAGCTGGAGTCGGACGCCGCGCAGCTGCAGGCGGAGCAGAAGCAGCTCGTCGACCAGAAGAACAGCATCGTCAAGGAGCAGAACGCGCTGCTCAAACAGGCGGATGACCTCGAGACGCAGGCGACGTCGCTGTCGAAGCAGGCCGCGCAGCTCGGCAAGCAAACCGCGTCGGACTCGGCCGCGGTGGCGAAGACCGAGGCGAACATCCGCACCGTCGAGGCGAAGCTCGCGAAGGCGAAGACCCCGGAGAAGCAGAAGCAGCTCCAGGCGCAGCTCGACCAGCTGCAGAAGCAGGAGCAGCAGCAGCAGGACGCGCTCAACGCCGACCTGCAGGCGCAGAAGAAGATCCGCAGCGAGCTCCAGCAGATCCTGACGCAGTCGAAGGATCTCGCCCAGAACCAGAAGCAGCTGGCGCAGACGACGGTCTCGCTCGCGGATCAGGCCGAGGAGCTCGGCAAGCAGGCGTATGCGATCAACCAGAAGGACCTGACCCTGACCCAGCAGGCCGCGCAGGTCCAGGTCTCGGCGGCGAATACGCAGACGCAGGCGGCGAACCTGAAGACGCAGAAGGTCCAGCTCCAGGGCCAGCAGAAGCAGGCGAAGCAGCAGCAGCAGCAGGCGGAGCAGCTGCAGACACAGCTGACGAACGAGCTGACGAAGGCGGGAGGCGACGAGCGCGGAACCGATCCGCGGCTCGTGCGGCTTCAAGACGGGATCTCGGGGACGAAGGGCGTCAAGGTCGTCTCCCCGCCGAACATCAACAAATCCGGGAACGCGGCTGTCTTCACGGCGGTTCCCACGACGGATCCCGCTGTGCCCGCGACTGCCAACCTTGTGACCGAGCTTCGCGACTTCGTCATTCCAAAGGCGATCACGACGAAGGGCGTGCGCGCGTACGTCGGCGGGTCGACGGCGAGTTACGTGGATCTGGCGGCAGGCATCACCTCGCGCCTGCTCCTGGTCATCCTGGCGGTTGTTCTCCTCGGCTTCCTCGTGCTGCTGATGGCGTACCGCTCGCTCATCGTCGGCGCGCAGGCGGCGCTCGTGAACCTTCTCTCCGTCTCGGCCGCCTTCGGCGTCCTCACCGCGTGCTTCCAGTGGGGATGGGGGCTTTCCATCATCGGACTGGACGCGCCGAGCGGCACCGATCCGATCGCCAGCTACGTCCCGCTGATGATGTTCGCAGTCCTCTTCGGCCTCTCGATGGACTACCAGGTGTTCCTGCTCAGCCAGGTGGAGCACCACCGCGCGGCGGGAGAGGGGCATCGCGAGTCGGTTGCCAACGGGCTCGAGATCAGCTCGAAGGTGATCGCGGCCGCCGCGCTGATCATGATCTCGGTCTTCGGCAGCTTCATCCTGAACGGCGACCCGACCGTCAAGCAGTTCGGCGTCGGCCTCGCCGTCGGCGTGCTCCTCGCCGCCACGAATGTTCTCCTGCTGTCACCGGCTCTGCTCGTGCTCGGCTCGAAGGCGAGCTGGTGGGTGCCGCAGTGGCTGGACAAGATCCTCCCTCATCTCGATATCGAGGGAAAGAGCGCGCAGACGGCCACACAGACGCCCTCGCCCCAGGCGCCGCCGGTTACCAGCTCCTAGAGCTACCGGCGAAGCCGTGGGCGTTCTCTTGAGCTCGTTCCAGCCGGCTGTGCTCGCCGCCGCCTCGGCGGCGTATAGGCGGTGTGACCGCCAACAAGGAGAAGACCATGAAGCTCGCACGCATCGCCGTTCTCGTCCTCGTGCTCGGAGGCGTGGCCGCCTACATCGGCGTCGGCCTCCCCGAAGGAGCAAAGGCCGGCTCTGATCCGACCACCCACGGGATCACCGTGACCGGCTCCGGCCAGTCCACGACCGTCCCCGACCAGGCGCAGTTCTGCTTCGACGTCGAGAATCACGCCGACAGCGCCGCCGCCGCCTCGTCCGCGAACGCGGCTGCGATGCAGAAGGTGATCGCTGCCCTGCGCGGGGCCGGCGTCGCCGACAAGGACCTCCAGACCGTCGACGTATCGGTCTCGCCCGTCTACAACGACGCCGGCACCAAGGTGCTCGGCTACACCGCCACGAACTCGGTGTGCGCGACCACGAGCGTCTCCGACGCCGGTTCCATCGTCGACGTCGGGCTCGAGGCCGGCGCCGACAGCGTGTCGGGGCCGAACCTGACGAAGGCGGAGTCGGACAAGCTCTACGACGACGCGCTGCGCGCTGCCGTCGCGGATGCCCGCTCACGTGCGGCGGTTCTCGCAGACGCGGCCGGGGTCAAGGTCGGCGAGGTGCTCTCGATCGCCGAGGGCTCGGCCCCGCCAGGACCGATCGCCTACGACCTCGCGTTGGCCGCCCCGGAGACCCCAATCCAGCCGGGCACGCAGGACATCGAGGCGACGGTGACGGTGACGTTCGCGATCGCCTAGCTCTTCTCGACGGGCAGGTCGAGCTGCTCCCACTCGCTCCACGAGCCGGGATACAGCTTCGCGTCAGTTCTGCCCGCCTGGACGAGGCCGAGGAGCTGGACGCATGCGGTCACCCCCGAACCGCAGTAGACGACCACCTCCTCGGCCTCGACCGTGTTCTGCGGGGGCGCGCCTGTGTACGGCGCGTTCCGCGCGCCCGGGATGTGGCCCGCCTTGCGGTCGATCGGGTTGGGCTCGCCGCGATAACGCTCGGGCAAGCGGGCGTCGACCACGAGGAGGCGGGGATCGTCCAGGCGCGCCGCCAGCTCCTCCGCCGTGATCGTGTCGTCGTGCCGCTCGCGCGGCACGAACTCGATCGGCTCGACGTTCTCCTCGCCTGAGGAAAGTGGGCCGCGCCAGCCCTCGAAGTCGATGACAGCGCAGTCGTCGTGCCCGAAGTGGCGCAACAGCCACCAGAGCCGCTCGGGGCCGCCCATGTTCCCGTACGCGACGACGAAGACGCTCTCGCCGATGCCGGCGCGGCCGGCCGCCTCGGCGAAGTCCTCCGCGGCGGGAAGTGGATGGCGCCCGCCCGGCCCGGGCGGAGCGGACAGGTCGGCGTCCACGTCCAGGTAGCTCGCGCCGGGGATGTGCCCCTCGAGATAGAGCTCACGGCCCGCCCCTGGCTCGCCCAGCGTCCAGCGGCAGTCGACGAACTGGTAACGCACGCGGCCAGCTTAGGCCGCTTCGGCGACTTCCTCCTCGTCCTCGCGCGGCGGGAACTCGTGCCGGTGGGCGAGGAGGTGGCTGTGCGCTTCGGTTCCGTATCCGCCGGGAACAGGGATGTAGAACTCGGGATAACCCCACATGCCGTGCTCGGAGACGTCCAGCCCGGACGTCTCGACCTCGGGCTCGACGCGGATCCCCCACAGCTTGTTCATCACCCAGAGGCAGCCGAACGAGGCCGAGAAGGTGAACGCGCCCACGGCGAGCAGTCCCAGGAGCTGGATCCAGACCTGGTGGAAGGAGCCGGTATAGACGAGGCCGCCGGTTCCGGTCTTGAGCGTGGCGGCAAGAGCCGGAACCGCGAACAGCCCCGTGGCGAGCGTCCCCCAGACCCCGGACATCCCGTGCACCGCGACCGCGCCGATCGGGTCGTCGATCCCGATCCGCTCGACCCACAGCACGCCGAGCACCGCGATCACGCCGGAGACAAGGCCGATCAGGACCGCGGCCCACGGCGCGACGAAGCCGGATGCAGCGGTGACGGCGACAAGCGCGGCGAGGACGCCGTTCAGCATCATCGAGATGTCCGCCTTCTTGAGCACGAGCCGGGCGGTCAGCGCGCCGCTGCAGGCGCCGGCGGCGGCGGCGAGGTTGGTCGTCAGCGCGACGTAGCCGAAGTAGCCGAGCTTGTCCCCGGTGATCACGGCGAGCGTCGAGCCGGGGTTGAAGCCGAACCAGCCGAACCAGAGGATGATCGTCCCGAGCACCGCGTAGGGGATGTTGTGGCCCGGGATGGGGTTGCCCCGGCCGCCGGCGAACTTCCCGATGCGCGGGCCGAGGAGGATTGCGCCCGCCAGCGCCGCGAGCGCGCCCTGGTAGTGAACGACGGTCGAGCCCGCGAAGTCCTGCATCCCCAGGCCGAAGAGCCAGCCGCCGCCCCAGATCCAGTGGGACGTCACGGAGTAGATGACGGTGAAGGCGACGCCGAACGCGAAGTAGACCCACAGCTTCGCGCGCTCGGCCATCGCGCCCCAGACGATCGCGAGCGACACGCCCGCGAACACGACCTCGAACAGATATCCGGCTGCACCCGGGATCGTGGTGAAGAACTCGAACGGCGCCTTGCCGACGTCGAGAAGAGAGTTGACGGAGGGGAAGAAGCCGTCGGTGCCGAAGACCGCGTTCCCCTTGCTGAAGGCGATCCCGAACCCGACCGCCCAGTAGACGAGCGAGCAGACGCCGAAGATGAGGACGTTCTTGCCCGCGATATGAGCCGCGTTCTTCATCCGCGTCAGCCCGGCCTCCAGGAAGGCGAACCCGGCCTGCATGAACATGACCAGGACGGCCGCCACCACAACCCAGACGGTGTTGACGGCGATGATGATTTCCGCCTTGCTCACAGGGGCCTCCCCGTTCGGTTGTGGGTGACGTTTGCAACGGGGGACGACCAGACGAGGCCGTCCCCGGACTCGTTGCCGCTGCGGGCGGCGTCGGCGATCGCCTCGACCACCGCCCGCACGGCGCTGTCCTCGACGACGAAGGTCAGGAGGGCCTTCGGGAGGAACCGGGACTCGAACACGCGGCCGCGGTACTCGTGGGTGATCCCGCGCTCGCGGCCGTGGCCGACGGCCTCGACCACGGTCACGCCTACGTGTCCCGTCTGTTCCTCGACCGCGTCGATCACCGTCTCGACGCGCTCCCGAATGACCACCGCCTCGACCTTTTGCATGGCTCAGCAGTCGTAGTAGAGAGCGAACTCGGCCGGGTGGGGCCGGAGTCTGATCGCATCCACTTCGGTCTCGCGTTTGTACGCGATCCAGGTCTCGATCAGCTCCTCCGAGAAGACACCGCCCCTGGTCAGGAACTGGTGGTCGGCCTCGAGCGCGTCGAGTGCCTCGGCGAGCGAGCCCGGCACCTGCGGCACGTCCGCCTCCTCCTCGAAGAGGTCGAAGTCGGCCGGCTTGCCCGGATCGAGCCCCTGCTCGACGCCGTCCAGCCCCGCCATCAGCATCGCCGAGAAGGCGAGGTACGGGTTCGCCGCCGCGTCGGGGCAGCGGAACTCGACGCGCTTCGCCTTGGGCGACTCCGAGTACATCGGGATGCGGATGCAGGCCGAGCGGTTGCGCTGGGAGTAGACGAGGTTGACCGGTGCCTCGTAGCCCGGCACGAGCCGGCGGTACGAGTTCGTGGTCGGCGCGCAGAAGGCGAGCAGCGCCGGAGCGTGCGTGAGCAATCCGCCGACGTAGCAGCGGGCGAGCTGCGACAGACCGGCGTAGCCGGACTTGTCCGCCATCAGCGGCGTCGACTCCTTCCACAGCGACTGGTGCGTGTGCATCCCCGAGCCGTTGTCGCCGAAGAGCGGCTTCGGCATGAAGGTCGCCGTCTTGCCCGCGGCGCGGGCGACGTTCTTGACGACGTACTTGTACGTCATGACCTGGTCGGCCATCCGCAGGAGCGACTGGTAGCGGAGGTCGATCTCGCACTGGCCGCCGGAGGCGACCTCGTGGTGGTGGAACTCGCACGGGATGCCGAGCTTCTCGAGCGTCAGCACCATGCGCGTGCGGAGATCGTGGAGCGTGTCGTGCGGCGCCGGCGGGAAGTAGCCTTCCTTCTGGCGGACCGTGTAGCCGAGACCGGGCTGGCCGGAGTTCCAGTGCCCCTCGGCGGAGTCGATCGCATAGTGCGCCTGGTGGTCGGCGATCGCGTAGCTCACCGAGTCGAGCACGAAGAACTCGCACTCGGGGCCGACGTAGCAGGTGTCGGCGATGTTGGTCGCGCGCAGGTACTGCTCCGCTCGCTTCGCTACGCGGCGCGGATCCTTTGCGTAGGGCTCGTGCGTGATCGGGTCGACGATCTCGCAGATGAGCGACAGCGTCGGCGCCTCGGTGAACGGGTCGAGGATCGCGCTGGACGGGTCCGGCATGAGCAGCATGTCCGACTCCGCGATGCCCTGCCAGCCGCGGATGGACGAGCCGTCGAACCCGAGCCCCTCGTCGAAGCAGGACTCGTCGAAGGATGTGAGCGGCAGCGTCATGTGCTGCCACGAGCCGAGCAGGTCGCAGAACTTGAGGTCGACCATCGTCGCCTGTGTCTGGCCCGCCCATTCGAGCGCCTCGGCCGGGGCCGGTTTTTCCGCGCCTCCGTTCGCCAGGTAGTGCTTGGCTTGTTCCTCCACCTCTCCTCCTCCCGTTAAATGCCGAAAGGCCCCAGAGCCGGAAAGCTCTGAGGCCCCATTGCCTCCGCGCAGGCCTTCCTGGCCCACGCGGAAACGACCCTAACGTCTCGGGCGGACGGAAAAAGTGCCCGTAGGGACGGGTCCCGAAAGTCGGAAGGCTCTGGCACCTCGCTTGACAGCCGATCCCGATGAACAAGCCATTTAAGAACCGGGGTCTGACCCCGGTTTTAACGAGATCCGCGCGACGTGGTACGGAACCGTGCCGAAAGCGATTTGATTTCGCGCCGACGCGGTTGCTAGTCTGGCTCCCGGCATGTTCCTCGGCTGAGTACCCATATTCGCGCCCGCGCGCCCGGCTGGGTCTTGGCCGAGCGCGCCCGTTTCCGTACTCGCCGACCTGCAGGAGCAAGCCGATGACCCAAATAGCCGAGCACACGTCCAGCGTCGAGATGGCCACGCCGTCTGAGCCTGCAGCCGTGCCCGCGCTGGAGGTCCACGACCTGCGGAAGGAATTCATCCGCCGTGACGGTGGCAAGCGCAAGGGCTGGCGCCGCAAGCGCCGGCGGGTCGCTGCGCTGAAGGGTGTGAGCTTCACCATGGAGCGCGGCGAGACGGTCGCGATCCTCGGCCAGAACGGGTCGGGCAAGTCGACGCTGGTCCGGCTCCTATCGACCCTGCTCCTGCACGAGGGCGGCAGCGCGAGCATCTTCGGTCACGACGTCTTCAAGGACACGCGCGCGGTCAAGAGGCTCGTCAACCGGGTCTCGGTCGAGGCCTCCTTCTTCAAGAAGATGTCCGCCGTCGAGAACCTGAGCTATGCCGCGCGCTTCTACGGGATGCGCGGAAAGGACACGAAGGACCAGATCCCGGAGATCCTGACGCGCGTCGGTTTCCCCGAGGATCGCCGGAACGAGCCGATGGAAAACCTCTCGCGCGGGATGCAGCAGAAGGTCGCCCTCGCGCGTGCGCTGCTGACCTCGCCCGTGATGCTGCTCCTGGACGAGCCGACCACGGGTCTCGACCCGCGTTCGAAGCTCGAGGTCCAGGAGTTCATCCGCGAGATCCGTGAGACACACGACGCCACGATCCTGCTCTGCACGCATGACCTCGCGGAGGCCGAGGTCCTCGCGGACCGCGTCGGCATCCTCGACCGCGGCGAGCTGCTGATGCTCGAGCCCGCGAGCGAGCTCAAGGCCCGCTTTGGCGCAGAGACGCTCGAGGACGCGTTCTTCGCCGCGACCGGCAAGTCGTTCGAGGAAGAGGGCGACGACGAGGACGAGAAAAAGCAGGAGGAGGACTGATGCAGGGCGCCGCCGCAACCATCCGCCACGAGATGATCGGCCTCGCGGGCGTCATCGAACGCAACGTCTACCTGATCAAGCGCTACATCTGGTGGGACGTCGCGTTCTTCATCTGGACGGTCGCGAACACGCTGACAATCGTCTTCATCTCCAAGGGCATCCCCAGCCTCACGCCCGCCGAGGTGAACCAGCTGACCACCGTGCTGCTGATCGGCGCAGTCGTCTGGGCGTACCTCGGAATCATCTTCGAGATCGTCACCGAGACGGTCGCCTGGGAGCGCTGGGAGGGCACGATCGAGTACACGTTCATGGCGCCGCTGTCGCGTCCCGTTCACCTCTTCGGGATGGGACTCTTCTCGGTCGTCTACGGCGTCATCCGTGCCGTGCTCCTCTTCGGCGTGGTCGCGCTTTTCTTCAACCTCGACCTGCCCGACGCGAACTACGTCGCGGCGCTCGTCGTCCTGATCATCGCGTCGGTCTCGTTCATCGGGATCGGGATGATGACGGCCGTCCTGCCGCTGATCTCGCCGGAGAAGGGGATGCAGCTCGGCTTCGTCGCCCAGGGCATCCTGCTGGTCGTCTCGGGCGTCTACTACCCGATCAGCGTCCTGCCTGAGTGGATGCAGGTGATCGCGAAGATCTCGCCGGCGACATACGCGCTCGACGCGGCGCGCGAGTCGATCCTGCACGGCAAGGGATTGACACAGCTCTGGGGCGACATCTGGCCGCTCCTGGTGATCGGGGTGGTCGCGGTTCCACTCGGCCTGTGGGTGTTCCGCCGCGGCGAGCAGCACGCGAAGCGCCACGGAAAGCTGAAGAGGTCGGGCTAGATGATCCGCCAGGTCCGGACGGACGCGGAGCTCGAGGCCTGTGTTCGTATCGCGAACGCCGTCGAGCCTCACCCTGCGCCGATCGACTTGCTCCGGCAGGTGAGCGACCGGATGCTTCTGGACGAGCGCGGAGGGTACGCGTACGTGAACCACTCCAGCGTCCCCGGGAGCGCCTTCGCCATGGTGCGCGTGCATCCGGACGCACGGCGGAGAGGGATCGGCTCCGGGCTCGTTCAGGCTGCCGCCGAGTCGGCCCGTGGGCTCGGGAAGGAGTCCGCGTGGGGTGAGGTCAAGCCTGAGGACGCCGAGTCACTTCGTTTCGCCGAGGCGCGCGGCTTCACCGAAGTCTCCCGCGATGTCGAGCTGACGCGTCGCCTGCGCCCGGGAGACGGGCACGTGCGCGAGGGAATCCTCGAGTTGCGCGAGGAGCACCGCCGGGGCGCATACGAGGTCTCGGTCGCCGCGGTGCCGGACATGGTCACCGCCGGGCAGGCGAAGGCGCGCCCCTACGACGAGTGGGTGAAGCAGGAGCTTGCGAACGCAGCCGTCGTCTTCGTCGCCTTCGAGGACGGCCGCGTTGCCGGCTACGCGACCCTGCAGACGCTCAGCGAGCAACCGAACCGGCTCGAGCACGGGTTCACCGGCGTCCGCCCCGAATATCGGCGGCGGGGGATCGCCACTGCTCTCGGCGACGCGCAGCTCGCGTGGGCGGCCGAGCGCGGCTTCGAGGAGCTGATCACCACCACGGGCGTGACGAACGCCGCGCTGCGAGCGCAGAAGGCGAAGCTCGGGTACGAGGAGCGCCCGGGACCGATTCTCGTGCGAGGGCCCGGTATGAGCGTCCTCGCCCCTCCTCGCTGGGAGGTCGTCTACGCGGAGGCGCATGCCGAGCGGTTTCGCTACCTCGCTGGTTGCGGCGCCGAGTTCCTCCGACGGCCAGGCGTGCTCGCCGTTCGCACGGGCGCGGACTCGAATGTCGACAACGGCATCGTGCTCGAGCGCGACGACGCCGACATCGACGGTCTCGTCGAGTGGTTTGACGAGCCGGCGTCGCTGATCTGCTCCGGGTTCGAGGCCTCGGACGAGCTGCGCGAGCGCCTTTCCGGCCTGGGTCTGCGCGAAGAGACTTCCGGCGTCACCACCGGCGCCCTGCTGGGCGACCTGCCGGAGCCCTCGGTTCCGGACGGCGTCTCGATCCGCGAGGCGACCGGGCAGGGCGACCTCGAGGACTGGCTGGACGTCGCGGCCGTCACGGGCCTGTACGAGGAGCCCGACCGCGAGCCGTTGCCCGTGCGCCACTGGGTCGCGCGCCGCGGCGAGCGGCCGGTGGGCCTCGGCACGGCGTTCTTCCTGAGCGGCACGGTGCTGCTCGAGCACGTGGCGGTTCTCGAGGAGGAGCGCCGCCGCGGTATCGGCACGGCACTCGCGGTCGTGCGGCTCCAAGAGGCTCTCCGCCTAGGCTGCGGGACGGCGGTGTTCGGGACGACCCCCGAAAGCGAAGGCTTGTATCGCCAGTTCGGCTTCAGCACTCAGCCGGTCGAAGGTCGCCGCTGGTTCTACCTCCCGCCGCCGTGAGCGCGGACTACTTCGCGGGGCCGGTGGCGGAGCGCTATGACGCCTCGCTCGGGGCTTGGGGCGACTCCGACGCAATCGCGGCGACCGTCGACTTCCTCGCCGAGCTCGCCGGCGGCGGCGCCGCCCTCGAGCTCGGGATCGGGACCGGCCGCATCGCGCTGCCGCTCGCCCAGCGCGGCATCCCCGTCCACGGCATCGACCTCTCGGAGGACATGGTCGCTCAGTTGCGCGCCAAGCCGGGCGGCGACCTGATTCCCGTCACGTTCGGCGATTTCGCCACGACACGGGTCGAGAGGAGCTTCGCCCTCGCCTACGTGGTCTTCAACACGATCAACAACCTGACCACGCAGGACGCGCAGGCCGCGTGCTTCGAGAACGTCGCCGCGCATCTCGAGCCGGGCGGCTGCTTCGTCGTCGAAGTGGGGGTGCCGCCGCGCGCGCCACTGACCGTCTTCGACCTGAGCGACGACCACGCCGGCGTCGACGAGTACGACGCCGACACGCAGCGGCTCGTGTCCCATCACTTCACGCTCGTCGACGGCCGGTGGGAGCGCCGGTCGATCCCCTTCCGCGCAGCCTGGCCGGCCGAGCTCGACCTCATGGCCCGCCTCGCCGGAATGACGTTGCGCGAGCGCTGGGCCGGCTGGAAGCACGAAGCGTTCACCGAGGCGAGCCCGAAGCACGTGTCCGTGTGGGAGAAGAGCGGATGATCGCCGTCCGCCCCGCCGAGACGGACGCCGACTTGGAGGCCTGGCGGCAGGTGCGGATGACCGTCATCCCGAACGAGCGCTGCGGAAGCGTGGAGGAGATCCGCCGCTCCGCCACACCCCGCTCCCTCTTCCTGCTCGCCGAGCTGGACGGCGAGCTTGCCGGTTCGGGAATCGCCGGCCGTTCCGACCTCGCGGGGCAGGGTTTTCTCGCGCCGCGCGTCCTCCCGGCGGCCCGGCGGCGCGGCGTGGGGACGGCGCTGCTGCGCGCGCTGGCGGAGCATGTGCAGCTCCTCGGCTTCGCCGAGGCCGGCTCGCTGACCGAGGACGACGGCTCGTTCGAGTTCGCGCGGCGTTTCGGGTTCCGCGAGGTCGGCCGCGACGTCGAGCAGGTTCGCGCGGTTGGCGAGGAGCGGCCCCCCGTCCTTCCTCCGGGGATCGAGCTCGTCTCCCTGGCCGAACGGCCCGATCTCTTCGAGCGCGTCTACCGCGAGCTCGCGCGCGAGGCGCTCCAGGATCTCGCGGTCGACCGGCCGATCGAAGTTTCGCTCGAGGATTGGAAGCGCGAGTGGGTCACGTGGGCCGAAGGCTCCTTCGTCGCGCTCGCCGGCGGCGAGATCGTCGGGTGTGCGGGTCTTCTGCGCGACGACGACCATCCCGACCGGGCCGAGAACAGCCTCACGGCGGTCCGGAGTGACTGGCGCCGCCGCGGAGTCGCCTCGGCGCTCAAGCGGGCCGTGCTCGCATGGGCGGCGCAAAACGGGCTGCGCGAGCTCTACACCTGGACGCAGTCGGGGAACGAGGCCATGCGCGCGGCCAACGAGAGGCTCGGCTACGTCACCCGCGCTGTCAGCATCCGCGTCCGCGGCCGGCTTCCGCTCTCGGAATGACCCGCCTGCGGGCCACCACGGTCTTTTACGGCCTCGAGTTCTTCCTCAGCTGGACGACCTTCGTCGTCATGGCCGTCTACCTCGTCAACGAACTGCACCTCTCGCCGCTCCAGCTCGTTCTCATGGGGACGGCGATGGAGGCGGCCGTCTTCCTGTTCGAGATCCCCACCGGCGTCGTGGCCGACACGTACAGCCGGCGGCTGTCCCTGATCATCGGCTATCTCGGGATGGGAACGGCGTGGGCGCTCGTCGCGGTCGTCTCGGAGCCGTGGGCGGTGATCGTGCTGTGGGCCTTCTGGGGCATCTCGTACACGTTCACGAGCGGCGCGTACCAGGCCTGGATCACCGACGAGGTCGGCCGGGAGAACATCGGATCGCTCTTCCTGCGTGGCCAGCGTCTCGGCTACATCGGTGCGGTCGTGGGGCTCTGCCTGCAGGTCGCGCTCGGCGTGTGGTCGCTGCGCGCCGGGGTGATCGCCGGCGGCGTCGTCACCGTCGCATGCGGGATCGGCTGCATGTTCTTCATGCCCGAGACGGGCTTCCGGCGGCAGCCGCGCTCGGAACGGAAGCCTGCCCTCCAGCAGCTGAAGACGACCGCGCTCGGCGGCGCCAGGTTCGCGTGGGCGGCCCCGATCATCCTTCTGCTCATCTCGGTCGAGCTGTTCATGGGGATGTCGAGCGAGGCGTTCGACCGGCTCAAGGAGGCGCACTTCCTGCGCGACATCGGGCTCCCGGCGGCCGGCCACCTCGATCCGGTCGTCTGGTTCGGGCTCTTCTGGCTTGCCGGGATGGTGCTGGGCTTCGCGGCGATGGGCCTCCTGATCAAGCGCGTGGAGCGCGGGGGCCGGCGGGCCGTCGCGACCTGGCTCTTCGGCTTCACCGCAATGGAAATGGCGACGCTGTTCGTGTTCGCGCTCACGGGCAACGTCTGGCTCGCGATCGCCGCGCTCCTGGGCGTCTTCTTCGCCCGCGACCTGCAGGGGCCGCTGTATACGACGTGGCTGAACGAGCAGATCACCGACTCGTCAGTGCGCGCGACGGTTCTCTCCATCAGCGGCCAGGCGAACGCGATCGGCCAGGCGGGCGGCGGCCCAATCCTCGGCGTGATCGGCAACGTCTGGGGCATCCGCGCCGCCCTGGCGACGGGTGCAGCGGTGATCGCCCCCGCGCTCGCGCTCTACGGCCGGGCGATCGCGCACCAGGGGCGCGAGCCCGAGCTGGAGGAGCTGCCTGCGGCTCAGCCGGGCGGCGTGTAGACCGGCCGCACATAGGTGGGCTCGAAGCCCGCGCGCAGCATGTTGCGGTACGAGGGGCCCGGCTCGTCCGCAATCCCGGTCTCGGTGACGAGCTGCCGGAGACCGAGCTCGCGTGCCCGCTCGAACCGTGCGGCGAACACGGCGTTCTGCACTCCCCGGCCACGGTACTCGGGTTGCGTGGCGGCGACGCCGATCCAGCCGACTTCGCCCAGCACGTACAGCATTCCGCCCCCGACCGCCTCGTCCCCGTCGTAGGCGACGAAGCAGTGCCAGTCGGGGTGGCCGAAGACGCCCGAGAGCCAGTCGGCCTCCGGCGCCGGGATGCTCCACGCGCGGCGCAGGTACGTCGCGACGTCGTCCCGCGAGCGTGCACCGCCCACGTCGAGATCCGTGTGCGCCGCATATGGCTCGACGCCGCGTGCGAACTTTTGCCACGCGCCGGCGGGGACGTATCCTCGCGCCGCCAGCTCGTCGTCCAGATCCGCCTCCGGGTCGAGCGTGATCCAGTACGGCCGGTCGTCGAAGACGTCTTCGAGCTCCTCCAGGTCGTCGAGGTCGTACAGCCCCGCGATTCGGTTCAGCTCCTTGATCGGCAGCCCGTCGACGCGGATCGCGATCGCGCCGCCCGCCTCGCGCAGCACGCCGCGCGGCTCCGGCACGTCGAACAGGCTACGCAGCGCCTCGACCTCGACTCGCTCGCTTGCCTTCATGTGCCGATGGTAAGGTGTCGCCGTCCGTAGGCGATGAGGCCTCGGGCGCCGTCGGGCGCTCGGGGCTCTTTCCACTTAAGGAGGCGGAATGAGCGTGGTCGAGAGCAGGAGCAGGGCAACGTCGAGCGAGGAGTCCCGCCGGGACGTGCTCAATCAGATCAAGGAACAGGGAATCGACGACGTCCTGCTGTGGTTCACCGATCTCGAGGGGCATCTCAAGAGCTTCTCGATCACGATCGCCGAGGTCGAGGGCGCCCTCGACGACGGGATGGGCTTCGACGGCTCGTCCATCACGGGGTTCAACGCCATCGAGGAGTCGGACATGGTCGCGATCCCCGACCCTGAGACGTACCGCGTTCTGCCCGACGGCAAGACCGGCCGGATGATCTGCGACATCGTCACTCCCGACGGCGAGCCGTACGAAGGCGACCCGCGCTACGTCCTCCGCCGCGCGCTCGAACGCATGGAGTCGATGGGCTTCGACACCTTCAACGTGGGCCCGGAGGCCGAGTACTTCCTCTTCAAGGACGAGAAGGGAACGGAGACGCTCGACGAGGGCGGCTACTTCGCGCAGACGACGATGGACGCTGCGACCGGTCTGCGCCGCGACACGATCCGCGCGCTCGAGTCGATGGGCATCCCGGTCGAGTACCACCACCACGAGGTGGGGCCGTCCCAGCACGAGATCGACATCCGGTACGCGAACGCGCTCGACATGGGCGACTTCATGCTCACCTATCGCCTCATCGTCAAGGAGGTGGCCAAGCAGCACGGGTACCACGCGACCTTCATGCCGAAGCCACTCTTCGGCGAGAACGGGTCGGGGATGCACACGCACCAGTCGCTCTTCACCGGCGGGCGCAACGCCTTCTTCGACGAGGACGACAAGTGGCACCTCTCCGACGTCGGCAAGGCCTTCATCGCCGGCCAGCTGAAACACGCGCGTGAGATCTCCGCCGTGTTCGCGCAGTGGGTGAACTCGTACAAGCGGCTCGTGCCGGGCTACGAGGCGCCGGTGTACGTCGCGTGGTCGCAGCGCAACCGCTCGGCGCTGATCCGCATCCCGCTGTACAAGCCGGGCTCTGAGCAGGCGACGCGCGCCGAGATCCGCTGCCCGGATCCCGCGTGCAATCCGTACCTGCTGTTCGCAGCGTTGCTGCACGCCGGGCTCGAGGGGATCGAGAAGGGCTACGAGCTCCCGGATCCGATGGAGACCAACCTGTACCACCTGACCACGGAGCAGCGCAAGGCGCGCGGGATCGAGTCGCTCCCGGAGACGCTCGGCGAGGCGATCGACGAGCTCGCGGGGTCAGAGCTCGCCCGCAAGGCCCTCGGCAAGCACATCTTCGACCGTTACGTCGAGCTGAAGCGGAAGGAGTGGGACGAGTACCGCGTGCAGCTCACCGAATGGGAGATGAAGCGCTATCTGGCGGTTCTCTAGAAGTCAGGCTTCCCTGACATGAAGAACCAGGCGACGCGAGCGCCAGTGCGTAGAGCACTGCGACTCCAGCCAGCCACGGTCCGAGGCGCGGCCGCCTGCGCGCGAGCCAGCCGAGAATGAGCAGAATGATCGTCAGCGCGGCCGCGATTTCGGCCAGATGGATCCCCGCTTCGGCCCACCCCGGCGTGCTCTCGTCGAGTCCCTCGTGGCCGATCAGCCAGTAGCCGCCGAAGTACATGATGATCCACGCCGGGACGATCAGCACCAGAGTTGTCCAGAAGGCGATGCGGCGGAGCAGCAGCGCGTGTGTCAGGGATGCGCAGTGCTGCGATCGACACGATCGCCACGGCGAGGACGCCGCCGAACAACGCGAGCGCGCCGAAGACGTGGACGAAGAACTGGCTGCCACAGGTCGGCCCGCACAGCGAAGCGATGGTCATGCGCCCGGCTTCCAGACCATCAGTACGAGCGCGGCGATGACCGCCACGCCGCCGAAGTAGCTCAGGATGAGCGAGATCGGGTCGCGAAGACGTTGTTTGAGGGCGACGCTTGGAGCGTCACCCTTCTCGGCGAGCTCCTCTGCCAGTTGGCGCGTCGCGTCTTCGCGGCGGCCGCCGAGCGCGCCGACGACGTTGCCTGCGACCAGGAGAACGATGGCGCCCACGATCCAGGCCTCGTCGTAGGAGTACCCCCTCTCGTCCACCAGCCACAAACCGAACACGAGGAGCAGAATGCTTCCGATCACGATTCCCACGACGGGTATCCGGACCAGGCCCAGCAGGAGCGCTATTTCGCTCGGTCGCTCGCGGCTCTGTGCCGCTATGTCGAGGACGATCGGCGACGACGGCTCCGCCCACGAGCAGGAAAGCGCCCGTGACGTGCAGGAACAGGAGCCAGTCGTAGGTCGTCATCGCAGCCCGGGACGATAATCACTGAGATGGATGCCAGCGAACGACACCTGCGCTTGCTGACCGAGACGATCGAGGCGGTCAACTCGACTCTCGACCTCGACGAGGTGCTCTCGCTGGTCGCGAGCAAGGTCGCGGCCGCGCTGGAAGCCGACGCCTGCTTCGTCTACCTGTACGACGAGCGTGCGGACGAGCTCGTCCTGCGCGCGACGCACGGGACGCGGGTGGAGGAGATGACGCGCACGCCGCGGATGCGCCCCGGGGAGGGGATCACCGGCTCGGCCGCAGCGAGCCGGGAGCCGATCATGATCGCCGAGAAGGCGCATCTCGACCCACGTTTCAAGGCTTTCCAGAACCTCCCCGAGGACGAATACGAGTCGATTCTCGCCGTCCCCATCCTTGCGCGGGAGAAGCTCGCCGGCGCCCTCAACGTGCGCACGCGGGCGCCCCGGTCGTTCTCCCCGGCAGAGGTCGACTTGTTGCTCGCGATCGCCGCCCAGGTGGCGCAGCCGATCGAGCACGCGAAGCTGTACCGGGAGGCACGGCGCCGCGTGGGCGAGCTCGAGGCGCTCGCGCGCATCTCGGAGGCGGTCTCCGAGTCGCTCTACCTGGAAGAGTCGCTGGAGGCGATCGTCAAGACGACGATGGACGCAGTCGGCGCGACCGGGGCCGCGCTCGTCCTCGAGGACGGCAAGATCGCGTGGCCGGAGGGCCGCGCGGGCGCGCACAACGTGCGAATGCCGTTGCGGTGGAAGCGGCGGCAAATCGGCGAGCTCGTCTGCGACCGCGATACGCCGTTCACGGACGAGGAGCGCGCACTGCTCGCCTCGATCGCCCACCACGCCGCGGTCGCCCTGGAGCACGGGCGCGCGGTCATGCGCGGCGTCCTCGCCCAGGAGATCCACCACCGTGTCAAGAACAACCTCCAGACCGTCGCCTCGCTCCTCCGTCTACAGGCGCGCAGCGCCGACTCCGTCAATCCGCGCAAGGCGCTGGACGACTCGGTCAACCGCATCCTCGCGATCGCCGCCGTGCACGAGGTGCTGACCGAGCACAGGGACGACGACGTGGAGCTGGCGGAGCTCGTCGACCGCCTCCGGGCGATGCTCGTCCAAGGGCTCGGCGCGGCCAAGCAGGTGGAGACCGAGCTCGAGCCGGTCTCGCTGGCCGGCAACCGCGCGACCGCGCTTGCCCTCGTCTTCAGCGAGCTCTTTCAGAACGCACTCGAGCACGGCGGCGCGACGGTGCGGATCGAGCTGGCGCGGAGGAACGGCGACGTCCTGCTGACGATCTCGGACGACGGCGGGGGCCTGAACGGCGGGCCGGAAGGCACCGGCCTGTCCATCGTGCGTGCGCTCGTCCGTGACGAGCTCCAGGGCTCGCTGCGCCTCGCCGACGACGACGGACTGCGCGCGGAGGTCGTCTTCCCAGGCTGATGGAGCTCGAGCGCTTCAGCTTCGTCCTCCTCCGGCGCGGCCCGCGCGCGGACGAGTTCTCGGAGGAGGAGCTCGACCGTCTCCAGGAAGCGCATCTGGCGCACCTAACCGCAATGAAGGAGCGCGGCGTGATGGCGGTCGCGGGGCCGTTCAGCGAGCAGCCGGACGAGACCTGGCGCGGCTTCTGCCTGTACACGGTGGAGCTGGCGGAGGCGCGGCGCCTGGCCGAGTCCGATCCGTCCGTGCAGGCCGGTCGCATGGCTGTCCAGGTCTTCAACTGGTGGACGAAGAAGGGGACCGTCCGATTCGAGTTCTGATCGCAGAGGACGAGACGATCATCCGGCTCGACCTCAAGCAGCTGCTCGAGGATGCCGGCTTCGACGTGTGCGCGGAGGCGAAGGACGGCGCCGAGGCGGTCGAGCTCGCCCGCTCGGCGGAGCCCGACCTGGCCGTGCTCGACGTGAAGATGCCGAAGCTGGACGGGATCGAGGCCGCGCGCGCCATCCTGGACGAGCGCCCGATCCCGATCGTGATGCTGACCGCCTACGGTCAGGAAGAGCTGGTCTCGCGAGCGGTCGAGGCGGGGGTGTTCGGCTATCTCGTGAAACCGTTTCGCGAGTCGGATCTGCTCCCGGCGATCCACACAGCGCGTGCTCGGCACCGCGAGCTGGTCGAGCTGCGTGAGGAGACCGAGTCGCTCGCGGCGGCCCTCGCCGCGCGCAAGACGATCGAGCGGGCGAAGGGGCTCCTGATGGAGCGGGAGGGCCTGTCCGAGGACGACGCGTTCGCGCGCCTGCGCAAGGCAAGTCAGGTCTCCGGGCGTCCCATGCAGGTCGTGGCGGAAGCCGTGCTCGCGACCTTCGGGACTGACCTTTGACCCAGTGGGCAAAATGAAGGTGCGATGTCGATTCTCCACTCGTACCGCTGGCGCCGCCGGATCGCCTTCACTGCCATCGGGGTGGGCGTCGCCGTGCCGCTCATCTGGCTCGCCGTCCGCTACTCCGATCCCGGCAACCCGGAGAACGCCAACGGGCCGACGGTGGCCGACTACGTGCAAACGAAGGACGTGCCGTTCACGCCCGCCCAGCGCCGCCAGGTACACCAGGTTCTGAAGCAGTTCATCGCGAGCGCCGTCGTCCGTCAGAACGTGGCGAAGGCGTGGGACATTGCCGGCCCGACTTTGAAAGAGGGCTTGACGCGCAAGCAGTGGGACAAGGGCAACCTTCCCGTCATCCCGTATCCCGCGCTCGACAAGGGCTGGGGGAACTGGAGCTTCGTGCAGTACTCCTATGCGGAAGGGCAGAAGCACACAGTGGGGGTCGAGGTCTTCCTCTTTCCCAAGCCGAAGTCGGGCTGGTCGGCGATGACCGCGGACGTCGAGGTCTTCAAGAACCCGAAGAAGCACTGGCTCGTCGACTACTGGATGCCCAAGCGCTTCCACGGGCCGCCGGCGGTCGCGAACACGACCAAGGCGAAGGTGACCGCAAAGAAGCTGCGCGAGCGCCATGCGGTGAAGGCCAAGGCGGCTAAGACGCCTGCTAAGACGGACGCCATCACGGCCACGCAGGACACGGCGCGCGTCCGCGGCGCGTGGTGGGCGCTTCCGCTCGGCATCCTCGGGCTGGCCATCCTGATCCCGCTGACGATCGGCATGTTCGTCTGGTACCGCAACCGCAAGGCGGAGCGTGCGTACTTCCGCTCGGCCGGCGATGGCAACTCAGGCTCCGACACGTAGGGCTCGGCCTCGGCGGCCGGGCGAGGGAACGGGCGACGCCTGGCGCGTGATCGTGCTGAACGACGACCACAACACGTTCCAGGGA
Source organism: uncultured Actinomycetes bacterium (assembly GCA_963842575.1). Lineage (GTDB taxonomy): Bacteria > Actinomycetota > Thermoleophilia > Gaiellales > Gaiellaceae > JACDER01. Next base: position 60,294 of record CAWJGS010000001.1, on the reverse strand, counting down.
GTCGCCTTCGCCCTCGCCAGCGTCCTCCCCGCCACGAGCTACGAGCAGGGGATGGACATGGCGAACCGGATCCATAACTCCGGACAGGCGATCGTCTGGTCCGGACACAAGGAAGCCGCCGAGCTGTACTGGAACCAGCTCCAGGGGCACGGCCTGACCATGGCTCCGCTCGAGAAGGGGTAGGCTGACGGCGTGATGACGGTGGTCTTCCGTGGCCGTTCAACGCGCCAGACAGGCGCGCCGGCCCGCGCGCTCCCAGCACTTCCTCCGCGATAGGGGACTCGCAGAGGAGCTCGTAACGCTGGCGGGAGTCTCCCGCCGCGATCTCGTGCTCGAGATCGGCGCGGGCGACGGCGCGATCACGTCGGTCCTCGCACGGCGAGCCGGATACGTGATCGCCCACGAGATCGACTCCTCGCTGGCGATGCGGCTGAGGGAACGTTTCGGGCCGCTGTCCTCCGTTCTGGTCGTGGAGGGAGACGCGTTCGCGCAGCCTGTCCCCCGCCTGCCGTTCCGCGCGGTCTCGAACGTCCCCTTCCACGAGACGACCCGTGCCCTCCGGCTGCTGCTCGACGACCCGCGTGGGTCGCTCGAGCGCGCCGCGCTGATCGTGCAGTGGGAGGTCGCGCGGAAGCGGGCACGCGGGGATACGCTGCTCGGCCTCGGCTGGGCACCGTGGTGGGAGCTGCGCCTCGTCCGTCAGGTTCCCGCTTCCGCGTTTCGACCTCGGCCTTCGGTGGACGCCGGGATCCTCGTCGCCGTCCGCCGGCCCGAGCCGCTGCTGCCGCCCGCGCAGGCGAGGGCCTTTCGCGCCTTCTTGCGCCGCGGCTTCGGGCGCCGGCGTCAGCCCGCGGGGCTCGACGAGTGGCTCGAGCTCTTCAGAGCAGCCAGTTGCAGAGCACGCCGAGGCCGATGACCAGCAGGCCGACGAGCACGTACGCGCCGCGCATCGCCTGCATGCGCCTCATGTTCAGGTCGCTTCGCATCGTCTCCTCGTAGCCGGGCGAGATGCTTTGGCCGCCGAAGCCGCCGATCGTCACGACGATGAGTGCCGCGCCGCCGATGTAGAGGCCGAGCGGGACGGAACGGGAAGGATCGGTTCCGCGGAAATGGCCGACGAGCAGCGCGATTCCGATCGATACGGCGGAAGCGACGAGTACCCAGAGGAAGAGGCGGAGCAGTCCGCGGAGGATCCACCCTGGGAACGCGATCTTCCGCTCCTTGGGAGGAACGACCATCAGCGCTTCTCGAAGACCTCTTCCCAGCGCGAGAGGAGCGATTGGAGCTCGTCGCGCGCGCGGCGGTGCGCAGCGAGCGTATCGACGTCAGTCCAGTCGTCGGAGAGCTTCTGCTCCAGCTCTGCGACCGCGCGCTCGCGCTCCGCGATCTCGGTCTCGATCCGCTCGAGCTCGCTCGGCTGCCTCGGCTTCGGCTTCGGGGGAGGCGCGGGCTTCGTCTTCGCGGGGCGAGGCTCTGTCGGCACCGGCGGAGCCTCCAGCTCGGCGCGCCTGCGGACGTAGTCGGCCCAGCCGCCGTCATAGGAGCGCAGCCCTCCGTCCTCGATCGCCAGCGTCCGTTCCGCTACAGCGTCGAGAACCGCGCGGTCGTGCGAGACGAGCAGGACGGTGCCGGGGAACGCCTCCAGCGCGGCCTCGAGTGCCTCGCGGCTCTCGAGGTCGAGGTGGTTCGTCGGCTCGTCGAGGACGAGGAAGTTCGCTCCCGAGGCCACGACGAGCGCGAGCGCGAGTCGACGCCGCTCGCCGCCCGAGAGCGCTGTGACCGGCTTCTGCTGCTCCTCCCAGCCGGAGAAGAGGAAGCGCCCGAGGAGGTTCTGCGCGTCGGGCCGCCGCAGGCCGGTCGCGCCCTGCGCACAGTCGAGCACGGAGCCGCGCTCGTCCAGCTCCACGTCCTGCTGGGAGAAATACGCGACCTCGACCCCGTGGCCGAGTCGCACCCGGCCGCCGTCGTGCTCGTGGCGGCCGAGCATCGTCTCGAGCAGCGTCGTCTTCCCCGATCCGTTCGGGCCGACGAGCGCGACATGCTCCCCGCGCTCGATCGCGAAGCTCGCGTTCAGCAGCCTGCGGTCGCCGGCGGTGACGCCGAGATCCTCGGACTCGACCACGGTGCGGCCGCTGCGCGCGGGATTGAGGAACTCGAAGCCAAGCCGCCTCCCCTTGCGCGTCAGCAGCTCGATCTCGCCCTGCGCCTTGGCCTGCTCCTTCTCCAGGCGAGCGATATGCGTCATCTTGGCTTGCGCCTTGCGGGCCATCTTCGGCGTGGACGCGCGGAAGCGCTCGACGAAGCGCTCCAGCCGTGCGATGTCGCGGCCGACGCGATCGGCGGCCTTCGAGGCCGCGTGCAGCCGGGCCGCCTTCTCGCGGCGCCACTCGTGCCAGGGGCCGGCGAAGTAGGTCGAGCGGCCGGCCTCCAGCTCCAGCACAGCGGTCGTCGTCGCCTCGAGGAACCAGCGGTCGTGCGCGACGAGGATGACGGCCGCATCGGTCGACTGCAGCGTCTGCTCGAGCCACTCGATGTTGTTCACGTCCAGGTGGTTGGTCGGCTCGTCGAGGAGGAGCAGGTCGGGGTCGCCGCCGAGCGAGCGCGCGAGCGAGGCGCGCGTCAGCTCCCCGCCCGAGAACGTGTCCAGCTCCCGGTCGAGGTCGTCGTCGGCGAAACCGAGGCCGCGCAGCGCCGCGTCCACGCGCTCGCGCCAGGCGTAGCCGCCCGCATGCTCGAGGCGCGCCTGCGCCTCGGAGTAGCGGCGGAGCGTCGCGGGCTCGTGTTCGCCGGAGGCCATCGCCTGCTCGAGGCGCGTGAGCTCCTGCTCGGTCGCGATCAGGTCGCCGGCGCCGGAGAGCGCGTATTCGCGCAGGGACAGTCCCCGCTCGAGCGGCGGTCGCTGGTCGTGCAGCGCGATCCGCGTCCCCTTCTCGAAGGCGAGCTCGCCGCCGTGCAGCTCCGTCTCGCCCGCCAGGATCCGGAGCAACGTCGTCTTACCGGTCCCGTTGGGGCCGGACAGGGAGAGCCGGTCACGCCGCTCGACCTTGAACGAGACTCCGTCGAACAGCAGCGAGCCGGCGATCTCCTTGCGGAGGTTGGTGCCGATCACAACGGCCATGCGACTAAGACTAGGTAAGCGGCGTCTGCTTCTTCTTCGGTGCTGCTCGGTCGGCGAGCGCGTTGACGAGCACGTTTGCGGCCCAGACGATGAGCGCGGTTCCCGCGACCGACCAGAAACCGCCCACGTCGAAGCCCGGGACGAGCCACGCGGTCAGCGCGACCATCCCCATGTTGATCAGGAAGAGGAACAGGCCGAGCGTGAGGATGATCAGCAGGCAGCTGACGAACATCAGGATCGGCTTGATGATGAGGTTGACGATCCAGAGGACGGCCGCCGCGATCAGGAGATCGGAGAAGTCCTTGTAGCCGACGCTGTCGATCCACCGGCTCGCGAGCCACAGCGCGAGGAGGTTCGCGCCGAAGCCGAGGACGATCCGTATCGGCCAGCCGAGCTGGTATCGTCGCGGCCGATCCGCCACTAAGCGACCGCGCGCGCCGCGACGAGGCGCTTGGCGGCGTCCGCGATGTGCTCGGCATCGATGCCGGCCGCCGCGAGAAGCTCGGCCGGCTTGCCCGAACCGGGCATCCCCTCGACCGCGAGCTTCACGACCGTCGGCTTCTCGTCGACCTCGGCGAACGCCGAGAGGACGGCCTCCCCGAGCCCACCCTCGGGCCAGTGGTCCTCGACGGTCACGACGCGGCCGTCGGTCGCCTCGGCCGCGGCGCGCAGGCCCTCGACGTCCACCGGCTTGACCGAGTAGAGGTCGATCACGCGGGCGTTGATCCCCTCCTCGGCCAGCGAGTCGGCGGCCTTGAGCGCCTCGTGCAGCGTGATCCCCGCCCCGACGATCGTCACGTCGTCTTCGTCGGACGAGCGAACGACGCGGCTGCCGCCGACGGGGAACTCCTCTCCCGGCTCGTAGATCACCGGCGTAGCGCCACGGGTGGTGCGCATGTACTTGATGCCCGGTAGGTCGGCCATCTGCGCCACGAGCTGCGCGGTCTGGTTCGCGTCGGACGGGTAGAGGACGGTGCTCGAATGGACGGCGCGAAACTCCGCGAGATCCTCGAGCGCCATCTGCGACGGACCGTCCTCGCCGATGGAGACGCCGGCGTGCGAGCCGCACAGGCTCATGTTCGCGCGCGAGATGGCGGCCATGCGGACGAAGTCGTAGGCGCGCGCGAGGAACGCGGCGAAGGTGGACGCGAACGGGTGCCACTTGCGCACCTGCAAGCCCACGGCGGCCGCGACCATCTGCTGCTCCGCGATGTACATCTCGAAGTAGCGGTCGGGGTGCGCGTCGCGGAAGAACTCGGCGTAGGTCGAGTTCGAGACCTCGCCGTCCACGGCGACGACGTCGCCGCGCATGTCCCCGAGGGCGCGCAGCGCTTCGCCGTATGCCGTGCGCGTTGCGACGTCCTTGCCGCCCACTTCGTACGTGGGCAGCTCCCCGCCCTTGACCTCGAACGTGTGTGGCTCGGCCGCTTCGGGCTTGGGGACGTCGACGACGATGTTCCGGATGCCCCCGAGCTCCTCGATCGCCTCGTCGGGGTGGTCGAGCGCCTTCCCGTGCCAGTTGAGCTGGTTCTCGACCTCCTTGACGCCCTTGCCCTTGAGCGTGTGCGCGACGATCACGGTCGGCTGACCGTGGGTGTGGAGCGCCTCCTGGTATGCGCGGTCGATCTCCTCGAGGTCATGTCCCTCGATCTCGATCGCCTTCCAGCCGAAGGCCTCCGCCCGCTTCGCGTACGAGTTGAGATCCCAGCCGTGCATCGTCTCACCGCGCTGGCCGAGCCGGTTCACGTCGATGATCGCGGTCAGGTTCTCGAGCTCGTAGAAGGCGGCGTGCTCGAACGCCTCCCACATCGAGCCCTCGGCCATCTCGCTGTCGCCGCACAGACACCAGACGCGGTACGGCAGCTTGTCGAGGTACTTCCCGGAGAGCGCGACCCCGACCGAGATCGGGAGTCCCTGGCCGAGGGAGCCGGTGGCGACGTCGACCCACGGGATCTCGGGGGTGGGATGGCCTTCCATGCGGCTGCCGAAGACGCGGAACGTGAGCAGCTCGTCGTCCGTGATCGCGCCGGCGGCCTTGTACATGGAGTAGAGGAGGGGGGAGGCGTGTCCCTTGGAGAAGATGAGGTGGTCGTTGTTCGGGTTCCCGGGATTGTCGAAGTCGTAGTGGAGGTACTTCGACATCAGCACGGCCATCAGGTCGGCCGCGGACATCGACGAGGTGGGATGGCCAGATTTCGTCACGTTCGCGGCACGAATCGAGTCGACCCGCAGCTGCTGTCCGAGCTCTCTCCAGTTGTCCACTTCGGTCATCCCTGCTCCTCTCGTAGTCCCTTGGCCGGAGCATAGTACGGTCGAGTAGCCTTGCCGCTGTGAGGGTCGCCGTCGCGTTCGACCATCGCGGGGTGAAGCTCCGCCAGCGCACGCTCGAGGATCTCGAGGCGCTCGGTCACGAGGCGATCGACCTCGGGACCGACAAGACCGAGCCCCGGATCGACTACCCGGACAAGGCCCTCGAGCTAGGCCGCGCGATTCTGGAGGGCAACGCCGACCGCGGGATCCTCATCTGCGGCTCGGGGGTGGGCGCCTCGGTCGCCGCCGCGAAGATCCCCGGGATCCGCGCGGCGATCTGTCACGACATCTACTCGGCGCACCAGGGCGTAGAGCATGACGACATGAACGTCCTCTGCCTCGGGTCGGAGGTGGTCGGGCCCGAGCTGGCCGCCGACCTGATCAAGGCGTTCCTCGGGGCGGAGTTCATCGGAGGCGGCCGCTACGAGCGGCGCCTGGAGAAAGTCAAAAGGATTGAGGAGATGGGAATCAATGCCTAAGAGCCGGCTACATCAGCTCTCGGAGCTGGGACAGAGTGTGTGGATCGACTACCTCTCGCGTGACCTGATTCACCAGGGAGGGCTCGAGCGGATGACGGAGGAGGACGCAGTCGTCGGCGTCACCTCCAATCCGACGATCTTCCAGAAGGCGATCTCGCAAGGAGACGCCTACGACGAGCAGCTGCGCGAGCTGCTGGCGGAGGACCAGGACGACGTGGAGGTCTTCTTCCGGCTCGCGGAGCGCGATGTGAGCGACGCGTGCGACCTCCTCCACGGCATCTGGGAGGAAACCGCGGGCCGCGACGGATATGTCTCGATCGAGGTCGACCCGAACCTCGCGTACCAGCGCGAGGCCACCTTCGAGCAGGCGAAGGAGCTGCACGAGCGCATCAACAAGCCGAACCTGTTCGTGAAGATCCCGGGCACCGAGCCCGGCCTCGGCGCGATCGAGGACTCGATCGCCGCCGGCCGCTCGATCAACATCACCTTGCTCTTCTCGCTCGAGCGCCACAAGGAGGTCATGGAGGCCTACGTCCACGGGATCGAGCGCCTGATCGAAAGCGGCGGCGACCCGAGCCGGGTCGCCTCGGTGGCCAGCTACTTCGTCTCTCGCGTGGACACGGAAGCGGACAAGCGGCTGGAGGAGATCGGGACCGAGGAGGCGCGCGCGCTGCTCGGGCAGCTGGCCATCGCGAACGCGAAGCTCGCGTACGAGAATTACCTGGAGGTGTTCTCCAGCGAACGCTGGAAGGCGCTCGAGGAGAAGGGCGCGACTCGCCAGCGTTGCTTGTGGGCTTCCACTTCGACCAAGAACCCCGACTACCGGGACACGCTGTACGTCGAAGAGCTGATCGGCCCCGAGACCGTGGACACCATGCCCGAGGAGACGATCCAGGCCTTCCAGGACCACGGGCAGGTCGCGCTGACGCTCACTGCGGGAGTCGACGAGGCCAGGCAGGTCTTCGAGCGCCTGGCAGCGCTCGGCATCGACTACGACGATGTGACAGCGGTGCTGGAGCAGGAGGGCGTGGAGAAGTTCTCCGACTCGTTCTCGGAGCTGATGGAGGGGATCAAGGCCAAGCGCGGCGAGCTCGTCTCCGCATGAGCGAGGGGCAGGAGCTGGTCGAGCGGATCTGGGCGCGTGACCCCACCGTCTGGACGGGAGAGGACGAGGCGCAGTGGCTCGGGTGGCTGGACGAGCCCTTTCGCGAGCTCGACCTGACCGCACTTCCCACCGGCCAGTACGAGCACTACGTCCTGTTGGGCATGGGCGGGTCGAGCCTCGCTCCGGAGGTCTTCCGCCGCACCTTCGAGTCCCCCAACTTCCACGTCCTCGACACCACGCATCCGCAGGCGATCCGCCGCCTGCAGGAGTCGATCGACGTCGACCGCAGCTTCTTCGTCGCGTCCTCCAAGTCGGGCACGACGCTGGAGACGCGCTCGCACCTGGAGCACTTCTGGGAGCTGGCCGGCCGCGATCCAGAGCAGTTCGCCGTCGTCACCGACCCCGGTTCCGAGCTGGAGGCGCTCGCCGAGGAACGCGGCTTCCGTGCCGTCTTCCACGGCGAGCCGACCATCGGGGGTCGCTACTCGGCCCTCTCCGCCTTCGGGCTCGTCGCGGCGGCCTTGATCGGCGCCGACCCCGACCGCATTCGCAGCCGGGCCGCGGAGATGGCCCAGAACTGCCGCGCCGAACAGGACAATCCCGGCCTCCAGCTCGGCCTCCACTTCGGGAACGGCTGGAACGACGGGCGCGACAAGATCTGCATCGAGAACACGCCCGGCGGATTCGGCCTGTGGGCGGAGCAGTTGATCGCCGAATCGACGGGCAAGGAGGGCAAGGGGCTCATCCCCGCGCCGGGCGAATCGCCGGCGCGACCCGACCGGCAGCGCGCCGAGGTGCGGATCGGCGACCCCTACGACCTCGGCGCCGAGTTCTTCCGCTGGGAGTTCGCCACGGCGGTCGCCGGCTCGATCCTCGGGATCAACGCCTTCAACCAGCCGGACGTGCAGTCTGCCAAGGACCGGACGAACGAGATCCTCGCGAGCGGCTCCGATCCGGACGTCGAGCCGCAGGGCTCGCTGGACGACCTGCTGAAGGGGGCCGAGGAGCGCAACTACGTGTGCGTGCAGGCCTTCGTCGACCCGACCGACGAAAACGAGTCCAGGGTCATGGAGCTCGTGCAGACCATCCGCGCGCGTACGGGCTGCGTGACGACCCACGGCTTCGGCCCGCGCTACCTCCACTCGACGGGCCAGCTGCACAAGGGCGGCCCGCCGATCGGCCGCTTCGTCCAGATCGTCGACGACACCGGCAAGGAGATCCCGATCCCGGGCAAGGACTTCGGCTTCGGCAAGCTCATCCGCGCGCAGGCAGCCGGCGACTTCGCCTCGCTGCAGGAGCGCGGCCGTCCCATCGTTCGAATCCGAATGGAGGACATCTGATGCAACTCGGAATGGTGGGGCTCGGCCGCATGGGCGCGGGCATGACCGACCGCCTGCGCAAGCGCGGGCACGACATGAAGACGTATGACCCGAACGTCGACTCGACCGCAGGCTCGCTGGAGGAGCTCGTCCAGCAGCTCGACAAGCCGCGCTCGGTCTGGATGATGGTGCCGGCCGCGATCGTGGACGGGATCATCGCCGACCTCGCGCCGCACCTGGAGGAGGGCGACACGATCATCGACGGGGGGAACTCGTACTACATCGACGATCTGCGCCGCTCCGGCGAGCTGTCGGAAAAGGGCCTCCACTACCTCGACATCGGCGTCTCCGGCGGCGTCTGGGGCCTCGAGCGCGGCTTCTGCATGATGGTCGGCGGCGACGACGAGGCGGTCGAGCGGCTCGAGCCGGTGCTCGACGACCTCGCCCCTGGCGTGGATGCCGCGGAGCGCACGCCGGGCCGTTCCGGCGACCCCGCTCAGGCCGAAAAGGGATGGCTTCATTGCGGCCCCAGTGGCGCCGGCCATTTCGTGAAGATGGTGCACAACGGGATCGAGTACGGGCTCATGCAGGCCTACGCCGAGGGGTTGAACGTCCTCAAGCACGCGAACGTGGGTAACACGCAGCAGGAGACCGACGCCGAGACGACCCCCCTCCGCGATCCCGATCACTACCGCTACGACCTCGACCTCGCCTCGGTCACCGAGCTGTGGCGGCGGGGAAGCGTCATCTCCTCCTGGCTGCTCGATCTGACGGCGACCGCGCTCGTCGACAGCCCGGATCTGGACGGCTACGCGGGTCGGGTCTCGGACTCCGGCGAGGGTCGTTGGACGCTGCACGCGGCGATCGACGAGTCGGTCCCGGCGCCGGTACTGTCCGCCGCTCTGTACGAGCGCTTCGACTCGCGCGGCGAGGCCGAGTTCGCCAACAAGCTCCTGTCCGCCATGCGGCACGCCTTCGGCGGCCACCTCGAGAAGCAGGCATGACGGTCGCGGCCGACCGGCAGCTGGACGAGAACCCTCTCCTCGAGGGGCTCGGCCTGGCGCGGACGCCCGAGTCCTGCGCCATGGTCATCTTCGGCGCATCCGGCGACCTGACCCAGCGGAAGCTCTTCCCGGCGCTCTACTCGCTCGCCTTCCGCCACCTGCTGCCGCGCAACTTCGCCGTCGTCGGGGTCGCCCGCACCGAGGAGAGCGACGAGGACTTTCAGCGAGCGGATGAAGGCGGCGGTCCAGGAGCACGGCCGCGACCCCTTCCGCGACGACATCTGGGAGACGCTCGCCAAGGAAATGCGCTACATCTCGATGGACTTCGACGACGAGACCGGCTGGAACAAGCTCGCGAAGACGGTCGCCGACCTCGACAAGAACGTCGGCTGCGCGGAGAACCGCGTCTACTACTTCGCCGTCCCGCCGGCGGCGATCGCGACGCTGGTCGAGCAGATCGGCAAGCACAGCTCGAAGCGCGGCTGGGACAGGCTCGTGATCGAGAAGCCGTTCGGCTGCGACCTCGAGTCGGCGCGGGAGCTGAATGCGCTCCTGATGAAGGACTTCGACGAGTCGGACATCTTCCGCATCGACCACTACCTGGGCAAGGAGACCGTCCAGAACATGCTGGCGCTGCGGTTCGCGAACGGGATCTTCGAGCCGGTCTGGAACCGTCAGTTCATCGACCACGTCCAGATCACCGTCGCCGAGTCGATGGGGATCGAGAACCGCGCCGCGTACTACGAGAAGGCCGGCGTGATCCGCGACGTGTTCCAGAACCACCTGCTCCAGCTCGTCGCCCTGACCGCGATGGAGCCGCCGATCGACTTCAGCGCCGAGTCGGTGCGGAACGAGAAGGTCAAGGTGCTGCGCTCACTGCACACGCCAGGGCCGAAGCACGTCGTCCGCGGCCAGTACGGGCGGGGCTGGGTCGAGGGAGAGGAGGTGCCGGGATACCGCGAGGAGCCGGGCGTCGCTCCCGACTCGCTGACCGAGACCTTCATCGCTGCCAAGCTCTTCGTCGACAACTGGCGCTGGGCCGACACGCCGTTCTACGTGCGCGCGGGGAAGCGGCTCGCCCGGCGCGAGACGACGATCGCCATCCAGTTCCAGCGCGCGCCGCATCCTCCGTTCGAGGCGATCGCCGGCGAGGGCCTGCGGCCGAACATGCTCGTCGTCCACATCCAGCCGGACGAAGGCGTGTCGCTGTCGATAGGCGCGAAGGTGCCGGGCGCCGGGATGACGATCAGGCCGGTGCACATGGACTTCCTCTACGGCGGCACTTTCCGCACGGGGATCCCGGAGGCGTACGAACGCCTGATCCTGGACGTGATGCTCGGCGACCAGACGCTCTTCACCCGCGCGGACGAGGTGGACGAGGAGTGGTCGCTGGTGGACGCGATCGTCGCCTTCTGGCGCCGCGACAATCCGGTCTTCCCGAACTACGCCGCCGGCACCTGGGGACCGCACGCCTCCGACGAGATGATCAAGCGCGACGGGCGCTCCTGGCGCCGCTATTGAGCGTGGCCGACTCGACGCACGTCGACGAGTGGCACGGCGAGGACGTCTCCCTGGACGAGGTGCAGGAACGGCTCGGCGCGCTGAGGGTCTCGGCCGGCAACGGGCACTCCAATCTGAGGACGAGCGTGATGACCCACACCGCGTGGGTTCCGAAGAACTGGCTCGACGCCGCCCGCGGCGCGCTCGCGGGGCTGGCCGACGCGCATCCCTCGCGCACGATCCTGCTCGTCCCCGATCCCGACGCCGAGCGGGATGCGATCGACGCGAGCGTCTCCGTGTACTGCTTCGACCTCGAGAGCGAGGCCGATCACGTCTGCTCGGAAGTGGTCGAGCTGCACCTCTACGGCTGCCGGGCGGAGTCGCCGGCCAGCATCATCGAGCCGCTGCTGATCTCCGACCTTCCGGTCTTCTCCCGCTGGCGCGGGCGCCCGCCGTTCGGGAGCCGCGTGCTCGAGGAGATGGTGCACGTGGTCGACCGGCTGATCGTCGACTCGAGCGAGTGGGACGACGTGTCCGGCGCCTACGAGGAGCTGCCCAAGGTGTTCGACCAGACCGCGGTCTCGGACATCGCGTTTCGCCGTTCGCTCCGCTGGCGCGCCTTGCTCGCCGAGCTGTGGCCGGGAATCGCCGACGTCAAGAAGATCGCGGTCACGGGGCCGAAGGCGGACGCCCTGCTGCTCGCCGGGTGGCTGCGCTCGCGGCTGGACCGCAAGATCGCGCTGGAGCACGAGGCGGCGGACGAGCTGCGCGCGGTCTCGATCGACGGTGACCCCGTCGGCACGCCGCGCGCCGACCCCCTCGACCCGAGCCAGCTGCTCTCCGACGAGCTCGACCAGTTCGGCCGCGACCCGATCTACGAGGCGGCTGTCCGCGCGGCGGCGTGAACGCCTCCGCCAGGATCGCGGCTGTTGGCCTCGTCGCCCTGGCGGCCGGTGCTGGTATCTACGCCGGGGTCTCGCCGCACGGGAGCAGGGCGCAGAAACACGTCCCCGCGCGGGCGAAGGTGAGCGCCGGCCCGATGGGGCCGGTGCACGGCTTGATGCTTCTCCCGCTCGCGGATCCTGACCGTCGCGTCCCGACGGCCGATCTCAGCCGTTAGGGCAGCGACTCGATCAGGTCGAGCAGCTCTTGGCGGCGGTAGCCGTGGTGTCGCGCGAGCTCGACCAGGTCCCGCGCGCGGTCGACGAGCGCGCCGTGCTCGGGCGTCCCGCTCACGTGCACGCCGCGGCCGCGCTTGAAGTCGAGCAGGCCTTCGTCCCGAAGGAGCCGGAGCGCGGCACGACCCCTCACCGGCCGATGTGGTCAAGGCCTATGGCGTTCGAGCGGCGAGGCCGGCGCTCGGCGTGCCCGCGCTTTGGCTCGGTCGAACGTTCCGGGGCAATCGCCTCCGCTCGGTCCAGACCGGCACGTCGGCGATGACGACGGCGCGCGCGTGGTGAGGCCCGTGCCCTTTGTCTGGTTCGACTACGGGGGGGTTCACCCTGAGGAGTATGGGCCGAAGCGCCCGTTCTGGCTTCGGTCCGGTCCGGGAGACGGCATCGCTTTGCTTGCCGAGCCCTCCGGTCTGACGCTTTCGCGTGACGGCGTGCTCATGATTTTTGAGTCGAAGACTCGGGACTTCGAATCCGGGTCGCGCGCGCTTGAGTTGGCGAGTGCGCTCCGCCCGCTCCCCGCCGAGTAGCGCTATATCGTCCGGCCGTGGCCGGGCCAGCGCGTTCACGCGTCGGAATCGGCGTCATCCTGCTCGGCGCGGCCTTCGGCTACGGCGCCGGCGTGGTCGGGCCGGCCGCGGCGCCGGTCGCGCACGAGTTCGGCGTCTCTCTGGCCGAGGCGGGATTGATGACCTCCGTCTTCTTCCTCGCGATCGCGGCGTTCTCGCTCGTCGGCTCGGCCGCGGAGGAACGGCTCGGAATCCCGTGGAGCGCGCGGCTCGCGTCGATCTCCATGGGCCTCGGCGGCGTGATCAGCGCTATCGCGCCCGCCTTCGCCGTGATGCTCGTCGGCCGCGCGTTCACCGGGCTCGGCACGGGCATCGCGCTGATCGCCTGTCCGGTGATCGCGCGGGCTCTCGGGAGCGTGCTCCTCCTGGGTGTTTACGGCGGCGGCATCACCGGAGGGCTGGCCGCGGCGCTCCTCGTCGGCGGCGAGCTTGCCGAGGCGGGCGTGGACTGGCGCGTCAACTTCGGCATCTCCGCCGCGGTCGGGCTCGCCGCCCTCCCGTTCCTGTTCGGCGACATGCCCGCTGTCCAGCACATGCGCCGGGTCGGCGCAGCCGGCGTGAAGAAGCTCCTCGCGGGCTGGCGGTTCTGGTGGGCGGACGCCTTGTTCGTCTTCGTCAATGCCATGCCGATCATCGTCGGCGCGTGGCTGCTCCAGTATCTGACCATTCACCACGGAATCGGGCCGGGCGTCGCCGGCGCGCTCGGGTTCGTGCTGTTCGGCGTCATGGCGGTGGCGAGGCCGCTCAGCGGAAAGCTCGCCGGGTCGCGCTCACGGCGCTTCCTGCTCTCCACCGTCGGGCCGGCGCTCGCGGGCGCCGGCCTCCTCGCTCTCGTCCTCGACCGGACCGAAGGTGTGGCGGCAGTGGGGATCGTCGCGCTCGGAATCGGCTTCGGCCTTCCGTTCGCGGTCGCCTACCAGCGGATCGAGGGTCTGATCGAGGGCAATCCGGCGCTCGGCCTCGCGGTCGGCCTCCAGGGGGTGAACTTCGCGGCGATCGTCGTGGTGCCGATCGTCGGCGCCGCCCTCGAGCACGGCTACGGGCGGCTGTCCTTCCTCCTGCTCGCCGCCTACTGCGCGCTCGTCGCCGTCGTGAACTTCATGTACCGAAGAGACTGAGCCCCGCCCCGAGCACGCGCGCGTCGTCGCGCGGCCGCCCGACCAGTTGCAGCGACGCGGGTAGGCCGTCCTCGGCGGTTCCGCAGGGGAGTGCCAGCGCGGGCCAGCCGAGATCGTTGAAGGCGCGCGTAAAGCGCGTCATGCGGCTGCGCACCGGCTCGTTCCAGGTGGCTCCGACCTCGGGAGCCACGAAGGGCAGCGTCGGCACGACGAGGAAGTCGAGGTCGTCGAGCGCTTGCTCGGCCGCGTCGTTGTAAGCCGCCCGCCGCGCCATCGCCTCTGCGCGCTGCTCCTCCGTGACCGCGAGGCAGTCGTCGATTTTCCCGGCCACGTCCGCGCCGTACAGGTCCCGGTTCTCGGCGAAGAGCTCGCGGTGGACGTCGGCCACCTCGGCCATGAAGCCGGGGAAGATGCGCGTCGGAATCGGGAAGTCGACCTCGCGCCGGCTCGGGAACCGCCGGACGGCCTCGTCTATGCGGGCGCGGACGAGCGGATCGCACTCTTCCAACCAGGCGATGCCGACGGCTACGTCGTCGAGCGCGACCTGGGCGGGCGCGAAGCCGGGCGCGAGGATTTCCATCATCGCCGTGCACTCGGCGACCGTGCGCGCCATGGGGCCGGCATGGTCCCAGCTCGGCGCGAGGGGGAAGCAGCCCTCCAGCGAGACGAGCGCATACGTCGGCTTGAAGCCGACGATCCCGCAACAGGCCGCCGGGATGCGGATCGAGCCGCCGGAGTCTGTGCCGAGCGCGGCGTCAGCGAGACCGGCCGCCAGCGCGGCGGCCGAGCCGCCGCTCGAGCCGCCTGCGATCCGTCCCTCACGGAGCGGGTTCGGGACAGTGCCGAAATGCGGGTTCTCGGAGGTGACGCCGTAGGCGAACTCGTGCAGGTTGGTCTTGCCGACGTCCACGTATCCCGCCCCCTCCAGCAGCCGCACCGCTTCGGCCGTCTCGGCCGGGACGTGGTCGGCGAAAAGCGCGGAGCCGTACGTGGTGGTCAGGCCGGCCGTGTCGAACAGGTCCTTGACGGCCAGCGGCGTGCCGGCCGCCGGTTGCTCCGGCCGCGCGAGGAAGATGCCGTCGGTCATGCTTGCGGGCATGCGTGTCCGCGACCTTAACTGGATGCAGCTCGAGGACTACCTCGAGCGCGACGACCGGATCGTCCTTCCGCTGGGCTCGACCGAGCAGCACGCGTACATCTCGCTGGAGACGGACAACATCCTGGCCGGACGCGTGGCGGAGGAAGCGGCGGCGCCGCTGGGCGTTCCCGTCCTGCCGGTGCTCGCCTACGGGGTCACGCCGCGGTTCGCCGCGTATCCGGGGAGCCCGTCGATCTCGGCGGAGACGTACGTCCGGCTTCTCTCCGACCTCACCGGTTCGCTGCGCGGACAGGGGTTCCAGCGGATCCTGCTCGTGAACGGCCACGGCGGCAACAGCTTCGCGGCCGAGGAGGTCGAGGGCGAGGGTGTCCGCTGGCACGACTGGTGGCGGAGCGAGCGCATCCGCGCCCTCGTGGACGAGATCGACCCGGAGGCGAGCCATGCCTCGTGGATGGAGACATTCCCGTGGACGAGGCTCGAGGACGTCGCGCTCCCGGAGGGGCACAAGGGGGCGCTCGCTCTGCAGGACGTGACCGATCCGGGCGAGTTCCGCGGCCTGGCGGGCGACGGCTCGTTCGGAGGGTTCTACGAGCGGCCGGACGAAGAGATGCTGCAGATCTGGGCGGCGGCCGTGGACGAGGTGCGGGCGCTGCTCGAGTCGGGGTGGGACGCTTGATCGAGATTCGGCAGGCGCGCAGCGACGAGGAAGCTCTCCTCTACCTCGAAGTGCACGCGCAGGTCAACCCGGGGACAGGGACGCTGGAGGGGTTCCGTCATCGCGAGCGCACGTGGAACGCGGTCAATCTGGTCGCCTTGCTGGACGACGAGCCTGTCGGCTCGGGCTGGACGGGCCCGCGGCAGCAGGGCGCACTCTGGGCCGGGTTCGGCGTAGTCTCGTCGTCGCGCGGACGGGGAGTTGGAACGGCGCTCTACCGCGCGATCTCGGACGTGGCGCGCTCGCGTGAGCTCGAAGGGTTGTTCATCGAGGTGCTGCAGTCGGATCCCGACTCGCTGGCGTGGGTCGTGCGGCGCGGCTTCGAGGAGCTGGAGCGCCAGGAGGCGCTCGCGCTCGATCTGAGAGCCGTCAAGCCCGGGCCTTTGGAGGTCCCGGCGGGCGTCGAGATCGTCACGCGCGCCGAGCGGGCCGATCTGGTGCATCAGATGTACGACGTGGGGGTGGCCGCGGCGCGCGACATCCCAGGGCTCGATGGCGCCGGAGAGCCGAGCTTCGAGAGCCTGGAGCGCGTTCGAGATCGAGCGGCCGAGCCGCGATCCCGAGCTGTGCTTCATCGCGGTGGCGGATGGTCGGGCGATCGGTTTCGCGTCCCTCGACGTCTTCCCCGACGATGTCTTCCACGGGCTTACCGCGGTCGCGCGCGAGTGGCGCGGGTGCGGCGTCGGCGCGGCGCTCAAGCTCTCGCAGATCCGCGCGGCGAAGGAGCGCGGGTTCCCGCGGCTCCTCACGGAGAGCCAGCACGAGAACGAGCCGATGCGGCGCCTCAACGAGAGACTGGGCTTCCGGCCGGAGCCGAGCATGTCCACGATCGTCCTGCGCGGCCCCCTCGCCGGGGACTGACCGGCACACATCCGGCACGGCCCGGTTTCACACGGGTGCGGGTTTTCTCGTTAGGGTCGCAGTGGGGAGGAGGCTGGTGGCCCCGCGAGGGCGCCGCGTCCGCGGCGGGCGATCAGTCCAGCTGCAGGTAGACCAGCGCCACGAGCACGGTGGCCAGGAACAGGACGACGAAGAGCCCGAACAGCGCCCAGCCGAGCAGGGCATTCCCTTTCTCGAGCTCGCGATCGTGCTCCATCAGCCGATCAGCGGGTCGAGGGCCATCGCCACGAACAGCAGCGCCAGGTAGGCAAGCGAGAAGTGGAACAACAGCCGCGCGCGTGCCGGGGTGGTGCGCCGTACGAGCTGCACTGCGAGCCAGATGAACGCCCCGCCCAAGAGCAGTGCGCATACGAGGTACAGCGTCCCGACGGTGTCCCAGAAGAACGGCAACAGCGTGATCGGCACGAGCGCGAGCGAGTAGAGCAGGATCTGCCGGGTCGTCGCGCGCTCGCCGCGCACGACCGGCAGCATCGGGATCCGCGCCGCCTCGTAGTCGCGCCGGATGAGCAGCGCGAGCGCCCAGAAATGCGGGGGCGTCCAGAAGAAGACGATCAGGAAGAGGAAGAGCGCCGGCACCGTCAGGTTCCCGGTCGCGGCCGCCCATCCGACGAGCGGCGGCACGGCGCCCGCGGCGCCGCCGATGACGATGTTCTGCGGAGTCGATCGTTTCAGCCAGCGTGTGTACACGAGCACGTAGAAGAGGTTTCCGACGAGCGCGAGCACAGCGGTGAGGACGTTCACGAAGCTCGCCAGCAGCACGAACGAGAGGGCCGAGAGCGCGAGGCCGAACTCCAGGGCGTACGCGGCGGGTATTCGATCCGCGGCAACCGGGCGCCCGGACGTGCGCCGCATCGCGCGGTCGATGTCCTGGTCGAGGACGTGGTTGAGCGCGCTCGCTCCGCCGCAGGCCAGCGCGAGCCCGAGCATCGTCACGACGACGAGCCACGTCTCCGGCCAGCCGCCCGCGCCGACGATCATCCCGCACAGTCCCGTCAAGAGCAGAAGCGACATGATCCGGGGCTTCGTCAGAGCCACGTAGTCGCGCCAAGAGCCGGCCGGAACCCAGCGCTCGCGCAGTACGAGAGCTGCCGACACGAGCGAGGCGGCAAACGCGAGCCCCGCGAGCACGACGTGCGCGACGTGGCCCGTGACGAGAGCCGCGACGCCGAAGAGGACGAGCGCGGCGACCGTCGGCCACAGCAGCCGCCGGTACTCGAACCACGCCGCGAGCACGAGCACGACCAGCGGCGGCACTGCGATCGCCGACAGCGCCTCGTGCGCGACGCCCGCGCCGACTGCACCGCTGACCACCGCGAGCCCGGTCGCCACAGCTGCGCCGATCGCGGTCAGCCGTAGCCACGGGCTCGGAGTCACGCTAGGAGGGTTTGGCGGAATGTTGCGCGTTCCGGCGGCACCGCCCATATTTCGCCAAGCCCTCCTAAACATGCCGCTCCTCCTTGAGGCGGCGGCGGATGTCCCGGAGAGGGCGGGCGCTGGTGACGTACGGAATCGGGGCATCGAAGTTCTCCGGCGGCGGCGGCGAGGAGGTGTACCACTCGAGGGTATCGGCCAGCCACGGGTCGTTCGGCGCACGCACGCCGCGCCTGCGCGTGACGATCACGTTGACGAAGAAGAGGAGGATGCCGAGGCCCATGATCCCGGACCCGATGCTGGACGTCAGGTTGTAGCCCTCCCACAGCCCGCCGTGGTCGTACGTATAGACCCGGCGCGGCATGCCGAGCAGCCCGAGCATGTGCATGGGGAAGAACGTGAGGTTGAAGCCGATGAACGTGAGCCAGAACTGCCACTTCCCGAGCTTCTCGTCCAGCACGCGTCCGAACATCTTGGGCCACCAGTAGTAGAGGCCGGCGAAGACACCGAGGATCGACCCGCCGAAGAGCACGTAGTGGAGGTGGGCTACGACGTAATACGTGTCGGTCACGTCCCAGTCGAACGGAAAGACGGCCAGGAAGATGCCTGACAGCCCGCCGAGGGTGAAGACGGCAATGAACCCGAGCGCATACAGCATCGGCGTCGTGAGGAGGAGGTTTCCGCGCCAGGTCGTCGCGAGCCAGTTGAAGATCTTCACGCCCGTCGGGACGGCGACGAGCATGGTCGAGATCATGAAGAACGCCTGCAGCCCGATCGGGATGCCGGTCGCGAACATGTGGTGCGCCCACACGAACAGGGAGATGACCGCGATCCCGGCCGTCGCGAGCGCGATCGCCGGGTACCCGAACACGGGCTTGCGCGCGAAGACGGGGATGACCTCCGAGATGATCCCCATCGCCGGCAGGATCATGATGTAGACCTCGGGGTGGCCGAAGAACCAGAAGACGTGCTGCCAGAGGAGCGCGCTCCCGCCCTTGGCCGGCAGGAAGAAGTGCGTCCCGACCTGCCGGTCGAGCAGCAGCATCGTCAGGCCCGCAGAGAGCGCGGGGAGCACGATGATGAGCAGGACCGAGTACGCCTCGAGCGCCCAGACGAACAGCGGCATGCGCATCCGGGTCATGCCGGGCGTCCGCATCCGCCAGATCGTCACGACGAAATTGACCGCCCCGATCAGCGACGCCAGCGTGAGGATGTGGAGCGACAGGATCCACAGGTCCTGTCCTGTTCCGGGCGATTGGACGGACAGCGGGACGTAGCTCGTCCATCCCGCTCTCGGGGCGCCGCCGGAGGCGAACCAGCTTCCGTACAGCACGACCCCGCCGAACAGGAACAGCCAGTACGAGAGAGCGTTCAGCCGCGGAAACGCGACGTCGCGCGCGCCGATCATCAGCGGGATGAGGTAGTTGCCGAAGCCGGCGAGGATGGGGACGACGACGAGGAAGACCATCGTCGTGCCGTGCATCGTGAAGAGCTCGTTGTAGCTGTCCTTGGTGATGAAGTGCTCGTTCGGCACCGCGAGCTGGGCGCGCATGAGCAGCGCGAGAATGCCGCCGGCGACGAAGAAGAAGAGGCTCGTGGAGATGTAGAGGATCCCGATCCGCTTGTGGTCGGTCGTGGTCAGCCAGCTGGCGAACCGGCCACGCGTCCACGGCACGCGGCCGGGATACGGCTGGACGTCAACCGCCATTCCCGAACCTCTTCTTCAGGTAGGTGAAGAGCGCGTCCATCTGCCCCTCGCTCCAGTCCGCTCCGACGGCGGGCATCTCGTTCCTGCCCTCGCGGACGATCGTCTCCAGGCTGTCCTTGTTCTGGATGATCGCGCTGCTGGCGATGTTCGGGCCGACGCCGCCCGTGCCGCTCAGGCCGTGACACTTGGCGCACACGCCCTCGAACTCCTGCTTGCCGAGGTCGGACGTCCCGCTCGCCTGTGCGCGGGCCTCGCCCGCGAGCCAGCTGTCGAAGTCGGAGGCGGGAACCGCCTGCACGGTGGCGCGCATGGCCGCGTGCTGGATCCCGCAGAACTCGGCGCATTGCCCGGTGAACGTCCCTGGCTTCTTCACCTCGAACCAGGTGTGGTTCGGGTGCCCCGGGATGGCGTCGATCTTGCCGCCGAGCGCGGGGATCCACCAGCTGTGGATCACGTCGTCGAGCGGCGAGGTGACCTCGAGCCTGACCGGACGGTTGACGGGGACGCGCATCGTGTCGATCGCGATTACGCCGTTGGGATACGTGAACTGCCAGTAGAACTGCTTCCCCTCGACGTCGACCTTCATCTGCGGGCCTGCGGCTCCCGCGGCGGGGACATCCTCGATGCCCGGCAGCTCGTAGAACGTGAAGATCGCGATCGCGACGAGGATCAGCAACGGGACGGCCGTCCAGGCGAGCTCGAGGTTCAGGTGACCCCGCACCTGCGGTCCCTCGGCCTCGACCGGGCGGCCGCGGTTGCGGTACTTGACGATGAAGACGACGAGCGCGACCTCGACGACGACGAAGATCAACACCGCAAAGCCCATGACGAACCAGTAGACCGTCTCGATCCGCTGACCGTTGGGCGAGTCCGGCCCGGCCGGAGCGAAGCCTCCGTTCCCGGCGACCGCGACGGCCGAGAACACCAATGCCACGAACGTCACGAGACCGGCAAGGACGAGGAGCCTGGCGCGCACGGGTGGCATTCTACGAAGCCATGGCCGAACGCTCCGTCGTCGACCTGCCACCGGACGTCGGTCTCCCTTTCGAAGTCTTCCTAAACGGCGTTCCGCAACACGAGGGAGCGGATTACAAGGTCGAAGGACACACCCTCGTGTTCGAGCGGCCGCTGGCCGAGGAGGGCCGGCTGGGCTTCTGGCGCTGGCTCTCGCTCTTCCTCGGAATCGCCGGTACGTACCGGCAGAACGACTCCGTCGACATCGTGTACCGGCGTGGCGGCAACCGCGTGGTCGCGAGCAAGCTCCCGTTCCGGGCCGGATGAGCGAGCTCTCCTGGTGGCTCGCCCCGCACCCGGCGTGGGAGCCCGGTGAGGACTGGGAGCAGGACGTGCCGGTCGTGCGGTACGAGACCGCTGAGGAGGTCGTCCTGATCGACCCGTTCCTCCCGCCCGACGGCGACTTCGACCCGCACGGCAAGCCCGTGCGCGTGCTGCTCACGCAGGGCGCGCACTATCGCGGCACCGCGGACTTCGTCGAGCGCTACGGCGCCTCGGTGTGGGCGCCGCCGAAGGCGCGGTGGAAGCGCCGTCCGAATCCCTCGACAACCAGCAGACGTGCCTGAGGGCGTCGAGGCAATCGAGCTTGACGGCGAGCCCCAGCAGGTTCTGTTCTTGATACGCGAGCACTCGACGCTCGTCAGCGGGGACGTGCTGAGCGGAACGGGCGGGCAGCTGCACGTGTTCGTGGACGAGGCGAACGCGGACCGTCTGCTCCCGGCGCTCGAGGCCGTGGCCGCTCTCCCGATCGAGCGGGTGGTCATCCCCCATGGCGATCCGGTCCTCTCCGACGGGTCCGCGCGAATCCGCGCGGCGGTCGCGGAGGCACGGCTGGAGAGGACGTAGCCCGGAGCTACTCGACCGCGTGGGCCATGCCCCACTCGGCCACGTCGCGGATCGAGACGATGCCGACCGCGCGGTCGCCCTCGACAATCGGTAGGTGCCGGAAGCCATTGTCGAACATCGTCCTCGCCGCGTCCTCGACCGACGTGTCCGCGCTCGCCGTGATCGGGTCGGCGGTCATCCATTCGCGCACGCGCGCGTCGCTCGAGTGCGTGCGCGCCGCGACGGCGCGCATGATGTCGCGCTCCGTGAGCACGCCGATGAGCCGGCCGAAGTCGAAGACGACGACCGAGCCGACGTTGCGCTCGACCATGCGCGTGGCGACCTCGCCGAGCGTGTCCTCGGGAGCGACGGTCAGAACGTCCTCGGTCATGATGTCCCGCAGCTGCGTCACGGTGCCGAGCATATAACGCTAGGCGCGGCCGAGGGTTCCTCGGCGCCGTGGTCGCGGAACGCCATCTTCGCCGGCGAGAATGAGCGGCCCCTTAGCGCTCCTGCGTACTATTTCGGTATGCGCAAGCCGTCAGTCGCGCTGCTCGCTCTCCTTTCGGCCGCGGTCGTTGCAGCACTCGCGGCTACGGGCGGTTCGGGCGCCACACGGCAGACCTCTTCCGCCTGCAGCTCGACTGACCTTGCGACCTGGTCGCCGAACGGGGCGCAGATCGCGTTTGTCGGCCGGCACCTGCATCACGGAATGCTTCCCGTGCGCGCGATCTGCGTCGCGAACGCCGACGACAAGCAGGCGGCGCCGCTTCCGTACACGGTTTGCACCAGGCGCTGCCGCCTCGATCTGATCGACTCGCCTAGCCAGTTGTTCTGGGTGCAGCCGAACCTGCTTCTCTACGGTGACGACTTCCGCATCTTCACGGTGCCCGTCGGCGGCAAGCCGCAGCTCATCGGGAGGCAGTTCGGCTCGTTCGGGCAGTTCTCCGTCGATTCGGCGGGCGACCGGGTCGCGGCCGGAGCCCCCAGCTGCCCCCGCTGCAACGGGCCGGTAACAGTCCTCGACGTACCCTCCGGGGCGCTCGTCGGCAGGATCGGCGGGAAGAAGGTCGACAACGTAACGCCGAGCATCTCGCCGGACGGCGCGAAGGTCGTTTTCGCCCGCTACACCAGCGGCGATTCCGCGGTTTGCTCTCACGACGCTGAGGACGAGGACGGCGACTGTCGCGAACGGGAGCGCCCACCAGGCGGACACTCCGCTCTCCACGAGGCCCCAGGTGACGAGGATGGCGACAGCGACCCCGGCCGCGATCGTCCAGTCGTCGCCGACGAGGAAGTGGTACCAGAACCGCCCGAACTCCTTCGTCCAGCGCCAGAGCGTGCTCACGAGTAGGCCTCCTGAGGGCTTCCGAGCAGCCGGCGCCTCTGCAGCGCGATCAATGCTGCCGCGACCAGGCAGTAGAACGCGAGGATGACCGGGAGCGCGATCTCGTCCCCCGGCCAGTGAACGCCAAGGCCCTCCGCGGCCCAGAACGTCCCGAAAGTCGTCAGCAGTAGACCGACGGAGAGGATGAGCACGCTGCGCGGGATCTCTCGCAGCGAGCGATGGAAGATCGCGCCGACGATGCCGATGACGACGACCGCCGAGGCGCCTCCGATGGCCGCGATCGTCAGCTGGTTCGCGGTCGAGCCGAAGGTGACGACGATGAAGGCGATCTCGAGCCCCTCGAGGAGCACGCCCTTGAAGCTCAGGACGAAGCCGGTCCAGTCGAGGCCGAGCCGC
Source organism: uncultured Actinomycetes bacterium (assembly GCA_963842575.1). Classification (GTDB taxonomy): domain Bacteria; phylum Actinomycetota; class Thermoleophilia; order Gaiellales; family Gaiellaceae; genus JACDER01. The sequence continues at coordinate 37,224 of CAWJGS010000001.1, read as the reverse complement.
TGCTCGCGACTGCCGTCGTCTTCCACGATCTCCTCGTCCCCGGCGAAGCCCTTCGCGGCGACGCGCGTCACTCCCTTGCGCAGCCATCCCAGCCCGAAGGCCAGAAGCAGCGCGCCGATCACGAGCCGCAGCGTGTCGATCGGGATCGACGTGAGCGCAGTGCCTAGTCCCACGGCGAGCACGACGAGAACGAGCAGTCCCACGCCTGCTCCGACGAGCGATGCGCGCCAGCCGCGGATCATGCCGACGCCGATGACGATCGCCACCATCTCGATTGCCTCGACTGCCGAGGCGAGGAAGGTGGTGGCGAAGGTTCCTCCGCCGTTCACCGGGTGAATTTAGCTACGCGTGGGCTTCGGCCGCCTCGAGCGCGAAATCCTCTTCCTCATCCGGAATCGGTGCCGACCGCTGCATGACCAGCGCAACGACGATCATCCCGGCCACTGCGACTCCGAGGGACAGCCACATCACCACGCCGAGGCCGTCGGTGAAGCCCTTCGTCAGTGCGACCTTGATCGCCGCCTGCTGCCCGGGGGGAACGTGTGCAGCTCCGCGAGCGCCTTCGGGTTCCCCGCGAGAACGCCGCTGAGCGTCCGTTCCTGCGCCTCGGTCAGGCCGATGCCGAGCTTGCCGAGCAGCTCGTCCGTCTTACTGTCCTGGACGCTCTGGAAGAACGAGCCCGAGAGGGCAACGCCGAAGGTCGCGCCGATGCCGCTCATGGTCACCAGCACCCCGGCGGCGGCGCCGTGCTCGATCCGGCGGATCGCGTTCATCGCAGCCGTGTTGAGCGGCGTGAGCGCGAGGCCGACCCCGGCGCCGGCAACCAGCAGTCCGGGCCAGAGCTCGTTGTAGCCGGAGCTCGCGTCGATCAGCGTCAGCAGAAAGCAGCCGAGGGCCGTCAGTACGAGCCCGAGGACGATCGGGATGCGCGGCCCGATCCGCTCCGAAATCGGCCCTCCCGCAGGCAGGGCGATGATCATCGTCGCGCTCAGCGGTAAGAGCAGCGCGCCGGCCCTGACGACCGAGTAGCCCAGCACCTCCTGCATGTACAGGGGGATGAAGAAGAGGATGGCCGCGAGCGCGAAGTTGACCGCGAGGAGCGCCACATTGCCGCCCAGGTAGTTGCGCTTGCGGAAGAAGCCGAAGTCGACGAGTGGGTTCCGCGCTCTGGGCTCCAGGACGAAGAAGAGCGCGAGCAGGACGCCTGCGGCGGCGAAGAGAATGATCGACTTCGTCGACGTCCAGCCCCAGGCCTGGCCTTCGTTGAGGACGAGCGTGAGCGTGGTCAGGCCGCCGGCGAGCGTCCCGAAGCCCGCCATGTCCATGTGCCGGTCCGCGTTCGGATCGCTCGACTCGCGCCCGGCGAGGATGGTCATGACGAAGAAGACGACGGCGAAGGGGATGTTGATCCAGAAGACCGCGCGCCAGTCCCACTCGGCGAGGATCCCGCCGAGAGCCGGGCCGAGGCCGCTCACCAGCGCGGAGGAGGCCGCCCAGATGCCTATGGCCGTTCCGCGCTGTGCCGGCTCGAACGCGTCGGTGATGATCGAGAGCGACGCCGGCGTCAGGACCGCGGCGCCGACGCCCATGATCACGACGGAGATGATCAGGACGATCGGGTCCGGGGCGACCGCCGCCCCGAGCGCTCCCAGCGTGTAGATGACCGTGCCCCCGAGGAAGAACAACTTCCGTCCGTAGACGTCGGCCAGGCGGCCGGCGAGGACGAGAAGCGCCGAGTACGCGAGGCTGAAGCCGACCAGCGTCCATTGCAGCTCGCCGATCGACGCGTTGAACTCCTTGTGGATGACCGGGATGGCGACGGCGACGGCCGAGGTCGGAATCGAGGTGACCCCGCTCGAGATGGCCATTGCAGCGAGCACCGTCCACTTTCCGTCCCGCTGGCCGCCTGGTCCGCGGAAGCGCGCGAACCGGAACGAGTTCGGCAGGTGCAGCACGGCGCGGGAGCCTAACCGAGCGCGCGGTCGAGATCGAACGCGGCGCTGATCAGCGCGAGGTGCGTGAAAGCCTGGGGGAAGTTCCCGAGCGCTTCGGCGCTCGGTCCGATCTGCTCGGAGTAAAGACCGACGTGGTTGGCGTAGGTCAGCATCTTCTCGAAGAGCAGCCGCGCATCGTCCACGCGGCCGGCGCGCGACATCGCCTCGACAAACCAGAACGAGCACATCGAGAACGTCCCTTCCGTCCCCTCCAGCCCGTCCGGCGAGACCTCAGGGTTGTAGCGGTGGACGAGGCTGTCGGTGACGAGCTCCCGGTTGATCCCGTCGAGGGTCGAGAGCCAGCGCGGGTCGGTCGGGGAGATGAACTTGACCAGCGGCATCATCAGGAGCGAAGCGTCGAGCACGTCCGCTCCGTAGTACTGGACGAACGCCTTCTTCTTCTCGTTCCATCCCCGCTCGTGGATCTGCGCATGGATGCGGTCCCGCACGGCGCGCCAGTGGTAGACGTCGGCGGGCAGGCTCCGCTGCACGGCGATCCTCGAGGCACGGTCCATGCCGACCCAGCACTGCAGGCGGGAGAAGAGGAAGTCCTTGCGGCCACCGCGCGTCTCCCAGATGCCCTCGTCCGGCTGGTCCCAGGTCTCGGCGAGGCGGTCGACGCCGTCGCGGATTCCGTCCCACGCGTCGTAATAGATGGGGCCGCCGTACTTGTTGTGGACGTAGATCGCGTCGATCAGCTCCCCGTAGATGTCGAGCTGGAGCTGGGTGGACGCCTCGTTGCCCACGCGTACGGGACGCGACCCACAGTAACCCTCCAGGTGGTCGAGCTCCTCCTCCTCCAGGTCGGAGCTGCCGTCCACGCGGTACATGACCCGCAGCCGGTCGACCTCGCCCGCCTTCACCTCGCGGAAGCGGTCGGTCAGCCACTCCATGAACTGCTCGGCCGCGTCGTGGAACCCGAGCAGGAGCAGCGCGTGGAGCGAGAAGGCCGAGTCGCGGATCCACGTGTAGCGGTAGTCCCAGTTTCGCGGGCCGCCGATCTGCTCGGGAAGGCTTGTGGTCGGGGCGGCGACGATTGCGCCCGTCGGCTTGTAGGTGAGCAGCTTGAGCGTGAGCGCCGAGCGCTGCACCATCTCGCGCCAGCGTCCCCGGTAGTTGGACTGCGCGAGCCAGCCGCGCCAGTACGCGACTGTTTCCCTGGTGAGATCCTCCGTCTGCCGCCGGCCGCACGGGCGCGGGATAACCGCCTCCTCCACCGGCTCGAGCACGAAGCTCGCCGACTCGCCCGTCGAGAGACTGAGTCGAGCGCGCGCGCCCGTGGGCGTCCGTTCGAGCGGCGTGCTCGTGGCCAGCGCGACGGTCAGCTCGGGGGTTTCGAACAGCGCACCGTTCTTGTCGAGGTGCGTCCTGTGCCGCTTGCGTCCGTAGTCGAACCGGGGCTCGACCTCGACCTCGAACTGCATCTGCCCGCGTACGACGTGGACCCAGCGGACGAGCCGATGTCTTCCGGACAGCTCGCCCGGCCGGTCGACCGGCATGAAGTCCCTCACCTCGCCGACACCGTCCGGCGTGTAGAAGCGTGTGATGAGGACGTTCGTGTCCGGGAAGTAGAACTGCTTCCAGCGCGCGTCCTTGTCGCCGGAGGAGATGCGGAAGTAGCCCCCCTTGTCCTTGTCCAGGATCGCGGCGAACAGGCTGGGCGAGTCGAAGCGCGGGCAGCAGAACCAGTCGATCGTTCCGTCCACGCCGACGAGCGCGACCGTGTGGTGGTTTCCGATCAGGCCGTGGTCGGCGATCGGGAGATAACCGTCGAGGCTCAAACCGCTTCTAGTATCTCCGTGTTCGCGACCGCGCGCCTGCGCCTCAGTCGCAGGCCGATCAGCGGATAGAGGAGCGTGGAGATGATCGCCGCGCCGACGAGCGCGGTCGCCGTGGAAGCCCGCATGTCGTGGTGCGCGCGCGCGATCGTGGTGATGGCGACGACGAGCGGAAGCTCCGTCGCGCAGAAGAAGCCGAGCGCGACGCGGTCGCGGCCGCCGAGCTCGCGGCGGTAGAAGAGGAGCGCTGGAACACCGCGGATGATCAGGAAGAACAGCACGAAGAGCGGCAGCTTCGCGAGCGCTCCGGTGCTGGTGAAGAGCCCCTCCGCGTCGAAGGCCATCCCGCTGACGACGAAGAAGAACGGGATGAGGAAGCCGTAGCCGATCGCTGTCAGCTTCGACTCGAAGATCGCGACCTCCCGCCCGCGTAATGCCAGCCGGGTGATCATCCCCGCCACGAAGCCCCCGAGGAGCAGGTCGAGGCCGAGCTCGGTCGCGAGGGCAACGAGGCCGAAGATGAGGACGACCGCGAGCCGCACCCCGAGCTGGCCCGACCCTTCGAGCGTCCGCTCGACGATGCCCCAGCCCTTCGGCGCCGAGCGTACGGCGACGATGCCGGTGAAGACGGCGAGCGCGATGAAGGCGACGAGGATCACCGCCTCGTGGAAGGGGTGGCGCGACGTCAGCACGAGCGTGACGAGCAGGATCGGCCCGAACTCGCCCATCGCCCCGGCGCCGAGCAGGAGCGTGCCGAACCTCGTTCGGAGCTCGCCGCTGTCGTGGAGGATCGGTATCAGCGTTCCGATCGCCGTCGTGGCCATCGCCGAGCCCGTGTACAGGTCGGAGTCGATGACGTTCCCGGCGACGAGGATCCCGGCCAGGCCGTACGCGATGGCGAGGGATAACAGCCATCCGCCGGCGCCGAGGACGAGCGGGCGGCCCTTGATGCGCTCGAAGTCGATCTCATAGCCGGCGAAGAAGAACAGCATCCCCAACCCGAGGTTCGAGAAAAACTTCGTGGCGTTGTCGACGTGCGCGAGGTCGGCTCCCTGTGGGCCGATGGCGATGCCGAGGAGCAGCTCGACGACGACGACCGGGAGGACGAGGCGCGGGGAGACGAGCGCCGAGATGATCGCGGCGAGGGCCGCCGCGGAGACGATGACGAGGAACGACTCGGCGTCGACGCCGATCACGGCGGGAGACTACTCGGAGGCCAGGGCGGCTCGAATCGCCCGCTCGAGCTCCTCCGGGGCTGTCGGCACGCCGCGGACCCTACGAATCTCCCGGGCGATGGAAGCCCTCGTGGCGGTGCGGCGGCGATGAACCGGAGCACGGTGCTCGCGCTGGTCGCGATGGGGCTCGCCATCCTCATCCTCGCCCAGGACTTCACGGCGCTCAACGTGGCGCTCCCCTCCATCGAGAAGGCGTTCGACAGCGACGTCTCGACGGTGCAGTGGGTGATCAACGCCTACGCGCTCGTCTTCGGGATGCTGATCGTGACGGGCGGAAGGCTCGCCGACCTGTTCGGGCGGCGGCGGATCTTCTTCGTCGGCACCACGATCTTCATGCTCATGTCCGTGCTGGGCGGGGCCGCCCAGAACGAGTACTGGCTCATCGCCGCACGCGGGGCCATGGGCATCGGCGCCGCGCTGATGTTTCCGGCGATCCTGGGCATGACGTTCGCGGCGCTGCCGAAGGAGAAGGCGGGGCTCGCAGGTGGCCTCATCCTCGGCTGCGCGGGGATCGGGCAGGCGATCGGCCCCATCTCCGGCGGCCTGCTCACCCAGTACCTCAGCTGGCGCTGGACGCTGTTCATCAACGTTCCGATCGGGCTGATCGCCATGCTGGTCACCTGGCGGGAGATCCACCAGCCGCGGGAGCGCCGGTGAGCGGGAGCGAATCGACTACGCCGGGATCGTGACCCTCTCGATCGGTCTGTTCGCGCTCCTGTTCGCCCTCGACCAGGTCACCGACTGGGGATGGGGTGACTGGCGCATCCTCGCGTGCCTCGGGATCGCGGCAGTGCTCATCGCGGCCTTCCCGTTCGTCGAGCGCCGGGTCGGTGACAGCGCGCTCATTCCGGGAGCCGTGATCCGGAACCGTCGCTTCGCGGGGGCCTGCTCCGCGATCCTCCTGACGTCCGCGGCGTTCATCGCGTCGATGCTCTACCTGCCGCAGTTCCTGCAGAAGATCCTCGACTACTCGCCCGTTCGCGCCGGCGTCGGGATGCTCCCGATCATGCTGGGCTTCGCCGCGTTCTCGTTCGTGGCCGGTCCGATCTACGACCGCGATCGGCGCCAAGATCGTCGTCACCTCTGGCGCCTTCCTGATCGCCGTCGGCGCGCATCGCTGCTCGCCTTCCTGCGCGAGGACTCCGGCTACGTCGCGCTCCTGCCCGGGATGATCGTGATGGGCATCGGCTTCGGGCGTCTTCTACGGCCCGGCCACGACTGCCGCGATCACCGCGCTCGACGATTCGCGCTGCCAGCCTTGCTGGAGGGATCGCATACATGGCCCAGATCGGCGGTGGGGCGGTCGGGCTCGGGCTGACGACCTCGATCTTCACGGCCGTCTCGGACCGGAAGCTCGACCAGCAACTGGCTCAGGCCGGCGGCTCCGCTCACGGACGCGCAGGCCGACGCTGCCCACGGGATCCTGGCCGGAACCGAGTCCGGCCTCCAGGTCCAGCAGCAGTTTCCGGATATCGCCGGCGAGCTCGAGCGCTTCGTCCGCGAGGCCTTCGTCACGGGGTTCAACTGGGGACTACGGCTCGACTCGATCCTCGCCTTCGTCGGTGTCGTGGTCGCCGCCGTCTTCGTCGGGCAGCGGTTGCGGAAGCCGCCCCACGGAGTCCTGACCCGCTACGCCGCCGTCGCCGGCGCGGTGCGGCATCCGCATCTCAGGACGCGCGAATCGACCCGTCGGACCTGAAGCGCGCGCCACGCGCTCCGAAATCCTCGCGGGAAAGTGTCGAGACGAGGTGCAGGCTCGACTTCGAGTAATCCAGCTGTGGCAGGCCTGGATCGGCCAGCCGCACGGAGATCCAGCGTCCCTTCACGAACGAGCCGTCCGGCCGCAGCGTCACGCGGAAGATCGCGCTCAGGCTGAGCGTCCCGCCGAGGCTGAAGTTGTGGTACCCGGCGAAGTTGCCGGCCGAGTAGGCGATCAGGCGGTGGTGGTACCACTCCACGCCGCGGATCACGTGCGGCCCCGAGCCGACGACGAGGTCTGCCCCGGCGTCGATCACGGCGTGCGTGAAGGCGCGCGAGTTCCCGCGGGCCTCGCCCAGGAAGTACTCGGTCCCGTGCGGGACATGGGTCTGGTCGGCTCCCTCCGCGCCGGCGTGGATGGCGACGACGACGAGGTCGGCGCGCGCAGCCGCCTTCTGGACGAGTCGCCGTGCCGCGGGGATGTTGTTCAGGTCGGACGCCCACGGGTAGGGGGCGAAGCCGAGGAAAGCAACCCGCACGCCGTTGCGGCGCAGGATCGTGATCTGGCCGCGGCCTCCCGCCCAGCGCAGGTGCGCCCGCTTGAGCGCTGCGTGCGTCTGCGCGAACCCGGATGCGCCGAAGTCGTACGCGTGGTTGTTCGCGAGGTTGACGAGGTCGAACCCGGCTGCGGTCAGGTTGCGCGCAAACGACGGCGGCGCCTGGAAGGCGAAGCAATTCGTCGAGCTCGAGCTGCACTTGGAGTCGCCGCCGACGGAGAACGTCTCCTCGAAGTTCCCCCAGGTCAGGTTGGCGAGACGCAGGCTCCTGGCAACGCCGTCCAGCGAGTCGCGCCCGCCGTTCGGCGGCGTCCCGAAGGCCGAGGCGAGCACGGTGTCGCCGACCCATTGGATCGTCACGGGCTTCTGTCGAGGCCGCGTGCTCCTGCTTCTGGACGTGCGGCTTCTCAGGAGCAGCGGTCCGCTTCGGCGAGCTTCCGCCGAGGCTCGTCCAGACGAGTGCGGCGACCCCGACGAGGGCGACCACGCCCAGCGCGCCGGCCGTGCGTCTTCGCCGTCTCACCTGCGCGCGTCGACGCGCTTCCCGGCGCTCCCTGCGGGTGTCGTCTTCCACCCGCCAATCGTAGTCCGGTCTGCTACGAGGGTCGGCAGACGCCGGCGCCGGCGCCGAGCCGAACCTGCTCCTCGTTTGCGGCAGCGTCCAGTGCGGGGTCGTACGGGCCCGGGTCGGGGACGACGGCACGTACGTCGGGCGTCACGCCGGGCCCGATGACCGTCCCGCGGTACTCGCGGCCTTGTCCGGTCAATCCGCCCCGGTGCGGCGTGAAGTCGTAGCAGAAGAATCCCGTCGGTTTGCGCGTGAGGAAGCTGTTCTCTCGACGCCAGCCCGGCCCGTAGGCGGAACCGAGCGTGTCGATATAGACGTTGCGGCCAAACGGGTCGGTGGGCACGCCGAACCTCGACGATCCGAAGCCGTAGACCGGCTTTCCCCTGTAGGTCAGCTTGCCGTATACGTGCCGCCACTTTCCTCTGGACGACCAGTCGGCCTTGAGTGTGAGCTCTGCCACCGCTCCGCTCCAGTGGGAGAGATGGAGCTCGGGATGAGCCCGAATACCGCTCGGCGGGACGCCGAAGTTCGGAAGCGAGCGCTGCCACTCCTGCGCCGCCCAGTTCGAGGCGCCGGCCGCGCAGGCGGCGACCACAACCGGGAGCGCCGGCTGGAGGCGAGGGCAGCGTCCCTTGAACGGAGGACGGGTCGTCGACCGGCGTAGCGTGAAAGCAACCTGCTTGCCGCCGGGCTTCGGCGGCCTGGCATTGATCGCGCCCTTGGCGAGCACGTACCACGTCCGCCCGTTAGCCCGGTAGGACAGCAACGCCTGGCCCCCGTTCGCGAGACCTCGAGCTTCACGTTCGTCGCCTTGCGGGCGATCAGCTCCGACGCTGCGGCCGTAGATGCGAAGACGAACGGGACCGCGACAAGACACATGACTGTCCCTAGTCGTCTGACCATGCACAGACCGTAGCCGGTCCAACGCAGGAATGCAGTCGTCTCTGGCTTATGCCGTTCCAGGCTTTCGACTACGCCGCCTTTTCCGCTGCTGCCTTGATCCCTTCCGCCAGCGTCGGAAACGCGTGGTGCGCATGCGCGAGGTCGTCGACCGTGGCCCCGAGCCGCATCGCCACTCCAAGCCCCTGGACGATGTCGCTGCCTCCGCGGGCGACCACTTGCACGCCGAGCAGGCGGCGGCTCGGGCCGTCGTAGACGAGCTTGAACAGGCCGCGCTTCGTGTCGGTGTAGCTCGCACGCTGGACGTCCCTGAGCTCGTGCCGCACCGTGTCGGGCTCGAATCCCTGCTCGCGCGCCTCGTCCTCGGTCAGGCCGATCTGCGCGAGCTCGGGGTCGGTGAAGATCGCCATCGGCAGGTCCGAGTAGTCGGCTGCCACGTCCCCGCCGAACATGTTGTCGACCGCGAGTCGCGCCTGGTACTGGGCCACGGGCGTGAGCTGGATCGACGCGGTCACGTCACCGGCGGCCCAGATCCCCTCCACGTTCGTCCGCATGTGGTCGTCGACAGTGATGCCGGCCTTCGTCACCTCGACGCCCACTGTCTCGAGGCCCAGCTCCTCGACGTTCGGGGCCCGGCCGGAGGAGAGGAGCACCTTGCTCGCGCGCACCATCCCCAGCATGCGCCCGTCCCGCGGGCTGAGCATCGCCACCACCTGATCACCCTCCTGCTTCACCTCCGTGACGTAGGCGTTGGTGAAGAACTCGATCCCCTCGTCCTCGAGCGCGGCCCGCAGCTCGGCCGCAGCCTCTCGGTCGGCGTGGGCTCCGACCTCCTGCATCGAGTCGACCATGGTCACGCGCGAGCCGAAGCGGGAGAACATCTGGCCGAACTCGAGCCCGACGGCGCCGCCGCCCACCACGAGCAGCGACTCGGGCAGCTCCGTCAGCTCGAGCGCCGTGATGTGGTCGATCCACTCGGTCCGGTCGATCCCCTTGACAGGGGGAACGGCAGTCCGCGATCCGGTGGCGATCAGGATCCTGTCGGCGTGAAGCTCCGTGTCGCCGGCTCGGACCGTGTGCGCGTCGACGAGCGTCGCTTCCTCGCTGTACGTGGAGATGCCGGCGCGGTTCAGATCGTCGATCCACTGCTCCCGGGGCCTCAGCAACGAATCCTTGCGCGCTTTGATCCTGGCCAGGTTGGCCGTCGCGGGACCGACCTCGATCCCGAGCTTGCCCGCGAGGGTGTTGATGTCGTGGAGCAGGTCGGCCGCGACGATGTACGCCTTGGTCGGCTTGCAGGCGACGTTCGGGCAGCTTCCGCCCCAGCGGGTGCGCTCCACCATCGCCACGGACGCGCCGTGCTCGCGCCGGGCCTTGCGGGCGCCGTCACGCGCGGCCGAGCCGGCGCCGATCACGATCAGGTCGAACGATTCGGGCATGAGTGACCTCCTTGTCGTTGCAGTTTCGTCGTTTACAGTCGCCTCGTGCAGGACGTCGTTTCGCCGGACGAGACGAAGCTCGTCGAGGCGCTCCGCGCCGGGGACGAGGACGCCTTCCGCGAGGTCGTGCGGACGTACAACTCGTCGCTCCTGCGCGTGGCCCGCATCTACGTCCCCACCCAGGTGCTCGCCGAGGAGGTCGTGGCGGAGACGTGGCTGGCTGTGCTCGAGGGCCTCGGCCGCTTCGAGGGCCGCTCCTCGCTCAAGACCTGGATCTTCCGCATCCTCGTGAACAGGGCCAAGACGCGTGCGGTGCGCGAACGGCGCACGCTGCCGCTGTCGGCCTTCGAGCCGGAGCGCATCCAGGAGCCGGCGCTCGAGGCCGACCGCTTCCGCGGCTGGGACGACCCCCGCTGGCCCGGGCACTGGGCCGCCCCGCCGGTCCCCTGGCCGGAGGATCGGCTGCTCGCCGCGGAGACGCGGGAGAAGCTCGCCGCGGCGATCGACACGCTGCCGGGCACGCAGCGGGCGGTGATCAGCCTCCGCGATCTGGAGGGATGGAGCGCGGAAGAGGTCTGTAACGCTCTGGGCCTCAGCGAGACCAATCAACGCGTGCTCTTGCATCGAGCGAGAGCAAAGGTCAGAAAGGCATTGGAGGATTACCTGAGATGAGCACCGCCGAGGCGCTCAGCTGCCAGGAGCTCACGGAGCTCGTCACGGACTACCTCGAAGGTGCGCTGCCGCCTGCCGAGCAAGCCAGGTTCGAGCAGCACCTCGCCGAGTGCGGCAACTGCGAGATCTACCTGGAGCAGATCCGCTCGACGATCCGGCTGACCGGGACGCTTGCACCCGAAGAGCTCTCGCCCGAGGCCGAGGAGGCGCTTCTCCACGCTTTCCGCGACTGGCGGCGCTAAGCCTCCATCTGCATCATCCGCATGCCCTCGACGTCGAGCCAGACGCGCTTCGGGCTGCGGACGATCTTCATCAGCACGCTCTCGCAGGTCCGGCAGCGCACGACCACTCCGGGCGCCTTCATGTAGACGTCGACGGACGCGAGCGGCCCGGTCGCGCCGCACGAGCGGCACGTCGAGACGACCATCGTCATCTCCCGCCCGAACAGCTCGAGCATCATCCCGCCGATCGCGTTTCCGTCCAGCATCATCTCCTCGGTCTTCACCTCAGCCTCCGATCCCGCCGTAGCGCTCGGTCCTCACCGTCAAGGGGTCGTAGCCCAGGCCGACCAGGCCCTCCGTCACGGCCTGGACGAAAAGCGTCGCGCCACAGACGTACACGGCGGGCTTTTCTGCCGCGGGCCAGGCGACCTCGCGCAGCATGTCGGGATCGATGCGGCGCGCATACCCGGTCCACCCTTCCGGCTGCGCCCGCGTCAGCGTCTGGGTGACTTCGACCCCGTTCCCGGCCGCCGCGACCTTGTCCAGCTCTGCGCGGTAGATCACGTCCTCGATCGTGCGCGACGAGTAGAGCAGCCGCATGGGCGTCGTCGACCGGGTCGCGCTCCGGTGGCGGATCATTGCCATGAGCGGGACGACTCCCGAGCCGCCCGCAACGAGGAAGACCGGGCGCGGATCGTCGGCCTCCCAGACGAAGTACCCGCCGATCGGCCCGCGCAGCTCGAGCCCGTCGCCGGGCCCTAGCTCGTCCACCAGGTAGGGCGAAACCTCGCCGTCGTCCAGCCGCTCGACGGTCAGCTCGAGAGCCTGCTCGGGCGCTGAGGCGATCGAGTAGCTCCGCTCGGCCTGGTAGCCGTCCTCCGCCGTCAGGCGGACGTCGACGTGCTGGCCGGCACGGTGGCCCGGCCACTCAGGGGGCGCGAGCGTGATCGTGCGGACACGCGGTGTCTCCTGCTTGGCTCCCGTGACCTGGGCTACCTGCCAGGTCAGTCGCCCCAGTACCGCTGTTCCTTCCACGGGTCGCCGTAGAGGTGGTACCCGTTCTGCTCCCAGAAACCGGGCTCGTCGTCGTCGCGGAGCTCGAAGCCGCGAATCCACTTCGCGCTCTTCCAGAAGTACAGGTGCGGGACGAGCAACCGGGCCGGGCCGCCGTGCTCGGGGTCGAGCGGCTCGCCGCCGTAGGAGTACGCGATCCACGCCTTCCCGTCGAGCACATCCTCGACCGGGAGGTTCGTCGTGTACCCGCCGTCGCAGAAGGCGAGCAGGTACGCGTGGTCGGAGCCCGCGCGCTCCATGAGCGTGTCGACCGCCACGCCTTCCCAGACCGTGTCGAGCTTCGACCACTTCGTCACGCAGTGGATGTCCTTGGTCACCGTCTCGCTGGGCAGCGCGCGGAGCTCGTCCCACGTCCAGCTCAACGGCTCGGCCCCTCCGCGGATCTCGAACGTCCACTCCTCGAGCGGTGTGTGCGGCGTGGGGCCGGCGGAGAGGACGGGGAAGTCGTCGGTCAGGTACTGGCCCGGCGGGACGCGTCCTTCCGGATCGTCGTCGCGGCGGCGACCGCGAAAGCCCCGGGAGATGAACGGTCGCATCAGCTCGACGCTAACCCTGCCACGGTTGCGGGGAGCCCGTCAAATGAACCGACCGGCGTCAGGCTGCCGTCGTCCTCGAGTGCCCATCCGAACACCCGCTGTGCGTCCGCGTCGAGCGCGTACAGGAACCGGCCGTCCCGGGAGAGCGCCTCGTCGCGGACGCCCTTCACGCCCTCGACCGTCGTCGCCGCCACGGGATCGTCGAGCTCGAGGCTGCCGTCCGCGGCGATGACGTAGCGGGAGATCGTCCCGTCTCCGAAGTTCGTCACGTAGACGAAGCGGCCGTCCTTGCTCGCCACCGCCCAGCAGACCTCGCTGCGGGTGTTGCCCACGGAGCCGCTGACCGGCTGGAGCTCCGAGTCGTCCAGCCGGTAGGACGAGGTCGCGGCGGCTCCGACTTCTCCGCCGAAGGCCTCCGTGACGACGAGCGTTCCGCCGGCGAAGTCGAACCCGTACGGCGTCGCGCCCGAGGCCGCGATGGTGGCCGGTCCTCGGCCATGCCGTCGGCGCCGACCGCGTACGTGCTGATGGAGTTCGTGCCGCGCTCGGTCACGACAAGTGTCTTGCCGTCCGGACTGAATGCGATCTGTGCGGGGTCGGCCGAGTCGGCGCTCAGCGGCCGCGTCGAGAGCTCGAGCGGCGCGATGCCGCCGGCTTCGAGCGTGAAGCCACTGATGTTCGGCGTCCCGCCTGCGTTCAGCACGTAGGCGAGCTCACCGTGGACGGCGACGCTCGTCGGCGACTCGCCGCCGGAGGGAAGGCAGCCCTCGAGCTCGAGGCCATCGGCGCCGATCGAGAAGACGGACAGCTGGTCGCTCCCCGCGTTGGTGACGAAGAGCCTCGTCCCGTCGTCGGCGACCGCGACCGAGCTCTGCGACGCCAGGTGCGGCTTGCCGCTTCCCCTGCCGCCGGTGACGTAGTGGCCGAGCGGGGACAGGGTCCCATCCTCGTTGCTTCTGAAGGCGATCGCCTCGTTCCGGTCGGCGTCGTTCGACTGCGTGTAAACGGTGCGCATCAGGTTTTGCTCCTTTCGCGTCGTCTTTCCTTAGCGAACCGTCTCCCCGACTCCGCCGCTGTTACATTCGAGCACGCCGTGCCGCAACAGTCCGCCCTCACCGCCTCCTGGATCGGCGCCCGCTGGGCCATCGATCCCGTCGCGCTGGATGTCCGCCGGCGCGCCGGCGAGGTGCTCGCACTTCGCGAGCCGGGCGTGGACGAGTGGCTCTACCCCGGCTGGCAGTTCCAGGACGACGGGAACGTGACCCCTGAGGTCGCGCGCGTCCTCGCAGCCGCCCGCGAGGCGGGCATCAGTCCGGGGCAGCTGGGGCAGAACCTCAAGCGCCGCGCCGGCCTCTCAGGAGGTCGGACGCTGCTCGACTCCCTGCGCGACGGAGACGAGCAGCAGGTGCTCGCGGCGTTGCGCAGCTAGCGGCGCGGACGCGGAACCAGGCCGACGACCTTCGAGACGGAGGTCTGTCCGCCGAGGCTGCGCGCGATCGCGACCAGGTAGACCTTCTGCTTCTTCGCGAACTTGCTCCGGTCGAGGAAGGCGCGGAACGGGGGTGTGTCGTCGGCGGCCAGCAACTGCCAGCCCGCGCTGGGCTTGCGCTTGATGGCGAAGGAGACGGTGACCGGCGCTTTGCCCGTGACGGTTGCGGCGGCGCGCCAGAGCGTGCTGAAGTCGTCCTTGCCGACCTTGAGCGTCGGCGCCGGCGGGGCCGGCGAGGGAATCTGCGCGTTCGCCTCGTACACCGATGCGCCGGTCGCTGGAACGGTGAAAGCCAGCGCGCCGTCCGCGCCGCTGGACACGGGCCCGGCCGTTCCGGCCAACCCGGCCCACGAGCTGGAGGGCGTGGAGGTCGGGACGGAGACCTGCGCGGCCGACCCGCCTGAGTTGAGAGCGACCACGTACTCCCGCTTGGCGCTCCAGTCGATGCGGCTCACGACGAGAACGCCGCCCTGCGCGCGCCGGACGATCATCGCGCCGGTCGAGAGCGCCGGGTGCGCGTCCTTGAGCGCGCCGAGCTCCTTCAGGCGCAGCTCGATCGGGTTGTTCGTCACGTCGAAGGACGAGCCGTCTCCGATCGGCGGCGAGCCGACCCGCTGCTCCGTCTTCCACTCGTCGACCTGGGTCGGGAACATGTCCTGCCGGGCCTCCTTGTCCCCGCCGCTCCCGATCATCCCGACCTCGTCCCCGTAGTAGACCGTCGGCGCGCCGCGCAGCAGGTAGAGGACGTCGTAGCCGAGCAGCAGGCGCGGGAGGAGCTGGTCGCCCGTCGCGCCGTGCTGCTCGAGCTGGAACGCCGCACGGCCCATGTCGTGATTGCCGAGGAAGGTGACCGGCGTCGGCATGACGTTCGGCGTGTAGCGGAAGTAGTCGTCGTCGGCGATGCGGTCGGCGAGCGCGGTCGGCGCGGTGCGGCCGGCGGCGAATCCGGTGGCGACGTCCTGGAAGGGGAAGTCGAGGACGTTCGGCAGCCCGCGGTTGCGCACGTAGGCGGACAGCTCGATCGCATCGTTGAGGGTCACCTCGCCGAAGATCTCGAAGTCGTTCACGCCGGCGGCGCGCGCCGCGGAGAGGATCCTGGGCGCCCACAGCCGGAAGAAGGCGGCATTGACGTGCTTCGCGGTGTCCACCCGGAACCCGTCGAGCTTGTACTTGCGGACCCATTCCGAGTAGACGTCCGCGAGCCCTTGCATCACCTTCGGCTGCTCGGTGAAGAGGTCGTCGAGCCCGAAGAAGTCGCCCTGCTCCAGCTCGGCCGGGTCGGTCGAGCTGAAGTCGATGTCGCCGCGGTTGTGGTAGTAGGTCAGCGGTGTTCAGCCAGTCGGGCGTCTTCAGGTGCTTCTCGTTCGCCGCCAGGAAGGGCGTGTACGGCATGTTCGAGGCCTTCATGCACGGGAAGGTCTTGGTCACGTACAGCGCGGGCTTGAACTTCTTCCCCTTGCACGTGCGGTAGGGCTTCTCCGCGGGCGAGATGAACGAGCCGCCCGGCGAGAGGCCGACGACGTTCGCCGTGTGGTTGACGACCATGTCCATGTAGACCTTCATCCCGAGGCTGTGGGCGCAGCTGACGAACGCGCCGAAGTCCTGGTCGGTGCCGAGGTGGGCGTCCACGCGGTCGAAGTTGATCCCCCAGTAGCCGTGGTAGGCCGCGCTGTCGCCCTGCACCGCGAGCTGACCGACCGGCGGCGTCACCCAGATACCGGTGAAGCCCAGGTTCTTCAGGCGCGCGAGGCCGGTGTGCGTGTCGGTGCAGGTCCCGGTGAGGCCCTTGAAGTCGCCGCCGTGGAAGAAGCCGCTGTCGGAGGGGTCGAACCCGTTCGTGCTCTTGCCGCCGCCGAGGCCGCCCGTGTCGTTGGACGGGTTCCCGTTCCGGTACCGGTCCGTCATGACGAAGTAAATGCGCTGGGACGCGATCGCGGCCCGGACGGGAGGCTGGGAGAGCGACTCGAGGAGCGCTCCCGACGGTGGCGCCGGAGCGGCCACGCTGCCGCCAGAGGACGACCCCGCGAGTGCGGCGAGAGCGACCCCTAGGACGGCGACCCAGCTAGCGCAGCGGCGCACCACTCTCCGCGTCGAACACGTGCACATTGGAAACGTCGACCGCGATCGGGATGTGGTCGTGCAGCTTGAGCCCCACCGCGTCCCGCGCTGCGAACTTCGCCACGAGGTTCGGCCGGGTCGCGGTGACGCCCTCGCCCTCCTCTTCCTCCGGCTCCTCGTCGGAGTGGGCCGCGTGCACGCGCATCACCTCGGCGTCGACCTTCAGGTGCGCGACGGTCTCCGAGCCGAGCGCCTCGAGCAGTTCGAGGCTCGCGGTCACAGTCGGCAAATCGGGCCGGTTCGCCGACGGATAGAGATCCTCCGAGCGCACGCCGAGCACGATGGTCTTCCCGGCAGCGCTCCTGATGCCCGGGTAGTGACGGAGCGTCTCGTCGGACAGCAGGAGCGACTGCGGTCCGACGGTGAGCACGACGCTTCCGTTCTGGGACTGCACCTGCGCCTGGATCAGATTCATGGGCGGCGTGCCCATGAAGCCTGCGACGAAGAGATTGGCCGGCGAGTCGTACAGCCGCTGCGGGATGTCCACCTGCTGCAGCTCGCCGTGGCTCATGACCGCGACGCGGTCGCCCATCGTCATGGCCTCGACCTGGTCGTGGGTGACGTAGATCGTCGTCGTCTCGAGCTCGTCCTGGAGGCGCGCGATGTCGGCGCGCATCTGGACGCGCAGCTTGGCGTCGAGGTTCGACAGCGGCTCGTCCATCAGGAAGGCCTGCGGCTCGCGGACGATCGCCCGGCCCATCGCGACGCGCTGGCGCTGCCCGCCGGAGAGCTCCTTCGGCCGGCGGGCGAGATACGGGGCCAGGTCGAGCAGCTTGGCCGCCCACTCGACGCGCCTCTGGATCTCCTCCTTCGGCGTCTTGCGCAGGCGCAGGCCGAACGCGATGTTCTCGGCGACGCTCATGTGCGGGTAGAGGGCGTAGCTCTGGAAGACCATCGCGATGTCGCGCTCCTTCGGCGTGAGATCGTTGACCACGCGACCGCCGATCGAGATCGTCCCGTCCGAGATCTCCTCGAGCCCTGCGACCATGCGCAGCGCTGTGGTCTTGCCGCAACCGGAGGGGCCGACCAGGACGAGGAACTCGCCGTCCTGGATGTCGAGCGAGAGATCCTTGACCGCCTGGACGTCGCCCGGGTAGATCTTGTCGACGTCTTTGAAGGTGACTTCCGCCATCGTTTAGCCTCCAGTCTCCACACGTGAAAGGCCGGGCCGTCTGCCGGCAGGATCAGATCTCCGTCGCGCGTCTCGGCATCCCCGCCGTACAGCGTCTCAGCGCTGCTCGCGCCGAGCTCGACGAGGGACAGGCGCACGGGATCGTGGTCACCGCGCGCGGCCAGGCAGAGGAGCCGCTCCTCGGGCGCTTCGCGCAGGTAGGCGACCGCGTTGTCGCCGACCGCCGCGTACCGGATGCCGCCGCGCGCGAGCGCCGGCGACGAGCGCCGCAGCGCAATCAGCCGCCGGTACTCGCTCAGAAGCGTCTCGTCCCAGGTGTCGCGCCGGCCCCACGGGATCGTCCGCCGGCCGTCCTCGCCCCAGAGCCCTTCCAGCCCGATCTCGTCGCCGGCGAAGAGCATCGGGACGCCGGGCGTCGTCATCTGCATCCCGATGCCGACGAGCCGGTGGTCGCGCGAGGGGACGACCGTGGCGAAGCGGGGAGTGTCGTGGCTCGAGAGCAGCGTCCAAGAGTGGAGGACGGTCGACCAGGGGACGCCGGCGCGGAACAGGATCATCGCGGCTACGGCCTCGTCAGCGGTTCGCTCTCGCGTGACGATGTCGTAGAAGGGGTCTTCGAGGTGGGACTCGCGCAGCCAGCTCCACACCGGGCGCAGGAAGCCGGCGTAGTTCATCGTTCCCTGCCACTGGCCCGGATGGAGGTCGTGGCGAGGGTCGTGGCCGTGCTCGGAGACGATCAGCCCGTCCGCGCGCGCCGACTCGAGCGTCTGCCGCGCCCAGCGCGCAACCTCGTGGTTGACGTCGATGTCCCGGTAGCGGCCGGTCATGTTCGCGACGTCGATCCGCCAGCCGTCCAGGTCGTACGGCGGTTGGAGCCAGCGGCTCAGCACGCGAGTGAGCCGTCGCCGCAGCTCGGGCGAGCGGTGGTCGAGCTTCGGCAGGTGCGGGACGCCCATCCACGACGCGTACCCGTGCGGGAGCGAGTCGTCGAAGTAGAAGAACGAGCGCTCCGGCGCGTTCGGGTCGGCGAGCGCGGCCTGGAACCACTCGTGGCCGGATCCGACATGGTTGAGGGTGAGGTCGCCGACTACTCGCATTCCGCGCTCGTGGGCGGCCCTCGTAAGCGTGACGAGCCCCTCGTCGCCGCCCAGGAGCGGGTCGATGTGGTCGAAGGTGGTCGAGTCGTAGCGGTGGACGGTTTCGGCCGGGAAGATCGGCGTCAGGTAGACCAGCGTCGCGCCGAGCGATTCGATGTGGTCGAGCCGCTGCGCGATCCCGGGCAGGTCTCCGCCGAACCACTCGAACTGGGAATCCACGCGCCCATGCGGCAGGGCGTCCCAGTCGCGGCGCACCGCCCAGTCGGGCGCGTCGTACTCGGCGCCGCTGGAGGCGTACCTGTCGGGGAAGATCTCGTACACGACCGAGCCCAGGTGCCAGTCCGGGCCCCCGCGGTCGATGCCGATGACGAAGTCGTTGTCGTCCGGGACGTCGTGCGCGACTGGGCCGAGCCCGTTCACCCAGGCGAAGGTCGAGTCGCTCCCGACCGCCCAGCGGTAGCGCGTGACCAGGTTCCAGACGGGGAAGGCGGCCCGCCACCAGACGTCGGTCTGGGTCTCCTCGTCGATCTCCGCCGGCACCGCGACCGGCTCGCCGTCGTTCGTGTAGCGCAGGTAGACGCTGTCCGGCCGCGTGGACTTCGGGATGCGCAGCCGGACGACGGCCTCGCCGCCGAGCTCGTCGGGCGCCTCGAGCACGTACGAGCCGTCGTGATGCGGCTGCGAGAGCAGCGACGTCTCCGTTGTCTCCGTGACGGTCATCCCTTCACGGCGCCGCCGGTCAATCCCTCGACGATGTAGCGCTGCAGCGCGAAGAAGAGGGCGGTGGGCGCGATCGCGGTCAGGAGGACGCCGGCGGCGAACGGCCCCCAGTTCTTGGCGTACTTGTCCGCGATGAACTGGTGCAAGCCGACGATCAGCGTCTGCGAGTCCGCCGTCTGGAGCACGAAGCTCGCGATCACGAACTCGTTCAGCGTGAAGACGTACGAGATGAGGGTGATCACCGCGAGCACGGGCACGGCCAGGGGCAGGATCACGCCCCAGAAGATCTGCGTCGCCGTCGCGCCGTCCACCCGCGCCGACTCGTCCAGCTCCATCGGGATCGTGTCGAAGAACCCCTTCATGAGCCAGGTGTTCACTCCTAAGGCGCCACCGAGGTAGACCAGGATCAGCCCGAACCGCGTCAGTCCCGCGAACGGGAAGACCTGGCCCAAGCTCTGGAGGATCAGGTAGATCGCGACGAGGGAGAGGAACGCCGGGAACATCTGGATCAGCAGCAGCGTCAACATCCCCACGCGGCGGCCCCTGAAGCGGAAGCGCGCGAATGCGTACGCAGCCATCGCGCCCATCAGCACGCTGAAGATGGCCGCGACGCCCGGGATGACGATCGAGTTGACGTACCACACCGCGAAGTGCGCCGTCGGCTTCGTCGGGTCTGGTTGGTGCGTGGACAAAATCGTCTTGAAGTTGTCGAGCGTGACTTTTTGCGGGATCGGGTTCGCGCTGGCCCCGACGAGCGTCGGGATCTCGTTGAAGGCCGCGCCGGTGACGTAGACGATCGGGAAGAGCGCGAACACGATCCCCAGCAGCGCGACCAGGTGGCGCCAGAGATTCGATCCGCGCTTCGGGAGCCAGCGGCGGCGGCGGCGCGCGGTGACGGCGGTGGTGACGCCGTACTCGGCTTGCTCGGCGGTCGTCATCGCAGGGTCTCCAGTGCCTTCGTCTTCCAGAACAGGATGCCGCTGATCGTCCCGACGATCAGGAAGATGATGATCGAGATCGCCGCTGCGGTCGAGTACTGCTCGCCCTGCCCGGCCGAGAAGGCGAGCTTGTACGTGTAGCTGATCAGGATGTCGGTCGCGCCCGCGACGGACTGATCATTGGTCGAAGGACCTCCTCCGGTCAGCAGGTACACGTTGTTGAAGTTGTTGAAGTTGAACGCGAAGGACGCAATCAGCAGCGGCGCGGTCGAGATGAGCAGGAGCGGAAGGGTGATCCGGCGGAAGACCTGCCACCCGCCTGCGCCGTCCACCCTCGCCGCCTCGACGAGATCCCCCGGGATCGACTGCAGAGCGCCCAGGCAGACGAGGAAGAAGTAGGGGAACGTCAGCCAGACGCTCACGAGGATGACCGAGAACCTCGCCCACCACGGGTTGAATAACCAGTCGATGTTCCCCGGCAATATCTTGTTCACGATCCCGAACTGCTGGTCCAGCAGGCCGGCCCAGACGAGAATCGTGAGGAAGGCCGGCACCGCGAACGGGATGATCAGGAGTGAGCGGTAGACGCGCTGCCCGATGAACTTCTTCTGCAGCGTGATCGCGAGGAGGAGGCCGAGCGCGAAGGAGAAGATCACGGTCGACATCGCGAAGACAACCGTCCAGAGGAGGACGCGCAGGAACGGGCGCCGGTACAGCGGGTCGGTGACGATCTTCGAGAACTGCTTGAAGCCGTTGTAGGTCTTCCATCCGGGCTCCAGCACTTTCCCTTGGTCGGTCGCGAAGGAGCCGGCTCCGTTGTCGTGGTAGACGACGCCCGCAGTGCTCGTGAACGTGTCGGTCTTCGCGTCGTACTTCTTGTCGGGCTGCAACTGGACGGCGAAGTCGGAGCCCTCGGGATGGATCGCGGAGCCTCCCGGAAGCGGAACGCGGTAGTCGTTCAGCTCCGTGTCCAGAGAGAAGAGCGCGGCGCCCTTCAGGAGCTTGTAGCCGGTTGCTGCCGTGATCGCGCCGCCCTGGATGGTGACGTCCGAGGCGGCGAGGGGCGTCAGGCCCGCCGGCGTCCCCAGTGCGGGCTGGTGCGTCTTGTCGTCGACGAGCAGGAGGACGAGCTTCCCGCTGGCGTCGCGCGCCGGTGAAAGGGTGTACGTCTTCCCGTTCTTCGGCTGCGAGAGCGCACGAAGCTGGATCTGCTGGATCGCCTCGGACTTGACCAGGATGTGCCCTGTCGAGTAGTTCGTGAAGGCGATGTTGATCGTGTAGATGATCGGGACGACCGTGAACCCGACCAGGAAAATCGTTCCCGGGATGAGGAACTTCGCCGGAATCAGGCTTTCCCGCGGGATGATGTAGATCACGTCGATCGCGGCAGCGGCGACGGCGACCACGACGAGCGCCACCCACTTGTGGTGCGTCGCGAGGGTGGAGGCCGCCCAGACGACGAGGGCGTTGAAGCCGCCGAGGAGGACGAATTTGGCGATGAGCCCGTTCGTCCCCGAGAAAAAGGCCATCAGCCGCGCGGGCATGGACCTCGCGCTCGCATTTCGAAAGTGCGGCGTCTGCGGAGCTGGGACGGCTGCGTCACTCATCGAGCAAGGGGGATTTAGACACAAACGCCCCGCGGCTGCGGGGCGTTTGTGTCAATCGTGGTTTCGCCGGCTACTAGCCTCCGGCGATCTTGGTGCGGATGTTCTTTGCCGCGGTCTTGAACGCGACCTTGGCGGGCGTGGAGCCGGCCCCCTTGGTCGACTTGACCCAGGCGTCGCCGAGGTCTCCCCAGACCGAGTTCATCTCGGGGATGTTCGGCATCGGCACGCCGCCCTTGCTGGCGAGACCGATCTGCTTCAGCGCCGGATCGGTGACGCGCTTGCCGGCGGTCGTGTTCGCGGGGTAGCGGTTGTTGGCCGCTGCCAGCTGAGCCTGCGGGCCTGCGCCTGCCATGTAGTTGGCGACGAAGTCCTTCGAAGCGGTCGCCACGCCGTGGCCCGACGCGTACTTCGTGACCATGAGGCCCTGGACGCCGAGGAAGGGCACGGCGTTGCACTTGATCTTCGGGACCTGGACGATCTTGAAGTTGATGCCGGCCTTGCGGGCGGTATCGATGTTCCAGGGGCCGGTGACCCAGTAGGCGGCCTTACCGCTCGTGAAGAGCTGGGTCGCGGTATCGCCGTTGATCTTCGAGTTGATCAGGCCTTCCTTGTTCCACTTGTTGATCATCGAAGAGTTCTTGAGGAACAGGGCGTTGTCGACGCCGACCTTGTTCGGGTTCAGCCGGCCGTTCGACGACTTGAAGATGTAGCCGCAGAGACCGGAGAAGAACGGATACATGTGGTACGCGTCGCCGCCCGAGCCCTGCTGGACCGCGAGGCCGACCCGTCCGTCACCCTTCTTCTGGAAGGCGAGGGCCTTCTTCTCGAGATCGCTCCAGCTCTTCGGAACCTTCGCGAGCTTCGTGTTGACGAAGAGGCCCACGTTTTCGAGCGCGACGGGCATGCCGTACAGCTTCCCGTAGGTGAACGCCTTGCGGGCGTACCCAGGGATGGCCTTGAGCGCCGACGCCTTCGGGACGAGCGGGATGACGAGGCCGTTGGCGGCCAGCTGGCCCGTCCAGTCGTGCGCGGCGATGATCACGTCCGGTGCGTCCTCGGGCTTGACGGTGCCGAGCTGGCTCCGGATGTCGCCGAAGTCTTTCTGCACGACCTGGACGCTGACGCCGCTCTTCGCCGACCAGGCATTCGCGACCTTTGTGATCGCGGCCTTGCGGTCGCCGTCCGTCCAGATCCGCATCGTTCCGGCGGATGCCTTGTGGCTGGCCGCCGGGGCGATCGAAGCCCCGACGAGCGCAACCAGCGCAGCGGCGGAAACGAGCAGCGCGCCGATACGCCAGGAGAATTTCCTCAACATGAAGATTCCGTCCTTTCCTGACCATCCGCCCAGGGCGCGTGAACTGCCAGGTCGGGCGGTACGATCATGCGTGATGAAACAGTTTTCAGTTCCATGATAGGAGCCGACGAACGGCACGTTACTCTTGACTTCCTGAAATGTCAAGCCACCGGCTGAGTTTACGATAGAATTCCACCGATTTCATACCTGATGAGGTTGCGACACATCCTGAAAACGTGTTACAAAGGAATGTAACGTGTCCACGCTAAGAGACGTAGCCAGCCATGCAGGCGTCAGCGTGGCGACAGCGTCTCGCGTTGCCCGCGGCTCGGTCGCCGTCAAAGCCGATACGCGTGAGCGAGTCGAGCGGTCGATGCGCGAGCTGCTCTACGTCCCTCCAGGACGTATACCGGCGACGGGCGTGATCGGTTTGCTCCTCCCGAACTTCGAGAACCCGATCTTCCCCACGATCGCGCAGGCCCTCCAGGCACGCACCGCAGATATCGGGTACGCCTCGATCCTGTGCACCACCGAGAGCGCCGCGTTCCGCGAGGTCGAGTACGTGCACATGCTGCTCGACCGGCAGGTGGACGGGATGATCTTCGTGTCCTGCGAGATGACGAACCTGAGCGGCCAGCACGACCACTACGGACGGCTGCGTCGCCGACGGAGCGCGGATCGTCTTCGTGAACGGCGCGCTGAACCGGCTGGACATCCCCTCCGTCGGCGTGGACGAGCGTGCGGCCGCAGAGCTCGCCACACAGCACCTCGTCGATCTCGGGCACACGCGGATCGCTTTCGCATCGGGGCCCGAGCACTACCTGCCGGCGCGGGAAAAGGAAGCAGGTTGGCGCGGGATGCTCGCCGTCCGCGGGATCGTTTCCGACGGGCTGATCGAGCACGACGAGTTCGACGTCGACGGCGGAGCGCGCGCCGCGAGGAAACTCCTCGCGCGCCACGACCCGCCTACCGGGGTCATCTGCTCCAACGACCTGATGGCGGTCGGGGTGCTGCAGACGGCCGAGCGCATGGGCGTCCGTGTCCCCGACGATTTGTCCGTCGTCGGCTTCGACGGGATCGAGGCGACGTCCTGGACGAACCCGGCGCTCACCACGATCGAGCAGCCGATCGCCGAGATCGCGCAGACGGCAGTGGACACCCTCCGGACCCTGATCGAGGACCCGAAGGCACTCCCGAACTCCTACTTCCGCCCCAATCTCCGCATCAGGAGCTCGACCGGACCAGCCCCGCGGTGACGCCCTGGTGGCAAGACGGGGTGATCTACCAGATCTACCCCCGCTCCTTCTCCGACTCGAACGCCGACGGCATCGGTGATCTCGACGGCATCCGTCGGCGGCTCGACTACCTCGAGTGGCTCGGAGTCGACGGGATCTGGCTGAACCCCATCAACCCGTCCCCGAACAAGGACTGGGGATACGACGTCTCCGACTACGAGGACGTCCACCCGGACCTCGGGGACATGGCGACGCTGGAGCGGCTGGTCTCGGAGGCGGGCGAGCGCGGCATCCGCGTCCTGCTCGACATCGTCCCGAACCACTCGAGCGACCGGCACGCGTGGTTCGCCGACTCGCGCTCGTCGCGGGACGCCGCGCACCGTGACTGGTACGTGTGGGCGGACGGGAAGAACGGCGGGCCGCCGAACAACTGGCCCGGCACGTTCGGCGGGCCTGCATGGACCCTCGACGACCGCACAGGCCAGTACTACCTGCATCTGTTCCTGCCGGAGCAGCCCGACCTGAACTGGTGGAACGAGCAGGTACAGGACGCGTTCGACCGAATTCTCCGCTTCTGGTTCGATCGCGGGATCGCGGGATTCCGGATCGACGTCGCGCACGGGATCGTCAACGATCGAGAACTCCGCGACGATCCGCCGAACCCCGAGGATCCGGGTGACCTGCAGCCGGTCTACCGGGTCAACCGGCCGGAGGTGCACGACGTGTTCAGGCGCTGGCGCAGGATCTGCGAGGAGTACGAGCCCGCGCGGCTGCTGGTCGGCGAGACGCATGTGCTCGACCCGGTCGTGATGGCTTCGTACTACGGCAAGGGCGACGAGCTTCAGCTCGCGTTCAACTTCGCCTGCGTCTATGCGCCCTTCGAGGCCGAGCGGCTACGCAGCGTTATCGAGCAGACCGAGGCCGCGATCCCCGCCGGCGGTTGGCCGGTCTGGACGCTGTCCAACCATGACGTCGTCCGCTTCCCCACGCGCTGGGCCGCCGGCGACCCCGCCAAGATCCGCTGCGCGCTCTTCGTGCTGCTCCTCCTGCGCGGGACGCCCGTCCTCTACTACGGCGACGAGATCGGCCTCGAGCAGCAGGAGATCTCTGCGGACCGGGAGCTCGACTTCGCCGGCCACCGCGACGGCGCGCGCACGCCGATGCGGTGGTCGGCCGGCCCCGGCCACGGCTTCACCGAGGAGGGAGTCGAGCCCTGGCTGCCGTTCGGCAGCGGCCCGGACGTGGAGTCGCAGCGCGAGGATCCGGGCTCGATCCTCTCCTTGTGCCGCGACCTACTCGCGACGCGGCGCGAGCGGGACGAGCTCCGCTCCGGCGCGTACGAATCGCTTCCGGCGCCGGAAGGCGTGTGGGCCTGGAAGCGCGGCGACGGCCACGCGGTGGCTATCAACCTAGGAGAGGCGGAAGCCACCGTGGACCTGGCGGGGACGGTCCTCGTCGGCTCGAACCGGGAGCGCGACGGGGAGCGCGTCGAGGGTCTGACGCTCGGCCCGTCCGAGGCCGCGCTGCTCGCGCTCTAGGAGGGCGCGCCCGCGTCGATCCAGGCGCGGAAGAGCTGCACCTGCTCGGCCGGCCAGGCGCGGTCGCACGGCATCGTTCCGTTGGCGAGCCGGTCGTAGATGTCCTCCGCGTTCTCCTTGACGTCGTCGTATGACGAGAGGTCGAAGGCCCAATCCATCGCGTTCACGTCCTGTGGGCGGAAGAGTGGACGGATGTCCTGCTCGAAGCTCGCCATCTAGTCAATCTATAACTCTCCCGATGACCCTGGTGCAGGAGCTGGCCGCCATAACCTCCGTCGTCGACGGCACGGCCGCCGCGTATCTGAACGACTCGACCGAGGTGCGCGGGTTGCACGGGCGCGCGGATGCAGTCGTCGTGCCCGGGAGCCCGGAGGAGGTCGCCGCGGTGCTGGCCTGGTGCTACGAGCACGACGTCCCGCTCGTCGCGCGCGGCGGCGGGACGGGGTATGCCGGCGGCGCGGTCCCGGACGGCGGGGTCGTGCTCGCCCTCGAGCGGCTGAACCGCGTCCGTGCCTTCGATCCGCTCCTGTGGCGCATGCACGTGGAAGCGGGAGTGACGACTGGCGACGTGCGCCGCCTCGCGCGCGAGCAGGGGCTCATGTTCCCGCCCGATCCCGGAGGTGCCGAGCAGTCGCAGATCGGGGGCAACATCGCCACGAACGCCGGGCGGCCCGCACGCCTTCAAGTACGGCGTGACCGGAAAGTGGGTGACCGGCCTCGAGGCGGTCGTTCCTCCAGGCGAGGTGATCACCGTGGGCGGCGCGACGCGAAAGGACGTGGCGGGCTACGACCTGCGGAGCCTGCTGATCGGCTCGGAGGGAACCCTCGGCATCGTCACCGCCGCCTGGCTCCGGCTCGTCCCCGCGCCGGAGGCCGCCTGGCCGGTCGCCGCGTTCTACGCCGGCATCGGCGCCGGCTGCCGTGCGATCGAGCGCGTGTTCGGGAACGGCCTCGAGGTGGCAGCGCTCGAGTATCTGGATGGCGGAACGCTGGACGCGGCGGGCGCGTCGTTCCCGGTCGGCATGCCTCCGCGCGCCGGGTTCCTCGTCATCGCCGAGGCGGACGGGTCGGCGGAAGAGGCGGCGCGCCTGCGCGACGAGGTCGCCTCGGTGCTCGGCGAGGGCGCGCTCGCGGTAAGTGCGCCTTCGACGAAGGAGGAGGTCGCGGACCTCTGGCGCTGGCGCGACGGCGTCACGTTCGCAGTCACGGCGCAGCTGGGCGCGAAGCTGAGCGAGGACATCGCCGTGCCGCTCGACCGGATAGAGGAAGCGATCGAGGAGACGCTCGACATCGGCCGCCGGCACGGGCTTCCCGCCTGCAGCTGGGGCCACGTCGGAGACGGGAATCTGCACTCCACGTTCCTGCTGGCCCCTGACGATCCCGAACAGCTCGCTCGCGCCGCGCGGGCGGCCGACGACCTGCTGGCAATGGCGCTTCGGCTCGGCGGGACGGTCTCGGGCGAGCACGGCCTGGGGCTCGTCCGCAGCGGCTGGCTGGCGCGCCAGTGGGGGCCGCGCGCGGCGGCGCTGCACACGGAGATCAAGCGTGTGTTCGACCCGAAGGGGCTCCTGAACCCGGGCAAGAAGGTCGCCTAGTAGTCCTGTTCGTCAAACCGACTAGCGCAGCCGTTCGAGCGCTTCGGCCACATGACGGTGGCCCACCGTCTCGAATCCCACAACGGTTACGACCGGAGCGAACATCAGCACCAGCAAGCACGGGGCCACACCGACACCCACGGCTGCGAGTGCCACGGAGAGCACGAGGACAGCCATCGTGCCGGCCAAAAGTGCCAGGTGGAACGGATCCGCGTGTCTGGTGAACGCCGCGTAGATCGAATACAGCGCGACGGTGTAGATCGCAAATGGGATCGCAGTACTGAGAATGGTTCCCACCTGTCCCAGCGTCGTGTGATGTTCAAGAGAGTCGGCCGCGACGTGGAGCCCCGCTCCAATCGCCGCGAGTGAGGCGAAGACCACGATGTGCCCGTAGCCCCAGAGAAACGACCGGTCGCGGTGCACCGCGAGGACATCTGCCCATGGGATCACGAAGTACGTCCACCAGGTCGCAAAGATCAGCCCGACGCCCGCGAATGCGACGACCCCGGCTTCGACCGTCCAGCCGGCGTCGCCGTGGACCACGGCGTTGATGGAGGCGACGGTGCCGAGGATCCCCTCGCCGAGGGTGATGATCACGAGAAGGCCATAGCGCTCCGCAATGTGGTCCGCATGCCACGGTGTTCCTCCTTTGCGGCGCTCTGCCACGAAAGGCCCGACCATCTCGACCCCGATGAAGACGGCGTAGAGCGCGAGCGTCGGTCCGATGGGCAGGGCGACGATCGCGAGCACGATCCAGAACACCTGCGCAACCGAGATCGTCCAGATGTAGGTGAGTGCCGCCGAACGTCGTCCAGGATCGTCGCGGGCCGCTCGCGCCCAGAGAAAGATCATGGGGACGCGCATCACGACGTAGCCGGCGACCATCACCCGGTTGTTGATGGCGCCGCCCGAATCGATCGACGCAAACATCTGCCCGAGGCCCAGGGCGAGGACGATCACGCCGAGCATCTGCACCATCGTCGCGAGCCTCATCACCCAGTCGTCCGTGTCATAGGCCGACGCGAACCACGAGTAGTTGATCCACGCCCAGGCGACCGCGAACGAGGCAATCGCGAACCCGAGGATCGCCGTCTCGAAGTGGCCGTCCGCGAGGTAGCGGGCGAGTTCGTTCGCCGCCGTCCCGAACGCGACGACGAACGTCAGGTCGTAGAGAAGCTCGAGCGGCGTCGCGCTGCGGTGCTCCTCATCCGGATCACGCCCCGCAAAAGCCCGGCGGCGATGCGCTCGTATGCTCACGGGAGTCCGAGACACGCGCAGATACTGCCGCGTCGGCTGATCTCGGGATGGAGAGCGAGGGTGTGGCTCCCTCGTCAGCCGCCGTAGAAGCCGGCCGCCGCGAAGACCGGACGACGCGGCCCCGCCACTTGGCGGAAGCCGCGTCGTTTCCGGACCTCACGCTACGGGATGAGACTCTCGTTGTTGCTGACGAGGTCGAGCGACGGGTCGACCTGCGCGCGGTCGCCCGTGCCGGGTCCTCCGTCGAGATGGTCCGCGATCCCGTCGCGCCCGTAGAGCGTGTCGTTGCCGTTTCCGCCCTTGAGGGTGTCCGCCCCGGCGCCGCCGGTGAGGACGTCGTCGCCGTTGTTGCCGACCAGGGTGTCGGCCTGACCGCCTCCGGTCAGCGAGTCGGCGTAGGGAGAGCCCTGCACCGTCTCGATGGAGACGAGCGTCGGATCGGATCCGTCTCCGCCACTCGCCGTGCCGGCGGAGAGGTTGACGGTGACGGCCGACGGAGCGCCCTGGTAGTCGGCGGTGTCGCCACCGGCCCCGCCGTCGAACGAGTCCGCTCCCGCGCCGCCCCGGAGGACGTCGGTGCCTCCGAGCCCGGCGAGGGTGTCGTTGCCGGCGTTGCCGACGAGCGTGTCGGCCGCGCTGCCGCCGGTGAGCGAGTCGGCGTACGCTGAGCCCTGGATCGTCTCGACTGAGACGAGGCTCGGATCGGATCCGTCCCCGCCCGACGCCGTTCCGGGGTTGGTGGAGAGGTTGACGGTCACCGCCGAGGGTGCCTTCTGATAGTCGGCGGTGTCGTTACCGGCCCCGCCGTTCAGCGAGTCCGCTCCTGGGCCGCCGCGCAGGATGTCGTTGCCTCCGAGCCCGGCCAGGACGTCGTTGCCACCGTTGCCGAGCAGCGTCTCGACCAGGTCGGTTCCGGTCAGCGAGTCGGCGTAGGCCGAGCCCTGGACGGTCTCGATCGAGATCAGGCTCGGATCGTTGCCGTCTCCCCCGGAGGCGGTCCCGGGATCCAGCGAGAGGTTGATGGTTTCTCCGGCCGGAGCTGCCTTGTAATCGGCGGTGTCGGTGCCCGCGCCGCCGTCGAGCCGGTCTACGCCGGGGCCTCCCACGAGCGAGTCGTTCCCGTCTCCGCCGCAGATGCGGTCGTCTCCACCGGCTCCGTTGATGGTGTCGTTTCCTCCGAGCCCGACGATCACGTCCGGTCCGGCCGTTCCAGTGAGAGCGTCGACGCCCGCGGTACCGACCATGGTCGCGAACTGGCCATAGCACTGTGGGCTCGAGACCGTCCACGTCCTGCTCGCCGGCGTTTGGTCGCTGTTGCCACTCCTGTCGACCGCCCGCACGTCGAACGTGTGCGAGCCCTGGGCGAGCTGGTCGTAGCCGACCCCGGACGTGCAGGGATTCCAGCTGCCGCCGTCGAGACGGCATTCGTATCCTCCGACGCCCGAGCCGGCCACGGTGCCCGAGTACCCGCCGGTGGGATCGGAGCCCGAGAACGTGAACGTCGCCGACCGCTGCCAGAGCGTTCCGGACGGGCCGGAGTCGAGGCTCGTCTCAGGCGGAACCCTGTCGGCGGTGAATTCGATCACCGGTGGGGCCGGGTCCTGGTTGCCCGATGCGTCCCGCGCGATGATCGTCATCCGGTAGTGGCCGTCGTAGGTGAAGCCCCAGTCGAAGCTCCCGCCGCTACAGCCGTAGTTGTAGGTCTGGAGGGGCGGGTCGAGCACTTCCGCCTTGCAGACGAAGCTGACCTGGTTGTAGGGGTCCTGGTCGGGCGAGTGGAACGTGAACGTCGCCCCGCCCGCCGCGATGTACTGGGCAGGGCCCGAGTCGACAACCGTCGACGGAGGAGTCTCGTCGACGAAGTACGCGCTGACGGTCAGGTCGAAGAGCCACATCCGGAAACGGCAGACATTCGCATCCGTTCCCGCATCGCACGTGGCCTGGCCGTTTCCTCCCTGGACCCAGTGGTCGAACCGCCATCCGGGTGGAGCGGTGGCGCGCAGCGAGACCACGTTGCTGAACCCGTAGTCGGCACCACAAATGGTGGCCACGGGGTAGGTGCAGTTGATCTTGGCGCCGGACGTCTCCTCGACGACCGACCCCCAGCCCAGCCCCGTCGAGAGCATGCTCCCTCTCATGCTGACCGTGAGGTGTGCGGCGCTCGCGGTACCTGCGCCTCCCGCCGCGCTCCAGATGAGAAACCCGAAGGCGACGCACATGATCGCTCCGACTCGGCGGAGGATCACGACGAGCAGTGGAATGGATTTCATTTCGTCCTCCCTTGGTCGTGTGTCCGGCTTGATTGCCTGCGAGCACGATGGAAGGAGCGGGTTACGATCGCGTTACGGCGTCGTTCCGGCTGCTTTCGAGGGCGCTACGTGACGGCGCCAGGCTCGGCGGGCTCGTGCGCGCCGACCTCGCGGAGCGCCCAGGCGACGGCCTCGTCGACCGGGAGCTGCCGTCCGGCGGTGCGCGCGGGACCGAACCCGACCAGCGCGTCGACGGTCCGGTCGTGAATCTCCTGTTCGAGCGGCTCGAGTGAGACACCTGTCGACTCGGCGGCCGCCTCAGCAGCTCCGAGAACCGTCGCCGCCTGCTCGAGGGCGCCGATCCCTGCCAGTGCCGCCGCCAGCCCGTCCAGGGAGTACACGATCGGCACGACGAACCCGAGCTCGTGCCCGAGCTGCAGCCCCTCTCGGAAGTACGCGAGCGCCTCTTCGGGCCGGTCCTGCATGAGCGCCGCGAGACCAAGGTTGATCAGCGGGAGCGGCATCGACGCACGTTCGTCGAGCTTGCGGAAGAGGCTCAGTGCCTCGTCGCACAGAAACTTCGCCTCCTCGTACGCTCCCTGAATGACCAGGCGATAGCCGAGGTTGCTGAGGACGATGGCGACTCCTCGCTCGTCGCCGAGCTCGTGATACATCGCCGCACTCTCCTTCTGGAGTGACACCGCTCGGTCGAGATCTCCGAGATTGCTCACGGCCGCGCCGAGCCGGTTGAGCGCCAGCGCGATCCCGGCCTCGTCGCCGAGCGAGCGGTACAGAGCAAGACTCTCCTCGCCCAGCTCCGCGGCGCGGTCGTAGTCCCCCAGTCGCATCGCGAGCCAACTGCCGCCGCCGAGCGCCTTGGCCCGGAGAGGCGCAGGGCCGTCGGGTGCGTGCCGGAGCGCCGCCTCGACGCGCCGCCGGCCCTCGTGGAGATGGTTCCGAACGGACCAGAAGACGGCAAGCGCCGCCGCCAGTCTGAGCTCGAGGTCGGTGGCGCCGGTGTCGTGGCTCCAGTCGATCGCCGCGCGCAGGTTGTCGTGCTCCTCCTCGAGCGCGTGCTCGTCCGCGGCCGCGTCCGCCAGCGCCGCGAAGTGCTCGGCGTGTCGTGCGCGGACGTCGTCCGCCTCGCCGCTTCGGTCGAGTCGCTCGAGCGCGTACTCGCGGATGGTTTCGAGCATCAGGAAACGCCCGGGACGCTCGTATAGGAGGCTGGTGCCGACGAGTGAGGAGAGCTGTGCGCGCGTCGCCTCGCAGACGTCCTCGGCGGCCGCGGCGGTGCACCCGCCGGCGAACACGGCCAGGCGCGCGAACAACCGCTGCTGAGCGGGCGCCAGCAGCTCGTAGCTCCAATCGATCGTCGAGCGAAGCGCTTGCTGGCGCTCGGGCAGGTCGCGGGCGCCGCCGCTCGCCAGCTCGAGCGGCAGGAGCGTGAGGAGCTCCGTCGGCGCGTGCTCACGCGTGCGCGCGGCGGCGAGCTCGATCGCGAGCGGGAGGCAGTCGAGCCGGCGGCAGATCTCGGAGATCTCCTCCGCCTCTTCGCTCGCGCGCCGGAAGGCGGGAGCCACCGCGGCCGCGCGCATGGTGAAGAGCCGAGCCGCGTCGCCGAGCGGAAGGGCAGGGACGCGGTACTCGTGCTCAGCCGAGAGGCGAAGCGGCGTTCGGCTGGTCACGAGCAGAGCGAGGTCCGGCGCGGACGTCAGTAACGCGGCGAGGAGCGGCGCCGCGTCGTCCACGTGCTCGAAGTTGTCAAGCAGGAGGAGGGCGCGCCGCGAGTGGATGTGGCGCTCCAGCGTCTGTTCCTCCGCTCCGACCGCTTGTGCGATCTCCGGCTCGACGAGCGCGGGATCGCGAAGCGGCGAGAGGTCGACGAAGTAGACGCCGTCGGCGAAGGCGTCCGCGAGCGCATGCGCGGCCTGCAGCGCGAGCCGCGTCTTGCCGGTCCCGCCCGGCCCGGTCAGCGTGACGAGACGGGTGCCGCCGCGCAGGAGGGCGCCGATCTCGTCGAGCTCGCGCCGGCGACCGACGAGCTGTGTCTGTGCGCCCGGGAGATGGCGGCGCACGCGGAGCTCGGCGGGCTCCACCCGCAACGCCGTGTCCTGACGGAGCATCGCCTGCTCGAGCTCCTTGAGATCGGGATCCGGCTCGAGCCCCAGCTCCTCGTCCAGCGCCTTCCGCAGCCGGCGGAAGACGGCGAGGGCCGCGGTCTGGCGTCCGCTGCGGTACAGGGCGAGCATCAGCTGGCCGTGCAGGCGCTCGCGCACGGGATGCTCCGACACGAGCGCCTCGAGCTCGGGGACGAGCTCGCGGTGGCGGCCGAGCGCGAGGTCGGCCTCGATCCGCTCTTCGAGCGCGGCGAGTCGCATCCCTTCGAGCCGCGCGATCTCGCTCTGGGCGAAGGCCTCGTAGGCGACGTCGGCGAGCGCCGGCCCGCGCCAGAGGTCGAGCGCGCTGCGGAAGGTCGTCGCTGCTTCGTCCGCTGCGCCTGAGGCGAGCTCGTTCCGCCCGCGCGCGAACAACTCCTCGAACCGCTCGAGGTCGAGCTCGCCCGGACCCACGTGCAGCCGGTATCCAGGCCCGTCGGTGTCGATGCGTTCCTGGCCGAGGAGTTTCCTGAGCGCGTGGACCTGGACGCGGAGCGCGGTGTCAGCGGTCTTCGGTGCGCGTTCACCCCAGAGTGCGTCGATCAGGAGGTCGCGCGGGACGACCTCGTTCGGGTGGAGGAGCAGGCACGAGAGGAGACGCACCTGCCGCCCGGAGCCGAGCGGCGCGGGCCGACCGTGATCGGCGACCTCGAGCGGCCCCAGCACGCGGAATTCCAGCATCGTCTAGCCAGCGCGAATCGTAAGCGCGTCGTCGTTGCGTCACGCGCGACGGCCGGGCTAAGGCGCGCGATCCAGCGAGCCACCACCCGCCACGACCGCCTCAAACCTGATCCGCTCTGTAAACTTCCATCCATGGCCGAACACACCGAGCTCTCGCCAGCTGAAGCCGCCGACCGGCTCGCGTTGCGCGAGCTCTTCGACGCCTACGCCCACTGCGCGGACCGCCGCGACGCCGAAGGACAAAAGGCGCTCTTCACCGAGGACACCCGCTTCGCGGTCTACATGGAGGGCGAAGGCAGCGAACCCACCTACGTCCTCGAAGGACGAGAAGCGCTCACACCCGTCTTCGACGACCTCAACCGCTACGAGGTGACGACACACTTCAACGGCCAGAGCACGGTCACGCTCGACGGGAACCGCGCCACGGGCGAGAGCTACACGATCGCCCACCACGTCTACACCGAGGACGGCAACCGCAAGATCATGGTCGCCTCCCTGCGCTACCTGGACACGTTCGCCAAGATCGACGGGCGCTGGTACTTCGCCGAACGCGAGCTCATCCTCGACTGGAGCGAGACGCGCTCCATAGGCGCGTCGTAGCGGGGCTCACCACCACACGCGTTCGACAGCTCGCTGAGTCCCGCCGGTGCGGTCGAGGGCGTCGAGATCCGCCATGTCCTCGTCGGACAGGGTGAAGTCGAAGATCTGAGCGTTCTCCGCGATCCGGTCGCGGTGTGCCGACTTTGGGATCAGCGGAACGCCACGCTGGATGCACCAGCGGAGCAGCACCTGGGCCGGAGTGCGCCCGAGGCGCTGCGCGATCCGTGTCGCTGTTTCGCTCGCAAGGTGGCGACCGGTTCCGAGCGGGCTGTACGCCTCGAGCACGATCCCGTTCGCGCGGCAAGCGTCGAGGAGGCCCTTCCGGTACTCGTACGGACTGAACTGCACCTGATTGACGACCGGCGCGATGGTCGCCGCTGCGACCACCTGTTCGACCTCGGAGACGTCGAAGTTGGAAACGCCGATCGAGCCGGCGTATCCGAGCTCATGAGCGCGTTCCATCCCCGGCCACGCCCAGGTAGGCCCTCCCCTCGGCGAGTGGACGATGTACAGGTCGACCCGCTCGAGCCCGAGCCGCTCGAGGCTTCGCTCGAGCTCGGCGACCGGGTCGGTCTGAGTCGGATTGAACTTGGTGGTGACGAACACCTGCTCGCGCGGGACGCCGCTCTCGCGCAGTCCCTGCCCGACACCCTCCTCGTTGCCGTAGGCCTGGGCGGTGTCGATGTGCCGGTAGCCGAGCTCGAGCGCCCAGCGAACGGCGTCGGCGCACTCGCGTTCGTCACGCATCTGCCAGACGCCGAGGCCGAGCAGCGGGAGCTTCGCACCGTCCGCCAGTGTGATCTCTCGCGCATTTCCTGTCATGGCACCCGCCATCATGCTCCTATTGGCCGGCGAGCGCAGCCCGCGCTGACGTCCCGCTCGCAACGCATCACCGCCGCGGCGAGGTCACGAGCGAGCGCGTGCGGATCGGGAAATTCCCCGCCGCGGCGAAGACGTGATCATCGGCATCAGACGGCCTCCTCGAGGAAGTCGTGCACGTTGGCGGCGAACTCGGCGTGGTGCTGGAAGAGGAAGCTTTCAGCCGAGAGACTTACTGTGCGCGTTCGGCCGCTGGTTGCGGTGCGGGTTCTCGGCGCGGCAGGAGCAGGAGTGTTCTTGTCCAGTTGGGCATCCACCAGTTCCATCGTCCGAAGAGCGCCATCAGGGATGGGACGAGTAGGGCGCGTATGACGGTGGCGTCGAAGATGATCCCTGCTGCGAGGCCGATTGCGAAGATCTTGACTTCGTAGCCGGGGCTCGAGGAGAGGACGAGGAAAGCGAAGGCGAGAACGGCCGCGCCGCTGGTGACGAGCTTGCCGGTGCGGGAGAGACCGAGCTCGATCGCCCGTTTGGTGTCGCCCGTCTCGTCGTAGGCCTCCCGCGTGCGCGAGAGGATGAAGACCTCGTAGTCCATCGACAGTCCGAACAGGAACGCGAAGATCATGAGCGGAATCCAGGCGGGTATGGACTGGGTCGCGTCGATGTTCCAGAGCGAGGAGCCGTAGCCCCACTGGAAGATGATGACGACGATTCCGAAGGCGGCGGTCAGCGAAAGGAGGTTGAGCAAGACTGCCTTGAGGGCCAGCACGATGGAGCGGAACGCCCGTGCGAGCAGGATGAAGGTCAGTACGAGCACGAACAGGAGCAGGTACGGGAAGTTGTCGTAGATCGCGTTGGTGAAGTCGCGGTCGATCGTCGGTGTGCCGCCGAGGCTGGCCGCGGTGCCCTCGAGCGAAGAGTTGACCCGATCGATGACTCCCTGGATCCCGGGGGCCGAGCCGTCGATAGCGGGGAAGGCCTGCACGAGTGAGTCGGCGCCGCGGCGCCAATCCGGCGGCGCGACCGCGGCGGCGACGCCAGGCACCCGGCGGACCCTGGCGGCTACCTCGTCCGCATTCCCGTTGTGCTCGACCAGGACGTCGAACGGCTTCATCACGCCCGGGCTGATGCCGGCGGCCGCGAGCTGATCGCGGCCCGTGATCGCCGTTCCGTTGCCGGGGAAGTTCTTCAGTTGTGCCTCGCCCGCGTTCAGCCGGGTGCCGACTCCGACGAGCACAGCGACGATCGCGAGCCCGACGAGCGCGATTGGCACCGGCCGTCGAAGCACGAACCGCGCCCACCGCCCCCAGCGGCCGTCTTCGGGGTGGCCATCATCAAGGAAGCGTTTGGGCAGCAGGCGCACGCTGTTGATCCGGGTGCCGAGCACGGCCAGCAAGGCCGGCAAGAGCGTGATCGCCGCGAGTACGGAAACGGCGGGAATGAGCATGCCGCCGATACCCATCGAGCGGATGAACGGCAAGGGCAGCACGACCAACGACAGCAGCCCAACGGCAACGGTGGTGCCGGAGACGATCACCGACCGACCGGCGTGCGTCATCGTCTCGACCAGCGCGGTCTCGACGTCCTCCCCCTCGCGTAACTCGTCGCGGAAACGGAAGATCATCAGCAGCGCGTAATCAACCGCCACTCCGAGTCCGACGAGCGCGATCAGGAACTGCACGATGATCGAGACGTTCGTGACATATGTGAGCGCCCACACGAGGGTGAACGTGTTCAAGATGGAGGAAACCGCGACCGCGAGCGGCATCAAGACGGCCGGCAGCGTCCCGAAGACGAACAGCAGGATGATCAGGGCGCCGAGACCGCCGATCAGCGCCTCCAGCAGAACGCTCGGCGCGCCGGACCCGCCGTGCGCGCTTGCCTCCGAGAGCGGGTCGTGACCGGTGACATTGACGCTGATCCCGGGCGGCAACCCCGCGGCAGCCGCCTGCCGCGTCTGCTTGGCGTGGCTCTTGGTGTTGAACTTGGACAGGCCCGGTGGATAGATCTCCATGAAGGTTGTG